>NZ_JAMXWN010000021.1 GCF_024125425.1 Sporolactobacillus kofuensis
GAAGAGATGGTGTGCAAGATCTCATCACGAAAATAACGAGCCGAATGAACCTAAATCTAGCTTATAAGCGAGTACGAGCAAATAAGGGATCAGCAGGTAGTGATGGGATGACTGTTGATGAGTTATTTCTTTACCTTATACGGAACAGGGATGAACTCATCAAACAGATTAGGAATGGCTCATACGAGCCACAGCCCGTAAGGCGTGTGGAAATTCCGAAACCTGATGGATCGAAACGAAAACTTGGTGTTCCGACCGTGTGCGATCGACTGGTCCAACAAGCGATCCTTCAAGTGATGGAACGGATCTTTGATCCGACATTCTCAGATAACAGTTTTGGATTCCGTCCCAAACGTAGTGCCCATGACGCAATGAAACGCGCCAAGGTGTATTACGAGGAAGGCTACAGATACGTGGTGGATCTTGATCTGAAATCCTACTTTGACACGGTAAATCACGATAAGTTGATGCACTGTGTGGAACAACAGATCAAGGACAAAACCGTTCTCCAACTCATTCGTAAGTTCCTGCGCAGTGGTGTACTCATTAACGGAACGGTCGTGCCTACTGAAGAAGGCGTTCCGCAAGGAGGAAATCTCTCCCCTATCCTAGGTAATATCTACCTCGACCAACTGGATAAGGAACTGGAACAAAGAGGGCACAAATTTGTCCGCTACGCTGATGACTGCAACATCTATGTCAAGAGTCGAAAAGCAGGAGAACGGGTGATGAAAAGTATCATCACGTTCCTAGAAAAGAAACTGAAACTGACGGTCAACCACGACAAAACCCAGGTGGGCAGTCCAACGAGACTTAAATTTCTTGGATTCTGCTTACATTCGATCAAACAAAGAGTTGGCTTCCGCCCCCATCAAAAGTCGAAAAAATCCTTTGAGCGTAAGCTCAAACAACTGACCAAGAGAAGTCAAAGTGGTAACATCCGTGAGATCATAAAAGAGATAAATAAAGTAACCACTGGTTGGATCAATTACTATGGCATTAGCTATATGAAAAGTTACATCCACCACCTAGACGAATGGCTCCGGCGCAGAATTCGACAGATCATTTGGAAACGTTGGAAGAAGATCAAGACGAAATACAAAAGCCTTGTTCAACTTAACGTGCCAAAACAAAAAGCGTGGGAATGGGCATACACGAAAAGGCTACTGGCGTATCGCCTGTAGCTACATCCTACATCGGGCGATAACAAATAAAATACTCGAACAGACAGGTCTTAAAAATCTTACCTGTCTGTTCGAGCGTGCACACTCAAACTATTGAACCGCCGTATACGGATCCGTACGTACGGTGGTGTGAGAGGTCGGAAATCGAAGATTTCCTCCTACTCGATTTTTTTTTAATCTGTAATCAAATCAATAACGGTCTGTCATTAGTCTGTTACATCCCTGTTATATTCAACTGGTAAAGTTGAATCATAAAGAAATGGAGATGTATTCGACAGTGAAAAAAATATTAATGACAATAGCCGTTGCGATTTTAATCATATCGGGTATATCCAACCCAGCAGCAGAAGCGAAGACAAAGACGAAGACGATGCACGTTTCAGCAACCGCATATAATGAAATGGGAAGAACGGCAACTGGCTATAATTATAAAAAGCATCCAAATGCGAAATCGATTGCAGTTGATCCACGTTATATTCCACTTGGTTCTAAAGTTAAGATTCCTGGATACGGTACAGCAATTGCAAGAGATACCGGTGGAGCGATAAAGGGTAAGATCATTGATGTACATTTTAAATCACGTCATCAGGCATTAAAATGGGGCAGAAAACATTTGAAAATAAAGGTATACCGTAATTAAAGTCACTTTGATAGGTTTTGCTTCCCAGAAATTTGATAGTTGAGGAGAGCGATTGGATCGGACG
The DNA here is from genome assembly GCF_024125425.1 of Sporolactobacillus kofuensis. Taxonomy (GTDB): domain Bacteria; phylum Bacillota; class Bacilli; order Bacillales; family Sporolactobacillaceae; genus Sporolactobacillus; species Sporolactobacillus kofuensis. Next base: position 1,889 of record NZ_JAMXWN010000021.1, read on the forward strand.
GATTCTTGTCTATTCAATCGCTTTTTGTCATCAATCGATGAAACAATAGGATCATTGTCTCAATTAAAGAGGCAGTGATCCTATTGTTTAAAAGGAAAATATCATAAAAAATCGTAAAATCATAGCTTTTCTTTGTAGAAAATGAAAAAAATCACAAAAATTGCACAAATTACGGGTTCACAAAAAAATAAATAGTGGTATACTTATAAACATTACAAATGGCTTGTATCTTTATACCTATTAACTTTCTTTGGTTGACCACTTTATCCTCGTGTGATTCATACATCTAGTTTTCTTTACAAGTAAGTAACTTCTACATTATTTATCCTTTAGATTCAATGGTTAATGTTCTGTGACTAGATAAGTAAATATGCCTATGGAATCATTCTGTCTTTCTAGGAAGTGAAGCGATGAACTGTTATTTCTTTTATCTAGAATATGATGGGCAGAAGAAGAGTTCGGTGGCACATCCATCACCTCGAGATATGATCTATGCAAATTATGTAGCCAATGCGATCTGTGAATTTGCCCAAAAGAATAAGATGAGTGAATGGACACTGGATACACTTGATGTTGTTAAATCTCAAGGCTATCGTGTTTTTTTTCGGAAAAACCGTTTTTTACGGGGTGTTCAGGAGTTCATCTACTATGTAAGACCAGAAGGACAGGAGTACATAAGTTAAATTTCTTTGAGGAGGTGAGTGGCCTCGGTAATGCGATGAATTGCATACAACTTTAGCACGCCATATCATTTTCAGATGTAATCGAAGACCATAAAATGCAATGCATGCGATTTATAAGGAATCCATAATACGAGAAAAAGAGATGGATTCTTTCCTAGGGGGAGCGGGAATTGGAACAATATTGTTTTTATCTAGAGTATGACGGAAAGCGAACAGTGTCTCATTCGTATGAGAGTCCTGCAGCGGTCATCAACTCTGAAGGGATCCGAAATGCGATTCATTCATTCGCAGAAAAAAATAGTTTAAAAGTTGACTCGCAAGAGAGTCTTACAGATGGCAACTATCGTGTGTTCTTTGTTAAACGCTCACTATTTGGCGGTGGTAGGGAATTTGTATATTACGTGAAACATGAATAGCGTAAGTAATTGTAAAATATGTCGTTCGTTGTCAGGTTATTGGCAATCAGACCCCCAATTTTATGCTATAATGGCACTAAACTTGCTAATTTAATTGAATTCATTACAGAATAATCTATTACTCGGGGGATATTATGGAAGAGACGATCAGCCTGAAGGAAATTTTCCAGACTTTGAGAAAAAGAATTTGGCTCATTGCTGTCATTACCTTTCTAGCGGTTGCAGCAAGCGCTATTGGCACTTATTTTCTTATGACTCCTCAATACGAAGCGTCAACACAAATTCTTGTCAACCAGGCGGATGCAAAGAACGCCACCATCTATTCAAATACCAATACGGTGCAAACGAATGTTCAGCTGGTCAGCACCTACAGCGACATCATTAATAACCCTTCCGTGCTGAATCCAGTGATCAATAAGCTTCATTTGGAACTTAAGCCTAACCAATTAAAATCCATGCTTTCAGTTGGAACATCACAAAATTCGCAAGTATTCTCCTTGACAGCGAAAACGGATAGTCCTTCGGAAGCGGTTCGCATTGTGAATCAAGTCGCCTTAGCTTTCAAATCACGAGTGCAGAAGGTGATGAATGTTGACAACGTCAGCATCCTCTCGCCGGCTACGATAAGTGCAAGTAGCGCACCGGTCTCACCAAAACCAATGATTAATTTGGCGATTGGCCTCGTTGTTGGTCTCATGATTTCGATTGGCCTTGCATTCTTACTCGACTATTTAGACAGCTCGATTAAAACCGAAGAAGATATTGAAAAATATCTAGAACTTCCGGTGCTAGGCGTTGTCTCCGAGATTAAGAAACATGAAGCAAAGAATGCTCGATCGACTTCGAGAACACACAGTCGCACACGGGCTAAAGGATTTGAAGGAGGCGGCCACTTTGAAGCGAAATAAGAAACTCGTTTCGAAAGAACGCAGCTTAATTGCTCATTTCAAGCCGAAATCGACAACAGCTGAACAATACAGAACGATACGTACGAACATAGACTTCTCACAAGTTGATCAGTCATTAAAGAAAATTATGTTTACCTCTTCAGGTCCTGGGGAAGGTAAATCAACAACTGCTGCGAATGTAGCTGCGGTGATGGCACAACAGGGCAAGAAAGTATTACTGATTGATGCCGATCTGAGAAAACCAACGATGCATTACACCTTCCGCCTTTCGAATCTTGAAGGGTTGACGACATTGCTGACGAAGAAAACTAACTTTGAAGATTCGGTGAAGAAGACTGAAGTACATAATCTCTTTGTACTTACAAGTGGCCCGATTCCTCCGAACCCGGCAGAGTTACTTAGTTCCGCAGCTATGGCATCGATGATTAAATACATGATGAATCAGTATGATGCAGTCATTATTGATTCACCACCACTTCTTGCAGTAACAGACGCTCAAGTCTTGTCAGCATTGTGTGATGGGGTCGTCTTAGTGACTCGAGCAGGTGTTACCGATAAGACTGCTGCAGTTAAGGCAAAAGAACTTCTTGAAAAAGTAAAAGCACGGATTCTCGGAGTGGTCCTAAACGCTAAGCCGATCACAAAATCAGATGGCTATTACTACTATTACTATGGAAACGAATAAATAGATCTGAAAATCCATAAGAAGGGAAGGGACGCAAATGATTGATATACATAGTCATATTCTGCCAGGTATTGATGACGGTGCGCAGGATGAGCAAGTATCTCTAGCAATGGCGAGACAAGCAGTTGCTGAAGGAATCACGCAAATTGTCGCAACCCCGCATCATAGAAATCGTCATTGGGATAATCCAAAACCTGAGATTTTAGCTCGTGTCGAAAAGCTGAATCAATTACTTCAAGACAATCAGATCAATCTACGGGTCCTTCCCGGACAGGAACCAAGGATCTTTGGTGAAATGGCTGAGGATGAGACAGATCAGGAACTTGTCACAGTTAATAACAATAAGAAGTATATCCTCGTTGAATTTCCTACCCATCATGTACCAAGATATGCACAACAACTCTTCTTTGATCTGCAAGTCAAAGGCATCACACCTGTTATTGTTCACCCAGAACGAAATGAAGAAATACTGAAGCAGCCTGCTATTCTATTTGATTTTGTGACCGAGGGTGCATTGTCACAAGTAACGGCAGCGAGTTTGATTGGCAAGAACGGAAGAATGGCGAAGAAACGATGCCTCCAATTTATTGAACATAATCTCTCTCAGTTTGTCGCCTCAGATGCACATAATGTCACTACACGGCCCTTCTACATGCATGAAGCATTTCTAGAGTTAAAGAAACAATTTGGTCAAGATTTGGCCAATCTATTTAGAGAAAACGCAGAATTATTAATAAACGGTGAACTTATTGATCGAGAAGAACCAATAGAGATAAAAGAGAAGAAGTTTTTTGGTATCTTTTAAAAATAATCAGGGGGAAGAAAAATGAGAATAGCCGTGATTGGAACAGGTTATGTCGGCTTGGTTACCGGGGTTGCACTTTCTGAAATCGGACATGTCGTTGGCTGTATCGATGTTGATCCGAATAAAGTCAAAACACTGAGTAATGGCATACCGACGATTTATGAACCTGGCTTAAAAGAGATGATGCTCACGAACATGGGGAGGGGACGTCTCTTCTTTACGTCGAAACACAGTGAAGGGCTTGATCATGCGGATGTGGTTTATATTGCCGTTGGCACACCGCAACGTGCGGATGGTTCGGCGAATCTGGACTACGTTGAAGCAGCGGCTCGCGATATTGCCCACAATATCACGAAGAGTGTTATTGTCGTGATCAAGAGTACAGTGCCGGTCGGAACAAATGAGTACATAAAGAAATTGATTAATGAGGAAACCCCGGCAGGTATTAAAGTTAAAATTGCATCGAATCCGGAATTTCTTCGTGAAGGGAGTGCCGTTCATGATACCTTCCATGGTGATCGGATCGTTATCGGTGCGGAAGATCTGGAAACTGCAGATACTCTGGCAGCAATCAATGCTCCATTCAAGATGCCCATCATCAAAACAGACATCTCAAGTGCTGAGATGATCAAATATGCCTCAAATGCATTTCTCGCAACAAAAATCAGCTTCATCAATGAAATTGCAAATATTTGTGAATCACTCGGTGCCAATGTTGAAGAAGTGGCGAAGGGAATGGGCTTCGACCATCGCATCGGTCCCGACTTCTTAAAAGCAGGGATTGGTTACGGTGGTTCCTGCTTCCCGAAAGATGCCAATGCACTCGTTCAACTCGCCGGTAACCACCATCACGAATTCAATCTTCTCAAGTCTGTTATTGAAGTGAATAATCATCAACAAGTACTGCTCATTGATAAGATGCTTACAAGATTCGGTGGCACGCTAAAAGGAAAACGCATCGCCGTATTGGGCCTTGCATTCAAGCCACACACCGATGATTTACGAGAATCCCCAGCACTGGTCATGATTCCAAAACTCGTAGAACTGGGTGCAGAGGTTGTAGCTTACGATCCGATTGCTATAGAGAATGCCAAGAAACAAATCAACGGATACATTGAGTACACAGAAGATCTTCATATTGCACTGCACGCTGCAGATGCCGCAGTCATTATTACCGATTGGCCGGATGTAAAAACGATCAAACTCTCAACATACAATCAACTGATGAATACCGCAATTTTGTTTGATGGTCGTAATTGTTATGACTTAAGTGATGTGAAAGAAGCATCTATTGAGTATTATTCGATAGGACGCCCGAATCAGGCGCCGGAGTTAATCAGTTAAAAGCTTAACTGTACTTAACTTATTCTATTCATTCATAAATTCCTGATTTAACGGAGGAATTGCATATGGACTTATCTAAATCATCAGTCGAAAAAAATGATCAAGCTAATTTATTTATCGGTGATTTACACGCCGAATTAAGGGGTCAGAAGACCTATTTAATAACCAAGAGACTGATCGATATTTTTGGGGCTATAGTCGGATTAATTATTTTCTCACCTCTCCTATTAATCGTTGCTCTATTGATTAAACTTGAGGATCGCAAGGGGACAATTATTTTTAAACAAACCCGTGTTGGAGAAAATGGACAGCCCTTTGTCATCTATAAATTTCGCTCAATGATCTTAGCCGCTGAGGATCAATTAGATCAACTTCTTGACAAAAATGAAACAACCGGTGCGATGTTTAAAATGAAAAATGACCCCCGTGTCACACAAATCGGCCATTTTATCAGAAAAACGAGCATCGATGAATTGCCTCAGCTTGTGAACGTGTTAAAAGGCGAAATGAGTTTGGTGGGGCCTCGCCCACCGTTGCCCCGGGAAGTTGCAAAATATACCGCACATCAAAAACAACGCCTTTTAGTTAAACCAGGTTGTACCGGTGTTTGGCAAGTGAGCGGGCGCAGTAATCTAGGATTCGAAGAAATGGTGGAGCTTGATTTACGCTATATCAGAACGAGAACGACATTCATTGATATCAAACTTATAGTTAAGACTTTGCTCTTATTCCTTGGTTCGAAAAATGCTTTTTAACTTCTAAAAATAAATGAGAATAATTAATTACAGGGAGAGTCAACAATGAAAAAAATTGCACTCATAACAGGAATCACTGGACAGGATGGTTCATACTTAACTGAATTTCTATTAGAAAAAGGTTATGAAGTACACGGCATTATTCGGAGAGCAAGCACCTTTAATACACTACGTATTGATCATCTCTTTAACAATCCTGAAATTGGCAATAAGACACTCTTCCTGCATCATGGAGATATGACCGATTCAAGTAATATTAATCGATTGATCGAGCAGATTAAACCGGATGAAATCTACAATTTGGCTGCCCAAAGTCATGTACAGGTTTCCTTTGAAGTTCCCGAATATACGGCAGAAACGGATGCAATTGGCACGCTAAGAATATTGGATGCCATTAAGAAATCAGGCGTTAACGCAAAGTATTATCAAGCATCAACTTCTGAATTGTTTGGTGGGCTTCCGGGCACAGCTCCACAGAGTGAAAAAACACCTTTCTATCCGAAAAGTCCCTACGGTGCAGCTAAGCTCTATGCATACTGGATCACGGTCAATTACAGAGAATCCTATGACTTGTTTGCATGCAATGGAATTCTGTTTAATCATGAATCACCTCGACGTGGAGAAACGTTTGTAACACGTAAAATCACCCGCGCAGTCGCATCAATTATTGCCGGCAAACAAGAAAAATTAAGTCTAGGGAATCTCGATGCAAAACGTGACTGGGGATTCGCCGGAGATTATGTTGAAGGCATGTGGATGATTCTTCAACAAGAAAAGCCATCGGACTTTGTCTTGGCAACCGGAGAGACACATACAGTACGTGAATTTGTTGAACGATCATTTCAAGAAGTTGGCATAACAATTCAATGGGATGGCAGTGGAGTTGATGAAAAAGGATATGATGCGGTAACCGGTAGACTTCTCGTTGATGTTAACCCACGTTATTTCCGTCCGGCAGAGGTTGAACTGTTGTGGGGCGATCCGTCCAAAGCGGAAAAGGAAATTGGTTGGGAACGTAAAGTTGATTTTCCATCATTAGTACACATGATGGTCGATGGTGACTTAAAATTGATCTATGGGAAGACAATTGACGAATACCTGACAACGACGATTTAAGAAATAAGGGAGCGAGTACAATGGAGAAAAATTCAAAAATATATGTAGCCGGTGATCACGGCTTAGTCGGTTCAAATATAATGAGCCGCTTGCAAGAAAAAGGGTATACCAATGTGATTGGGAGAACAAGACAAGAACTTGACTTAACCAATCAAGAAGCAGTCAACACATTCTTTGAATCAGAAAAACCGGAATATGTGGTACTAGCAGCTGCAAAAGTCGGCGGTATTCTCGCAAATGACACCTATCCTGCCGACTTCATCATGAAAAACCTGCAAATTCAAGTTAATGTCATTGATGCAGCCTATCGCAATGGCGTAAAGAAATTATTGTTCTTAGGCAGTTCATGCATCTATCCGCGCATGTGCCCGCAACCGATTAAAGAAGAGTATCTCTTAACCGGAGAATTGGAAAAAACCAATGAGGCATACGCACTCGCAAAAATATCCGGATTGAAAATGTGCTATTACTATAAGAAACAATATGGCGCAAACTTCATTAGTGTTATGCCTACCAATCTCTATGGACCTGGCGACAACTTCGGATTAACAAATTCTCATGTGTTACCAGCTCTATTACGTAAAATGCATGAAGCAAAGGAATCTAATGCTGATACTGTTGAAATTTGGGGCACAGGCAAGGTACTTCGTGAATTCCTGTATATTGAAGATATGGCAGACGGTTGCATCTTCTTACTTGAAAACTATGATGGTGCAGACTTTGTTAACTTGGGGACTGGAAAAGAGCTCACCATTCGTGAGTTAGCAGAACTGATCAAGAAAGTGGTTGGCTTTAAAGGCGAGCTACAGTTCAATACGGACAAACCCGACGGTACTCCGAGAAAGCTGCTCGATGTTTCCAATATGGAAGCACTGGGATGGAAATATAAAGTGGAGTTGGAAGATGGCATTCGCAGGACCTATGAGTGGTTTCTTGCAAATGAAAATAATTTAGTGATGAAATAATCATGTCAAGTTTATTTGAAAAGTAGATTTGGAATACAGGGAGATTCATGGATGAAAACAAAAGATAAACCAGCAGAAAACGTAGATAGATCAGAAAAGCCAAATCTATTAATCTATGCCCATTACTATCATCCTGATGTGGCAAGCACTGGCCAAATTCTTAAAGAACTGGCTGAAGGTATGACAACAAAATTTAGTATCACAGTAATCTGTGTTGTGCCTTCTTACGGAGGAAAAGTTGATTCTCAATATAAAAGTCAAAAATATTACTTTGAAAATATTAATGGAATAAAAGTGATTCGTGTTCGTGTCCCTGAATTTAGCAAGACTAATAAAATAAGTCGCATTAGAAATATTCTTACCTATTTCTTTAGAGCCCTAATTGCAACAACCAAGGCCGGTAAACAAGACTATGTATTTTCGATTTCCCAACCACCAATCTTAGGCGGGTTGCTCGGAGTATGTGGTAAGTGGATGAAAAAGGCAAAATATATTTATAATATTCAAGATTTCAATCCTGAACAAATTATGGCAGTTGGTTACAGCAAAAACAAAGTACTACTTCATTTCATGCTTTGGTTGGACAAATTCAGTTGTAAACGAGCTTCATCTGTAATTGTTGTTGGACGAGATATGATGGAAACCCTTAGTAATCGATTCAAGGGACAATGCCCGAATCACACCGTTATTAATAACTGGATTAATGAAAAAATCATTCATCCGCTACCTGAAGATGATCAACACGTTGCCTCATTTAAGAAAAAGTATGGCTTATTAGGAAAATATGTCATTATGTATTCTGGAAATCTTGGTCTCTATTATGATTTAGAAAATATTATGAAAGTCATTATAAAATTTAAAGGGCGTACCGACATTATATTTGCTTTTGTTGGCGCAGGTTCTATTAAAAATCGATTGGTTGCATATAAGGAAAAAAACAATCTAAACAATGTTGTTTTTATTCCATATCAAGCAAAAGCGGACTTAATATATAGTTTAAATGCTGGAGATATTCATTGGTGTGTTAGCGCCGCTGGAATCAAGGGCGTCTCGGTTCCAAGTAAACTTTATGGAATCATGGCCGTTGGAAAACCTGTATTAGCTGTGTTGGAAGAAGGCTCTGAAGCTAGATTTATTATCGAAGAAACCCAATGTGGTTTAGTGACCCAACCTGGAAATTATCAGGAGATTGAAAAAATGATTCAAAAAGTGATCAATGATAGGGATAAGTATAAGTTGGTCGGTAAATTGGGCAGACAGTACCTGATACAACATCTTACAAAGGACCATTCGATTCAAAAGTATATAAATGAAGTCATGAGTTGTTAGTAAGTGATTTTTCTCAATATAGAACTCAATTAATGCAAGTAGAAGGATTTGATCTAAGCTATGAACAGTAATTGGTTTAAACTAATTATGAGAGCAACAAAAGTTAAATATGGAAAAGATCTATTGTTAAAGGGAATTCCTGTAATTTTTAATAAATCCGGTGCGAAAATTGTCATTGGAGATGGGGTCTCGATTAAATCGTCCTTCTTGTCCAATCTGATTGGTCTATATCAAAGAACGATTATTGTAACGAGAACGCCCGGAGCTCAAATAATTATTGGTAATAATGTAGGAATTTCTGGAGCAACAATTTATGCAAGAAAATCAATTACGATTGGTGATAATACTGCAATCGGTGGTAATACAAAGATCATTGATAATGACTTTCATCCCATAGAACTTGAAGCAAGAAATAAACTAGCAGCTGGAAAAAAAGGACCTGATGATAATGAATTAATTGGCACAAGGCCAATAAAAATCGGAAAGAACTGCTTTATTGGTTGTAACAGTATCATACTAAAAGGCACTGTTCTTGCGGATGGTTGTGTAGTAGGAGCTGGCGCAGTGGTGAGTGGTAAGTTTGAAGAAAAAAACTGTGTCATTGCTGGAAACCCTGCTAGAGTAATTAAAAAGCTAAAAGGATAATGAATGTAGATGAATAAAAAAAAGATCTGTTTTATTGCGCAATTTCCTCCTCCGATTCACGGCCTGTCAAAGGCTGTTGAAACTTTATTTAAATCTGAGCTCCAAAAAGAGTTTATTTTTGAGAAGGTAGATATTACTAAGAATAAAAACATAATAAAGAATCTTATTACTATTTTAAACAGTAATGCTGATTTGTTTTATTTTACAATTAGCCAGACTAGAGGAGGTAACCTACGTGATCTAATAATTCTTAAAATACTTGTAAAACTTCATAAGAAGTGCATTATTCATTTGCATGGCGGTTTCTTTCGTAATCTTGTGGATAATTACTTGCCATCATGGCAGCGGAATGCAAATTATGAAATCATTAGCAAATTACAAGGAGCAGTTGTGCTATCAGAATCATTTAAGAAAATATTTCAAGGGATGATTAATGATAAAGATGTTTTTGTTGTTCCTAATTGCGTTGATGACGATGTTCTATTGTCCAAAGTGGAATTTGAAGAGAAACTAGCTGGTTTAAAACGCAAAGATATTAAACATATTCTCTTCCTTAGTAATTTTATAAAAGCTAAAGGATACCCAGTTATATTGGAATTGGCAAAACTAGAAAAAGAAAGAGTAATAAAGGGTGAGAAGAGAAGATATCATTTTGACTTTGCTGGTAAGTTTTTTGAAAAAAATGAGAAGCAGTTTTTTGAAAACTATGTATCCAAAAATAAACTTCAACCATATATAACTTATCACGGTATTGTAGGTGGGGAGAAGAAGAAGAATTTGATGAAAAACTGTGATATTTTTATGCTCCCTACACGGTATATTAAAGAAGGTCAGCCAATAAGCATTTTAGAAGCAATGGGTAATGGTATGATGATTGTGACTACGGATCATGCAGGAATACCTGATATTGTGAAAGACGGTGAGAATGGGGTGGTATTAAGAAAACGAAACAATATAATTGAGTTGTTTGATAAATTAGAAATAATGCCTAATATTCTGATTAATAATAGATATAAAGTTTGTGCACATTATAAAGAAAAAAATTATTGCGATAATTTCAGAATCATTTTCCGAAGGTTGCTAAAATGAGAATACTTTATTTGACCAATTTACCCGCACCATATAGAGTTGATTTTTTTTCGGAATTAGGTGAAATATGTGATTTAACAGTTATATACGAGAGACATTTTGCGAGTGACAGGGATACCAAATGGACTTCAAAGTCCCAAGTGACATATAAAGAAATCTATCTCGATGGCATGACAATCGGAACAGATAATTCGATAACATTAAAGGTTATAAAATACTTGAAGATGAATTATGATCGCATCGTTGTTGGAATGTATAGTACCTATACAGCAATGATAGCTATTTCGTATATGAACAAACATAAAATACCATTTGTGTTAAGTACTGATGGTGGTTTTGTGAAAGAAGAGTCATTTATAAAGTATAAAATAAAAAAATACTTTATTAGTTCAGCAACTCTATGGCTCAGTTCTGGGAAATTGGCTAATGAATATTTGCTCCACTATGGTGCAAATCCTAATAAATTGTATATGTACCCATTTTCCTCAATGAGAGATTCAGAAATTTCGAGAAAACCTATTAGTATTACTGAAAAGAATAATTACAAAAAAATGCTTGGCATTTCTGAGAAGAAGATGATATTAGGCGTTGGGCAGATTATACATCGTAAAGGATGGGATATTCTGTTAAATGCATGCAAAGGTTTAGACGAGAATATTGGTGTATACATTGTTGGTGGGAGTGTAACAGAAGAATGTTTAGAAATACAAAATAGTCTTGGGCTTAAACACATATATTTTGTGCCGTTTATGTCCAAAACTGAATTAGAAAAATATTATAAAGCAGCTGATTTATTTGCTTTACCGACACGTGAAGATGTATGGGGACTTGTTATTAATGAGGCTATGTCATATGGATTACCAGTTATTTCAACAAATAAATGTGGTGCAGCAGTAGAGATGGTTAGGGAAGGACAATCTGGATATATTATTGATTGTGATGATTATAAAGTTTTAAATAATTACATTATAGATGTGCTTAAGAAAAATGCTTTATCTGGAAAACAGACTGAAATTATTGATATTGTTCGTCAGTATACAATAGAAAGAATGGTCGAAAAGACATATTCGATTTTAAGTGAGGATTATTAAATGAAAAAAGTACTATTTATAAGTGATTATAATTTTCGTATTCCTGGTGGAGCACAAAAATCAATGGAAATAGTTATGAATGGCTTAAGTGATAAATATAAATTTTTCGTTCTAATGCCAGGAGAAAAAATTGACAATAGGGATAGTCATTATACATGTATTTGTTTGGAAAAATTTGATACTTTTTTGGTAAATGAGTCTTTTATTAAAACCATAAAAATTACTTGTGCAATTAATAGAGTAATAAATAAAATACAACCAGATTTAATACATGTTCATATGGTTTCGAGCATGAGTGTTGTTGAATTACTTAAAAAACTTATACGTATAAAATGTAAATTGGTTTATACTGAACGAGGTGTAGCTAACCAATATAGTAAAATCACTAAAGTTATTTTAATGAATACTGTTAAAGACTTTGACAAGATAATAACAACAACTAATATAAACAAAAGGTTATATGTTGATTTATACACACATGACGCTGAGAAAGTTACTGTTATTCCTAATACAGCTGGACCAATTTTTGAAGGTTATAAATATGAATTAAAGCTACTTAATAAAAAAAAATACAATTTGATCAAAAAAACCATAATGATGAATGCGAGGCTTACATATAATAAAAATTGGGAACTATCAAAAAGGATATTGTTTTGGATGGCACAAAATTTTGATTTTCAGTATATCATTGTTATTGGAAGTGATAGATCAGAAAAAGACATTCAAAAATGTAAGATCCAACTTCAACAAATTGAAGAAATTGTTGGAAGAGATAACTTCACTGGATATTATGATTTAACACTATCTGAACTAAATGAACTGTACTATGCATCTGATGTTTTTATTATGTCGTCTAGAAGTGAATCATTTGGAAGAACCGCAGTTGAAGCAATGGCTAGAGGAAATGTGGTATTTGGAACTAATATTGATGGATTAGCAGAAGTAATTGGTTATTCTGAATATAAGTATACCACTTTAGATGAATTTAAAGATAAATTTTTAAGTTTCCAAGACAAAAATCTAAAAACGGAGCAGAATAAATTTTACAATAAGTTTATTGAAAATTACTCGTTAGAAAAAAATCTTGAGGCACATAAAGATATTTATGGAACATTAATCTAGAACGATCTAATCAGTTCATCAAGAAACCCAAAGATCAAGTGATTTTCTTATTTAAATTTAGAAAATGTTGTTATACATAATTAGTTATTTAATGGACTTAGGAGAACGTAAAATAATGAAATATGAAAAAATGTTTTTTATATTTATATTATATTATTTTTCATTTTTTTATCTTTTCCAGATATTTTCTATAGGTAATTTTATTATTATATCTGGATTAAAAGAATTAATGATTTTGTTTCTATTTATTGATGTATGCTTAAAAAAAATCAGGTTTAATCAATACCATTTTGTATTCGTTTTTTGTTATGTAGCTGTATTAATTTTTGCTGCTTTTCGATCAACAACGGCAATGTATATCTTTATTGATTCAAAATACTATTTTATTTGGGTACTTATGTTTTATATAACTACTCAATTATTTTCAGACTTTGAGGACTTTAAAAAGATAGTAAAACATATCAATATAATATGTGTGACAATTGGATGTATCGGTCTTATTTGTTACAAAATAAATTATCTTCCCCTGTTACAATGGAGATCTAACTTTCATATATATGCGATCAAGTCTATTTTGAGTACAAGTTTTGATTTTGGGGCTTTAATGGCTTTAGCTGTTTTTTTTAATTTAATTGTGGTTTTTTATGAAAAACGCGTAAAACTTAGCAAATTATTTCTTATTGGACTTTATTCTTCATTAACACTCTTATCCTATACCCGAGGAAGCTGGATATCTCTATTACTTTTCTTTTATTTATTTTTTAGGATATTTTACATTAAGAAATTAAAATGGATTAATGTTTTTATAAAACTTTTAATTGATGTGCTTGCAGTTGGAGTATGCTATTTAATATTAAAAAATAATCTAAATGACTATACCTATTTTTCAAATGATTCTTTATTGGATAGGGTTAGAAATGTTTGGCCTTCTTTACGAATAAATTCATTTTTCTTTGGGGGAGGATTTGGAACTGTTGGAAGAAGTGAAAATTCAAGTTCTTTATATAGCGTTTCGGACAATAGCTTCTTAAGAATTATGTTAACTTTGGGTATACTAGGCTTATTTTTTACTATATGTTTTTTTCTGGAAATATTTAGAAAGGCAAAAAACAAAAATATTTTGACTGTATTATACATTTCAGTTGGGGTAGCGGCTTTTGTAAGTGATTATATTGTTTTTACACCTGCGATGTTGCTGGTATATATATTAATTGGATTTGCTACAAAAATTAATTTTACAATTCCAAGATCGGGGGATACAAAAGTATGATAGTTGTGAATGTTAATAGTGGCCTTGGAAATCAAATGTATCATTATGCTATTTATTTGGAGTTGAAAAGGAATAATCCGAATCAAGAATGTTATATCGATAATAGCATATTTGAGATTACAGGGAAAACTCAAAAATATGCTTTAGAATCCGTTTTCTCGCTTTCGTTACCTAATATTAAAAATCTAGTGCGAGCTGATGACTATAAAGCCTATATTGAAGAGGCAAAACCCATTGCTAATCAATTACCAAATAATTGGCTTAGCAAATCTGCCGTTATGACACGGAAGATTTTTCTTGGCATGCTTTCAAATTATGGCATTGTTCATTGGAATGAAATAACTGACCTCGTGTCACCTAATAAAAGAAATATTAAGCAACAAGTTTTGCTGAAGATAAAAGCTACTCCTATTATTGCGGATTTGTTTTATAAAATTAAAAAACAGGAGAAGGGGTATAATTTAAGACTTTTTTATCAATCAATTTCAAGTATGTATAATGTGAAAAATTACAAATTGGCAGACAATAATTATTTAAACTATATATTGACCCCAAAAATACAAAATACATATTATTTGGGAAATTTCGAATCGGGAACAACCTTCTTTAAAAATGTAGAGGAGCAAGTCAGAAAAGATTTCGTTTTTCCAGAATTAGATAAAGTAAATAGTAAGTTAGCACAAATTATACAAAACTGTGAATCTGTTTCTATTCATGTACGAAAGGGTGACCATCCTGCAACCTTGGTTCAGGGAAAGGATATAATGTATTTTTATAAAGCTGTGAATTTTATGAAAAAAGTGTGTATGAAACCACAATTTTTTGTCTTTTCAGATGATATTAATTGGTGCAGAAAAAATATGGAAAAATTAGGATTGTATAATTCGGATAAAGTAGTATTTGTTGATGGCAATACTGGAATTAATTCATACAAGGATATGCAATTAATGTCATTGTGTAAACATAATATCATTTCTAGATCAACTTTTTCTTGGTGGGCATCATATTTAAATAACAACCCAAATAAAGTTGTCTGTGCACCAAAGGGATATTGGGCGGAGAGTACGTTACAGGTATAAAGCTAATACGATAGGAGAGTACATCTATGAGCGGTAAGGAAAAATTAAGAGTAATACATGTTCTTAATTGCCTTCTACCTTCTGGGGCAGAAATGATGCTTTATGATTCTGCAGATTTATGGAAAGATTACGAAAAATATGTGTTAGCAACTTTTCAAAATCGCGGCGAATTTGCTGATAAACTTGAAACAGTAGGATATTCCGCAGTACATATTTATAATAGATCGAAAATTAAAAAATTTATTAAAACATTTATATACTTTAACAAAATGGAATTTGATGTTATCCATATACACAGAGAAGGTAATTCATATCTATATGCTTTAACTGCCAAATTGGCATGCCCAAAAGCAAAAATAATAAGAACGGTGCATAATGTATTTAAGTATAATAGATTTGAGAGAAAAAAATATATATTTACAAGATGGCTCGAACGTAAGTTAGGTGTAAAATATATAGCTATTGGTGAAAGCGTTTATAAAAATGAACTGAATTTATTAAAGAACCCCTGTAAAATTATTAATAATTGGTGCGATGAAAGTAGATTCAATTTTATTGACCCATTAAGGCATGCTTATGCTAGAGAAAAACTTAAAATTAACAATGACATATTCTGCATTGTGAGTGTGGGGAACTGTAGCAATATTAAAAATCATAAATTAATTATAGAAGCACTTGGGACACTAAATAAGAAAAGAATACACAAATTTGTCTATTATCATATTGGCCAAGGATCAATTACAGAAGATGAAGTAGAATTGAGTAATGAATACGGATTGAATGGGCAAATACTATTTTTGGGTAGAGTTCAACCTGATTTATATTTGGAGGCGTGTGATCTTTTTGTAATGCCATCTCTCTATGAAGGTGTAAGTATAGCAGCATTGGAAGCTCTGAGAAGTGGGATACCTGCATTATTTACAGATGTACCTGGATTAAGAGATTTCAAAGATTGCGTTTTAGAAGAAACTGAGATTCATTACTCTAATATTGAACTAAATCCATTCGTAAAGAAACTGAATGAATTGTATATAAAATTTAGTCAAGGTGATCTAATAAACAAGAAAACACAAAGCAGACAAATTAGTAGTAAATACAATATGAAAAAAAGTGTGCGGGAGTACCTTGAAGTTTATAAATAGTAACAATAAAGAGGGGCTGCTATAAATGTTTATAAAGATGAAAAGGCTTATTAAATATTTATTATATAAATACTCAATAGCGCATTACAATGTACCTAACACTTGTAAAATATATCCATCAAGATCAGTAAAAGGCATAACATGTGAAGGGTACAATACCATTGCAAAAACGGCACAAGTTTACAACACCGTTTTAGGGTATGGTTCTGGAATTAGTAATGAATCTATTTTTTTAAATACATTAATAGGAAGATATACTGTTTTAGCTCCAGAAATTAAAGTTATAACTGGTCAACATCCGACTGGAAAATTTGTATCCGTACATCCTTCGTTTTATTCATTAAAAAAGCAATATGGTTTTTCATATACTGATAGACAAAAATTTGAAGAGTTTAAGTTTGCAGATAATGAGCGAAATTTTTCTGTTGTAATTGGTAATGATGTTTGGATTGCTTCAAGTGTATTACTTATGGAAGGGATTTCTATAGGAGATGGAGCCATTGTAGCTGCGGGAGCTGTTGTAACAAAAAATGTTCCTCCATATGCGGTCGTAGGTGGAATTCCAGCGAGAATAATTAGATATCGTTTTGAACCAAATGAGATTGACTTTTTACTCAATCTAAAATGGTGGGATAAGGATGAAAAATGGATTAAAGAGTATGGAAAATATTTTGATGATATAAAAAAATTGATTAAGGTAATTAAGAATAATGATGAAAATTAGACAATTAAATGGAAACACTAAAAAAGTGATCTACAATGTAGTAAATGGTATGGGTGTAAAAGGGATTGCAATAATAATTGGTTTTTTTACAATTCCAGCATATATGAGATATTTTTCTGATAATGCAATTTTAGGCGTATGGTTTACTATTCTATCTGTTTTAAATTGGATTCTGAACTTTGACTTAGGAATTGGTAATGGTGTTAGAAATCGATTAGTGGTAACGATAGCTAATAATGATGAAAAAGGAACTAGAAAATACATATCATCAGCATATATTTTTTTGACTGCAATTTCATTTAGCTTATTTTGTGTTGTTTATGTCGTATCCCAAATAATTCCATGGAATACAATTTTTAATATACCCGAACAAAAAATCAATTCTTCTGCATTAAAAGCAGCAATAATTATTGTTTTACTAGGCATATTATTACAATTTGTACTGCGACTGATCTCGTCAATTTTGTATGCTTTACAGGAATCTTTTATGCCGAGTTTGTTGATGCTTATAGCTAATATTATTCTGTTAATCTTTGTTACAATTAGTAATATCAGTAGAAATAATAATAATATAATTATGTTAGCATTAGTGTATTTATTCGCAGTTAATGTACCTTTACTTATCGCAACTATTGTTATCTTTTCTACGCGTCTTAAAAAGGTAAAACCGAGTAAACGTTTTTTTGATATTAAATATGCAATAGATACATTGAAATTAGGTAGTGTTTTTTTAGGGCTTCAATTAGAAGCAATGGTTTTAAATAATACTAGTATATTTTTCATTAGTTGGTTATTGGGAAGTATTCATGTTGTTGAATATAATGTGTATTTTAAAATTTTTTCGCTGGTTAGTACAGTGTATGCTTTGATTACTGTTCCGATTTGGTCAGCTATTACAAAAGCAAAATCAGAGAACGATTATCAATGGATATTGAAAACTATAAGGGCGTTGCAGATAATTGCAGTGATTTTTACTATTAGTCAATTTCTTATGTTTCCCATAATGCAGTTATTATTTGATGTTTGGTTGGGAGAGAATTCTTTTGATGTTAATTATTTAACAATGTTTTTATTTGCCGTGGAGCAAGGAATCATGATTTGGTCTGGAATTTATGCTTCTATATGCAGTGGATTAAATGAAATGAAGTGGCAGTTTGTATGGATGACAGTAGGAGCATGTTTAATGATCCCATTAACTATTCTATTTACAAACATATTTTATGGTTACTATGGAGTTATTCTTGCACATTGTATTTCATTACTTCCATATTGTGTTGGACAAACTGTATGGTTAGAAAGGTTTATACGTAAAGGAGAAAAAAGATAATGATTACTAAACTAATGAATAAACTTCAGGAGTTGAAAATCTATATAAAATATGGTGCAAAAGTTAAAGTGTTGGGATTGGTTGATGTTCAAACACATGATATTACATGGGGTAAAAATATAAAGGTTTATCCAGGAGTTCAAATATTTGGAAATGGAAAAATTACAATAGGTGATAATGTTGCAATAGGAAAAGACACTATAATTTTTTCGGGAGATTCAATTATTATCGGAGCAAATACGCTAATTGCTGCACAATGTTACATTATAGATTCAGATCATGGGGTATCAAGGGATAAATTAATTCAAGAACAGAAAATAATTAGTAGGCCGATAATAATTGAAGAAGATTGTTGGTTAGGCGCAGGAGTAAAAGTGCTCAAAGGATCTATCATACAAAAAGGATCTGTAGTGGGGGCGGGTTGTATATTAAATGGTACTACTGAACCATATTCAATTAATGTAGGTGTGCCATATAGAAAAATAGGCGAAAGAAGTTAAGAAGCTTTCTTTCTCTCAATTACCTCGACATCAGCGTCTGACCGTGGCAAAGAATTTGCTTGGTATGACCAAGAAGCTAAGGCATGCGGTATGACTTTTTATTTTCCCGATCACCACACGCCTTGGCAGCGAGGAAGCAACGACCAGTAATAACCGATAAAATAATTAATTATTAACGGATTTTAGGAGACAATTAATGACTAAAATATTCAAAAAAGTACAATACATTATTTGTTTTTCTTTATCAATGTTTATATTAATTAAAATTTGGATAGGTGGTATTAATAGGTCCAGCTTTGTAAGTGAGATGAGTAATGATGTTGATGTCAATAATTTATTTCTAGTTTCAACTTATGAAAATGAGATTACTAAAGAAATCTACTCAACTGTTGATGAATTTAGAAAGGAATTCAATGTACCAAGTATTCAAATATCATTAAATACAAAAGATGGTTATATAAATTGTTCATCTGGATATGCAGATATTGAGAAAAATGAAAAAAGCTCAATTGAAAATGTCTATTATTTGGGGAGTTTAACTAAAATATACATGCATGCAGTAATGCTAAAATTAGTCCAAGATAATATACTAACTCTAGATGATCAGATTTCTAACTATATTGATATTTCTGATAAAATAAAAAATATAACAATTAGGAACTTAATTAATCACTCAAGTGGTTTGTTTGATCCCTTGATGGATAATTACTCTCTGTTCAAAACTTATTTTTTGGGAAAAAAATGGACTAAAGAAAGATTAATAAAAGAAGTTACAAATAAAAAAGAATATTTTAAACCAGGTAATGGACGTAAGTATTCAAATATAGGATATATTTTACTTGGCATAGTTGCCGAAAAAGCTACAGGTAAATCATTTTACTCTTTATTAAAAGAACTTTATTTAGATCCTTTTAATTTAAGGAATACTTATTACACTTATATGGAAAAATTCCCCAATGAAAAACTTGTTACTGGATATGATAAAGATATTTATCAATTATATAATACTGAATTAATGGCCAATGTCGAAAAGTTTCCAGTACAACTTCCATTTGCTAGTTTGACAGCTGGTGGTATTCTCGGAAATTCAAAAGACGTTTGCCAATTTTTATATAAACTATTTGAATCTAATGTTTTAGAAGAAAAGTATAAAAGGATGTTAAGACTAAATTTTTATAATTGTAAAGTAGAAAATGTTAGTTATCAGCACCGTTCTGGATTCACAGTCGGATACAATAATTATTGTGGTTACTCAAAAAGTAAACATCTTTATTTTGTAATACTTACAAATTTATCTTATCTTCATGATGGAAATAAAGTATACGAAGTACTTGTAAATAAAATATTTAAGATTTTATTAAAAAACAAACTTATAGATAATATTTAATCGATGTATTGTCTAATTGGGTTCAAAATTTGGATTCATATTTACCGTGCCTGTTTTCCAATGCGAGAACTGTTAAATTCAGTTATTCTGGAGAAAAGTTGGTAATCTTTGTCCGCAGATACCGTCACCTTTTGGACATTTCATAATATGAATAGTATTAATACGAAAAGACTTAATATAATTTTGATAATATATAAGCGAACTAGCAGTATTTTTAACTTTGATAATTGATAACATTTAGGTGAAGAATCAATTCAAATTTGAAATCAGTGATCTAAATGAAAAAGATAACTTATTACATATCCGATTATGGTTTTGGTCATGCAGCAAGAAGCATTGCAGTCATAAGAAAACTGTGCACGCATCAGCAGAAAGATATTAAAATCATCATCTGTCATTCATTTGCGTTAGATTTTATAAATCGATCTTTATCTGAATGGATTGATACAAGTAGAA
>NZ_JAMXWN010000022.1 GCF_024125425.1 Sporolactobacillus kofuensis
GGACAGTGTAAATGAGGCTGTAGCAGAATTTTTAATAGATAGAGGATTTAATTGCGTAAATTATTTATCTGGAAAGGAACATGGAACTGATGTCACAGCCGAAAAGCTCGGCTGGAGTATTTGGGTGGAGTCTAAAGGATCAAAGAAAAATTCAAGTGATGATGATCTGGTTTTTGATTCTGGGCAAATTAAGGTTCATACAGGTCAGCAAATTCTTAAATTAATGGAATTAGCAAATACGCAGAAACAGAATGTCATTTTTGTTATGGCTAATCCAGATCTTAAACGAATTAGAGATAGAATTGGTAGAGTAAATCAATCATTAAATAAACTTGGATTTGTTCAGTTTTGGGTAAAAGAGGATAAGACAATTATTGTTGATTATACCAATGAGTTAAAAGAAATTCTGGAGTATTTAGATATTTTAAGAGCTTAACAAATCTACATCAGAACCCACATTTCACATTCATCCTATCCTGACCACAACCCAAAAGCCACGCAACCTAAACTCTGTTGCGTGGCTTTTCCCTTATTTATTAACCCGTATAAATCTCTCCATCCGGATAGCGGATATCTACATGTGAGCGCCTAGTCACGGAGAAGGCCAGAGTCAGCGGTCCAACTTTACCGAAGAACATCACGCCCATGATCACAACTTTGCCAAAGGGCGTGAGATGGGCGGTTGCACCGATTGATTCACCAGCGGTACCAAACGCTGAAATGACCTCAAATAGAATCACCTCGAAAGGCTGGTTTTCCGAAATGCAGAGCAAGAACAAAGCGATCAGAATGACGATGATTGAAATTGAAATAATCGATACTGCTCGTACGATCACTTGATGGTTGACCGCGCGCTTATTGATCACCACTTCACGCCGCCCCTTCAAGAAGGTAAATACCTGCGCAATGACAATCATGAATGTGGTCAGCTTGATTCCACCGCTCGTCGATGTACTGCCCGCACCAATGAACATCATCAGCATGGTCAATAGCAACGAGGCTTGACTCAATCCGGCTGGATCAATCGTGGTCAAACCAGCGGTACGCGGCGAGATGCCCTGGAAGAATGCTGCCCAGAACTTATCACCAAGGCTCAGCGGCCCTAGTGAATTTGGGTTACGGTATTCCAATAAAAAGATTGCCAGCACAGCGAGAACGTTAATTACAAGCGTTCCGACGACCATCACTTGTGTGTGCAGTGAGAGCTTACGGAAGCGATGTGTCGATAGGAGTTCAGCAAGCACAGTAAAACCAATCCCACCGAGCGTAATCATCGTCACCATCGTCAGGTTGACGATCGGATCACCTAAATAGTGGTGCATACTCCCGGGAAAAAGTGAAAACCCTGCCTGATTGAACCCACTAATCGAATGGAATAACCCATAAAAGAGGCCCTTCCCCCAGCCAAACTCGGGCACAAACCGAAAAGCGAGGAAGAACGCACCAATCAACTCAATCGCGAAGGAGAAAATGAGGATCCAACTGACCAGCCGGATCACCCCGCCGATCGACGGAACATTTAATGCTTCCTGCATCAACTGGCGCTGTCGAATCGAAATCTTCTTGCCAAGCAAGATGACGAAGAACACCGCGAACGACATCACACCAATACCACCGATCTGAATCAGCAGCATCAGAACAACTTGTCCGAAAAAGGTAAATGTTTCTCCAGTCTCGAATGGGGACAATCCGGTCACTGTTGACGCAGATGTTGACAGAAAGAGCGCATCCAACCAGGAAATAGGATGAACCGTTGAGATAGGCAACTTTAGCAGCAGTGTTCCAATAGCAATAATCACGACAAGCAGAATGGAGAGAAAGAGAGGCGGGCTAAACGTGAACGGCTTCACGTCCAGTGCAGAAAGTATTTTCTTCGTTGACTGCATCATATCAAACTCCTTGCTTTAGAAAGAAGGAAATAAAAACATCCCCTAAAAAAGATCAAACGCCTTCCTTTTCAAAACGCTCCAGATCTTCCGATTTACCGATGATCAGCAGCACATCATCCCGTTCCAATTTCAATTCCCCGATATTGCGCACAATCACTGAACGATCACGGCGTATCGCAATCACGTTGCATCCGTAATTCGCGCGCACATCAATTTCCATAATTGAGCGCCCGATCAGCCGATCGGTGACTTCAATTTCGATGATGCTGTAATCTTTCGAAAGCTCGATATAGTCGAGAATTTTATTCGCTGTTGCCAAATGGGCAATCCGAAATCCAATTTCAACCTCAGGGCGAATAATCTTATCCGCACCGAGCTTCTTCAGAATCTTCTCGTGATAATCATTCTGCGCCTTTGCCCAAATCTCTTTCACGCCAGCTTCTTTCAGCAACAACGTGGTCAGGATGCTTGCTTGGATATTGCGTCCAATCGCGACAATCACATGATCGAAATTACGAATCCCAAGCGCCTGCAGTACTTTCTCATCAGTTGAATCCGCCTGGACAGCCTGCGTCACAATCTCTGAGTAATCATTCACCTTGTCCCGGTCAATATCAATGGCGAGCACTTCGCAGCCCATATTTGTCAATTCAGTACTGATACTCGAGCCGAGTTGACCAAGCCCGATCACCACAAATTGTTTATTCATCGCTATCGTTCCTTTATGAGTTGCACAATTGCGCAACCCGAATCGTTACAAATTTATGTATAAAACTTACATTTACTTTATGGGAATGCCCAATCGATGTCAACTGACTCCATGAGCTCCATCCATCACTCATCGATCAGACCGATTCTAATCTTAAAATCTTTCTGCCATAGAAATACTTTCCGACAAAATTCGGAAAAGAGGGATTCTCTAGACATAGGGCACAGGCCACATGGACGCTGGATTTAGATGATGAGTACAGATCTGGAAAAGTCAAAAAATATACATAGTTCACTACATACGGACAAATTTCACAACGTTGATAGAGAATTAATCTTCAAGGAACTTTGAATAGCTAGGGAGAAGATAATCATACAATTAGTCGGAGTATTGAAGGGGAGAAGATTAGATGAATCCATTTACATTTTATTATGAATCGGAAGGCAAACGTACAAACCCAGATGCATATAACAAACCGTTGACCACAATACACGCAACGGATATTCAATCTGCGGCGTTGAAGTTTGCTGAGCAGTCTTCTTTGAAACTTGTTGACTATGAGACACTTTTGTATGGGAACTACCGCGTCTATTTGGAAACGACACGACCTTTTTGGAATAAAAAGGAACAGATCTACTATGTTACAATGGAGGAGTAAAAACGGCTCACAATTTGAATGGTCATCGACAACATAAGATGACAAAATAAGAGCATTATAGATAAATAAATTGAAACGAAACTGTAATATAATTGTAAATTTAGAGAAACAAAGTGTAACAAAAGCCTAAACCATTCACTTCTGTGACTTTCTTCCCATAACTTCCTCTTTTCAACGCGTTTAAATATGCTATAATGCTTTATAGCTTCACGAGCAAAAATGGTCGAGATATAGGTACACGATGCAAGAGATTAGTGTATAATGAGAGAATCTTGACTAAATACAATTCCATTCTATTATTCCTGTATAAAATAACAGTAGAATTTCCTCAAAACTAAGTGAGACATCATCCCATAGATAAAAAATAACTAGATATGAGTCTCCAATTCTCAGGGGGTTTTTTGATGAAGAAAGTAAGAAAAGCAGTCATTCCGGCTGCGGGGTTAGGTACACGATTCTTACCGGCAACAAAGGCTTTGCCAAAGGAAATGCTTCCAATTGTGAACAAGCCGACGATCCAATACATCGTTGAAGAAGCTGTCCAAGCCGGGATCGAAGACATCATCATTGTTACCGGTAAAGGTAAACGCGCAATTGAAGATCATTTTGATACGGCATACGAATTGGAACAAAATTTGATTCATAAGAATAAGCTCGATCTTCTTGAAAAGGTTCGCGAATCGTCGAAGATTGATATTCACTATATCCGTCAAAAATCACCGCAAGGCCTAGGTCATGCGGTTTGGTGTGCACGCAAATTTATTGGTGACGAACCGTTCGCTGTTCTTTTGGGTGACGATATTGTTCAAGCGGAAACACCTTGTATTGAACAATTGATTAATCAGTATGAAAAAACGGGATGCTCTTGCATCGGTGTAAAAGAGGTTCCAGAGAACCAGACACATCGCTATGGAATTATTGATCCGAAGGCACAAGACGGTCGCTTATTTGATGTGAGCAAATTTGTGGAAAAGCCGAAGGATAATCCACCATCCAACCTAGCAATTATTGGCCGTTACGTGTTGACTCCGGAAATCTTTGACTTCCTCGATAAGAAAGAGATCGGTGCTGGCGGTGAAATTCAGTTAACCGATGCGATTCAGAAGTTGAATGAACTTCAAGGCGTCTATGCTTATCAGTTCGAAGGCAAACGCTTTGATGTTGGCGAAACACTTGGTTTTGTATTAACAAACATTGAGATGGCCCTACAAGATAAAGATCTTCAGAAAGATGTTCTGAAGGGTATCGAACAAATTCTACACGACAATAAACTACCGCTTGAATGATGGAGGATTAGACAATGGCTATGCCTAAATCAGAAATTAACGCACGCTACATTGAAGAAACGCAGCGCAACGTTATAACTCGCAATCTTGGAAATGACAGTACAACCTATTTGTTCTTTAAAAGAGCGCTTGATCTGGTCGGGGCAATCATTGGCCTTGTTTTAAGTTCCCCATTGTTCTTAATCATTTCTTTGATGTATCTCTTTGGAGATAATAAGGGTCCAGTATTTTTTAAGCAAAGAAGAGTGGGACAATATGGTGAAATTTTCTATATATATAAATTTCGCTCTATGGTTGTGAATGCTGAAAAATTATTGAAGTCAAATAGAACACTTTATAAAAAGTACTTGGATAATAACTATAAACTTGAACCGAATGAAGATCCAAGGATTACAAGAATTGGTCAATTTCTTAGAAAAACCAGTCTTGATGAATTGCCGCAGTTTATTAATGTATTGAAAGGCGAAATGAGTTTAGTTGGACCGCGCCCTGTTGTTGCAGAGGAACTGATGGAATATGGAGACAAGAGAGAGTTATTCTTATCTGCAAAACCGGGACTTACAGGATATTGGGCGGCTTGCGGACGAAGCGATATTGAGTATCCTGAAAGATGTAATGTGGAATTGTATTATGTACGCCATAAGTCAGTTGGACTTGATATAAAAATATTATGTAAGACGTTCATGACTGTCATTACAAAAAAAGGCGCATATTAAACATGATGTTTTGCAACGGACATGCCACCCATTTACAAAATTGAGGAGTTTTGACAAGTGAGCATTAAGGTAATTATTGCTACGCATAAGAAATATCAAATGCCAAGTGATCCTATGTATATTCCTGTACAGGTTGGCAGAGAAAATAAAGCAGATCTTGGTTATTTAGGAGATAACACAGGCGATCATATTTCAATGAAGAATCCAAATTATTGTGAATTAACTGCTGTTTACTGGGCATGGAAAAACTTGAAGGCAGATTTCATTGGATTGGTCCACTATCGGAGACATTTCTGTGACCAATCTTTTTTTATGGGCTCCATTAAATCTAAATGGAACCATATCTTATCTGCCACAGCAGCTAAAAAATTATTTGATAAATATGATGTAATCCTTCCTAAAAAACGTCATTATTGGATAGAAACCAGTATGTCACATTATGAACACGCGCATAATGGACAGGATTTGCTTCAAACGAGAAAAATTATTGCGGAAAAGTATCCGGATTATTTAAAAAATTTTGATGAGGAAATGAACAAAACTGCCTCACACCGTTTTAACATGTTCATTATGAAGAAACAATTGTTTGATAATTATTGCGAGTGGATGTTTGACATATTGTTCCAACTTGAAAAGAACATTGATATATCAAACTACACACCAAAAGAAGCTAGAGTTTTTGGTTATATTAGTGAACGCTTGTTAGATGTTTGGGTTAGTAGGAACTCAATCAATTATGTGGAATTGCCTGTTATGTTCATGGAGAAACAAAACTGGGGCAAAAAAATTTATGACTTCATTAAGAGAAAATTTAGCAATTAAAAATGATCATGATTAATAAACGGACATGGGGTATTTATCTTGGTTGATGTTAGCATCATTATTCCTGTTTATAATTCGGAAAAGTTAATATCTAGGTGCTTAGAGAGTATTATTATTCAAAAAGATTGGCCATCAATTGAAATAATTATTGTTAATGATGGATCTACTGATCAAACGCTAGATATTGTCACTCAATATGCCCAAAAATATAAGTTTATTAAAGTCATTAATCAGGATAATCAAAAACAATCAGCAGCAAGAAATAATGGGCTAAAGCACGCACTAGGCAATTATATTCTTTTTTTAGATAGCGATGACTACATTGAAGATAAAATGATTGCAACAATGTACGAACGAATGAATAGGGAACACTCAGATTTATGTATTTGTGGAATAAAAAAGGTGTTTAATGACAGAGTTGAATATGAAACGCAGAGTTGTATTGAATCAAGTGCCAATATACTCAAAGATTTTCTCATTCATCATCAGGAAATGGACGTAGGGTTATGGAATAAACTGTTTGTTCGCAAGATCATTCAAAAAAATGAATTATACTTTGAAAATGGGAACTTCTTCGAGGATACTCTTTTTGTTTTTAAATATTTATGTTGTTTGGAAAATGGAATTTCGTTTGTTGAAACTCCATTTTACAATTTAATGAAACGGGAAAGCAGTACAACAACAGCTTATAATAGCGATATTGAAAAGTATGCCAATCTTTTGAGTATTAAGATCCGGGAATATCTCTCTGAAAAAATGCTCTTTGAGTTAATACCGTATGTAAACGTTCTTGATGCAAGAAGTAAAATTCACATCATCCACCATAATATGAAATTTAACAGAAATAATAAGAAAGAAAAAGTAAAACAGCTTCTGAAAGATGTTAAGATCAGGACATTACCAGATTTGTCTTTTAAGTATAAAGTTGCATTGTTTCTTATGAAGACAATTCCAATGCTCTATGAAAAAGTCTATCTAAAGAAAAAAAACATCTAGAAGTTCTCTTAATTTTAGAGAAAAAGTTATGAATGAGGTGCTAAAAGTGAAAATTGCGATTCTTCTTGGAGAAGTAACAGGAAGAGGCGGCATGGAGACCGTAATTGCCAACACTGTTAACTATTTTAATGAGCACTCACGTCATAACATGAAAATTTTTGTCTTAGGTGGATCCGTGGACGAAAAGTGGCTGCATAGAGTAAATGCACAAGATTATTTTCTGCTTTGCTCTACAAATGAGTCGAAAGCTAAAAGATATCTAAAATGTATGTTTGTAGCGCCTAATAAAATTAAGGAGTATAATCCTGATATTATTTTGGGTGCTGATGAGAAGTCAGTTTTATTTGCAAAATTGTTCAATAAAATTTTAGGCCTCCGAGTGAAAATTGGGTCATGGATTCATTTTTCGCTCACCTCAATCTCTCCTTTCTATCACAAAGTACTCAAATCAGCAGATTTTCATTTAGCCATTAGTGAAGGGCTTAAAAACGAATACATTAAAAATAAAATTGCTGAATACTCCCACATTTATTTGGTTTATAATCCTTTGGAAATTGACCACAATTTAATTCCTCGCCCAAAGGATAAAACGCAATATATTTATGTTGGTCGGCTAATTTATAATGGACAGAAGCGTGTGAATGATTTGTTGAATGCTTTAAAACAAGTCACAGGCGAATGGGGATTAACAATTATTGGAGACGGAAAAGATAAAGAGAAACTCGTTGAGCTTGCCGATCAATTAGATATTAATCAGAAAATTACTTGGTTAGGTTGGAAAAATGAACCGTTTGAGTGCATTGCAGAGGCTACTGCACTTCTTTTAACATCTGAGTATGAGGGGTTTGGTATGGTTCTGGTCGAAGCTATGTCTAGGGGGATTCCTTGTATTAGTTCCAACTGTCCTGTAGGTCCTTCAGATATCATCAAAGATGGTGAGAATGGGTGGCTTTACCCTGTGGGTCAAATAGAGTCACTGACGGAGATTCTTGTTAAGATTAATGATGGGTCTATGAATTTGCCTGATGCAGAAATAGTAAGGCAATCAGTTGATAAATATGACATTCATCAGTTTAAAGATCGAATAGAAGCTGCCCTCAAAGCAGAATTGAGAAAATAAAATAATTCGAATTAATAAAAAAAGAAAGGAGGAGTTTCAATGAATGAAAAGAAAGTAAGTATTATCATTCCGGTATATAACTGTGAAAAATATCTTGATCAATGCCTCATGAGCGTTGTCAATCAAACAATGGATTCTATAGAAATTGTTCTCGTTAATGATGGTTCCACTGACAATAGCCAGGCGGTTATCGATAAATTTGCAAGCAAGTATGACTGTATCACTTCTTTGGCCCAAAAAAATTCTGGGCAGGGAATGGCACGAAATCGTGCCTTAGATATAGTAACCGGAGAATATGTAATGTTTTTAGATGGTGATGATTACATCGAAACTGATACGGTTAAATATCTTTATGAATTAGCAAAAAAGGATCAGCTAGATATAGTCGTCTATAATTGGAAAAAGGTCGATCGTAGTGGTCGGCCGCTTGAAAGTACAGATCATGCTGATTTTGATGAGAAAAATATGGATAGTCAAGAACTTATTTATCAATTTTTAACGAACAACCAACAATTGATTGAAGGTTTTTCTTGGAACAAATTCATAAGAAGAGAGATCTTTGAAACAAATCATATTCGTTTTCCACTGATGAAGTTTGAGGATATCCCAACAATGTTTAATGTCTTGTCATATGTTCAAAGAGGAAAATATATTAATAAAAATATTTATAATTATGTCAGTCACAATGCATCCACTGTTCATTCTATGGGTAAACAAAGCCTTGAGGATTTCTTATCATCAATAAATATGGTTGGCGATATTCTTGATACAAGAGAAATGAAAGCAAAATTTGAAAATGATTATTTTGTCTATAAAGCAAATCAATTATTAAGAGAGTTTGGGCGATCCTTTAATACAATATCGGCTTCAACATATTTGACAGAAAGATACAAACAGAATCTTGATCAATTGACAATAGGAAAATGGATGAAGTCATCTCATTATTCAGATTATAAGTTAATCATAAAGATGCTTTGTTATAAATTAGGACTGTTGCAGTTGTTAATCAAGGCGTATCATAAAATCAAACCAATAAATTAAAAATTGATTGGAGGCGTGCTAACTTGAATAGACTGCAAAACATAAATAAATTCCTTTTAAACATAGCTTATTTTACTTTGGTAGTATACTTTTTTCTATACTCTACAACAATTGGGTATAACGTTCTAAAGTCAAAGATTATACTTCTCATTTGCTTAATAGTGATTACCAGTGAAGTTATATTAAATATTAAGAGAAAGATAAAAAGTAAGCTGATTCTATTTATATTGATAGCAATTATGGGAATGACGGAATCCCTCAATATTTTTATAAAACACTATCATATTACTGACTTTGATAACTTATTGCTCTATTCACTGCTCTTTATGATTATTGTTAATGGACAAAATATTTATCATTTCATTAAGATTTCATTTTATACTAAATTGGGCTTAACGTTGATAACAATTTTACTTTATTTATTTGGCTTAATTCATGAAGTAACATTAAATAGAGGAGAGAGTGTAAGACATTCGCTCGGTTTTTATCATCCCAATACATTGGGATTTATTATTATGTGCTTGACATTCGAATGTTTATTTTTATATATAAAAAAAATAAATTGGCTACATATCTCCTTGTTAGCCTTTTTAAATATATTTATTTATTTTATTACGCAATCACGAACATCGTTTATCTGCGTCATACTCGTTCTGTTGTTCGCTTTCCTCAATACTTATTCTGATTTTCTAAAACACAAATCAATTAAAATAGTTCAATTAGTACTAATTCCAGTATTATGTCTTTTTAGTATAGTGTTGCCTTGGATTTATAATAGCAAAAGTCCAATTTATGTTGAATTGGACTCGTTATTTTCATCTCGATTGCAATCCGGTCATTTTTATCTTAGGGATATCGGCATCACTTTATTTGGAAAACCGTTTCCAGAAACACTCTATGTTAAAAGTTTGAATATAAATCTACTTCTTGACTCATCTTTCTTAAGGATATTGCTTCAATGTGGGGTAATATTTTTTATTATTTTATCATCAACAATCTTGTATAAATGCTATCAGTTATTAAAAAACGGATTCGTATTTGAAGTATCAATAATCGTTATTACTCTGATCTACTCTTTCTTTGAACGAGCTACAAATAATATCTTTCTATACTCAGTGATACTTATTCTAGTTAAAGAAGGTCATATTAAGTCGTCATTGTTTCTTCACTGGAATAGAATAAAGCCATTTTTGAAAAGTAAGAAATATCAATAATAAATTTGAGCTTGTTAATGAATTGGAGTGAATATAATTGAACTATGATTATCTTGTAGTAGGCGCTGGATTATTTGGTAGTACATTTGCTTATGAAGCTGCCAAACGGGGAAAGCGAATTAAAGTTATCGATAAGAGAAATCATATCGGAGGTAATATCTACACAGAAAATATAGAAGGCATTAATGTACATAAATATGGTGCGCATATTTTTCATACAAATAATAAAGAGATTTGGGATTACGTGAATCAATTTGCAGAGTTTAATCGGTATACCAATAGTCCTATTGCTAATTACAAGGGAGAAGTCTACAACCTTCCCTTCAATATGAATACTTTTAATAAATTGTGGGGCGTGTTAACACCTGACGAAGCGATTGCAAAGATCACAGAACAAAAAGAACACGCTCATGTGGACACACCTCAAAACTTAGAAGAACAAGCTATATCACTTGTTGGAACAGATATTTACAAAAAACTAATTAAAGGATATACGGAAAAACAGTGGGGAAGAAAAGCTACTGAGTTACCTGCGTTCATTATTAAAAGATTACCGGTAAGATTCACCTATGATAATAATTATTTTAATGATCGTTATCAGGGAATACCGATTGGTGGGTACACACAGATTATCAAAAAAATGCTATCAAATGATTTGATTGATGTTGAATTAGGAACAGACTTTTTCTTAAAAAAAGAAGAATACATGCGCACATTCCCAAAAATCATTTATACGGGAATGATTGATCAGTTTTTTGATTATAAACTTGGAACACTCGAGTATAGAAGTTTAAAATTCGAAACATCGGTTCTTGATGTTGAAAATTATCAAGGCAATGCGGTAGTTAATTATACAGATTCAGAAACACCTTTCACACGCATTATTGAACATAAACATTTTGAATTCGGGAAACAGCCCAAAACTGTAGTTACACGAGAATATCCAGCAAACTGGGAAAAGGGAGATGAGCCTTATTATCCCATGAACGATCAGAAAAATAATGAATTGTTTAAAAAGTATAGTGAACTAGCTGAAGGGTTGGACAATATTATCTTTGGGGGAAGATTAGGCAATTATAAGTATTACGATATGCACCAAGTCATTGGAGCTGCATGGTCATTAATCGCTAAGGAATTTAAATAAAACAATGAAAAGGGGAGATTTGGTGAGAAAGATAGTAATTATAACACCTCATCTTTCTGGATTGGGTGGAACAGAGACAGTTCTGAGAGATGTAGTCGCATATACGAATAGCCACTATGAAAGTGATAGGATAAAGTTGTTTTTATTGGGTGGCACTGATGATGAATCCTGGCTCGATGGACTTCCTTCAGAGGTTCACACTTTTATGCAGTCAAATAAATTGGTAAGAGTATGGAACAAATTCTCTACATTCTATAAATTTCTTCGGGATGAAGAGCCGGATATTGTAGTCAGCATTGATACAAAGCTGATCAAGGTATGTTATATGATTCGCAAAATGATGAAACTTAGATTTTCAATAGTATCATGGATCCACTTTTCATTATTTAATGAACCACTTGTTAATGTGAAATTATTAAAGTGTGCTGATGCACATCTTTGCATCAGCACAGGAATTTCGAAGCAAATGCAATCAATTGGAATAGATCCGTCTAAGCTATTTACAATATATAACCCAATTCCACGCAATAGTAGTACGATAGAACGACCAGAACAAAACGTAGACTTTTTATATATTGGACGTGTTCAATTCGAAGGGCAAAAAAGAATGAAAGATTTATTGACGACACTTTCACATGTAAAAGGTGAATGGAAACTCAATATTTACGGTGACGGTGAGGACACAGATCTTTGCAAACAATTTGCGATAAAATTAGGTATAGCTAATCAAATTGTTTGGCATGGATGGGTGAAGAACGCATGGAGCATCATTGATAGAGCAACAGCATTACTGCTTTCGTCCGCATATGAAGGGCTACCCATGGTACTGGCAGAAGCACTCTCAAGAGGTATCTATTGTGTGAGCTCTGACTGTGATACAGGTCCACGTGATTTAATTAAGCCAAACATTAATGGAGAATTATATAAACCGGGTGATTTGATTCGTTTCCAAACGATTTTGCAGTCGATCGTCAATAGTGAACAGCGGTTACCTGATCATGAAAAAATTAAGGAAACAATTAGCTTTCTATATGCAGAAAATTATTATCGCAATCTAAAACAAGTTTTCGATCAAATCCAAAAACGGTCAAAATAACACATATGAGATAGTTGATATTATTTTAAGGGTGAAACTTTATGAGTACCAGTATTAAAAAAAATTATTTATATAATCTCATCTATCAAGTAATTGTTTTGATTTTACCTCTCATTACAGTCCCATACATATCAAGAGTCCTTCTCCCTAAAGGCGTAGGTATCTTCGCATATACATCGTCTGTGGTTCAATACTTCATACTTATTGGAATGCTTGGCATTGGTACATATGGTAACAAAGTTATCGCGATGACAAGAGACAATAAAAAATTGATGAGTGAAAATTTCTTCAGCATTTATTTTTTGCAATTGGCAATTTCCCTCTTTTCGGTAGTAAGTTATTTACTAATGGTGACGCTATTCGTAAGTGAGGATAAGGGTATTGCTTACATCCAAACGATTGCTCTCCTAGGAAGTGTTATTGACTGCAGCTGGTTCTTCAGTGGACTAGAGTTATTCAAGAAGATAGTGACACGAAATATTGTTGTCAAAATTATAGCACTGATTGCAATATTTATTTTTGTAAAAGGTCCAGATGATTTAGGTACTTACACATACATCATGTGCCTATCGATATTTATTGGGCAGTTGATTATGTGGTTCTATATAAGGAGTCATATTATTTTTGTTCACGTTTCTTTCGAAAAAATTAATAAACATCTAAGACCAACAATCGTGTACTTTCTACCCCAAATTGCTGCACAAGTCTATTTTGTCTTAGGAAAAACTATGATTGGTATGTTATCAAGTAAAAGTGAAGTGGGCATTTATGATTACGCCGATAAAATGAAAGCCATGGCACTTGCTGTAGTTACTTCGCTTGGAACAGTTATGCTACCGAGAATGGCACACACATTTGTTATGGGACAGATTGAAAAAGCAAAAGGATACATAATGAAGTCTTTGGAATTTTCAACGCTATTAGCGGTACCCATAATGTTTGGTTTGGCAGGTATTGCCAAAGAATTTGTCCCTTGGTACATGGGAGATAGCTTTACAAAATGTATCATAGTGCTTGTACTCATGAGCCCAACAATCTTCCTAATTGCTTGGAGTGGCGTGTTTGGCAGCCAATATTTGGTGCCTCTCGGCAAGATGAGAGAATATACTCTCTCTTTATATGCAGGTGCTTTTGTTAATCTGATTGCAAATCTGTTGCTAATTAGACCCTACGGTTCAATTGGAGCTGCAATCGGAACTCTATTAGCAGAATTAGCAGTTACACTTGTTCAATTATATTTTATTAAAAGTGAAATAAGACTAGTGAAAATATTACCGAGCACGCTGATTTATTTATGTGCTGGATTAGTTATGTATCTTGTAGTAAGAATCATAGGCTTATCCATGGGTGTATCTATTTTAACAACCTTAATCCAAATCATTGCTGGTGTTATTTCATATTTAGTCATTGTCCTTATCAGTGAATATATCAGAGGTAATGGAATTATGCTCAATGAAGTCAAAAAAAGAAGGCAAAATCACTAAGTAAGGATCTCATTCTTAAGTTCATACCCAATTTTTGTGTAGGACTTCCAACAAATGTTAAAAAGAGTGTAAAATAAAACTATTGATGTTTGCTTATGGCGTTTGATGGCTTTTAACATAGTTTATGATCATTACTTTGAAACTACTAATCTACTCGAACATATTTTGCTCAAGCATCTAGATCAGGTAGTAGAAATATTCAAGCGAAGGTGAAAATGGATATGCTATCGATTAAAAAATTTAAAAAGAAGTTATTCTTTTCAGCACTATTCGTATTTTCCCTATTATTTCTCTCAGTTGTACAAAATGCGCAAGCAGCTACTGTTACTGAATCTGGTGTGATTCAAGCAAATCAAAATGATGGAATTTGGGGAGAACCCTATCATGGGAGTGATACACCATATATCACTTCAGCATCCAAATTCGATGGTAAGCGGGTCATGATTATTCAGGAATCACAAACTTCCTATGGAACTTACGATCAATTCTCTATAAACGGACAGACTATTGGATGGTTAGACAAAAAAGTATTTGGATCAATAAATCAGGTCCTCTATAATAAGACAGTAGACTATACAGGTCAAATTGTTGCAAAAGATAATGATGGAGTCTGGTCTGATCCATACCTGGGAGACGGATCATCGTACTTAACATCAGGAAAACAGTTCAGCGGACAAGAAGTTAAAATAGTCAGAGAAGCACAAACCGAGTATGGGATATATTATCAATTTGAAGCTAATGGGAAAATAATTGGTTGGCTAGATAAAAATGCATTCGGCTCAATAAGTCAGGTTGTCTATAATAAGACAGTAGACTATACAGGTCAAATTACTGCAAAAAGTAATGATGGGATCTGGAATAATCCATACTTAGGAAGCCTAACATCCTATGTAGCACAGGGTACGCAATATAACGGTCGCCAAGTAAAAATCATAAGAGAAGCGCAAACGACCTATGGAACCTATTATCAATTTACTGTGAACAATCAGGTCATTGGTTGGCTAGATAAAAGCGCATTCGGGCCAATCAGCCAAATCATCTATAATAATGCGGTTAATTATGGAGGGCAGATCACGGCAGGAAATAACGATGGAATCTGGGATCAACCCTATTTAGGTGGGGGCACCTCTTATGTTGCGTCAGGGTCACAATATAATGGCCGTCAGGTAAAAATCATAAGAGAAGCGCAAACGACTTATGGCACCTATTATCAGTTTTCCATAGACGGTCAAACAGTTGGTTGGCTAGATGAGAAAGCGTTCAGATCAATTAGCGACGTGAGCTATAATAATGAAGTAAACTATTCGGGTAAAATCACAGCTGGAAGTAATGATGGAATTTGGAGCGAACCCTATTTGGGAGGCGGAACTTCATATGTGGCACCAGCATCACAATATAATGGTTGGCAAGTAAAGGTTGCAAGAGAAGCACAAACGACTTATGGCACCTATTATCAATTTTCCATTGGCGGAAAAGTAATTGGATGGCTAGATAAGCGCGCTCTCATATTAGGAGATAATACATATAATGATCAACCAGTCTACTATACTGGGAGAATCATTGCCGGTGATACTGATGGAATATGGACAGAGCCTTACAATACACCAGGCACTAAATATGTTGCCTCTGGGCGGTCATTTTATGGAAAAGTCGTTCAGATTATACACGAAACTCAAACAGATCATGGTACTTACTATTTATTTCAAATAGATGGTCAAACAATTGGATGGCTGGATAAAAATGCCTTTGATTCGGTTCAAAGTATGACATTTACTGGAATTGATTTAAAAATAGCCTCCAACATAACAGCTACAGATATCCAAAATTATTTCAACGCACGTCACCCAGATAGTCTCTTGAAAAATTATGCTCAAGACTTTATTGATGCTCAAAATCAATATGGTGTAAATGCACAATATTTAGTTGCTCATGCAATATGGGAAACCGGTTGGGGTAATTCAAATCTTGCTACCTATAAGCATAATATATATGGTTTTGGCGCTTATGATGGAAGTCCATTTGCCAGTGCTTACTATTTTCCAACAATTCAGGATTGTATTAATTACGTAGCTTCATATATTAGAAATAATTATTTGAATAGTGATGGAAAATATTATAGTGCTACTTATGGTGCGACATTACAAGGGATGAATGAACATTATGCTACAGATACAAATTGGTCAGCCGGAATTGCTTCTGTCATGAATAGTATGGAGGCTTTAGATCCGGTTTATTATACAAATACTCCGGAACTATCTTCTGTATTAAAGGATACAAATCAATATGGGACAGATATTCCGGTCGGACAGCCAACACCATAAAGATAAATAGGTCAGATAGTTATTGGTCAAAACGTAATACATTTTACTTAGATATCTAATTTGCTTAGACATAACCATATGCAGGGGAGTTTAATATTTATGACAGAAAGACAGACTTGGCTAGATTCCGTAAAGGGTATAGCGATCATTTTAGTTGTGCTGGGACATGCAGCATTAGGATTACTATTAACAAATAAAACAACTTCAGATAGACAATTTTTAACTGTGATACATGACTTCATATATACTTTTCACATGCCGTTATTCTTTGTAGTTTCCGGTTACCTTTATGGATTAACTAGAAGGATAAATAACTGGAATTCTTACTTTATCTTTTCTAAAAAAAAGCTACTAGCAATTGGAATTCCCTATATTATCTTTTCTGTTATTCAAGTCACTCTTTCTATTGTTGGAGGTAGTATTGTAAGAGAGCCACTTACAATCAGGGACCTCGTATTAATCCCAATATTCCCAGTACAATATTTGTGGTTTCTGTATGTTTTATTATTTCTCTTTCTTTTTCTCGCACTTCTTGATCGACTGATTAAGAGACAACTGATCGTTTTTCTCATTGTCATTGTCCTTAATATCGTTGGTTGGTACTGGAATTCAGATATTTATTTAATCAATGCCTTATTTGCGGACAGCATATACTTTTATATTGGAAAGTTATTAGTCGGTAGATCACAGCTCATAAAAAAAGGTATTTTCAGTCTCGGTATTATGATCCTATTTGGAGTCCTTGTTATTATTCATTTTTTCTTCAATACACCGCTGTTGGGTATTGGTTTACTAAGAGTTAGTGAGGGATCTCAGATTTTCCCATCAATCATGCTTTCAGTAATCACAGCAATAAGTGGTTCATTATTAATCATGTCAATTTCAATAAAATTTATAAAAAGTAAGTTTATTCAATACCTTGGTAGAGAATCAATGGTCATTTACTTACTTAGCGAAAATGTAACAACTTTGATAAGAGCAATTTTGTTTAAAGTAGGAATTACAGGTGGGATAGAACAGTTTTTAATCGGATCCATAGTTGCTCTCTTCGGATCCATTGTTATATACAAAATTATTGCTAAGATAAAATTGTTTGACTTTATGTTTTATCCAACGAGATATTTGAGATTAAGATAGTATTGCTATCAAAAAACTAATTGATTTTGAATTGTTATGGATAAGAGATTAGCTTTCAATTAATTATCGGTTAATCTTTTATGAAATTAACTCATCTTAGAACGGGAAAACGGAGGATGAAGATGGGGCGAACCCTGAACTGGTTGATGAACAGGACACTAGTATTAATAGAAAAGTATTACTATATTTTTGTAGCAATTATTTTCTCAATCTTATGTTTTACGCTTTTTTACAAGATGAATATGCCTAATATTCAGGACTGGGACGAAGCAAGACATGGTGTTAATGCTTATGAGATGTTGCGTTTTCATAACTATATCGTTAATTATTATGGTTCCAGTCCTGATTACTGGAATTTAAAGCCTCCAATGAGCTATTGGTCAATAATTATTGGATATAAGCTATTCGGATTTGATACTCTCGGACTAAGATTCTTTTCGGGATTATCATTATTGCTAGTTTCAATTATATTAGGAATTTTTGTAAAAAAAAGGTTTGGCAAGCTTGCCTCATTAATTACATTGGCTTCCTTTATTTCATGTGTTCCCCTAGTACTTAACCATTGTGGACGAACTGGTGATCCAGATGCACTTTTTTTACTATTTTTTACTTCGTCAATAATATGCTTATTAAAGATGGATCATAAATTTGCTTTTTTATATCTAGCCGGCATTTTTTTCTCGTTTGCATTTTTAACAAAAAGTTGGCACGCTTTTTCGATTTTAATTGTTATTTGTCTATTTATTATATTTACCGGCAAGATTCGGAAACTGAACATTTATCAATATAGTATATTTATAGTATCGTCCCTACTGCCAATATTAATATGGGCTATCTTTCGTTATCATTATGATGGATTGACGTTTTTCAAACAAATGATACAATATGATCTTCTAAGTAGAAGCTCACAGGCTCTTGAAGGACATATGGGAGGTAGGCTGTATTATATCGAGTTTATTGTACAACAAAATCCCTATTGGACTATTGTATTGTTTGCATCATTTTTTGGCTGCCTAACAATCGTAAGTAGGAATAATTTATTTCATCAGTATAGAAATTACATTATCGGATTGCTACTGTGGATTTGTGTACCTCTTCTAATCTTTTCAATGTCTAAAACAAAATTGTATTGGTATATTTATCCAATTATTCCTGCACTTTCTATTTGTATAGGCTGGTTCTCAGCCAAGCTTATAAAGATGAAAAAACCCGTATTATCAATCACCCTAATTGTTTTAATTGCTTTTTCATTCTTTGCAAATGAAAAAATTATTTTACAATCAATAAAGTCAGCTAACTCATATGAAGTACAAACTCTATTTGAAAAAATGAATCGCAGTCCGCAATATAGTAAAGCTAATGTTTATCTTGGAAAGGATTTAAACTGGAGTCAAAGTACCTATCTCTCAGGGCTTCTTTACGGTGATGTAGTTGCAAAAGATACTGGGATGAAAGGTTTTTTGCATGACAAGAACAAAAATAGTCTATTAGTAGTGACAAAAGATAAAGTTAATGAGAAAACTATTACTCAACATCATTACAAAATAATCAGTAGTAATGATCAATATTATTTACTTCAAAAATGAATGGGCGTGGGAAATTTTGGATACACAGGACCCGCTTCTTACAATTGTCGTTCCTTGTTATAATGAGGAAGCTGTTTTGGATGAAACGACCAAAGAATTATCAAACGTGATGTTTCAATTAATTAAAAATCATAAAATTAATGCATCAAGTACTGTGTTACTTGTTGACGATGGAAGTAAGGATAAAACTTGGTCAATTATTGAACATACTGCAAAAACTAATCCTTTAATTCAAGGATTAAAATTAAGCAGAAATTTTGGTCACCAAGGTGCTCTTATTGCAGGATTAGAAACAGCAAGGCAATATTCAGACTGTGTAATTTCCATTGACGCAGATCTTCAAGATGATGTCAGTGCCATCTATAAATTCATAGATAAATATCATGAAGGTTATGATATTGTATTTGGTGTACGTGATAAGCGTGAGACGGATACATTCTTTAAGCGAAACACAGCATTGTTCTTTTATAAATTAATGGGAAAAATGGGGGTGAGACTCGTACCCAATCATGCAGATTATCGATTAATGAATAAGAGGGCACTCGATGAATTTGTGAAATATCAAGAAGAAAACTTATTCATTCGTGGGATTATTCCACTGTTGGGCTTTAAAACAACGAAGGTTTATTATAATCGTATGGAACGATTCGCAGGCGAGTCAAAATATCCTTTAAAAAAGATGATATCATTTGCAATGGATGGTATCACTTCATTTAGCATTGCTCCTATTAAGCTGATGACTTGGATTGGCTCTATAATTGTTCTTTTAGGCGCATGTATCGGCATCTATTCGCTTTTTTCATGGGCGTTTAATCATACTATTAGTGGTTGGACTTCACTGATTCTCTCTATATGGATAATCGGCGGTATGCAGTTAGTTGCGATTGGTGTTATCGGTGAATATATAGGGAAAATATTTAATGAAACAAAGCATCGTCCTAGATATACAATCGAACAGAGTACAGTAGATCAAATTCTAACTGATCAATATAGAGAAAAGGTAAAAATATGAGTGAATCCAAATGTTGACACGAGTGCCATATAATCATTGCAAGGAAATCGGTCAAAATATTAAAGGTGGAACTGAACTCAATAGATATTGATCCGATATGATCAGCAACTGTGCACCGTTTTCATAAGAGTGATCTATAGAAGACTACGAAAAAGTAGTCTTTTTTTGGTGCGCCCGGCATGGACGGCAGCTTGGCGGTGAAAGTCCGCTACAGGCTTGGCAGTAGGAACTGTTAGCCAAAGGCAAGGGTGTCCATCGTGAGGTGGAATCTGAAGGAAGCCGGAGGCAAACTTCTGGGCCGATGAACAAGAACTGCATACTAAGGCTGACTTGAGACGGATAATCCTGCCAAACAAGGTGAAATCCTATACTGCCCGAACCTCATCCAGTAAATGCAGCAGCCACATGGAAGGAAAGCGGTCGTTCTTACCCGGGGAGATCTTACAGGGGCTTCCGACAAGAGGAAAGCAAATTTCCACAGAAGCAATCCAGCCAGTGATGGCAGGATGAACTGTAAGAAGTCAGCAGATGCCATAGTAGTCCACTTGGACGAAGGGCTGAACAATAGTAATCTCGGAAACAGAGGAGGTGTGAGCGATGCGACAATCACAGACAACATCAAACGATGACTATCTTTCGGAAAATAGAGTGGAACTCGAAGGAAAGAAAGAAGTGTGTAGCACCGCTTGCGGTGAACCTGAAAGAAGA
>NZ_JAMXWN010000023.1 GCF_024125425.1 Sporolactobacillus kofuensis
AGCATCTCAACACTTTAAAGAAGTAGAGCGGTTATTTCTCCACGAAAAAGTTGAGATGGAGATGGCGAAACAGAAGAGTGAACATGCAAAGAAAAGCATGGAACTTCAACTCCCGAAACTGGATGCTGACAAGCAGAGACTGCTTCAAGGGCTATCAATACAGAAGCAATTCATGCAAGAACAAGAGACCTTTCGTTCGCTTCAGGCGCAGAGCAAAACATTAGAAAAGAAACTGGACACAGCGAGAACGAACGTGGAAAAAGAGCAGAATGATCGAGATAAAATGAAGCAAGAGATTGAGGTAAAGGAAAGTGATTTGCAATCACTAGAGGTTGCAAGTCATTATCGTTCACTGGTGCAACAAGCGTTGCAGGAAAAGAAAGAAATTGACATTTTGACGAACTATCTTGATGAGAAGCGCGTTGAGTGGAAACATATGCGTGACCATCGGCAAAAATGTGTAAACGATCTCGAGCAACTGCATCAAAAACAAGCATTAGCCGATAAAAAATCAGTGACTCTATTTCAAAAAAATCTATCAATTTACAACCAAGCACTCAATACAAGTCAATTTATTCGATCTGCACAAGCATTCGTTGACGTGCAACGCGAAAAAATTGAAAAAGCGCGGGAAGAAACATTTCGACATAATCTATCCCTTAAACTAGTCAAAGAGTTAGTTGAAGGTCAGCCGTGTCCGGTTTGTGGTGCCTTGCATCACCCCAATCCGGCAATCAATGAAACGGAACCCATTTCTGAGGATAAGCTCAATAATAAAAAAAACGCGTACCTAAACGCGACTGATTTCTTGAATCGGCAGCAACAGGAAATAAGGATTTGTATTGGCCAGTTAGAACAGCACGCTCGATTATTACAAAGCCCTAAGTTCGAACGCATGAGCAAATTGAAAATGAT
The DNA here is from genome assembly GCF_024125425.1 of Sporolactobacillus kofuensis. Lineage (GTDB taxonomy): Bacteria > Bacillota > Bacilli > Bacillales > Sporolactobacillaceae > Sporolactobacillus > Sporolactobacillus kofuensis. The sequence continues at coordinate 916 of NZ_JAMXWN010000023.1, forward strand.
TCACGATGCTGAGCTTTCTGTTGACTTTGATGAATGGGAAAAAACAGGCTTAGCTCAGGTACTTGACCAAATTGAACGACGAGTCAGAGAAGAAAAACAAGATCAATTGCAGATCGTTGACCAGTTAAATGAAGATATGGAACACGTGAGACATATGGAATCCGCGCAGTCTTCACTCAAAGCGGAAGCTGCTCTATACGCAGAAAAAATGTCAAATCTTGAAGAACAAGCAACAGCAAAAAAAAACGAGCGTGATGAAAGAATGCGCAACTGGTCAAGTGCATTTCCTGCGTTTGGCCAGGTAGAAGAAGAGTCACGAAAAATAAATAAATTTGATCAACAGGCAGATCAGATACGCCAAAAAATACAAGAAATGAAAAAGTTGATCACCCAATCTGAGCGACAATTGGCAGAAGATCAGTTGAGTTTGCATACACTTGAGGGGAAGTGGAGTGAAGGACAAGGCCGTCTGAAAGTTTCAGAGACAACAATGGAACAGTTAAATAAGCAACTGCAGGTGTTTGAACTTAAAGTAGAGATGCCTATGGCGCAAATGATCAGTGATCGTGAACAATCAATAAATCAACTGAAGAAAGACTATGAATTGAGTGAAAATGCTGCGCAAACGGCTCTTGAAAACTATCATTCTGCGGACAAAAACTATACGAATGCCGGTGATCGTCTTACACGCTCAGAAAAGATGCATCAGTCTGCAAGCACCAAATGGGAAGAGCGACTTGATGATTCTCAGTTTGGAAATCGAGAGGACGTACTCGGATGCCATCTACATGCCCACGAACGGATCAAATTCAAAGAACAATTAACGGACTATGAAGAACAAAAAATGAGGCTTCTCACGGAAGTACATGCTCTATCTGAAAAGCTCGGTGATCGATCCATTTCGGAGGTTCAGCTTAGAGAAGCTCGGAATCAATATACGACGCTGAGCGATCAGGTACAGGCATTGATCGAACGCTTTGGTGCCGCGATGAAGGAACGCGAAACATTAGAACGGAATCATGAATTATTTCGAGAACTCGAGTTGGCACGCAAGAGAAATCAAAAAGCGTCGGATCAGTTTGATAAACTTCAGCGTGTGTTCCGCGGCAATGCATTTGTTGAATTTGTAGCTGAAGAACAGCTTCAACAGGTCTGTATCGCTGCCTCAAAACGATTGGGTGAATTAACACATGACCGTTATGTATTAGAAGTAGATGAGCAAGGCGGGTTTATTATTAGGGATGATGGGAACGGTGGTGTGCGCCGACCGGTTTCTTCGTTATCAGGTGGAGAAACATTTCTCACGTCACTTGCACTAGCGCTCTCGTTGTCTGAGCAAATACAGCTTCGCGGCAATGTTCCGCTTCAATTTTTCTTTCTGGATGAAGGGTTTGGTTCGTTAGATCCTGACTTATTAGATACAGTAGTCACAGCATTAGAAAAGCTTCATATGAGGAGACTTGCTATCGGTGTGATTAGTCATGTTCCCGAAATGCGCGAACGGTTGCCGAGACGGTTGATTGTTACGCCTGCGTTGCCATCAGGGCATGGCAGCAGAGTGCAAATGGAGATGCTCTAAATTTTATAAAAATGAACTTTATCGACCTTATACATGATTTAACGAATCATCCGTGTCTACCGATGGTTCGTTTTTTTTAGTAGAGATGTGAGACGCCTGCTTCAAGCGAGCAATCGAAGTACAATCGAAGCAAATTAAGGACCGGACAAGTTTTTGACCAGTTTTCCTTGTACCCCAAGATGTATGTTGCTTCGATTAGAATGTGTTCTGTTTGTAGTAGAAAATAGCAAGCTGCGTACGATCACGGAGATTCAGCTTTTCAAGAATGATACTCATGTAATTGCGCACAGTTCCTTCACTAAGAAAGAGCGCTTGTGCGATTTCACGGTTTGACTCTCCTTCTGCAACATGGCAAATGATCGCAATCTCGCGTTTGCTCAAATCAAACTGACTAAAATTCGGTTGATCGTTCTGTTTCATAAGAGACGGAATTTTGTTGATCACGGCATCACCGAATACGCGTTGGCCGCTAAATACAGCTTTTATCGCCGGCACAATACTTTCAAAATTCTGCTTCAAGATATAGCCTTTAGCACCAATACGAAGCGCTTCAACGATATATTCATCATCCGAAAAGGTGGTGAGAAATAATATTTTTGCTGCTTTATCTTCTGAAAGTAGGACCTTTGCTACGTCAATACCTGTCATTCCTTCCATACGAATATCAATTAAGAGAATGTCAGGGTGGAGATTGTGATAAAGGTCAATTGCTTGAGCCCCGTTATCTGCAACACCAATCACACGGATCGTGGTGTCTGCTTCGAGTATGGTCTTCAAGGAAGCTGAAACGAGTGAATCGTCATCAACGATTAATAGATTCATAGAATTTTGTTCTCCTTTGGAATCGTGATAAATAATTCAAAACCTTTGTCTATCCCGATGTGGAGCAATCCATGAAAAGCTTCCACACGATCATTAATATTCTTCAATCCAATCCCGTTATCCGGATTATAGTTGTGGACATGTCCATTGTCAGAAACAATTAATTGAAAGAAAGCTGGATGTTCTCTAAAGGTAATCGATGCCTGGGAAGCATTGGAGTGCCGAACAATGTTTGCGAGCGCTTCTTTCACAATGGAGACAAATGCATAGCTTACTTTGCTGTTGGGTGGATGTTGAATCGAATAATCAAAAGTGATTGGACAGAACGTAAATGCTTTGACCAGCTCATTAAGTTGCAAGTGCATATTAAAAGAATGGTCATGAAGATCATGTACACTGATCCGTATGCTATTCATCGCTTGTGTTAGTGTTTCCTTTAAAGTGTTTAGGGACTCATTTGTTTTTTGATCCCGGCTAATCGTGAGCATTGCACCGATTTGCAGAAGTGCTCTTGATAAAAGATGCCCAACATTATCATGAATTTCCCGGGCAATACGGTTTCGTTCATCAAGCGTCGCTAACGTAACCTGATCGTCTTGATTTTTGATCAGCTCCTGATTCTGTTGTTTTAACTGTCTTGCTAATTCTTTCGTTGTGTCACGTAAATCATAAAAATTGATTTTTATTCGTTCAAATGCGGCAGTTCGGTATTTAAGCACAAACAGGAAGATCACAAGTACAGCTAGAGCGGCATTGATAGGCGCATTGCTTTGTTGCATAAATCGGACGAGTGATGCACAGGCAAATAGACCAATCCATTGAGCACGCGTAAAGAGCAGATCATAACAAAGAAGTGGAAGAAAGAGACATAGAGCAGGTAAAAACAGACTGCAAAGGACAAAGCCGGCAGTTAGAATCAGACGTTTTTTTAGTTTATCAAAGTAGCTAAGCAGACAGGTGAAGATGACCGTAATGATTACCGGGATGACATCAGCTGAAAAATGAGAAATAGTGAGATAGATGATCATGCTGCTTGCAAATAAAAGTAGTTTATCAATGAAAAGGTTCATAAATACGCATCCGTTTTTTTGGCAAATGCCGTTTATAATTTTATTTAAACATTTTTTCTGTACGGATACAACGCATTGTGAATGTGTTGACATTTGTCATGATTATTCGTGATTGGTATCACTTACGAGAAATGCTTCAAACAAGCTACAATAACAGAAGACGGAAAGGAGATGGTTCAAATGATCATCCAAGTGAAGAATTTAGTGAAAAGGTACGGTGATCTTGTTGCGCTCGATCATTTATCTTTCAACGTCAAGGAAGGCGAAATCGTTGGTTTGCTTGGACCCAATGGTTCAGGAAAAAGTACGGCAATTCATTGTATTCTCTCTTTGCTCAAATACGACAAAGGAGATATTGAGATATTTGGAAAGAAAATGACACCGGATGCGTATGACGTGAAACGAGATATTGGGCTTGTGATGCAAAATGTCGCTGTCTTTGATGAATTGACAGTCTATGAAAATATTAACTATTTTTGCGGGTTATATGTTCGTGACCGAGCAGAACGCAAACGATTGGTTGATGAGGCAATTGCATTTGTAGAATTGGAGGCGTTTAAAAAGTTCTATCCCAAGAAATTAAGTGGTGGTTTGCTTCGAAGGTTGAATATCGCCTGCGGTATTGCTCATAAACCGAAACTCATTATTCTCGATGAGCCGACGGTTGCTGTAGACCCACAAAGTCGAAATAAAATTCTTGAGGGCATTGAACACCTAAATGCTCAAGGGGCAACGATCGTATATACCTCGCACTACATGGAAGAAGTAGAACAGATTTGTTCCCGAATTGTCATTATCGATAAGGGGCGCGTGATTGCTTCAGGTACAAAAGAAGAGCTGAAAGCGATGATCACATTAGGCGAGAAGATTACCGTTGAGGTATTCACGATTGAAGAAGATCAATTGAGGGTTTTGCGTGAACAACCAGGGATCATGTCGGTCGATTATGTGAGCAAACAATTGATCATTAAATCAGATAAAGGAAACAACAATCTTGAAATTGTGCTGGAATTTCTGAAAGCCAATCACATCGGTTTTGGACGCATTTATTCAGAATTGCCGACATTAAATGATGTGTTTCTTGAAATCACCGGCAAACAACTGCGTGATTGAAGGAGTGGGCACTATGTTCATACATGTCTTTATTTATCGCTTTAAATGCTTAATCAGAGATCGGCAGATGGTTTTTTGGACACTGCTTTTTCCATTGTTGTTGGCAACGTTCTTCTACATGGCATTCATTAACCTCAATAGTGATGAAACCTTTCGCCCCATTCATGCAGGAGTTATAAGTAATGCTGCCTATCAACAAGATCAGTCCTTTAGATCCGTTTTGACAGATGTTTCTAAAGGAGAAGACAGACTTTTTAATTTAAAAGTTGCTTCTTCAAAAGAAAAAGCGGACCAATGGCTGAAATCAAATCGAATTCAAGGTTATTATTTTATTTCAGGGAAGGAATTGCACTTGACGGTAAAAGGATCTGGAATGGATCAAAGTATCATGAAAAGTTTTGCCGATCAATATCGCCATGATCACATTGCCGTAGAAGATATTCTTCAAACCAACCCCTTGGCATTGAACCATGGATTGATGGCGGATGTAAGCAATCATCAGAGCTTTGTCAAAGAGACATCCGGTGGAAGTGCGGAACCGAACAATATACTCAATTACTTTTACTCATTGATTGCAATGGCTTGTCTGTATGGAAGTTTCTGGGGAATGAAAGAAATCATCGATATACAGGCTGATCTATCGGATCGTGCTGCGCGAATCAATGTTGCTCCCATACACAAATTAAATGCTTTTCTAGCAGGAAGTTGCGCTGCCTTAGTCATCCTTTTTACGGAGATCCTTATTTTGCTCGCATATCTTCACTTTGGATTGAAGATCAATTTCGGCAATCGGGCAGGTTACGTCCTATTGACAGCATTTATTGGAAGTGTGCTCGGTTTATCTTTTGGGGCTTTTGTGAGCGCAGCGGTCAAAAAAGGCGAAGGCGTAAAAACTGCGATTCTCATGGCTGTTTCGATGGGCGGTTCTTTTCTTTCGGGCATGATGGTCATGAATATGAAATATTTGGTGGCGGAATATGTGCCGCTACTTGCCTGGATTAATCCGGTGAATTTATTGACCGATGCGTTTTACTCGCTTTATTATTACGACTCACTCCAACGGTATGCATTGAATATGGGGATGATGTGCGCATTTATCGTTCTGTTTTGTGCAGGCACCTACCAGATTGTCCGGAGGTGGAACTATGCCAGTCTTTAATTTATGTTTAAAAATCATACGCAAAAATTGGATTTCGATCTCTATCTATCTTGCTATTTTTCTCGTGATCTCCGTGCTCTTGTCAACAAATAGTGCACCCAAGGAAACACATAATTTTTCACAAGAAAAAGCGAAACTTGTGTTTATTTCAAAGGATCATACCCCACTGACAGAAGGATTTCGAAAAGAATTGGCGAAAAGTGCAACCTTTGTAAAGATCCCCGACAACACTGAAAAACTGCAGGATGCGTTGTTCTTTCGCCAGGCGACCTATATTTTGCGTATTCCAAAAGGGTTTACAGAAAATGTGTTAAATGGCGGATCAATGCAACTGGAAAAAACAATTGTGCCTAATTCCGCCGAAAATGCTTACGTTGATCTAAGTGTTAATCAATATTGGCGTTTGGCTAAATTATACGCAAAACATGAACCTCAGCTCAGTGAGAAACAGCTTGCCGACAAATTGAGTGCTAATTTTTCGCATAACACGCCCATTGAGATGAAAGCACAAATTCGAGCAAAAACTGATCAAGGGTTTTCCATGTATTATTTTAATTTTCTTGCCTATACCTTGTCGGCCGTGCTCATTCTGGGTATCTCAACCGTAATGATTGTCTTTAATAAAAATGACCTAAGAAGACGTAATTTCTGCTCTCCAGTGCATGCAAGCAGCATCAATAGTCAGATGATCTTAGCAAACCTTTTATTCGCAGCAATCTCATGGGTGATTTTGGTTGGATTCTGTTTCATCTTTGATTCCAAAAATATTATGACGCCAAATATGATTTATTTTCTTCTTAATTCTGCTGTATTTACGTTATGTATCTCATGTATCAGCTATTTGATTGGCAATCTCCTGGGAAATCTTAGAAACATGTCGGCCGTATGTAATGTGGTGACGCTTGGTCCATGCTTTATTAGTGGTGTGTTTGTCCCTCAGCAATTCTTAGGTGAAACAATTCTTAAAATTGCACGGTTTACACCAACTTACTGGTATGTACAGGCGAATGATGAAATTTCACAATTAACGCGATTTACATGGACCGATCTTTCTCCTGTATTTTATAATATAGCCGTTTTGATTGGCTTTTCACTTGCTTTCTTAGCACTGTCGCTTGTCGTTGGCAAACGAAAAAGATTGACGGATAGATAGGATCTAATCATGGGTATGAGTAAAAGAGAATGGGAGGGCTATTTATGATTCATCAGGTTCACAAAAAGCCTGCGTTTTGCTCTATTTTAATTCTTTTGCAAGGTATTCTAGGCTTGGGTGCACTCATTGGCGGTGGGGCTTTAATCATCTCTCCAGACGGTACACTTATTCAGATGCCGATCTCTCTATTAAAGTATAGTCCATTTTCCAATTTCCTCATTCCTGGCTTGATTTTATTCTTCATCCTAGGGGTTTATCCGGCTATCGTTACCTTTTCACTTATCTATGAAAAACCGTTACCGTTTGTAACAACGTTAAATTTTGATCAATCCATGTATTGGGGCTGGAGTCATTCGCTATATATAGGTTTTATCCTAATTCTTTGGATTACGATTGAAATGTACCTTATTCGAGGCATTGGGTTTGTACATGTGCTTTATATCATACTGGGTTTGTCTATTCTTGCTGTTGCATTAATACCTTCGGTGAGAAAGTACTACGATGTATCAAAAAATACTTAACTTTTAACAGTGTTCATTTTCTGTTCATGTTTCTTTATTAGCATAGAATTCAGGTGTTGAAGCAACTAAGACTTAAGACGTAAAGAAATTACGGCTAGAGTTACTGTAAAATTTTCAATGCTTTGTATAAAATGGATAACGAAAAGATTTTTACTTTCGTAAGTCGGTATTACAGTATTTAAAAGGAGCGTTGTCTAGGTGCGAAAAATTATTTCTTTCTCAATGAAGAATAAGCTGGCGGTATGGCTACTTACATTAGTTGTCATTATCGGCGGCATCTATGCCGGAACCAACATGAAAATGGAAACCATGCCGAGTTTCACGATCCCGGTTGTGAGTGTATCCACCATGTACCAGGGTGCGGCACCGAATGAAATCGATGACAGCGTGACACAGCCGATCGAGCAGAAGCTTCAGGCACTACCAGGTGTTCAAAACGTAAGTTCGACCTCATCAACGGGTATGTCCTCAGTTGTTGTTGAATATGATTATGACCAAGACATGGATAAAGCGGTCAATGATATTAAGGAAGCTGTTGACCAGGTCAGTCTGCCGGATCAAGCCCAAAAGCCTAATGTGATGCGGATCAGCATGAATGCAATGCCTGTATACAGTTTGAGCGTTTCCGCAAAGCACTTATCACTGGGCAAGCTGAGTGATCGTGTTGAAAACGATCTGTTACCAGAAGTTGAAAGTGTTGACGGTGTTTCTTCTGTTACTCTATCCGGTCAGCAGAAAGAGGATATCCAAATTTCATTTAAAGCGAATCAATTAAAGAAATATGGACTTACTCAAGATAACGTAGTTAATTTAATTAAGGGAAATAATGTGTCCACGCCGCTTGGCCTTTACACGATTGACAAAAGTCAGAAATCAGTTGTCGTCAGTGGGAATATTCATTCCCTAGCGGATTTGAAGAACATGCGTATTCCTTATACACCACAAGTTGGAACAGCAGCACAGTCCGCACAAACGCAAACCAGCATGCAATCTTCTGCAATGCAGCAAAACGCGCAGAATCAGGGGCAGAGTTCTGCAGCCAATGGCCCATCAGCAACCGGAAATTCAGCGCTCGCATCGGTTAAATTACCGACCATCCAATTATCTGATGTTGCTGATGTCCAGCTGCAAAAGAAAGCAGAGTCGATTTCAAGAACGAATGGCGAACTTTCCATTGGACTCTCCGTTGTAAAAGGGGAGGATGCAAACACTGTTGACGTCGTAAATGGTGTGAAAAATAAAATTGCAACCTTTAAGAAGAATTATCCACAGATTCATACGGAAGCAATGCTTGATCAAGGCAAGCCGATTCAACAATCTGTGAGTACGATGCTTGAGAAGGCGATATTCGGTGCGCTCTTCGCGATGCTTGTCATCCTTCTCTTCCTAAGAAACATTCGTACGACGCTCATTTCAGTGGTGTCAATCCCACTTTCACTGCTCATTGCGCTTATTCTGCTGAAACAGATGGATGTGACCTTGAATATTATGACCCTTGGTGCGATGACAATCGCCATAGGCCGAGTAGTTGACGACTCCATAGTGGTCATTGAAAACATCTACCGGCGAATGTCGTTATCAGACGAAAAATTAAAAGGGACTGAATTGATTCGAGAAGCAACGCATGAAATGTTCATCCCGATTCTCTCTTCAACGATTGTAACGATTGCTGTATTCCTTCCAATGGCGCTTGTAACCGGAATTATCGGACAAATATTCTTGCCATTTGCATTGACGATCGTTTTCTCGCTGCTTGCTTCGTTGCTTGTAGCGATCACACTTGTTCCTATGCTTTCCAGCAGTATGTTTAAGAAGGGGCTAAAAAAGAAAACGCATAGTGAGGAGAGACCGGGGCGGTTAGCTTCCATATATCGCAAGCTTTTAAATGGGGCACTGAATCATAAATTACTGGTATTCGGTTCAGCAATGATCATTTTTGTCGCAAGTCTGTTCTTGGTTCCGCATATTGGTGCGAGCTTTATGCCGAATGATTCAGAAAAACAAATCATCCTCACATACAATCCGGATCCGGGTCAGACAGTTGGTGGTACGAAGAAGGTTGCGCTTCAAGCGGAGAAATACTTAGAGTCCAATAAGAATATGGAGAAAATCCAATACTCCATTGGTGGTTCCAGTTCTACTGCAATGTTCCAGTCTTCAGATAATCAGGCATTGTTTTTTGTCTCCTACAAAACAAGCACACCAAACTTTGATAAGCTGCAACAAAAGGTGCTTGATGAACTCAACAACGAAAGCAGTCATGGACAGTGGAAGTTCCAGGACTTCGGTTCTGGATCAAGTTCGAACACGTTAACATTGTATGTGTACGGTGATACACTTAACCAACTTCGTCCTGTGACTAATCGTGTCTTGAAGGTTGTAAAGAACGACAAAAACTTTACGCAAGCAGATTCCAGTCTGTCGAAATCTTTTGATCAATATACCATTGCTGCTGACCAGAAAAAGTTAGGTCAGAATGGCATTGCAGCTGGTCAGATTGCCCAGTCATTGCTCAGTTCAAGTAGTACCGCGAACAATCAGGCGATGACAACAATTAAACGTAATGGTGACGATCTGAATGTCTATCTCAAATCGGCCAATGACACAAACTTGGATTCGGTTAACGATCTTACAGACAAGACAGTAACATCTGCAACCGGTCAACAAGTTAAAGTGAGTGATCTTGCAAAAGTTAATAAGGGCATTGCGCCGCAATCCATCACAAAACGTGACGGCAAGTTGTATGCGGAAATTACGGCTAAAGTGTCCGCTAAAAATGTTTCTGGAGCGACAACAGATCTACAGAAAAAAATTGATCAGTTAAATCTTCCAGATGGCGCTAGCGTCTCATTCTCTGGTGTTACAGAACAAATGAATGATTCCTTTAGTCAATTAGGGATGGCTATGTTGGCTGCGATCATTATTGTCTATTTCATCCTTGTTGTGACGTTCGGCGGAGGCTTGGCACCGTTTGCCATTCTCTTCTCATTGCCGTTTGCGATCATTGGCAGCTTGGTGGCGCTTCTAATTAGTGGGGAAACCATCAGCGTATCCTCCATGATTGGTGCCCTCATGTTGATTGGGATTGTCATTACAAATGCCGTCGTACTCATCGATCGAGTGATTCATAAGGAAAACAACGGCCTAAGCACTCGAGAAGCAATGCTTGAAGCTGCAGGTACACGTATTCGACCGATCTTGATGACGGCCATTGCAACAATTTGTGCTTTGATCCCACTGGCAATCGGTATGGAAGGCAGCGGTGGTTTGATCTCGAAAGGACTCGCGGTAACAGTTATTGGCGGGATTACCAGTTCAACGATTCTGACACTGTTCATTGTGCCCATTGTCTATGAGGCTCTAATGAAATTGAAATCTAAATGGACACATAAGAGACGACAAACAGCTGAAGATTAAAAGATCAAATAAAAAAAGCTTTGGGTGATCCGAACCCCAAAGCTTTTTTTGCAAGTAAAGAAAGCGTATAAATAATACATGTATCCAATCACAGTGTCTTGGCTGAGATTCAAAAGCGGAGGTGCGTGACCAGCGAGCCAGGCGAGACCCCGCAGGCATTAGCCTGTTCGAGGAGGCTCGGCAAGCGATTAACCGAAGGTTGAATCAGCATCAAAAAGACACAATCCGATGGCATATGGTCGGCGATTAAAGACCAGGAACATCAGGTTTTTCTTGTGTTAATTCATGTCTTCATTTTTCAACTTTTTTGCTAAATGTTGATTGGAAATTTGAATGTGATGGTCTATTTTTTTCAAGGATTGGATAATCTCTGATCGATCATTCCTTCTCAAAGCGTTTCTCAGATCACGGATCGCCCTATGATGTTGACTATAGCCATGGGTGTTGAAAAGTTGTTCAATTTTTTGCTTTGCTTCTTGTTTCGATAATTTGCCTAGCTTCACTTGTTGCTCGATTGCTTTGAGTTGTCCGGCATTTTCTTTAAGAATTTGCTCTCGTTTCTTCATGCACGCTTCTCGATGCCGTTGAAAGTCTCCGCTTTGACGCCATCGGTTCATTAGCTGTCGGTGAGTAGCGAGGTCTTTTTTCATCTGATGCGCGAGAGTGGCCGGAGCATATTGGTCAATAACATGAACAAGCCACTGACGATGTACTGCCTGTTCATTTTTTTGATTGGAATGAGCGTGGTATACTTTGTCCATACAGTGTGCATCGGTTGTGTGAGGGATGAGAATGAGCAGTAAGATGGTAAGAACGACAAGAATTGACCGTTTCATGATCTAACCTCCGAATAATTTTTTCATAGTTTGCGCATCCGGACGTAAATGATGCAAAGAAAATGTTTGAGTGATGGCTGACTGTGTGGTAATTTGTAAATAATGGATGTTACACCATACAGATAATTCTAGTAAGGGTTATCGATGGATGCTCTTGCAAGGATGTAATGATGAAAGGAACGACACGATGAAAGGAATATCACTTTTTCAAGAATTTAAAGTGTTAACAGTGGTTACCATTGGCGCCTTGTTAAATGCGGCTTCATTAAATATATTTCTTATTCCGGCAAAGGTACTGTCGGGAGGGGTTACAGGTATTGCTCAGTTGATCTCTGCGATGCTTGAGCCGACTTCATTTCACTTAAGTACCGGACTACTGCTCTTAATATTAAATATTCCGGTTGCTTACGCAGGGTGGATTAAGGTGGGCCACCGTTTTACCTTATATAGTTCAATCAGTGTTGTTTTAACCACACTATTTATGGCGATTATTCCGCTACATCCCTTAACGAATGATATCTTGTTAAATGCAGTATTTGGCGGTGTTGTTCAGGCAATTGGTGTTGGACTCACTCTTAAATTCGGTGCATCAAGTGGCGGCATGGATATTATCGCCATGATCTTGACACGAGTGAAAGATCTTCCGATTGGTTCCTATATGTTTGTGCTGAATGGCGTTATTATTCTTGCAGCTGGATTCTTGTTTGGCTGGCGTCGTGCACTTTATACGTTGCTGCAATTATACGTCAGCATTCGTGTTGTTGATGCCATTCATACGAGCTATGTGAAATTGACCGCATGGGTGGTAACGGATCATGCGCATGAACTTCAACAAGCGATCTCAGCACAAGTATACCGTGGCATTACGGTATTTCCTGCAAGGGGCGGTTACACGAATAAAGACAAAGAAGTACTGATGATTGTATTTACTCGATATGAATTGTATCGATTAAAGCAAATCATTAAAGAGGTTGATCCTCGTGCATTCACCAATATTGTCGAAACAACGGATGTGTTTGGATTATTTGCTCGAAAGAAATAATTCATCACCAGATCAATTCTATTAGATTGATCTTGAATAAAGTATGTCGCGGACGATCCGTAAGCTCCTCGGTCAACGCACTGTCTACACTGTCTCACTTGTCCCGTACTCCAACAGGTATTTCGTATCTTTGCTGCATTTTTTATAACAAAGTCCCCTCTAGAAATCGATCTTGAGGGGACTTACATCTAGTCATCGTTTTTCTTTGCTAACTCACGTTTCTGCTTTTCATTCGTGTAGTAGCGCATCACATGATTCACATACTCCGGATCACCATAACTTGTCCAATGTAACGCCTTTGCCTTCTCTTTTGAGAATTGTTGAGCGAGCTGAGGTGTGTACTTGCCTCCATGCAATTTGACATAATCAGAGAATCCAAGACCAAAGTTATAACTTTGGAGAGCGGTTGAAATGTTTCCGTTCGATTTAGTAAGCGCTTTTTTAAAGTATTCAGTCCCGAGTCGGATACTGGTTTCCGGTTTGTTAATCGAGTCTTTTGGTAATCCTTGACTCTCTGAAGCTTGCATTACATCAAGAGCTTTTCCTTTGGACTCCTGCATGGCAATGGCCATGATAAGATCGGTATAGTGTTCAATACCGTTGGCTTTCGCATACTTCGTGATGATTGGTCGATAGTTTTCAACTTCCGGACTGATCACGCGTTTATCATTAAGAAGAGGCACATGGTCCGCTTGTGGGCTATACATGCTTGAAATGATATACAGGAAAACGAAAGAAACTCCGATAAGCAGCAGAGAGGAAACAATGAGTGAACCTATTTTTCGCATTTGTCATCCCTCAGCCTTTAGTACAGATATTCAAAGATTAGCGAATTGTGAACACGAGGTCAAGTAGCGGAATAAATGAAAATAGTCAACGATGCTTCTCGTTTGACGCCAATTGAAGCTCATTTTGTCTCGCTATCTATAATCTTCAAAATAGAAAACTGTTTTTCGACCGTCTTGAAACAATTCAACCCTACTGAGGTAAATTTAGCTTTTTTTCACCTGCCCATCTCTAGTGCATAAGATGACAAAGAGGTTAAGGCCCAATGATACAAGAAAGGGTGACATGCGTAATGTGCGGAATCACAGGCTGGATCGACTGGAATCGAGATTTGCGCGGTGAGGAACGAACCATTGATCAGATGGCACACACGATGGAACATCGTGGTCCGGATGATTTAAATACATGGGTATCGGAACATGCGGCACTTGGTCATGCGCGCCTCGTTGTTGTCGATCCGGAAGGCGGTCGTCAGCCAATGAAAAAAACAGTGGACGGTAACGAGTATGTACTCGTATACAATGGCGAACTTTATAATACTGAGGAGATTCGTTCGGACTTATTGAAAAAGGGGTACACGTTTCACGGACACTCAGATACAGAAGTGCTCCTGACCGCTTATATTGAATGGCGTGAAGACTGTATTGCTCATTTTAACGGAATATTTGCATTCGCCATATGGGATACCCGAAAGAAGCGTTTATTCGGTGCAAGAGATCGATTGGGTGTGAAGCCATTTTTCTATAGTGAGTCCAATGGCAGATTATTATTTGGATCAGAACTTAAGGCAATCTTGAAGCACCCGGAGGTTCGTCCTGAAATTGATCGAGAAGGTCTTTATGAAGTATTTGGTCTTGGACCATCACGAACCCCGGGACATGGTGTTTATCTTGGCATTCATGACTTGCGTCCTGCACATGCGTTCACGTACTCACAAGACGGTTTGAGGATTTGGCGCTATTGGAACGTCAGAAGTGAGGAACATAGGGACGATTTAGCAACTACAATTGACCACTTACGCTTTTTGGTGACCGATGCGGTGAAACGGCAGTTGTTTGCGGATGTCCCGGTTGCCACCTTTTTATCCGGTGGACTTGATTCAAGTGGGATATCTGCGATCGCCTCTGACTATTTTAAAGAACAACATCGCCCGCCTCTGCACACATTCTCCATTGATTATGTCGGAAACGATCAGTATTTTCATACGAGTAAGTTTCAACCGAATAGTGATGCACCATTTATAAGAAAAGTGGCCCAATATCTTGGTACGGTGCATCATGATCTCATTATTACTAATGAACAGCTTGTGTCCTATTTGAAAAAGGCAATCGTGGTTCGTGATATGCCCGGATATGCTGATGTCGATTCTTCATTACTGTGGTTATGTGAGGGGATCAAAAAGGAATTCACGGTCTCGTTATCCGGAGAATGCGCTGATGAAATATTTGGTGGTTATCCGTGGTTTCATAGTCCGGAGACCTCAGCGAAAGAGGGATTTCCATGGATGCGTTCGATTGACGCCCGCCAAAATTTGCTCAATGACAAATGGGGTAGCCGATTGAATTTGAAAGACTATGAAATGCAGCGATTTAATGAGACAGTGGCTGAGACGCCAAGACTTGAAGGGGAATCATCGATTGATGCGAAACGTCGTGAATTGTTCTATCTGAATATGAACTGGTTTATGACTGCATTACTTGATCGAAAAGATCGCATGAGCATGGGGGCGAGTTTAGAGGTACGTGTTCCATTTGCTGATCACCGAATTGTTCAATACATGTGGAATGTGCCGTGGGGAATGAAAATGCTCAATGGTCATGAAAAAGGGATTCTTCGGGAAGCACTGAAAGGTTATCTCCCTGACGAGGTGCTTTACCGAAAGAAAAGTCCATATCCGAAGACGTATCATCCGAAATATACAGAAGCAGTTTCCGGATGGTTGCAAAGAGTCATTGATACGCCGAGTTCGCCATTGCTTGAATTGGTGGATAAACAAAAGCTGCAAGCACTGATTGACACGAAAGGCGACTCCTTTAAAGCGCCATGGTTTGGACAATTGATGTCCGGACCGCAGCTGATCGCCCATATGGCGCAGATGAACGAGTGGCTGGCTACCTACAACGTGAACATTATTGATCGGTGAAATGAAAAAATCCTCCGAAGCATATCTTCGGAGGATTTTTTGCAGGGTATTCAGTTATCGTGAAGGGTTCTCAAAATGATTTGCAAGTGAAGTAAAGTCGATTGTCCCTAGACCGGTACCCTGATTATAGATGGTTCCTTTTGTACCCGTGAAATAAAGATTCGTATTTTCTGTTCCCGTCGTATTTAATGGATGGAACGGTGAATTTTTCTGTTTGGCAAAACGGTAGATTTGGCTGTTCCAGAACCCGATCCGGCTCGTTTGGTTACTGTTCATTAAAGCGGTCAGGCCGGCAAGTTGTGGAGAGACAACACTTGTTCCGCCAAATGTGCTGTAGCCGGAATTTGTTCCGGGAGCATCCGGATCAGACAGGAAGACTTTATAACCTGTGTATGGATCCGCATTCAATGATACATCCGGCATGTTTCTTCCACTTGATCGGCCAGTAACAAGTTTCGGGTCACTCAGAGGCGTTACTGAGCCAAAGTCAGTGCTCGGTTGCCATTGCTGAACAGCTGTGAATCGGTTCACACCGGAAATGCCTCTTTGATAGTTTGGTGTCGCGAACAACTGACTAAATCCGCCACCACCACCGACAAAGTAATAATTTGCCCATCCTGTTGGTGTATTGAGTCCCAGAGAATCAAAATATGGATAGAGGTAGTTCCAACCCCATGCACGTTCGGAGGAAACATTTACTTGAACCCCTGTCCTTGTTGTGTAGGACCAAGGAAGTGTTGTTCCTCCAGCAACAGTAATATAGGGACTGTCCGCTGGGTTATCTACAGCGAGGTTGAAGCTGCCCACATCTCTGCTGGCATCATAAGCTCCGGAATCACCTGCAGAAGCGAACATTGAAATACCTTGAGCTGCTGCTTGTTCAAATAACTGGTTGTAAACGAGTGCGTAGGAAGGGTCTTCAGTTTGATCGTTTACTGCTGTTGAGATCGCTGTTTCACTCAATCCCCAACTTACTGAGATTTGTGAGGCTTTATTGTCATCAATCGCTGTAGCAAAAGCGTTCACAAAGCCGGCATCCGTATTCGGTCCGATATAGACGTTGACGTCTGCTTGTGGTGCCAATGCCCCGGATTGTTCGACGTCAAGTGTTGTTTCTTCATAACCGTCCCAATTTGAACCACCGTCGACTAATTGTTTATGAATACGATCAGATTTTACATCAATGCCTTCCTGTTTCCAAAAGTTATATGCATCATCTGTATTAAAGTCTGCTAATGTTACGATACCAATGGTTTGACCACTACCATTTGCACCTTTGGCATACAGTGGTCCAACATTATACTGTTTGATCAAATCGGAAGG
Source organism: Sporolactobacillus kofuensis (assembly GCF_024125425.1). Classification (GTDB taxonomy): domain Bacteria; phylum Bacillota; class Bacilli; order Bacillales; family Sporolactobacillaceae; genus Sporolactobacillus; species Sporolactobacillus kofuensis. The sequence continues at coordinate 17,880 of NZ_JAMXWN010000023.1, forward strand.
ATCCAAATTCAATGGTCCGCCACTCGCATTGGCTGTCATTTTTAAAGGACGTTTCACAGCACGTGGAGTCAATGCCGAATAGTTTGTTAATCCAAGAATGGCAAGAACTTGACGAGCCATGATACGAGGTAATTTCGGGCCTTTTTTGGCTGCGTGAAAGGTGTGGCCTCTGAACTTAGCTTTTTGAAGGTTAACGCTAAACGCACGATTGAAATCACCGGCAGTACCATTCGCTGAAATAACGAGGTGATTCTTATAGACTTTTGTACTAATGTTATAGTGTTTGAGATAACGAGTGAGTGACCGAATGGTCGCGTTTGGCGCACCAAACAGTTTTGAAAATTGATCAGTACTCAGATATTTGTGGTAATATGCGCTACTCGGGTTAACCGAACGGTCAATGTAGGACTGAAGCAAATGCTCATTTTGCATCTTTAAAACAATATCAACGGATACCGGCGTGCTATCCGGCAGATCCCCAAAATAATCTGCTTGCTTAAGAACTGTACTGCTTGTCCCTTGAGTGACCGGTGTTTTTTGTTGGTCGTTATTCCTGTTCGCGGCAAAGGCCGGCAGTGACGCAAAGATGAGCAGGAATGATAAGGCGACAGCAAACATCATTTTGCACCAATTTTTCAACATGTGCGAATCCCCCTTTTTTAAATGTCTCGAACGATGAAGTGATGCTCCCTTTTTTCTATGTATAAACAATTTGATTATACCCTAGATAGATTTATAGTTTAAGAGATATGATTCGAAATTGTTCGATAAAATATCCGTTTAGTATTCTGAAGTCTCGTGAAGAGTACCAAATTTTGGTTCGAAGATCCTTAACTATCGGCAAAAAGTTCAATGCTCATCCATTCTATAAAAAAGAGTAGCTAAGACTCAAAGGATACTATGTAAAAGGGATGAGGTAGGGGTAAGGTGGGAGGAACGTTAAAAGAAAATAGGTTGCGG
>NZ_JAMXWN010000024.1 GCF_024125425.1 Sporolactobacillus kofuensis
AATAGTTCAAAAAATCTTTAACTCTTTCTTTTTTAAGCTTTTCAATACCCATTTTTCTCTCACCTGTTTCTGAAATCCATGATCGTTAAACTTTAGTTGAAATGAACGAGATCTGGAATAAAGGGCTTTTCCAAGATTATCGTACATGAATTGCAGTGTAAACGCTAGACCAGCTGGTTTTTTCATTATTCTTGAGCTAATAATCATGGAGGTGTTAAATAGTGGGAGAATTTGTCTATCATATGGTTCCAAAGGAAATGATAGGAACCAAATTAATACCGCTTAATTCTTTGAAAAATCCTTATCCTCATTTGTATAAGAAATACGCGAATAAGTACTTTGACAATCCTGAAAGACCAAAATTGCTCAAAAAGCAAATTCCTAAACTAAATTGTTTATGGAATGACGTTTTACATTTCCTTCCTTTGCACCCTCATTACGTTTATCAAGCTCTTACAAGCTTAGAAATTCATACTAATGAAAAACAACATTTTTTTAAGATTCCAATTGAAAGGCTGCAAAACAATAAAAATGCAATCTACCTATATTCAAAAGAGAAATACAAAGGACCAGCAGAAGCTATAGATGAAAATGAAATCATATTATTGAATAGTGAAGACTATAAAGAACTTAAAGAAATTCCTCTAGCTACATCTGAATATTACGAGATAGAAAGTAAAAAGGGGAACAGATTTGGCTTGTTTCCTTATATCCCACATTTATTAAGTCTTGGAGAAGTAGATGTTAGTAATGTAGAAATGATCACTTGGAACCATCCTGAATAAACGGGAAAACTTTATTACTATCAGTAACAAGGATATTTCAGAGGTATTTAGATTAGTAACTGAATATCAGAAATCTTTGATTCCCTACGACGATGGACCATTAACTGAAGAAGATAAAAAAGTAATCGAAGAATTTGAGAGTGAAAAAATGGAATTCATTTCAAATGAAGAAGTATTTAGCGATGTGACAGGGAGAGACAATAATACATGTATTCATCATGATCAAGTGTTTACGAAATTGTGCTTGACTAGAGATTAACGGATTGCATTTGCGGACATTCAAAATAATACTCAACTGTGAGGGCTCGCACAAAAACATTCGATAAGATGATCAATGGATCAAGTTCAAAGACCGTCCTTCACCGCTGACTTTTGAGCGCAGCGCGACTTGTTAAATGACAAAAACATACCTTGTCATCAGTATTCGTTTGTCTCTCGTATGATCGTCACAGTTGTTCCTTTATCGATTTCGGAATCAACATGAATATTGAGCGAAAGCCGGTTGGTGACTTCCTTCGCTAAGAAGAAACCGAGACCGGTTGCTTTTTTGTCACGGCGGCCGTTGTAGCCGGTGAAGCCGTGATCGAACAGGCGCGGCAGGTCTTCTTTTAAAATGCCGATGCCGGTGTCACTGATTTGAATCAACTTCGGGGTGATTTGGACACTGACGTTGCCTTGTGTGGTATATTTGACAGCGTTGCTGATGATTTGTTCAAGGGCAAAGGAGAACCACTTTTCATCGGTGGTCCAGGTCGCATCGCCATCGACGGTGACGCTCAGCCCTTTGCGGATGAACAGAGGGGCGAACTTGCGCACGATCGCCTGAACGAGCGGCCGCATCGGCACGTGTGTAAAACGATAGTCGGTTTGTTCATGGTTCAAGCGTAGGTAATGCAGCAGCATGTCCAGATAGTTTTCTAACTGAAAGGTTTGATCTTTTACTTCGTCTTGCGTAAAATCACCAGTCTGTCCCATTAAATCGAGAACGGAGAGCGGTACCTTCATTTGATGGCTCCACATCCGTACCACATCGGTTAAGTCCGCATCAAATTTTTTGATCCCGGCAATTTTCTTTTCGTAGTATTCTTTTTGTTCCTCAAGCAGCTTCAGCAGATCTTGTTCGGCTTGCGACTGCGGTGATAGGTCAACCTGAGGAATGACTTGCTGGAGCCGTTCACGATGACGGCGTTGAAACCGATAGTAATCATAGCTGCTGAAAACGATCAGGACGGTCATGCCAAACAGCAAGCTCGACCAGAACGTGTGTATCGGCAGACCACGCAGATAAAAGGTCACACTGATGACGACGACAATCACGAGCACAGCATAAAAATAATGCTTTCGTTCACGCCAGAACATAACCGACACCTCGCACCGTTCCAATGTAGTCAAAGCCAATCGTATTCAGCTTCTTACGCATGCGGGCGATGTTGACTTGCAGGGCATTGGCATCGATGTAGTCATCCGATTCCCAGAGCTTTTCCAGTAGAACATCTTTGGACACCGTTCGATTCGGCTGTTCGAACAAGGTGCGCAGCAACTTGGCCTCGGTCGGCGTCAAGTCGACCTTATCCTGCGCCTTTTTCAATTCGGTGCCTTCCAGGATGAAGCCATTGAAGGTCAATTGGGCTTGAGAGAAGCTGTAGGTTCGGCGAAGCAGAGCATGGATTTTCGCCTTCAATACGTCAACCGAAAACGGTTTGGTGACGTAATCGTCAGCGCCCATATTCATCGCCATTACCTGATTCATTTCATCGTCTGCTGAGCTGAGAAAGATAATCGGGGTGGTTGCTTTTTTGCGAATTTCAGTTGTCCAGTAAAAGCCGTTAAAGTACGGTAAGGTAATGTCCATTAAGATTAGATCAGGGGTCTCAGTTTCAATTTCCTGACGCACGCTGCGAAAGTTCCGGACGGAAACAACCGTGTACGCAGCGAGCGCGGACGTCAATTGTTTCACAATCGCCGGATCGTCTTCCACAATAAAAACTTTTGTCATTAAAAAATCTCCTATGTGATAAGCTATCTTCATTCTACTGATTTTCATGGTGCGGGACAATGCGAAAAGGGCATCCCGATTGCGAGATACCCTCTTGAAGTTCACCGCTCAACAATCTGAAAATACGCGCGGCTCGTTTGTTTGTAGATGAGGTAGTAAATGCATGCAACGACGGCAATGGTTCCGATGCTAGTCAGGAGCAGCAAGCCGAGTCGGGTCGTTCCGAACAAACTAATCAGTTTCTGAATCATGATGAACGCGAAGCCAAAGTGGACCACGGCGACAACAATCGGCAGGAAGAAAACGAGCAATACTTGTGAGCGAATCGTCTGCCGCACTTCCGCACCGCTCAAACCGACTTCCTGAAGGATCTCGAAGCTGCGCTTGTCCTGTTCTCCCTCAGAAATCTGCTTATAGTATATGATTAACGCGGTTCCGAGGATAAAGGTGAAGCCTAAGACCAGGCCGATGAACAGGAATCCACCGGCAAAAGAGAGAAATTGTTTATGCATTTCATCATAACTGATCACGGACGGTGCCGGGCCGCTAAGCGCCTGTTCTTTTCCTTCGTCAATTCGCTGAATCGGTTTCAGTCCATCTACGCGGTATTCGGATAAGACGTGATTGAGTTTCTTCGCGTCCTCTCTCGTCACATCGGCACTAATGGTTGTTTCCATGCTGAGTGGTGCGGCATGACTCCCCGCCGCCTTGGATGCAGCTTCTAAGACGGGTTGAATCTGTGCTTTTGAATTGACGATCAGAATGAGCCAGTTTGATGCCGTCAGGCTGATGGATGGAAAATTTCGGATTCTATTAATCTTGTCTTTAATGTTAAAAGTATATTGACCAAACTGCACGCTTGATTCCTTAAAGCTGCCCACCGCCGGAAAGACGATTGCTTCATGGTCGCGCAAATGAACTGTGTTTCCCGTCAATGTTTCATAGGTTTTCGCGGTCATAAAGTTGACGGCTGTCAGACTGGCAAGCTTTTGTTTGTTTTCGAATTTTCCGTTTTGCATCGCTCCGATCATGCTGTTCGACATTTCGTAGCTGATTTTATGCTTCAGGGGAATTCCGTTTTCTTCCGCCACCTGATCAATGAACGAAGTGGCTCGCTGCTGCGTCGTATTGATATTGATGATCGTGTTGCGAACGAAATAGTCATCCAGAAATCCATTGATGCTGGAGTAGAGCCCAACGGTTGTCGCCAAGGTCACGAATGTCATCGTCACTAATATCGTTATATTTGCCAGCCCGACCGCATTCTGTTTCATGCGGTAAAGCATACTGGAGACGGTAATAAAATGTTTCGGCTGATAATAATAGGCTTTATTTTTTTTCTGCCGTTTGAGCAGCCAAATCGTAAAGCTCAAGTAGAACAAGAGTGTGCCGAAAATAACAAACAGCACGGCGATAAAGAACTTTGTTAAAGCATCGAGCGGAGAGGTGACCGTTACGGCAAGGTAATAACCGATTCCTAGCGATACGATGCCAAGCAGTGCCAGAAGGCCGCGTGATTTCGGTTCTTTTTCTCCTTTGCTAGCATTTTTAAGTAATTCAAGACTAGATTGACGGCTGATGGAGAGGCTGCTGATGATTGCAAGCAGCAGATAGATACACGCAAAAATCACGGTTACGATCCCAACCGCCAGTGGGCTCCACGCCAAGTCAAAATAACTTTCGCCAAGCAGACGGATTAAGATGAGATAGAAAAATTTAGCCAGGATAATACCCAAGAGTGTACCTGCAATCACGGTCGCAACGAACATCATTAAGAGTTCCAGAATGGAGATGCGGACGATGTGTCGCTTTTTCAGACCGAGTATATTGTAGAGTCCGAATTCTTTCGTTCGCCGTTTCAGTAAAAAGCGGTAACTATAGATCATAAAGATGGTGGCGAAGATCGATAACACGATGAAACCTAAGCCAAGTAGCAGCGCGAAGCTTCCAGAACCCTGCAACTTTTTCAAACTCGGACTAAACAAAATCGTTGCAATCATCAGATTCATGATAAACATCACCATGCTTGAGAGACCAAAGGGGAGAAAATTGCTTATGGATTGGCGGATGTTTCGACTCGCTAATTTGACGTAAAACATCTTACCGCACCTCGGTTCCCAAAAGATTGGTCATGGTCATGCTGACCTCTTGCATGAAATCGGCCGTTTCTCGATGTACGCGGTAGAGCTGATGGAAGATGCGGCCGTCTTTAATAAACAACACGCGTTTGGCATGGCTGGCCGCAATCGCGGAATGCGTGACCATCAGGATCGTCTGACCGGTGTCATTGACTTCTTCCAGAAGTGAGAGCAGTCCTTCGCTGTTCTTGAAGTCAAGCGCCGCCGTCGGTTCATCGGCTAGAACAAGTTCCGGCTCGGTGATCAATGCACGTGCAATTGCTACGCGCTGTTTTTGACCACCGGATAATTCAAACGGTTGCTTGTTTAGCAGATCTGTAATGTTTAATTTGGGTGCCAGCGCTTCTAAACGTTGTTCCATCACGCGAACCTTCTCTCGACCAAGGACGAGCGGCAAGAAAATATTGTCGCGAACCGACAGCGTATCAAGTAGATTGAAGTCTTGAAAAATAAACCCCAAATGGGTGCGGCGAAACTCGGCCAGCTTGTTTTCTTTAATTTTCGTCACATCTTGGCCGTTCAGAATCACAGAGCCCGATGTCGGCTTGTCAAGTGTTGCCAGCGTATTCAACAGAGTCGTTTTTCCAGAACCGCTTTCACCCATAATGGCAATGTATTCCCCATTTTCAACACTAAAGCTCACATCTTGTAAGGCGATGGTTTTTTCTTTACTGAATCTTGTCTGAAATATTTTTTGCAAATGATTGACTTGTAGCAACATCATGATCGCTCCCTATTTATATTTTCTATGTGTTTAGTATACAAGGGAGCGCACGAGGGCTCGCTTACATTTCTGATGTTCAGTCTTACAAATTTGTCATCTTGATGTGAGCATAGGGAAGGAGTGGACACACTTTTCTGTCTGAAGCATGTACAGCGCATGAGTCCGACAAAGAACGTTGAAATAAAGTCTATTGGATCAATCAGGTTACCTCATATTCTATCCTTTTCTCCATTAAGTTATCTTCAACAGTTAGATGTTCCACATCTGGATGTTTCAATGTGAAAACTGAGAAATCGCATAGTTACTTTTGTACATTTGTATGTTTGTTTTATCTCCGGTTTTAGTAAATACAATTCGATCAAGCTTGATCCTCTCATATTATCGTCACCGTTGTTCCTTTATCGATCACTTTGCGATTTTTATCAATCATTTTAAAAAATATATCGATCATTTCTGAAATTTTATCGATCATTTTAAAAAATATATCGATCACTTTCGAAAATATATCAGTCATTTCACTTTTTATCAGTCACTATTTAAGCACTCTGCCTTCTCGTATCATCAATGTATCAATCAATTGTTAACTTATTGCGCACGATCCGTCAACTTAGTGTTCCTCAGCATTTTCATCCTTTTGGTATTCCAAAATATCGCCAGGCTGACAGTCTAATGCGTTACAAATGCCCTCTAAGGTCGAGAAGCGAATCGCTTTTGCTTTTCCATTTTTCAATATCGAAAGGTTGGCCATAGTTAGTCCGACTTTTTCAGAGAGTTCGGTGACGCTCATTTTTCTTTTTGCGAGCATGATGTCTAGATGTATGATAATCGCCATTTGATTCACCTCAGATCGTTAAATCATTTTCTGATTTTATAGCGATGGCGTTCTTTAACAGTTTCTGAAGAACGGCGGCAAAGACTGCAATCACGATGCAGCCGAAAATAATGATCATTCCGATGACGATCATGCCTGGAGAATCGTCTGCATCGGCCATGAGGTAGATGAGTGGCATAAAGACAACGTATAAGGCCCCGATGATCATGGCACAGTATTTGATCACCTTTAAAGCTGTTACGGAGAGTTCCGAAAATGCCTGGTTCTTGTCAATATAGCTTAACAGTCTTAAGGTCTGGTACAACGCAACGAAGAATACGAGCGCAGTGACATCTAACCCGATATAAAAGGGATAGTGTAAATAAGCAAACTTGGGATTTAACTCGGCAAAGAATGCAGCGATCTTAGGCACCACAAAGATACATAAAGCGAGAACGGGAAGTCCCATAAGAACCACAGCGAACTTTAAAACGAAGGTTTCGCGTTTCATGGTAAGCACCTCAACTAGTTATTTTCCATTTGATTGTACTGCAATATTTATCGTTTATCAATAAACGTTTATTAGAAAACACTATATGCATGGATCGGGATTGCGTAAAAATGCAGTGGAGATCCGCGTCACCAGCAGGGGTGTTCCTGATGATCGCGTGCTGGCGAGACTTCCAGACTTTGGTCGTTTGAGGAGGACCACGGATCACCCGTGGCAAGCGAGCAATGCATTGAGAAGACGGATTAAATGAAAGATAAAAGGGTTATGTCTATAATTGGTGATAGGTACGAAAAGCATTCAATCATTTATGGAGGTGCTTTGTTTGAAAGCAATTGTAATCAATCAATACGGCGGTGCGGATCAGCTTCATGAAGCTGATGTTCCGGTACCGGAACCAAAAGAACATCAGGTCGTGGTCAAATTGGCTGCCACCTCAATCAACCCGATTGACTGGAAATTGAGAGAGGGCTATCTCAAACAATTATTTGACTGGGAATTCCCGATTATTCTTGGCTGGGATGTGGCCGGCGTGATTGCGAAGGTTGGCGATAATGTGAGCGGATGGAGTGAGGGCGACCGTGTCTTTGCTCGTCCGGCAACGACGCCACACGGTTCCTATGCCGAATATGCGGCAGTGGATGATCATCTACTTGTGCGCATACCGGACAATATCTCCTTTGATGAGGCCGCATCGATTCCGCTCGCGGGGCTCACAGCCTGGCAAGTGCTTTTTGACTATGGCAAACTCCAAGCTGGAGAAAAGGTGCTCATTCACGCAGGAGCCGGCGGTGTTGGTTCACTTGCCATTCAATTTGCCAAAGCTAAAGGCGCCTACGTCTATGCGACAGCCAGTGCGAAAAATCTCGACTTTTTGAAGAGTCTAGGCGCTGATGAAGTGATTGATTATCAGTCACAAAACTTCACAGAGGTGCTTAACGGCATTGATCTTGTGTTTGATACGATGGGCGGTAAGGTGCAACAAGAAAGCTTCAAAGTGTTGAAACCGGGATCGGGCAAGCTGGTCTCCATTGTCGGTGAACCGGATCCACAGCTGGCTGCTCAGTACAATGTGAAGGCACAGGCGATCTGGCTCAAGGAAAATGGTCGCCAACTGAAGGAAATTGCAGATCTGCTTGCATCGGGAAAAGTAAAAGCGATCGTCGGTACGACCTTCCCATTCTCTGAAAATGGGCTCAAGCAGGCGCATGAACTGAGCGCAACTGGTCACGCACGCGGAAAAATTGTGATTCATTTTCAGTGACAGACTAAAGTAGATACAATTTTCAAGTTAAGCTCGCCAAAACATCTGCCAAGTATCAAACCCCATTAGGTGGCCTACTCTTCCTGACTGCTTGTTTTACGTTGATTATGGCCCTGTACGCGCTGCACATTTTTAGTTTGGCGCAATTAATCCAATTGCCGAATGCTACTTTCTTATTAAACTATCTTGGCGGTTGTGCCGCGGGAGTCATGCTTTTTAGAGGCACTAGAAAAAAGTGGGCGATCAGCCTGATCTCTCTAATTGCTACAGCATTTATGCGCCTGTTTCTGGGTTGGGCTATTCTTTACCCAATCATCATCGTGCTCTTTGTCTTGTCAGGGAAACTCGTCAAAAGAACATTTAAGAACCAAACATTTGATGCACGCTAATAAAGAATTGTAGAGGAATCAGCCCAAGGACAGCATTTTGCCGAAATTCGGCTGTTTTTCTTTAGATTGAACCATTTGTACGATACGCGCAATAAAATTAGGTTTCCTAAAGAGCCTTTTAAAAAAATGAAACAGAAACAGGAATTGGCTAAAAGTAGCCGATTCCTGTTTTCCTCATATCAGACAGCGATCTGATTCAACTCGTCGTGCGGATTCGTTTTTTTCGCACATAGTCTTGAACTTTTCGCGCATAGACCTGTCGCGCAAAAATCCACAAGTTGATCGTTATTTCCTAGACAGCGAAAAAGATCCCTGTTCAACAATGAACAGGGATCTTTTTTTGGACATACGAAGGGTGCAGTTATCGCCAAAGCCTTGATCGATTGTTTTTTGAACATCAGCTGACTCCTGAACATGTTTCTGAATTTGCCAGTGTCGAGGCCATCAAGCAATGCGTGCTGGCTGGTCTTGGTATTGCCCTGCTCCCTGAAATGACCGTTCAGAATGAACTTAAGAGCGGTCTGTTACGCGTACTGCCTTGGGGCGGGGATCCGCTGTATATTCATTCTCAGCTTGTCTGGTTGAAGGACAAATGGGTATCACCGGCTTTGTCTGTATTTCTAAGTATGACTCAAGCGTATTTGAAAGAATTATAGAGGATCCGGTAAAAAGTGAAGGTCTCTAAAGTCTGTTGACTCTAGAGACTTTTTTTACGTGCGATTTCCAATCAGATTCGCATTTTCATAGACTTTTCGTGTGCTCTTGTCATCGTTTCGAATGACTCCGTATAAACTTTTTAATGAAGCGTGGGTGCGCGACTCCTTTGGAAAAATTTTTGTTGCTTGCGCACGAGTGGATCCCCCGCAGTAGCTCTGCCTCACTTTGGACGTGGATTTTTTTGAATGAAAGGAAATCATTTGTTGGAATGTCTCGGAGCTGTTTTGCTATCATTGACAAATTTGTGACAGTCGATTAGACTTTTAATTGAAAATGATTATCAGTATCGATAAAGTGATGTCCTCAGGAGGTTTTTCCTTTGACTCAGCATCTTCGTTTTAAATCAATTCTCATCTGGGCCGGTGCATTATTGATCGTTGGGCTCTTTGTCTGGATCGGTGTAACCTCAAATGGTAATCCCGTTGATCCGACGGCACAGCACATGAGTAAAGCAATGGGCATTGTGAATACAGGGATTCTTGTCTTTCGTGAAGGACTCGAGGCCATCCTTGTCCTCTCTGCCTTAACCGCCGGATTAATGCGGACAAAGCAGGTCTTCTGGAAGCCGATTGCAACGGGTTCAGGTCTGGGCTTTCTCGCAACGCTCGTCACTTGGTTTATCGTTGTCGCGGTTATCTCATTATTTTCTGCAACGACTTCTGAGTTGACTATACAAGCGGCAACCGGACTTTTGGCAATTGCTGTGCTTCTACTTGTAATGAATTGGTTCTTTCATAAGATCTACTGGACCGCATGGATCGGTGCACATAATCGGAAGAAGAGCGAATTGATCAAAGTGTCCGCATCGAGTGGTGAAAAAACAGCGTTCATCGGGCTTGCGATGCTTGGCTTTACAGCGGTCTACCGCGAAGGGTTTGAAGTGGATCTTTTCCTCCAGACCATCCGGATGCAAGCGGGAGGCGATGTGGTATTGCTTGGTGCGGTGATTGGTCTCTTTTTAACGCTCATTGTTGCCTGTCTGACCTTCGTTGCACAACGCAAACTGCCATATAAGAGAATGCTGGTCTTCACAGGCATCATGCTTGGCATGGTGTTGACGGTGATGGTTGGTGAAAATGTTCAAGAGATGCAGTTGGCCGGATGGTTACCGACAACACCGGTTCACCTCCCAATTCCGGATTGGATTGGGCTTTGGTTTGCGGTGTTCCCGAATGTGGAAGGGCTTGTTGCACAACTGTTTGCGATCGTCTTTGTCTTGGGTTCTTATTTTGTCGCACAATACATGCGTGCATGGAAACCAAGAAAACAAGCACGATTGAATCACGAGGTTTAAAGAACTTAATGTGCGAAAGAAATAATCGTGCGAAACGCAACGAAAACCGCGCGAAAAAGAAGGTGCCTCAACAGTCGATTGACTGTGCGGCACCTTCTTTTCAATTACTCTATTTTCCTTTTATTTTTTCAGAATATCTTTTAATGCATCAAGTAATTTGCCCATTTCTTCATCGGTGCCAACGGTGATTCTTAAGTAGTTGGCGATTCGTGGCTGATTAAAGTAGCGGACAAGAACGCCTCTCGCTCTTAATTCATGGAAAATTTCTTCCGCGGGAACGTCGGCATGGCTGACAAAAAGAAAATTCGATTGCGAGGGAATGACCTGGAAGCCAATCGCCTCAAGGCTTGCTGCGGTGTGTTCTCGCGTATTGATAATTCTTTGTGCCATGTCACGATAGTAGTTATCATCATCAATGGCTGCTTTTGCACCGGCAAGTGCCAGGCGGTCAATGGTGTAGGAGTTAAAGGAATTCTTGGTGCGGTTCAAGCCGTCGATTAATTCTTTCTGGCCAAGTGCAAAGCCAACACGGATGCCGGCTAGAGAAGAATATTTCGATAACGTACGGATCACAAGCAAATTTGGAAAATCATTAATTAAAGGAACGACGGATGTTCCACCAAAATCAATATAGGCTTCATCAATGATGACCACCTGATCTGGATTTGCTTCCAAGATTTCTTTAACCGCGTCCAGGGGTAGTCCTCGCCCGGTTGGGGCATTTGGGTTCGGAATCACGACGCCACCGCTTGTTTCACAGAATGAAGCAACCGGCAACTTGAACTCCTGATCGAGCGGAATAATTTTCGGTGTCAAGGAGCATAGGTTGGCGTACACTTTATAAAAGCTGTATGTAATATCTGCGAATGCAACCGGATTTTCCGGCGAAAAAAAGGACATGAAGCTAAAGGCTAGGACTTCATCAGACCCGTTTCCGACGAATACCTGATCCGGAGTCAAGTGAAAGTGATCGGCTGCTGTCTTTCTAAATTCATCACAGTTTGGATCGGGGTACAAGCGTAATTGGTCGTTGACTGCCTGCTTGATCGCATCGAGTACATGTGGTGAAGGGGGATAAGGATTTTCGTTGGTATTCAGTTTGACATATTTTTTATCCTTAGGCTGTTCACCAGGAACGTAAGGATCGAGTTTCTGTACATTTTTATTCCAAAAATTACTCATGGCGCACCTCACATTTATCAATTACTTTTTCTCTTAAAACGATAGTCATAAATGCTTCCTTTACTATTATGCAGTATTATTGAACAAAAGCAAAAAGAATTTGATTCTGCATCATCGTACAGAATAGTAGGATACGTTATAATAGAAAAATTGACGGAAATGGGTAGTGCTCCTTCCCTTACATTTAGTTCAACGATTCATTCAGGAGGAACTCATGTTCAGAGTGATTGGTTTGTTCATTCTTGCCGGTTTGGCTGAAATCGGCGGCGGTTATTTGATTTGGCAATGGTTACGAGAGGGAAGATCTCTCTATTTTGGCCTGATTGGGGGGCTCATCCTCGCATTATACGGTGTGATCGCCACCATGCAGGTTTTTTCTTCTTTTGGGCGAGTCTATGCTGCATACGGCGGGACGTTTATCGTGCTCTCTTTGTTATGGGGGTGGGGCGTTGATCGGAAGATGCCGGATCTTTACGATTGGATCGGGGCCCTGATCTGCATCTTTGGTGTTGCGGTAATCTTGCTTGGACCAAGACAATCATAAGATTTGGAATTCGATTTTTCGATTTATTGATAAAAAAGGAGTAAAATAAAATTAGTCAATTAAAACTAGTAAACATATGCTAAATTCTTCCGATATAGAAATTAAAGACAATAGAATTAGGACTAAATAACTAGTACATAATAAATCTCTTCTTTGCGCCACTCTATCATCTTCGCTTAACACATACATAGATCATTAAAAATTCCATCTCTGATAAATAATCGATACAAACGCAGGAGTTGTATGCTTGTGGTTATGAAAAGTATGCATGATCAATCGCTCGTAGGTGTTGCTTATCTGAAGCTAATCTTTGATCCGGAAGGAAGACCATGTGATTGCATCTTCCTTCAAATCAATGCAGCCTTTAAAGCAATGCTTAGACTAGAAAATATAGGAGCCATTGGAAAAAGGGCTTCAGAAGTGATGCCGGAACTCCCAGACACCTTGTTTCAACGTCTGATGCGACAGGTGTTTGATAAGCCGCTCCATGGTGAAGAACAAACGTTTGAATTCGCTGATTTGTGGTCGGATCATATGTACAAGACGAGTGTCTATGCTCTCGAAAAAAATAGATTATGGATTAATTTGGTTGATACAGCATATAACGAACCGTCTCAGGTGTTAGAAAAGTTCACCGGGATGGACCGGAAACAGCCCACATTAGGACGATCTGCAGAAAGAATTGAAGAAACCTATCATTTGCTCTTTGATCATGTTTCAGAAGCGATTGTTATTGCACAAGATGGCTATATAAAACTCTCGAATCAATATACAGAGAAATTGACAAAGTATAGTCGACAAGCCTTAACCTCACTCCCCTTCTCACAATTGATTGCACCACAGGATAGGGAAAGAATGATGGCGAATCATTTCAAACAGATGTGTGGAGAGAGACAAGGATCCTATGTGAGATTTCGTGGGATTACAGCAGATCATCAATTGCGCTGGGTTGCAATGAAATCGGTCATGATCAAATGGGAAGGAAGACTGGCCAGCTTAAATTTCTTGACAGACATCACAGAGCAGGTTGAGACTGAGGAAGCATTAAGAGTTAGTAAGGAGAACTTTAAATTAATTTTTGACAACGCTGCAGAAGCAATTTTTATTGTGCAAGATCATCGCATTCAAATCGCCAATCCGATGACCCGGAAGCTTACCGGATACACGAATGATGAACTGCTGGGTACGGAAATAATCAATTTTATTTCTTTAGATCATCGTGAACGGCGCATTCGCATTTTTGAAAAACGGTTGGCATCAAGTAAAAAGCGGTTCAAAGGACAATTCCGTGTACTGAAGAAAAATGGAGAAACCATCTGGGCACAAGCAACCGGTGTTTTAATTGAATGGAACGGACGCGCGGCGGTTCAATTTTTTATTATTGATACTACCGAACAGAAAAAGGCAGAAGAAGCACTTCGAGCAAGTGAACAAAAGTATCGGTTGATCACAGACTTTGCTTCTGATGTTATCTGGGTCTTAAACTATTCAAAAAATCGGTTTACGTATGTCAGTCCTTCTGTTCGTCAATTGCGTGGGATCTCTGCGGAAAAAGCACTTTCGACGAGTATTGAAGAGACGTTTAGCCCGGACTCGTTACATCTCCTCAAAAAGACGATTGACGACAAAATGCAACTATTTTTCCAACATCCGGATGAATCCAATACATTCATTAGCGAAGTCCAGCTCTATCATGCCGACGGACATCTGATTTGGACGGAAATGTCCATAAGTTTGCGCTATAATGCAGAACATGAACTTGAGATTACCGGCGTCACCCGCAACATAGAGGAAAGAAAAAAGACGGAGCAAAACATTCTCTATTTAAGTTATCATGATCAGTTAACCGGATTGTACAATCGCCGGTACTATGATGAGGAGTTAGATAGGCTGGATCAATCCGGAGAATTTCCATTAACGTTAGTGCTTGCCGATGTGAACGGGTTAAAATTAACGAATGATGCGTTTGGCCATCATGCCGGGGACGATTTGCTGGTTCGTATTTCTCGGATTCTAAAAGAAATGGGCCGAGACGGGACAACGATTGCTCGAGTCGGCGGTGATGAATTTGTACTGCTCATGCCGAATACCGATAAGAACGAAGCGGGCCAATTTGTTCGGAAGATCCAAAGCAAGATCTTATCTGAAGACAGTGTACACCATACTATTCTTTCAGTATCCTTTGGCTGGGCGGTTAGACAATCCAAGAAACAATCTATGACCCATATTTTTACTGAAGCTGAAAATAACATGTACCAGCATAAGTTATTTGAAGGAAATAGTATGCGAAGTAAGACGATCAAGATGATTACCAACACGCTATACGCGAAGCTTCCTTCAGAAGAGCGACATGCCAAACGTGTCAGTCAGCTGAGCGTAGAGATCGGGCAGAAGCTCGGAATGGATGCGAATAACCTTAATGAGCTGAAGACAGCAGGGCTCTTGCACGATATCGGTAAGATTACAATCGAAGAGAATCTATTCAAAAAGAAAACATTATCTGCCTTAGAATGGACAAGAATTCGTCTGCACCCGGAAAAAGGCTATCAAATCTTAAAATTGTCTAATGAGTTTATGAGTATTTCTCAATTTATTTTATGTCACCATGAACGTATGGATGGCAAAGGGTATCCATTAGGATTAAAGGGCGAGAATATTCCGTTGCCCTCTCGGATTATCAGCATTGTTGAAGCCTTTGACGACATGGTCAATGACAAACCTTACCGGAAAAAAATGACGCAGGCTGCCGCCATTAACATACTTAAGGAAAATGCCGGTACACAGTTTGATTCGGAACTTGTTGATCTGTTTATTAATGAAGTTCTGCTCGAAATGCATTAGTCAATGATCGATCTGTTTGGCTTCTCTGATGAGGGGAAAATCATCGGGTGATTGCCGCATGAAGAAAAAATTTGCCATTTTGTGTCTGTACTTGCACTTCTTGATCGAAACGCATACAATAGTAGCAATAACACAAGAGTAAGCGTTGATAAGGACAAGCGTTTGTGTAGCGGTTTGCAGAGAGGGAAGGGTGCTGAGATCTTCCTAACGAAGCGCATGAACGTACCGCCTTGGAGCTTCAGTGGTGAACAGTATGTAGCCGCTGACGGTGTAGCCGTTATCTAATTAAGTGCCGCCTTACAGGAACATGTGTATGGCGGAAGCAAGGGTGGAACCACGAGCATAACACTCGTCTCTTTAATGGAGACGAGTGTTTTCTATTTTTCAAAGGAGTGAAAATTATGTCATCCGTATCATTAACGTTTCCTGATGGTTCCGTTCGGGACTTTCCGAAAGGTGTAACCACAGAACAAGTTGCCGAATCGATTAGTTCCAGTCTAAAGAAGAAGGCTGTTGCAGGTAAAATCAATGGACAACTCTTCGATCTCACTCGGCCAATTGAAGAAAATGCCGCGATTGAAATTATTCCTCAAGATTCTGATGAAGGATTGGAAATGATGCGTCATAGTTGCGCACATCTACTCGCCCAAGCACTCAGACGTCTCTATCCTGACGTGAAGTTGGGCATTGGTCCGGTTATCGAGAACGGTTTCTACTATGATGTCGATATGGAACATTCGCTTTCAAAGGAAGATTTCCCGAAGATCGAAAAAGAAATGAAGAAGATTATCAGCGAAAATCTTCCGATCGTGCGCAAAGAAGTCAGCCGCGCAGAAGCGCTTGATCTCTTCACCAAACTGAACGATCATCTGAAACTTGAATTGATCCGTGATCTGCCGGAAGATGCGACGATCACGATTTACACGCAAGGCGAATATGTTGATCTTTGCCGTGGACCGCATGTCCCATCGACCGGAAGAATTAAAGTGTTCAAGCTGATGAATGTTTCCGGTGCTTATTGGCGCGGGAATAGCGACAACCAAATGTTACAACGTATCTACGGTGTTGCTTTCCTGAAACAAAAAGACTTGGATGCGCACCTCCATTTTCTTGAAGAAGCAGCGAAACGTGATCACCGTAAGCTCGGCAAACAGCTGGAGTTGTTCATGTTCTCTGAAGAAGCACCGGGTATGCCTTTCTATCTGACAAATGGTCAAATTATCCGTACCGAACTGGAAAATTTCTCTCGTGAATTGCAACGCCAGTCGGACTATGATGAAGTGCGTACACCGCTGATGATGAACCAACGTCTCTGGGAAAATTCAGGCCACTGGGATCATTATCATGAGAACATGTACTTCACGAAAGTGGATGAAGTTAATTATGCGCTGAAACCTATGAACTGCCCGGGTCATATGCTGATTTACAAAGATACACTCCATTCCTATCGTGATTTACCGATCCGAATTGCCGAATTTGGCCAGGTGCACCGTCATGAATTAAGTGGTGCGCTGAACGGAATGTTGCGTGTGCGTACGTTCTGTCAAGATGATGCGCATATCTTCGTTCGTCCGGACCAAATTGAAAGCGAAATTCGAAACATCTTTGGTTTGATCGGCAAAATCTACAGCACGTTTGGCTTCGAATATTCAGTTGAATTGTCGACGCGTCCTGAAGATCACCTGGGAAGCATTGAAATGTGGGATCAGGCCGAAGCAGCATTGGGTCGTGTACTGAAGGCGATGAACATGCCGTATACGATTAATGAAGGCGACGGTGCATTCTATGGTCCGAAAATCGACTTCCACATTAAGGATGCGATTGGACGTAGCCACCAATGCGCAACGATTCAGCTTGACTATCAAATGCCGGAGAAATTCGACTTAACTTATATTGATGAAAATAATGAACGTGTCCGTCCGGTGGTTATTCACCGTGCAATCTATGGTTCACTTGACCGTTTCTTTGCGATCCTGATTGAACACTTCGCCGGAGCATTCCCGACATGGCTTGCGCCGGTTCAGGCAGAAATTATTCCGGTTGCTGATGTTCATATCGATTATGTGAAGAAATTGGAGCATGACCTGAAGATGAGCGGTATTCGTGCCCATGCGGATCTACGTGGTGAAAAGTTGGGCTATAAGATTCGCGATGCTCAGACGCACAAGATCCCTTACATGCTCGTCATCGGTGATCAAGAGATTGAACAAAACGCAGTGAATGTCCGTAAATACGGCGAACAAGAATCAAAGACGGTTGCCTATGATGTATTTAAAAAAGAAACGCTTGAAGAAATCAAGAATCGGGTAACAAAAGTACAGAAAGCTTGATTAAAGCCTTCTAAAAGAATAAGAGGGGAAGAGCACAATACTCGTGCTCTTCCCCTTTTTTGCTTGAAAATGGAGCGAAGATGTGCGACTCCTGCGGAACTGTTCCTGTTGATCTGAGCAACGAGGAGACCCGTAGACAATAAACGCTTTTTATCAGATGACCGGATTATTTTGGATCATGACCGGAATATCTGAAATAGCGAACGATCCAAGCGCGCAATCCTTGCCTAATCGATAACAGATCACGGACTGGTTTCACATTCATTTTTCCTCATTTAATCTTTTTTCTGGTCGAGCTTTTTGCTGATCTCATCTAGCTTATTCAAAATTTCAGTGTCTTGTTGCTTTGATGTTTGACGGATTTGATTTTTTACAAAGAGGACGATGATGAAAATAACGGAAAGAGAAATCAAAATCAGAAAAAGCATGATCACAAACTGGAAAATGATATTGCCCATACTAAAAGTCATCATTAGAATCTACTCCCTATTCAAGAATTCTCTGCTGTTCTCATCGATGAATTAAGTAAAGTATATCATGCTCATGAGCTGTAGTCGGATGTGAACAAAAAAAGGGTGACTCAAAAGTTTGTGAACTT
>NZ_JAMXWN010000025.1 GCF_024125425.1 Sporolactobacillus kofuensis
CTGCATCAATGGGCAACGGGGATTTCTATTTGCAAGATTATCACGATTTAAAGAAATCTCGATTAATCTGGATGTACTTCTGTTCGCTTTCCGGTACCTCATCTTCAGGATAGATTGCTTCGACCGGACAAACCGCTTCGCATGCACCGCAATCAATGCAAATATCCGGATCAATGTACATCTGTAATTGATCCTCGACGATACAATCAACAGGACATGTTTCAATACATTCGCCCGCTTTTTCATTTTCACAGGCAGAAGTAATGACGAAAGCCATAAAAAGGAGCTCCTTTCAAAATGAAAATCTTTAGCCATAGGTATATTCATTATTATGGACAATCTTAGCACAAAAAACAAATGTTTTTCTAAGATTATCCATACATTTGTCGAATCTGAGTAATTTCTAATGTTAATTTGTCTTCCTCCATAAGAACAAAGGCGCAAGGACTAAGCCTGCAAGAAAGCCAATAAGATGACCCAGTATATCGACATCTGCTGAGATAAATGAGCTGATAAGGCTGATCAGCACGATGACATAGATGATTGTCTGATCTTGGCGAGAAATTTGATCTCTGCGGAAGATCACAAGGAAAATATAAATGCCCAGAAGACCAAACAGGGCGCCACTGGCTCCATAATGACGAAATCCTGCCGGTTCTAGGAATAATGCTGCGATGTTCGCGACGATTCCGGTTCCAAGAAAGGCCGCTATGAATCGAGTTTTGCCGAGCATTGTTTCAAGCGCCGGAGCAAAAATCAAAATAGAGAATGCGTTGAAAAGAATATGTGAAAACGTAATATGAAGAAAGATTGGCGTGATCAATTGCCACCATGCACCATTAAGAATTGCTTCATTTGACCCTGCAGCAAAGTCAAACATGCGAAGCGCGAAATAGGGAGCAAGGCTCCAAGTCCCGGTAACGATGAACAACAAATAGATGAGTAAGTCGATGCCCAGAATAATCGCGGTGATCGGGTAAAGCTTTAGAAAAAGGTTGAACGATTCATTTCGAATAAACAAAGCCGTATAAAACCCCCTTGAAGAATGATCTTGTACTCAGTATAGGGTAAAATAGACATCAGTGGTAGTTTAACCGATGTTCGGAAGTCATTTGTAAATAGGAAAGGAATCGTTTTTGCAGTTGATCAGACACTACTTTTTACTCAGAAGTGTTGGCCGATCAAGAGATTCCTTGGATAAGAATGTGAGGAAGAATAATGATTACGGGAATAGGTATCGATCTGATTGAACTGAAGCGTGTTGAAAAACATATACATAATGCCCCTTTTATTAACCGTGTACTTACACCTAAGGAACGAGAGACGTACGAGCGCCTCGGTGAAAAAAGAAAGCTTGAATATTTGGCGGGACATTTTTCTGTAAAGGAAGCTTACGCTAAAGCAAAAGGGACCGGGATCGGAAAAGCTGTCTCCTTTCAGGATTTAACGATTGTTCATGATTCGCTTGGGAAGCCAACGCTTACAGACCGGACATCCCCGGATTGTGTGATTCATGTCTCAATTACCCATACCGAGCATGCAGCAGCGGCATTCGCTGTTATTGAACGCTTGTCAAGCTAGTCTGCATATTCAAGAACCTTGTCTCATATAGTTTATTACGCTGGGAGGGACCATTGTGCATGTTGTATCGCGTGAAGAGATGCGGGACATTGATCGTCATACCATAGCGCATATCGGGCTGGGAGGACCGGTGCTTATGGAAAATGCGGGTCGAGCAGTATACACTGCGATCGAACCGCTGATCACAGCAAATGAAAAAGTGATGGTGATGATCGGCAAAGGGAATAATGGTGGTGATGGCTTTGTGATTGCCCGGCTGCTTTTGGATAGCCAGGCATGTGTCGACACATGGCTGATGACGCCTCCGGAATGCATAACCGGAGACGCGGCGTATCACATGAACGTCTTTCTTGCATGTGGCGGTCACGTGCATCTTGTAAAGCAAGAGCAAGAGAACTTCGCAAGTCAGATGAATCAGGCGGATATGATCGTGGACGCATTGTTAGGCACAGGCATTCATGGTGAACCGTACCCTGAGTATGTTGAAGTCATTAATCAAATAAACAAATCAAAAGCGCATGTCGTAGCCGTAGATTTACCGAGTGGTGTTCCGGCCAACGGCGAGATGTTCACGCATCCTGCGGTGTTCGCGGATCGAACAATGACGTTAGCTTGTCCAAAGCTTGCACAATTTGTGCAACCGGCGGCGCGCTATTTTGGAGCTGTCCAAATCCTTTCGATTGGTATTCCTCAAGCGGTGTTCCGAACATTGGAGATTCAGCGGGAATTGCGCCTGCGGACTGAAGTGATCCGATCATTACCGATCCGCGATCCTTTTTCACATAAAGGCTCGCATGGCAAGGGATTGCTGATTGCCGGATCAGTACAAATGCCTGGAGCGGCTTTCTTCTCAGCGAAAGCGGCGTTGCGTTCCGGAATTGGATTATTAAAAGTCAGCGTGCCGGATCAAATTTCTGCGATCATTGCAGGACGACTGCCTGAAACAATGTTCATGCCGAGAGAAGAGATGAACTTTGAAGGTGTGACTGGTGTGGCTGTTGGTCCGGGATTGGGTCGAGCAACTAAGGAGGCAACATTGGTTCGACGTGTGCTTGAATCTTGTGGGTCAATGCCCTGTGTTATTGATGCAGACGGACTTTTCCATCTGAAAGGTCTGCTGAATTTATTACCGAAACGCAGCGTTCCAGCTGTTTTATCTCCTCATCCGGGAGAGATGGCGTATTTGCTGGAAACTTCTGTGAGTGAAGTTGAACAGCATCGATTTAGCATTTCACAAGCATTTGCCAAGAAGTACAAGGTATATCTTGTCTTAAAAGGCAAGTATACGCTTGTGACCGCGCCGGATGGACGACAAGTGATTAACCCAACCGGTAATGCAGCGATGGCTAAAGGTGGTTCAGGTGATGTTCTTACCGGTATATTGCTTGCTTTTCTCTTGCAGCACAAGCAAATAATGGATGCTGTGTGCAATGCTGTCTACGTGCATGGTGCTGTTGCGGATTACCTCATCCAAAATGGGCATTCCAAGCTTGATGTACTTGCAACGGATTTAATTGATGCACTTCCTCCTGTTCTTCACCAGCTTTACAACGATACAACATGCTGATTGTAGTCCCTCCTTTGTCACCGAATAGAGGCAAAGGAGTTGAAGATAAATGAAAAAGCGATCTGCACTGTGGCTTGGTGTCCTTTTATTGATGCTGATGGCATTCCTTACAGGATGTGGCACCAAATCGGAAAAAGATGTAATTAATGATCTCAATAAAAAATATGAGAACATGAATAGTTATAAAACAAATGCAGTCATGACCTTTCAGCATAATGGAAAAAAGCAAATCTATCAGGTCAATATCACCTATAAGAAACCTTATTATTATAAGGTGGCGCTGAGTGACGGAAATAAAGAAAATAAACAAATGATTTTGCGTAACCCAGATGGTGTCTTTGTTCTTACTCCCGAGTTGAATAAAAGTTATCGATTTGATAGTAACTGGCCAAATAACCGCAGCCAGGCTTATCTCTTTCATTCGTTAGCAAAAGATATTTTAAATGATCCGAATCCGGGATTTACGGCAAAAGACAATCATTATATTTTTAATACCAAGACAAATTACAGTACTTCTCAATTAGCGAATCAAAGTATTGTATTGAAAAAAGATTTGACACCGGAAAAGGTGCAAATCAAGGACAAGGATCAAAATGTGGTCGTTACGGTTCAGTTCAAATCCTTTGATGTAAATCCTTCGATTGATAATAAGACATTTGATGTGAAGCAAAACATGACAGCAGCGCGCATTTCAAAGACACAAACAACCAGTGCCGCAAATCGTGGATCGTCTTTTAAACTGTTAAACCCAACCGCAGTACTCTCCGGAACAAAGCTCGCATCTGTGAATCCAGAGATTACGTCAATTGGCGATCGCTATGTTCTAAAATATGGGGGAAAGAAACCTTTTACATTAATCGAATCAAAGAGCCAATCGTCTGTGTCGAGTGTGCCAACCTTAGCGACGGGAAGTCCGGAAAACCTTGGATTTGCGATTGGATCAAGCGGTGAACATTCACTTTCATGGTCCTATGGAGGCACCGATTATTACCTGGCTTCTGATCAATTGACACAGAGTGAACTCGTGACCATTGCCCAATCGGTAAATGGTACAGTTACAAAATAATTAAGCGATTACGCGTCCTGATTGATCGAATCAGGCGCTTTTTTCTTTTTAAAAGGCGAGAATTGAACCGAGGAAAAGGAAAGCGAACCGAAGAGTTGAACCGAACCCGTCCAAAACCGAACCGAAGAGATGGAATCGAACTTAAGCGAGCATGGCGCAGAAGTGATGATTTATTTTTCAGAGAGTCAACACTTATAATAGGCTTCATGTAATCAGACTTTATCGAATATCATGGAAAAGCATCTTTAGTTTTTTATTGAGAAGTGTTTAAATAGATTAAGTAATCTTGTCGAATCGAGTCAAGGTACTATTTATTTTGAAGGATTGGAAGGTCGGGGCAAATCATGGAAGAAGCGACGACATTTTATAGAGAGACATGGGCAGATATTGATCTGGACGCAGTGGCAAGCAATGTAGCGGAGATGAAAAAACGTATTCCAGAACAAGTTGCGTTAATGGCAGTTGTTAAGGCGAACGGTTACGGACACGGTGCATTCCGGGTTGCGCAAACGGCGATTGAAAATGGTGCGCAGTGGCTCGCTGTCGCGTTGTTCGATGAGGCATTGGCACTACGTAATCAGGGCATCAATGTACCGATTCTTGTGCTTTCGCCTATTCCGCCAAAGCATGTTGGGCTTGCTGCGAAATACCACATTTCATTAACGGTCTCGGACGATGTATGGGTGAAACAAGCTAGAGAAGTGTATCATGGACATGAGCCTGTGTTCTTACATCTCTCTTGCGATACGGGCATGGGTCGAATCGGGATCCGGAGCATTGAAGAAGCTGAACTGCTTGTCCATGAAATTCAACGTGACAACCGTTTTATTATTGAGGGCATGTTCACGCATTTTGCAACAGCTGATCAGGATGATGAACACTATTTTAATGAACAGTATGAGCGGTTTCAGACCATGGTCGACTGGATCCATCAACTTGGTGTACATCCGGCGGTAATTCACTGCAGCAATAGTGCAACTACATTGAAGTACCCGGAAGAGAAGCGGCAATTATTTAATATGGTCCGTTATGGAGTCGCGATGTATGGTTTATCTCCATCACCGGAAATGGTGAAAAAGTTGCCATTCGCTTTAAAGAGGGTCATGAGTCTTCATAGTCGGTTAACTTATGTTAAAAAGGTGAAAGCAGGAGCATTTATTGGCTATGGCGCCACCTATCAAGCAAAACAAGACGAATGGATCGGTACGGTGCCCATCGGTTATGCTGACGGCTGGCTGAGAGGTCTTCATGATACAGACGTTTTGATTGATGGAAGAAGATGTCCGATTGTCGGCCGGATTTGCATGGATCAGTTTATGTGCAAACTTCCGGAACCCTATCCGGAAGGTACAGAGGTGACACTCATCGGCAAAGACGGCAATGAAGAGATCACTGCTGATGAACGTGCAGAACAATTAGGCACAATCAATTATGAAATTACATGCACGATTCATCCTCGGGTTCCAAGAGTATATTGGAAAAATGGCGAAAAAGTGGCAATTGATAACCCGATTCTTACAAGTCCGACTGTAAAATAACCGGCATTTCGTCAATAAATGAAAATTATTTCACAATTAAGAATAAAAGGCCTCGTTTTTTGGCGAAAATAGCTTTGCAAAATAGAATTGAAATGTTAACATAAATTCTAGATTTAAAAATGATATATTCTGGCGAAAGTGGTGGGGGTGCAGGCATGTCGGAATCAAAGATCAAGGAAATCATGCTGAGTTTGCCGCAACATTTACTGAATGAAATTGATGGCATGGCGAGTCGGGATAAGATGAACCGCAGTGAATTTCTCCATCGTGCGATCAGGTTGTATCTGCGTGAGCGAAATAAAGGCTATGTGCGTGAAATTATGCGTCAGGGCTACATGGAGATGGCAAAAATCAACTTAAACATTGCTTCTGAAGCATTCCTCGCTGAGGAGGAGGCAGAGATCACTATGGAACGCTCCGTTAGCGGGGTGTAACCGGTGATTGTAAAGCGCGGCGATGTCTATTTTGCAGATCTTTCACCTGTCGTTGGCTCAGAACAGGGCGGGGTACGTCCGGTACTGATTATTCAAAACGATATCGGCAATCGTTTTAGTCCAACGGTTGTTGTAGCGGCGATTACTGCCCAAATTCAAAAAGCCAAGTTGCCAACGCATGTGGAGATCGATGCGAAAAGATATGGATTTGATCGTGATTCGGTTATCTTGCTGGAGCAGATTAGAACCATTGACAAGCAGCGGCTGACGGATAAAATCACGCATTTGGATGACGAAATGATGAGCAAAGTGAATAAAGCAATTCAAATCAGTCTTAGTTTGATTGATTTTTAATTATGGTTTCAAGACCGGTTTGTTCGGTTCAATATGAATGGGATCTGGAAAACACGTTAGCATTAGGCGGGACGTGTTTTTTTGTACAATAAGAAACAGTCATGACCCATTTCTAGCGGGGGAACACCGCTTGAATTGATTACTATCCATTGCGACAACTAGGAATGCGAATGCGGAACAAGAAGAAGGAGCTACGTTTTGTTGGGAAAATAGTCATGACCGGATTAGTTTCATCAACAGCCCAATTACGTAGCATAATGACCGGGTTACTCTGAGCGATGGCCGAATTACCCTGAACAACGACCGATTTCCAAAAGAATGGACAAAGACATTGTGAGTGATCAAAGCACAGTTGATCCAAAGTATGGACTGGACAGTTTTACCCAGTTTTTAATGTGAAAAAATAGGAACATCTACTCATATTTGAACAGATCTTGAATCTTATTGTCTTATTTTTTGCTATAATTTACATTACATGAAATAATTAATGATAATGGTATCTTCTTAGTTTAATTAAAAAAGTGAGAATATTCATATTATCAAAAAATGGTGGATTGATGCGGTTCGGGGAGAGTGAGAAGAATGGAAGACGAGCCACGGCTTATCTCTTATCAGAATTTGCTTATGCGCTATGTCTCCAATGATCCGGGACTCGTGGCTAAGGATAATGACGAGCTTAGCGAGACATTGCATGCCCAAGGTATCCCACCGGATGATCTTGTTGCAATGCATATCAATGCTTTGAAGAGGACAACACATTTGGATCCGAAAACGCTTCGTGCCTTTGAATTTCTAACGAGGATGATGTCGGGTTATGGCAAAGAATATCGTGAACATCAAGCCCTGAAAAATAGGCAAAAACAGCTGGATACAGAAATTGATGTTGCAGCTGAAGTACAGAAGGCGCTACTTGTAGGTTGTGTCCCTTCCTGTCATTTTGCTGATATCGGTGCAGTAAGTGAGCCGGCAACGAAAATGAGCGGAGACTATTACCGGATTGTCAATGATCGAGGACGACTGGCTGTAACAATCGCCGATATTGTTGGTAAAGGGATACCGGCGGCTATGTGCATGTCCATGATTAAATACGCGATGGATAGCTTGCCGGAAAATAAACAAGGTGCACCTTCTGCCATACTGGCGAGTTTGAACCGTGTCGTTGAACGTAATGTAGATCCAAGTATGTTCGTTACGATGTTCTATAGCGTCTACGATCCTGTGACACACATTTTCTCAAATGCTTCTGCAGGTCATGAGCCGGGATTTTATTATTCAGCACGAAAGGATCAGTTTATCGATCTTGAAGCAAGAGGTTTATCGTTGGGACTTGCGGCCGGAACACAATATAAGGAATATTCAAGGAAGATCGAACCTGGGGATATGATTTTTCTCCTTACCGATGGTGTTACAGAGATTCGCAAGGATCATGAGTTTATTGAGCGCGAACAAATCGTAGAAATCATACGAAGATTCATGGACTTGCCTGCTGCACAGATCGTGAAGTGTGTGATGAACGAGCTGAAAAAAATGCAGTGCTGTCATTTAGATGATGATTGTACATTTATCGCTTTGAAATTTTAAGGTTTATATTACTGTCAAATGGGTATCTATTAACAAAGATCAAAAGGGCGCAGGAGGATGACCATGAATATTTCGATTGAAAGGGAAGAAAAAGATAAAAAACTTAACTATGTCTCGGTTGAAGGAGAAATTGATGTTTTTACTGCTCCCGAATTAAAGAAAGAACTTCTTCCCTTAACAGAAATTACGGGAGGGACGCTCACACTTAATCTCAATCAAACCAAATACATGGATAGCACTGCACTTGGCGTTATTGTTGCTGCACTAAAATCGGCAGTGAAGCATAATTGTCACTTTACAGTTACCGGAATGTCACCGCGAATACAAAGATTATTTGAAATTACTGGGCTGATGGACATTTTGAAAAAGAAGAGATAAATAGGGGGAGCACAAAATGAATGAAATGGAGAATGTGATCCGACTGACCATACCTGCGAAGCCGGAGTTTGTCAGTGTCGCACGGCTTGCGAGTTCCGGGGCTGCAAGCAGAATGGGGTATTCTTTCGACGCCATTGAAGATAT
Source organism: Sporolactobacillus kofuensis (assembly GCF_024125425.1). Lineage (GTDB taxonomy): Bacteria > Bacillota > Bacilli > Bacillales > Sporolactobacillaceae > Sporolactobacillus > Sporolactobacillus kofuensis. Next base: position 8,644 of record NZ_JAMXWN010000025.1, read on the forward strand.
TAAAGTTGCGATATCTGAAGCTTGTACGAATGCTGTAAGTCACGGCTACAAACAAATGGGTAATGGACAAATTCACATCACCATGGATTGTGAACCAAATGCTATGACAATAACAGTCACTCATAATGGAGAGAGTTTTGATGCCAGCCGCGTGCTTCAGAAACTGAGACCGCTGGATCCGTCAATTGATCTTGCTGAGGTCAGTGAAGGGGGGCTGGGACTTTTTTTAATCAATGCGCTGATGGATCAAGTAACAATTAGCACAGAATATGGTGTAGCTGTTCGAATGACCAAGTTTCTCGACAGAGACGGGGTGGTGCACGGTGTCGATAAGGTCTCAACAACAAGATGAAATTCAACGTTGGATTATTGAGTTTCAAAAAAATCCCAAAAATGAGCAGTTACAGACAAAAATAATTCACCACTATGAAAACTTGGTCAATGCTTTGGCAAAGAAGTTTGCAAAAAATAGTGACGTTCAGGAAGACCTTTATCAAGTGGGAATGATCGGACTGATTGCAGCGATTAACCGATTTGATGCTGGCCTTGGTGGGAGTTTCGAATCTTTTGCAATTCCAACAATCATTGGTGAAATAAAGCGCTACATTCGTGATAAAACATGGAGTGTGCATGTACCGAGGCGGGTTAAAGAATTGAGTCCTAAGATCCGTAAAGCTACTGAATTATTGACGAGGACATTGCAGCGTTCACCGAAAATCATTGAGATTGCAGAAGCGATCGGCGAAAGTGAGGAAAGTGTACTAGAGACCATGGAGATGGCGCGTGGGTACAATACACTATCTGTGGATTCGAGAATTGATGGTGAATCTGAAGGAGCAGCGATGACATTGCTTGACGTTGTCGGAAGACAAGATAACGGTTACGAGCACGTCCACAAGAAATTAATTTTAAGTGAAGCATTGAAAGTACTTTCCAAGAGGGAAAAAGAAATTTTAAACTGTACCTATTTTGAGAATCTCAGCCAGAAGGAGACAGGTGAACGACTTGGTATCTCGCAGATGCATGTCTCACGCCTACAAAGAGATGCACTTCGCAAGTTGAGGGACAACCTTCCTCTCAAAGATGTGATTGGATTGTCAATGAAATAGTAAATATAGGATCCCGCAGCTCACATGGTTGAGCTGTATTTTTTTTAGATTAGAAAAAATAATCATATTCCTTAACCATGCAGCGAAGATGTAAGAACCTGCGGAATCGTTCCTGATGATCGTGAGCCAGGTGAGACGCGTAGCCTTTGGTTTTTTGAGGGTTCCAAGATTACCCGCGAAGGTTTTACCTAGTTTAGCTCACTTTTTTCAGTACGCCATAAAATCTGCTATGATAATGTGGAGGAGATGATGACTATGGATGCAGTCATTCTACAACTTGCAAAGAAATTAAAGGTTGGGGCAGGTCAGGTTGCACGAACGATCGAGCTTCTTGATGATGACAATACCATTCCGTTCATCGCCCGCTATCGAAAAGAAATGACCGGCGGGCTTGATGAGGTCCAGATTGAACAAATTCAGGATTCATATACATACAGTAAACAACTAGCGAAACGCAAAGAAGAAGTGCTCACACGTATTGAGGAACAAGGAAAGCTGACGGATCAACTCCACAGCAAGATTAATGCGGCCACGATCCTCCAAGAGGTAGAAGATCTCTATCTTCCATACCGGCAGAAAAGGCGAACCCGAGCAGCAATTGCCAAGGAAAAAGGACTCGAACCTTTGGCTGATTGGTTGATGACACTTCCCACTGAATCAGTAGCTGAGAAAGCGCAACACTATTTCTCTGAGGCAGTTTGTTCTGTTGAAGAGGCGCTCCAAGGCGCCCAAGACATTATAGCAGAACGTTTGTCGGATCGAGCGGATATCAGAGCCTTCGCACGGCAATTGACGTTTGAAAAAGGGCTGATTCGCACACAGGCGAAACATCCGGAACTTGATGCCAAGCAAGTATATGAAATGTACTACAACTACGAAGAGTTAGCGAAGAAAATTGTTCCCCATCGGATCCTTGCACTAAATCGTGGGGAGAAAGATGAAATTATAAAGGTTTCTGTTGCTGCACCGGAGCAATTAATTATTTCTAAATTGCAAAGCGCATTAAATCCGGGGAAGAGGACGAGCGCGTCAGATCTTCTCAATGCTTGTGCGGAGGATGCGTATCGCCGGTTGGTAGCGCCGGCAGTTGAACGTGAGTTGCGCCAGATGCTGACTGAAAAGGCGGAACAGCAAGCGATCCATATTTTCTCGGAAAACCTTCGTGGATTACTTTTGCAATCCCCTCTGAAAGACAAAACGGTATTGGGTGTAGACCCAGCTTATCGTACAGGATGTAAATTAGCTGTTGTGGATCCAACTGGAAAGGTGCTCGACATTTCGCTAATCTATCCGACGCCACCTAAATCCGATATCGAAGGTGCAAAAAGAGCGGTACTTTCACTGATTGAAACGTATCAAATTGAAATCATTGCTATTGGAAACGGAACCGCATCACGTGAAACAGAAGCTTTTATTGCGAATACACTTAAGGAAGTTTCGGAACGGAAGCTCTTTTACATGATTGTGAATGAGGCAGGTGCGAGTGTTTACTCAGCATCTCAACTTGCGCGTGAAGAATTCCCCAATCTTCATGTGGAAGAAAGGAGTGCGGTTTCCATTGCCCGGCGTCTTCAAGACCCGTTAGCTGAGCTGGTTAAAGTTGATCCGAAATCAGTTGGCGTAGGCGAATATCAACATGATGTATCTCAGCGTGAATTAAATAAATCGCTGCAGTTTGTCGTTGAGACTGTAGTTAACCGAGTGGGCGTCAATGTCAATACTGCATCGCCACAATTGCTTCAGTATGTAGCGGGATTATCGAAAACAGTTGCTGAAAATGTCGTCACAGAAAGAGAAAAGCGAGGCAAGTTCGAGAATCGGAGGCAGTTAAAAGAAGTACCCAGGCTTGGTGCGCGCGCATTTGAACAATCGGCGGGATTTTTGAGAATTAATGATGGGAATAATCCGTTTGATAATACACCGATTCATCCTGAAAACTATGATGTAGCAGGAAAACTCGTTGAACTTGCAGGTTGCAAGATGGATCAAATCGGTTCCCCTCGATTGAGACAGGCCCTTGAAACGTTAGATGTTGAACAAACGGCAAAGATGCTTTCTGTCGGGAAACCGACTTTACAGGATATGATTGAATCTTTAGTACGGCCAGGTCGTGATCCTCGTGATGATCTGAAAAAGCCTTTATTAAAAACAGATGTATTGAAAATGGAGGACCTAAAACCAGGCATGCAACTGGAGGGGACTGTGCGCAACGTTGTAGATTTTGGTGCATTTGTTGATATTGGTGTAAAACAAGACGGCCTTGTACATTTGTCAAAATTAGCCGCACAATTTGTCCGTCACCCACTGGACATCGTTCATGTTGGCGAAATTGTCACTGTGTGGGTGGAGCATGTGGATGCTGAAAAAGGCCGTATTTCTCTGACAATGGTAGCACCAAAAGAAAGAACCTGAAATGTATTGGGGTGAGGTTATGAGTGATGAGGAATTGCAAGCACTCGTTAAACAAGTCTCTATAGAGTTTTTCCATCGTCCGTTTCATCATCGTGCATTATTCAACTCAAGGCTTCGAACCACAGGGGGACGCTACCTACTGTCGACGCACAACTTAGAATTCAATGCACGGCAATTGGAATATTTCGGCATGGAGGCCTTTATTAAGATTATTAAGCATGAACTATGTCATTACCACCTTCACCTTTCCAGAATGGGATACAGACACAGAGACCGAGACTTTCAAACTTTATTAAAGCTAGTAGGAGGTTCACGCTTTTGCGGTGCGATTCCAGATACAAGAAATACTTCGGGTAATCGCTATACCTATAAGTGCATGAGTTGCGGCGTTTCCTTTATTAGAAAGAGAAAAATCGATACCAATCGCTATGTTTGCGGTGCTTGTGGGGGGAAGATTCGATTGATTAATAAAGAACGGATTAAATAATTAAAATAAGTTTTAAAAAAAGGGTTGACGAGGTGATTGATTCTGTGGTAAATTATTTAAGTCGTCAAGAGGACGAGCGATTGTGACCTTCACAATCGGGTTGACAAACACATTATCACAGTGTAGAATAGCATATGCGTTTGTTTTTTGAACCAATTATTCCACAGTAGCTCAGTGGTAGAGCAATCGGCTGTTAACCGATCGGTCGTAGGTTCGAATCCTACCTGTGGAGCCATGGAGAAGTACCCAAGTCGGCTGAAGGGGCTCCCCTGCTAAGGGAGTAGACGGTGTAAATCGTGCGAGGGTTCGAATCCCTCCTTCTCCGCCATTTTATGGCCCGTTCGTCAAGTGGTTAAGACACCACCCTTTCACGGTGGGTTCATGGGTTCGAATCCCGTACGGGTCACCAATATGTTATTCAATAAGGATCCGTGGTGTAGTGGTTAACATGCCTGCCTGTCACGCAGGAGATCGTCGGTTCAATCCCGATCGGATCCGCCATAATAAATAATTAATCGACAAAAACGATTTGATTTTACATCATTGTTTTTGGCCCATAGCCAAGCGGTAAGGCAACGGTTTTTGGTGCCGTCATGCGCTGGTTCGAATCCAGCTGGGCCAGCCACATGAGCCACTAGCTCAGGGGTAGAGCATCTGACTTTTAATCAGAGGGTCGAAGGTTCAAATCCTTCGTGGCTCATTTTTCGCGGGTGTGGCGGAATTGGCAGACGCGCTAGATTTAGGATCTAGTGTTTCCAACGTGGGGGTTCGAGTCCCTTCACCCGCACCATTTAATTAAATATGCGGTCGTGGCGGAATGGCAGACGCGCTAGCTTGAGGGGCTAGTGGAGGCAACTTCGTGGAGGTTCGAGTCCTCTCGACCGCACCATTAATTTAATATGCGCCCTTAGCTCAATTGGATAGAGCGTCTGACTACGGATCAGAAGGTTGGGGATTCGACTTCTCTAGGGCGCACCATATATCGGGAAGTGGCTCAGCTTGGTAGAGCATCTGGTTTGGGACCAGAGGGTCGCAGGTTCAAATCCTGTCTTCCCGACCATATATGCGGGTGTAGTTTAGTGGTAAAACAAGAGCCTTCCAAGCTCTGGTCGTGGGTTCGATTCCCATCACCCGCTCCATTATTGTAATGGGCCTGTAGCTCAGCTGGTTAGAGCGCACGCCTGATAAGCGTGAGGTCGGTGGTTCAAGTCCACTCAGGCCCACCATTATTATTTAATGTATAT
>NZ_JAMXWN010000026.1 GCF_024125425.1 Sporolactobacillus kofuensis
GTACCATGGGAGATTATCTTTTATCGTAGAGGGTTACGCCGAATAATGCGCAATGATCCCTTGTTCTTCATCAAGTTCTAAACGGAGTGAGCCATAGGGATCCTGATTCATTTCTATTTCCAACCAATAACGTAAAGCTTCAATCATATTTGATTCAACCAGAATTTGTTTGCGTTCACCAACATAAGCCTCGGCAGAGAACCCATAATCATCGTCAAACATTAATTCAACTTGAATATCTTGTGGTTCCATTCCTTTTTTGTTTGCTAAATGGAGACATAACGCATTAACAATTTCTTGTTCTGAGATCGTCATCGTCTCCACGGATTTGAGTCCTCAGAGTTTCTGCGTCTCGTAAAGCTTGAAATAATGTAGCGAATTAACGCAATCACAACGAGAATGGCGATGAGATTAATTAAGAAACCTGCCATCATGCCAAATCCGCCAAAGTGTGAAAATAAACTGCCGAACAATAATCCGGAAAGTCCACCAAAAATCATGCCTCGCATGAAACTACCACCTGTGAAATTTCTAGCCGGGTTCGTTGTTCGCGTACCTTGACTTCGATTACTTTTAAAGAATGAAGTTGTGCCCCCGCTACGATTGGATTGAAAGCTCTTAACACCTGATCGATAACCTTTGGCACTCACCTGATGATCTGTTGAATGAAAGACAAAATCACCGGCAGGCGTAAAGATCAGAGCTAGAGCGAGAAAAGCCGCCATTATTTTTTTCATTTTGCTGTGTACCCCCCTGTTCCATTCCTATACATTTTATTACGTATGCCGTTGAAAAAGGTTTCAAAATTTCAAAAAACACTCATGTGGAGTCTAATTACACATGGAGTTCAGCACGCAGCCGCTGCATCGCTTTTTGAAGCAATTGTCTCGAGCATGCTAGATTAATACGTACAAATCCTTCGCCTTCAACCCCAAATGTATACCCTTGATTCAACGCAAGTTTCGCTTGTTTTTGAAAAAAGCGTTGCAGCTCTATTTTATCCCATCCGAGCTTTCGGCAATCCATCCATCCAAGATAGGTTCCCTCAAGAGGAACCATTGATAAATTGGGTAGGTGCATCTGTAAATAGTTTGCAACAAAATCTGCATTTCCATTAATATAAGCAAGACATTGATCGAGCCAGTGCTCACCGAACTTGAACGCAGCTTCTGCTGCAACAGTTCCGAGTGAATTAGGTTCACCAAGACTGAATCGTTGTGTTTGCTCCTTAAACTTTCTTCTTAATTCCGGATGAGGAATGATGATATTCGAAATTTGTAAGCCGGCAAGGTTAAATGTCTTACTTGGCGCTGTGCATATGATTGATCGGGATGCGGCAACCTCAGAAAGAGTGGCAAAGGGAATATGCTGATGCTCTTTGAACACAAGGTCACCATGAATTTCATCTGAAACAATGAGCACATCGTATTTAGCTGCCAGATCAGCGAGTGTCTCGAGTTCTACTCTTTTCCAAACCCGACCAACAGGATTATGAGGTGAGCATAAGATCATTAATTTAACCTTTGGATCTGCAAATTTTTTCTCCAGATCAGTGAAATCCATGGTATATACACCGTTCTGGTAGAGCAAAGGATTTGTCACCAGTTCCCGATGCTGGTTTTTAACAGCTTTCGGGAAAGGAGGATATACAGGCGGTTGAATGACCACTTTATCGCCAATAGTCGTGAATCCGTCAACGATGAGATTCAATGCGGTAACAATTCCGGGACTCTGACAAATCCATTCTTTTTCAATTTGCCATTGGTGTCGTTTCATCATCCATTGCTGTACAGCTGAGAGATAGGATTCACTATTTGCTGTATAACCATAGATTCCGTGCCGAATGCGTTTGGAAAGTGCTTCAGTCACTTCTTCAGGCACTTGAAAATCCATATCTGCTACCCATAAAGGCAACAATTGTTGATCGCCAAAAATGTGATCCACTTCATCCCATTTGATTGAGGCTGTTCCCTTCCGATCAATGATCGCGTCAAAATCGTAGGCATAACTCAATGAACGTTCATCCCCTCTCAAGTTTTCCCGTTTAAGGATTTAAGATCTGACAGTAACGCTGATAAATAGTTGCGTTGTTCATGTATTTTCATTTCTTCGTTAGATAATAAACGATCCTGTTCAAACAATTCTTTACATACTTGATCAATCAGCACTTTCGAGCCGCAGCCATTTAATTTTTTAACTAAAAATAACTCTTGAATAGTCTTTAATGATAGGCCGAGATGCTGTAATTCTTTAATGACATGAAAGTCATCAACATTTTTTTGACTATAATTTTTAAATGCATTTGTTTTCTCCGGTTGAATAAGTGTCAGTTCTTCATAATGACGCACCGTATCCTTCGTTGTCTGACACAACTTAACAAATTCTCCAATTCTCATTCGGTAACCTCCTTGACATGGGGTCAACCCCATCTTTTTTAATGAAATATTAAGGGAGGAATTGGTATGATTTCAGAGTTTGTTTTGTTCATTTACTCATTCGTTTGTCTCATTTCTGGAGTGCTGTTTTGGAAAAAAGAGAGGCACCGCATCGTTATCTGTATCTTTCTACTGACCCACAGTGTGAGTCTCATCTTCTCAGTACTCATGACTATGTATACAGTGACGTCAATTCAGTTAACTGGCGCTCTCTTATTGTGCTTGATCAGCAGAATAACGAACGGATACTTTCTCTTCCATTGCATACGACCGAAGCACCATGTGATTACTTTAATCCTTTTTCTTATTATTGTTATCTTACATTGACATTGAATAAAGGTAAATAGCTAATCATGGCAAGGTATGTGTAAAGCGCTGGTGTCTTGAAGTTAAATCGTTCGTTAGTTATGAATCAATACTATAAGTTCTGGTATGTAAGAAAACCTTTCCTCTGTTCGATACAGGAAAGGTCTCATTGATCATTAAACTAAATCACACGCTTCCCCTGGCATCCAATGCGCATCTTGGCCATTCCATTTTACATTACAGCCGATCGGATTCGTCAGTGGCGTAGTCACAGATTGACCGCTCGTTAATTGCTCAAGCGCCCGATCAAGATCATTCACTGTTGCTTTTTCCGGTTGTCTCGGATTATCCAATTCACGGCCCGTGTACACCAATTTGCGTTCCTGGTCAAACACAAAGAAATGTGGCGTTCTAAGCGCACCATATGCACGCGCAACATCCTGCGCCTGATCTCGCAGATAGATCCATGGGAATTTTTCTTGTTCCATTTGCTTCACCATGAATTCAAAAGAATCCTTAGGGTGTGTCTGTTCACTATTTGAATTCACTGCAACAAAAGTGACGCCTGCCTCCTTGTATTTCTCAGCTAATTGTCGCGTCGTTTCATTCGATCCAAGAACAAAGGGACAATGATTACATGTGAAGAAGAGGACCAACACGTTTGCATCTGAAAAGTCGTTCAATGCATATGTGTGTCCATCTGTTGCAGGTAATGAAAATGCAGGTGCTTGCTCGCCAATTTGCAAAGTAAATGCCATGATCAAACCTCCCAAAATTTTAATAATTTCATTTTATCATTTTGGTCATCTTGATGAAAAACATCTGCACCATGAGGAATCCCTTGACTTCTCTCCAACACCTGAATATAATGAGATCAATTATAAGAGCGTTGACAGGGATTAGTAAATAGTGAAGACTCGACAGAGAACGGCATCCATCGGCTGTAAGATGCCCCGAAAGCTTCATGTTGAACCTGCCCTTGAGCTGTTCGGCAAAAACCGAACCGTGTACTTCACGATACGAAGTTCTAAGTGAGTGCAGTATTCTTTCTGTACTAACAAAGGTGGTACCGCGGGCAAGCCTCTCCCCGTCCTTTTATTAAGGATGGAGAGAGGCTTTTTTGAATATGGAGGACGGTTATGGAAGCCAAGAGAATTGTTGTGAAAATCGGAAGCAGTTCACTCACGGATCCACATGGTGAACTCGATCATGAGAAGTTACGCGATCATGTCGATGCGATCGCCCAATTAAAAACTAAAGGGCATGAGGTTGTTCTCGTTTCTTCTGGAGCTGTTGCGGCTGGATATCCGGGACTCGGATATCCTTCAAGGCCGGTGACCATTGCAGGAAAACAAGCAGCCGCTGCAGTCGGTCAAGTGCTGTTGCTTAATAATTATGCTCAGGCATTTCGTGATCACGGAATAACCGTTGCCCAACTTCTGCTTGCTCGCCAGGATTTTGAACGGCGCGAACAGATGAGTCATGCCTACTCAGCGCTTAATGAGCTATTGAAGCGCTCCGTTCTTCCGATCATTAATGAAAATGATTCGGTTTCGCTCGCAGAATTAACGTTTGGTGACAATGATCAGTTATCAGCATTAGTTAGTGGATTGATTCATGCTGATTTTCTTGCCATTTTAACCGATGTGAATGGTCTTTATGATAAAAATCCCCATCAGCATCGCGATGCGATCCGCTATCATTTTCTTGAGACACTTCCGGATCATCTGCTGAATGAAACCAGTGCAGCGTCCGGTTCAAAAGTGGGCACCGGCGGAATGAAGTCAAAGTTACGCGCTGCGCGAACTGCACTTTCACTTGGTGTTCGTACATTTATCGGAACAGGAACAGGACCGAATAAACTCGTACAAATTATTGAAGGTAGCGGTGATGGGACTTATATTGGTGCCGAAAACCTTAAGCCATCGTTAAAAGTGTCAAAGCAGTGGATTGCGCTTCATTCCCCGATCTCTGGAAAAATTGAAATTGATGATGGTGCCGTGCATGCCTTGATGAATGAGGGTAAAAGTTTACTTCCTGCAGGTATTAAAACTATAAGCGGCCATTTTCTCGCTGGAGAAGTGATTCAGATTGTCGATAAAACTAATCATATACTTGGAAAAGGACAAGTGAATTACTCTGCAAAACAACTTAATGAGATTAAACGCATGTCGAGTGATCAAGCGATGGATCTAGTAAACGGCGGTCATCCTGAAGCGGTTCATCGTGATAACTGGGTGCCGTGGAATGCAACGTTACATCCTGTAGCCATTGAGAGGAGAAAAAGATAATGAATGACTCAGTTAAAGAATCTGAATTGATGATAAAGGCAAATCATGCACATAGAGCGGCACAATCACTTGCATCAAAATCGACAAAACAAAAAAATGATGCGCTGCACACCATAGCCAATCAATTACGTGCACAATCTGAATTACTATTGACTGCTAATCAAAGCGATATGAAGCGTGCAAAACAAAAGGGTATGGTCGAATCGCTATTGGATCGTCTCATGTTAAATGAGGAAAGGATTGATGCAATGGCCGGTGCTCTAGAGCATCTCGCAGATTTACCAGATCCGATAGGTGATGAACTTGAACAATGGTCCCGACCAAATGGATTACAGATTAGAAAAATTCGTGTTCCGATCGGCGTGATCGGGATGGTCTATGAAGCACGACCAAATGTGACCGTCGATGCTGTCGGGCTTTGTTTGAAGACCGGTAATGCTGTGTATTTACGAGGGAGTGAATCCGCTCTGGAATCCAATAGAGCTATTGTATCTGTTATTCACCAAGCGCTAAACGCAACCGAATTGCCGACTGAGTGTGTCCAATTACTCGAAGATACAAGTCATGAAACAGCAAATCAATTTTTTAAATTAAATGGGCTAATTGACGTTCTTATCCCCCGTGGCAGCAGTCGATTGATACAAACCGTCATCAAGCAAGCGAGTATCCCTGTTTTGGAGACCGGTGCTGGAAACTGTCATGTATTTATCGATGAAACAGCAAAACCAGAAATGGCCATCAGCATCGTTTTGAATGCGAAAACACAACGTCCGTCCGTTTGTAATGCAATCGAAACCGTGATCGTTCATGAAAAATGGTTCAAGAATTTTGGCTCTGAATTAATTGATGCCTTACAATCAGCAAAAGTCGATTGCCACATCGACGCTAAAATTGCGAATCAATTTCCAAATCTGCACGTGGCAACTGAGCAAGACTGGGCAACGGAATATCTCGATAAAATCATTGCGATTAAAATTGTGAGCAATGTTAAAGAAGCCATTAACCATATCAATAAATACGGAACCAAACATTCTGAATCCATTATTTCGGAAAATGTTGAGAACGTCCAAATGTTTTACCAATTTGTAGATGCCTCTACTCTTTATCATAATGCTTCTACACGGTTCACAGACGGGGAGGAATTCGGCTTTGGTGCTGAGATAGGTATCAGTACTCAAAAGCTCCATGCACGTGGCCCCATGGGTCTAAATGCATTGACTAGCATTAAATATCTTGTTGAAGGAAACGGCCAAATTAGAAAATAAAATTATCATTTTGTAAAAAAACAGCAATCCTCGAATGAGGATTGCTGTTTTTTTAGGATATAGTCTTAGAGATCCGATACGATCAAATAGGCTACTTTTATTGGTCCATGAACGCCGACAACGAGTCGCATTTCAATATCTGCACTGTTGCTTGGTCCTGAGATAAAGTTGATATACGAAGCTATCTCTTCACCCTTCTGAACGCGTTCTTCGACCATCTGCATCGCTTGTGTCAACCGGGGAACAATCAGGCTTTTCGGTACAATGACAATTGATGTTTCCGGAAGTAGGCTGACACTTCTTGCTTTATCTTTGTCATTAAATAAACCTGCTGTTGCAGATTCTGCAAGCATCACATCACAGATTGACAGACCAATATTTGCTTCTGCTGCTCGATCAATAGTACGATGACCTTCTGAATAATTCCATGTATAGACATCGTATTTACTGAGTACGTTCTGTAAGCCAAATTTGCTAAAGCGTTCGTCTTTTGTTGCGACGACCTTTCCAGCACCGTAATCTGCAATAATTTTATCTAATTGCTCAGCAAGCTTATCAGAAGTAGTTTCATACGCTTTTGTATGAATCGGATCACATGCTTTTTTCATCATGTCTACAAGCTGCTCTGTAGAATACTTTTGATAAACCTTTTCTTGAGGCATGTACTTGTGCTCCCAAGCTGGTGGCTGTGACGCATCTGCTGACGTATGATTTAATTTTGAAGCTATATTACGTAGAAATGAATCACGATTCTCTATCGTTCCGTTCATAACGACTCACCTGTTCCTTTATCCAGATTGGCCGTTTTTTGACCTTTATGTTGCTTAAACCAATCTCTGAAGTTTTCCTGACTTGGTGCTGGCAAATCCCTGCCATGGGTCCATGGTTTCATCGGTCCAGGACCTTTTTGGATTGAACCATCATGAACAATTGGTTTAAGCATGATTGGTGCCATTTTGGCTCCGGCTCTAAATAAAAGTGGTGAAGAAGCACCGATACTAAATCCCTTCATTGCTACTTTTTCCATCACTGGTGGATGTCCGCCGCCTTCAACATACTTCTCGCGATGTCGAATGAGTAACTTGTGTAGCGGAATCTTTACCGGACAAGCCTCAGAACATGCGGCACAAAGACTCGATGCATAAGGCAATTTTCCATACTGTTCATAACCGCCAAGAATAGGCGAAAGCACAGCACCGATCGGGCCCGGATAAATGGAACCATACGCATGCCCACCAATGTGACGGTAAACCGGACATACATTAATGCAGGCCGCGCAACGAATACAGTGCAGAGCGGATTGAAATTCAGTGCCCAGTGCATTCGAGCGTCCGGCATCGACAATCACTAAATGATAATCTTTCGGACTATCTACGGCTTCTTGATTTGCCTCTGGTGTAATATCCGTAACATAGGTGGTCAAACGTTGTCCAACGGAACTTCTGCACAAGAGTGACACAGCAACATCCAAGTCTTTCCAAGTAGGAACAAGACGTTCCATACCCATAACCGTAATTTGTGTTTCTGGAAAGGCGGTGACCATGTTTGCATTACCTTCGTTGGTAACAAGGCAGATACTTCCAGAATCAGCAACAGCAAAGTTACAGCCCGTGATTCCTACATCTGCTTTAAGAAATTTGTCCCTTAACGTTCTCCTTGCAAATCCCGCGAGTTCTTTCGGATCATCTGTTCCTTCATATCCGAGCTTTTTAAAAGCATCTCGGATTTGCTGCCGATTCTTATGCACAGATGGAACCACAATATGAGAAGGTGAATCATGATCGACTTGAAGAATGAATTCCGCAAGGTCCGTTTCCAATACCTCACAGCCGATGTCTGTCAGTGCTTCATTCAGACTAATTTCTTCAGTAACCATCGATTTTGCTTTAACAATATGTTTTGCATTTTTTTGTTTTACAACTTTTTTAATATATTCTTGTGCTTGTTCTGCTGTTTCAGCGAAAAAAACGTGGCCGCCTCGTGCTGAAAAGTTATCACTCAATTGTTTCAAATAGTAGTCTAAGTGATTTATTGTATGTGCGCGTATTTCTTCACCCGCACTTCTCCATTCTTCCCAATCGCCAAGTGCGTCGTCACCTACTGTTGCACTGAGTTTCCTGCCTCGCAGTCCATCCTGTGCTGAAGAGACCGCATTGACCATGAATGTATCATGGATCGCTTCATCGACGCCCTCAAAGAACGGTCGATTTCCGACTTGCATCGGCATGGCGCTCATCTCCTTCAGTTTGATGACTGTTCAATATTTGTGCAATGTGCATAACTTTAATCGGCTTACCTAATCGTTTCATACGGCCGCCAATGTTCATGAGACAACTTGCATCGGCACCAATAACAACATCTGCTTCAGTTTCTTCAATATGTCGGATTTTTTCATCAACCATTTGTTCCGAAATGGGGAACATTTTAACAGAAAATGTGCCACCGAAACCGCAGCAATCATAATTGTTAGGCAGTTGGACCAAATCAAGACCTTTAACATGTTTCAGCAATGTATAGTGTGATTCACGTTCGCCAAGCAATCGCGTCATATGACAAGAAGTATGAAGAGTTGCTCGTGCATGATATTCCGCACCAACATCAACAACACCAAGAACACGGACGATAAATTGTGTGAATTCATAGGTCTTTTCGGCAATGTTCTTTGCTCGCTCCTGCCACTCAGGTTCGTCTTTGAAAAGATTCGGATATTCATGAAACATCGTCGCGCAAGAACCGGAAGGGCAAACGATGTAGTCCGCATTTTCAAAACTTTTAATCATTTGTTTTGCGGGACCAATTGTATCCTTTTTGTAGCCGCTGTTATAGGCAGGTTGTCCACAGCAAATCTGACCCTGGGGAACCTCAACATCACAACCAAGCCTTTCAAGTATTTCGGTTACATCTTTTAAAACATCAACATAAAAAAATTCTCCCAGGCATGTTGTAAATAGAGAAACTTTCACTTGTCTCAACTTCTTTCTGTTTATTTGTGACTTTGATCTGTTACTCTGTTTATTAATCTTCTCGCCTGTTTCATCGATTAATACTGTCACATATTTATCACTTATCAATCACATTTTATACATATTTGAAAAAAGATCAACCCAATTTGACGAATTATGATTATCAATAAGTTATAGTGTATATGCCTTTTTTCTATTCCACTCTTTTTCAAATAATAATCATTTTTTTCAAATTTTTTTGCTTGATCTGCTTTTACAGTAAAATTTTTGTTGTACTTTTAGCCAACTATTACGCCATAACTCAGCCGATTAACAGAGAAAAGCCGGGCAAGAACTGCCAAGTCCTTACGTTCTCATGATGCTGTAGTTTTCGCATCGCATTTGGCTTTGAATCGCTCCGATTGCTCCCCTTCTGCGGCGATTCGTGAGCCTCCGGGATCAACCAATACTATGCGGTTTCACTTGGCTCACATCATCCGGAACGGTCCCGCAGGAGTCTCGCACCTACGTAGTTCAAACCCTTTTGCTTTAAAAGCATATACTTTTTTTTACTTGCAAAAAAACAAGCGTCTCTCGATGTTATTCGAGAAACGCTTGTTTCTGCTTTTGCCTGGCAGTGACCTACTCTCACAGGGGGACAGCCCCCAATTACCATCGGCACAGAAGAGCTTAACGGCCGTGTTCGGGATGGGAACGGGTGTGACCTCTTCGCTATAACCGCCAGACGAACCGGCTCTCACGAGCCTTCAAAACC
>NZ_JAMXWN010000027.1 GCF_024125425.1 Sporolactobacillus kofuensis
TGTGCCGATGGTAATTGGGGGCTGTCCCCCTGTGAGAGTAGGTCACTGCCAGGCGATATATAACTATTGATTGTGCTTCACGGCAATTGTCGGTCGATCACTCCATAAGTGTCGAAGTGGAGCAAATGGTCTAATTGACAATTGGTTGTGAAGCCTTTTTTGGAGAGCTGTCCGAGAGGCCGAAGGAGCACGATTGGAAATCGTGTAGACGGTTAAGGCCGTCTCGAGGGTTCGAATCCCTCGCTCTCCGTCGAAAAAAAAGAGTTATATGCAGATATCCTGCATATAACTCTTTTTTCTTTTTACAGAAATAAAGAATGGACACTTGATCTTAGTTGCAGTATGATAACCAGTCAAGCTCATCAAGAAAATTAAATCAGTTTAATAATGAAATATTTTTCGATAAAGAAAAAAGGAAAATCAGAATGCAAAGAAAATACCTTGAAATAAATGTTCGTAATGTACTATTGGTATTTCATACACGAATGAACTTGTATATGGATTAATGAACTATAATATACGTGTATCATCGTTACATAAGGAGACTTAAAGGTGGAAACTTCATTTCCCGTATTTTTTTCTATGCTTTTTCTACTTGTTTGTTCGATTAGTGCACTTCTCGGACTTTTTGTTATAGTTAAAAATCCTACTAAAAAATTAAATCGTGTATTTTTTGCAGTTTGTATTTGTCTATGCATTTGGTCCTTTGGGTTCTCGATTGCGATTATCGCTCCGGATGCAAGTACTTGCTTGTTCTGGCGAAGATTTTCAGCGATCGGCTGGGGAGCAATTTATTGTTCGTTGTTGCAGTTTGTTTTGGTAATATCGGAAAAAGATATCAAAATGAAAAAATGGTTTTATCCAATATTCTACCTTCCTGCAGCAGTATGTATTTATGTTTTTGGATTTTCAAGCAAAATGGCGAATATACAATATCATTTTATAAAGACAAACCATGGATGGGCCAATATTGCCTTCACAAATGGGTGGGATGTCTTCTTTTATTGTTATTTTGTCACATATTCACTAATAGGTCTTGCCTTCCTCTGGCAATGGAAGAAACAAGCAAAGAAGCCTTATATAATCAAGCAAGCGAGAATCATTTTTACAACATTTGTGTCGATCCTTGTGTGTGGATCGTTTACGGATGTGATTAATAGCCAGATGATGTACATACATATTCCACAACTTGGACCGATCCTCTTTATTTTACTCCTTGCTACAATTAGCTATTGCATTAGGAAGTACCGACTAATGAATAATAATCGAGTAGATGAGGATGAGTTGATCTTAAATCTGTCCAATCGTTCTAAGGTTTATCATATCTCTTCGCTCGTGCTCGTTGCCTGCGGCATGATCTATGTTATTTGCCAATATTCGATCTCCCATAATGAATCGCTTCTATCTAGCCTAAGTACAGGCGGATTCTTGGCACTTTTAGGAATCGTTATTTCTATCAGTTATCGATGCACAACGAATAACGTGAATATGGAAGTCATTTATAGTTTGGTAAGTATGCTGGTGACACCACTATTTATCGTTAAATTGATTGGTTACACGGATACAGTCATTTGGGCGTTTCCTTTTATTACGATTATTATTTCGTTGATCTTTAACAGAAGTATTTTACTTAAAGCAACGATACTTTCGATGTATCTTACGCAAATTTACTTATGGTTTGCTGCACCGGGTTTGCACATCACGATTCAGAACGATGTTTTCGTAGGGAGAATCACAATACTCACAGTTGGCGTTATTTTCGCTCTCTATGTGCATAAAATCTACATTCTGAGATTATCAGAGAATGCTGATCAAGTTCACGTTCAGAAAATCGCATCAGAAATATCTACGAACTTCGTTACGGTAAACAGCTTAAATATTGTGGATAAGATTCATTCGCTACTTGAAACAGTGGGACTTTTTTTTGAGATCGAACATGTGTCATTAAAAATAAGTAAAGAAGACTATATTTCTAGTAAACTGATGCAGAACCTCCACTGGAACAGTAAAGGTGCAGATCAGAGAGTAGACTTATCTTTAGAATTGGGACGGTATTTTGGAGAGACAAGTATCATTCAAATTCCAGATCTGCGAAAAATTCCCTCTGATGCTCACCTCATTCGAAAAACGCTTGAAGAGAGAAATAGTTTTACTTTATTATCAGTACCCATTTTTATTCAAGATGAAGCTATTGGGCGGTTAACGCTTGAATCGGAGAAACCTGAAAAATGTTGGACCCCAAGTCGAATGAGTCTACTCGAAATTTTATCTAACGTGATTGCGAATGCGCTTGTAAAGGCGAATGCAGAAGAGAAAATTCACTTTATGGCCTACTATGACAGTCTGACTAAACTACCTAACCGTTTATTATTTAATCAGCGCACAGAAGTAGCGATGAAAAACGTCAAACAGAAAAATCATCGCCTTGCAATCGTTTTCTTAGATCTCGATTTATTTAAAGACGTTAATGATAGTATTGGGCATGAAGCTGGAGATTTATTAATTCAAAAAGTTACGGAACAATTGACCGATTGTGTGCGACCGTCTGATACGGTCTCACGTTTTGGTGGGGATGAATTTCTCATCATGCTTAATGATCTATCCGATCCTACTGAGGCAACAACGATTGCTAAGAAAATGTTGGATTTATTTCACGGATCCTTTATGTTGCATGAACAAGAAGTATTCATCACTGCAAGCATAGGACTAGCGTTATTCCCAGAAGATGGACAAAATACGGAAACTTTAATTAAAAATGCCGATACAGCCATGTATGCGGCCAAAAATAAAGGAAAGAATCAATATACCCTTTTCTCCAATGAAATGAAAGAGAAGCAGCAGTTCAAGATGATTCTGACCAGCAGTCTCTTTCATGCACAAGAGCGAAATGAATTTATGATCCTTTACCAACCTCAGGTAGGTGCGAAGTCAGAACGAATCATCGGACTTGAGGCGCTACTCAGATGGAAACATACTGAATATGGGATGATCTCGCCCAATGAATTTATTCCATTGGCAGAACAGACGGGCTTAATTAACGAAATTGGTGAATGGGTGCTCCGAACCGCTTGTATGCAATTGAAAGCATGGATCGATCAAGGGCTTCCACCAGTACGTATGGCGGTCAATTTATCGGTCGTACAGCTGCGGAATCCCTTGCTGGTGCAACAGGTGAAGCAAGTTCTACTCGAAACAGGATTGGATCCTGCACTGCTTGAACTTGAAATTACAGAGAGTGCGACGGTCAAGGACTTTGAGTTCATTGTTCGTGTATTGAATCAATTAAAGGCAATTGGTGTTTCGCTATCTATTGACGATTTTGGAACGAAATATTCTTCACTCGGCCGGTTAAAAGATTTACCTGTAGATCGGCTGAAGATGGACATGCAATTTGTTCAAGATATTGATCATAGTGAAAAAGGTGCGGGAATTGCCAAAGCCATCATTAATCTTGCCAAATATTTGGATATGCGTATGATTGCTGAGGGTGTGGAAAATCAGACGGAGCTTGAGTTTCTGAGAAAATGGGACTGTGATGAAATTCAAGGCTATTACTTTTATCGACCACTGGACGCAGAGGTTGTACGGAAAATCCTCCAGCAGTCCGTCAGCAATAGCTGATGGAGTTGTCCATAGAAGAAAATATTAAAGTTTTCGCTAAAAAATGTAGTGAAGATGCAAGACACCTGCGGAAGTAGCGAGCCGTGTAGATCCCGCAAAGAACATGCGTATATGAGGAGACTCACGGATCGGCCCTGGCAAGCGAGCAATCGAAGCTCAGTCAATGCAAAATTGATCTTCTTCTTAGTCGCTTGAAATGGATACAGACATGTTGAAATACAAATGATGAAAATGTTCTTTTCTTTCTTGGCGTATTTAGGGTATACTAAGTGAGTTGTTATTTTTTTAAAATAAATTTTAAAAAAACACTTGCTTTTTTCATCGGTTGATGATAATATTTTATGAGTCGGCGGCAAGATGTTATGACAAATGCTTGTCTGGCCCGTTCGTCAAGTGGTTAAGACACCACCCTTTCACGGTGGGTTCATGGGTTCGAATCCCGTACGGGTCATTGTTTTTCTTGATTTTTGATAGGCCATGTGATATAATGTTTGAGTGTGTTTGATGGCTTGTCCAAAACAATATGGAGGATTAGCTCAGCTGGGAGAGCATCTGCCTTACAAGCAGAGGGTCATAGGTTCGAGCCCTATATCCTCCACCATATCATCGCGGGGTGGAGCAGTCTGGTAGCTCGTCGGGCTCATAACCCGAAGGTCGTAGGTTCAAATCCTGCCCCCGCAATTATGGATCCGTGGTGTAGGGGTTAACATGCCTGCCTGTCACGCAGGAGATCGTCGGTTCAAATCCGATCGGATCCGCCATTTTATTTTAATTTTTCATAATGATTAATTCATTTTTTACATAATGGCTCGATAGCTCAGTCGGTAGAGCAGAGGACTGAAAATCCTCGTGTCGGTGGTTCGATTCCGCCTCGAGCCACCATTTGTTCGTGCCGATCTAGCTCAATTGGTAGAGCAACTGACTTGTAATCAGTAGGTTGGGGGTTCAAGTCCTCTGATCGGCATTTGTTTTTATTATAAACAATAGATGCTAATATCTATTCCTTTAATTATTATGGAGGGATAGCGAAGAGGCTAAACGCGACGGACTGTAAATCCGTTCCCTACGGGTTCGAAGGTTCGAATCCTTCTCCCTCCATTTACATATTATAGGGGTATAGTTTAAAGGTAGAACAGAGGTCTCCAAAACCTCCAGTGTGGGTTCAATTCCTACTACCCCTGCTTTAATTATTATGGCGGTTATGGTGAAGTGGTTAACACACCGGATTGTGGTTCCGGCATGCGTGGGTTCGATCCCCACTAACCGCCCCATTTTTGGCCCATAGCCAAGCGGTAAGGCAACGGTTTTTGGTGCCGTCATGCGCTGGTTCGAATCCAGCTGGGCCAGTTTTATGCGGAAGTAGTTCAGTGATAGAACATCACCTTGCCATGGTGGGGGTCGCGGGTTTGAATCCCGTCTTCCGCTCCAAATTATGGCGGCATAGCCAAGCGGTAAGGCACGGGTCTGCAAAACCCTTATCCCCGGTTCGATTCCGGGTGTCGCCTCCATTAAATTACTTACTGCCAATATTTACGATTGTGCCGGTGTGGCGGAATTGGCAGACGCGCATGACTCAAAATCATGTTCCTTCGGGAGTGTCGGTTCGACCCCGACCACCGGTATCAGAATGAGGCTGAAAAGCCTTGTAAACAAGAAAAGTCAGTGCTTTGAGTGAATCAAAGTGCTGGCTTTTTTGTTGTAATATACGTTTTGCATTACAAATGTGCTTAAAGAACACATATAATATGCTACAATAAATGTGTAATTAAATGGTGATTTGAACATACTATGAAGGAGAGATGAAAAATGGGGGCAACCGTTATGAATAAAGAAAAACCTTCGGTAACAACGGATACGCTAAATTTCTTACGTCATAATGTTTATAACGTTTCAGATCTGACCCGTAAAAACAAGTTGACAGAAATTCTGCAGAAATTTGTCCAGCCGACCGATGAAGTTTTTGTTATAGAAAATGCAAAAAATAAGGAAGCTAAAGCAGCAATGATTGATTTAAAATATTTTGAGGATCTACTTCGATATAAGGAAGCTGTTGATCAGGCTGCTGATCAAATTATTGAGGAAGAAGCGATAAAGCGTCTTAATGATGGTACACCGAAACTGAAATTTACGGATGCTTTCTCTAATGATGATTTTGATTTTGATGAGGTCATCAAGGAGTCAAAAGACTGATATGAATCTAAAAGAATTTCAACTGTACGTACGTGAAGAATTTAATGTGGAAATGACTCTTCATGAAAAAGTCGTTGCTGATCTCAAAGCAATCAATAAGGGGAGTAGGAACAGCATTCTTGCTGTTATCGTTCGACGAATTAGGGAAGGCGTACAATTTGTACCAGATGGTGTTGCCAAATCCCTTGAAGGTAAATTGAGCGGTTATGCAAAGATAAAGCCTCGTGCAATGAATCTAAGAGTTGTTTATCGCCCGATTGTCCATAAAGACTATATTGAAATGTATTTATTAGCGATTGGACCAAGAGATCATAAAAAAGTTTACCAAATGGCCGCCGAACGCTTGTGAAAACTCCTCAAAAATTATTATCATATATCACCCCTCTTATTGAGTATCTGTGGGCAAACAACATTAGAAGTCACGAAACCATCAAAATAATATCTAAAGGCTTTAAGAGATGAACGTAACAAAGGCTGGTGTTATTTGTGAAAATTCGCTCCTACTATAAGCTGATTTCGCTTGCCATTGTATTATTTATTTCCTTTGTCTATTGGTTTTTAGACTACGTTAATCTAAATTTAATCAATGTTGTCAATCTAATAATCAACTTAATAATAATTGAGGTGATATTTTTCTTATTTACTAGAAAAATACAAATATACACAATGTATCAACTCATCATGTATCTGTTATTTCAAATGTACTTTTTTCTACTTTATGGGCGGACTGTATATTTTAACGTGTTTTTTATGAGCCAAGCCTATGCATCCCATCAAATGACTAGACCTTTTCACTTCCCATTTGAGGTTATCAATTTTATCCCATTTCATACCATCATTAATGATTTAGTCCAATTCTCAGCGCCAACCGTTATTCAGGTACTTGGGAACCTGTTTTTATTAACTCCTCTTTGCTTCTTTATCCTTCTATTTAAGATGGCATCCAATAGAAAAACGGTCATTATCGCTTTTTATTTTTCACTGAGCATAGAACTATTACAATTAATTAAAGCATTAATTTTTTCTCAGTATACTTGGGGATTAGGTAGAGCAGCTGATATTGATGACGTTATTTTAAACACTTTGAGTGCATTTATAGCCCTATTATTATATAAGGGGTATGAAACAATTAGATACAAAATGAGAAATAGTTTTAAGAATTTACGTGAAGAAGTTTCAAATAAATAATTAACGGGCTTTAGATTCGCATGTCTAGACAGAAGGAATGAAACGATCTCTTTCTACTCTAATTTTTCGAGTGTATTTCTATCATTTGATAGTGTTGAAAAATCATGTGCTTTCCATTTCTTCAGAATATCCGAATAAATGGATTTATGCCGTAAACCCATCTTGTCAATCGAAATAGCGAATGAGAGCCACTCTACTCGATCAGCAGTTATTCCGCTCTTTTCTTTTGCCATTCGTAGCATATAGCGCTGAACATCACTATCTTCAATCGATCCTTGATTTATCCAAGATTCTCCAAAAGGATTTTTCTGAACAGGATCATAGCTTGCGGCAGGTGGATTTTTTTCTACCTCGGATTCCGTACTTTTTATTTTCAACGGTACGGAAACCTCTTTAGTATGAACTATTCCACGGACGCATAATAAAAATAGCAATCAAAACAAAATGACAAGCATTGACGAACCGATAAAAAAAATTCGCTTGTTTGACATTATAAAGGATCAACTCCCTTTTCACTTTTCTCATAAGAGGTATATCTGCTTTAGAAGTACTTATTTTTCAATATCAAACGGAAGATAATATAATGCTAGAAAAGGCAGTAGCTTAGGATGGACTTACTCAGTATAATAAGCAACCATGAG
>NZ_JAMXWN010000028.1 GCF_024125425.1 Sporolactobacillus kofuensis
AATCATGCACTATCAGGAAGTAATAAATCCCAACATTCACTAATGATCAGCATTAAGGATGACACCGATTATCTCACTGCTATGCAGAGTAGCGAAATACAAAGCATTATGGGCTTTATTTATTCTTTTTCTTATTCTCGCGTAGTCTCCTGAAAAAATCGGTAAGCATCAGACTGCATCGGTCGCCGAGAACACCTGCTGTAACCTCCGCGCGATGATTAAAGCGGTCCTCCTGAACAAGATTCATCAACGTCCCTGCGCATCCTGCTTTTGGATCTGGCGCCCCGTATACAAGTCGATCAATCCGTGAAAGAACAATTGCGCCGGCGCACATCGGACAGGGCTCCAAGGTGACATATAGTGTACATCCGGACAAGCGCCATGTCCCCAATTTTCGACTGGCTTGCTCGATGGCCATCAATTCGGCATGTGCCGTAGGTTTCTGTATTGTCTCACGCTTGTTATAAGATTGAGCAATAACTGCTCCCTCACGTACAATTACTGCTCCAATGGGCACTTCATCAATAGCTTCCGCTTTTTCAGCTTCGGCAATGGCCAGCTCCATCAATCGCTCATCTTCAGTCAGCACGTTCACCCCTCCTGTCTGAACAGCAGTATACCGAATGATCCCCTTCAAATCAAACAATAAAAGAGACGTCCCCGTTCAGAGGGACGCCTCTTTCCACACACAAAAATAAAATTAGTCTTCATTAGAAAGATGCAGTTTGTTAATCATTGCGAAGAACAAACTGAGCAGTATACCAACGATCGTTGCGAGTCCCATACCGTTCAGCGGCACCTTACCAATGTTAATGGATACACCACTCAGTCCGGCAGCAAAAATCACCGTTGCCAGAATAATATTCTGTGCTTGAGAAAAATCAACTTTTTTCTCAACAAATATACGAAAGCCGTTTGATGCGATGACGCCGTACAGGATTAGCGAAATCCCGCCGATAACCGCCGATGGAATGGACGTGATTAGTGCCGACAACTTGCCGACGAAGGAAAGCACAACAGCGATCACGGCTGCACCACCGATGATCCATGTCGAATACACTTTGGTAATCGCAAGCACCCCGATATTTTCGCCATAAGTTGTGTTGGGCGTCGATCCGAGAAAACCAGAGATAACCGTTGAAATACCGTTTCCGAGCATTGAACGGTCAAGGCCGGGATCCTTAATCAGATCTTTTCCGACAATATTGCCCGTAACCATTAAGTGTCCGACGTGCTCCACAATGACTACTAACGCAGCCGGAAGAATAATCATAATGCTGGCCGTATCAAAGGACGGGGTGTAAAAATGCGGCAAAGACAGCCAATGGGCATCCTCAACCGGACTGAATTTCAGGAGTCCCGCCGGCCAGGCAATCAAATAGCCAGCAACAATGCCAATCAGAATTGGAACGATTTTCAAGAATCCGCGGAACAGTACCCAACCGAGAATCGTAACTAAGATCGTCAGCAACGAAACAAGCACGGTTTTTGGGTCCATCGTCCATTGAGTTGCTCCAGCAGGCGCAATCAGTCCGGCACTCTGTGCAGCCGTAGGAATCAGCTGCAAGCCGATGATTGCAACAATTGATCCCATCGTAACCGGTGGAAACACAATATCAATCCATTTCGTACCAACCAGGTGAATAATAAATGAAACAATAATAAAGACCAAGCCAACGGCAATAAATCCACCTAAAGCTGCTTCATAGCCGTGCGTACCAATAACCGCAAGCACCGGCGAAATAAAAGCAAAGCTTGACCCGAGATAAGCCGGGATTTTTCCACGGCAGATCGCAAGATAAAGTAATGTGCCGATACCGTTCATCAACAAGATGGTCGCAGGATCAACTTTGAAGATAAGAGGTACAAGAACCGTAGAGCCAAACATCGCAAATAAGTGCTGAAAACTTAAAGGAATACTCTCAACTAAAGGAAGCTTTTCGTTCGTTTGAACAATGCGTCCAGCCATTTGCATCTCCCCCATATATGTATTTTGTCCATCTTGTCTAGTATAACGGAAGAACAGTTCGTGAGAAAAGTCATTATTGAACGAAAGTGAAAATTTTTTTGAGACATGAAGAAAATTTGGAACACGGACATTTAATGATTAATTATCCTATCATACCCAAAACCTTATCTTTCTATTAAAAAAGCTCTGTATACATTTAATGTTATTTTTCTAACCAAAGGGCCATGTGCGAGATGCCTGCGAGCTGCCGACCTTAGCCTGGACGAGGAGGATCGCGGTGCCCCGCGGCAAGCGAACACGTGGAAATAAGCCATAAAAAAAGGAAGGCCGCCAAAGCGCCTTCCTTTTTTAAAACTAATCTCAGTTTTTTGAACCAATGCCAATGAATTGCAAAATGTAGAGAAATAGATTGACGAAGTCCAAATAGATGGAAACAACAATCATCGGAATATCTTCATCGGTAAAGCCGTGAACCGTCAATCTGTTGAAATCGAACAGCGTGTAGCCAACAAAAATGAGAATCCCGATGCCCGAATAAATTTGCGCAGTCATACTTGATACCGGGATAAAAATGCTAAAGACTTGCAAGAGAACAAGCGCAATTAATCCGACAAATAAGAACCCACCAAGGAATGAAAAATCACGTTTGCTTACCATCGCATAAACCGCAATTGCCCCAAACGACACTGTAGTTACCGTGAATGCCTGAAGGACAAGTGAAGCGCCTAATAAGCTGACGTAAGAGTTAATCGCTGAATATAAGGTTACGCCTGAAATGAACATGAAACCATACATCAGCAAGTACCCAACTGCTTTACGTTTTCTGACAAACATCATCATGAAGATCATACCCATTTCCAAGAACCAAAGCGGCAGTCGAAAAGCATCAGACACATATTGTCCGAGGTAGAGACCTACTGTTGTCGCCAGTAATCCGGAAAAAAGCGCCCCAAACAATTTCGAGTACGGTTTTCTGACCGCTCGAGTTGCAAATTCAACCATCAAACGTCATCCTTCCTAAAAGGCTTGTAATAAACATACGTTTCATCTTCTATAAAAGTTTCTGTTGTCTATTTATCTTTATGCCCATTACCGTCAATTTTTAAAGATAATATTCATTATACAAAGAAAAATTTAAAAAGCAAAAATTATGAAAAAAGACGGTTTCCATTTTCGGGAGAACCGTCTTCTTCACCTTTTGTTTTGGTTTTATTTTTGGTGACGCCGCGTATTCACTTCCAGAATCTTTCCTGCCTGTGTCTGCTGAGTTTCACCATTCACTTGATATAGCGAATGCTTGGCATGAGGCATGTCGTAACGCTTGATCATTTCATCGGTTCTGCCCGGTTGTTTCACCTGTCATCCCTCCGTATGATCGTGCTCTCGCTGATCCCGATGTGCAGAAAACATTCGTTCACCCGGACGATCTTTTGTCGTACCATTCGCACGCTTCGATACATGCGATGGGCTCGCCCCTGGCCAAATGTCCTCTTCATTCTGCACACTATAACGTGTTCCCGGCTTATCTACCAAGGTCAAAACCTCCTTTTCAAAAGGTAATCTTATTATGTGTCCGATTGATTTTTTTATCCTTCAACATGAACTTTTTTTATTTTTTTTGCACCTCTATATAGCCCATTATCCTTTCGCCGTACTGAAATATGTTTTTCCGAACTCCCTGATGCCAGAAAAAGAAGTCGGGCACCAATACTGTCGGCCCCTTCATCGTTAACCTCCGATCAGAGAAAAATAGCGCGGTCTTTAAGCAGATGCGATGATCCGATGCGCCACGTGGCACCAATACTCGAACCAGGTTGAGCTTAACCTCCTTTTGATTCGCGCCTATTCTAACTAATTATCGTTTGTCAATTAAATTTGTCATTAAATGTGAACACCATTTGTAGATTTTTTGTCAAATTTGTGATATTGTTTATGCCAATGAATTCAATTGAGTGAGGCATTGATCAATGACATCAAGTACATGGTTTAGCAAACGCACAACTATTCTTCTTCTGGCTGCATCAGCCATTATCATTGCAAGTCTGACTGTTTACGGCTTGCTTATTAATTTCAAAGGTGACCAAAGCATTAAAGCGCATCAGACGGTTAATTCCTATTCGTTTCGCAGCAATCGAACGATTTTAGTCCACTTGAAAAACGGATATGTCTTTCGTTTGGACCTGACCTCTGTTCCACTAAATGTAAAGGTCGGAACAAAAAATACGCTGTATCGCGCACCGGGTAGCATTTCAAAATACGCTTCCTCTGGCAAGATTTCCGGATATCTTCTTACCCTAACGCCAAGCGCATATCAAGCCTTTAACAAGGACCTCGTGAATCATTTCGGTGCTGCCAGCATGCTGCAGCAAAACCTGCAAAATCATTCCGAATTGGTTTCTGTCTCTATCTAATAAACGAACACCGAACCCCTTGAACTGGATCAACGTCCGAATTCAAGGGGTTTTAAATAGAATCAACTATCTAAAGCTTTCCAGAACCCTAGGCCCAACGCCTAGGGTTTTCATTTCATAAAAAAAAGACGCGCAGATGCGCGTCGGAATACAAAAGTACATTATAATTTTTCGATAATCTTATCTACGAGGCCATACGCCTTTGCTTGTTCAGCTGTCAGGAAGTTATCGCGATCCGTGTCCTTCACAACCTGTTCGTAAGTCTGACCTGTTGTTTCGGCAATAATGGTATTTAACTTCTGCTTCGTCTTCAGAATATGTTTGGCGCTGATTTCAATATCACTCGCCTGTCCTTGAGCTCCGCCCAGAGGTTGGTGAATCATCACTTCACCATTTGGCAATGACAAACGCTTGCCTTTTGTTCCTGATGTCAGAATAATTGATGCCATTGATGCAGCCATGCCCACACAGATGGTTTGAATATCCGGCTTAATGAAATTCATTGTATCCAAAATGGCAAACCCGGCCGATACCGAACCGCCAGGACTATTAATATAGATGGAAATATCTTTTTCCGAATCCTCCGAAGCAAGAAACAGCAATTGAGCCACCATGCTGTTCGCGACTTCATCGTTGATTTCCGAACCAAGGAAAATCACACGGTCCTTTAATAAACGTGAATAAATATCGTAAGAGCGTTCCCCTTGATTCGATTGTTCGATAACGTATGGAATAAAAAATGACGACGACACAGTAATTCCTCCCTGTTGTTCATTTATCAATTTAATTTACCATTAAGCAGCGAGAAGACAGCGTACTTCGCGGTCTTTAGCGCGATGTTGCTCTTGAACGAGACAAGCAGCAGATTCCTCTCGATACAGAGCGAGCAGCCGCTCGGGATCTCCACTTTGAAAGGCGGAGATATAACGATCAAGTCGCTGATCATCAATCTGCTGCCCCGGGTCGGTCAATTCTGGGCGCATCTTCTTGCGTGCCCGATGATAAAGGACGCGCACATTTCCGTCTGACTCCCCGCATAATTTAGCGATCTCTGATGAAGATAATCCCCAACCCGCTTGCATCAAGTATACCAGTCTTTGCCTAGAATTTAATGTATGAAGCACTATTTTCATCGCCATAACCAGTCGTTCGGGATACTCTATCGTTTGATCACAAGCGGCCATATCTTCAAAAGATTCCTTATCAATCTCCGGTACACGTACTTTACGATGATGATCAATCCAAGCATTGGAAATGATACGGAATAGGTATGTCTTCGTTACCTTTCTGGACCGATCTTTCTTCCATGCCTGAAATAATTTCATTAATACATTTTGAAAAAGATCGTCACCATCCCAAACCGATCCTGCAAGTACCCTGCAGCGCCGCCGCATGGATGCCAGATACGGAAGGAACGTACGTACAAATTGATCGTTCAAAGACTTTGTCTCTCCAGTAAGTATATCCTTCTCCATAAGCGGCCTCCTTTCTTCGCCTTCTTCTGTATAAACGAAAAAAAGAATGAATTGGTTAC
>NZ_JAMXWN010000029.1 GCF_024125425.1 Sporolactobacillus kofuensis
ATTACGTCGCTCTCAACAGCAACTTAATTATCATACCATGCTGTTTCGAAACTGTCAACACTTTTTTATTAAACTATCAAGTCGCTTTTCAGCGGCAAGAAATATCATATCTCAACTAAACTATCAAGTCAAGATGTTTTTTTCGCACCGACTGTTCATTCTCTTCAAATATCGGTGGAAAACTATCTTATCATCTCACAAACAATACGTCAATACTTGCTCATATGGAAATATTATGCATTTTAGAACAGTTAATATGATATGCATATCCTTAAGAAATTCGGCTTACCTTTAATCCCAACTCTTCCATTCTATAATAGCTTAATTATATATACCCAGCTCACAGATAAATAAACGTCATCTTTTCCTCGAAGTAGATTGACAAAGTACCATATTCTAAGAGAAACATAGATTTTACGTAATCCTTGCTGTTGATATGTAAAAATTAAATAATGAGGTGACCTATGCAACATCACGAATATTTACAAGCTAAATTTCCACGTTTAGAACTTAGACCACCATTGTTTTATCGTTGGAGTAATGGTATCCGATTTGAATTAGGGATAGCTTTGAATAATGAAATTGACTTTCCAAACAATTCTTATATTCAGAGATGTTATCAAAAAGCGATTACTTTATTTCAGGCTTTGCATGCTCTCGCGGATCAAATTGTTATCGTGGATGATGTAGATGATTATGGTCATGGGATAAGTATAAAACGTAGATTAGAAAACTTTTCCCCCTACATTCAAAAATCACTTTTGTTTAAGTTAAAACATAATTCAATTTTATTATCCAAAGATGGTGAAGAAGGAATGTATCAAAAACATAGATTTTCTCTAAAATGTAGAACATCCAATTTTGCATACATTCCGCTCATTAAAGCAATTTGTAACCATGATTTTGGCCTAAGTCCGAGTAATTCTAACAGAGTATATTTTATCAATGTAAATAAAAATACTATCTTTCATATTTATGATGACCGAGGTTGTGACTTATTGGCGACTGTGCCTGAAACAATAAAGAAAATTTATCTAGGATACAATGATTGGATTTTAGATTACGACAGAACTAAAATTGACAAGATAGTTAATTGATGATCTGGACAAAGTTAAAAACTATTGATATAAGTTTCCTTATTTAATAAAAAGCAACATTTATTTATTAGGGCTTTGCCCCCTTATCCCCCAATTACAAATTCCATTGGATCTTCATCGTATCAAGGCGTAAGATAAAAGCATCAAAAAGATAAAGGATGGCGGGCAATGAACAATCTAACAAAAATGAAGATAGATAAACCAGCAAATGAAGTCTTTGAAGCTTTTGTAGATCCATCAAAGATCGGAAACTTTTGGTTTTCATCCAGTTCTCAACGTTGGGAACAAGGTAAGACGATTACGCTGAAATACAGAGAATACAACGCTCAACTCGATATTTATTTAATGAAAGTTATGAAAAACAAGGAAATTGTGTTCAAATGGGGGCCACGTGAAGATAATTATATTGTGACGATCAGGTTGATTGAAATGGGACAAGCCACCATCGTCACAATTATTGAAGATGGTTTCAAAGATACAGATGAACAAATTATTCAACAGCTTGTCGATGATAAAGAAGGCTGGGTATTTATGCTCACATGTTTAAAAGCATATTTAGAATCTGGTGTCACCAATTTACGAACAGGACTGGTCAAAGATTAATCGATACATGTACGAGAATCGAGTTACTTTGATAAGCATTAGATTTCACTGAATCTATCTTTCATAGGATTAATACTTGAATACGCATAGCTTTCTTCATATAAAATGAAATTCTTCCTTCCAAATAGATAAAGCCTCGATGCTTGAGCACCGAGGCTTTATTGCAATTTCTATATAACGTTTAAATTCAGTCGTTCTGGGCAGCAAAAATTTTACCGAGAACCGTTAAAACCTTAGGCATATCCATTTTTTGGGTAACTACTTCGACAAATCTCAAGACGTCAGGTGATTTTGCCATGTCCTTGAGGGCATCAGCAAGTTCACCTTCTGTTGTAGTCTTGTAGCTTTTAAAATTCTTGTTGCCACCGAGAATGGCCGGGATATTCGCATAGCGCCACATTTTAATATCATTGTATTTCGCTTCAGGTCCGTGAATTGATCGTTCAACAGTATAGCCATCGTTATTGATCACAAAAATGATCGGATGAAGATCTTCACGCAACATCGTAGATACTTCTTGGAAGGTTAATTGAAATGCACCGTCACCAATCAATAGAATGTTACGTCGTGATGGATTGGCAAGCTGTGTACCCAACGTAGCCGGTAACGTATAACCAATTGATCCCCATAGCGGTTGTCCAACGAACGTAACATTTTCTTTAAGTGGTACTGTCTGAGCACCGAAGAATGAGGTCCCTTGATCAGCAACAACTACATCGTCTTTCTGAATGAAGAGACGAACCATTTCCCAGAAACGCTTCTGTGTCAGCGCCTGATCTTCTTTTACATAGAAAGGTTCTTCTTTTTGTTGTTCAGTAACCGGTATTATGTTCAAAGACTGTGCATCACGTTTTTTGACTGTCCCAGCTAGTTGGTTGAGCGATTCCTCCAGAGAAATTTTTGAAAATTTTATTCCCTGATAGTTAACTTCCTCAGGTGAGATCTGAATTACAGCACTATCCATGAACTCTTGTGAGAAACCGCTAGTAATCGAATCGGTAAGCTTAACGCCAACACTTAGGATGCAGTCTGCGTTATCGATTCGGTTTCTCAAATAGTCAGGACTTGTTTTCCCACTATAAACACCAATAAATTGAGGATGTTCCTCATTAAAAATACCTTTTCCCATGCTTAGCGTAGCAACAGGAAAACCAGTTGCTTCCGCTAAGTTCATTAATGCTTCTTCAGCGTGAAAACGAGAGACTTGATAGTCTGCCAAAATAACTGGTGACTTTGCCTTTTCGATCACGGGAATCAGGGTTCCCAGCATTAGACTGATTGTATCTATGGAAGCTGCCTGTTCTTCTTGAAGCAAAGGTTCCTTTGGTTGCTTAGCAGGAAGTGCATGAATGTCAACAGGCAGATTGATATAAACCGGTGCCTTCTCATACCAGCAAGTTCTTAACACTCGGTCAATCTCTTCTGTTGCATTTTCTGCTGTCAATGTTGTTTGTGCTGCAGTGACTTCCTTGTACATCTTTGAAAAATGATCAAATGCTCCGTCACCTAATGTATGGTGAACGAGACGACCTTCATCTGCAATTTTCGTTGCAGGAGAACCGGTGATCTTAACAACTGGCACCTGTTCCGCCCGTGATCCGGCAATTCCGTTTACAGCACTTAGTTCACCAACGCCAAATGTCGTAACCAGAGCCGCGATCCCGTGAATGCGCGCATATCCATCTGCAGCGTATGCCGCATTCAATTCATTACAATTTCCTACCCAGTCAAGTGCTGGATGTTCAATAATAGTATCAAGGAATGAAAGATTGTAATCACCAGGCACACCAAAAATGTGTCGAATGCCAAGTTCACCGAGTCTGTCGATTAAATAGCGTCCTATTGTGTACGTTGTATTCATTTCGTTCTAACCCCTCACTTCTACTCATAGAAAAGATTCCGAGACTAGGTATCATCGATAATTATAGGTCAAGTTCATTGACCTATAAGGCGAGTATATACCGAGATGCTTAATAGGTCAACTATATTGTCCTATTAAGAAAACGTCTGAGACAAAAGTTCTTACTTTATGCTATACTACAAAGTCAGTACGAAAGGAGTCAGAAGAACTTGAATGAAGAAGAACAACAATTGAATAATGTGCTTATGCTCTTTTACTTCGGTTACCGAACATTTACGGAAAAACCGGATCAAATGATAGAAAAGTACGGTATCCAGCGTGTGCACCACCGCATTCTTTTTTTTATTGCACGGGTACAGGGAATCACCGTGAATGATCTGCTTTCGATTCTCGAAGTATCAAAGCAAGCACTGAATGTTCCACTTAGGCAATTATATGAAAAAAATTTGATTACAATGGTTCAAGCAGATTATGATAAACGATACAAACAGCTTTATCTGACAGACAAAGGAAAACAACTTGAAAGTGAATTAAGTCAGGTACAAAGAGAACAAATGAAGACCATTTTTAAGTCTCTCGGAGGAAATCATCAGGAAGCGTGGAGTGATGTCATG
The DNA here is from genome assembly GCF_024125425.1 of Sporolactobacillus kofuensis. Taxonomy (GTDB): domain Bacteria; phylum Bacillota; class Bacilli; order Bacillales; family Sporolactobacillaceae; genus Sporolactobacillus; species Sporolactobacillus kofuensis. The sequence goes on from NZ_JAMXWN010000029.1 coordinate 4,176, forward strand.
AATGTCCTCGCAAAATCCCGTCCGGGGCAGCAACACTTCAATAAACAAATTGAAGAACATCGAAATTAAGTAACATAATTAAGTTGAACCCAATTCTACTCCATCCCCAATTGTAATCATATAGATTCAACAAAAAAGCTCCAATTCTTTTTGGTGCTTTTTTTACGTTTTCATTGGTTGGCTATTTTTTGTATGTAGTTAACCAACTCTTCTCCATCAATCAGTTTTATCGGTTTATTGATCGCATAACGTGTCGCTTCTTTCGTAAACGTACTCGTAGTTACAAAATAGCCCTTGTCCGAGTGTTGATCAATAATAACACTGTGAAATTGACGAATAAGATTTACAGAAATTTTTTTATCTTTATATCGTTTACATTCCACGATCGCAGTCATTTCATCCTTATGTACTATGATGTCTTTGCCACCATCTCCGGTAGCCTTTGTAACATAGGCATCAAAACCTAATGCTTTAAAAAGATCAGCAACAAAATATTCAAATTCCCTAGGTCGCATTTGTCTTATTTTTTTCATTTCTGCGGCGCGAATAATACGCTTTTTTCGCTCTTCAATTTCCAGTTGTTTTCTGTATTGTCTCCTAATGTTAATTAATGTCACAGTACTATAGAGGACAAAAGAAAGACTAAGAATAAGGGATCCTTTTACAAATACGGATAATTGTATCCACCAGTTTATAAGTCCATCAACAACAGACAAAACACCGATAATTAATATAAAAAATACAACAAGTTTTGCTTGTTGCTCAGCATTACTTTTTCGTCCTCTCAATGAATAACACCTCAAGATTAATATAGCCATTTGAATAAAAATATAATATGAGATGTATAAATGGTTTAAGAGGCATAGGTGCGTTCACAGTTTTATCAGTTGTTCTCTGGATCTTCAGATCCGTAAGCATAAAAAAACAAGCGTCTCTCGATGTTATTCGAGAAACGCTTGTTTTTA
>NZ_JAMXWN010000003.1 GCF_024125425.1 Sporolactobacillus kofuensis
TTCAGAAATTTATTTTCACTATTATATTATTTTCCAAAACAATTAATCGTAATCCTGCCAAATGCATCAGCGTTATTCATTCAAGAAGCTTTCCCAAAAGGCTGGGCCAACTTATACTACCAATGGTTGCTCGTCTAACCGAATCTGCGGGGTCTCACCAGCACGCTGATCCCGCTTCTCGCATCTTCGCTGCATTTTAAGCGGAAAGTTTTATACGTTCTTACCTCATTAAAAAGGTGTCTCACAGTCCATAGACTTATGAGACACCTTCATTCCGCTAGACCCGGTATTGATCTCTGCCCAAAGATAAAGAGCCTTCGAAAAAATGCGTGCGCATGGCTCTATTGCCATTTTTAATAGGTGACCATCATCCATGTTTCGATGGGTAAGAACCCTAATCTTTCATAAATACGGCCTGCTTTCGGATTATCATAAAATAGGCAGGGTTGCTTATGTTCTGCCCGAAGCGCTCGAATTGTCTTGATCAAGCAGCTGGTCGCGTATCCTTGATGTTCATAGTCTTTCTTTGTACAGACACCTACAATCATCGCCGCTCTACGCGTCTCAGCTGCTGTCGATACACTGCTGACAAGCTCATTATTCCTCTCAATATAGTAGGTTCTTGAAATACCTTTATTCATATTTTTCTGAAGCGTTTCAGGTGATTCAGCATAACTGGTAAACCTAGAATTTCGTAATTGAATCACTTTTTCCGCTTCTTCAGGAAATAACATTTTTACATCCGTAAGCTTTTCTTGATTGTCGATGGGTAGTTGAAGATCCCTTTTCGCGTATTGGCATGTTTGCTTTTTCACAATTGGTAGTTGAATATGCGGCACTATTTTCTCCACAAGGCTTTGTAACCCTGAAAGACGCCCGAGTTGTCCACTTTCCTGAATCACTTTTGCCCAAGATTGCCCATCCAGCGCATCAGGATCTTGTGCATAGGGGATAAAGTTACCCATATATCGGAGCAAAATGCTGAGCAAATCGCCTTGACTGTCGAAATCTCCCCATAATGTTAGTGCATCATCTTCGATCCCAAAGGCTTCAATATCACCAATAATGAATAAATTCTCTGCCGGTCGATCCCCAGCGAATGCTAAGATCTGATTTCTGTCTTTCTCAGTAAGTTGCCGAATCATACGTATGGGACTCCTCTCTATCTCCCTATTTGATACCAAACTAAAAAGGATTAGTGATTCCATAATTACACAAAGATGAACCAGCATCAATTATCGAGTAGTGAAACGAGAAAACATTCAGATAAATAAGGCCATATGATGACATGCAACATACATTTGTCACATGGTTCTTTCATTTTAGTCCATTTGCTCGTTAATTTAAGTGACAGGTGACACATGCATGATCCTGCAGAAAGAGATTTTTTAATGTACATTTCGTTTTCACACCATAAGAAAGACTCGGCAAAACTGACCAGTCCTTATTTTGTATGCGTTGTGCTTCGATTGCTCGCTTTCCACCGGTGATCCGGAGGCCTCCTCGAACAACCAAAAATATGCGGGGTCTCGCCAACATGCGATCAGTAGAAACTCTCACAAAGGCGTCTCACATCTTCGCTGCATTCTCCGTAAAAAGGGTATCTTTCTTATCTTTAATTAAACCGCGAATTTAGTGCGAAACAAAAAGAGCAGAAGTTGACTTCTGCTCTTCATCATTACTTTTGGTTATTTGTTCCAATCAATCGTAATCTTGTACGGAATCGGATCAACTGCTCCCGCATCTTTGAATCCTTTGATTCTCAGCCGGCAGCTGTCACAAGTCCCACATGCTTCTGTATCACCATTATAGCAGGAGGTGGTAAGCTGGTATGGAGCACCTAATGTGTTGCCAAGACGGACGGTCTCTCCCTTAGTCAGCTGCATTAATGGCGTTTTTATTTTCAAATGATGAGTACTTACACCCGTCTTTGTCGCTAAGTTAATCGTTTGATTCATACTCTGAATAAATTCAGGGCGACAATCCGGGTAGCCACTGTAATCGACGGACGAAACCCCGGTAAAAATAGCTTCCGCATCAATGACTTCCGCATAGGCAGTGGCAAGTGAGAGAAAAATCATATTTCGAGCAGGCACATAGGTAACAGGGATACCCTGATCTTCACCTTGATCAGGAACTTCAATAGAGGCATCCGTCAAAGCACTCCCCCCTAATTGTCTGAAGAAGTCCAAGTCAACGATACGATGTTCATGAACACTATAGAAATCTGCAATTTTTTTTGCTTGTTCTACTTCACGCTGATGACGCTGTCCATAACGGAACGTTATTGGATAGAGCGTATAGCCTTCATTTTGAGCCACGCTCATACATGTAGTACTGTCCAATCCGCCGCTTAATACAACAACTGCTTTTTTCATTAGTTAATCAACCCTTTGCATATACCGCATGTAGCGAATGAAAACTTTTCTATCGTCGTTAGCGATTATCGATGTGCTCTGGGTACAGGTCATGTTTGCTCAGCCGTTCAAAGGCGACTGCCTCCCATGGTGTACCCTTCTTTCCATAGTTCACATACGGATCAATACTGATTCCGCCACGAGGAAGAAATTTCCCCCAAACTTCCAAGTATTTCGGATCCATCAGTTTAATCAAATCATCTGCGATTTTATTGATACAATCTTCATGAAAATCCCCATGATTGCGAAAGCTAAACAAATAAAGCTTGAGCGATTTGCTCTCAACCATGCGTTCTCCTGGGACATAGCTGATATGCAAAGTTGCGAAGTCGGGTTGATGCGTAATTGGACACAGGCTTGTAAATTCCGGAAAATTAAATTTAACAAAGTAATCGCGATCCGGATGAACATTCTGGAAGGTTTCAAGTAGTTTCGGATCATAATCAAATATATAGTGCGTGCCTTTATTTCCAAGTAGCGTTAAACCGTCATTCTTTCGATCAGTCATTGATCATCATCCTCTTATTCTTGGTCTGCAAGCGTTTGTTTCGCTTGACCTGCTCTACGACCGCGGATCCAGCCTACAATTAAATAAATGACCGGAACGCCAATGATCGCATAAGAAAATTTAAGTAGGTATTCTGTGCTAATCGTGGTCAGAATTGCAGTTATCGGCAAAATTCCTGCAAAACCCACAAACATAAACACTGTTGAATCTGCAAGTTGGCTAATGGCTGTGCTTAGTAAACTGCGCAGCCAAAGCATCTTACCTTTCGTACGTTTCTTTAAACCGACGAAAATAGCAATATCAAGGGTTTGTGAAACGGTATACCCGCAAAGTGAAGCAAGTACGACGCGGGGCATCGCCCCTAGTATCGTAGCAAATGCCTCCTGCCCTTTCCAAAAGGGCGCTGCCGGCAAATGAATCGCAAGCTGCAACAGCAAAACAAAAAGAAGATTTGCGAGCAAGCCGATCCAAATGATCCGTTGAGCTACCGGTTTACCCCAGCATTCGGTAATACTATCAAGAATGAGAAAAGTAAGTGGATAGATAATAATGCCCGACGTCATTGAAAAGCCGTCGATCGTGAAAAGCTTAGAGGCAACAAGATTTGCGGCAATAAGACAAGTAATAAACACCATTGCCAGAAAAATGAGTTTGAAAGGTACTTCGACTTTCGATTGTAATGAATCCATTAGAGATCACTCCCGTAGTTTTTTTGGTAGGGCAGAGGAGGGTTTCGAACTCTGCCAAGCGCAACCTCTTGATTATAAAGGTGGATATAGGTAATGACAAGCAGGCAGAGCTATTTCCTATACAAAATAGATTGGCTCCCTTCATTCACCTAATGAAAATTTGGTGCAGACAAGCAGAAATGCATGTACACGAAAGACCTCTGAATTTCTATACCTCTTCTGTGTAAAAAGATGAGCATCGCCAACGGATGCTCATCTGCTCTCTTATATTTCTTCAAAAACTTCATCTGGAACCGGGCCATTGCGGCCATCCTTCCGATCAAGTGCATCAATCGCTTTGACTTCCTCATCAGTGAGCGTGAAGTCATAGACATTCGCATTTTGGATAATCCTCGACGGGGTCTGTGATTTTGGAATCACAATCGTTCCGCTCTGCAAATGCCAGCGAATAATCACTTGCGCCGGTGATTTGCCATAACTCTCGGCAATTTGGGCAATCACTGGATCTCCAAGAACTGCGCCTCGACCAAGTGGGCTCCACGCCTCAGAAGCAATTCCTTGCGCTTGTAAATAGTTACGCAAGCGTGTCTGGGTAAAATAGGGGTGTATTTCCAATTGGTCAACCGCGGGCATTATATTTGCTTTTGTCGCTAGTTTCTCCAAATGGTGCACATCGAAATTACTGACACCGATCGCCCGTACTAATTGTTCATCATACAATTTTTCAAAAGCTTTCCAAGTATCAAAGAAATGTTTCTTGCTCGGCCAATGCACAAGTACTAAATCGATTTGTTCAATCTGGAGATCCTTCAATGAGCGTTCAATGGCACGCAGTGTGCTGTCATAACCTTGAAGGGCATTATCAATTTTTGTTGTGATGAAGAGTTCCCGCCTTGGGACTTCGGTTTCTTTGAGCAGACAACCAAGCGATGCCTCATTCTTGTAAAACTCCGCTGTATCAAACGAACGATAACCTGAACGTACTGCTTGACTGATTGCCTCCCGTCCTTTATCTTCATCAGTAATCAAAAAAAAGCCAAACCCATGGCGGGGCATCTCTACACCATTATTCAACCGAATCGTGTCTTTAATTGATCTAATCATCTTCCCATGACACCTCTTCCTGTTCACCTACTCGGGATGGCGTGCATCCGCTTTATTGCCAGTATAGTCACATAATGAATGCGCTTCAAATAATAGGCTCTCCTTTCACATAATTGTCTTAGTAATCACCTGATCGAATGCTTCGTGTATCTGATTTCTGTTGATTTGCGCAACCCTTGGTATAATTAACTACAAAAGAAATAAATGGAGGCGGTTCAATTTGTCTTTGCTCGATCAGCCAGTCTGGCGTGTTATTGACCAATCAACATTGGGGAGCGGATTTGACGGCAGACAATCTTTTGCGATAGACGATGCGATTTGCCAATCTGTTGGTGCTGGTGATTCACCATCCACAGCCAGGCTATGGGTACATCATCAAACGGTTATGCTTGGCATTCAAGACACGCGGCTGCCCCACTTTAAAGATGGGCTCACTGCACTACGCGATGCCGGATTTAAAGCGATCGTGCGCAACTCCGGTGGCCTCGCTGTTGTGTTGGATAGTGGTGTACTAAATCTTTCACTTATCTTTTCTGAAAAAACACGACCACTATCGATCGATGAAGCCTTTCAAGCAATGGTCGCGTTCATTAAAAAAATGTTGACTTCATTTGGTATTACATTTGAAATTGGAGAAATTGAACACTCTTATTGTCCTGGCCGTTATGATCTCAGTAGTAACGGTCGCAAATTTGCAGGGATTTCCCAGCGTCGAGTGAAGAATGGCGTGGCTGTGCAACTATATCTTTGCATTTCAGGAAGTGGCTCTTCACGCGCCCAATTGATCCGTGAATTTTATCAACGTGGATTACAAAACGAACACACACGTTTTGTATATCCGAATATTGATCCAGCGGTGATGGCTTCTTTGGAGGAAATCTGCGGACAATCACTAGATATGCAAGCAATGGTGAATGCAGCTCTACAAACCTTGCATTCTTTAGGTCCAATCATTTCTGCTCCATCGCTTTCTCATGAAGAAACGCAACAATTTGGTGCTTATTATGAGCGGATGATTCGTCGGAATGAGGGTGCGCTCGGTACTCAATCCCTCTGATTGTCCCAGATTCAGGAATAAGTAGCGAAATTTATAACCGATAAATAATTATTTTATTAAGGAGGCAACCCGTTTATTTATGAACTTGTGGACTAAAGGGTACCTGATCGCGCTCGTATTTTTATTGACACTGACGACAACCGCCTGTTCACAATCCGCCCAGAAAACCACCGATCATTCCGAACAACAAGTGAAGAACCACAAGACTGTGGAATTACCAACAAGATCTAAGGCGAATGAAGAGAAAAAAGTAGCCCCTGTGAACTGGAACAAACCTTCAGGCGGCGCTTATCCAATTATCAAAAAAAATGAACCGATCTGGATTGATGTATCGATTAAAGCACAAAAGGTCTATATTAAAGATGGCCGAAGAATTTTGTATACGATGATTGCCTCAACCGGCAAGGATACAAACCCAGACACCACGACACCAACCGGTACCTACTATATTCAGGCAGAGCGGGGCAAATGGTTCTACGCCCCGAAATACAAGGAAGGTGCAAAATACTGGGTATCCTGGAAAAACCACGGTGAATTTCTCTTTCACAGCGTGCCCATGGATCAAAACCAACAGATTCTGACTGCGGATGCGAAGAAATTAGGCCAGAAAGATTCACATGGTTGCATCCATCTTACTGTGCCCGATGCAAAATGGGTTTATGAGCACATTCCTTATCAAACAAAAGTGGTCATTCATAGTTAAAAGCAGGTATGCTTCCCGAATTGAAGTCATACCTGCTTTTATCTTTTTCTTTCTTTTTTTGTTGACTGTCCTTATACCATTGAAAAGTTTTTTCTCAACCGGCCGACTTGGCTCCCCTCAATGACTACTAAACATTCGCCACCATGCGACAAATTATCAATGAGTACCGATAGCCAATCCGACAACTTGTTAATGTGATTCACTTGATTCTTTCCGTAAATGTATACGTCCTGGCCTAATTTTTCACAGTATTTGTAAAATCGAATCATCTGTTTCACTCGAAATGCGGCAGCATACACTTTGAAAGAAAAAATGTTCTTCATAATTCTTTCTCCTCCTTGAATGCGCAATGCCTCTTGCTTTTGGTACCTTTTCCTCTCACAAATCCATTATGAACTTTTCATTAACACATGCGGAAACTGTGTAACAAATCCATAATTCGGAAAAAATTACATAAGGCATTAGAAAAATAGGGCAAGAGCTGCCCAGCCCTATTTGGCATCAAGTGCGGGTTTCTTGCTCGCCGCGGGCAAACTGATGAACATCCTTGTACAGGCTAAGATCTGCGGGGTCTCGCTGGCACACTACTCCCGCAGGCGTCTCGCAATTTTCGCTGTATTCTTGATCAAACGCCTTAGACTTTCATTTTGAGCAAACACTGGGCAAAAACTGTGAAATCTATTTTTGTATCAATTGTGCTTCGATTGCTCGCTTGCCGCGGGTGCACCGCGAGCCTCCTCGTACACGCAAAAGTCTGCGGGGTCTCGCTGGCACGCTACTCCCGTAGGCGTCTCGCATCTTCGCTGTATTCTTGATCAAACGCCTTAGACTTTCATTTTGAGCAAAAAAGTTTATGCTTTCTTATCTTTCGAAGAAACCGAGGTGTCTGCTTGGCCAATGTTCGCTATGTGTTCACGCCTTTATGTCCCGCCTCGTGTAAAATGCCCAGCCAATGAAGATGAAAAGGATGTAGTAGACAGCAAGAACTGCAAGTGAAAAGCCAAGTGTCATTTCATCTCTTATCGGTGTACCTGTCGTGTATTGAGTCAAATCCGTATTCGCAAACAGTACATATTTCACCCAGTCGTAGCGCCCGAGAAGCGTGATGACAATCGATGAAGCCATCATTGTAAAAATAGATAAGCCAATGGCAAGCCCTCCATTACGGAAGACAGATGCGATTAATCCCGCAAAAGTGACCGTCATAAAGAGTGAAACACAATTAAGCAAATACCCTTTCCAGATCGCTAATGTCCAGCTTGATTGATAGACAGTACCGTGATCGTAGACGAGATGTGCTTCATTTACTCCACCAAATCCAAACAATAGACCACCAAGCAACCAAGAGGCGATAAAAAGAGTAATCAGACAGACAACCGTAAAGAGTAGCGCAGAAATATATTTTGAGAGAAGGATCTCCGTCCGATAAATCGGCCGAATAAGCAGTAACTTAATTGTTCCTGTGTCAAATTCACTGGCGATTGATGTGGATACAACGATGATGGTGAAGACACTGATTACAAGGATCAAGTTGCCGGCTGCGTCTTCCATGAAGTTCCAAATGGTCTCTCCTGGTGAAGGCTTAAGATTATGTTCAATACGATATTTATTGATTGCAATAGTTTTCTTAAGATAATTCGCTACTTGCTTATTCCCTTTCATTTGAGCAAGTTGTTTTTGGTTCACCTTATTATCTTGAATCAGTGTCTGTTTCCAGTGCGGATCACTTTTGGGTTGATCTGATCCAAATCTAATGATTAATCCGGCAGCCAAAATGAGACCTAATAGAATAATCATCATCACTTTTGCAGAACTTCTTCGATAGATTTTCATGTTTTCATTTTGCAGTAAGCCAACGAAGTTACTCAACGCTCTTCCCCCCAGTCACTTCCAAAAATCTGTCCTCTAATGATTTTGCAACAGCAATGACGCTGTAAATCTTAATTTTAGAGACGACCAATGTATCCACAACGACCGGGATTTTTTCATGTTCAACAGGTACCTCAAGCGTCGTATCGTCGATGAACACAGCATCAATAGCGAGCTTATCCTTAACTGTTTGAGCCGCCAATCGTCCGTCATCGACTTGGATACGTACTTTTGAGCTCCCCTTTTCAATAAAATCGTTGACCGTTTCTACACCGATTAATTTTCCTTTTTGAATAATTCCGATGCGATCGCACATCAGCTGCATTTCTGAGAGCAAGTGACTGGAGACAATGATTGCTACATGCTCTTCACGGGAAAGGTTGTGCAGGTAGTTACGCAAATCATGAATCCCTTGAGGATCGAGTCCATTGGTCGGTTCGTCGAGAATAAGTACCGAAGGATGGTGCAGAAGAGCCTGGGCAACACCAAGCCGCTGGCGCATACCTAATGAATAATGCTTCACCTTCTCATGGATCCGGCCCTGCAGTTCTACAAGTTTGATCACTTCCAAGATCCGTTCTTTGCTGATGCCAGGAATCATACGTGCGTAATGAATCAAATTCTGATATCCGGTCAGAAATTTATACATTTCCGGGTTTTCCACAATCGCACCGACCTGGCGAATCGCCTGCTTGAAGTCGCCTTTAATGCTGTGTCCTTGGATATAGATGTTGCCCTGCGTCATCCGCATCAGTCCGACGATCATCCGGATTGTTGTCGTCTTTCCAGCCCCATTCGGTCCAAGAAACCCAAATACCTCGCCACCGTAGATATCGAAACTTAAGTCATCAATAATCGTTTTACGGCCGATCTTTTTGCTGACATGTTCCAATCGCACAGCAGGTTGCGCAGCTGCCTCGGCATTATTCGCCATACTTCTCCACCATCCAATCTACCAAACTTAGATTTTCATTCGTACGAATGTCTTCAACACTGCGCTGATCGAGAATCACTCCATTCTTGATCAGGATCACGGTATCGAGCAGCGGTTCAATTTCTTGCAATTCATGTGTCGTCAAAATCACTGTTTGCTTTTCTAAGTCAATAAATGAAATCAACCCTTTTATGATCGAGCTCCGCACCATCGGATCCAGTCCGGAAAGCGGCTCATCCATTAAAATAAACGGTACCTCTCTGGAAAGCGTCACAACAATCTTAAGACGACCGCGATTCCCTTTGGAAAGATGTTTCACTTTTTGCGTGCGGTCGAGTTTCATAAAATCGAGCATCTCTTCCGCCTTCTTGCGATTAAAGTCAGCAAAGGTCTGTTCATAGAAATCAACCGTCTGCTTTACTGTGAAGAAAGAATAATAGCTGTCTAATTCAGACAGATAGGCAACTTTCTTGGAAATTCTCCGGCTTGCGATTTCTCCATCAACGAGTACAGTCCCTTTTGTTGGGCGAAGCAATCCAGAAATCAACTTCAATGTTGTGGATTTGCCGCTGCCGTTCGATCCGATCAGACCGATAATGTGACCGGGTTCAATCTGAAGACTTACATCCTGGAGTGCTTTTTTGGTCAGATAGCGTTTCGTCACTTCTTCGAGCTGAATCATTTGTTGTCCTCCTTTTTCTCCAAGTAATCTTGCAAACCATGAAGCATTTCTTTTTCCGAGTAGCCCATCTCGCGCATCTCAGTCACAAATCGATTGATATGGCTGATCTTTTGCTCCTCGCGCATCTTTTGAAGAATGGCCGGGTTTTCAGTAACAAAGGTTCCCTGGCCCCTCTTTTTTTCTACAATTTGCGTATCTTCCAGTTCCTTGTAGGCACGCTGCACGGTGTTTGGATTCACCTCTGACTCAATTGCCAAATCTCGAACGGACGGCAAGCGTTCGCCCATTCCGAGTTCGCCGCGGATAATTTTATTTTTAATGCGTTCGCACAACTGTTGATAGATGGGCACGGACGGATTGAAGGGTTGTGCCATGCTCGCTAGCCTCCTTGATGTCGCTCTTTATAGTCCTGTTCACTTAGGATACCTCCAGTTCATTGTCAGACAACCAAGCGGTAATCAAAAAGAAAATCACTGTAATGATTAGATCAAAGACGATGCTTCCGATGTAAAAAGGGTCTGAGCCGGATTCTAAAGTAGTCTTGAAGGCATGAGACGTAATCGTTGATCCTGATGAAACAAGAAAGTCATAAAGAAAGCGTTCCGGAACACGCCCCCAATGGGTCAGCACATTGATAAGGCCGGACTGAGTCAGTTTGGTGTCCACGTAGCTGTAAATGCCGATACCGACAATCAGTACCAGCCAGGACCATCTGCCGATCCGTGAACGCATCGTCCGATAAACCGTCCATAGAAATAGGAAGCCAACACCGCCGCCGATGCTCAACCAAAGCAAAATTAGCGCGCACAGAAGTGACAAATGAGAGAGTGATAATGCGCCTGGAAAACCACTGATTCTTGTCAAACCGAACCACGTGTAGCCACCGATGACAACTCCGGAAAGAATCAAATATGCGACCGCTCCCGACATTTTTGCTAGCAGCATCGCCCATGCCGGCAGTGGATTCTGCATCCAAATATGAAAGGTTTTCCGCTCTTGGATGACGTTAAAAAGCAGATACACCGGAACATAGAGGATCAGACAAAGCGTAAGCATAACCCCGATAACCGCTGGAGCAACAACTGCATCTGAGCCGAATCGCAGATTTAGAAAAATGCCAAGTCCCATAAGCAAGACTTGGAGAATGAAAAAGATTAAAAAGGCCATCCAGCCAAGGCGCAGCTCCTTTTTAAATAAAGCAAACCAAATCGTCATGTTTTTAGCCCCCATTTATATATATCACTGTATTAGTTAGATAGTACACTAATGAATTCATTTTGTCAATTGAACAGAGGGAACTAGCTGTGAACAAAACGCGTTGGGTGCCATTACCTTTCAGATGCAGGGTATGCTATAATGAACCGATCAAATGGAGAAAATGAAATTGGAGTGGTGAATTCTTTGCTACTGGATTACAGTCAAAAATTGGCGATTATTGAATCATTTCCCGAATTAGAAAAAAAGGACGTATCACTTGGACGCGTCAATTTTCAGTATCCGGGAAGTGCCTCGGAGAAAAAGAATATTGTCTATCATTTACATCCCAATGGAAATGGCTACGTCTTTGCTAAGGACATTGAAGGTTATGAAGCAGATGCAAAAGGTTTGGTGAACATCCGTGATTTCTCAGAGGATGAGCTACGCACATTGCTGAAGAAAGCTATTTTTGCCCACTCGCCTGAAGGCGTCTATGAAAAAGAAACGGCTGATGGAAATGATCATGAGATTTGGGTAACGCCGAGTGGCAGGCAAGAGCTTGAAGTCATCTATGATAACGAGTTATGGAATGTTTATGCCGGTGATCTGCTCGATGGTACTTTCCGTACCTACAAAGAAGCCGTGGAATATCTGGACGAAGAAGGTTTTGTAAGGAAATAAGAAACGTCGCTATTTAGCGGCGTTTTTTACGTGCAAAAAACAAAACATCGATCTAGAGACAACAAAAAAAACGGCTCAAGTCCTTTTTCTGACGGGTTTGAGTCGTTTTTTCTGCGCTAACTATTAGATTATCTGGTTGTCCGCATCTTACATGCCTTCGCAAACGTGTTTATGCATTTTGCGTTTGCGCTGCATTTAACGCTTGCTTTGCAGTAATGAGTGCTAGCTTGTAGACGTCATCCGCCGAGCAGCCTCGTGACAAGTCATTAACCGGCTTATTCAAGCCTTGCAAAATTGGACCAATTGCCGTATAACCACCAAGACGCTGAACCATCTTATAACCAATGTTTCCTGCATCAATGTTTGGGAATACAAAGACATTGGCTTTCCCGGCAATTGGCGAATCCGGCGCTTTTTTCGCTGCCACTTCCGGAACATAAGCAGCATCAAACTGTAATTCTCCATCAACCATCAAGTCCGGTGCTTGCTCTTTCACAATTTTTACGGCTTCCGTGACTTTATCAATAGAAGGATCTTTTGCGGAGCCTTTTGTAGAGAAGCTAAGCATCGCGATTTTCGGATTAATCCCGAACATCGTTGCGGTTTCTGCTGATTCAACAGCAATTTCCGCCAATGTTTGGCTGTCTGGAGAGATGTTGATGCCACAATCAGCGAAGACAAATTCTTTTTCACCTTTGACTAAAATGAAAGATCCCGAAATACGTTTCTTCCCCGGTTGAGCCTTAATAATTTGCAAAGCCGGACGCACGGTCTCAGCTGTAGAGTGTGCAGCCCCACTAACCAGTCCATCCGCCCTGCCCATATAGACAAGCATTGTCCCGTAGTAACAAGGATCCTTCAGCCACTCAGCTGCCTGCTCCGCATTTGTTTTACCATTTCTCCTTGCGACAAGTGCTTTAACCATCGAAGACATGTCCTCATCTGTTTCTGGGTGCATGAAAAGGATCTTATGTTCAGCAGCGAGCTCTTGAATGTCCTTCGAGGTTTGTTCTGCCTTGCCCACCAGAATCGGCACGATAATGTCTTCTTGTGCAAGCTGCTTGACAGCTTCCAAGACACGCACGTCGTCACTCTCAGGGAAGATGATGGATGGCTTGCCCTTCTTCACTTCACGCTTCACTCGTTCAAATAAGTCTGCCATTAATTACGCCGCCCCTCTTCACTTCATTTATATTAAAGGATGAACTCAAGCACAATTGAGCCCAAATTCCTTTTGCTCTATTCCTTTAATTATTTTCCTTATTTTAGTATAAACCAAATTTGCCGATCCTACATTTGGAAAGTTATTTTCTTGTACTTCTGCCCCTAAGCTTCATGTATGCTATATTAAGAGGAGCAAGAACAAAAGAGGTGTTTAACGATGTCTGAAGCAGCACAGACACTTGACGGATGGTATTGCCTTCATGATTTCCGAACCATTAACTGGTCGGAGTGGAAAACAAAATCTGAATGGGAACGTCAGTCCGCTTTAATGGAATTTAATCAATGGATCACTCAATCAGAAATCAATGAAGAGGCACACGGCGGAAGTTTTGCATTATATTCCGTTCTTGGACAGAAAGCTGATTTTGTGATGATTTCACTGCGCCCAACCATGGACGAGCTCCATGATCTGGAGACAGAATTTAATAAATCGAAGCTTGCTGAAGTAACAGATCCTGCTTATTCTTTTGTTTCCGTTGTCGAATTAAGTAATTATCTTGGAAAGAGCGGCGGCGATCCTTATGCGAACCCGCGTGTTCAAGCACGTTTAAAACCAATCTTGCCAAAGACCGATTACTTTTGCTTCTACCCAATGGACAAGCGACGGGAACATGGTGATAACTGGTATATGCTCCCGATGGAAGAGCGGCGCGAAATGATGAAGAGTCACGGTCAAATCGGGCGTAAATACGCGGGAAAAATTCATCAGATCATCACCGGTTCGGTCGGTTTTGACGATTGGGAATGGGGCGTCACCCTTTTCTCTGACGATCCTCTCCAATTTAAAAAGATCGTGTATGAAATGCGTTTTGATGAAGCCAGCGCCCGGTTTGGAGAATTTGGTCCGTTCTTCGTCGGCTCGCAGCTGAACCAAGAAAGCTTTGGGCAAAAACTGTCCTTTTAATGGAATCGATAAAATCAGAAGATGAGAGGCACCGGAAACGGTGTCTTTTTTGTGTACTTTGATGAGAAAATATCGAAACAAATCACACGTATCGGGAAAAATTCTCATTGTCTCAAACTTCGCAGTTCCTTATTAAACGACTACTTCTTTCCATCTTTCTAAACGAACAGATTCCGTGCTCAATCTGTCATCATTTGTACTGTCCGGCATAGGCTTTAAGTGTACTTAAAATAGGAAAGACCATACCTATTACACTTTATTTTCTTTTTACGCCCTGCAAAGGAGGTATGAACAGCCATGGCCGTGGTTCAACATAACTCAAGCGATGTCTCCCTTCTGGCAAGGCTGATGCGTGCAGAAGCCGAAGGAGACGGGCAACTCGGCATGCTGATGGTTGGCAATGTCGGAGTCAACCGTGTCCTTGGTAACTGTCTTGACTTCGAAGGGATTAGAACCATTCCGCAAATGGTGTTCCAAAGTCCCGGTGGATTTGAAGCGACACAAAAAGGGTACTTTTACCAGGCCGCGCGTTCACAAGATAAACGTCTTGCCGAGCGTGCACTGAGGGGTGAACGTTTTCATCCGGCATCAAACGCCCTTTGGTTTTTTCAACCATCAGGAGCATGTCCTGCTCAATGGTATAACCAATGGAACACTGGGCGTTTTAAAGCACACTGCTTCTTTTCACCGTCTCAATCTGTATGTCCCGATGTCTATTAGTGAACATGCAATCCATTTATTATTAAGGAGTGAATTTAACCATGGGCATTCAATTTCCACCAGACAGCTGGCCGTACGGCGCAGCCTTCAATTCCGATCCAAATCAAGCGAATTGGGAGGCTGCGAGACAAACACCTCCACAGACCGGCAGCGGTACATTCCCATTTCAAGCACAAGCGATGCCGCCAGCCGGTGCACCACCGATGGCGCAGCCATTGCCTTACCCTTATCCTTCCTATACGATTCCAACACCACAGGCTACTCCGCCGGTTGCTCAGCCGACCGTTCCACAAGTATTGCCGTTACCACTGGTTGAACAATCGTACATTGAAAACATTTTACGACTCAATCTTGGAAAAACAGCGACTGTCTACTGCACCTTTGAGGGCAATACTGAATGGAATGCCAAAGCATTTACAGGAACAGTTGAAGCTGCCGGACGCGACCACGTCATTATTGAAGACGAAGAGACGCGCGTACGCTATTTGATTCCGATGGTTTTCGTGAATTACATTACATTCACCGGACCGATCACCTATCAATACCCTTATGGGCCACCACAATCAGGAAGAGAATAACCATACTCATGCAAAACAGAGCATCCCCGAAAAGGAATGCTCCGTTTTATTACATACAGGTTAACTGTTGCTGTTCATGAACGCAGTGCAGCGATCACGACAAGTACCCAACTCACGAGGAAGGCCACGCCACCAATCGGTGTAATCGCCCCTAACAACCGGACACCACTAAGCGTAAGTGCATACAAGCTTCCGGAAAAAAGAAGAACACCTGCAAACATCAGCCAACCGGACCATGAAAGCAACGTACTCTGACCGCTGAAGACAGTCATTGTCAAGAGACCAATGATGATCAAACCTATGGCATGAAACATCTGATAATGGACCCCAGTTTGAAATACGTCTAGATCTTGCTCAGTAAGTCGCGCTTTCAAAACATGCGCACCAAATGCGCCGAACGCAACCGATAAGAATGCTAGAATGGCGCCTATAACGATAAATCCTTTCATCAACTCAGTCCCCTCAAGTTCGTTCAGTATTTCTTTTATTTTAACATGCATTGCATCACGCATGAGAAAAAATGAGCGAAGCACGGTCCTTGGCTATCACAACTTATGCGGCTTTAATCACCAAACTTGTGCTTCAATGATACGTCCGTTACTCGCTTATCTCGGGTGTCGGGCGTCTCGCGTCCTTGAAGCATTTTTACGAATAAGCCTGTACGCAAATAGAGCATTTTATATTTTCATCCGAGCGGTGTCCCGTGCCACTAATGCCGGTCATGAATGTGCTTATCTAAAAAAAAACGGTCACAACGTTTGGCGTTGTAATCGTTTCTCTATGTTCTAAAATTATTCTTTCCAATATTTTTTGTAGATCGCCTGTGTCCCGCTGTTTTCTTCGCCTTGTTCGGCAAGCTCATCGTAGATTTTCTTGGACAAAGCCAGTCCTGGTGTATCTAGTCCCATTGCTTCAGCAGATTCTAGAGCAATTCGCTCATCCTTGATTAAATGTTTGATATAGAATCCTGGTTCAAAATCACCTTTGAGCATGCGTCGTCCGAGATTAGTCAGCGACCAACTTCCGGCAGCTCCCGTTTCAATACTCTCCATCACTTTGTCGGTATCCAGCCCGGCATGTTTTGCATAGCTAAGTGCTTCAGCGACACCAATCATGTTTGACGCAATAGCGATTTGATTGGCCATTTTGGTATGTTGACCTGCTCCTGCTTGACCTTGATAGACAATCTTTTTCCCCATCGCTTGAAAAACCGGGGCCAACACCTCAGCATCCGCTTGATCGCCGCCGATCATAATCGACAAAGTTCCGTTTTGCGCGCCGATATCGCCTCCGGAGACCGGAGCATCTAATGCATGCAGACCTTTCTCCTTCGCGGCCTTGTAAATTTTCACTGCCAATTGTGGTGAGGAAGTGGTCATATCAATGAGATAGGCCCCGGTCTTTGCGTGATCCAGGATCCCATCATCAAAATAAACAGCAGACACATCCTTAGGGTAGCCAACCATTGTAATGACGGCGTCTGCACCTTCGGCAGCTTCCGATGGGCTCGCCTTCCAGATCGCACCTTCTGAAATCAGGTCATCTGCCTTGCTTTTCGTCCGATTATATACTTGAAGCGTGAAGCCGGCCTTCATGAGATTGCGAATCATTCCTTTGCCCATGACCCCGGTTCCAATGAATCCAATGGTTCTCACTGCCATATCATCCCACTCGCTTTCATGTCATTATCGTTCTCGCTCTACGATAGCATGAATAGCGTACGTTTTCACTTGATATGCAAGTCGATTATACCTTTCTTATTTGGAAGAAATGCGTAAATACCCATGGATATTGCGGCATAGCGAAGTTCAACTGCCATGTACCGATACCGCCTATGCGAGCGTTATAGACAATCTGCGATTTGGCGAACAGACTGCGTGTATCCTCGAACCAGACCACATGATTGCGGCCACTGTCATCCGTGTAATAGAAATAAGCCGCTTGATCCGCCACAGAATAATTAATCGGTACTTGTTCACTCATAGCCAAGTTAATCGCTGCTTGATTGGTAATCGCACGCCCCGGCGTATCACTAGAATACGGAATCACCCAATCATAGCCATAAAAAGGAGTCCCCATGATTATTTTATTTCGATCCATCAAACCTGCAGCATAATTCACAGTATCCCGTACATTCTGAATAGGCGCAGTCGCCCCCGGCTCACTCCCTGCATGATGCCAGTCATAGGCCATGATAAAAAATTGATCAACAATAGCACCGATCGCCGCATAATCATAACCGCGCACCCATGGAACCGTATCATTCGTTTTGGCCGGTACAGCAATGCTGAGATTCAGCCCGGCTGCCTGTGTGCGTTCCTTTAATGCCTGAAGAAACAAAACGAAGGCATTGCGATCTGCAGGCCGTACACCTTCGAAATCAATATTAATTCCCCCATAGCCATTAGACGTTGCATAGTTGATCATATTATCAATAAGTCTTTGCTGTACATCCGGTGTGTTCACCACCCGTTGCACAAGTGCCGAATTGAATCCTGACTCAGTTAAGTTCGTCACGGTGATGACCGGTGTCACTCTTCCGCGCCAAGCTGCAAGTACAGCTGCATTATCATTGAGCGTACTGAGGTCGCCATTCCAATTAAAATGAATTTCAAACAATCCAATATAGGTGAGATACGGTGCTTGGTCGGAGATCAGCGCCTGATCCACTGCCGGCGTACGCAATTGTGAATAACTAAAATGTGTGGCCACATGTCGTTCGATTGTTGGTAAATTAATCTTCTGCCCCGGGCTGAGGTTTTCAGGATTAATACCCGGATTTGCCCGACGTAAAGCTTCCAGTGGCACATAAGCCATGCGCGAAATGATCCATAGACTATCACCTGGTTGCACAGTATAGACATCGGTCGTTACCAATATGGACTGTCCGGTTACAACATTTGTTGCGGTCAGTCCGTTTACCGCTCTTAATGTATTCACAGGAACATCAAATTTCTGGCTAATCCCAAATAACGAGTCCCCTGACTTTACAGTATAGACAAACATGGTTCCACCCTTCCCGCCTACTACTTTTGAGGTATGCTCATATTGCCGATACATAGGCATTCCTCTCTATATTTATTCAGCGCATGTAAAACCGTTCCAAAAGGGCATAGATTAAAAGTCGGAAACACGTTATGATAAAATACATTACTAGATTCTAGACTTTTTACTCTATTGTCAGGCGGACCGTACCTACGATAACTGATCTGTCAATGAACAATACAATGAAGCAACTCATAACGTATAGAAAGAACAGAAAGAAATGAGGGTTATTTATGGCTGAATTCATTCCATCCCGGCTAGTACAAGCGCTTCCCGACAATTACTTTACGACTATGGATCATCGGATCAATGCCGTGGTCAAGCAAGGCATCGATGTCCTTCAACTTCATACCGGCAGCCCGGACCAACCCACACCCAACACAATCATTCAAGCGTTGAATAAAGCTGCGCAACTTCATGAAAATCAAGGCTATCCTCCGGCCGGTGGCAAACGGTCTCTTAAAGCAGCCATTTGCCAGTTCTACTTAAATGAATATGGTGTTACGCTCGACCCTGAGACGGAGGTCACTGTGTTTGACGGAGCAACCGTCGCAATTGCTGCACTTCCGCAGGCGTTGCTGAATCCGGGGGATGTCATGCTCACTACTGATCCGGGCTATCCGATGTATTTTGTTTGTCCTTCATTAGCAGATGCAGATGTCTATGGCATTCCCGTCCGTGCTGAAGACGGATTTTTACCTAATTATACAAAAATACCTAAATCAGCTTTGCAGAAGGCGCGTCTGCTCATGCTTAACTATCCGAATAATCCAACCGGGGCAATCGCAACGGAGAAATTCTTTGCAGATACTGTTGCATTCTCACAGGAACAACATATTCCGGTTGTGCATGACTTTGCCTATGGAGCGTTTGGTTTTGATGGCAAACGTCCACTTAGTTTTCTGCAAACTCCAGGTGCGAAGGAACAAGGAATTGAGCTCTACACCTTTTCAAAGACATACAATATGGCAGGTTTCCGAATCGGATTTGCAGTGGGTAATGCATCAATCATTCAAGCGCTCAGCCGCTTCCATGATATTGATCATTCCGATGTTCCGAGTGCGATTCAGGATGCGGCCGCAGAAGCTCTGCTCGGCTCGCAGCAATCCGTAAAAGACTTGTGTGCGCTCTATGAACAACGGCGTAATGTACTTGTTTCGAGTATGCAAGCGATTGGCTGGGACGTCCAAGCACCAAAAGGGTCATTCTTTTGTTGGTTCAAAGTTCCGGAAGGCTATACCTCAGAAACCTTTACCGATGCTCTTCTTGAACGGGCACATGTCGCCGTCTCACCCGGTGTCGGATTTGGCACATATGGCGATCAATTTGTCCGTGTCAGTTTGCTAGAACCCGAGGAACGATTGAAAGAAGCAGCAGAACGTATCAAAAATTCTGGTCTTCTCAAAGAAACACCCGTACAAAATTAATTCTAGTAAAAAAGAACTTTTCCCAGATGTGGGAAAAGTTCTTTTTTATGTGCATTGAATCGCTGGCAATTAAATAACGTGATAACCAATAAGGAGAATCAGGATCAGAAATACAGCAATCAGAACAAGAAAAATTCCTGTCCGTTCGTGCTTCTTACGTTTGCCAAGCGCCATTTCCATCAAACCGATTAAACCGATTGAAAGCACGCCTTTGATCACCAGCATGAGTGGAAAATGAATCAAAAAGAGCATCCATACCCCAGTGATGATCATCACAAGATAAGTGAGTCTTAATCCCATACTCCACGCTTTTTGTTGAGAAAACATGAAGCTGAAAATAAAGAGAATAACGACAAGACCCCACACGAGGCCGTGAATCTGCAATAATGCATGCATGTGCATTCCTCTTTTCCTATTAAAATACGTTTGGCCGCTATTCGTGCAGCTTAACCATTTTTCTATATTTTAACACGAATCGAGCATTTCCCCATCTTAAGTCAATCAAAACCATCGATCCTCAAAAAAATGAATTAATCTTCCGTTAGTTCACGTGAAAGATCACATTTTTCAAGTGGAATCAGTTTTGCCTTCATCTTCCATTTTGCTATGAGCCATACCGCAAGAAAAATAGGAATACCGATATATGCGGCAATAATGCTGCCCCAGTCTATTCGTCCATCGGAAAAAGCACCAAAACTCTGGCCGATAACCACAATCATGCATACTGCAAAGGCAAACAAAGGTCCAAACGGGAACCATTTCGCACGATAAGGCAGATCACTAAGTTTCCCACCTTGGGCAACATAAGCACGGCGGAACCGATAATGACTGATTGCAATACCTAGCCATGCAATGAAGCCGCACATACCTGAGGCACTGAGCAACCAGTTATAGACAACACCGTCCCCAAATCCAGAGGCAAAGAATGCCAAAAGCCCAAAGGCTGCCGTAACAATGAGTGACCAGATCGGAATCCCATGACGTGTCACATAGCCAAGAAATTTCGGTGCTTTACCCTTCTTAGCCAGTGCATAAAGCATACGCGTTGATGCGTACAGTCCTGAATTACCTGCCGAAAGTACTGCCGTCAAGATTACAGCATTCATTACTGAGGCTGCAACAGCAAGACCTGCCCGCTGGAAGACCAGTGTGAACGGGCTCACCATAACCTTATCCGTTGCCGACAAGTTTTGATTCGTATAGGGGATAATCATTGCGATGATAAAGATTGCGAGAATATAAAAGAGCAAGATTCGCCAAAAAATCGTATTCATCGCTTTCGGCACGTTTTTCTCCGGGTGTTCACTCTCACCTGCACTCACGCCAAGCAATTCTGTTCCTTGGAATGAGTAGCCTGCGGCTAGAAAAACACCAAAGGCTGCCAGAAAGCCGCCGTGGAACGGTGCGTCGCCAATAGCGAAATTATGAAAGCCAGGAACACCGCCGCCCATAACACGAAAGATCATCAACAAGCCGAGAATACTAAAGATAATGACGGTTGCCACTTTGATAAATGCAAACCAATATTCAGATTCTCCATACCCCTTAACGGTAAGCGCATTAAGTAAAAAGATGATGAGTAGAAATAACCCGCTCCAAAGAATGGATGAACTATGCGGAAACCAGAATTTCATAATCAATGTCGCTGCAGACAATTCACTCGCAATGGTGATTGCCCAGTTGTACCAATAGTTCCAGCCCAGTGCAAAACCAAAAGAAGGATCCACAAAACGTGTAGCATAAGTACTGAAGGAGCCACTTGTCGGCATGTAGGTGGCTAGTTCTCCCAAACTGGTCATCAAAAAATAGACCATGATTCCGGTTAGCCCATAAGCGAGAAGAGCACCTCCCGGACCTGCTGTGTAGATTGCATTACCACTTGCGAGGAAAAGTCCTGTACCGATTGCGCCACCAAGCGCAATCATGGTCAAATGACGCGACTTCAATCCTCTCTTTAATTGATTTGTCTTTACTTGCTTCACTTTCTTTCTCTCCCTCTCTGTATTTCGGGGGAAACATGTGACGAACACGAATGGAAAAGTAAAAACACCCGCAAAAGCGCAAGAATGCTCTTAGCGGGTGTACTTTATTATAGTAAAGTTCATAAGATCTCCTTGATTGTTCAGGTCGATTGATCCACTCACTCCACGCACGTCTTCCCCGATAGCACTCCACATGCATGATGCATGTGACAGTCCCGCTCCTTTCGGAAACGGACCCAGCATGTTCGGCAAGGGCACCGACCACACTTCGGCAACAGTTCCTTACACGTATCGTCCGACTTCCCTTAGCCTCAGATACGCTTCTCTTAACTGCCGCGCCTCTACCCCCTCTAAATCTTGCGAGGAGATTTTTAAACAACAGGACTTATTGTACCTGTTCATCGTCATCATTTCAACCTGGAAAAAATAGTATTCAATAAGCGTTCAAGCAGAAATGGATGAGGTTACACCTGATCCGTCTGTTTGGCATGCACCTCTTCATGTGCCGCAATCGCCTCCATGAAGGACCGTCCGTATTTTTCCAATTTCTGCTGGCCCACCCCTTTAATCATTAAAAAGTCACGATCGGTAGCAGGTAAACGCGCACTCATTTCTCGCAATGACTGATCCGAAAAAATGATATAAGGCGGGACAAATTCCTTTTGCGCAAAGTCCTTACGCACCTTCTTCAGCACTTCAAATAGAGCATCATCAACTGAAAGTCTTTCCGCTTGAATACGTCCCTTTTTAAAGACTTTTTCTTCACCTTTGAGTACCGCTACTGAGCGGGCGCTCAGTGCGAGCGTCGGATAGGCTCCTCCTTGTTGCTCTAAGTACTGCTCGGCAGTTAAGAAATCAATGAACGCGTTAATGTTCTTTTGCGTTTGCGCCTTCATGATGCCATAAGTGGGTAAACGATTCAGGTGGAACGATAAGATTTTCTGATCCGCTGCACCGGCAAGCACTTTTGTAACCATCGTTTTCCCATAACGTTCGCGCATCCGTTTCACGCAAGAGAGCACTTTTTGCGCATCAATGGTTACATCCATCTTATCCCTTGTATCTAAACAATTCCCGCAGTGTCCGCATCCTTCAGGGGCGTTTTCACCAAAATAACGAAGAATATAAGATTGCAGGCACATTTCTGTATGACAGTAGCCAATCATTTGATCAAGCTTGTGGTATTCTGCTTGCTTTAATCCGTCATCCATCTCTGACTGATCAATGAAAAATTTCTGCAATCGTATATCTTGCGGAGAGAATAGGAGAATACAGTCGCTCCGATCACCATCGCGTCCCGCTCGTCCCGCCTCCTGGTAATAGGCTTCAATCGTTCGCGGCATATTGTAATGGACCACAAAACGAACATTGGATTTGTTTATGCCCATCCCAAAGGCATTGGTCGCAACAAGTACTGTGAGGTCATCATAGAGAAAGGCTTCCTGGCTAGATGCTCGCTCCTGTTCCGAAAGTCCTGCATGATACCGGCCAACAGCGAGACCCTTCCTTGAGAGTCGATCATACAATCGATCCACTTCTTTGCGTGTTGCAGCATAGACAATGCCCGGTTGGTCTTGATTTTTCTTTAAATAATCAAGTAAAAAGGTATCCTCGTCCTGATCACGGATCACTTGGAAATGTAAATTATCACGTGCAAAGCCAGTCACCACCACCCCTTGCATGTCTATGTCTAACAATTGGCAGATATCCATGGTTACTTTTGGTGTTGCGGTAGCTGTCAGGGCAGCTACCGCAGGCTTGTCCGTAAAGCGAGCCAGAAGAGATGGAATTGCCCGATAGCTTGGCCGAAAATCATGCCCCCATTGCGAGATACAATGGGCCTCGTCAATCGCTACCAGTGATACGTTCATCCGTTCCAATGTACGGATAAAGTCTGGAACCTCCAGACGCTCCGGCGCTATATACACGAGTTTATAAGCACCTTTTGATGCAGAAGCCAACCGTTCTTTACCTTCTTCAAACGTAAGAGAACTATTTATATAAGTAGCGGCGATGCCTGCATTTGCTAGTGCATCAACCTGATCTTTCATTAGCGAGATCAGAGGTGAAATGACTAAGGTTACACCGGGAAAAAGAAGGGCTGGAATTTGGTAGCAAAGTGATTTGCCTCCGCCTGTCGGCATGATCCCAACCGTATCTTTGTGTTCAAGAAGTCTGGAAATAATCTGATCCTGACCTTTTCTAAATTGATCATAGCCAAAATATTTTTTTAGTGCTTGATGGGCTGTGTCGATCATAAATGAAATCACCTTTACCTCTATCCGATCTTTTCGTAACGCGTTAGTTTCATCTTAACATAACCAAGACAGACAAATGAGCAACCTTCCCTTACATTTGCTGCTCCTCCGCACTCACTGTTTCCTTTCTTTCCTTTCAATGAAACAAATAAACTACTGAATCATATGCTGATCATAGATAAGCTCAATGAGGAGGAATCAAGATGGACAACAAAGATCCTCGGAAACCACAGCAGCCAATAAAAAGAAATTTGATGGATGATATCGACGCATTTTTCCAAAGTAATCCATTTGGCGATATTTTTAAATCGATTGATCAATTTTTCAGCAACCATTCTTTAGGCGGCGGATTCCCGGTTAGACTCTATGACACAAAAAACGAATGGGTAGTCGAGGCGGAGCTTCCGGGTGCGAAGCGAGAAAATATTCATATTGAATTGCTCGATGATCATGTGAAAATCATTGTAGAAAACGATGTAGAAATGGAATCTCAGCACAAAGAGACGGGCGCTTACTCCCATGAACGTCGCTTCGACCATGCGGAGAGACTGATCACATTGCCGTACATGATTGACCGTTCCCGTACACAAGCATCCTATATGAATGGGTTATTAAAGATCCATGGCCCGAAGACCCCTAAAAAAGGGCATTCGTTATCAATTGACTAAGGGTAAAAAAGGGAGCCGAGGAAAAATCTTTTTCCCCGACTCCCTTCATTATTCAAAGTGACAGATTACAAACGAGAAACAAAACGTTCCAGTCGATCCAATCCTTCTTTCAATACATCCATTGAATAGGCATAAGAAAGGCGCAAATACCCTTCTCCGTAAGAGGAAAAGGCACTGCCGGGTACGGCCGCAAGACGTTCTTCATCAAGCAGTTTCAAGGCAAATGTCTCAGAGGACATCCCAAATTTTGCGATGGACGGAAAGACATAGAAAGCACCGGATGGACGTATAACGTCAATCCCCATTGCTTCAAGGCGCTCAATCACATAATCCAACCGCTCTTTATAAGCGCGACGCATCGGCTCCGCATCATGCTTGCCCGTAGTCAATGCCTCAATCGCCGCATACTGAGTAATGCTTGTAATACAAGAGATACCGTATTGGTGTACCTTAATCAGTTGGTCGGCAATGGGTTGATCTGCCAAAACGTATCCCATTCGCCAACCAGTCATGGCGTGCGACTTAGATAATCCATTAATCACTACTGTTTTCTCTTTCATACCTGGAAATAACGCAATTGACACATGTTTCTGTCCATAGGTGAGCTCACTATAAATTTCATCTGAAACAACAAAAACGGATTTATTCTTGAGTACCTCCGCAATTGCTGCGACTTCTCCCTCAGAGAGCACGCATCCTGTTGGATTGGATGGATAGGGGAGCACAATTGCCTTTGTTTTTTCGTTCAAGTGATCTGCAATTTGTTTTGCAGTCATTTTGAAGTCTGTTTCGCGGGTATCAATATAGACCGGGATGCCTCCAGCTAACTTTATCGGAGCCTCATATCCTGGGTAGGCAGGACCCGGAAGTATGACCTCATCTCCATCCTCAAGTAACGTGCGAAATGTTAGATCAATGGCTTCACTTGCGCCAACCGTTGTAATGATTTCTGATTCTGGTTGGTAGTGAAGGTTGTATTTCTCAGCAACATATCCGGCGATTGCCTGTCTCAATTCAAGAAGTCCGGCATTTGCCGTATAGGTCGTTTTATTCTGATCAATCGCTGTTTTTCCAGCTTGTTTGACATGATCTGGTGTTGCAAAATCTGGCTGCCCAATGGTAAGGGATACTGCGCCAGGATAATCTTTTAATTTATTGAAAAACTGGCGAATACCGCTAATCTGAATAGCGCGGACACGTCTGTTTGTTCGTTCTTCCATTGATGCCATATGTTCCTTCACTCTCCCTACAGCTAAAACCGCCTAGTCCTTATTTCGCAATCCATTGTGCTTTGATTGGTCGCTTGCCGCGGGTGATCCGTGAGCTTCCTCGTACAGGCAAAAGTCTGGGGGTCCTCACTTGACTCGCAATCATCTGGAACGGCCCCGCAGGCGTCTCACATCTTTACAGTAAACTTTTACTCTTAGCTTAAGAAAAAGCCTACGTGCGTTGCACGGAGGCTTTTCTCGGTATCTGCTTATTCAGTAACCTTTTCTTTTTCCACTTTAACTTCCTCAGTCCAGCCTAACTCATCCTTCTGCTTGCCAGTCTGAATTCCAGTTAACGTGTCATAAAGTTTCTTGGAAAGTTTACCGGTTTCCCCATTGGCTACTTTAATCACATGATCTTCCCACTTGAGAAAGCCTACAGGAGAGATTACAGCAGCCGTACCCGTACCGAATACTTCTTTCAGCTGTTGTTTTTCTGCTTTCTTGAAAAGTTTCTTAACAGAGATTCTCTTTTCTTTCACCGTAATGCCCCAATGTTTAAGCAGAGCAATAACAGAATTACGTGTTACGCCGGGCAGAATGCTGCCGTTCAAAGCCGGAGTCCACACTTCATCATCAATTTTAAAGAAGATGTTCATGCTGCCGACTTCTTCTATATATTTATGTTCCACACCGTCAAGCCAAAGAACTTGGTCGAAGCCGAGTTCCTCAGATTTTGTTTGTGCTTTAAGGCTCGCTGCATAGTTTCCTGAGGTTTTGGCAAACCCAACGCCTCCCTTGACCGCACGAACATATTCATCCTCAACATAGATCTTCACAGGGCTCATCGAATTTCCAAAATAAGACCCAACGGGGGACAGAATGATCAGAAGCTTATACATGGATGATGGATGCACGCCAAGTGCAGCATCTGTGCCAATAATAAACGGACGAATATACAGAGACTGCCCAGGTTGATTAGGAATCCAATCCTGCTCTACAGCAACTAATTTTTTAATTGCCTTGACTACAAATTTTTCATCAATTTTCGGTATATTCAAGCGTGCACATGATTGATTCATGCGTTCCATATTCTTGTTTGGACGGAAGAGTAAGATTCGTCCATCTTCTGCACGATACGCTTTCAACCCTTCAAAGACTTCTTGTCCATAATGAAAGATCGTCGCTGCAGGGTCCAGAGAAATAGGACCGTATGGAACAATTTTTGGATCATGCCAACCTTTTTCCAGTGTATAATCCATTTCGAACATATAATCCGTGAAATATTTTCCAAAACCGAGTTGACCAGCATCAGGCTTCTTCTTTAACTGATCAGCTTTATGGAACGTTATCGACTGCCCCATGATTCAAGTCCCCCTAAGATTAATAGTCATACTTTGATTATAACAACCCAGTACGTAATGCGCTACACCACTTATGTATTCGCTTCATTGTGTGGATTCTTAGTATGGGTCATATAATCTGCCCTCTTTTTTCACGCTGATTTCAGGTTTCGTCGAGCAAATGAAAACTGATTGTGCGTATAGTTTTTAAAAATAAAGATGGTTTCCCATGTTATTCTACAAAGTCTAACTGCATGAGCCCTACTATAGGATTGAAGGCTCCGAAAAATAAGACATCACTTGTGCGTCGTGTTCCTTAAGTTCGGCTCTAGCTCTTAGGTTGATTTTAGACTGGTTCGGTTCAATTTTTTCTTCCTTTGGTTCAATTATCACCTCCTAGATCACTTCATAGAGAAAAACTGTATAATTAGCGTCCAATCCTTATCTGTGTATCGATAATGCTTCGATTGCTCGCTTGCCACAGGCGCACCGCGAGCCTCCTTGAACAAGCGGTTTTCCCTCGTCCTTCAAGTGGATTATGAATGTTTCTTATTTTTTTAATAAAAAAGTGTTCAAATCTCTTCTCTTGTTGGTATGTTCCTGCTACAATGTTCTGAGTTGACTTGAAGGGGCGCGGGAGCAATTGACGACGCTTCTTTATTATTTTTCTCATGAAAGGAGCGCTTGCACCATGCGCCAATTTACTTTTGCCTCTTGTGCCCTTTATTTTTTGACCGGACTTACTGCGATCTCAATAGGATCTGTGTTACCTGAACTCTTAACTTATTATCATGTTTCATATACAATTGGCGGAAGGCTTATTTTTGTCGGTGCCATGGGATTTCTTACAGGTGTGTTGCTGACTTCATGGCTGAATCGCCGTTTTCATCCGAAGCCCTTGCTCACGACTGCCGCATTACTCATTGCTTTTGCGCAGTTTAGCATTCTTTTACTTCCGCCTTTCCCATTATTTATGGCCCTTTATTTTCTAAACAGTGCCGGATCGGCGGCGATTGGGATTGTTGTCGCCACCATGTTTATTGAGGTATTTATTGGCCGTCAAGCTGTTGCGATGAGCTATTTGGAAGTTGCTTTCGGTCTTGGTGCATTCACAATGCCCCTGCTTGCGAGCTTCTTCATCGCTCATAACATCTGGCGATATTTGTTTGTAATCACTGCTGTTCTCGCAGTTGTACTCGCTCTTGTCTGGACGCGCATTTCCTATTCCAAAAAAGTTGTGGACCAAGGTGAACCATTGGATGCATCCGGATCAAGTGATGCACAACGCCCGTTAACTGCGAACATGAAGTGGATTGTTCTGGGTCTGTTCGCCATGATTGTATTCCTCTATGGCGGACTTGAAGGGAGCTTGAACAACTTCATGTCATCGATTTTTATTCACTATTTACACCAAGCTGCTTATTACGCGTCAATCAGTATTGGTATTTTCTGGGGTGCAATGGTCATCGGACGTGCGGCAACAGCAGTCATTATTCGCAAGCTCACATACAACGCTTATCTGTTGATCAATATAATTGGAACCATTATTTCACTCGTCCTGTTCATCGTATTGAAAAATGCATTGATGGGTTATATCTTTGTTGGAACTCTTGGATTGATGATGTCCGGCATCTATTCGATTACACTTGTCTACGCAAATTATTCGATCCCGAATAGTGCACACCTAGTTACACCAATCATTTCCGGTCTGTCCGGTCTGGGTTCTGCGATTTTCCCAGCACTTACCGGATTAGCCATTGACCGTGCCGGCATCACACTCACCCTTTGGTACATTGTCAGCATAGCCGTTGCCTACTTAATTTTTCTGCTCGTCATTAGCCAAATTCGTGGTGGAAAATCCTTACAAATGTTGATGAAAGTTAAATTTTGGCACCGTTCACGTCCAGCATTTGCAGCGCGAGATAATTCATTCAAATAATAGTTTGCTGCGAAAAGCTGGGCAAAAATCGCCCAGCCCTTGATCCTGCATCAATTATGCTTCGACTGCTCGCTTGCCGTGAACACACCGTGAGCCTTCTCGAACATACAAAAGGGGTCTCCACTGGCACGCGATCATCTGAAACGATCCAAGCATGCGTCTCGCATCTTCGCTGCATTTTTATGCAAAACGATTTATACTTTCTTTTCATTTTATAAAGACTTACGGAGATTATTCTCGTAAGTCTTTTTTCATATTGTGATGGTTCTTCTTTACTAGATCATAGAATCATGATAAGCATGCCCCCGAACGGGAATGACCACTGCTAATTAGTGAACGCTATCTGCGTTTACTATGAAAACTGATGTAAGTGTCTGTATAATAAATACAACACTTATGATTGAGATGTGAATTTATGCAACCACTCACTTATGAAACGCATTGCCGACTGATCAACACCGTTCGTAAAAAAAGTCCGGCTACGCTATTTTTTCCAAATGTTAACGTTCTTCATGTCTATTCTGGAATCGTTCAAAAAGAAAATGTTTGGTTAAGCGGTGATCGGATCGCCTATATCGGTCCTGATGAGCCACTGATCACGGATAAAACAGAGATAATCCAACTAAAGGATCACCAAGTCATGGTTCCTGCCTACATCGAACCCCATGCACATCCGTTTCTTCTTTATAATCCACTGTCCTTAGGAAGCTATCTGACAGAGCATGGAACGATGATTTCGATTAATGACAATAGCTTTGCCTCCGCCCATTTAGATGAGGAGCAAATGCATGCATTCGTTAAAGGATTGGACCAAACCAGGAGGCACTCTTGGTTGTGGTGGGCCTATTTCGAAGAACATCGTCCCTCAACGAACGCTCTGGAACACTGGCTAGATCAACCGTATGTCGTACAAGGCGGGGAACTCAGCCACTGGCTACCGCTTAAATTTGGTTCGCCCGAATTATATGAGAAACTTTTCGCCGTTAGGCAATCGGGCAAACGCATGGAAGGTCATCTGCCCGGCTCGTCTGTCAACACCCTGAATTTGTTTGCGACCAGCGGCATCAGCGCCGACCACGAATCAATGACCGCACAGGATGTTATCCAAAGACTAAATTTGGGCTATTACACAGCGATCCGTTATTCGTCCATTCGTCCCGACCTTCCGACCATTATGAAAGAGCTTGCACATCATCCGGGCATTGATTTATCCAAACTGATGGTGACGAACGATGGTGCCTCGCTTCCCTTTCTGAAGCAGGCAACACACGCAGCGATGATCACGGAGGTAATGAAAAGCGGCATATCTGTGTTCGATGCTTATCGGATGGCTACCTTGAATCCCGCTGTCTACTATCACATAGACGGCACGGTGGGTAGCCTATCACCGGGCAGAATGGCGGATATTAATATTATCGAGAGTCTTGAGGAGCCGGAACCGACGAGCGTCCTTTTTGAGGGAAAATGGATTGTCCGCGATGAAAAGAACTTGGGAAGGACATCCGACTTTTCATTGAAGCATTTCTTTAGTCGTGCTGATCTCGCACATCTGCCAAAGACTTGTCCGCTTCAGCCGACGGTCTCCATCGGTATTAAACTCGAGAATAGTGTCATAACGCGACCCTATACCTTTGATCCAAACCGTGATCTCTTAGCAGATGAATGTTTCTTCGTCTATATTAACCGAAAAAGCGGTGCCTATCTTTGCACACGGATCAAAAACTTTGCACGTTCGCTTCGCGCACTCGGAAGTACTTACTGTGCCTCGGGAGACGTGCTACTCATTGGGCAGGACAGGCAGGCAATGGCAGACGCCTATCAGAAAATCATGGACGGCAATCAGGGGATTACCGCGCAATTCGATGATCAACCTTTTTCAATCCCCTTAGAGATGCTTGGTGTGATGAGCAATAAACCGATGGACACACTGAACGCGGAGGCAGAACACTTCATTGCACACATGAAAAAGAGCGGATTCGCCTTTGACGATCCGTTCTTCTGCCTGTATTTTATGACTGAACTGCATTTGCCTTTTGTTCGACTTACACCAGAAGGGATAATTGATATCAAGTCCAATAAAATCATTGCCCCGGTAGTAAAAACATAAATATCGCTCAAGCAGTGTCTAATTTTCTCCGCTTTGAACTTTTAATCGTGTTCTCAATAATATATTTTTTCTAAATACAGGCCCTGTGCTTCTGCCATAAGGCCTGTTTGTTTTCGTTCTTTAGATTCAAGAATTTCCGGGATACGATCGGTATCAATGTTACCAAAACCGATCTCTATAAGCGTGCCAACCATTTTCCGTGCCATGTTATAGAGAAAGCCATTTCCCCGTAAGCGGATTTCAATGAAACCATCACGTTTATCGATGGTTATTTCCGAGATGGTGCGTATTGAAGATTTCTTCTTGGACTTGGCGTTAGCGAACACAGTGAAATCATGTTCGCCAATGAAATCACGGCTGGCCTGTTCCATGCGATCAATATCCAATTTTTCTTCAACATACATGCTGTATTTTCTCATAAAAGGATAGGGGTAAGGACCGTTCCATATTTTATACAAATAGGTCTTTTCTTTCGCATGATAGCGCGCATGAAAACGTTCAGGAACACGTGCGACATCAATCACGCTAATATCCTTTGGCAGTTGATGATTCAAGTAGGTCTTGATTTCTAAATTGGAAAATTCTTTGGGACTTTTAAACGTTGCGATTTGCCCAAGCGCATGTACACCGGCGTCTGTTCGACTGCAGCCGATAATCTCCACGGGTTCACCAACCAGCACCGATAGCACATGCTCTATTTTTCCTTGAATTGTATTCTTGTCATCACCAAGACGCTGCCAGCCTTTATAACGGCCCCCGTCATATTGAAGTGTTAATTTATAGTTGTTCATTGTTTGCTCCCTCTGTTATCGAATGTTCATGATGCATACTTAACGTAGCCATTCGCATTGTCGCGCAAATGAAAGGGGATTGTCAATTTCCGTGCGACTTTCGTATGCGTCAAGCTTTTCTCGGAATAACAACCTGATAAAAAATAAAGGATGTTTATTAACATCTATAGAGAATTGAGGCTTTCGGTGCGCGCTTGCCGCGGGTGATCCGTGAGCCTCCTCGATCAAGCCGTTGTCTGCGGGGTCTCACTTGGTTCGCTACTCCCACAGGCGTCTCGCACCACGCCTTTCTAAACCATCCCTCCGAAAAACATTTTAAACATATATGACCGTTCTCACAATCCATTTGGTTTTAAAAAGTAAGAAGAGGTTTCAAGTAAGAATCATAATCGGAAATGCTGGATGAGTTGTGCTACAATATGTGTGTCACATTTGACAGAATTGTGACCTATCGACCAATTTTTGAGAAGGCTGGGTGAACTAATGTCCTCAATTACGTGGCAAAAAGTCAAAGACTATGAAGATATTTTCTTTGAAACTTATGAAGGTATTGCCAAAATAACCATTAATCGACCACAAGTGCGCAACGCATTCACACCAAATACAGTCGTTGAAATGATTGACGCGTTTGCGATTGCTCGTGATGATGCCTCAATCGGCGTTATTATTCTTACAGGCGCCGGAACGAAAGCGTTCTGCTCCGGTGGAGATCAGAAAGTACGCGGAAACGGCGGCTATGTTGGAAAGGACAACATTCCACGTCTGAACGTGCTTGATCTGCAACATCTTATTCGAATCATTCCGAAACCGGTCATCGCAATGGTTGCCGGCTACGCTATTGGCGGAGGAAACGTTCTTCAGGTTGTTTGTGACTTGACGATCGCCGCAGATAACGCAGTATTCGGACAAACCGGACCAAAGGTCGGCAGTTTCGATGCAGGCTATGGTGCAGGCTACTTAGCACGCATTGTCGGACACAAGAAGGCACGTGAAATTTGGTACTTGTGCCGTCAGTACAACGCACAACAAGCCCTTGATATGGGACTTGTTAACACCGTGGTTCCTCTCGATCAATTGGAAGCAGAAACCGTAAAATGGGCGAAAGAAATGCTCACAAAAAGTGCCACTGCGCTTAGATTTCTCAAAGCATCGTTTAACGCGGATACGGATGGCCTCGCAGGTCTACAGCAATTTGGCGGAGACGCAACACTGCTTTACTATACAACCGATGAAGCGAAAGAGGGACGTGACGCTTTCAAAGAAAAACGCGATCCTGATTTCAGTAAGTTTCCGAAATTCCCGTGACCACAGATAACGATTCGTTCATGCCATCTATGCCGCAATGGCTGTATCAACGTGCACAATTAACGCCACATCGACTTGCTTTTGAGACGGAACATGAGAAACTGAGTTTTCAGCAACTGTACGTGCATGTACAAAAAACAGCTTCAGCGCTTCGTTCTGCAGGCGTGGTTTCCGGGGCATATATTGCCTCATTGCAAGGGAACACAATCAGATGCGCAATCCTGACGCATGCATTAATGATGGCCGGTGCTGTCATGGTCCCGCTCAATACAAGATTATCTGTAGATGAGCTGACCCAGCAAATACAAGATAGTGGCTCTCAAATGCTGATTACAGATGAGTCTAATGAAGAAAAGGCAATTAAAGTCGGTGAAAAAACAAGCTGTACCGTTTTACACATCTCAGCATTATTCACAGCGAAAACGCCGCTCATCGATTTCAGCACTGAAGTCCAGCTAAACGAGCCTTGTACGGTCATTTTCACATCAGGAACAACCGGGCGCCCGAAAGGTGTCGTGCTGACCTATGGAAACCATTGGTGGAATGCAAATGCATCATTACTCAATCTCGGGCTAACCCAAAAGGATACATGGCTTTGCTGTGTACCGCTTTTTCATGTTAGCGGTTTGTCCATCCTGATGAAAAGTGTCATTTATGGGATGCCGGTCTATCTCTGCGAGAAATTCTCACCAGAAACAGTCAATCACCAGATTACTAAAGGGGGAATTTCCCATATATCGGTTGTTGCACCGATGTTACAGCGGATGATGGATGCACTTGGTGAGGGGAAAACATATCCTTCAACGCTACGCTGCATCTTGCTCGGCGGTGGTCCTGTTCCACAGCATCTGCTTCAGCGTTGCCTCGGTCTGCACATGCCGATCTACCAAACCTACGGCATGAGTGAGACCGCATCACAGTCGGTGACTTTGCCACCGGAATCAATGCTTGAAAAAGCAGGATCAGCTGGAAAACCACTTTTTCCGATGCAAATCCGAATCATTAGCGACGGCCATTCCGCTGCAGTGGATGAACCCGGTGAGATTCAAGTGAAAGGACCAACAGTCTTTAGTCATTATCTAAATAATGCTGATGCGACAAAGCAAGCATTTGAGGATCAATGGTTTTTGACCGGGGATATCGGCTATCTCGATGATGATGGTTTCCTATTCGTCCTAGACCGCAGAAAAGATCTGATCATTTCCGGCGGTGAAAATATTTATCCGGCAGAAGTAGAATCGATACTAAACGGCTTTGAGGGTGTTCAGAGAGCTGGTGTGATCGGGATTCCGGATACCCAATGGGGACACGTACCGATCGCCTTCGTCAGTTTACGACATGCCGAGCAGTTCTCAGAACATGCACTGATCGACTATTGCCGTGGACATCTTGCGCACTATAAAGTGCCAAAACGTATTTATGTCATCGATCAATTGCCTGAAAATGCATCACATAAACTTTTGCGAAGAAAGCTCTTTGCATACTATAAACAAATGAATAATCAATGATAAACGCCGGGCAGTCGCCCGGTGTTTATCATTGATGGGGGTTAATCTGATTGATGTCCAAACAGTTGTGATGTACGGTAACTACCAGATCTGCACGACAAACCGGACATTGAAGTCTTTGCACAGAGCGTTCCCGCTCATCCACTTTTTCAGTTGCCCTTGCTTGTCTATAGCCGTTGTCATGTGGACAAGTATTCATGAAAATTCGCTCCCTTCACTGTGTTTGATGATCTGCCGAGTACTATCAATAAGCAACATCTCCATGAACATCAGCGTCATCACTACCTATATACTTCCTATTCCCCCTTCAATGCTGAAAAAAACTCATGTTATAATGCCTCTAGAGCAGTAGCATTAAAGGATGTTCAAAGTCAGCTTTGTGAATGTGAATTTTGAGATCATACCCAAAGAAAGGAGAGGGTTATTTGGAGAAAAAACGTCTTAATCCTAAAATTGTCACTATATGGCGTCAACGCGCACTGATGACCCACTTCGTCATCTGGCCAATAATCGGAGCATTTACCGCAGCCGTTATCTTTTTTAACTGGCCTTATTTCCTCTTTTATATTGCCGGTTCTCTTGCAGCATTGAATGTCTTGCAACTGATTCTGTATGTCTTTGTCTTCCCGAAAATAAGCTATCGAACGTTCTACTATGCGATCCGCAAAGAGGATTTGCTGATTCAGGACGGCATCATCATCATCACCCAGACAGTGATTCCATTTACACGCGTACAGAATGTGGAAACGGAACAAGGACCATTGCTGCGCAAACATCATTTGACGGCTGTTTCTGTAACGACTGCAGCAGGTGTTCATGCAATTCCGGCTTTGGAGGAAGCAGAAGCGCTTGCTCTTCGTGACCAAATTTCGGAACTGATTAAGGAGAACCCGGCAAATGAACTCTAAAGGCAAACACCTTCATTTTTTCGCCATTTTCAATGAGGCGCTCTCAACCCTATGGAGCATCCTTGTTCCCCTAATGTTTGGTTTTATCTGGGGTGTCCGTCACTTAGACACCATTTTCGGGTATATCATCATTATCCCGCTAATTATTTTAATCTTTAACTTTTTTAAGTGGCTCCGGTTTACCTATGAATTTGTCGATGACCAATTTCATATTCGATCCGGCGTTCTGGTACGTAATGACCGTTATATCCGCATCCAACGGATACAGTCTGTCCAAATTAAAACAAACCTTTTGATGCGCCCGCTTGGTATCGTTCAGTTAAAATTTGATACTGCAGATCCTGCCGTCAAAGGAGACATGATCCTTTCTGCGTTGAAGCGTACAGAAGCAGAGAAAATAAAGGCGCAAATCAGCCGTGGAAAGACTGAACAAGCAGAACAGGTTCATTCTGAAGAAATAGTGTCTGTTTCGCCAAACATCGATGAATCGCCACTACATGTCTACACACTATCCGGTAAACGTTTGGTGGCCGCCTCTCTTTTATACTCCAAGATCGGCGTCATGCTGGCCGCAGTTTTCGGACTCTGGTCACAGGCAGATGATCTCATTCCGGATCGAATACGTGGACGCTCTCTAAGCTACATCGAGCATGTTTCTCTGGTTGGCATTATTATAATTATTGGTTTTGCTATTCTGCTCCTTTGGCTATTCTCACTCATTACTACACTATTCAAATGGGGAGGATTCAAATTATCCATTTATCACGATGAATGGCGCATCCATCGCGGGATACTGGAGACTCGTGATGAAACATATAAAATCGATCGTGTTCAGGCAATCCGTATCAAAGAGCAATGGCTTCAGCAACTCTTTGGCTGGTGTACCCTCTATGCCGAGTGTAGCGGTAGTATCGATTCCGAAAAAGGCGATGGTGGATCTGTACTTATCTTTCCGCTCATTCGGAAAACAGATCTGCCTATTTTTCTCGAAAACGTGATGCCAAAATTTTCAGGACCAATAACGATCAACCAACTTCCTATTCGAGGGGCATTGTACCGAATGATCATCCCCATTGCCTTCTGGTTTAGTTTATCTTCTATTCTTGCATGGTGGCTTCCCTGGGGAAAATATACGTTTCTCGCATTGCCCCTTATTCTCGTTTATTGCTGGATCAGGCTGCGCTCTGAAGGCTATGCATTAAATGAAGACCGGCTGATCTTCGTCAATCGCTTGTTTGCAAAAACGACAACGATTACGCGCAAGAACAATATCCAGTCCTTTGCAAAGAAAAATTCGCGTACCCAGCGCAGATTGAATCTCGCTTCATGCAGTGCCACTGTTCGTGCCTCTTCGGCAGAAACGTATACAATGCGTCAACTTGATGAACGAGACGCGCATAAGCTTTTTCATTGGTTTAGAAACTAACTCTTTTTTCGGACAAAGAACATCCCGCATAATCTGCGGGATGTCTTTTACTATTAAAGGTTTGGCTCTTCCAAAGAAACTTGCCAATTAATCGGCTCTTCGCCAGCCTGCTTCAAATATGCGTTTGCCCTTGAGAAAGGGTGACTTCCGAAGAATCCATAGCGTGCCGAGAAAGGGCTCGGGTGCGAAGACTTTATAATGAAGTGCTGTTTGTTGGTAATTAACGCTTCTTTTGCCTGCGCATGGCGCCCCCACAGCATAAATACGATCGGCTGCTCTCGCTCATTTAGATCTTGAATTATGGCGTCTGTAAACTGTTCCCAGCCCATCCCTTTATGCGAATTTGCTGCACCTCGTCGAACGGAAAGTACGGTGTTCAGCAAAAGCACCCCTTGCCTGGCCCATTCAATGAGGCATCCGTGGTTCGGAATCTCACAACCTAAGTCATCTTTCAATTCTTTAAAAATATTTTGTAGCGATGGTGGCTGCCGTACACCGGGCATGACTGAAAAACTGAGACCATGTGCCTGACCTGGTTCATGGTATGGATCCTGGCCAAGGATCACCACCTTTACCTTTTTGTAAGGCGTGTAGTTTAACGCATTAAAGAGATCATACATAACCGGATAAATCGTCTTCGTTGAATACTCTTCTTTGAGAAATTGACGCAGCTTCTGATAGTAATCTTTTTCAAATTCCGGTTGAAGAAGCTCTTCCCAATCATTATGTAGTATATGCTTCATTAAGCGATGCACATCCTTGTCTGTTTCTATTAGGCTCTTGGATCAATCACTCTTAGTAAATCAATTTCCAGTTGTGATTGACCTCGGCCTTAATGACTTTCTTTTCAAGGATTTCGTTCGCGATAAGTTCGGTCACATCAATAGGTATATCCTTAATTACCGGCTTATTGCGAAACATGGTGTAATCACCACCTCCGACAGACCTGTAATTGTTCATGACTACGTCGTACGGATGGTCCGGCAGAACCGGGGTCCCATGATAATCCAATTTTACTAGACGATTACCCACCGGACGTGAAATATCAATAATGTACTCAATTCCCTCCCACATGTCATAGTTATAATGCTGCGGCTTTGGATTCGTAAAGTCCGTACTGACTTTAATCGGGCCACCGGTATATCTTGTAAAATAGGAGGCTGAACGTTCAAGCGCCTCTTTCATGTCCTTTCCGGTGATCCTCAAGACGCGTAGTGTGTTCGGATAAATATAATTGGCGACAATATCACGCATCGTGACGTTCTCGGGCAACCCAGGTGATTCGTTGTTAAATAGAGCGGTCGAAGATATATCCGCGCCCGAACCTTTCATTTGAAGGCGATTGATGAATTCAATTAGCGGGTGATCTTGAGTGCGCACCTCCATCGGATCTTGGATACTCATATCACCCTCGATCTTGCCGAGTGGTCGATCAAGCCAATCTTGCGCATCCTTCTCATAATCTTCTACGCGTTGTAAAGCTTTTTGGTCAGCTTCAACCCCTCTTACCGGAATAAGTTCCGATGTTTTCTTCGTGATCGTCCATCGCTGCTGGTGCTCAAGTTCCAGAGTCACCTTGCCCAAGTAGGTCCCATTGCAGCCTGGTTGGAGAACAATGACGCCGTTAACGGTCTGTCCAGAGATTTGTCGATGCTGGTGTCCGGTTAAAAGTACATCAATACCCGGCACATCTCGACAAATTTGATAGGCTTGATTTTCCCCTTTAAGTTCCTCAATCGGTCGTCCGGTTTGAAGGTCACGGCCGAATCCCCCATGATAAGATAGAATAACTACATCTGCATGTTCTTGATCTTTTAACAACGGAACCCAATGATTTGCTGTTTCCACGGGATCCTCAAAGCGCATACCTTTAAGATGCTCAGCTTTTTCCCAATTAGGCACATATTTAGTTGTCAGGCCAAGAACAGCAACACGTAGCCCTTGTGGAAAAGTTTTAACAATGTATGGCTGACCAAAATAGGGTTTTCCGGTTGATTGGTTGATAATATTCGCAGATAACCAGGGGAAATTTGAGGAAGCGACTGCATGATCCAAAACCGCACGACCAAAATTGAATTCATGATTGCCAAATACGGCACAGTCATAATTCAGTTGATTCGCGATCACAGCCATTGGGTTGGGACGTCTAGTATCAAATCGCGAATAATAGTAAAGTAATGGTGTTCCCTGAATCATATCGCCATTGTCAATGAGTAGTGTATAAGGATTTTCAGCCCGCTGTT
The DNA here is from genome assembly GCF_024125425.1 of Sporolactobacillus kofuensis. Classification (GTDB taxonomy): domain Bacteria; phylum Bacillota; class Bacilli; order Bacillales; family Sporolactobacillaceae; genus Sporolactobacillus; species Sporolactobacillus kofuensis. The sequence goes on from NZ_JAMXWN010000003.1 coordinate 39,426, forward strand.
TCTGCACAAGCGATGAAATTTTCCCCATGCCAACATCCTTAGGCGCGTTATCCGCATAACTAATCGGAAAGATGCTGCCATGCACATCACTCGTCTCTAAAATAACCAATTTCATCGTCACCACGTTCACCTCTCGTTCCCCTTCAATACTATCATGCTCAATAGACTTTGGGCATCATGGTTTACAAATATTATCAAACTAAGGTCTCGTTAAAAAAATTAACTCGCTTAATCACTCATGGTTCGGCAGATCTATGCTAAATCCTTTATAATGAAGACTAAGTAATTATTTGTGACTTCTGCATGGAACCTGGAGTATTGGAATATATTTTGTGATGATCGAGCATGTCCCGGATATTATGGAGGTGTATAAATAATATGAAATTACGAAAGCTCTCTCTTCTCTCTACACTTTTCCTTGCTGCAATAATTGTATTAACCGCGTGTGGGAACCACCAACCAACAGCCAAAGAGCGTATGGAAGACTACGTACATGCATGGCAAAAACAGAACTTTTCAAAAATGTATAGTCTTCTCTCTAAAAGTGCCCAAAAAAATGTGAGCAAAGCTGATTTTATTGCCCGCTATCAACGTATTTATGAGGGCATTGAGGCTAAACGCATTACTGCATCCCTATCCGATGGAAAGAAGAACAGCGGCACTGTTCATATGAAAGCAGAGCTGGCAACCGTAGCAGGACCCGTAAAGTTTTCCCAGAACATTACACTGAAAAAAGAGAAAAGAAAGGACAAAGAGAATTGGTACGTGAATTGGAAACCCAATCTGATTCTGCCAGGAATGACCACGACCTCTAAGATTCGCGTTGACACGCTGCCAAGCACGCGAGGTGAGATTGTCGATCGAAACAATAAACCATTGGCAATCAATGGAACAGCCGCGCGCATCGATCTCATTCCAGGAAAAATGGGCACGGACAATGAAAAAGCAAAAACCATTGATAAACTCACACACTTGTTAGGCACGAGCAAAGAGCAAATTGACACCGCACTGGCCGCTTCCTGGGTCAAAGTCGATAGCCTTGTTCCCATTACAACCATTGACGCCACAAAAACGGCTATGATTAAAAAAGTAACGCAACTCCCTGGCGTTGTAAAAACCGATGTCAACAGCAGAGTATATCCGGATAAGAATGCCAGTGCACATCTCATTGGGTATGTTGGGAAAATGACCGCCGAACTGCTCAAAAAGCATCCGAATGACGGCTATAACGCCAACTCTGTTATTGGTAAAACAGGGCTTGAATTGCTGTTTGAAAAACAGCTCCGCCAACAGGATGGTGCCTCAATTGTACTGCTAGACTCCACAGGTGCCGAAGTTGGGACGATCGCCAAGAAACAACCGATTAATGGGCAAACGATCCAGCTTACCATTGATCGAAATGTTCAAGATGCACTGTATCGTCAACTTAAGAAAGACGCTGGGACCGGGGTTGCTATCGATCCAAGAAACGGTGACATACTTGGGCTTGTCAGCGCTCCATCTTTCAACCCAAATGACTTTGTTCTCGGTATGTCCTCCAGTGCTTATCAAAAATTAAGTGACAATCCAAAACAACCATTGATGAATCGTTTTACCGCGGCAACTGCTCCAGGTTCTACATTTAAAGCTTTGACTGCAGCGATTGCATTAACGCACAAATCCATAAATCCCAATCAAACGGTAGCGATCAACGGGACAAAATGGCAAGCAAATAAATCTTGGGGCAATTACTCTGTGACCCGTCTTAACCATGATCCGAAAGTGAATCTGGAAACCGCACTGTTTAAATCAGACAATATTTATTTTGCCCAGGCTGCGCTTAAGATCGGTGGAGCAACCTTTGCCAGTGATGCAAAAAAATTTGGGTTTGGTGAATCATTACCTATTCAATACCCTATGCACAAATCGACAATCTCAAATGATGGCCAATTGAATACCCAGACGCTGTTGGCCAATTCTGGATATGGTCAGGGGCAAGTCACTGTTAATCCGCTACACTTGTCGTTAATCTATTCGGCGTTTGTTAATGACGGCAGTATGATTAAGCCGAGACTAATTAAGACGAATGATCCACCTACTTTCTGGAAAAAGAACGTCATGTCAAAAGCAACGGCGCAGTTAATCAATAAAGATCTGATCCAAGTCATCAATAATCCTGCGGGAACCGCACATGATGCGAAAATAGCCGGACTTACATTGGCCGGAAAAACAGGCACACCAGAATTTAAAGAGAAGCAAGGAAAATCAGGTCGTGAAAACGGATGGTTTGTCGCTTACAATACCAATGATCCGAAGTTAATGGTCACGATGGTTGTCGAGAACACGCAAAAACATGGTGGAAGCCACTATGTGACTCCGAAAGTAAAAAAAGTGTTTGAAGACGTGTTGAAGCCGTAACTAGATCAGGATTGAAAGGTTCTCAGTATTTACAGCGTTTATCAATCAGATTGAGCAATTTATCAGTCAGTTTGAAAAATATATCGATCACTTTCAAAATTTTATCGATCGTTTTCAAAAATATATCGATCACTTTTTTTAAAAATTTTATCATTCATTTTAATAGTTAGGACGTAAAATTTTAGTTAACTCGCATGCACGATCGCCAACAATAATAAGGACTGGGCAAAAACCGCCCAGTCCTTATTTTGCTGCCTATTTATGCTTCGATTGCCCGCTTGCCACTGTCGAATAACCAATAAGCACGTATTAAGCAGCATGCCCGCTTATCTGTAAATAAAAAACCGGACAGGTACCTCATGAGAAGCACCTGTCCGGTTTCTTAATAGCTTGTCAGATCATTTTCGTTTTCACGTAGTCCAGCACTTCTTCAGCCGTATCGAGGTTGAGGAATGCTTCTTTGTGTTTTGCCAAATCTTCCTTGGACAATTTCAGCAATTGGCTTCTTGCTGGCAGAATAGATGTTGCACTCATGCTGAATTCGTCTAGGCCAAGTGCGAGAAGCAGTGGAATTGCTGTGGCGTCACCGGCCATTTCACCGCACATACCTGCCCAATGGCCTTCTTTATGCGCAGCATCAATAATGTTGCTGACCAAGCGAAGAATGGACGGGTTACATGGTTGATACAGATACGAAACATGTTGATTCATGCGATCAGCAGCCATCGTATACTGAATCAGGTCATTAGTTCCGATACTGAAGAAGTCCGCTTCTTTAGCAAAACGATCAGCCAGTACTGCAGCAGCTGGAATTTCCATCATCATACCAACCTGTAGATCATCGGAAACCTTCGTTCCAGCAGCAACCAACTTTTCTTGTTCTTCAAGAAGAATTGCTTTCGCCTGACGGAATTCATCGATCGTTGCGATCATTGGGAACATGATCCGCAATTTTCCGTATGCACTTGCTCTGAGCAGTGCGCGCAACTGTGTGCGGAAAATATCCTGACGCTCCAAGCAGAGACGAATTGCACGGAAACCAAGGAATGGGTTCATTTCTTCTGGAAGAGGCAGATAGGAGAGTTTCTTATCGCCACCGATATCCAAAGTACGAATAACAACCGGCTTATTCTCCATCTTCACAAGTACTTCTTTATAAGCATCGAATTGTTCATCTTCCGTTGGTAGCTTGTCACGACCCATGTACAAGAATTCTGTACGGTAAAGGCCAACTGCTTCACCACCGTTATTTACCACACCGGTAACGTCGCCAGGATTTCCAATGTTGGCACCAAGAATCACGTGCGCATCATCTTTGGTCTTCGTTGTTTCATGAACAAGCTTTTTCCATTCTTCTTGTTGTTCTTTATAAGCAGCTTGTTTTGCTTTATATTCGTTTACTTCTTCTTCAGTTGGATCAAGAATCACTTCACCACTTAAGCCATCAATGATTGCAAGTTGTCCTTCTTTTGCCTGCTCCATAACTGTCTTTGTACCAACAACAGCAGGAATCTCCATAGAACGGGACATGATCGCAGAGTGAGATGTACGACCTCCGATATCCGTTGCAAAGCCTTTGACATACTTACGGTTTAACTGAGCCGTATCTGAAGGCGTTAGATCTTCGGCAATAATAACTGTTTCCTCAGTAATGCTTGCTGGAGATGTAAATGAAACACCTAGGATATGCGCAAGAAGACGCTTGGACACATCACGGACGTCTGCTGCCCGTTCCCTCATGTATTCATTATCTTTCATGCTCTCAAACATTTGGATAAAGAAACTGGACACATCATCAAGTGCGGATTCTGCACTTAGGCTTTCATCGTCAATCTTTGATGATATCTGTCCGACAAATTCCGGATCGCTCAGGAACATCAGATGTGCGGCAAATACTTCAGCCTTGTCTTTTCCAAGTTCCCGTTCGGCGGTTTCTTTGATGCTTGTTAATTCCTTTTTCGAAATTTCAAGTGCATCATTCAGTTTCTTCTTTTCTGCTTCTTTGTCGCTAACCGTACTTCTTTCAAATGAAAGATCCGGGTTTTTCAAAATAAAAGTCTTTGCAATAGCAATACCTGCAGAAGCAGCAATACCTGTAATCTTTTCAGACATAATAATCGTTCACCTAACCCTTCAGATATAAAAAGTTGAGCGATTCCTAGAAACGCTCCATAACTTTCACTTTTTCAGCAACTCACAAGAATTCAAACCGATGTGATCAATCACATCGATTCAATTTACCAGCTGTGTCCTCATCAGTAAAACGTAACAGTTATTATTATATCAAGAGCCATTTTAAATTGAAAGCGACTACAACCATTTCAGTCCATTTGTCACTAAATGTTGTTATTCAGACAAACTTGTCACTAAATTAGACGTTCTTTTGTTCCTCAAGCGGCTTCTTCCAGATACCGTAGAGAATTGCCGTTACAACTGTTCCGATTGCGATCGCCAGCGCGTAAAGAAACGGGCTTCCGTTGCTCACGAGTGGGATAACAAAGATACCGCCATGCGGTGGACGAAGGCCAATACCAAACAATAGGGAAAGCCCACCTGCAAGTGCAGAACCAATCGTCGTTGAGACACAAACACGTAATGGATCGGCTGCACCAAAAGGAATCGCACCTTCAGAAATGAAGGCCGCACCAAGTACATAGGCAACTTTTCCGGCATCGCGTTGCGCACGATTAAATTTATGTGCAAATAGCGTTGTCGCTAAAGCCATACCAAGCGGAGGCACCATACCACCTGCCATAACAGCAGCTTGTGGATAAAAATTGCCGGCGCTAATCATCGCAATACCAAATGTAAATGCTATTTTATTAAACGGCCCACCAAGATCAATCCCCATCATACCGCCGAGTATCAAGCCAAGCAGCACAAGATTTCCGGTGCCCATACTGTTAAGCCAATGGGTCATTGCCTCTACAAAGATACTGATCGGCTGGTTAATTAAAAACATTAATCCGCCCGTAATAAAAATACCGAACAATGGGAAAATCAGAACTGGCTTCAGTCCGTCCAGAGATTGCGGCCATTTTCGAAATGCCCATTTAAGGAATTCGACAGTATAACCTGCAAGAAAGCCGGCAATCAAACCACCAAGGAAGCCCGCATTACTTGTCAATGCCATCAATCCACCAACCATACCTGGTGCAAGACCTGGACGATCAGCAATACTCATCGCGATAAATCCAGCGAGAATCGGGATCATTAGGTACATTGCATTTGCGCTTCCGATATAGCTAAGTAAGCTGGCGAAGTTGTGCACTTCGCTGACATCAGTGATCGGTCTAAGGTCAATATGCATCAGTGAGGCGATCATAAAAGATATGGCAATGAGTATCCCGCCACCAACAACAAATGGCAGCATGTACGTAACACCATTCATCAAGTTCTTATAGATATTTAATTTCTTACCGCTTGATTCTGATGCTTCCTCAGTTGCCTTGGATGCACCGCCATCGCCTTGGTAAACCGGTGCCTTACCATCGAGTACTTGATTAATCAGTTCTTCAGGTTTACGAATACCATCTGTTACAGGTGCCTGCACAAGCGGCTTTCCTTTAAATGGTTCCACATCGATGTTAATACTTGCAGCAACAATAACACCTTTTGCCTTGGCAATCTCATTCGGTTGCAACTTGTTCTTTATTCCTGTCGATCCGTTTGTCTGTACCTTGATGGATACACCCATTTCTTTTGCCTTTTGCTTCAATGCATCGGCTGCCATATAGGTGTGCGCAATCCCAGTTGGGCAGCCTGTCACTGCTAGGATCTGATAGCCATCTTCATTTTCAGCAGCTTGCTTCTCTTCTTCAGCGGCCACATTCTTGCTTGTTTCTTCCTGTTCGTCAAACAAAGCCACGATTTCGTCAGCAGTTTCTGCGCTCATTAACTTCTCACGAAAATCAGGGTTAATCAAGAATGTTGAAAGTGTTGGTAATGCTTCAAGGTGTGTCGCATTTGCCCCATCTTCTGCTGCAATCATAAAAAAGAGATGTGCCGGTTGTCCGTCTAGAGACTGGAAGTCAACGCCCTCTTTTGAACGTCCGAAAGCAATAGCGGCTTCTTTTACAGCGGATGTCTTTGAGTGCGGGATTGCAACCCCATCACCGATCCCGGTTGTACTTTGCCCTTCACGCTTATCAATTGCAGCTCGGTAGCCGGCAAGATCATTCAGTTTACCAGCTTTATCTAGTGTTGCTGCTAACTCATCTAATACATCTTTTTTTGTGTTGCTTTTCAAATCCAAATTAACGGTCGCTGCCGTTAACAGGTCCGTCACTTTCATTATGATTCCCATCCTCTCTTAATAAAGGGTTACCCAGTTGATTTTTAGGTGGCGGATTCCTAACGTTTTTTCATTTCTTTGCCCATCGTTATTTCCGCAATATGTCTATGTTTTAGATATTGCTAATCTCTATCTGAGGTAACAATTCTTCAACTTTTTCTTTCGTGCACAAATCAACAGAAAAAGCAGTTGCACTTCCCGATGCTGCTCCTTTTTGGAATGCTTTTCGGAAATCACCACTTACTACATACTCGGAAACGAATCCAGCAACTAATGAATCGCCAGCACCCACTGAGTTTTTCAACTCACCTTTTGCTGGAGGTGCATATAGGTATTCATCCTTGTCTATGTAGATTGCTCCTTTGCCACCCATTGAAACAATGACATGGTCGATACCTTTTTCCACGAGTTTCTTCCCATAAGTCTTTACTTCATCAAAGGTTTCAATCGTCACACCGAAATATTCACCGAGTTCATGGTGATTTGGCTTAACCAAAAATGGCTTCGCATCAACAATTTCACGGAATGCCTTTCCACTTGTATCAACGACGACTTTAGCACCACTCGTACGAACATGTTCCATCATTTCTTTGTAGATGGTTACAGGTAATGTTCCCGGAACACTTCCTGAAAGTACGAGAATGTCCTCAGCAGTCATTTGATTAAGTTTTGCAAAAAGGGCATTCAGCTGATCATCGGTAATTTGCGGAGCTACCCCATTAATTTCAGTTTCCGTATCACTTTTCAGCTTAACATTAATTCGCGTGTCCCCATCAACAGGGACAAAATCTGCTTCAATGCTTTCTTCTGCCAATTTACCCTTAATGAACTCCCCAGTAAATCCTCCGATGAAGCCTAGGCATTTAGAATCCTGGCCCAAGTGTTTTAATACTCTGGAGACATTGATCCCCTTCCCACCTGCCATCTTGCGATCAGCTTTGACATGATTCAATTCGCCGGCTTTAAAATGATCAACTTGTACAAAGTAATCAATCGCCGGATTCAACGTGCATGTATAAATCACGAATGATCAACTCCTAATTTAATATTTTCTTTTTTATTATATCAATAGGATTCCAAAGTGCCCGACAAAAATAGAGAGCGGATTCATTGCCAAGAGCGAACAGTTCTCTTATATTGTCTGCGGCTTGACAATGTTCCATACAAGGAAAGAATAATGATTCCTTACTCATTGAACTCGCTTGCATTTACGCCTGCAGTCAGGAGAGCCAGTCGAATTCCCCTTCAAGTAACTTATTATAAAGTGAATATCAATCAATATCAATCAAATTAATTCATAAAGCGCCATATTTTGAAGTTTTTTGACTGATTTATGAACTTCATTTGCCAATTTTCTTCAACACTAAAAAATCTGCCTAAGCCTATATTTTGACTCACTAAGTCTTCACGTATACAAAATTCTGTCGACTATGACTATTCCCATTTACGTAAGAAAAACTGGGCAAAAACGCCCAGTCCCAGTCCTTATTTCGCATTGATGATGCTTCGATAGCGCGCTTGCCGCAGGTGATCCGTGAGCATCCTCATACACGCGCGTAATCTGCGGGGTCTCACTTGGCTCACTCCTCCCGCAGGCATAATGCATCTTTGCTACATTTTTTAAGCAAAGTGTTATATCGTTTCTTTTCTTTCAAAAAAGGTGGAGCATTAATGCCCCACCTTTAAAAATCTTTCTTATATTGTGTATGCCAAAATCCATATTGTACCAGCAACGACGGCAAAAGCAACATAGATACCGAAGAGAATACCAATAACTTGATGGACCGGCTCAGTGCCCTCCGTCACATGCATGAACATAAACAGCTGGATAAACGCTTGGAAAATTGCCAAGCCAACTATGATCGTTAAAGTCACGTGTACTGGCAATGATAAACCAACCGCAATCCAAAGTGCTAGAAATGTCAGCGCAAGAGAAAGGACTAAACCAATGACCTGTTTCCAAGGAAAGCCGGCATGTTCTTGTTTCATGACCTGATTCTGATTTTCACTCATTTAAATCACCCACCCTGTCAAATAAACGGCTGTGAAGATGAAAATCCAGACAACATCTAGAAAGTGCCAATAAAGACCAACCATGAATGCTTTTCTTGCTGTTACCGGTGTAATTCCCCTTTTTCTCAATTGGAGCAGAATACCAATAATCCAGACAATACCTAATGAAACGTGGCAACCATGCGTTCCAAGAAGGATAAAGAATCCTGAGAGAAATGCACTCGTTGAAAGTGTTGCCCCTTCATGTGCGGCATACGTATAGAACTCATTCGCTTCAAGTCCTACGAAAACAAGGCCGAGCAAGATGGTAATAATCAGCCAACCAATCAAGCCCTTGTTGTTATGGCGACGAAGTTCCATTGTACTTAGTCCACAAGTAAAGCTACTTACTAACAGAACAATCGTTTCTGCCATAACCGGTCCGATTTCAAACAAATCATGCGCATTTGGTCCGCCTGCTGTGTGACTTTGCAAGACAAGATAAGTACCGAATAAAGTACCGAACAGCACTAATTCAGCCGCAAGGAATATCCAGAAACCGACAATGCGCAAATCGCCTTCTTCAGTTGAATACTCCAAAGGCAAAGTGCTTTTGTTTTTTTGGCTAAGCAATGAATCCATCATTAGGATAACCTCCCCGTGGCAGCCTCAGTCTTCTCAATCTCATCGACTGGAATATAGTGGTGGTCGTTGTAAACAAAGGAACGTGCGATCATGCAGGCAACCACACCAATTAATCCTGGGATGCCCATCCAATACCATTCAAAGACAAAACCAAACCCAGCAATGAACATGAACCCTGACATAATCACAGGAATTCCAGAGTTATTCGGCATATGAATGGGTTCATAAGGTTTTGATGACTTTCTCAAATCACCCGTTTTTCCTTCTTTCATAGCAGCCAGTGGATCACGCGTTGAAATTTCAGGAATGTGCGCGAAATTATACTCAGGAGCTGGTGACGAAGTCGTCCATTCAAGCGTACGGCCACCCCATGGATCGCCTGTTGTATCTCGTTTCCCATGGATGGCGCTCCAGATAATATTCCAAGCCATAATGATAAAACCAAGCCCCATGCCAAAAGCACCGATCGTAATGACGATGTTAATCGGTGTCCAACCCAATCCAGCAGGATAGGTGTACATACGACGTGTCATTCCCATCAATCCAAGGAAATACATCGGCATAAAGCAAATATTGAAGGAAATCATGAAGATCCAGAACGACCATTTTCCTTTTCTTTCATCAAGTAAGTAGCCAAACATCTTCGGCCACCAATAATGAAGACCGCAGAAAATACCGAACACTGTTCCTGCAATTAATGTGCTGTGGAAGTGTGCGACAAGGAAATAACTGTTATGGTACTGATAATCTGCCGGAGCCATAGCAAGCATGACACCGGTAATCCCACCAATTGTAAAGTTAGGTATAAACGCCAACGCCCAAAGCATTGGTGTGGTAAATTCGATTCGCCCTTTATTCAGCGTAAATAACCAGTTAAATATTTTGACACCAGTCGGTATCGCAATCAGCATTGTTGAAACGGAGAAGAATGCGTTGACCGGAGCCGTATTTCCCATTGTAAAGAAGTGGTGCAACCATGTAATAAAGCTCAATACCGAAATGGCAACCATTGACCAGACCATCACGGCATAACCAAAGAGTGTCTTGTGTGCAAAGGTTGCAATGACCTCGGAGAAAATACCGAAGACCGGCAAAAGCACGATATACACTTCAGGATGCCCCCAAAACCAGAACAAATTGGCCCAAAGCATTGGCGAACCGCCTGCAGCAATCGTGAAGAAATGTGCACCAAACAATCGATCGATCGTCATCAATGCGAGCGCAACAGTGAATGCCGGAAACGCAAAGACAACAATAACCGAAGTAATGAGAATCGACCACGTAAACATCGGCATCTTGAATAAGGTCATTCCCGGCGCACGCATCTTAATAATGGTGACCAAGAAATTAATCCCTGTTGCCAGCGATCCGATACCAGATATTTGAACGCCAAGCACATAATAATTCTGTCCGACACCAGGATTCAATTCTGCACCTGCAAATGGTGCATAGCCTGACCATCCTGCATCTGGAGAACCACCGATGACAAATGATAGGTTAAAAAGCATTGCTCCAGCAAAAAACAGCCAGAAGCTCAATGCATTCAAAAATGGAAAAGCAACATCACGTGCACCGATTTGCAATGGCACCGCAATATTCATCAATCCAAAAATAAATGGCATAGCAACAAAGATAATCATAATTGTGCCGTGCGTTGTAAATACTTGGTTATAATGTTCCGAATTTAGAAAATGCAAATTTGGCAATGTCAGCTGTGTACGCATCATCAATGCATCGACTCCGCCTCGGAACAGCATCAAGAGCGCCGCAATAATATACATAATTCCAATTCGCTTATGATCGACTGTAGTCAGCCATTCTTCCCACAGCCATTTCCATTTTTTGAAATAGGTAAGTACAACGACAATACCGATTGAAGCCAAAGCAATGGATGCATCAGCTCCATAGATCATCGGATCCCCGGTAACGAAGAAATAACCAAGAAACGACTTGATGGACTCAATCATCGTGATGTCCCCCTTTCCCGTTATGATCCATGTCCATGTTCTTGTCCATTTTCATGCCTTGCATGGAATCATTCTTTGTTGACTTTCCAGCTTCAAGCGCCTGCATTTGTGCCTTATTCAAATCCTTTTCTGCAAGCTTAGGATAAGACGAAAACGCTTGAGGTTTAACCGTATCAGGCTGTAATAGCTTCTTATAGCCATTAAGCGACAAAGCCGGTTTGTTTTGTTTAACATCATTCACCCAATTATCAAAGTCTGTCGCATTTCTTGCCATAATCGTAAAAGTCATATGTGCAAAGCCACGACCAGAATAGTTTGAGCTTCTGCCATCATAGTTACCAGGCTTATCAGCCTGAAGCCACAATTTCATTGGCATATCTGTCATTGTGTATTGTTGTCCACCAAGTTCGGGAACCCAAAATGCATTCATTGCATCATAGGCATGCAGGCGAAACTTCACCGGTGTTCCGGCAGGAATGACTGCATAATTAACCGTTTCGATTTTTTGATCCGGATAGCGGAAAAGCCATTTCCATTGAACGGACGTTACATCAATCGTTAGCGTTTTGCCAGCCAATTTTGCAGGTGTGGCAGTAGCTTTCGGTGGGTGATTCAGTGCATACAGTGTTTGAACCGTAGGCACAGCCAACAGCACACAGATAATAACCGGAATGATCATCCAAACAATTTCAAGCTTCCTGTTACCCGTGTCATTAGGATCGAAGCCTTTACTGTTTTTACGGCCATACCGTGCAAGCACATAAACAAATAATATGAGCACAATAGCAAGAACAAGGCTCATCATAATTAGTGACCAAATAATCAAATGATATTGCGATCTTGCTACAGGACCTTGAGGATTTAATACGGCAATCTTATCTGAACATCCCGTGATCAAGGGTAATGCTAACAATAGAATTGCTGGTTTTATCATAGTAATTAAATTCTTCAAGCTGCTCTTCCTCCCCTCTATTTCTCTGTTCCGCTACTTAACAAAGCAAGCACTCACATTATAGCATAAACTTTTAATTATAACTTTAATTTAATAGCGATATAAATATATTTGTTACAGACCGTTGTACATTTAAATTAACGTTGTATTCGTAACCATTTATTAACATAATATTCATCGTTTATTCACACAACGATTACACCATCTCATAGAAAGTCTAATCATCATTCGATTAATTCATTCATTTTTCACTCCACTTAATAACCTTGTTTACGATTCTCAATATTTCATTCAGTTTTTATCTTCAACCCGTAACTTAGTCCACATCAACTTATCGCTGTTCTCTCTTCAATAAAAAGAATCCGAAACACTTATGCTTATGCAATGTGTTTCGGATTCTGAACCTGTGTAGGTTTCCTATTCTCACAAATAAGATTCTGGTATCTGCAAATGTTGTCCCGGATAAATGAGCGTTGAAGACAAATTGTTCGTTCTCATTAATTTATTAACTGTGGTGCCATGAAGTGTGGCAATTTGCCAGAGACTGTCACCACTCGCCACTTTATAGCTTTTTTTTGCTGTAGAAGAGGAATGGGCTGTTTTTGCATAGGAAGTCTGGGTGACTGTTACATCCTTTGATGAGCCCGTTGACACAGATAGTTTCAATGTCTGACCTGGATAGATAAGATCAGAATGCAGTCCATTCATCGACTTCAAGGCACTTAGTGACATCCCATTCTTATTGGCAATTGCCCATAAATTGTCTCCACTTTTTACCGTGTATGATGACGAAGCACTTGAAGAACTTTTTGTAGAAGTCCCTGCGGCTTGATCGGATGTGGTCTTCGTCGTCGTTGAGGAAGATGGTGTTGCATGTACTGTTCCGGAAAGTTTCAGAACTTGTCCCGGGTAAATCAGATTGGATTTCAGCCCGTTAAGTGATTTTAACTTTGAAAGCGAAATTCCATTGTTATGCGCGATCGCCCAAAGGCTGTCTCCACTTTTGACGGTATATGAATTGGATGAGGCACCACCTCCCGATGACGATTGGGAGGACTGCGTCACCAGACTGTTTTGTGTTGGAGCAGAAACACTGTCCCCCGAGGCAATAACTCGTTGAGCATTAATAAATTTCGGTTCCCAGTACGACTGAGATCCTCCACCGCTAAATACATTGGTAATATGTACGCCAACCGTTTCTTCCGAACTAATCATTTGTCCATTACCGATGTAAATACCCACGTGGTCGATTTTGCCATCACCGGAGGTATCAAAGAACAGCAAATCTCCTGGCTGCACTTGGTCCTTAGATACGCGTGTGCCTATGGTCGCTTGAGCGGACGAAGTCCTTGGTAAAGAAATATTCATAACCTTGCTATACATCAGTTGAGTAAATGATGAACAATCAAACATGGATTCCGAAAAGGAGGGTGCCCCATAAACATAGGGTTTGCCCTGATAACTTAATGCCTTATTAACGACATCCTGTCCAGATGCTGCTAAGGCCTGTTGGCCCGTTGCTGAGAATATTAGTCCTCCTACAATCGCAGCAGGAACAATGATTTTTTTCATAAAAAACCGCCTCCTAAAATCCTGCTAAATGTTTGAGTTGTAATCTATATTAGTTGAACTTGACTCTACCAAGCTGTAATAACAGGTGTAGTGTACTAAAGTCGTTATCTCTCAAGTATTTGTCGCCCATGTGCAAGCACTGCTCACTTATTAAATGACTGTCTCACTAATTTGCGAGTTTATGAGCCCGAGCTGATCAATCAGACGCTCTGCAGTCAAAGGACGGGCAAACAGGTAGCCTTGGGCAAGCGCACAATTGGTTTGTTTTAAAAATTGAACATGTTCAGCAGTCTCAACACCCTCGGCTACGACTTGCAAATCTAATTCATTTGCAAGGGCCACAATCATTCTTACAAGCGCCACATCATGTTGATCATGGCGGTTACCTCGTATAAAAGATTGATCAATCTTTAGCTGACTCAATGGTAATTGTTTCAAGTAATTTAATGAGTTGTAGCCAGTTCCGAAGTCATCAATGCTAATACTTACACCCAATTTTTCCAATGCCTGCAGTTTCTGTGACATGACAAACAAGTCAGCTCCAGCCGTTTCCGTAATTTCAAGCTGAAGGCTTTTTGCCGGAAGTCCAGAGTCATAAAGCGCAGATTGAACAAGAGTAACCAAATTTTCCTGAAAAAGCTGTCGCGGAGATAAGTTGACAGATACATTAAAGGAATAGCCTTGATCCATCCAGAGCTTTGTTTGCTTACATGCCGTCCGAAGTACCCACTCCCCTATTTCTTCGATGAGACCTAATTCCTCGGCCATAGGGATAAAAACTCCGGGTGAAATGACACCGCGCACTGGGTGTATCCAGCGCACCAATGCCTCAGATCCAATAACTTTACCAACCTTTAAATCAATTTGTGGTTGATAATGGATCGTGAACTCATTACGTTTTACCGCGTGACGCAAATCCATCTCAAGTTCCAGACGCTTTCTTAAACCGTTCAAAATACCCGGATTATAAAATTCATATTTCCCGCGGCTATTCTTTTTTGCGTAGTGGATCGCGGCGACTGCACTTTCTATCAACTTGCTCCCTGTATCGGCATCCTCAGGGAAGAAACTCACACCCATCGTTATGGATTCATACCAAGGTATATCATGCAACTTGATGGGTGCTGTGAACGTGTTCATGATACGCTTAATATGCATCTTCACGTCTGATCGTGTTCGATTCTTAAATAAAATGGCGAATTCATCATCACTAAAGTGATAAACACGCTCCCCTTCACATTCTTTCAGGCGCTTTGCTGCTTCTTGAAGCAACTTATCGCCCGCTTCTCTACCTATAGTGTCGTTCACTCGATTCATGCTGTCAATATCAACAAACACCAATGCAAGTGAAAGCGCTGGATTCTCAATTGTTTCATGATCGAGTCGGCGACGTAACGCAATGCTCCCAGGAAGTTCTGTTACAGGATCAATGAGGTTCTCTGTATCCGTTTCATCCTTCACGTGGGCATGTTCCTCAACATCGGCTGTGCCTACATAATGACTGTGCTGACCCTTAATCCTCTGGCATTTTACGACCAAGGAAATGCGTGACCCATCTCCCCTAATCACAACAAGCTGCTCTTCAAATTCTGTCCTCTGGCCTTCTCGTAACTGTCTGATTAAGGTTGCTGTCTCCTCTGAATTCTGTAGGGAAACAACATCCTGCCATTTCAGTTGCTGTAATGTCTCAGCAGAATAGCCCGTCAATTCGCAAAACCTGTCGTTGACATAAATGAAGGTGTCTCCTTGTATGATGAACGCACCAATATGTAGGCCATCTGTAATTTTTCTAATGTTTTTTTCACTTTCTTCTTTAACACGCAATCTTTGGATATGAAAGAACATTAACAAAGAAACTACACAAAGGAGAATAGCCAGAATCGCCGCGACGATAATCAGCCATCCGCTGTTCACTGACACTGAAGAAAACACCTGCCTTCCAAATCCAGACCCGCTCGTTCATAGCGAGCGGCAATAATCTACAACTTCTTTATCGGTTTGTTTATACATCTATTTAACGGCAAACTGTTTATTTTTTAAAAATTTTTATGAAATTGGTCCCAACCTCCCGTTCGAGCAATAAACATAGTTTTTTAAATTTTTACTGATTATAATTAAGGATAAAGCAACGTGATATCTATAGGAGGATTGTTTATGAGTGGACATTTCAAAGCCATGACTATTGCAGGATCAGATACAAGCGGCGGTGCAGGTATGCAAGCCGATTTAAAAACTTTTCAAGAGCTCGGTGTATATGGCATGACTGCGCTCACATGTATTGTGACGATGGATCCCCATAAACATTGGTCCCACAGCGTCACAACTTTGGACACAACCTTACTCAAGCAACAATTAGATACTATTGTCGTTGGTATTGGTGTTGACGCGATGAAGACCGGCATGCTTGGGTCTCCGGAAATCATTCGGATTGCCTCAGACGTCATCGATAAAAATCATTTGGAACGAACAGTCATTGATCCGGTAATGGTTTGCAAGGGTGCTGAAGAAGAAATTCAACCTGAACTGCAACCTGAAAACACAGCCGCTATGCTGAAGTTTCTCATTCCTAAAGCATTAGTCACTACGCCAAACCTTTATGAAGCTTCCAGGTTAACGGGTATGCCTCGGATTACAACCGTTGATCAAATGAAAGAGGCAGCGGAAAAGATTGTTGCACTTGGCGCGAAAAATGCGTTAATTAAAGGTGGGAGCAGATTGCCGAACACTGATCAGGCAGTCGATGTCCTTTATGATGGAAAAGATTTTCATATCATTGCTGATGAGCGTATTGATACACCTAATATTCATGGAGCGGGTTGTACTTATGCAGCAGCGGTTACTGCTGGATTAGCAAAGGGCATGTCCGTACTCGAAGCAGTTAAAGTTGCGAAAAAATTCGTTACTGCTGGGATTCGAGCCTCCTTTAGTCTGAACGCATACACCGGACCAACTGACCATAGTGCTTATAAAAAGGAATTGGTTGCTGGCCGATTAAAATGACTGTGAGTGATCTTGTCAGCTGCCGCTGTTGATCAAGCAGATCCCCTTGTCACCCAAACGGATACGATGTAGATCTGATTCAAAGGAGCAAGAAGATGAAAAAGTCAATTCAAAATATTTTTTGTGTAGGCAGGAATTATGCAATGCATGCAAAGGAATTAAATAATGCAGTACCTACTTCTCCGCTTTTTTTCTCAAAACCTACACATTCAATTGTCGAAGCAACAGGACAAAGTGTGACTTTACCTGGAAATCAAGGTGCTATTCATTTCGAAGCCGAATGGGTCGTCCACATCGGGCGCGCCTATTCTCCTGGCGCCAAAGCAGATGACTTGATTGACGCGATGGCACTTGGCGTTGATTTTACATTGCGAGATACGCAAACGATACTTAAGCAAAAAGGTTACCCGTGGCTTGCTGCCAAAGGGTTCCTAAATTCGGCGTTGCTCACTCCGTTTATGGAATTTCCTGGACTTAAAGCATGCTCAAAAACTGATTTTACACTTCATATCAACGGCCGAGAAGTTCAGCGTGGCAACATCAGCGACATGATCTTCAACCCGCAATCGCTGTTAGACTATTGCGGGCAGCACTACGGACTTGGGGAAGGTGATCTTCTGTTTACAGGAACGCCTGCGGGGGTTGGCAAAGTAACGAGCGATGATCGCCTCACATTAATATGGGGAAGCACCGTTGTTGGTGAAGCAACTGTTCGCTTAAACTAAAGCATAAAGAGTAAAAACGTCCCGTTATTACGTGGACGTTTTTTTATTTAAGTGCTTCAATTCTAAAACCAAATGTTTTCAAAGGGCCCTGCGTCATAATGAGAAACACTTTTCGTGCCATATCCTTTTCAGGAATGCGCATGTGATTCTCAAACCACCAAGCAACAAGGCCGATCATCCCTGTTGAGACAAATATCGGTAATATTTCCATAGTAGTTGGGTCCGTTCCTTTGTCCGGAAGTCCCAGCAACTCCATTTCTCGATGAAATTTGTTCAAAAAACGTTGCTGCATTCTATTCCGGAACATTGGAATCCCTTCATTAAATAGCATTGCTCGAAAAAAACGCTCGTTTTCCCGGAAATGTGTAAACAATTTCAGAATAAATTGAGTAATGCGTTCCGACATCACATTCTCTCCTGAAAGATAGTCACTGGGATGAAATTTATCGATGGTTGCTTCCAAGCCTTCATCAATCACTTTTTCCAGCAAATCATATTTATCAACATAATGGAGATAGAATGTTCCTCGACCAATTTTTGCAGCTTTTGCAATATCTTTCACTGTAATTTCGTTAAAGCTCTTTGAGAGAAGCAAATCAAGAAAATGTGATTGTATCGCAGAACGTGTCTTCACCACGCGAAGATCTGTTGATCGGCTGTTCACCGTTCTCCCTCCTTAGTCATAAGAACTAATCTTAGTGCACATTGATTTTTGCTTAAGTGTTCTAAGCACTTCTCAATTTTTTTTGCATAGTTACAAAGGAAATATGTGACATATTATTTATCTGTGTTCATTAATGGTCATTTTTATCTTTATTGGCTATTGAACATTTCTCAAAGCCATTCTATCATAATTAATGAACACAGTGTTCAATTAGGTAACACAAAGGATGTGACGATAATGAGTTACCCAGTTAAGGGGGAACATCTTCATAAGCACTATAAGAATCAGATTGTGCTGAATGATGTATCTCTTACGCTACATGAAGGAGAAATTTACGGTCTGATTGGTCCATCGGGCGCCGGAAAAACAACGCTTGTCCGCATTCTGCTCGGTCTTGAAAAAGCAGACAAGGGAGCTGTAGAACTGTTCGAGCAGAAGCCAACCTTGAATGCTTTCCGATCGCTTGGCTATATGGCTCAATCTGACGCTCTATACAATGAATTAAGTGCCTATCAAAATCTTGATTTTTTCGCCTCCATTCAAGGGATGAGCGGAAAAGCGAAAAAACAGCGCATTCTTGAAGTTGCAAAAACCGTTAATCTTGAAAAAGATCTTAAGAAAAGTGTTGCTCAGTTTTCAGGGGGCATGAAAAGACGGCTGTCATTAGCCGCAGCTCTTGTACACAGGCCTCGCCTCTACCTGCTTGACGAACCAACAGTTGGTTTGGATCCGATGATTCGGCGCAACATTTGGACGCTTTTTCATTATTTGAAAGGAAAAGGTGCGACCATCATTGTTACAACACATGTTATGGATGAGGTGGCACAATGTGATCGCGTCGGACTACTAAGTGAAGGTAAATTGATCGCTCAAGGTGCTCCTAAAGAGTTGATGGATCACTATGGCGTACCCTCTGTTGAAGAAATATTCATTGCTATTGAGAAAGCAGGCGATAAGAAATGAGAAATCTAGTTGCAATGGCAAAACGCATTATCCGTCAAATTGTTCGTGATAAGCGCACACTCGCCCTGCTCATTATTGCACCACTTCTGATCCTCACCCTTGTCTGGTTTATTTTCGGAGCTAAGGCAGCGGAACCAAATCTGGCAATCATTCACTACAAATCATCCGACTTGCTGCCTGCTTTTAAGTCCAGCGATTATGCACGGATGAGTCCACTTCAAGCGAGACAAGCGCTTGCGGATAAGAAAATCGATGCTTATATAGATTTAGAAACACCAGTCAAAGTCCATCTGGAAGGCAGCGATCCATCACGAAACGGTCTTGCAATGAGTAAAATTAATAAATCAATGCAGATCGTTCAGCAAATCAACGTCAAAAAAATGAAAGCCTCATTCACCGACATCATTCACGCACAGCAAAAATCCATTCAGGAACAGCAACAAACATTAAGACAAATGACCGAAGTAATGCAACGGTACGCACCGTCCGCGCTCACCTCGATTATGCAGAATGCGCCAAAAGGAGAAAAGCCAACAGCAACAGCAGCACCGGAGAAAGTAAAGCTGGATGTGACGTATTTGCATGGTAACGATGATTTGAATACCTTCGATTCCTTCGGCCCTGCGATGGTTGGTATTTTTGTCTTCCTTTTCATTTTCATGATCGGAGGTGTATCTTTCCTCCGTGAACGAACAACCGGAACATTAGACCGCCTAATGGCTTCACCAATTAAAAACTATCAAATCATTTGGGGCTACATGATTGGTTTTGGACTTTTTGTCATCGTCCAATCATTCATTCTGACTTGCTACATTGTCTATGTCCTGAACATCTATACCATTGGCCACCTGTTGGATGTTCTGATTATCGTATTCATCCTATCGTTTAGTGCATTGTCACTCAGTATCCTGCTTTCAACTTTTGCTTCAAACGAGCTTCAGATGTTCCAATTCATTCCACTTGTCATTGTGCCCCAAGTTTTCCTTTCAGGATTATTTCCTATTGATACGTTACCTGGATGGGTTCGAGCACTTGGCAACCTCATGCCTATACACTATTCAACTGAAGCGCTGCGAAACATTATGATTCGCGGTACACGTTTCGAGGGCTGGTGGTTTGATGGACTAATTCTGATTCTGTTCTCTGTTGTCTTTATCGTGATCAATATTCTGGTCATTCGAGCATCTAGACCAGTAGTTGATTAGGCTACATGTTCAAAATAGTCATTTGTGCCCACTGAATCTAAGCTGCACAGACACCGTATTACGCTGATTCACATGCTTATTCGATTAATTGAGAAAAACCGGGCAAAATTGCGCAGCCCTTATTTTAATGCGCTTCGTCATTCGCTTGCTTCGGGCGTCGCGAATCTTCGCTGCATTTTTACGCAAACGGACTTATACTTTTGAACGTCCTCACCATTCAAGCGGATCATGAATAGTTCCTATCTTTACAAAAAAGTCTGCACCCCAGAAGGGTGCAGACTTTTTGCCTGTGTCACTTATGATTGAATGGTTACTTTGTTGTCTTGAACAACCACTTTTTCAGCATCTTTTAAATTTGTGAATACGACAGCTGTAATCGTTGAGGGGACTTTATCCGCAATTTGGTCAAAATCAACTTTCAGCAACTGGTCGCCTTTTTTTACTTTGGCACCGTCTTTGGCCAAGGCAGTAAAGCCTTCACCTTTGAGTGACACCGTCTCTAGACCAACATGGATCAATAGTTCTCTACCATCATCGGATTTAAGAGAAATTGCATGTTTGGTTGGAAATATATTGGTTACTTCACCATTAACAGGTGAGCGAACGATATCGTTTTCTGGAATGATAGCAAATCCATCCCCCATCATTTTTTGTGAAAAGACAGGATCCGGAACTTCTGTGATCGGTACAACTTTGCCCTGTAGCGGCATATAAAATTCACCCGCTGCGGCAATATCTTCTTTGCTTGGCTCATGCTGATTTGTATTTGCTTCGTTTTTGTTGAACAACTTTTTAAACAAACCCATCCTCTGCTCACCTCTCCGAGAAAAAATATCTATCCATATATTAACTATACTGTTCGTCCTCTATTTAGGCAAACAGTTGATACTATAAAGATCAAGCGGTGATTTATTGACCGTCTCAATCATAAATTACTGTATTGACTACACTTCTTTTAGGTTGAAACAAGCAAAGATGGGCAAAAACCGCCCAATCCCAATCTTTTTATTGGTTATGCTTTGATTGCTCGCTTGTCGCGGACGAACTGTGAGCCTCCTCGAACAGTCCGAAAAGTCTGTGGGGGCGCACGTGGCTCGCGATCATCAGGAACGATCCTGCAGTCGTCTCTCATCTTGCTGCATTTTAAGCAAAAAAGATTCCTTTCTTTTAAAAAATACGAAAGATAATCGTAGATCATTCAATCATTACCAATCAATTAATTCGTGGGGGGATCCTTTTGATCAACTATGATGCGAAGACGCATCGTTTTCATCTGCAGACAAAGCGTTCGAGCTATATTTTTTCTTTGGATCACGGCTATCTTCTCCACCTCTACTGGGGAAAAAGGATTAATGAGTACAGAGGGAGTCGACCACTCATTTACGCACCAAGTTCATTTGCACCCTATACAGATCCTAAAAATCGCGGATTTTCTTTGAGTAACCTTCCTCTAGAATATCCTGCGTACGGAAATGGTGATTATCGCCATCCCGCTTATCAGGCTCAACTTACCAACGGTTCTACCGTTACAGACCTTCGCTATGTCGGTCATCGAATCTATACAGGAAAACGCAAGCTTTCTGGTCTACCTGCTACATATGTTGAACAAGATCAAGAAGCACAATCATTGGATCTTTTTCTTCACGATCCTGTTTCCGGACTTTCCGCTATACTTACGTATTGTGTTTTCCGCGATTTTGATGCAATCGCTCGTTCAGTCCGTCTTGAAAATCGTGGAGAACAGCCACTTCGGCTCTTGCACATTGCGAGCAGCAGCGTTGATTTTCGAGACGATGCCTTTGACAGCCTAACCTTGTATGGTGCACACAACAACGAACGAAACATTCATCGTCAGAAATTAGCGCCTGGCTCACAAGTGATTGAAAGTGCGCGCGGCGCCAGCAGTCCGCAACACGATCCTTTTTTCGCACTGATGCGAACAAATGCGGATGAGTACTCCGGTGACGTATACGGATTCAGCCTCGTGTACAGCGGTAACTTTGCCGCCAAAATTGAAGTCGATCACTATCGAACGGTGCGCGCGTCAATTGGGTTAAATCCTTTTGACTTCTCATGGAAACTTGTTCCAGGGGAATGTTTTCAAACACCGGAAGCTATTCTTTCCTATTCCGCTAACGGGCTCAGCGGTCTGTCACAAGTCTACCACCAGCTCTACCGGTCACGGCTCGCACGAGGAAGCTATCGCGATCGTTTACGACCCATTTTAATTAATAATTGGGAAGCCACTTACTTCAAATTAAATGAGAAAAAGTTGCTCGCCATTGCAAAAGAAGCGCAGCAAGCGGGTATCGAGCTATTCGTGCTTGATGATGGATGGTTTGGAACCCGTGACAACGCTAAGCGTTCACTCGGAGATTGGTTTGTTGACCGTCGTAAGTTACCGCATGGACTTACATGGCTGTCTGATCAGATTCATGAGATAGGTCTGCAATTTGGACTATGGTTTGAACCGGAAATGGTATCTCCGGACAGTGACTTATATCGATCGCATCCGGATTGGTGTCTTCATGTTCCCGATCGTCCGCGCAGTCTCAGCCGTTTCCAGCTTGTGCTCGATCTGTCTCGAGCCGATGTGCGCAATTATCTCAATCAAACTTTGACCGATATCATTGAAAAAGCAAATCTTAACTATGTGAAATGGGACATGAATCGTCATATGACGGAAATCGGTTCTGCACTACTACCCCCTGACAGACAACGAGAAACCGCTCATCGGTATATGCTCGGATTGTACCAATTGCTCGACACACTGACGCATCGATTTCCGGATGTGCTGTTTGAAAGTTGTTCAAGCGGAGGCGGGCGATTTGATCCTGGTATGCTCTACTACATGCCTCAGACATGGGCCAGCGACAATACGGATGCCGTCAGCAGATTGAAAATCCAGTATGGCACCAGTATCATATTTCCACCAATTTCCATTGGTGCCCATGTTTCTGCAGTGCCCAATCATCAAATTGGACGAGTGACCACGCTAAAAATGCGCGGTGATGTCGCAATGTCGGCCAACTTCGGATTTGAACTTGACCTCACCCGGTTAACGGATGAAGAAAAAGCAGTTGTGAAGCAACAGGTCGCGTTTTATAAAAAAATTCGTCCGCTTATTCAATTTGGTGCGTTTTACCGAATCACAAGCCCCTTTGAACATGAAGACGCAGCATGGTGCTTTGTTTCCCCTGACAGAGTTGAAGCAATCGGCTATTACTTTACCGTGCTTGCCAGCCCCTCTCCAGCGCTCAAGACATTTCGATTTCAAGGATTGGATCCTCAAGGTTTCTATGAGGAACTTGCCACCGGAAATGTATTTGGAGGCGATGAATTAATGAACGCCGGCCTAAATGTACCCGATGAAAAAGGTGATTTCCACAGTTATGTCTGGCGGTTAAGGCGGTTTAAAAAGAATGGTCAATAAATAAGAGCAAAAATCTGTATGGATTTTTGCTCTTTGACTACACTTATTGATTCTCGATTTCTTCTACTTTAAGCGATAACTCGGTCCATCGTTCCATTGCCTGATCCAGTTCTGCTTCGGTTTCTTGCTGCTTTTTATACAATTCCTGAACCTTGCCGGCATCGCTTCCTGACTGACCAATATCTTTCTTTAACTGCTCCACTTGTTCTTCGAGCGATGCGATTCGGTCTTCAATCCCGTTCCATTCTTGCTGCTCTTTATATGTGAGTTTTTTCTTTTTGGCAGCCGGCTTCTTTTGAACGAGATCTTTTTTCTCTGCCCTTAGTTTTGCAGCCGATGCCTGCTCTTTTTTCCGTTCATCCATGTACGCGCTGTAGTTTCCCTCAAATCGGCGAATAACCCCGTCCCCTTCAAATGCGATCAAACGCTCTGCAATCCGGTCAAGGAAATAACGATCGTGCGACACAGTTAAAATTGTTCCAGGGAACTGAAGCAAATAGTCTTCAAGAATTGACAAGGTCTCTGTATCCAGATCATTCGTTGGCTCGTCTAAGAAAAGTACATTAGGCTCTTCCATTAAAATGCGAAGCAAGTATAACCTTTTATGTTCACCGCCGGAGAGTTTATGAATAAACGTGCGCTGCCTTGGGCGGGAAAAAAGAAAACGTTCCAACATCTGTTCTGCAGTGATTTGCTGGCCGTCCGAAGTTCTCAATACTTGAGCGGCTTCCTTAATATAATCAATAACAGTCAATTCTTCATTCATTTCCAAATGTTCCTGAGTATAGTAGCCAATTTTTACCGTCTCACCGATTTCTACAGTACCAGAATCCGGTTGTATCCGTTTCGCCAGCAGATTAAGCAGCGTCGATTTCCCACAACCGTTGCCCCCAATAATACCAAGCCGCTCACCCGGCGTGATCAGTAAATCAAAGTGATTAATGAGATGGGAGGTCCCAAATGCTTTTGACAATTGCTTGGCTTCAATCACTTTCTTCCCCAATCGTGTAGTACCCATTGCAAGGTCTACCGATTTTTTTATTTCGGGACCTTTGTGTTCCTGTAACTCGTGCACGCGTTCCACTCTAGCCTTTTGCTTTGTGGAGCGCGCTTTAGCACCACGCCTAAGCCAAGCGAGTTCACGGCGCAGTTGATTTTGGTGCTTCATTTCCCCAGCCGCTGCTTGTTCCTCTCGTTCAGCTTTCTTTTCAAGGAACAATTCATAATTTCCATCATAAACATAGAGCTCCCCATGGTCTAATTCAAAGATCTTACGTGTGACCCGGTTCAAGAAGTAGCGATCATGCGTCACCATGAGTAGCGCACCGGGATACTGGTTCAGTGCTTCTTCCAACCAGTCAATCACATCATTATCCAAGTGGTTTGTCGGTTCATCAAGAATGAGTAAATCCGCTGGTTGTATCAACGCACGCGCCAAAGCAATTCTTTTCTTTTGCCCACCGGAAAATGTATTAGCAGGGGTTTGAAAATCATGAACCCCTAGCCGAGTTAAAATACTTTTTGCAGCTGCCTCAGCTTCCCATGCATTTGCAGCATCCATTTGTTGTTGACGGTCCATCAATTTTGCCTGTAAACGCTGATCCGATGGATTTTTTTCCAAATTGGCAAGTGCCTGTTCATAATTACGCAGCGCAACCATAACTGGTGAAGTACCTGCATAGATATAATCCAGAGCCGTTTCACCCTGGTCAAATGTCGGCGTTTGCGGCAGATAAGCGAGTTTGAACGCATTTGCATGGCGAAGTGATCCGCTTTCTGCCGAATCTTTACCAGCTAAAACATTCAATAGTGTTGATTTTCCTGTACCGTTAACCCCGATCAAACCGATCCGTTCACCTTCGGATATCGAAAATGATAGATGATTAAATAATGTTTGTGTGCCATACGTTTTATATAAATCTTCCACGTCAAGAATACTCAAGAATACCATCCTATCTTATTAATGCTTTTATTCTCTACAAAGAGAAGAAATTCTTATGTTCAAACAGCCGACGATGATGAACCGCTCTGCCTAATGATTTGTGACGCCCAATAATTTCCCAATGACAATCAAACGTTTTGGTGTTCGTGTTGGTTTGTCACAAGTTATGAGCGTGATCCGGCGATCCTTTGTTTGATCAATGACATTACCCTCAGTCTCACGTACAACTTTTTTTTCGATGACTTTATAAATATAATCTTTTTTTAAATTCGTAATAACGACTTTGTCGCCAAGTTTCGCATGCATTAACGGTCCGAAGAGTAAACTTTCTCGGCGCATATGATGCCCTGCGAGCGGATAATTCCCTTTGCCCATCTCCTGATCCGGACGCATCGTTGTTGCCCCAACAAGCAAATGAGACGTCGTGGTCCCTTTTAGGATGGGTAATTTAATTCCCAAGCGTTTGATTTGGATTTGCCCAATGATTGATCTGGAATAATCACCCATACTTGACTTCACAGTCTCATAGAAAGATGGAGGTTGAATAGCTCTAAAATCATAGGATGCATCGCGTTGATTATTCTTATCGAGTTGAGCAGCTGTTAACCTATTTGAATTATTGTTCGTGCTCAGGAAACCGATCAAGCGCTCCTTTAAGAATGGAGAGGCAATCATAAGTAGCCCTGCTGTAATCAGTACAACGATCAAAATCTTTCGCCACAACATCTATCCCGCCTTTAGCCAATAAATAGCACCTGATCAAATCTTACCATGATCGGGTACTGAATGTTATCTTAGATCACCAATCTCATGATTTCTTATTCTTTTTCTTTTGGAAAAGCCAATGACACCGGCTGCAAACAACCGTACCGCAACAAACCAGGCATTGACAACTTCTGAACGAATAGCAGAAATTGTCAAACAGATGCATTTCGTAAAAAAAATTCACATACAAAAAAAGCCAAGAGTCCCCCTGTTTGGATTCACGGCATTCCTCTAACTTTATATTATTGAAATCTTCTTCGGTAGAAGATCAATTCATTGCATCTTTTACTTTTTTATAGTGTTGGTAGACACGGATGGCTCCGTCGACGTTGCCCATTTCATTATAAAGCTTGATCATCATCTTCATATTGCGTTCATCCTCAGGCTCAATGCGTACGACTTGCTGACAAACGTTTAATGCTTCCGTCTTCATATTATTTCGGCTCAGAAATTCTGCAAGTGAATACGCATGTTCCAGCCAGAGCTGCGACAGTCGGACCCGTTCCGGCTCTGCCCAGAGAAAGCCGTATTCATTAAAGTAATGATCTTTATAGGCTTGAAACAACTGGATATGTTTTTGATAGCCGAACTGATCAAGAGGCGGAAGACTGTCTAAATCTCTTTTCCATTGTTCGACATCAATAGTAACTTCTGAGATATTAAGAGAGTAACCGATATCATTTTTGATAATGCGTTGCTTCAGAGGCAATTTTTCCATCAACTTACGAATCTGATAGATCGTAGTATAGAGCTGTGTGGTCCCCTTTTCATCGTCTGTACCTGGCCATAGGAGGTCGATCAGGCGTTCCTTGTTGACAAAACGTCCGTGTTCTTTAAGGAGATAAGCATAGAGTTCACGTGCCCGTGATGTGCGCCATTTGACAGGTATGTATGATTTCTCACCATTTTCAATCTGATAAAATTTAAGATTGTCAAAGCACTCGATACCAAACTGGTTTTCTGACTGCTCCCTATCTGCTCGTTCAGCATTGATATTTTTCATCAGCCGTACAACCGCCTTTTCAAGACGCTGTTTTAGAATTGGCTTTAGCAAATAATCGATTGCATTAAGCTCAAATGCTTTAATGGCGAATTCATCATAGGCCGTTGTAAATACGATTTGGATCGGTGAATCATCGGCTTGAAGCGCTTCTGCCAACTCGATCCCGCTGAGTGCCGGCATCTCTATATCAAGGAAAACGACGTCGGGTTTAAGGGCTTTCGCTTCATTAAGTGCTACTTCAGAATCAGTAAATGTGTGAATCTCCTGAAATTGATCGATTTCTTGAAGCATCTTCTTCAACTGTTTGCAGGCAAGCACTTCATCATCCACCACAAATGCACGCACAACTCCGCCCCCCTTTCAGCAAATATCCTAAAATTTCAGTTCATTACCCTAATTATACCATGAGTCCCGTTGACAAGATCATACAAAAGGCTCTTCTTGTATTCAATTTCCACTTTGAAACTGATAGAATTACAGGTATTCGAATGACTTTGGGAGTGACCTCGCAGTGCAGCGCCTATTTTCCTTTTTTATCGTCCTATTATGTTATATAGGTCTTTCTTGCATCTTTATTTCATGGAATCACGATTACGAGGACAACTTACCGACTGCGAAAAATGGGATCCTCGATCTTACGCACTGGAATTTTGAAAAAGGCGGCAATGCCGTTTTAAACGGTATGTGGACATTTTATCCGAATCAACTGCTGACACCAAAAAGTATTGAGAATGGCAACGGGAAGAATGCCCAATTAACAGTCGTTCCAAATCAGTCACTCAAAGAGGATCCCAAAAGGCATTTAGCTTCGGGGACCTATCGTCTGTTGATCCGCTCTAAGCAGGGCGGAAAAATGATGGGGATTCGCACAACCGCCATTTACAGCACCAATCGGCTCTATATGAATGGCAGATTAATCGGGCAAAGTGGCAAACCTGCATTGAGAAACAGCGAATATCCTTCCCTCCGCCCTTATGTCACTTACTTTCCGATAAAAAAAGGCCTCAATGAACTCATTGTCCAGACCTCCCGAGCGGATGGATCTGCTGGTTTCGGCATCGCTAAACCTATTTTTATGGGTATACAAAGTAAGATTACTTATAGCCATGACATCATCTTGTTCAACGACATGCTGATGATCATTTCCTTTTTCTTTATGAGTCTTTACTTTTTTGGCTATTATTTCCAACGTCGAAAGGATATTCACTTACTTTTCTTTTCGAGCTTCTGCTTACTTTTTGCCGTCGTCATTTCATGGATCAGCCAGGGCCGCGTGATTTATCTTTTCTTCCCAAATCTTTCTCTAGGTGGCCTCACCATTATTGAATCGTTCAGCACAATCGCGATCAGTCTTTCCGTTTTCCTTTATCTTTACTATGCCTATCCGAAACTCGTGTCCAAACTCGTGACGAAAGTAAGTATTGTCTGGGCGCTCGTAACCGTTTCTCTCGATTTTCTTCCTTTTGATCGCTTAACGCCTATTGAATTGCTGCTTCATACTGTTCTGGCCATTGGTACGATCTTTTATGCATCCTATATCTTCGTCCTTGCAATCATTAACAAAGTAGAAGGAAGTATCTATCTAACGATCGGTGCTTTTGCGATGAGCGTGTTCGTCATTATTGCTACGATCAACATATACAGTTCCAAAGTACTGAGTTCCATCTACTCCGTCTCTTCACTTATTTTTCTACTTATGCTCTCTTTGGTGATGTCCAAGCGCTTCTCTATTGCGTTTAAACGCAGTGAATCCTTAGCCGCAGAATTGATTCGAAATGATCAGTTAAAAGATGAGTTCATCGCAAAGACCTCTCATGAATTCCGGACCCCGCTGAATGGAATTATTAATACCGCACAGACTTTGCTTGCAGGCAGCCGTAACCGAACGATCAGCGACGAGGCGGACAAACTTCAAATGATCACACGCATCAGCTATCGTCTTTCCGCGCTCGTCAATGATATTCTTGACTTAGAAAAAATCAAACAAGGAAATTTACGAATAAACTTGATTCCTTTAGATGTGGCGACTACGGTAACTACAGAGCTTGCTTTTTATAAGCTGACTGCAGAAAAGAAGGGGCTGTCCCTATCCAATACAATTCCAACGGACTTACCTTTGATTCACGCTGATGAGAATCGATTCAGGCAAATTCTGAATAATCTTGTCGACAATGCCGTCAAGTACACGCAAAGCGGGCAGATTACATTAAGCGCCGATCTGCTTGAACATGAAGTCGAAATACGAGTTGCTGATACGGGTTCAGGCATTCCCAATTCCGAGTTGGCGTCGATTTTCAATGCCTTTGAACGGAGAGAGAGATTGAATCAGAGTGAAGGTGCCGGCCTGGGACTTAATATTGTCAAACAGCTCGTTGAAATTCAGAAGGGACGTATTTGGTTAGACTCAGAAGTCGGGGTTGGCTCTACTTTTCATTTTACAATGCCGCTTTTTAACCCAGATCAAGGCGTAGCTCCCGGTGCTTCCGTCCGCGTCCCAAGTGCGGATTTCGAAAACCAATCGGACGTGTCGACTACCGTCGACAATCTTGTAACTCCGTACCTTTCCCCTACTGTTCAAGCACCAAAAATCTTGGTCGTTGACGACGATATTGAGAATCTAAAGATTCTGATCGACATGCTTGAAGGCATTCCTTACAATGTCGTGGCGGTCAAAAACGGCTCAGAAGCACTGAACATTGTAAAGCATGAAAAGCTGGATCTTGTAATTCTCGATTTGATGATGCCAGGCCTGTCCGGATTTGATGTCTGCCGGGAAATTCGTGAACAATACAGTTTGGTCGACTTGCCTGTCTTGATGCTGACGGCTGCGATTATCAATGGCGACAAGCATTATGCGCTTCGATCCGGCGCAAATGATATTTTGCAAAAGCCCTACAATTTTTCAGAATTCTCCGCACGTATTCGCGGACTAATCTTGATGAAACAGGCAGCTGGTCAGGCGACCAATATGGAAGTGGCTTTTCTTCAGTCGCAAATCCGTCCACATTTTCTTTACAACGTGTTAAATTCAATTATCGCGCTCAGTTATGAGGACGTTGAGAAATCACGCGAAATGACTGCTGCATTTGCTGCCTATCTGCGTGGCAGCTTTGACTTTCAAAACACATCGGCCATGAGCACATTAAGAAAGGAATTGTCCCTTGTCCGATCTTATTTGACGATTGAGAAAATGCGTTTTCAGGATCGGATTGATGCAGTGATTGACGTGGATGACTCGCTTAATTTTCCAATTCCTCCACTCATGATTCAGCCGCTGGTCGAGAATGCAATTCGGCACGGGATCGCCAAGAAGAAGGCAGGCGGTCGTTTGACGCTTTCCGTAAAACCCCTGTTAGGCGCCAGCTACTTGGTAACTGTATCGGACAATGGGGTTGGTATGGATGAAAAACAGATAAAGCAGCTTCTGTTAAAAGAACGAAGCGGCGGTGTCGGTCTGAAGAACATCAATGAACGGCTGAAACACTATTATGGAACTGAGCTGATGATCCAAAGTACCGTTAGACTCGGCACCACCGTATCCTACAGACTTTCTGTAGATGAATCTCAGATGCAAACAGATGAATGAACAATACAGAACAGAACCAGTGCAGCGATGAAAAGCGTTTATAATGGGATAAAAACCCTTCCCGCTTAATTAGCAGAAAGGGTCTCTTTAGTCTTCGCCTTTTTATTAGTCAAGTACACTCCAATGATGACCAGCACGCCTCCTGCTAATTGCGGTAATGTGATCGGGTTACCCAGTAACAAACTAATTAATGCAGTAAAAACAGTCAGTAAATTAAGGTAGATGCCCGCCTTACTCGCACCGATTACCCGAATCGCACTGTTCCAGAATATAAACGAACACACGGAAGGGAATAAAGCAATATAGACAATGCCTAATGTTGCGTTTCTACTAAGATGAACTGAGAATCCAGACGTGAGAAAGAACGGCAGGAGCAGAATCAACCCGATTGTGGCGGATACGGCTGTACCCGCAATCGGTGGAATATCACTCAGCTTTTTCCCGATCAATGTATAAAAGGTCCATACCGTGATCGCAACCAGCATCAGTAAATCCCCATGATTATAGTGGATGCTGAACACCTGAAGCAACGCACCCTGTGTCAGTACAAGCAATACGCCGATTAATGAAAGAATAAGGCCGAGACTATTCATGACCGAAAGTTTTTCTTTCAGAAACCAAACAGCGAAAATAGCGATGACGGCCGGATTAATGGAATTAACCAATGCTGCATTCAGCGAAGTAGTATAGCGTAGTGCTTCATATAAAAGAATGTTATAACCAACGATTCCGAGCATCGAAAGAACAAGAAGAATCTTCCAGCGTTTCCATATCGTTAGCCATGTTGGTTTTTCAATCATTTGAGCCAATGGATATAAAATTATTATGGCTAAAAGCCACCGTACAAAAGTCATCTGTACCGGTGTCATATCACTGACGACATACTTTCCAAACACATAATTTCCCGCCCAGAATAAGTTAGCGAGTACAAGAAAAATCACCGCCTGGTATTTCTTCATCTCTGTTATTTCCTCCCCAATGAAAGATCATCTATGTACAGCTGGCCATCCGTGATGGCATCAGCTTATTTTTCCATGTTACTATCTTCTTTCCATATTTTTCATACAACTGAAAAACTGGGCAAAAATCGCCCAGTCCGTATTTCGCATTGATTAAACCTCGATTGCCCGATGGCCGTGGCCGCACTAAGCGTCAACCAGTCACATGCATAAAGCTCGTCCATCGTACCTAAATGGAACAACCACTCAACGCTCCGATCGTTACAAACCCCTTGTGCCTCAGTCGGTTTCTTGAGTGTGTAGATAATGTTCCACTGGCACATCGTTAAGAAAAGGACTCGCTTCGCCACTCGAAAGCAACACCAGTTCATGCATCGCCCGAGTGCAGGCCGTGTAAAAGATAGTACGTTCATGCTCACGACTATAATTATCTCGCGAAGCATCGTAAATAATGGCTGCATCAAATTCAATGCCTTTTGCAAGATAAGTAGGAATGATGATAAATCCTTTGTCAAATTGATACGTCGCCTGTGTGATTAACTTGACTTCCATTTTATTTTTAAGTAGCCGATAAGCTTCTTTACATTCCTTCATTGTCTTACCAATCAAAGCGAACGTTTCATAGCCGTTTGCTTTGAAGTTCTGAATTTTATCAAAAATAACTTTTGGCTTTCCGGCTTCTGTAGTATCAATCCATTCCGGAAGCTTACCACTGCGTTCAAATGGCTGGATATTATCGCCGCCCGGAACAATAACACGTGAAAAATTCATAATTTCTTTCGTTGAGCGATAACTGCGCATCAAAGTTAACTTCTTCACTTCATCCTTTTCATAAAGATGTTCAGACAACATTGTATCCGAGCCCAAACTCTGTGCATAGATGGCCTGATTAATATCCCCAAGAATGGTCATCCTGCATCTTGGAAAAGCAGCCTGGAGGTAGGCCAGTTGAGCCGGTGAATAATCTTGGGCTTCGTCAATAATCAAATGACGAATTTCCTGATTTCCCTTTCTTCCCTGAATTTTTTCCTTCATATATAGATAAGGAACGGCGTCTTCCCAAGGGCAATCCCCCTCCTCAAACCTCATGCGTGTTGCTCGGCAAATATCTGTCCAACGATCCGGTACCGACTCGTCTGCATATTCTTGATAAAAAATTTCACTATATACCTTCTGACAATTAACAAACTCAAGCTGCTTCACTCTTCTGCGCAGTGGCTTAATACGTCGATTCATGACAATCTTACGCAGGAGCTGCTCTTCCCGATCATAATCATCAAATGTTTCTTCACTAAACTGCTTCTTCTGCTGCAATGATTCAAAGATGCTGGCATAATCCGATTTGTCGAGAAGTTCTGCCTCTTCGAGTACCCAGTCCGCTTTTCGTTCCTTCTTTGAAAATGCTGCGATACGGCGGAGCAACCAATCACGTACTTGTTCTAATCGATTCAATAATGTCTGTTCATTAGGAAGCGCATAAAAATAGCTACCAATGTCTGCTCCGGAAACAATTATTCGATCCTGGAAAGTCACATCGCGAAAGCTCATGCCCTGCACCTTTAAGTGTTCAAGCCAATGATCGATCATTTCTCTATATTTGAGTGAGGCCTTAAATCGTATGCCTGCAATCCTCGTCTTCAATTGTTCTCCTTCCGGCATGGTCAAACACGTTTCTGTCTGATCAAAAGGGTTTTCCAATTGCAAATCTCTGCCTATACGCTCTTCAATGAAATCTTTGAAGGTGGTTTGTACAACATTTTCTTCACCTAATTCAGGTAAAACAGAAGAAATAAAACTAGAAAATAGTGGATTTGGAGAAAAGAGCATCATGTTATCGGATCTCAACGTTTTTCGATAACGATAGAGGAGAAAGGCAACGCGTTGCAATGCTGCTGATGTTTTTCCACTTCCCGCTGCTCCTTGCACGATTAAGTACCGATCCGATTCATTTCGGATAATTTGATTTTGTTCTTTTTGTATGGTGGCTACAATACTTTTCATATGTGATGATGCTCTTCCACCAAGTACCGCTTGTAACAGAGTATCGC
The DNA here is from genome assembly GCF_024125425.1 of Sporolactobacillus kofuensis. GTDB lineage: Bacteria > Bacillota > Bacilli > Bacillales > Sporolactobacillaceae > Sporolactobacillus > Sporolactobacillus kofuensis. Next base: position 73,538 of record NZ_JAMXWN010000003.1, read on the forward strand.
CAATAGTAAGGCCGGTATCGAACATGCCTTTAATTTTGCCTTCTCGGATAATAAACTGACGTTTCAATGTCATATTTCCACGTACTTCACCATCTAAAGAAGCGTATTTGGAAGGACCCGGAGCATAATCATAATACATGCTTGCGACTGGCGCTCTCCAGTCATAGATCAGAAAATCCTCATTCTTTTCATCCATAAGTGATCCGATACCAATATAAAGAGGCTCTGATTTCGTTTCATCCTCTTCACAAAAGTCAATTCGGCCAAAGTAAGGCGCATCCTGGAGTCTAAATAATGTTTTTAGTTGTTTGTTCATTAGACCATGTCTGCGTTCGCGCTCAGACAATAATTCCGCTTGCTGTTTTATACTTGCCTGCGTCTCATAGACATCATCGTTTTCATCGAGATTGACCGTTACGTCTTCCCAAAAATTCTTGCGTAAATCAACAATTCCTTTCTTCACGTTGCTCTTTTTTCCAGTTATTGTTTCAATTTTTCCTCCAATAACTTCAACCACTTCATTGACGCGTTCTTGTTCTTGTCGTCGTTCGCTCCGAACCATATACCGAACACCTCTTATTTATTAATCAGCATAAAACATGTCTAGTCACCAACGCTAACGCTCTGACATCATCAATTTCTGTATAAGCGTAAATAATTATTTATTTACGCCTCATAAACCATTGACAAATGTATATATTTATGTTATTTTAAAGTTTGGCTTTCATGTAATAATTTGTTCTTTGTTGATTTATAACTATAACATGCACCAGCTAAAACTTCAATATCCGCACAGTCCTAGATATCATCGTAACATGTTCCTTTAATTATATTCTATCCCTGCGCAGAATGTATCTCATACATCCGTTTAGGTACCAATAAATTAGAGATACTATTCGCGTAGTCCGATGCAAGGCAGGGCGTGAGATTGTTTTATGGTAAAGAATCATTTTACAGGTGAAAGAAAAAGCGTTACTCTTAAAGAGTATTGATCAATAACGGAAAGGCGTTTGACCCATCGTTTTCCAAGACTTGAGCCTAAACGCTTTAAATATAGAGAACGCATAAAAAGCAAACGCTTTCTTGAAATCGCTGTTCAAATCCGGACAAACAATGTTTCAGTATTTACGGCGAAGACATATAATTGAATTAGGATCTTTTTCTGAAGATCCATTTAACGAGGAGGGGTCCATTTCATGAAAACAATAAGCAGTATTCAGGATCTTAGAAAAGCACAGACTGCCATTGAGAATTTCAAAGAAAGTTATCCGAATACTTTCTACCGTCTGTTGCATCTTGTAAATTTTACAAGGCAACTGCAATTTAAATATGAATACTTATGCGGTCTAATGCTTGGAAAAGATGCATTTGCATCGCATTATGCCCCTCACTTCGTTCAGAGATCGATCATTGATCTCTACAAAAATGAAATTGAAAAAATTCACAAGCATCCTCAAGGTTTGCGTGCTCTTGAACAATTGATGAATGCCCACCTAGAGATCGGGTATGAAAATTTCTGTATGCTCGTGCGTGGAAAATCACCCGAAGAAATTAAAGGTATTTATTCCAATAATAAAATCATTAATTAATGTTCACGCGTTTACTTATATGATCGTTTCTTATTAAAAAATTGCGTTCTCCATCTAGTATCACTCATTAATATGATTTTTTGTCGTTCAGTTTCTATTACGCCGGAAGAAGGAAAAGAAAATGGTTAACGCACCGCTTTTCGTGCATCATGTGATATTCCCTGTCTTTATGTTTTATTCCTTTCCGCCACTTCTTGGTTTTGCATCATTAGCTAATCTGCTGATTGATATGCTCGTCTTCATATTAGCCATCAAATTTTTCAGTATCCCTGTCGCTTGGCGTCAGGGATTAAACATGTTCATTTCGCTTTGGCTAATCGGTCTTGTCGCTGATGTTGCCGGTTCGTTATTCCTGACCTTTACCGGTGCCATCAGTTTGAAAATGAAAACAAATCTCGTGAATTATTTTTCTATCTATGCTTCGCCGACAAGCATCCTATTCTTCATTCTCGCCGTTGTTCTTTCCGGATTCATTATCTATTGGCTTGATCGCCTCTATTTGAGTGGCCCCCTTTCAAAAAAACAAGCCGCAAGAGTGGCGCTGGTTTTCGCCTTTCTTACAGCTCCCTATACATTTTTGATTCCAACGAGTTGGATTTATTAAATTTACCGTGTGATGTCCGCGAGTTCAGCATCTGCGGCCTTTACTAAATCATTTACTTCTAAAATGATCTGCAAGCCTTTTTTCCCACCACTGACAATAATGTGGTCGATGGCTTGTGCAGAGGCATCAATCACCGTTTGATACTGTTTCTTCATTCCAATTGGTGAACAGCCACCCCGTATGTAACCTGTATGTTTCTGAATATCCTTCACATGAATCATCTCTACTTTTTTCTCACCAACCGTTGCCGCAGCCTTTTTCAGATTCAATTCTTCGGCTACCGGCACGACAAACACAAAAAATTCACCGCTATGTCCCTGTGTCACAAGTGTTTTAAAAACATTTTTGGGATCTTCCCCGACCTTTTTTGCCACAGATAGACCATCAATAAGTCCATCACTAATTTCATAGGTCTGGACTTTATAGGGGATATTCTCAGAATCCAGAAGGCGCATTGCATTAGTTTTCGCTTTCGATTTCGCCATACGATCATACTCCCTTTTCATTTCTTGGTTCATTTTAACATAGGTCTTCAAAAGTTGCAGACCCCTGACTAAACGGGTATATATGTTAAGCTTTTCTCAGAATGTCGTTTGATAAATTAGAAAAACGAAGCTAAGCCTGACCCTTGGCTATCCCTCCAATCTTTGTGCTTGAATGACACTTCGGTTGCTTGCTTTCCGTGAGCAGTCCAGGAACCTCCTCAGACATACTTTTGCCTGTGGCATCTTCTTTGCCATTGGCCTGCACTCCCACAGGCGTCTCGCACCACGCCTTCTTAAACCTATCCCCCCGAGAAACAATTTAAACATACAAACTGGTTGGCGAATTCTTTACTCATAAAAAAAAACCGCAGCGATATCCTTAGATCGATGCGGTCAGATTTTCTATTCTCTTTATAATAATGAAGAATTCTGTGTTATTACTGCACTTCCATGTGCAGGTCGCCTGCTTTAACCCATCCAAAAAGTTTGATAACACGATAGAGTACGATCGTGATTACACCAGGAATAAGTACACCTGCAACAATAAATGTCAGCAGACCTTTAAATCCTTGAATGGCCAATATGTTCAAAGGAGCGATGAATGAACTAAGGCCGAGTCCGCCGAGTTCGTACGGAACCTGAAAATGAAGAAGCATGGTTGCGATTGGGGCACTCACAATCGCTGCAACGAATGGTGGAACGACGAGCTTCGGATTTTTCACGAGATTAGGGAATTGCACTTTAGGTGTGACAAACGCTTGAGCAAAGAAACCGCCAAAGTCATTTTCTTTAAATGACATGATCGTAAAACCAACAAATTGCACGGTGCAGCCAATCAATGCAGCAGCACTGGATACCGGGTCAAGTTGAAGAGCAATTGCCAAAGCTGCCGAAGATGCCGGAGACATAAGGAAGATACTCCACACCAATGCAATCACCATTGACGAAATTAACGGAGATCCTTGAACAGAATGTGTGATTTGTGCGCTGACCCAATTCAGAGCCGGTGTGACAACTTGTGCCAGCCCGTAACCGCAAACACCACCAACAAGTACCGATAAAAATGGGATCGCCATCATATCAAACTTTGTTTTCCCGCTAACCTTTTTGCCAATGTAAATCGCGATCAAAGCTGCAATGACACCACTGACTGGTTGACCTGTAACAATCTGAAATTGTTGAACCGGCGCTTCATGGACAATCTGAATCGCATTAGCACCAACTGCCGAACAGGCCATGGCACTGAACATGGTTAACGTATTCGCACGAAGTTGATAAGCAATCCCCGCACCAATTGCCGGCGCAAGCAATACTTTAGCAGCTCCGCCAATAGCCATGAATGGCCAATAGCCAGTAAACTTGCCCAATGTTTCAAACAGTAGCCCAACACCTAATGTTACCAAGATCGCATTAGCAATCCCCGCCGAAGCCTTATACATTCGATCCATGAAATAATCCTTCATTTTCTGTTTCCTCTCTGCATTCATCCTTTTTTCGCTCCTTAATAATTTTTCTCTAATAATTTAATAATCAAAATATTCTGCCACAAAAAGTACCATTAAAGAAGAATACGATGTTTAAAACACCTCATGAACACTACGTATTAACAAGAAAAATTTGAATAAAAAAACCTATCCGTTATCGTTTTCGGATAGGCGCTCCTTTGCGATTGCTTGAGCGCCTATTTTTGACGATGATAAGCTAGACTCAAACAATTCCATTTAATTCAATGGTTGTTGTTTCAGTCCTTCATGTGCGCAATCGCAAAATAATTCGAATCAAGCCCTTGACTCGTATGTTGTTAATGACTTGTGCCATGATGCTCACTTCCCGTTTTCTGACTTTTTGTGGTTGACACTGATACTATCAGAATTCGATCAAGTTGTAAATACCTGTTTTGCATTTTATTTTAAAATTTTCTGTAAAAATACTTAAGCACTGATTTTCCCGATATTATCAGTGATTTTTGTCTCATGTGCGTCAAATTATCTAACAAACAAACTACCTTGATTTCGAGACATAAGGATTATCTGCAACCCAATGTCTCCAAGGATAAAAACGTGCCTCGCCTGTATTTTCAATTCCGATCCGCGGTCCACTTGCAATATCTTTCGGGTGAAAGCCCTGGGCAATATAAAGTGGTGGTTCAAAAAAACAGCGCCCATAGTCACTTTGCGTGATCTCTAGTGCTGCCGTTAATTTCCCAGGACCATTCGTCCATTCCACCGGTTTTTTCTTGCCCCGACGAGCGGCAATCAAGTCGATGCCATCACATGGCTCAAGTGCACGGATTAAAATGGCTTCAGGTGTATTTATTGGACCACTGACTACATTTACAAGAGTATGGGTATGCATTGTAAAGGTGTATACATGTCCAGCTGTGGAAAACATGATTTCTGTTCTTTTTGTCCGACGGTTTCCGAAACTGTGCGCCGCACGGTCTTCGGCACCCATGTAAGCTTCCGTCTCAACGATATAGCCTGAGGCAATCCCTTCATCCGTCTCTTTGACGAGAAGACAACCAAGCAGCTGTTTCGCTAAAAGTTGTGTCGGCTGAAGATAAAATTCTATAGGTAACGGTTGATGGCGCATGGTTTAACCCTCCGACATTTCAGTGCCATTATTAGTACAACTTACTGAATTTTGAGCACCTGCATTTAAATGACAGAGGCCAAAAACGATGTAATTTGGGCAAGGCATACTGAATTCTTTTTACTGGCAAACATCAAAAACCACTACCGTTATTCTGTTCAAAATCACACAATTAATTGCCCTTTGTCCATCACTTTCGTTCCGTCAATCCAGAAATCCGGTTCTGTAAATACACAATCAATATGAACACCAGCATCGACTGTCCCACCAAATGTCAAATTGCTGCCAAAAGCGACATGCGTTGTTCCATACACTTTTTCATCTTCAAGCACGTTTCCCGTAATACGCGCCCATAAATTCGTACCAATCCCAAATTCCGCGACATTACGTCCTTTACCTTCTCCGAGAATTTCCAAAAGCTCGGCGTCTCCCTCACCGTCTGCCTGAATCAATTGGCCGTTTTCCACAGTCAGTAGCAGTGGATTGCTCAATTTTCCTACCCCTACTACTGATGCGTCCACGAAAATTTCTCCTGAAGCGGTACCTTCTACCGGTGCTATAAACGCTTCACCAGAAGGGAGATTTCCTGATTCGCCAGGATTAAGGTAGACACCCGGACTTGGCACACCTTGTCTGCCGTTGATTGAGAAGGTAAACGGATGTCCCTCTTTTTCGATTCTTACCTCGCTCCCTTGATCAAGCAGCTCAGTCACACGTGTTGTCAGTGTACGAACCTTTGTATAATCAGCTGTAATCGCACCTTGTCGAAACATATCTTCCGTGATTCCCGGCATGGTCGCAATACGCGTTCCAGCTGCTGCGGCCTGCTTCTTTGCCTTTGTATGCGTCATTGAGAATTGAGTAATGCAAACCGCCACGTCCACAGCTGCGAGCGCCTTTGCGATGGACACCGGAGGCTCTTCGCCTGATCTTTTTCTTGCTTTCATGACCATCAACATCGCTTCCGCACCGAGTGCTTGTCCCGCCGAGTACAATGGTTCCGCCAGATTACGCTCTAAATCGTCAGTAACAATTAAGAGTTGTTCGCCGGATTTCAATCCCAAACAGTTCAGGAGCAGTTTCTCACATACTTGTTCCAAGTCCATTAATCTCTACCTTCTCTCTATTTTTTCAATGCACGCGTGCATTCATAATTTGCTCGTAGGCGTGCTTAATCTCAGCAACCTTAGAGTTGGCTTCCTTGATTGCTGCTTCGGATGCCCCCTGACTCATTAATCGATCGGGATGATTATCTCTAATCAGCTGTCTATACTTCTTTTTAATGACTTGGTCAGTATCCTCAGGTTGCCCACCAAGCAGATGATAACACGCATCAAGATCCATTGATTGTGAAGTAGTATTGGAAGACCTTCCAAAAAATTGTGCTTTTATTGCCTCATAGTCATTTTCTAAGCCAAAAATTGCAGCAGCTGTCCGAATCATTTGCTCTTCTTCCGGACGAATTGCACCATCGGCTGCAGCAATTGCCAAAAGGGCAGACAGTGTATCAACAAGAATGTCCCGACGACCTCGTACCGAAGCATATAGATTCTGTGCAATGGATTCAACCGATTCAGTTGAATACCGTGCTTCATTAAAAAGGTTCATGATTTGTTGCAATTGTGCTTTTGTGGGTTGAAACGCCTGGCGAACCAGCTGGTCAACCAGACGCACTTCGTTCTCAGAAACAACCCCATCTCTTTTCGCCAATTTGGCAAAAAGCTTCACGATCCATTCAATTTGCGGCATGAGGCGATCATCTTGCATGCGAGACACGTGACCATCGGTGCCGTATGTAAACGTTTGTCCGCAATTTGGACAGGTCCAATTGCCCGGGATATCATCAAAAGCAACAGAGCCACCACAATACGGACAGGATCGAGACACTTTTTTGTCCCAATGTACATGCGCATCGCCGCCCCATCCCCTGTTAAATGGCCGACGACTGCTATTCGCCTTTGGCAAAAAGAAAAGTATAATTAAGGCAACCCATTCAAACAAGAAACCCGCAAAAAACCAAAGAATCACATTTCTTCTCTTTGCAGATGCGCATACAGCTGTAACGATAGCAAACAACAATCTCCAACCCAAATACGATCAGTCCCTTCTATCTCTATGCAAAACAAGGGCATTATTGGTATATTTGTCCATTTATGTAGATTTTATTAAGTTCTTTAAATTATTCGGTGATCTTCTTATGTAAACGCATGTTCTTGAAAAAGAAAAGGCTGATCAAAAGAGCAAGAATGCTCACGAAAACCAGTACCCAAGATAACTCGAGAAGATGATGTTGCGTGACCGTTTTTCCAAAAATTAGGCCGAGCACAGCAGTTGAACCGATCGAACCAATATAGCGGCATGTCTGAAACAGTCCTGATGAAGTGCCTACAGCATCTTTCGGAGATGCATCCAACATCGTTGATTGGAGCGCTACATTGCCAATCCCATAACCCGCACCAAGAATCATAAGCACAGCACCAATTAACCAAGACGTTTGCATTGATACCCACAGAAGTCCAATCGATCCGAGGGCAGTCAGCAATGCACCGATCTTAATCGGCATCGATGTTCCTTGACGCTCAATCCACCGTCCGCTAAGGAGCGAAACGATAACGCTTGCCATAGACATGAACAGCATCATCGCTCCGCTTAGTCGAACACTCAGATGCATGCCACTTTGAAAATAACTGGGCATTCCGTAGAAAAGGCAGTAATTAGCAATGTTCAGCAAAATAAACAGCAAATAGACAATTGACAACTTGTGGTTGCTCTTTAACAGGCGGACATCAATAAAAGGCTGATTTGCATGCCATTCGTATACGCATAACAGGATAAAACTGAGAACAGCAACAGAAAGGATAATATAATTGACGGATTCTTCCAATGTGAGCAAGAACCATAATAAACTAATCATTCCTGTTGAAAACAGTGCAATGCCTAATAAATCAAGTTTTGCCAACAATGTTTTAAAGTGTAATGGTTTCTTCTTCACATCTTTTGGAATCATAATCCAGCCCAGAGTGAAGCTAAACAGGATGAACGGAATATTGACATAAAAGATACTTTGCCAGCCGCCCCAAACAATTAAAAAACCGCCAACCGTTGGACCGAATGCAGTCATCACGGATGCGCATATTGCCAATACGGCAAGTGACGTTGCTTGTTTCGCATGGGGCACATGATCATGAACAAGCGCTACACCTGATGGATAGACTGAGCTACTTCCGGCCGCCTGTAACAATCGCATCAGTAATAATAGTGAAAAAGTAGGGGCTATGGGTGCACTAAGAGATGCAGCCGCTGCAATAATTAGCCCCGTCAGAAACAATTTTTTCCTACCGATAAGGTCACCCATTTTCCCAGTAATTGGTTGACCAATCGCACTGATTAAATAGAATCCGGAAATGAGCCAAGACACCGTTGCAAAAGAGAGTTGGTAGTCCTTTTGGATACTATGAAGTGCCAGGGCAATCATTGATGAATTTAATGGATTTAAGATCGTTCCTGCCGCAACTGCCGTGATAAAAGCAGCATTCCCTTTCCTTATTTTCATTATCTCCACCCACTTTCTATGGAGCTTCAGATTCCCATCTCGTCCCCATAATTTCTTATTTCGATCTTGCCATCTACTAATCACGGTAGTATTTTTTTGCATATTGCGCAAGTTATTCATGCTGCCTCACTCATATTTAGGGCAGTGATTCGTTCATTCTCTACACGTAACAACCGCCCACATGCTGTGAATTGGAGGCAATCGATTGAGCCGCGCAATTTATTTACTCGCCATTTTGAGTTACATACTTGCAACGTTATTTCCCTATATAGTTTATCTGAAAGCTTCTGTTTCCTTGCTCTGTATGCTTGCAGTATTGGTCGGTTTGAGAAACGTACGCGGCTTGGCTCTGGTTTTCGGTAGCCTTTTTCTTGTTGCAGGAAGTTTGATGCTTGTGGTCAGCCATGCCAGTACTTTTCACTATGTGACATGTTTCGGCGAGATGATCCAAATGATCGCGCTCTTCGCATTGATCCCTGTATTGTCCCTTCCGATTCGTTTCGGTCATTATTCGGATGAGATGGAACAACTGATCAATAAAAAGGTGAATAAGCCCAAACAGTTCTATGTGCTTGCATCCGGTGTTTCCTTTATGTTCAGCTCGTTTATGAACTTAGCAGCGCTTCCGTTGACCTATCAATCCATTGCCTCATCAGTCCGCCATTTTCCTTTTTCAAATCAAAACAAGTATCTTAGCTGTGCGATCACACATGGTTACGCGATGCCTTTACTCTGGAGTCCCATCACACCGATTGTCGGAACCGTACTCTATATGACCGGAACCCCCTATTTAACAATACTTCCTCACCTGCTTTTTTTAAGTATCGCGGGCTTGCTTTTGGACTATTTAAGCGTTCGCATCATTTTCCGTCAACGAGACACAGAGCAAAACACAAGAGTGATCGACCATGCTGTTGCACGATCGACCGCTTCGAAAAAGCGCGCACCTGCGAAACTCTTGCACATAGTATGTGCCATACTCATCCTGAATGGCTTGATTACACTGCTCGATCATTTTTCTTCCTATTCATTTCTCTTCCTGGTCACTTTAGCTGTTCTGCCATTCACTTATCTATGGTGTCTCATGATCCACAAGACCAAGTATTTCTATTCCGGTGTTCGGATGCATTTTAAGACCGATCTCCCCAAGATGCAAAACCAATTTTTCATCTTCTTAACGGCCGGCTATTTCATCACCGCATTACATCAATCAAAAACAGACGACATCGTTAGTCATTGGGTGAGCACGCTAATTCAACACACCGGATTGCAACTATTTCTTATTCTCTTGCCTCTGATCCCTTTTGCACTCGCTTTTATTGGTCTCCATCCTGCAATTGGACTTGCACTGATTTCCGAGGCGTTACATGATCAAGTCCTGCAACAAGCACCTATTGCAGTCACCATCGCAATGTTGGGGGGAGCGATTCCTGCTTTTTTGATGGGTCCATATAATGCAACTCTCGGCATGATGTCCAGTTTGATTCAAGAGCAGCCCTTTACCCTCTCCAATTGGAATTTTCCATTCACTGTGCGCTATCTGCTTCTGTTAACTGTATTTGTTCAGTATCTCTATGCATGGGCGTAAAAAATCCGAGCAACGTTAATGCTTGATTTGAGCATTTCCATAATTAGAGAAACCAGGCTAAGCCCGGTCCTTGGCTATCACTCTTTATACGGTTAATTCACCAAACTTTGTACTTTAATAACACTTCATTACTCGCTTTCCGCGGGCGTCTCGCGCCTTCACCCAATTATAGTCCAAAATTATATACGATCTGAACATATCATAAAAACAACGTGCGGATGATCCGTACGTTGTCGTTTATCCTGCCGTTTATTTATTTTGCGCTTGTGCCTTTTTCACAAACTCCATATCAACCAGTTTACTGTATTTATAGCCTTTGGTATAAATGCCGGTCTTTTCCAAAACGTCCATCGGTTTCGCAACCGATGCTTTTGTAATATAACCGTCCTTACTCCAGAGATTATCTTTATATGCACGATCCATCGCTGCTTTCAGACTCGCTTTAGGTGTTGATGGGAACTCTTTCTGCAATACTTTGAATGCTTCGGCTTTATCCTCATTGACAACCTTCAATCCTTTAAGCATCGCGTTCACAAATTTTTGCACGGTTTTCGGTTCATTTTTAATCGTTGATGCTTTCACACTGACTACGGAGTAGGCATAGTCACCGAGGCTTGGAAAGCCATAGAAGGGTTCGCCCCAAGCACTTTTCTTAATCCCCTCATTGATTTGTGGCTCTGCGCCATTAGCCATGTCTGCTTTTCCTTGCGAAACGAGTGAAACAACAGCTGCTGCATCTGCGGGTTCATCTAATTTTACATCTTTGTTCGGATCCAGCCCGACTTTCATCAATAAATAACGTGTCAGCAAGTTTGGACTCCCGCCATAGCGTCCGGCGGCAATCGTCTTCCCCTTCATAAATTCGGCAAGATCCTTGTTGCTGTTTCCGATTAATTTTTGCTTTTTGTTGGCCATGAGATACACATTTGCGCGATTTACCACATTAACAACCGAAGTGATTGGATCCTTGCTCTTATTATTAGCAATTTGGTTCGAATCCGGTCCGCCAATAACACCCCACGCGTCACCACTGACAACAGAGGTTACATGTGCACCGCCGGTTGCCGTGATCGTTTTGACATTAAGTCCTTCTTTTTTAAAATAGCCTTTATCAATGGCAACATATAATGGAAGATAAGCAATCAAATGAACAGGTTCGGCAATCACTATATTCTTCATTTTTTGTTTCGTTTGCTGCGATGCGCAACCGGTCAATACAAGTGCTGCCATCAGCAATAGGCTCAATGCCCATTTCATCTTTTTCATCATCACTATTCCCTCCGATTATGATTTTGAGGTTCTCCCTTTCATCAATACATGTTCCAGCCAAGCCGTTCCTAAATACATCACGACGGACAGAATGGATAGTACCATTACGCCGACCCAAACAAGATCAATGTTCAAAACCTGACCGGCATAGAGGATCATACGGCCGATCCCCTGTCTTGAACTAATAAACTCACCAACGATCGTACCCGCGAGCGCCAGAGAAATATTGATTTTTAGAATGCTGACAATCCAAGGAATCGTGGTGGGAATGACCACCTTCATGAACACATGGCGCCGTTTCGCTCCAAGCGAAATCAGCATTTTTTCTAGATCGGGATCGACATTCTGCACGCCGCTATGTGCTGCAATGGCAGCAACAATGATCGTCATAAGAAAAGCAAGGATCACTTTCGAATCAAAACCGATGCCGAACATAATAACGAGCACCGGTGCCAGTGCGAGTTTTGGGATGGCGTTAAATGCAATCATATATGGCTCAAAAATTCTTGAATAAAGTGCCGACCACCAAAAAGATAAGCCAAGTACATAGCCGCCCGCAGTTCCTAAAATAAAACCAAGAATAGTGGATCCTGAGGTATAGGCGAGATCTTGCAACAACGTCCCCTGGGTGATCGCTGTCCATCCGATTCGGACAATTGTACTCGGACTGCTCCAATAATAGCTATCCAGCCAGCCGATCCGCGTCAAGAACTCCCAAAAGAAAACGATAATCACACCGACTAGGATCTGGCCGACAAAGGCCCGGCGTCGCAATTTTGTTTGCGCAACACTCGGATCTTCAATGATCATTTCTTTGTTTTTCAGCTTCTCCGGCATAACGTTCACCTCCGTTCCGCCTTTTGCCCGTTCTATAATCGTACCGGCTTATTCAGATGATGCACGTTCCTCTCCGAGCATCAAAAGTAATTCTCTTTTCAACGTCAGAAATTGGTCGTCCATTAGCGTCTTTTCACTGCGCGGGCGCGGCAGTTCCACCTCGATTTTTGCTTTGATTTTTCCGGGGCGCTGCGTAAAGACATAAATTTCATCCGATAAATAAATAGCTTCATCAATGTCATGGGTAACAAACAGAATTGTTTTCTTGAAATCATTCCAGATCTGAAGCAACCAATTTTGCATCTGCATGCGTGTTTGGGCATCAAGTGCGCCGAACGGTTCATCAAGTAGAATGACATCTTTGTCGTACAATAGTGTGCGGATCAAACCGGCGCGCTGTCGCATCCCGCCGGACAATGCATCGGGGTGATCGTATTCGAAACCACCTAGTCCATAATTTTTTAGCATGGGCAGTGCTTGTTCGCGTGCTTTCTTTTTTGGGACGCCGCGAATTTCCAGACCGATAATGACATTGTCGAGGATTGACCGCCAGGGTAACAGCAGATCTTTCTGCAACATGTACCCGACATGCCCGCTCTCACAGGTAATGTCCTCCCCATCAAGAAGCACTTCACCGCTCGACGGCCTGATGAGTCCGGCCACGATATTAAAGAGCGTTGACTTTCCGCAGCCGCTCGGTCCAATGATGCTGACAAAACGGCCGTTTTCCACATGCATGTCGGCCTCTTCCAAGGCGCACATCGGTTCACCGTTCTTTTTGTAATACTTGCTGCAGTTCACGATCTTGAGCTCGCTCACCGATGACCACATCCTTTTTGTGGTTTACGCAATAAAAATGTATCAATCATTCGTTTCCTTTTCCGCCGACTTATCGAACCAAGTCCAGGATCAAGCTGATTGAAGAACAGAAACATCACAATGACTGTTCGCCATATTTGCTCCAATGAATTGGGCTCTGCTATTGATATATGCATTGGGCATCAGCCGTGACACACAATCGATGATACGAATGGGAAATTAATAAAAGAATAGAGTCTGTCATGCTTGGACTTTGTCATCATTCATGCATTTTTTGCAATACTGTGTCTTTTGAGGAAATAGCGACCTGTACGTGATAATCTAGTAGTAGATACTTTGGACGGGAGATGAGGACAATCGACAGAGAGCATTCGGTGATTTTATCTATGGAAGACCTGACGATGAGCTATGGAGGGCATGACGTTCTAAAAGGGATCAACCTCGAAGTCCTGCGTGGGCAGATTATCGGTTATATTGGGCCCAATGGTGCTGGAAAAAGTACGACCGTCCGTATTATGCTTGGACTCCAGAAAGGCTATGGCGGTAAAGTTTCTCTTTTTGGTGAGGATATTCGTAAAAGCGGTGTTGCTTACAAAGGGCGAATCGGCTATGTTCCGGAGACAGCGGAAGTTTACGACATGCTGACCGCTCGGGAGTATCTTGTGTTTTCCGGCGGCTGCTACGGTATAGATGAGAAAAGAGCAGAACGCAAAGGGCGGCTTCTTATGGATCAATTTGGGCTCGCTGACGCTTTTGACGTGCGCCTGTCCTCATTCTCCAAAGGTATGCGCCAAAAAGTGCTGATCATCTCCAGCTTGCTCCATAATCCGGATTTGCTCTTCTTTGATGAACCACTGAGCGGACTAGATGCGAACAGCGTGTTTGTATTTAAGGAAATTCTTGCCCAGCTTGCTGAGCAAGGAAAAACAATCTTTTATTCTTCTCATATCATGGACATTGTTGAGAAAATCAGCCATCGCATTGTACTCCTTTATGACGGACAAATTGCTGCGGACGGAAGTTTCGAAGAGTTGAAAGCTCAAAATAAAGAAGGAACATTGGAGGAGATTTTCAATCAGCTGACCGGCTTTCATCAACATGCACAAATTGCTGAAGACTTTGTTTCCATTGTCAAAGAGGTGTGACGAATGGAAAAGATCCGTTTTCTCAAATTGCTCGATCGTCTGCGTTGGCTTTTTGAACGGCTTGGTGTCGATTACACGATGATGCGGAAAATTTTAGCCGTAAAATTACTAATGGATACTCGACGAACACCGGTTTTACTGAATCAACGAACGAGAAAGAAGTATAAAGAAGGAAATCTGTTTCTCAAATCACTTTGGGTTTATGCACTAACCGGGCTATTTATTGTCCCAATAACTTTCATTGGATCCCATTATCTCTTTAAAATGAGTATTACTTTCAGCATCATCCTCTTTATGGTGATAACTGCGATGATCGCCGATTTTTCTTCGGTGTTGCTGGACACCCGCGATCAATCGATTTTACGAACAAAACCGATTGATGCTAAAACGCTACATGCAGCTAAAACCGTTCATGTCTGTATTTACCTCATACTTCTTACCGGTGCGCTCGCTCTGCCGTCCGCAATCGCCGGGCTACTGCGCAGCGGACCGCTGTTTTTATTGCTGTTCCTGCTGAATCTTGTCCTGATTGACCTAATCTCCATCTCATGCACCACATTCATCTACTTAATTGTTCTTAAATTCTTTGATGGTGAGCGCCTTAAGGATGTCATTAATTATGTGCAAATCTTTCTCTCCTTTATGGTAGTGATCGGCTATCAGCTGGTGATCCGTGCGTTTGATGTCACGATGACCAACATCACGATAAGCTTTTCCTGGTGGCAACTCTTTGTTCCGCCGCTCTGGTTCGGCGCAATGTTTGAATGGATGCTTGGTGGTCGGCACACTGCAACGCTCTCAATTTTTGCACTTCTAGGACTGGTTACGCCGATCGTGCTGTTCTTCATTTATCAAAAGTTCAGTGCAACCTTTGAAACTGCGATTGCCAAGTTGTCCGCGCAGGAAGGAGCAAGTAGGCATCGGCTTGGCAGAATGAATCAATTGTTTGGTAACTTGCTTTGCCGTAGTCAAGAAGAACGGGTCTTTTTCCGATTCGCATCACTGATGATGAAACAGGACCGAATGTTTAAGCTTAAGGTCTACCCATCATTGGGCATGTCATTTGTATTCCCTTTTATCTTTTTATTGAATAACTTGAACGGGTCAACATGGAGTCAAGTGAGCAAAGGATCAGGTTACTATTATGTCTATTTTAGCCTGCTTCTCATTCCCACTGCCCTGTTCATGCTTAAATACTCCAGCGCTTATAAAGGTGCCTGGATCTACGGCACCACGCCGATTAAAAACCGAACCGCCATCTTCTCCGGAGCGCTAAAGGCCTGTCTTACAGAGCTTTTTTTGCCTGTATTTCTGATTTTATCAGTGCTTTTTCTGTTCCTTTTTCAGTGGCGTATTCTGCCGGATTTGATTGCCGTTTTGCTTACAGCTCCCATTTTTTGTGTGGTCAGCTATCACTTTTGCATGGACGACACGCTCCCCTTTTCCGAGCCTTTTGATTCAGCGCCGACTACCGGAAATTATATGATTCTCTTTCTGTTTCTGATCGCAGGCCTGTTTGCGGCTACACATGCCTTGATCCATTGGCTGTTTCCTGAATATGGGCTCTTGATCTACATTGTAGGGTTGCTAATCGCGAACATAATTGTTTGGAAAACGGCGCTGAGAAAGGAAGGTTAATATAAGAAAAAACATTGGCGTGCTTTCCAAGCATTTTCATCTCTGTTCTTAATCGTTTTTTATTGACAGAATACAAGAAAGAACAAAAAGATCAAGAAATTTCTCTTGATCTTTTTGTTCTTTCGTCTAGTAATATTTAAGCTACAACTGCTCAAACGGAAATACCAATAATTACCATAATAATTGTATATATAATATTTATCGCTGCAGGATCCGAACCCCATGTTGGCGGAATATTTGCTACTTGTCCCAATATTCCAACATATTTTGACTTTTTCCTTTAAATTCTTTTATATACGATCAAAACAATCAATTTCCCAAAAAAATAAAAGCAACATTTGATGAACTCAATATTCTAAAATACCAACTGAAAAATTCCACTAAAAGTCGATCGACTTTTTCTTGCAGGTTGATTCCTGGTTCCTGAGTGGTACCCTTGAGCCGTCGCCAGTCATCAAAGCGGTACATCTAATCCTTATCCATTACACGCTCCGTGGTGGATTGAATCAGTGGATCTTCTTTGATCTACTGTTCAAGCTCACTCATCTCCGTTGTCCAAACTGTAAGATCAAATCAACGGAAAATCTTCTGCAACACTAATTTTCTTGTCCGTTCATTTCCTAGCATTTTTTCTAGCTAACTGCTGCTACGCAAGCCACGCTTTTTTCCTTCATTTGGAAATTTCCCAAAGTGGATTCTTTCAACTTTCTCGTCATGGTTTTTCTTACCAAAGATTGATACCCTGTTCTGACGGATATTGTGTCGGATCATGATCTATATAACCAGACTGCAATACATAAGATCCATCTGGTTTTTGCCAGCCAGAAACATAAATTTTTCCATGATCATCAAATGAAGGTGTCTTTCCATAATTTCCATTTGGAATAAGCACTTTGCAGTCAGATGGGATGTAATTAAATTTTTGGTTATCTTGATTGTAGATATCCACCCCTTCTGACAAACCGTATTTTGAACCATCCATGTAGGCGTACGATGGCCCCCACTTATGCTTATTAAAATCATACAATAGGCAAATTACTTGATAACCTGGCACCCCATCTTTTGTTGCGAATTTCTGGAAATGATCCGGAGACAGTCCCATATATTCGAATGTACCATCTTCAAACAGATAAAAATCTGGATAAGCATCATTCGAAACGTCATTGTGGAGATCTCGTGCGCTAAATCGTACACCGGCTGGTTCCCAGCCTTTTTTATAAAGAACTTGTCCATAGCGAAGTCGCATTTGTCCACCTCCGATGACTTCGATCTCAAAATCATCACCAGGATTACCATAATACAAACAATAACAGTCCATAAAATTCACCTAACCTTTCAATTATTTATGTGATCAAACAAATATTGTTTCAATTATTGTCGATCCACACTTTAACGTGTTGAGTGAATTTCATGTTTGTGACAAATAACAATCCAATCAATCTAAAAGCTTAAAAGCAGTTTACATACTTTTACATGTGTAATTTGTCGTTCTAGTAGGACTTTGCTGAATAAAGGAATACTATTGATACAGAAGGAGGGTGAACACTTTGTCGAATGAATAGGCAAGAAAGAATGCTGCGTTCCGGGCAATTCAAAAAAACTTGTACTTGAGGCGATTAGATTATATAAAGATCAGGAACATCTTAAAGCAAAACGAATGAACATAATTTAGATGCATGCGTTGCGGGTGTTAGTGGACAATTTCTGTTGCATAGGGCATATGATCAGACTGTTGCCCTGATTCAACCAACACATTTGGTTAAGAACCAATCGGTCATTAAATGAGGCTACTTTATGACTAAGATTAATAACATGGACAGGAAAAGTAATCAACAATGTAGAAATTGTTAGTCAACAAGAACTTGCAGTAAAACGAAAAAAGTTTACATATTTGATAGATTTATTATGTAGTATGAGGAGAAATGTATAGTATGCGAAATCTTTTGAAAAAATCAATTCAACGCAAAACAGAACAAAAGAGTATGCTTAAAGTTTTGGTTGATATACTCTTTTATAGTCTTATAGCATGTCTGGCTGTTTATCTCATGACACGTAATTTGACTATATTACTACTATTTTTCATCATTGCTTTAATATACCCTATTGTTTTCATTATTTATATCATTCGCCGAGCTAATAAAACCTGAAATAAGTAATTAGTGAAGGAACTGAAAACCCCATGGCTACGGAACTCATTATGACTATAAATACCGTTTTGCTTGAATGCTGTTTCTTGAGTTCACGAACCACATTTTTTCTTAAAATGGTGCGCATGAAAATAAGGCATAGTGCAATAGGAATTGGTTGTAGCAAATGGGGAACAGAGTCATAATGCTTGATAAAACTAATTTGCCATGACATCATGATTAAACAGTTGCCAAAAAGTAAAAAAGCCGTTTTGAGCATAAAATAATGGTCACCCCTATCTATATTCATCAGTTGACATTCAATCGTAAACTAATCAGGAATTTAGCGCTTTTTAGACTATCTTATTACCAATATACGATTATAAAATGAAGAAATGGAGAGAATATTTATGGTTGAATTTAATCAGAAAACAAAAAAACAAGATAAACTGACAAAGACGGTAAAAATACTCATTTACATTATCTTTGTATTTTTTATTCTGAATATTATTAACCCGCGACTCATTTGGCAACTCCTATTCTTCTTAACACTAGTCGTTTTCATTATTGTTTACGTTATTTGTGTTGTTAGAATACTAAGGAAGAGAAAACGAAGCTCGTCAAAAAAGCAGTAACGATCCCTAAAATTCCGGCTCCTAGTGAACAAAATAGAATGGTCATAAAAGTGTAATTTTTTAGAAGTTGACGTGAAGCAGGCCTTCCTAAGAAAATTCTAAACAAGAGGAGAAATAGAAGTATTGGTACTGCCTGAAGAAAATGAGGAAGGATATGATAATACCTACCAAAAATAGTTTGAAGAAATATACAAATAAATGTTAAGCTAAAAATTAATAAAAGAATTTTCTTCATTGATTTCATCTCTGTTCCTAATCGTTTTATTAACAGAATACAAGATATATAAAAAAGATCAAGAGAATCTCTTGATCAATTCGTTAGATTTATTTAACTACGCAAGTAATAATGCCCATGCGGCAATAACTAAAAGTGCCAAAATAGCTGCATTTATGGCATTCATCGCAGCAGGATCAGATCCCCATGTTGGTGGATTATTTGCTACTTGTCCCCATATATTTTCGAGAATTTTGAGAGGATTGGCAATTATACTTGAATTAATATCTTTATTATTTTCACCAACCCGTTCATTAAGATTATAAATAGGAGCTACATTTGGTGTTACCCGCACCTTTGGTAATAACCCTAAGACCATCCAAAACTACTTGAAATTAAAAATATAGCGATCTTTCGGCACCTCTTGCTTGAGCATCCGTATTTTTTTCCGAGATTTCACACAGACGGACACCTGCACCGATTTATTGACTCCAGAATTAAATGTTACCCACTTCCGCTTATAATGCCCCTGTTACATACATGACACCTCATTGCCGTGCTTGCTTCGCGAGGTCTACGATTGATTGAAAGAATTTATCGGCTTTCACATCATAAACAATCTCTACCTCACGCCCGTCTTCAGTCTCCTCGATCCGTCCTTGGCTTGGCTCTTCCGTATGTACGCTTGTGTGCACCTTCTTCGTACGAACCAGTTCGGGATTGCCCGTAGCCATTGTCGTCAAAACATCCCACAGGTAGTACGTTGAATTGGTTTCAAAATGAACGAGCGGCGGCACCGCTGCATAGCATTGACCAAGAAAATCAAGTCCTGTATATTTCCGAAGTGACGCCCACTGATTGCGGATTGGTACGGTTAACGGCACCTGATTGGTACTCTCGAGTGCGACCATTTGCACAGGAATGCTGCTGCGCCAAACACGCGCAACCGCCTCAGGATCCCAGAATGCGTTCCATTCCGCTGTACCATCATGTTCCGGCTCCTGCACATTTCCTACTGGATTCAATGTGCCGCCCATCCAAATCAACCGCTCGATTTTCTCCTCAATATTGGGAGCAAAGTCGAGTGCACGCGCCACATCGGTCAACGGTCCGGTGCAAAGGAGTGTTGTTTTTCCAACACTCCCCTTAACCGTTTGCGCCAAATGCTCATGCGCAGGCAGCGTACTCAAAGGCGCTTCTACTTTTCCCGATTCATTTAATAGAGGAAGCGCATCAACGAAAAACGGGTGCATACGCCATTCTTTCGGAAAAGGATTGTGCCCGCGCGAATTCGATCGCGCGACCTCTACGGGTTTCCTTCCAAACCGGTCGATTATTTTCCGACTCGCCTCAATGCCCGGCGTTAAATACCCATCAGCGGGAATGACCGAAACACCCGTCACCTCCACCTGCTCCATCTGCAGCAGCAGAAATAAAGACACAAGATCATCAATACCCGCATCGTGATTAAAATAGACATTCATTCGTTCCATTACCTGCACCCTTTCTTTTGCGAAACAATAGCTTCTGTCTCTTAAAAATAGCAGACTTGATCAAAGGAGAGCAAGCATGATTTGAAAGCGTTGAAGTGGTAAGATAATACATATGACAAAAGGAGGCAAACTCTGTTGAAAGACGACTTGATTAAACGCTTCACTTCATATGTTAAAGTAAATACCCAATCCGACGATGACAGCTCAAGCTGTCCGTCAACCCCTGGACAGCTGACACTGCTGCACCAGCTCGTTGATGAACTAAAAGAAATCGGCATGCAGGACGTCACGATCGATGAAAATGGCTATGTGATGGCCACTCTTCCGGCGAACACGGACAAAGAAGTGCCTGTTGTTGGCTTTATGGCGCACGTGGATACCGCCACAGACTTTACCGGAGACGGTGTAAATCCGCAAATCGTTGAGAATTACGACGGCGGTGACATCGTACTGAATAAAGAACTGAATGTTGTACTCAGCCCGAAAACCTTCCCAGACCTTAATAAATATAAGGGACAAATGCTGATCACAACTGATGGAACAACACTCCTTGGTGCTGATGATAAAGCCGGTGTGACGGAGATCATGACGGCTATGGATTATCTCATCCAGCATCCGGAAATTAAGCATGGTAAAGTGCGCGTCGCATTGACACCCGATGAAGAGATTGGCCGTGGACCACATAAATTCGACGTTCAAGCTTTCGGCGCATCGCTTGCTTATACGATGGATGGCGGCGCACTCGGCGGTCTTGAATATGAAAACTTTAATGCTGCTGAAGCAAAGCTCATTTTTAAAGGCAGCAATGTTCATCCAGGATCGGCAAAAGGTAAAATGCTCAGCTCGATCAAAATGGCCGTTGATTTTCAAAACCAATTACCTGCTGAAGAAGCACCTGAATTAACCGATGGCTATGAAGGGTTCTACCATTTGCTTACCTTCAATGGCGATGTTGAACAAACCAAACTCGTCTATATCATCCGTGATTTTGACAAAGAAAAGTTTGCATCCAAGAAAGCCTTTGTTCAGGAAACGGTCAAGAAGCTGCAGGAGAAATATGGCCCGGGCAGCATCATTCTTGAACTGAAAGATCAATACTACAACATGAAGGAAAAAGTTGAAGAACATAAAGAAGTGGTGGATGTCGCCTATCAGGCGATGAAAAACCTAAACATTGAACCACAAGTTCTTCCAATCCGAGGCGGTACTGATGGTGCACAAATCTCATTTATGGGCTTGCCGACACCAAATATTTTTGCCGGCGGAGAAAATTTCCACGGGAAATTCGAATACGTCTCCGTAAATACAATGATCAAAGCAACAGAAACCATTGTCGAGATTGCTCGACTCTTCGAAGAACAAGCATAAATATTGATACACGAAAATGCCGACCTATCCTGATCAGGATAAGGTCGGCATTTTTCATTCTCCAAAAGTATGTGAACCCTCGCCCGGATTAGGCATGCACCACACTTACCTCGAGTACTCACTCCAGACATATTATGTTTTTTCAATTCTCGGCTTTATGTCCTTCACACAATTTTACCCCGTTTATCCAACGTTTTCTTTACCGAATGAATATCACGAACATTGTATTTCGCCATCAAGAAATAACAGAGAGCGGATGGAATAAGCGGGATCTGCAAGATGCTCATGGTCACTATATAGTCCATAGGGCTATGTAAATAAATGGAAACAATAGCCAGAACAGCACCAATGCCCAGGTTGCCCACAGTCCTGCCCAAACTATTTGCGAGATTGGCGATACTGAATACTGCACCACGATGTTCTGGCAGATTTACATCCGTAATCAAGGCTAGCCAGTTCGGCGTATTTGCAGATTGTGCTGCAGAGGCAAACAACGAAATGACAAACAATGACAAAATCCAAGGATTTGTAAACAAGTCACCAAGTAGACTCACAAATAAAGTTACCGAATTTGTTGTGTTCGGAAGTGATAATTGATCGATTGGAAAAATAAATAATAAGATATAAAGGGGCATAGTCAGAAATACAAATACAGCTGTGAGCAATGCCCGTGCTTTATAGCTCCTTCGTTGAAGGACATCCCCTAAGTAACCGAAGAAGGAGGACAACGTTCCGCCGACTTGGAAGATGCCGAATAAAAACGCAGCAACAATCATGGCAATCTTTGTTCCATAACCAAGCTCCTCAATTTTTGATATGTACAATGTAGGCAGCCAGATGAGACTTCCAGTGGCAATATTCATCAAGAATCCTTGCAAGAAGAGCAGTAAATTGCTTCGTTTTCCAATCATTTTTAAAATTTGGCTGAGACTAATTCGATACGTATAGTTCATGCCACGATCCATCAATACTTTAAGCTCGGGCTCGGCACTGCCGAAACGCGGTTCTTCCACAAAAAAATAGAAGACAATGAGCAGCAACCCGATAATCGCCAATAACTCAAAAGGAATCCGCCAGTTGGACATCGTCGAAATGATTGATGCGATCAATGCACCGGCGATCCCGCCAAATCCCTGAGACATGCCCCATAGGCTTAGGATCATACCTCTTGAATGGTAGGGCACGTAGTCCGTTAATGCACTGAACCCAATAGAAGCGACACACCCAAGACCGACGCCCGTGATAATCTGACAGAGCATTAGATGGATATAGGAGTTACTAAGCGATGTCAGATAAACGCCGACAACCCAGACTAAGGTCCCAATAATCACCAAACGCTTTCGATGATATTTTCCTGACAGATAACCCCAGAACAGTGATGAAAAAGCAGTTGCCAAAATATTGACCGCTGAAATAACGCCCATTGATGAAATTGCCACGTTTAAATCATGTGCGATATTCGAAAACAGTGGCGGAAACAGTCCGATAACAATATTGTCAAACGCCGCCAAGCTAACATAGACAGCTATGGCATACACAGTCTTAAATTTCTGCAATGACATACAAACGTATTCTCCTTAGGTTTTTGTTGCGCACTACATCACTTTTTGATACGATAATGCAATAACTTTTTTAAAAAAATTGTTTCTTGTCCCAGTTTAGCATACAATGTATGGTAGACAGAAGAGACTGCTTATCTAGCGAGCCAGTCCAATTGTTAGAGAAAGGATATCTTCGATGATTAAAAATATACTCATCATTTCTTCAAATTACACCGGTCATGGCCACAAAAGCATTACGGAATCGCTTAGTGAAAAGTTCGACATTGTTCCGGATGTAAAAATTAATGTGGTTGATGGTTTCTCACTAGGTGGCAGTTCGTTGTTGAAAGTTGGAAAAATGTACGGACCCATCACAAGAAACTCGGAACATCTCTGGAAAATAATCTGGGATATCACATCCGTAAAGGTGCCATTTGTAAATCACTTGATCGAGATGAAAATTCGAACAAAATTTCTTGCTCTACTCGACGAAGTTAAGCCTGATCTCATTCTGACCGTTCATCCGAATTTTAATGGTTCTATCCTTAACATTCTCGAAAAAAGCGACATCCATATACCTTTTGTTACCCTGATCGCTGACCTCATCAGCATCACACCGCTATGGGCGGACAGCCGGGCCGACTACATTATCAGCCCTACTGAAGAGGCAAAGGATAAATGTATTGAATTTGGGGTTCCAGCAAACAAAATTAAAGTGCTCGGTTTTCCTGTTCGTGAGCGTTTCTACCATCAGCAATCCACCGCTAAAGATGCGGAGCACTATTCACCGAACAAGCCCCTGAACTGTCTGATCATGAGCGGCGGCGAAGGCGTTGGGCATATGGGCAAAATGGCAAAAACATTGATTGAAACTTTTGGTTTCAATATTACCATTGTTGCCGGAAGAAATGAAAAATTACAAGCACACCTAAAAAAAACGCTGGTGAAGAAATATGGTGACAAAGTCAAGATCTACGGATTTACAAAAAACATCCAGGATCTGATTGCCAGTTCTGATATTGCATTCGTACGTAGCAGTCCGAATGTGATGATGGAAGCTGTCTCGTGCAATACTCCGATTGTCATCACAGGAGCACTGCCCGGTCAGGAAGCAGAGAATCCTAGGTTTGCAGAAAAATACCACTTGGCGATTACTTGTGATTCGATGAACGATCTTGTGCCAACAATTAATGAATTGCTGGACAACAATGTAGCAATGTTGAAAGAAATCAAGAAATCACAACAGGCCTTTGTTGATCCGCAGATACCTGAGAATATCGTGAATTTCATTCTCAATATTCCGAGTGAAAGTCTTCAACCTGCCGGAGTTACGCACGAGGTATCCTTGAATAATATTAATTATGAATCTTAATTGTCTATTTGAAGCGGTGGAAAGTGTTATCTACTTTCCACCGCTTTGTTTTATTCACATGTAGCTCATTCTCATCAATATAAAAATTTTCAGATTTGCTGTACAATAATGAAAGAAACTTCCACAATACGAGCATACGGACTAAATGCAATTAAAAGGGAGCGAAGATCATGAAAAAAATTCTGGCCCCTGTCGTTGGAACGCTAGGCGCTGGTGTCATTATCCTTTCTGGTATATCCAATTTTACGGATGCCGACAATCCTTTTTCCTCTTCGTATTCATCATCTGCATCTGATGCTTCACCGCTAACTACACCATCATCAAAAACGAATACCACAAATATCCCTGATGTAAAGACACTTGGACTTGTCGCCATTAACTACAAATTATTTCATCTTGATCAACTGGCCAGCAACCAAATCGCATTCTGGATTGAAGATGATCAGGGGCATTATGTGAAAACTTTACGAGCATCCAGTTTTACTGCCGGTGGCGGCTACAAAATACGCCCGGATGCACTCCCCGAATGGCGCAAAATATCTAATTGGTCAAAGGCATCAAAGGCTGAAGTTGAGCGAGTTAAACTTCCCGAACAAGGTACCGGCAATCATGTCATTTATTGGGATTGTACCGATGCCTCCGGAAAAGCTGTGAAACCAGGCACGTATATATACAAGGCAGAGGGCAATATCTATTGGCAAAACCGTGTGATCTTTACTGGGAAATTAACAATCGGAAAAAAGAATGCGAAAAGCACTGCACAAGTAGTCTACAAACCTGCTGACGCCAGATCTCATGGTGTATTGCTCGAGAATGTGCATGCTGGTTTTGATTCTGGAAAAAGCATTGCCGCTGTAAAACAAGATCCTGCAACACGCACGCAAGGTTCATAACCCATGCCTAAATTTCATCGTCATCAAATGAACACATTGGTTTCCACATCTCGTCTAACCGCGCCCGACGCAGGTAATGTTTTCGAATGGATGTCCGTGGTAGAAAACCAATTTTCCAGGTTCTTACCTAAAAGTGAATTGAGCCAAATCAACCGGAAAGCAGGATCCGTTACACCTTTGTCTCGATCATTTGCAGAACTCTTATTTGAAGCCTTGCGTTATTATTCTGCAACAGAGGGTATTTTCAATCCCTTTCTCGGCCGCTTAATGAACGCGTTTGGATATGATCGTTCCTTCGATCAACTCGATCGGGAGAATGCAATGATTTTCGGGATAAAGCAGAAGTGTCAAGTCCCAATAGGCTCGTTTTCATTTGATCTTGATCGAAGAGAAGTACACTTACCTACAGGTAGCGCCTTAGATTTTGGAGGCATTGCCAAGGGATGGGCTGTTCAGAAAGCTGCATTGAGATTGATTGCTTCTAATCGTTCCGCGGGTTTGATCAATGCCGGAGGGGACCTCATGTGCTGGCGCGCACCGAGCGATCCTACGCAGTGGGTCATCAATGTGTCCCATCCTCACTCAGAGGATCAAACGATTGGGCAATTAGTATTTGACCCTGGGCAATGGGGAGTTGCTACAAGTAGCAAGGTTAAGCGCAGATGGCATGATGGTAAAAGCACGTGGCATCACATCTTAGACCCACGGACCAGTCTCCCGTCTGATTCTGATATTGTGCAAGCTACTGTAATCGGTGATGCACTGCTTCCTTGCGAGATTTATGCAAAATGTCTCCTCATTATGGGGACTCAAGATGGACCTGACTGGCTTTACAAGAGACGTCCCGATCTTTTATACCTCATCATTAAGAATAATGGACAAGTGATGTATTCATCCCAATTACGAAGCTCACATATACTGCGCAATTTTTCAGAGAAGATTACAATGCCTATTTAAAAGAGGAGACATGCAGAATGGCACAAAAGCATATCTTGTTAAAATGGATCATCGGACCAGCACTCATCGTTGTGATCAGCCTCTTTATTGAGTATGCGCGACAAACGAACATTTTACCGTCAACCGTTCCTACTTGGCTGAGCGTTCGCGCCTTAGGAATTGCTGCTTATGTACTCCTTTTCTTTGGTATTTGTCTTGGCATCCTATCTGGAATGCCGATCTGGAGGGGGAGAAAAGCATCCCGTGACGCAATTTTGACCCTTCACTTTTACATGAATACATCCGGTGTCTTTATCGCGATGTTGCATCCCTTACTTCTTATCATTGATCCTTTCGTTCCTTTTTCATGGATACAGCTGCTCGTCCCATTTACAGCTCCAAGAGAACCTTTTCTCTATGGACTGGGTACAATCACTTTATATGGTCTTCTTTTTGTACTGGCAACGACCGACTTGAAAAAGGAAATGCCGGTTAAATTGTGGCACAGCTTTCACCTCATCGCATACATTCTGTATCTCTTCGCACTCACCCATGGCATCTTGGGTGGTACGGACTCTCGAAATGTATGGTTCTTTTCAATGTATGTCTTTACCTTTGTTGTTGTGCTGACACTCATGATTGCACAGATTCAGATGGTCAGTACGATTAAAAAGAAAGCATTAAGGAAACAGCGCCTTACAAAGCGGGGTGTTGGTCAATAATCTATGGAGGTGTTCTGTGTGGAACATTTCTTTCTCTTCATCATTGTTTCCTGTTTTTTAGTATTACTTCCCGGGCCGGATATGGCCCTCACAACCCGGAATACATTACTCTACGGCCGGTCAGTGGGTTTAAGTACGATTACAGGCGTATCAACAGCGCTCATGGTCCACACCTGTTCTGCTGCCCTCGGACTCTCCGCCTTACTTGTACAGTCTGATTTTCTGTTCACAATAGTTAAGTACATCGGTGCGTTTTATCTTGCTTATCTTGGTATTATGACCTTGTTCAGCCTTAAGGACCAAACCGGTTCATCAAAAATGGAAAACTTCTCTTCCTCAAAACATTCCATTTCGCGTAAAACCGGTTATTTCCAAGCGGTCTTTACCAATCTTACGAATCCAAAAGTAGTTCTTTTCTTTTTGACCTTCCTTCCTCAATTTGTTCGTTCGGACAACCATTCTATTGCACCCTTTTTTATATTAGGCATCACGCATATCCTTGTAAATTTTCTACTATTTTGTTCCTATGTACTGCTCATCGGACACTTTAGTCGATGGATTCAACGACCTAACGTCCAACGGGTACTTCTAAGCGTGACAGGCTGCATCCTCATTGGTTTCGGTTTTCAATTAGTGTTTGCTCAGTATTAATTGAATCGCCCATATTTTCTTTTCATCGCTCAGTTTCGCTTTTCTCTTATCCGTATAAGAATAACCGGGCAAAAAGCGCCCGGTCCTTATGTTGTATTCATTACGCGTCGATTACTCGCTTGCCGCTGGCGCTCCGTGAGCTTCCTCGATCAACCCGTTGTCTGCGGGGTCTCACTTGGCTCGCGATCAGCAGGAACGCTCCGCAGACGTCTCACATCTTCGCTACATTTTTACTTAAAAAGATTTATACTTTCTTATCAGTATCAAAAAAACCGAAAAAGGAGGTCAACGCTCTTTTCTCGGTTTCGCTGTCTTTCAGTTCAGTCAAAAATTAGACGCGCCGCACGCGTTCCTTCTTGATTTGCTTGCTCCGAAGTTGCCCACAGGCAGCATCAATATCGGTACCAAATTCCTTACGTACTACTGCGTTGATGCCTCGTTTCTTCAGTGTTTCATAAAAGGCAACAACAGCATCTTTTTCGCTACGTTGATATTCCGAATGTTCCTCAACCGGATTATAAGGAATCAAGTTAACATACGCAAGATGTCGTTTATTTTCAAGCAATTTGGCCAATTGCAAAGCCTCTTCTTTGTGATCATTAATATCTTTTAATAAAATGTATTCAAAAGTGATACGTCTATTTGTCTTCTTCAGATAGTAATCAACGGCTTCCATCAATTTCTCAATCGGGTAAGCGCGATTAATCTTCATAATTCGACTGCGTAATTCATTGTTTGGTGCGTGCAGCGAAATGGCAAGATTAACCTGCCAGTCGATGTCTGCAAAGTCATAGATTTTTGGCACAATACCACTTGTCGAAACCGTAATATGTCTTGCGCCGATGGCAAGACCTTTTCCATCATTAATGATTCTCAGGAAATTAACGACATGTTCAAAGTTATCAAAGGGCTCGCCAATACCCATAACCACGATATGTCCGACGCGCTCATCTTTACCTTTTGCATCAAGACTTTGCTGAATCTCAACCAACTGTTCAACCATTTCGCCACTGGTTAAATCACGATTCTTTTTCAGCAATCCGCTTGCACAGAAACTGCAGCCAATGTTACAGCCGACTTGCGAAGTCACACAGACAGAAAGGCCGTATTCATGAGGCATAAGTACTGTTTCAATCAGATTGCCATCTTCCAGACGAAACAAAAATTTTGTTGTCCCGTCCTTTGCTTTTTGCTCAATCTGTTTATTCAGTGTCCCCATGACAAAAAAGTTCTCAAGCAATTGAATGGTCTTCTTAGAGAGATTCGTCATTTTCTCGAAGTCATCAACACGTTTGATGTAAAGCCAATCCCAAATTTGCGCAGCTCTGAATTTCTTCTCTCCTTGTGAAACTAACCAGTTAGCTAATTGATCTAATGTTAATCCATAAATGGACGTTTTACTCATTTCATATACCTCTTTCAAAACGCATGATGGTTTCATCATACTGAATCAACGTCAATCCTGCAAGCAATCCTCAAAGCTTACCCAACTTTTCATTGGAAAGCATAGCTTTGTTCAGCCTTTTAAAGGCTCAATCTTTTTGCACAAGAAAAGACAGGGCTAGCCCTGTCTCATATAGTATATTTATTTTTTTGATCGATTAAACACCGGTTTTTTTGACGGTCGTTTATATTCTACACCAAGCACATCGATAAGGAAGACAAAAATCGGTAGTCCGACAATCAATCCCCATATTCCGAAAAAGTGTTCTGAAAAGATCAGGACAACAAAGGTGTAGAAAACCGGTAATTCCGTTTTGGCCGACATCAATTTTGGATTTAGCACATAGGCTTCCACAGCATGGACAGCGAGAATGGTCAGGACCATGTAGATCACATCCTGAATACCGCCAATTGTATAGCCGATTGTGCAGAGCGGAATCAAAGAAATCACAACACCGGCTACTGGAATCAAGCTGAGCACGAATACCATCATGATCAGACTGAATAACTGTGGAAAGTGAAGGATACCCAATATAATTCCTGTTATCACTGTGTTTACTAAGGCAATGACAAATTGTGCCTCGATCACTTTTCCAAATGTCTGAACAAATCGCGATCCGAAAAACGCTACTTCATCATACAGGAACCCTATTTTACTATGCTTAAATCCATTCGAAAATTGAACCAACCGATCTTTTTCCAATGAGAAGAACAGGCTAAGGAGCAAAGCCAGAAACAGGTCAATAGTAAATGAGCCAAAAGAAGAAAATGAATCAATCAGAAATTTTACACTGGATTTCAGATAAGATTCAACATTATACTTCTGGAGCTGATCCAAAATAGCATTGACCACCACCGAACCACGGAATTCTTTGATCGTTTTCATTATAGAATCAAAGAGCTGAACCGTCTGATCCGCAATGATCGGTAAGTAGATCGTCAGTGCTGCGTAAATACCCAAAGCGATTAAGCAGTAAAGGACGATGACCACCAGCCGCCGCGGAACTTTTAACTTGCGGTGTAGGAATGTTTCCAGTCGGTCAATCAGAAATGAGAAAATAAAAGTTAGTAATAATAAATCAATAATACTTCTCATTAAAAAGAGGATGAAAATCAGCAAGGCAAAGATCAGGACACGTCTAACTGATTGTTTTTGCAAAAATCCGATCAGTACATTCATAGTTTCTGCTTTCGCTTCTCCTTCTTCTCCTGTCCAAATTATTTATCTAGTAATAGGAACAGATTATATTTTTATTTTAGTGGTTTTGAGATGGAGATGCAAAACAAAATCTGCAGCTTCTATTAATTTACATTTGTTTTAAGAAAAAGTTTCACTGTTTAATCAAAAATTAATCCGAACCATAGTGTATTTAAGGTTTGTTATAAATCATATTCAATGCTCAATCACCCAACAAATCATCATTATTCTGTAAAAAAATGCCGAACATCCTTTGATGTTCGGCATTTAGCAACATAATCATTATTTACTGACTGGTACCTGAAGTGTATAAATTTCATGGTTATGGAATCCGACAGACAAAGTGACGAGCTTATCATTACTTTCTTCAGGGATAACGGTCAATCCTTCACTTTCACTCGGATCTTGTTTTGGAATGGAATAATGGTAGCGCTGGTTTATGATTATCGAGTGTCCGTTTGGACCATTGGCAGTATCTTCCACGCTCTGCTCATCCAAAACGGTCAGGTAGTCATTGGCCATAAAGTACAAGTTTCCATCAAAATACTGCATCCCTTGAACAACACCCATATCGCCCATTTGCGCAATCTTAATATCTCCGGAGACATTCCCATTATCATCCAAATGAACGACATAAAACGTTTCTTTGTTCGCATATTTTTCAGTCATGAGGATCAGTGTGTTTTTATCTTTTACAGCCATCATCGCAACATACTTAACACTGTCAGGAAGTGAAATACTGTTGGTTACTTTGATTGTCTTGCTGCTCGAATCATAACTTAAAGTGTTCAATATTGGTGTGGTACCCGCACTATTTACTTCAAAAAGTTTGTGACTGCTCGGATCATAACTTAACGCGCATGTATGACCAAAATTTTGAAGACCGCTGTCCGCAAGCTTCGAGGCATTTTTATCATATAATTTAACGCTCCCCAGACCGCCACCTTCATCGAACCCGATAAAGTATTGACCATCGCTGTAATAAGCAAGGCCTTGCTGGCTTACTGAATAAGGAATCGTTAATACCGGCTTCTGACTAAAACTGTTCGTGGCATCAGCCAATGCTTCCAAACTATCGTCACGTACCCAGCCAA
The DNA here is from genome assembly GCF_024125425.1 of Sporolactobacillus kofuensis. Classification (GTDB taxonomy): domain Bacteria; phylum Bacillota; class Bacilli; order Bacillales; family Sporolactobacillaceae; genus Sporolactobacillus; species Sporolactobacillus kofuensis. The sequence goes on from NZ_JAMXWN010000003.1 coordinate 105,343, forward strand.
TATATACATCCTTACCTTGTTGATCAAACCAATCATTATACTTCAAGAAATCCCAAACAGTTCCGTCAGAGGTCTGCTTTTGATCAATAACTTCAAGCATCTTATTTTTATAAGCATCATTTAAAAGTGTTAAACCGGAATTACCAGCTGGATAGTTGCTATTATTAGTGTTTTGATTCAAATAAATTGTACCATCTTTAGTTTGAGTGAAAACATTATATGATCTTGTCTGGTTTCCAGATACAATTAATGCTCTACCACTAATCCACCCGATTCCATTCAGTCGATACATCATATCGCCGTTAATGACTTTTTCAGCGTTAACGGAATAATTGTTATTTAAATAGTCGCTACTGTACGTAATAAACTCATTATTATCATTGAAAATAGGATAAGAACTGCTAGCGACTTTAACACTATTTAAATAATTAAAGTCTGCCGTGCTTGATACTGAACTATAGTTTAAGTTGCCATCTGCTTTGACCCATCCTACAGACGTACCTGCAGTATACTTCTTTATATGCACCCAGTGTTGACCATCTATGACTGCGACCTGATCAACACTCAGTGCAACTTGAAACACTTTTAATGTAACATTTTGGTTGTTATCATCTTTTATAGCAAATTTATCATTTTCAACTGGCTGGCTATAAATTTGCGCGTTGTTATTTGTAATGTCCTGCACTTTTGAAAGTGCTGGCAGTTCTCTAAATGTGGTTTGTATTGCGCTTTTAACAACCCATGCAGTCGTTGAACTGTTAAATTTAATTTGATACCACTCTGAAGTACCAACCTTTGCTTCTTTAAGAATACTTAATGGACGACCATCGTTGTAATCAGAGAGTCTTGCAAACGTATGTGATCCCTCTGTTCCGCTCGGCATATTCCAAAGTGCATGTGTACCTGCATCACCAATCAACCCGTATGTGTTAATTGGCAATTGATTTTCACTGATTGTCACATCATTTGAACTATTTGATAGATTAACCGCATAGACATAACTCTTTCTACCATTGTAATTAACCCAATAGAGCTTATTCGATTGGGGACTTTGCGTCTCTAGTCTTGTGCCAACTGGAATCGTTCCCGAATAACGTCTTGTACGGCTGTAGTTTTTGTATTGTCTGGACGCTTTCTTCACATATTTCACAACTGTTGTTTTGTAGGAGGACAGATTGCTCTTGTATACATAGCCTCTTTTGCCGTTGTAATTCACATGATACATTTTATAGTTAAGATTACTGTCTGTTGTAATCTTCTTATTTATAGCAATCTTCCAAACGCGTTGTTTCGAGCTGTTACGGCTGGAGTAGAGATAGGATGTTTTATGGATGTAACGGCCAATCGTCGTTCTTCGGGTCCATAAATTTGAGCGATAAACGTAACCGGTCATTCCACCGTAAGTCACTCTGAACATTTTACTCGTTCGTTTACTTGTTGTCTTTAATGTGGCATTGATTGGAACATAGCGCATGAACTGCTTAGAACTGCTAGAATTCGTATACAATTTGGAAGTCTTATGTACGTAATATGTATAAGATTTCTTTGCTTGTACGGGATAATCAGAAAATAGACTTAGTAACAAAATAACCACAAGAACGAATGAAAAATGCGTGTACTTAATACGATAATGAGCATTCACTTTCTAATGACTCCTTTCGGGGATAACTGCCTGATGTGCACGAGGTAAAAGTTTGGGGAAAAACACTCAAACAAGAAATAATTATGTAAAACAAAAGATAAATCTAAAAATATATCATTTCATTTAGTATAACTCTTCCACAAGTATTCGAACAATAGGCGAGCGGCTTTATTCCCAAATTTTCTCAAATATTTTGCATTCGTTTTCGCGCATTGCAGATTACATTAAAAAAATACATAATAAAAAGCTGCTCTGAATTGTTCAGAGCAGCCTATACGTTCAAATGTTACTGCATGACAGCAAGTGCACCCATCGGATCCCAAGGCTTTAATTCGATCGGTTCTTGTTCGAAAGCGGCCTTCAGTTCATCAGAAAGGTATTTCTTGTTGATTACAACTTGATAAGTATACTCATTCATCCATGCGTCACTCATTACAAAATAACCTTTTGTCCCCCATTTTTCGCCCCAACTGTTTTCTACTTTCCAACGGTTCGGTTTGCCATCAACAAGGTTCACGCCGGTGAGTACCATCGCATGGGAAAGGCAGCTGTGTTTGTAGTCCAAGCGTTCTGCCTTTGTCATTTTGAATTCAGTTCCAAACGCTGTATCATAATCAAACAATGCGGTATCCATGATTCCAAGCGTATTATCTGAGTATTTAACAACGTCGCAACCAAACCACACGGATTCTTGATCCTTAATTTGGCTGATTGCCAGATTCTTCAGCGTTTCCATATCAACATTCAGATATTTGATCGGATGTCCGCCAACGACCGTACCAAGATATTGGACCGTATACGTTTTATTAAAAGGTTTGTCTTTTGTTGGCGCATTGATCACCGCAACATAGTCGTTCAAGTCAAGACCGACATATTTCTTAAAGAAGTCTTGCGGTGTAATGCCAATTTCTCGATGAAAGCCATTGTCCTCATCGCGATACTCGAAATCAAAAGTCTTCGGTGGTTCACCCAGTGAAAAAGCAAGAATACGATAGATCGCACCGAGCATTTTTGTTTTTACTTCTTCAAGCTCTCCTCTTGATTTTCCGTCTGCACTCAAGCTACGCAGAATACCAGCATCTTCACGTAATTTGCTGTCAAGTACACGGTTCAACTCAAGAGTGCGACTACTTTGGAAAGTCTCCGGCATGACTTGTTTCGGCACAACGCCATACTTTTCGATAATTGCGACGAGCATATCCCACTGGCCACCATCCTGTTGTGGTGTATCCATCAACCATGAGACAAGACGTCCATCAAGAGGTTCTTTTGCCGTATCCAAGATACTTTCAAGGAAGTAATTTGATTTCTCAAACTTATCCCAGAACAATGTGTAAGTTTGTGAGAGTTCAAAGTCTTTGAGATTGAAAGCATCATTTAATTTATGACGAAATGTATTCAGTGCAGCAAACATCCAGCATCTGCCGCTTTGCTTTTGATCTGTTACTTTACCGGTCTCAATTTCTTCAGAGAATACGGGATTCATAGACACATGGGCATCGCTATTTAAAGTCGCTGCTTTAATACCGTTTTTCATGACTGCATCTTTAACCACTTTATTTTCTGCGACGCTTCGAATGTTGTCGGAAAAAGTATCAATCATTGATGCCGAGATTTCTTTTGCCAATTCATTCTCCTCCTTAATGTACAAGTTCATCAACACTCATTATAGGTCTAATAAAATAGCTTAGCAAAGGGAACCTATTAGAAGTATGTGTTAACCTTTTCTCGGTTGGGGCTTTCGGTGCTCGCTTGCCGTGAGCATCTCGCACCAAGCCATTCTCAAACCGTTATATCATTCAGTGCATTATCCCTCCGAGAAACTTTTACACCTACCTATTAGTAAAACAAGACTATATGTCAGATTAGGACAAGCGGCCTGTTCCCGGAAGTACCGAGTAGTTTGCATGGAAATAGATTCTTACACGAATAAGATTAGTGCTAATTAGCCGTAAATTTAAAATCCACCATGAGATTTAATGTAGGATAGAAACCAATTGTGCTTGCACTTTTCTTCGCAGCCAATCCAAGTCTTTCCAATGGTTTACAAGCAGTGTTTCGGCTTCTTCAACAGATATTTGAAGAAAATGCAGTTTACTGTTCGGTGCCAACTGAGCGAGCACCGGCAAGTCCACCGAAGCAACCTGTGCAATACGCGGATAACCGCCGGTTGACTGATGATCCGTCAGAAGAATAATCGGTTGTCCGCTACGGGGAACCTGAATGGATCCGTTGGTCACTGCTTCTGAGTAGAGTTCAAGCGGTTGATCCAATTCAAGTTTCTTACCTTCCAATCGGTAACCCATACGGTCAGATGATGCAGTAATTTGATAATCAGTGCTCAGGAATGCATGCCGACTGTCTTCGGAAAAACGATTCCAAAGCATATCGGGAATGATGCGGATCGTTTTCGTTCCCCGATATGTCCTGCGAAAGGAAAAGAACCATTGGGTCGTCGTTGCCCCCGAATGTGACATCTCTTTCAGAATTCTCGTTGCCAATTCTGATGGTTTGCCAATCGGTAATTGATCTTGATCCTGTAGCAATCTTCCTTTAAAACCACCTTGTCCCGCCCGTTCATAGGTGGAGCGACTGCCAAACCATTCAGGTGTATCAATGCCCCCTGCGACAGCAAGATAACCTCTGCTTCCCGAGACAAGTCCGCCAACAGTCAGGATCTCTCCTTTTCTTGCAAGGCACGGTCTTCCTGTTCCAATCTCACGTCCGTCAAGGTTTGGATGACTATCGGCACCTGTGAGCGCAAACAGTGTATCTTCAGTAAAAAGTACAGATGGTCCTATAAACGAATACTCAATTAATGCTGCAGACTCCAGATTTCCAACCAACCAGTTGGCCAGCTTTGCTGAAGGAGGATCCATAACACCGCCAACAATAATTCCATATCTCTGAAACCCAAACCGTCCCAGATCCTGAACAGACGAAGCAAAACCTTTTTGAAGCAATGTTAGTGTCATGAGTGTTCCTCCTTCAATCGCACATACTCCGCTTCTGTAATCGGATCGAATTTAACCAGATCTCCGGCAGTAAGTAAAGTAGGCGGATTCACCTTTGGTGTGAACAATGGGATTGGCGTTCTGCCAATAATTTGCCAACCACCTGGAGATTCCAGAGGATAGGCGCCGGTTTGCTTCCCGGCAATACCAACAGATCCCGCAGCAATCTTCAGACGTGGGGTTGCCCGTCGCGGCGTTGCCAGTTCTTCAGGAAGTCCGCCTAAGAATGGAAAACCCGGTGCAAAACCAAGCATATACACTAAATAATCGGGTGATGAGTGCTTGGCAATGACTTCATCGCGTGTTAAATGATGGAGGGCTGCTACTTCATGGAGATCCGGTCCAAATATACCGCCATAGCATACCGGAATATGGATCACCCGCCTTTTTCCTTCATTTCCTGAGTTGCGATCTACACGCTTGAACAGAGCCTCCAAATAATCCATGACCTGTCGCTGGGCAGAGCAATCCTTCCTTCCACCCTGAATAACGTCAAACGGATTATAGTAGAAGACAACATTTGTATATGCAGGAACATACTCAATAAATCCATGAAAAGGAGAACGGTCAAATTGGATAAGAAACTGGTTGATTTGAAACTGAACAGAAGGAGCGATCTTGTCGCCAAAAATGACCCGAACGGCCTGATCGCCAAAAGGTTCGATCTTCATATCGCTGTTGCCCCTTAATAAAGAAACTTGCCCAGTGGCAAGTTTAAATGAATTTTATGTCTCAACTACAGTTATAGGATACTAAATACAGTATCTTTTTGATCGGTAATGAACATATGGCCTTTTGCGTGCAAGACTTAAGCGATCCATCATTTGCTCATCATCTCCATTACTTAAAGCCATGCCTTTATTGTTATCCCACGATCTTGTAGCTCACGTCTGATCGTTTCAGCAAAAGCCAGTGCTGCCGTCCCATCACCATGAACACAGATCGTTTCGGCACGAACGTTCGCCTTTTCTCTGGTCGTCGTTGTGACCGTTCCGTATTGAATCATCTCAAGGACCTGAGCCAAAGCCTGACCAGAATCTGCGATTAATGCATCCGGCATTGATCGCGGTGTCAACGACCCATCCGTTTGATACGTTCGATCAGCATAAGCCTCATAAATCACATGAAGGCCCGCTTTCTCACCCACTTTAGTCAAGAAAGTGCCGTCCATACCAAAAAGTAGCAAATCAGGATTCACATCCACAACAGCCTGAACGACGGCTTCAGCAATTTTTTGTTGATCTGAAGCCATATGGTACAAAGCACCATGAGGCTTAACATGATTCATACGTGTTCCTTGTGCTACGGTCATCGCTTGTAATGCTCCAATTTGGTAGACCACCATATCATAAACCTCAGTAGGTGATACCTTCATTTCTCTCCGGCCGAATCCTTTCAAATCCGGCAGACCTGGATGTGCACCGATCGCCACACCATTTTTCTTTGCCCGGTCTACCGTCTGATGCATAACTGAAAAGTCACCGGCATGGAAACCGCAGGCAACGTTTGCTGAGGTAATCAGCGGTAATACCTGTTCATCATGTCCAATCACATAATGACCAAAACTCTCGCCTAGATCACAATTCAAATCAATTTGAGTCATTATTAATCATTCCTTTTTCACAAACACTTTTCAGAAGATCGATGAAAAACCCTTAATGACGGATTGTACGCCTGCATAAGCCATAAACACGACAATAACCCAGCCAAAAATGGTCAACCATAATGGATGTTTATACATGTAGCCCATAATGTTCTTCTTTGTCACAGCAACCAGCAGGATCGCCAGCGCAATTGGTAAAATCAAGCCATTGATTGCGCCAACTATAACAAGAACCTTAGCCGGACTGCCAATAAAGTAGAAGATTGCCGTAGAGAAAACAATAAAGAAAGCAATGAGATACGGACGTAATTTATGATAGAAGTTATCCCCACCATCAAATTTAGAATAGTCTAAAAAGGACACGGATGTAAAGGTTGAACCCAAAGTCGACGTCATTCCGGCTGCAAGCAGGATCAATCCGAAAAATTTATAGCCAAAATCTCCAGCTGCCGACTGAAAAATGCTCGCTGCCGGGTTTAATGGATTGAGCTTATACCCTTCGGCAATAACTGCCAACGCGGCAAGAAAGAGAAGAATACGAATGATTGACGCTACCCCAATACCCGTTAGGGCCCCGCCATTTATATATCGGATGCTTTCCTTTCCTCTCAGCCCGCCTTCAAGCAACCGATGGCCGCCGGAAAAGGAGATATAACCGCCCACCGTACCACCGACAATGGTTACGATTGAATAAAAGTCGATGTGGGAAGGCACAAACGTATGAAGGGCCGCTTGTCCGACGGGTGGTGAACTGATCGCCACGATAAAGATAATCAAGAGCACTTTGACGACTGCAAGAAGCTGAACAGTGCGGTCCATAACCAGAAGCGCATTGCGTACGAGAAAAATGACAAGTGCAATCGCACCGCCGATCAATGCACCATTTTCCGGAGAAATGCCAAAGAGCACATTAAATCCTAGCCCGACGCCACCAATATTGCCGATGTTAAACGTCAGTCCGCCCATAACAATTAATGCTGTGAGCAGATATCCGAGGCCAGGCACTAACTCATTAGCAAGTGTTTGTGCCTTTTTACCCGACACACAAATAATTCGCCAGATGTTCAGCTGAACACCGACATCAACTAAAATGCAAATTAAGATTGCAAAGCCAAAATCTGCACCAAGCTGCCCGGTGAACGCTGCTGTCTGAGTCAGAAATCCCGGCCCTACTGCCGACATAGCCATCAGAAAAGCTGCACCCATGGCCACATTAAAAGCCACATTTTTCTTTTTAACCATAATGACGCCCCTTTTTAAAAATAATTTACCGGTGATTTTACAACCTTTTCAATTATTTATAAATACATTATTTTCTGTTAATCCGTTTATTTTCAAAATACTGTGTTGGCAGAGAAAAAGGATCCATTATGATGTAAACAACACTTTGGCTCATTTATTACCTATGAACTATAATTCATTCATCGTATGACTTTTAACAAACTATCTGTAACAAAAATATTTACTTGTACTTTTAGTGTCAACAAATGACCATAAGAAAAACCTGGGTTCTTCACCCAGGTTTTCTATAATCCTATTAACTATTATATCTGCTTCAAAACTTTACTCAAAAACTGCCTCGTTCGTTCGTGTTGCGGGTGCTGAAATACCTCTTCTGGAGTTCCCTCTTCAAGTACTGTGCCCTGATCAACAAATAACACTTTGTCTGCAACATCGGCAGCGAATTTAAGCTCGTGGGTAACCACCACCATCGTCCACCCCTTTGCTGCCAGATCCTTCATCACTTTTAAAACGTCTGAGACCAATTCCGGATCAAGAGCCGACGTTGGCTCATCAAATAAAAGCAGTTTAGGCTTTAGCGCAACTGCGCGTGCGATGCCCACTCGCTGCTGCTGTCCGCCAGATAACTGAAATGGATAATGATCCTGATAATCACTAAGTCCAACATCATTAAGAATTTGTTGCGCCTCTTTAACGGCCTGTTCCCGATTAATCTTTTGTACAATAATCGGCCCCTCAACCACATTCTCAAGCACTGTTTTATGCGGAAATAGATTATGGCTTTGGAAAACCATCGCTGATTTTCTTCGCATATTTTGAATTTCACGTTTTGTTAGCCTGCGACTGTAATCAATACGATCCCCATCAAGTTCCAGAGTTCCCTGTTCAGGAATTTCGAGAAGATTGAGACTGCGCAGCAATGTCGTTTTGCCAGATCCCGATGGTCCGATAATGACAAGTACCTTTCCCTCTTCAAGGGTCAGATCAATCCCCTTTAAAATCTGGTTTTCACCATATGATTTCTGTATGCCCTTTGCTTCAAGCAGCATTCTTCTGCCCCTCCTCTTTTTCTCAGTGCGTGGTCACATAGCGATCAAGTCGGGACTCAATTCGTCCCTGAATGATTGAAAGGACGAAGCAGAAGATCCAATAAATCAGTGCCGCCTCAGAGTAGAGTAAAAGAAAATCATAACTCGTTGCCGTGATTTCTTGAGCTCGTCTAAACAGTTCTGTAACTGTAATCGTTGAAGCAAGCGATGTATCTTTGACAAGGCTGATAAATTCATTGGATAACGGCGGTATTGACACGCGCGCAGCCTGTGGTAAGATAATCCGCCTCATGACTTGTGCATCGTTCATTCCGATTGTATACCCGGCTTCCCATTGTCCTTTTGGAACCGACAAAATGGACGCACGAATCGTCTCCGCTGCATAGCCGCCCACGTTCATCGATAAGGCAATGACCGCACCTACGAATGGACTGACCTCAATAGTGAGATCCGGTAATCCGTAAAAGATAATTGCCAATTGAACAAGTAGTGGTGTGCCTCTAATTATTGAAATATAAATGCGAGCGATCGTTTGTATGAATTTAACTTTCGACAGCCTCATGATTGCCAAAACCATTGCAAGCGTAAGCCCGAATACAAAGGAAATAATCGTCAATGGAATCGTATAGATAAGGCCCCCTTGTAGAATTGGCCAGAATGAGTGAACCGCAAGCGGCCAGTCAATCGTGATTTGCCCGAATACTAGAGGTGTCATTTATTTGCTAATATCCTTTCCAAAATATTTCTCAGAAATCTTCTTCAGCGTTCCGTCTTTTTTCATTGCTTGAAGTTGCTTGGTAAAGGCTTTGTCAAGACCACTGCCCTTCAGAACAGGAAAGGCAATGTCCGCTGCATTAGAGGGAACAATTGCTGCGATTTTCAGATTCTTATCTTTAGTTTCCTTAAAATATTGAAGTACTGCACCCTGGTCATTAACGGTTGCCTCAACACGTCCCTGACTAACCATTTTCAGTGCTTTTGACATATCGTCCTGACCAACGATGACTGCTCCAGCCTTTTTCGTCATCTCACCGTAATTGCTTGAAAGACCTTGTGCTACTTTTACACCGTTGAGATCACTCAATGCCTTAATTTTAGTGTTACTTTTTCTTGTGACAATGACAGACTGTGAAGTAGAATATGCTCTTGAAAAATCATATTTTTTCTCACGATCAGGGGTGACACCGACGTCATTAGCGATTGTGTCAAAGCGTTTAGCATTTAATCCGGCAAATAAGGAATCCCAATTCGATTCTTTAAATTGAACTTTAACACCCATGCGTTTTCCAACTGCTCGAATAACATCCACATCGAAGCCCACTAATTTATTTGTTTTGCTATCATGATAAGTGTATGGAGCATATGTGCCCTCAGTACCTACGGTAAGAACGCCTTTACTTTTTACCTGGTCCAATTGCGTTTCCGATTTGGATGTACCACCTGAAGCACCACATCCAGCCAATGAAAATGCCAATAGGGCAATAAACAAACCTAAAATATACTTTTTCAACTTCTTTTCCTCCTGTTACGTTAATCCAATAATTCGTTCTCTCTAATCCCTCAAACTTGAGTGGCTCATTCCACTGAGCTCTCTGATACTAGCCTCTCGTTTTTATATTCCGACTAATCAAATGTGTTTTAACGGATATTTATTCTAGCATTATTTAACTCAATAAACAAATATTTTTTAATATATATCATCTTTCCTCGTTTATCCCCTTTTAAAAAAAAAGATCATTGAATTGAATAATAATTTCATAATTCTGTCAAATTAGCGGAAAATCATTTGACAGTAAAAAAAAGAAAGCGTATACTTAAGCCAACAAGAGGCACAAATGCATTGTAAAATCACATTTGTGCAATATGGGGGTGTTCACAACGAATACAGAAGACATCAAAAGAGCGTGTGCCCAAAAGGCTCTAGACATTATTCAAAATCATTCCATTATTGGTTTGGGCGGTGGCAGTACAATTAGCCATCTGATTCAATTCATCAAAGAAAAACCAAATTTTGATATTAGCATCGTCACCCCTTCCGCACAGACAAAGCAGCTTTGTTTAAGTAATGGTTTGAATGTGCTACACACAGAATTTGTGGATCACGTTGATCTCGCTTTTGATGGATGTGATCAAGTGGACGAACAATTAAACGCCCTCAAAAGTGGAGGCGGCATCCATACAAAAGAGAAACTGATTGCTTCAATGGCAGATGATTATGTGCTGCTTGTTGATGAATCCAAATTTGTTCCAAGGCTGACCTTTGAAAAACCTGTAGTCTTAGAAATTATTGAAGAGGCAACAGCGTATGTAACAAGAGTGGCTGAACAACTCGGTGGAAAAGTACAGATGCGTCGAAGTGCTGCGAAAGACGGATTCACAGTTTCTGATAATGGTCATTTATTAATGGACGTTTTTTTTGATCAAACTCAAATAGAATCTATTAAACAACTTGACAGTCAATTACGATCTATTTCCGGAGTTCTTGATACTTCATTATTTGTGGATGTCGCAACAAAAGTGCTCGTCGCGACTGAAAATGGCATGAAATGGTATAGCGCAGATAAAGCGGAGAATTAATGACAGCCTGAAATTAGGCAGTCATTGGTTTAGAATGATGTCTTCTACTGATTATGGTGCGATGGCAATGATGACTAAAGATGACTTAAGGTAAGATCGGATAGGGTATTTAACAGCCCTTCCATTAGAAATCTGGTTGATCATGAGTCCTGTAATAATTATTTTTTAATTTAGAGAGCGTTTTCATTTTCATTTTTGAAGGTATGTATTACAATATAGTTGTGATATTAATTACACTAATTCTTGAAGGGAAGATGTACAATGAGTACTCAAGCCAACGTCTTTGCGCAAGCTGTCGATACAGATTACAAACTATACATTGGTGGCAAATGGGTTGAAGGTTCAGAAGGAAAGAAAATAGCAAGCTACAACCCTAGCAACGGTGAAAAATTGACTGAATTTGTCGATGCCAGCCATGCCGATGTGGACGCAGCTGTGAAAGCGGCAACAAAAGCATTCGAAACCTGGAAAGATGTAAGCATTCAGGAAAAGAGTGCGATTCTTCTAAAAATCGCTGACTTAATCGATGCTAACGCAGATCGTTTAGCACTTGTTGAAACGTTGGATAACGGCAAACCTCTTCGTGAAACAAAAACAGTTGACGTTCCTGCAAGTTCGGATCACTTCCGCTATTTTGCAGGGGTTATTCGTTCGGAAGAAGGTACTGCCAATGCCCTTGATGAGACGACATTGACAATAAATCTAAAGGAACCTATTGGCGTTGTCGGCCAAATTGTTCCTTGGAACTTCCCATTGCTGATGGCAGCGTGGAAAATCGCTCCGGCAATCGCCGCAGGAAATACCGTAGTCATTCACCCGTCATCTTCAACATCACTAAGTTTGCTTGAACTGGCAAAAATTCTTGATCAAGCCCTTCCGGCCGGTGTCGTTAACGTGATCACAGGTCGCGGTTCCGACTCGGGTGACTATATGCTCCATCATCCTGGATTTGCTAAACTGGCTTTTACAGGATCAACTGAGATCGGCTATGAAGTGGCAGAGGCCGCTGCAAAACGTCTGATCCCAGCAACTCTTGAACTTGGTGGAAAATCCGCTAACATTTTCTTCGACGATGCACCTTGGGAACGTGCTATTGAAGGTGCACAACTTGGTATCTTGTTCAACCAAGGCCAAGTTTGCTGCGCAGGTTCTCGTATTTTTGTCCAAGAAGGCATCTACGACAAATTTGTCGGTGCACTAAAAGAAGCATTCGAAAAAGTTAATGTTGGTCTTCCATGGGAAGACGGTGTTCAAATGGGCGCACAGCTCAACAACCGTCAACTTGAAAAGATTCTTAACTACGTTAAAATCGGTCAAGAAGAAGGCGCAAAACTCGTCACCGGTGGACGTAAGTTGACTGATAATAACCTAGATAAAGGTGTTTTCATGGCACCAACGCTTCTTGCCAATGCAAACAATGATATGCGTATTGCTCAAGAAGAAATCTTCGGACCAGTTGCTACGGTCATTAAATTCAAAGATGCAGACGAAGCCATTAAACTCGCAAATCAATCCGATTATGGCTTGGGTGGTGCGGTTTGGACACGTGACATCAACACAGCACTTCGTGTTGCACGTAGTGTTCGCACCGGACGTATGTGGGTCAACACATACAACCAACTGCCAGCTGGTGCACCATTTGGCGGTTATAAGAAATCCGGTATTGGTCGTGAAACGTACAAGAGCATTCTCGATGCTTATACGCAAACAAAGAATATTTACATCAGCACAAAAGAAACTGTTGACGGACTCTATTAATCGTTTCCGGTTCATCCTAAGAAGGGCATCCATGCGGATGCCCTTCTTATTTATTTGTTTATTAATAATCAGAAAATATTTTGTATTTACTATTGACAAATACTTTTAATCATACTAAGCTAAATGCAATTAAATAAATCTTATCAAGAGTGGCGGAGGGACTGGCCCTACGAAGCCCGACAACCAGCACAGGACATTGTGTATGGTGTTAATTCCAGCAGATTAAATTCTGGCAGATAAGAGAAGTATCGGCGACAAAGGCTGATTCCCTATCACTCTGCGGGAATCAGCCTTTTTATCTGCTCGAACCCCTTTTCTAAGATTTTATTTAATTGAAAACTCAAGAAAACAGGGAGAGATGAACATGGCAGAAGAAAGACAGTATGGTTTTGAAACGTTGCAAGTCCATGCAGGGCAGGTACCTGATCCAACCACTGGCGCGCGTGCGGTACCCATCTATCAGACTACTTCATTCGTATTCAAAGATGCAGACGAAGCAGCGGACTTCTTCCAATTAAAGAAGCCCGGTAATGTGTACGCGCGCATTATGAACCCTACGGAAGATGTCTTTGAACAACGTGTTGCACAACTCGAGGGCGGATCGGCTGCACTTGCAACCTCCTCAGGACTCGCAGCAATCACCTATGCAATTTTGAATGTTGCAAACAGCGGTGACCATATCGTTTCCGCTTCTACTTTGTACGGCGGAACCTATGAACTATTTGCGGTCACTTTGAAAAAACTTGGTATTGACGTAACGTTTGTTGATCCGGATGATCCAGAAAACTTCCGCAGTGCGATCCAAGATAATACCAAAGCCATTTACGCAGAAACAATTGGTAACCCCAAAATTAACGTCCTCGATATCGAAACTGTTGCCGACATCGCACATGAAAACAAAATACCTCTCATCGTCGACAATACTTTTGGAACCCCTTACCTTGTTCGTCCAATTGAATTCGGTGCCGATGTCGTTGTTCACTCAGCGACGAAATTCATCGGCGGCCACGGAACAGCGATTGGCGGAATTATCATTGACGGTGGTAAATTTGATTGGGCAGCAAGCGGCAAATTTCCAGACTTTACGACTCCGGACAAAAGCTATGGCGGCTTAGTTTATGCAGACCTTGCTCCTGCCGCATTTGCCGCAAAGGCGCGCGTCCAGTTGTTGCGCAACACAGGTGCAACGATCAGCCCTCAGAACGCATTTCTATTCCTGCAAGGACTCGAATCGCTCTCACTGCGCGTAGAGCGCCATGTTCAGAATGCGCGCAAGGTTGCAGAATATCTGAATAATCATCCGAAAATAACATGGGTCAACTATCCTGAGCTAGAAGGGAATAAGTACAGAGAACTCGCTAAGAAATACTTACCGAAAGGCGCAGGTTCAATCTTTACATTCGGTGTTAAAGGTGGAAAGGAAGCCGGAAAAACACTGATTAACAACGTAAAATTGTTCTCCCTGCTCGCTAATGTGGCCGACGCAAAATCACTGATCATTCATCCGGCAAGCACGACGCATGCGGAGTTGACTCCGGAAGAACAAGCAGTTACCGGTGTAACGCCTGAACTGATCCGTGTTTCTATCGGCGTTGAAACCGTTGATGACATTATTTACGATCTGGATCAAGCACTCGCAAAGATTCCAGATGCAATAGCCGCAAAATAAATAAAAAGATAAGAATGGTCTACAATGGGGGTTATTTAACGAAGGAGCCGGCAATGAATCATTTGCCGGCTCCTTTAGTGTTCATTTATTTTGTTATACTGAATCTCCCTTTTTTTATCATGGTCTCTACGCCGCCAATTTTTACAAGCGAACGATTTTCAATCACTTTCTTCATAATCGATGCAGGGCGGCCCTTCAAATTTCTCCCCATGATCTCTCCGACCGCATCATCTCTGCCTAGTGAGCAAACAGTACCCATAAACTTAAAGACAAAAGGCTTTGTACGTTTTCCTTCTAAACGTGCATTCAGATTATACGCTGCACAATCGGCTTGCTGCATTGCAATCTGGGCAGTAGTCGGATAAGGGCGTCCCGTTTCCGGATCAATAACTGCCGAACAGTCTCCAATAATCAATATTTCCGGATTGCCTGGAACGCTCAAATCTTCCTGGACAACAACGCGACCGCGATGCTGTTCAAACCCTGAACGGTTAACCACTGAACTCCCGCTAACACCGCCGGTCCATATAAAAGTTCCGGCCAGCAATGATTTTGGATCTTCGCCATCTTTGTAGTAGATCTTTTCACCGTCTAAGCCGCTGACCCTACCAATCACAAACTCTACGCCACGAGCGCTTAACGTGCGTGCCCCATACTCAGCAAGATGACGGTTAAATGTCGGTAGCGCATTAGGTGTGGGCTCGATACAGACGATACGCACGAGCTGAGGATCAACATTATAGCGTTTAATCAATTCAGGAATTCGGTTTGTAAGTTCACCTAGAAACTCAAAGCTCGTAAATCCTGCTCCTCCTACTGCAATGATCAGCCGTTTATTCAGATGATCAACAGTCCATTGTCTAAACTGATCTTGAATATGTTTCCGAATTTTATTAACAGATGGAATATCTGAAATGAATAAACCATATTCATCCATACCTTTAATGCCGAATAATTCCGGTTCAAAACCAAGCCCGATCAGCAAATAATCATAAGGAACAGGTGCGTGTTTCCGCAACAGAACAAGCTTCAATTTTCGTTCTACACGAACAACTGTATCCTGTATAAAGTATGTTTTCTTCTGATCAATAACTTGATTGATTGAATAGCAGATTTCATGAGCATCCGCTGTTCCTGCAGCAACTTCGTGTAGCGCAGTCGTTTCACAGTGATAATTGTTTTTATCTATGAGTATCAATTCCGCATTTGGTTTCATCTTTTGAAGTTTCTTTATTGCCCGCAAGCCACCATAACCGGCGCCCAAGACGACAATCCGTTTCTTTTTCATGATCCTTCTCCTCCTCGTCCGCATACGTTGTTATGATTGGACACCCATTCATAGTCGAGGTCTGTCACATTTTGTTCACATTTACCTCCTTTATTTTATCCTAATTTGTAAACGCTTTCAATAGTGAATTAAATAAAAAGTCATCCAAAACCCAATGAACTAGGTGAGGATGACTGATTACAAGTATATAGAGGGCGTACGGGAATTGAACCCGCGATCATGGAATGAGAATCCATTGGCTTAACCACTTGCCCAACGCCCTATAATCATCATGCGAAAAGCGAATGCTTATCATTTGCTTTTTTAGCACGAAGAAAATTATACCATAGTTGAGGCAGTGATTTCAAGCCTTTATTCCATAGGTATGTGACAAGCTTTTTTTTGGAATGAGGCTATCAATGATCGCTTGCCGCAGGCTCACTCGGCTCGCGATCATCAGGAACAATCCCGCAGGCACCTTGCATCACGCCTTCCTCCGAAGAACATTTTACACATATTCCCACAGAACGAGGTTTCAGTTGCAAGACTTTGATTAAGCCCTGTGTTAATCTCTCTTTCCTTTCGGCCCCATTGAAGCACAATGCCCTATGAATGTCTTTACTGCTTAAAAGCTTTCCGCCATAATTTTAACTCCTGAGCTTGCGCCAATACGTGATGCCCCTGCGGCAATCATTGCCTCAGCTTCATCCTTGGAGTGAATACCTCCCGCTGCCTTAACGCCTACATCAGCACCTACTGTTTTCCGCATCAGTGCCACATCTTCCGGCGTCGCACCACCGGTTGAGAATCCTGTGGATGTCTTTACATAGTCAGCTCCAGCACGAACCGCAAGCTGACAAGCACGTACTTTCTCCTCGTCAGTTAATAAACATGCTTCGATAATAACTTTTACGAGTGCACGCTTATCCGCTGCTTCTACGACTGCATGAATATCTGCCTCAACAACTTCCTCTTGACCGGTTTTCATCGCACCGATATTGATGACCATATCCACCTCATCGGCACCCTTAGCAATCGCATCACGTGTTTCAAATGCTTTTGTCTCCGGAGTAGACGCACCGAGAGGAAAACCAATGACGGTGCATACTTTTACCTGTGAATTTTTCAATTGTTCTGCAGCTAGCGCTACCCAGCAAGGGTTGATACATACAGATGCAAAGCCAAATTTCTTGGCCTCATCAGTAAGTTTGATAATTTCAGATTCTGTCGTTTCCGGTTTCAGTGCTGTGTGATCAATATATTTTGCAAGATCTGTCATGATCAATGGTCTCCTTCTATAAATCAATTAATGAATAATTTGATGAATAAGTTGGGGCTTGCGTGCCTGTTCGGAAATCGTAATGTTCTGATACAATTTATCGATCACCTGATCAATCTGCTTAGAATCCGAGTGAATGGTGAGTAATGCCTCACCCTTCTTCACCGAATCCCCAATTTTCTTATTGAGTACAATCCCTGTCGCATAGTTGATCGTATCTTCCTTTGTTGCTCTTCCCGCACCGAGCAGCATCGCAGCAAGTCCAATTTGATCTGCGTTCATGCCTGCAACAAATCCGGAATCTGTTGCTGGAAGTTCGAACTGGTATTTCGCTTGCGGTAATCGCTCAGGATGATCAACAACACCCGCATCTCCACCCTGGTTTTCAACGAATTGTTTGAATTTATTAAGCGCATGGCCTTGCTCAAGAGCCTGATGAAGCAGTCCTCTAGCATCGTCCAGATTTTCAGCCTTTCCTGCAAACTGAACCATTCGGCTCCCCAGTTCAAATACGAGTTCCTCAAGATCGCTTGGGCCATGTCCTTTCAAGGTATCAATGGCTTCTTTAATCTCAAGAGCATTTCCAATTGCATAACCCAGTGGTTGCGACATATCCGTAATAACGGCAGCCGTCTTTCTTCCGACATTTTTACCGATTCTGACCATCGTATCTGCAAGACGAACTGCGTCTTCCTCATTCTTCATAAAAGCACCTTCGCCACATGTTACTTCGAGCACAATCGCATCAGCGCCTGCTGCAATCTTCTTGCTCATAATGGAACTGGCGATTAAAGGGATGGATTCAATCGAGCCACTAACGTCACGAAGTGCGTAGAGTTTCTTATCTGCCGGAACCAAGTCACCCGTCTGGCCAATCACCGCAATATGATCGCCATTGACGTGTGTGATAAACTGTTCTCCGGTCATTTCAACAGAAAAACCCGGAATGGACTCAAGCTTATCAATCGTTCCACCGGTAAATCCAAGCCCTCGGCCGGACATTTTGGCAACTGGAACACCCACCGCTGCAACTAATGGCGCAAGGACGAGTGTCGTGGTGTCACCGACACCTCCGGTTGAATGTTTATCCACCTTGATGCCGGCAATAGCGGACAGATCGACTGTATCTCCTGAGGCGACCATCGCACGTGTAAGTTCCGCAATTTCCGAATCCGTCATATCTCTGAAAAAGATAGCCATCGCAAGCGCACTTGCCTGATAATCAGGAATCTTTCCACTGACGTAACCCTGAATAAAGAAGCGAATTTCCTCCGGAGAAAGTGAAAAACCATCACGCTTTTTTGTGATTATATCTACCATTCTCAAGATCAATCACCTCATTTTCAGTGTACTCAAGAAACTTGTACCAACTTTTGGCAACTGTGTACCAAAATTGTCAGCAATCGTCGCGCCGAGATCAGCAAATGTCTCTCGAACAGGAAGTGCCTGACCTGCGTGGAATGCTGGAGAGTAGACAAGAAGTGGAACAAACTCCCGTGTATGATCGGTTCCTCTGAATCCAGGATCATTGCCATGATCCGCGGTGATAATCAATAAATCATCTTCTGTAAGCTTTGGTAATGCCTGACCAAGTTGACGGTCAAATACTTCAAGCGCCTTACCGAAGAGCACGGGTTCGCGTCGGTGTCCATAGTTCGCATCGAAATCAACCAGATTCGTGAAACTTAGTCCATGAAAGTCTTGATCTAGTACGGCGATAAAGTGTTCCATACCATCTTCATTGCTCACTGTATGCCAACCTTTCTTTATCCCCTGGCCACTGAAGATATCATTAATTTTACCAATTGCCAAAGTATCGCGTCCAGATTCAGCAAGCAGATCCAGAACCGTCTTTTCAGGTGGAACAAGCGTCAAGTCGCGACGATTTGCTGTTCTTTCAAAGTTATCTGCAGCCGTGCCAACATACGGTCTGGCGATTATTCGTCCAAGATGATAAGGTTCATCAATGGTGATTTCTCGTGCGTACTCACAAATCTTATACAATTCCTCTAAAGGAATGATCTCTTCATGTGCTGCAATCTGCAGCACAGAGTCCCCTGATGTATAAACAATCAGGTCACCCGTCTTCATCTGATGTTCACCGAATTTCTTTATGATTTCCGTCCCACTTGCAGGCTTGTTCCAAACCACCTTGCGGCCGCTAAAGGTTTCAATTTTTTGAATCAACTCATCTGGAAACCCATTGGGAAAAGTGTGCAGTGGAGTCATGACCGGTAGGCCCATCATTTCCCAGTGACCGTCCATGCTATCTTTACCAGCAGAAATCTCATGCATTTTAGTAAAATAAGCAAGCGGTTTGTCTTGCACCGGTACACCAAGAATCGGTTGTTCCGGACGAATATTTGATAATCCTAGCTTAGTCAGATTCGGCACATTCAGACCGTTCATTGCTGCAGCGGTATGTCCTAATGTATCACAACCTTCATCGCCATACTTTGCAGCATCAGTTGCTTCACCAATACCTACCGAATCCAGCACAATCACATGAATACGTTTAAATTTTTCAGTCATCATTGTCCTCCTCAAAAACACGCGCGACCCTATTGGTCTCCACATGTTGTACTAATCTTATTCGTTCTTAAAAAGCTATCTTCCATTTTACCCCAACCCTTTAAAAGCCGCAAAAAAACTCCGGAAAACGACTGGATCATGCCGATGTCCGAAGTTTCATCATCTATAGTATTCGAATTCATGAGATCAAAATGCTTCCGAGGCACTTCTTTAATCATTATATTTTCTTGATTCTTCTTTAAGATGTACAAGATCAACCAACATCGAATGATAAGGTGCTTTGAGGCCGTGTTTTTCAGCAAGACGTACAATTGCGCCGTTAATGTAATCCACTTCTGTTGGACGATTCGTACTCATGTCCTGATGCATTGATGGGTAATGGAGCGGGTTGCCCACTTCAGAAACAAACATGACCTGATCAACCAGTTCATCGCGCGTGACTTCCATCTTAAAACCTTCAGCATCAATGGCATCGTAGGCTTCATCAACAAGCTTACGTGACATTTCTTTTGAATTCTTATACGCAGCAAATTGGCCCATTTTTATGTTCATTAATGTACAAAGTGTATTCACAACGGAATTGAAGACAAGCTTTGTCCAAACCGTTCCCATATAATCCTCTTGAACCGTCGGATGCATGAGTGCTTTTTCCATTTCATCCGCAACTCTATAAATAAATGCATCAGGAGTGCCCTTTACTTTTACAATATGGACATGACCGGCACCGCGTTTTCCAATAAAGTCGACTTTACCTGGCCCTTTCATCACTGTACCGATCATTGCCGTACCAGCAATAATACGATCACGTGGCACAAATTGTGCAATATATTCTGCACCGCCAAAACCATTTTGATTGGTCAGGACATAGGTGTTCTCACCAATGAAATGTTTACACCTCTCCATGGTTTCAACCGTGTGCATATCTTTCACGAAAACAATAGCCAGCTCTGGTTCGTCATGATACTCTTCGGGGTAACTGATACTTATTTCAACAAAGCGTTCATCTTTGCCGTCTCGCCAGACCGTCACGCCGCCATTTTTCTGGATTTCTTCCACGTTAGGTTCCCAAGTATCAACGAAATGAACAGTATTTCCTGCTTCTTGTAAAAGCACACCGTATCTTAATCCCATTGCTCCTGCACCAATAACAACAATCTTCATCTTACTCGTCTCCTTTTTCTGCACATCTTTTTTCTCTGCCTTCTCTAATGTTTAAAGCGCAACATCATCGCCTCTTCTTGATGCAAAAAGCCCCACCCGGTTCGTTCCGGATGGGGCTTACTCGAGTCCCGTTCAGAACGAAAAGGACTCGAGGTACACGATCGATTAAACGACTGCTGTACCTGAGTCCTAACTAATCAAAATGACAATCAATTCATTGGTTCTTGGACGGAACATACGTATAGACCTTCTTGGAAGACAAATTTTAAAAAGTAATGTCAGTTTACATGATTGATTTAGTAATGTCAATGGAATGTTTCGAATATTTCCATTAAACACAGTATATTTAATATTTTGGCCACATTTATCTAATCTTGTTTGAACAAATGCTAAATTCCCCTGAATTTCAAGACTGCATAAGATAGACCGGGCAAAGACTGCCCGGCCCTTGATCTTATAACGATTTTGCTTCGACTGCTCCTTGCTGCGGGCGCACCGCGAGCCTCCTCGAAAAGGGCATCAGTCTGCGGCGTCTCGCTAGCACCTGATCCCGCAGGAGCCTCGCACGTTCGTGCTTGAGCCTAAATTCTCGTGATGTCATGCCATTTTCCCTAACAACTTAGGCCAAAACTTTTTTCTCAAAAAAAAGTCCCACTCAAAAAGAGCGAGACTGCTTGCTTTCAATCAATCATTCTTTTACAGCTGGTGCAGGAAGTTCAACTTCTGCGCGTCCGAGGCTTTCACCCTTAATTGCTGCATTGAAGTTATCATAGCTTGTAGCAATCATGTTTGAAACAGCTACGTCAGTCATTGCAGCAACGTGAGGTGTAATTAATACCTTTGGATACAATTCAATCAATTCCTTGATTGTTGCATCAGGGAATTCGCTACCATCGGAGAAGTCTTTGCCGAAGAAGCGTGATTCATCCGTCAATACATCCGCACCGAATCCTTCGAGCTTGCCACTCTTGATTGCTTTAACAACAGCAGCTTCATCAACGATTTCACCACGCGCTGTGTTAATCAGGATGGCACCGTCTTTCATCTTACTGATGAATTCTTCACCAACAAAGTTTTCGTTCTTGCCCGGGAAATATGGCAAATGCAGGCTGACAATATCAGATTCTGCAAGCAGTTCATCCAATTCCTTGAATTCAACTAATTTCTTAGCAAAATCACTTTGGAAAATGTCATAACCGAGTAGTTTTGCGCCAAGACCTTTATACAATTCTGCTTCAACACAGCCGATGTGGCCTGTGCCGACAATACCTACAGTACATTTATGAACTTCATGGCTGAACATTGTTTCTGTTACAGTGAAGTCGAGTTTAGCCGTTCTGCCGGTTGTGTAAACCGTGTGACGAAGCAGTGCTGTACCAAGATATACAGCGAGTTCTGCAATCGCATTTGGTGAATATGCAGGAACGCGGGCAACCTTAATTCCGAGGTCGGAAGCAGCCTGCAGATCAATATGATTAAATCCAGCAGTACGTGTAAATACATATTTGATGCCAAATTCACTAAATTTTTCAAGGTTGGCACGGTCTGCCAAGCAGTTAACAAAAAGTAGAACACCATCGTGATCCTTTGCAAGATCTCCGTTGTCAGCAGTCAGCAGGTCGTTTACCAAAGTCAATTCGTAACCATACTTATTAAGTTCGCTATACATTTTTTCTTCGTAAGGTTCTACACCGTATGCAATAATTTTAAAAGCCATGATTAAACATCCTCCTAAAGAAATTTATTCTTCCTGATGTTTCTGAACACCAGGGCTGCAACCTGATACATAAAAGATCGTTTCGTGATTATTTTCACAATATCGAAAAAAGTTTTTCTATAATGTTCCAGGTAAGGATCTGAGTGCTTCGTGCACTCGCATGGAAGCAAACAATTAGGAAATCTTTTTTCATGTAAAATTATAACATCGGAGTTAGCCAGCGACAATTAGCTAACGCACTGAAAAAGTGATCTTTTTGTGAATACTTGGTTTCCTCCTTTAACCGAAAAAAATTTCTCCCAATAAAACTTATTACCCATTCCATAATTTTTCAAACATTAAATTAACCAGCTTGTGAAATGCACATTGTGTACAAAAAAATGTTCATTTCCCGAGTTGAACTACTCTTTTAATCGCCATCAGTGATCCGAAGCAGTTTAACTAAATGTGCTCCGACTGAACGCTCGCTCAACACACACTGTTTATAATTATAATTATGGACTCATAAGCAACTGCTTATGAGTCCATAATATTCTTTCACAAGAAAAATGTTTTATTTTACTGATTTATATGTGTTGCTGAGTAGGTCAAGCTTTGTAATTTTTCCTGAATTCTTGTAATAGCGGAAGAATCCAGCCGACGGTGCCGTGTCCGGATCTGCGGCACTATCATTAGTATGGTTCTCGCGTAGTTCCATTGAATAGTACGCACCCTCATCAGTGGTGTCTATATACACCTGATCTGGCGTATATCCCGCCGCTTTGATGACCGCCGCTTCTGCCTTTTGCTGGGTAATCAACGCACTTGAACTCGTGGAAGACTTCCCAGTTTGACTGCTGCTTGTTGAAGATGTAGTCGATGTGGATTCATCAGTGTTTCCTACTGATGAATCGCTTGAGCTGTTCGAAGATTCATCGCTTGTCGTGACTTGTGATGTGCTGGCAGATGGTTCTTGTGTCTGTTTTTTTTGATTAGCCGCGATGAGCTTGTCACGCATCGCTCGCGCAGCCTTCCGCAACGCCCCTGAACCGTTCTTTTGAAGAATGACTGCATTTAATGCTTTAATCGCTTGATCCGGTTGATTCATAAATGACTTGGCAATCAGAAAATCAGTTGTTTGTGTCGCTAAAACGGTTGCCTTCTTATCCTTCTTCTTGTGGCTAAGTGCCACTTTAAAATATTTAGCCGCACGTTCATAATCCTTCGAAACGAGTGCAGCTTGTCCCTTTTTCATGGCTTGGTCGTATGCATTATCTTCTTGATTTCCACAGCCACTTAGAATAAGAGCAGTGACCAAGAACAGTGTGATCAGCGTTTTTTTCATTGTCTGCCTCCAGTTCCAAATGACATGGTGTCCCCTTTAATTTTAGCATCTTTTGTATTTTCCATCTCTACTTGATTATCGGCAATTGCATATGCGAACATAAGGAAGTGAGCAATAGAAAGGCTGGACAAAAACGGTCCAACACTTATTTTTACATCCATTGCACTTCGATCACTCACTTGCCGCGCGCCTCCTCGAACAAGCAAAAGTCTGTGGGGCTCGCTGGCACCTGATCCCGCAGGCCTCTCGCATCTTCATTGCACTTTTTAACGAAAAATCTTAGCGTTTGGTATGTAAATAGACATTATATTTTTTCATTCAAGCGGGTCATGAATGTTGCCTAAAAAAAAGAAAGAGTATAGGCGTAACCATCACGTCACTACTCTTTAGCTTATCAAGTGGCCAAATTATTGATAGTCCTTCGCAAGCTTTTCAAATGCTGCAAGTGAGCGTTCCACTTTCTCCGTAGGAATGCAATAAGCCATACGGAAATAGCCCGGACAGCCAAAGCTATCGGCAGGAACTAAGATCAAATCATAGTTAAGTGCATGTTTGCAGAACGCCACGGCGTCTTCTTCAAGCGCCTTCGGGAAAATGTAAAATGTTCCCCCTGGCTTCACACACGAGAAACCGAGTTTCGTTAACCCATCATAGAGAATATTCATATTTGTCTCATACACAGACAGATCTGCGGTCATATCGATCACATCCGCAACGGCAAGCTGAATCAGCGATGGCGGACAATTGTGCCCGATTCCTCGGGAAATCTGCCCGCACATATTGATAATTAGCTCAGCGTCCGGACAATTTGGATTCACAGCCACATAGCCGATCCGTTCACCCGGCAGTGATAGTGATTTACTGAACGAATAGCAGGTAATCGAATGCGTATAAAACTTGGCCACGTATGGCGCATCTACATGT
The DNA here is from genome assembly GCF_024125425.1 of Sporolactobacillus kofuensis. Classification (GTDB taxonomy): domain Bacteria; phylum Bacillota; class Bacilli; order Bacillales; family Sporolactobacillaceae; genus Sporolactobacillus; species Sporolactobacillus kofuensis. The sequence goes on from NZ_JAMXWN010000003.1 coordinate 130,101, forward strand.
TCAAAGACAATTTCACGATAAGGTTCATCGGAAATCAGATAGATGTCATGACCATATTCTTTTTCCTTCCGTGTTAGGAAAGCAGCCAATTTCTCAATCGTTTCGGTCGAATAGACAACACCGGAAGGATTATTTGGCGTATTAATTAAGACAGCCATAACCTTTGGCGAAAACAGTTCTTCAAAAGCCTTGAAATTAATCTGAAGTGTCTCCAGATCCGGCGGAACAACTTTCAAAATCGCCCCTGTTCCATGCACATAAGGGGTATATTCAGGGAAAAATGGCGCAAAAGTAATGACTTCGTCACCTTTTTCTGTTACCGCACGCAAAGCATGGGCAAGTGCTCCTGCGGCACCGGACGTCATGAAAATATGTTCTTTCTTATAGTCTAAGCCGAATCGTCTTGAAAGTGATGCTGCCACCTTTTCACGTACGGACGTAATACCTAAACTCGGACTGTAACCATGTATGGCCATCGAATCTCTGTTCGAGGCAAGCGCCACTAATTTATCGGTGACGGCTTGCGGCACAGGAACCGATGGATTACCAAGACTGTAATCAAAGACATTCTCATAGCCAATTTGTTTTGCTCTTTCTGTCGCATATTCCGAAAGTTCCCTAATCACTGATTTCTGACTGAGCATTTGCTTAAATTCTTCAGCAATCATTGTCGTATTCCCTCTCTTTTCAAATTCCTCTAGTATGAGCAGCAGACGTGTTACCGCTCAAGTCAGGCAGTACTGTTATTATACCTATCTTAGCCGTCTATTTCTATGACAAGCAGATAATCGTATGTATCATCCTTTTCTCGACATGAGGCTTTCAGTACTCGCTTGCCGCGGGCGATCCGTGATCCTCCTCATACATGCGTGTAATCTGCGAGGTCTCACTTGACTCCACCGCGCCTCCTAAACGTTCAACTCATACAGGCCTGACTTTTTGATTCCACGGATTGTATCTTCACCTGTTTTCCCTTATGTTTATCTTACACAAATAAGAATGTATGAGAATTAGCTGGAATGTTGGTACGTTAGCCAATACTCAAGCTCTCAGACTTACTTTAAAGATTTCAATATTCATGGATCATCCTGTCACTGAATTATCCACCTTAAAGAAAAAAGTGAGGCTTTCAAAATGAAGCTTTGGGAAAACGGAACGTTCTATACAATGGAGGCACCGAATCAAACTACTCATTCTGTTCTTACTGCCCATGGGACGGTCATTGCTCTAGGCGATCAGGCACAAAGGATTGCCCAAAAAGAGCAAGTTGAAAGCATTGACCTGAAAAACAGCGTGGTCTTCCCTGGCTTTGTCGACAGCCATCTTCATTTACTTTGGTATGGGCAAGCACTGGATCGTCTTAATTTGTATGGATACCCAACAAAGCAAGCCTGTCTCAGAGCCATCGCAGAACGTGCAATGAAACTACAGGATGGAGAATGGCTGTTTGTTGAAGGCTATGATGATAACAATTTAAGCGACAGCAAAGGACTTCTGACACGATGGGACCTGGATCAAATCAGTGATACGCATCCGATTCTCGTCCGACGGATTGATTATCATTGCGTGAGTGTCAATACACCATTCATTAACGAGATCGGATTGAAGCGCAACCAGGTCTTTGAAGGTGGCGGGAGGATTGATCTTAATCAAGAAGGAGAGCCAACCGGAATACTAAAAGATGAAGCGTCAATGCTCGCAACTGAGCGTTTTCCGACTGAAAGCCAAGACGAATTGAAACGGTTAATCACGATTGCGATACACGACCTTTGGCGAAAAGGTATCGTAGGTGCCCACTCCGAAGATCTCCATTATTTCAACGGACTCATTGGAACGGTCAAAGCGTACCAGGATGCCCTGACAGATACGCTTCCGTTCCGCGCCCATTTGCTCGTCCATCACAAGGAACTTGATGCCTACTTGGCAGCACCAAAGAGCATAAGAGCCACCAAGCCCTTTGTCGAGCTCGGCGCAATGAAAATTTTCTATGATGGTACGGTGGGTGCGCACACAGCCTACATGTCGCAGCCATACTCGGGCGAACCTTCCAATTACGGTCTTAAGTTTCATAGTGACGCGGCATTCGAGAATTTGGTGCAACAAGCACGCGCCGCAAGGCTTCCGGTTGCGATCCATATTATTGGTGATCAAGCATTCGATGACGTGATTCGCGTTCTAAAAAAATACCCGCCACTCCCCGGTCAGAAAGATCGGATGATCCACACCCCATGGCTCCGTCCGTACATGTTGGAAGCAGCACAAGGTATGCCGCTTATCTTTGATGTTCAGCCACAATTTATGAGCAGCGATATGCCATGGGCGCTCGATGTCTTAGGAAAGCATTATCCTCCTTTGGCTTTTGCTTGGAAAACGATTCGGGACAACGGGTTTACCCTTGCTGGTGGCAGCGACGCACCCATTGAAGTCCCGAACCCATTTTTCGGGATTCACGCCGCGGTTACCCGAACCTGTACTACGGATGTAAACGGCAAACGCTATTTTCCTAAAGAGGCGCTAAGTATCTTTGAAGCCATTGCCTTATATACTTCAGGCAGCGCTGCTGCATGCGGCCATTCCGACACTCGCGGCACCATTCGTGTTGGCAAAGTTGCCGATTTCACTGTTCTTGATCTAGACCCTTTTCACATTGACCCTGCGGCTTTGCGTAATATCAAGGTGCAGAAAACAATCGTGAACGAGCAGATCGTCTTTCAACAATAAAGTAAATAATCAAATGGCATGTTCCATCATGTATTGTTAAAGGCTTTGATAGTGTCCTATATACTTCTTAATCTTTGACCAATCCTCAATCTTCTGCTCCAGCGTTTTCGGGTAGCGTGAGGGTGTCGGACTAGTCGAAGGCATCTTTATGAGAGCAATATCAGGTGGAACGGTCAATTTAAAATGTTTCTTGAAAACAGCAAACGATTTGCTGCCGTTAAAGGCAATCGCTTGAATTCCTGGATGAGCGCTCAGCAAGCTGAGAATATCATTAGGTTCTTCGTCTTTGATTGCCGAATCTAGACTGCCTTTTCGCACGCAGTAATGGATTGAATCCCACAATGCAATGTGATGCTTTTTCAAAACATCGATCTTTTCCGCATAAGAGGGATTTTCATACGTCTTCCCTATAAGTGCATAAACAATCATCCAAAATTGATTTCTGGGATTAGCATAATATTGTTGCTGCGCTAGGGACACACCACCAGGCATAGACCCGAGCACCAAAATATGTGCATCATTGCCTACAATTTCAGGCATAGAGTAGATTTGTTTATTAATATCCATGAGGAAACCTCTTCTTTAGCGAGCTGATTTTGATTATTCATACGTCAATGAAACTCGGTTACATCTTACAGCCTTCGGGTTATAAAATGTGTGCGCTACGGTTGCTCGCGATCATCAGGAACGACCGCGGGCGAACCGGGAGCCTCCTTGGAAGAACCCATGAAGCCTGCGGGGACGCCAAAGCCCCTGTTATCCGGTGAAGCACCGGTTCGGGTATGTGCTGACGCGCTTCAGGCGATAGTATCTGTCTCGGGAACAATTTGTCCGATCGCTGCAGAAACAACCGTCTGATCCATCGCTGAATTGAACATGCCCATCATCAGAACGGCAACAACAAAACGTAAAGTCTTTTTACCTCGTGATTGTATGTCATTCATTTGTAGCCTCCATCATCCCTTAATTACAGATTGCACAACTGCTTTGTCATCTTTTTGATAATCTGTCTTATAGGTGACTTGACCGATGGTGCATCCTGCCCCGATCGTCACACGATTCCCTCTTACCACTTTGGCCTCTGTATCTTCAAGAAAAATTTCGTCGCCTTCTATAGAATCAACGACCAGCTTTTTCCGGGCAAAGCTCGGTAATAATTGTCCGAAAAAGTTTGGCGCAAACCGGCGATGAACTGTCAAAGTCCCGCATCCGATTTCCTTAATACGGGAAATCATGCCTGCTAAAGTGATCTCAATCCGATCAGCACTGCATAATCCGCCAACTGTGAGCGGCCCCTCGGCGATAAGGTCCTCTCCTTCCAGATCACCCTCAACGGTTAAAATTCCTGAAATTCGTATTTGTTCTCCATGAACTGCTCCGAGAATACGCGCTCTCCCACTAATGTGAATACGTTCCCCGGTGACATTCCCTTCAACCTTACAAGCACCATTGACTGTGAACGCTTCTGAAATAAGATTCTTCTCAAGGACAGCTGAGCCACTAATCATAATATTGGTTGCTTTAGCATCACCACTTAGACGGCCCGAACCATTAATAGCGATACTGTGGCAGATAATATCTCCATGTATTTTCCCGCTGCCATTGATTTTAACATCTTCATAACTGCCGCCCGGCGCGCTGCCAGATCCTGAGATGGTTAAATTCTTTTTTTGTTCCATCAAATAAATCCCCTCCATCGCTCAATTATTCATGCGCGGTCAATTGAACGACCTCGCCGACTTCTACTGGTCCGCTCGTCTTATATGTTCCGGAATATTCAACGCGTTCAATCTTGCTGCCCGTGCCGATAACCACATCCGTTCCTCTCACCACTTTTGCCTGCGTGTATTCAAGAAAGAGTCGATCACCTTCAATGCTTTCCGCGTGAAACAGATGCAGAGGCGCGCGTCCAAATATCTTATGTTGCTTCCCGATTGTTACGCTTCCCGCGCCAATTTCTTTGACATAATTTTGTGCATTGATTTTAAGGACAATATCAATTTGGTCACAGTTTAGCAGTCCATCTACAAGGATGCCGCCTCTCATCATCAATCTTTCAAGCGAGACGTTGGCACCAACATTGAGTACACCGTGTACTTTTATTTCCTCACCTGAAAGGTCGCGTGCAGCAGACAGTTCTCCATAGATTGAAGCCTGTTTGAATGTACACGCGCCTTTGACATGGGTTTCACCGATCAGTCTGGCTTCCTTAGCGGTCAGCATACCGTCAATCGTGACTTCTCCCATATTTCGAAAATAACCACTGGTCAAATCTCCGGACACCGTGCATTCACCCATGACTTTGCATGATCGTGCCTCTATCGACCCGGAAATTGCACATTCACCCATGATGCGTACCTTATCAAATGAACCACCATTTGAGTGTGTTTCCCCCATGATTTTCAGATTTTCTTGTACGGAATCCCTCATATCTCTCACTCCTTGCTTATTAACTATTAGTTTGGTTATTTTCTCCAATTGTTGCTTTCAATGCCTCAATGCACGAGGGAAGCTGAATTTTCTCAATGACATTGACCCCATCATCAAAATAGACGGCAACCTCCTGTGCAACGAGTAGAAACATGGGTACGCCCATCTTTCGCACAAAGTAGAGGCTGCTACTCTTGTCATAGACTTTGTGGCTGTATGTCTTCAGCGTATTGAGCAATTCCTTTGCTTCCTCAATAGTTATCTGCCCATTTTTAAGCAAACGCTCAAGTAGAAACAACGCCAAGACATCATCGAATGGGAACGTTTTAAGGCTCGGATCAATCGCCCGGTAAACCCTTAATGTTGTCTGTGAAACAATGTTTCGACTGATGAGTTCTTGTTCGCTCAAGACTATTTTATTGACCGATTGCGGGGACACCCGTTCGGCCAGTTCATCAAGCGATAACGTATCTTTTAACTCAGAGATCATTTGGACACGTTTTAGCATTTTTTCCTTTGGAAAGAAGGTCTCCTGCCCGGTAAATGTTGATTTTCGGATAAACCAATCCTCAGGAATCAATTGCTTTCTTTTCCAACGATATAACTGTCCATAGGAAATACCTGTCATTTCCAAGAGATCTTTCTTAGCAATTAATTCTTCTTCCACCTGATATCATCCTCTATTTTCCTCTTGATGCGAACAATATAACATAACACTGTTACATTGTAAATAATTTTACTTTATGAATAAACTGTTTTACTTCAACAGCGTTTATTACATATATCTTTAAAATCTACAAATACTAGCATTCAGAAGAAGAAGGAGGAATAAAATGGAAACTCAGCAATTAGAGCGAAGGTTGAAAAATAGACATATACAACTGATCGCAATCGGTGGTGCGATCGGCACCGGATTGTTTCTTGGATCGGGGAAGGCTATTCAACTTTCTGGACCATCCATTTTGTTCGCTTATCTGATTATTGGCATCGCCTTATTTTTCGTCATGCGCGCCCTCGGGGAATTGTTGCTATCGAAAAACAATTATTCCTCTTTTACAGATTTCACAACAGAGTACCTTGGCCCATGGGCCGGTTTTGTCACCGGATGGACGTATTGGTTCTGCTGGATTATGACGGCAATGGCAGATACAACAGCCGTAGGAAAATACGTACAATACTGGGTGAATGTACCTCAATGGTTGCCCGCATTCCTTTGTTTAATCATACTCACCCTATTAAACCTGCTTACTGTGAAAATGTTTGGTGAAATCGAATTCTGGTTTGCGATCATTAAAGTCATTACAATTATCGCATTAATTATTGTGGGATTTATTATGATTGTGGTCGGATTTAAGACGAGTAGTGGCCATGCTTCCATCCAAAACCTTTGGGCATTTGGCGGATTATTTCCTCAAGGAAATTTTGGCTTTTTGCTCGGATTTCAAATGGCTGTCTTTTCATTTGTGGGTATTGAACTCGTTGGCTTGACCGTGTCTGAGACTGCTGATCCGAAAATCAATCTTCCAAAAGCGATCAACAGTCTGCCTATTCGTGTGCTCTTATTTTACATCGGCGCGCTCTTTGTCATTTTGTGTATCATTCCTTGGACGGAGCTCAATGCAAATCATAGTCCTTTTGTAGAGGTATTTACGCTCGTCGGGCTACCAGGTGCGGCCGGGATCATTAATTTCGTCGTGTTGACGTCAGCAGCATCGGCGTGCAACAGCGGACTCTATTCAACGAGTCGCATGCTCTATTCTCTTGGGCGTGAGGGCAATGCACCGAAAAGTTTTTCAGTTCTAGGTAAAGGATCTGTGCCGAATGCTGCGTTACTCAGTTCAACCCTTGCACTCTCCATTGGGGTTGTGCTGAATTATTTTCTTCCTGATTTTGTATTCACCTTAGTGACCAGTATCAGTTCAATCTGCTTTATCTGGGTATGGGGTATCATTTTGGTTAGCCATCTTGTTTACCTAAAAAAACGCCCGGATCTGGCTGCTGCTTCATCATTTAAAACGCCGCTTGCTCCATTGATGAACTGGATAATTCTCGGATTTTTCATTTTTCTTCTTGTGCTCATGGGTTTGGCGAATGATACACGTATTGCTCTCTTTGTGACTCCGGTGTGGTTTCTTGTCCTAACTGTTGCTTATTTATTGCATCATAGAAAACAAGCCCACTAATTATTTTTTTCAGAACAAGCATTCTGACAAAACGAGGTAATAATGTCTAGCTATTATTTTCTGTACACAACAACCTTCAACGACATACCTAATTTCTTAAGGTGGCTGTTCAAGACATCAGCTTTCTCCTTAACTTTGGATCACTCGCGTAAAGATACAATCCATAGATGCCTCGGGTCATCAGGACATTGATTGAATTCAGGATGATCTGTTCCTTGATTGCATCAAGGTCTTGTAGATCGTCCCGCTTAACAAAAGCGGCCCCATCTTCATATTTATCTGTATGGATTACAATCTCATCTGTTTGCTCATCATAGGACACAGATGGTCCCAGGATCACACCGACATAATTTAGATCAAAACCCTGAATGGTATAAACCGAGCCGACTTCACCGATTGTATCCGGTCGTTCTGCCCATGCCTGTTTTTCCTCGGGCCTTGATCGGTCCCACCGCATATGAAAATGGGGCTCATCAATATAATGATCATTGCCATCCAATGCATAAGGATAGTCATAAGTTGATAACAACCGTGAGAGATGGTATACCGCATTGCGCTCCTTAATGGTCTGATAGAGTTCACCCGCGTCTTCAAAAATTCGAAAATCAAAACGCTGCTTTCTTGGCAAAGGTAACACTTTCTTATGGACAAATGCATTGATCCATTCAATAACATCAGCATTTGCGCGCACTCTGAACTGATCGGTCAAGTAGACGATTTCATTGGGAAAGCGCTGCAGATAGGACTGAACATTGCCCTCATTCCAGTAGCTTTTTAATTTCAAGACCTGTTTCTGATCAAAAACCATGACGACAACATGGCTGCATTTCAAAATTTCCTCAAGCTGGTTGTCTTGGTTAAACCGATTGTAGCGATCACTCTTTGTCAGCAAAAGATGGGCCTCATCGACGAACACCACATCCGCACGCTCCCCTTGTTTGTGCATTTGATTAATGAATGTTGTTGGCCGTACAAAGTCTTTTTTCCTAACATTCGGCAGCTCCTCCGCGATCTCTTTATAGAGCTTAATCATTTCCGGATGATTGACAATCAGATAATTGCTTGTCTTAAAAAGAGGATCGGATGCCTCCCCTGCTCTTGATTGGTTCTGAAGATCATGAAAGACCGAACTGAGCACAACGCTTTTCCCTGTTCCCGCATCGCCATGAATTACAAACAGTGCCGGAGTATTCTCTTTGACATGCCTCCGACAAAATGCCTCGATCCTCGTCTTTATTTCAGATTGTTGTTCCGATAACTTTTTGAACGGTGAAAGTTTATATACCGAGAGATTATGCTCTTGATGTTCGGTGTTTGTTGGATTCACGGATATGTACTCCTTTGTATGTTAATGACACTTTGATTTGCATGATTTCAATCGTATTGAATTCGTAAGTTTTATTGATTCATTATCATTTATAGTCAATAAATTGTAAATCTCTCGGTTTCTGGACATAATCAACAAAGAACATTCACCCTGAGGAGGCGTTTAAGAAATGAAAAAAGATGATTTGCGACTAGGCGATTCCGTCTTTGTCCTTTGCCGAAATCCACATACCGCAACTGCGACCTTGATTCAAGAAGCGGAAGTTGTATCGCATCCGGAAAAAGAGGGGGACAAGGCCCTACTTTTACATGATATGTACTATGAATTTGCCGAGGACGATGCTGTATTTTCTTCAATTGAAGAAGCAAAACACGTCTACCAGGAAATATATGATGAGGACTAAAGAGGTGCTAATTCATGGTTAAACCTTTTACCCCCCAACTTGTCTATATAGAACCCCGTGCATTGGATTATCCACTCGGCCAGAAACTGAAAGAAAAATTTGAAGGTATGGGTATTGAGATTCGTGAAACAACGTCGCACAATCAAGTACGCAATATTCCCGGTGCAAATGATTTTCAGAAATATCGCAATGCCAAATCCACCTTGGTTGTCGGGATTCGCAAGACACTCGAATTCGCTAATTCAAAACCTTCAGCTGAGTATGCGTTGCCACTGGCGACCGGGTGCATGGGGCACTGCCATTATTGCTATCTGCAAACCACAATGGGCGCAAAACCCTACATTCGGACGTATGTCAATGTGGATGAAATCCTTGAGCAAGCAGATAAATATATGAAAGAGCGCGCACCTGAAACGACACGCTTTGAAGCCGCCTGCACCTCCGACATCGTCGGTATTGATCACTTGACGCATTCACTTAAGAGAGCGATTGAATTCTTTGGCAAGAATGATCTTGGTCAGCTCCGCTTTGTCACTAAATTTGCACATGTCGATCACTTATTGGACGCAAAGCATAATGGGCGTACACGCTTTCGATTTAGTCTGAATGATGAGTATGTGATCAAATACTTTGAACCGGGTACTTCCAGACTTTTGGAACGCATTGAAGCGGCCAAAAAAGTATCGGATGCCGGTTATCCGCTTGGTTTCATCATCGCACCGATCTATATTCATGATGGCTGGCAGGAAGGGTATCGGCAGCTCTTTGAAATACTGCACGACCACCTGCCTGAGCCAAAAGGGGTGCCCATTACCTTTGAATTAATACAACACCGATTTACCGCGCCTGCAAAACGCGTCATTGAGAAAAACTACCCGAACTCTAAGCTAATTATGAATAAAGAAGAGCGTCGCTATAAATGGGGGCGCTACGGGATTGGTAAATATATCTATAAGAAAGAAGACGAACATTTACTCCAAGAGACCTTAGTAGGGTACATTCATCATTACTTTCCCAATGCAGTTGTCGAATACTTTACGTAACTAGATGTTGGCTACTGTGAGTTAAAAAGTATTTAGAGAAACAAGGCTAAGCCTGATCCTTGGCTAGCACTCTTTATCCGGAACTTGTGCGTTAATGACACACTTCAGTTGCTCGCTTGACGTTGGAGATCCGTGAGCCTTCTCAGTCAATCCGCTGTCTGCGGGGGCTCACTTGGCTCGCTACTCCCGTAAGCGTCTCGCACGTTCGTGTTTGAATCAGAACTTTTTTCAGTGTTACACCGCTGATATGGACCTTAAGCTCTTTAAATAAAAAAAGAGCGGTCATCGACACGCTCAGAAGGAAAAATTGATCTGTTACTTTAAGTTTCACTGTCAAAAAGCTGACTGTATTCTCCATAGCCTTCGGAATCCAGATCTTCTTTTGGAATAAACCGCAAGGCAGCAGAATTAATACAAAACCGCAGTTTTGTTGGAACAGACGGCTCAGGGAACACATGTCCTAGATGTGAGTCACCCAGTTTGCTGCGCACTTCATTGCGCAACATTTGAAACGAGTTGTCTGGAACGGTCACAATGCGATGGGTACTAATCGGTCGCGTAAAACTTGGCCATCCGCATCCCGCGTCATATTGATCTGTGGTTGAAAATAGGGGCTCACCGGAAACAAGATCGACATATATTCCTGGCCTTTTATTGTCCCAATAAGCATTCTGGAAGGGTGGCTCCGTCCCTTTCTTTTGCGTCACTGTGTATTGAAGCGGTGTCAAAGTCTCCTTCAGCTGTTTTTTATTCTTTTTAATGCCCCAATGTTTGGCAATGAAATCTTCACGACCGGAATTTTGACGGTACATCCTATAATTTCTCGGATCCTTACGATAGTAATTCTGATGAACTTCCTCCGCAGGATAAAATCGAGCGGCTGGAACAATTGGTGTTACAATCGGTTTACGAAAGCGTCCGCTGTCTTCAAGTGCTTTCTTTGATGCTTCAGCCAATGCTTTCTGTTCTTCATTATGATAGAAGATGCTGGTCCTGTACTGATCACCACGATCATGAAATTGACCCTTGCGGTCTGTTGGATCGATCTGTTGCCAATAAAGTTCCAATAGCTTCTGATAAGGGAAAACATCAGGTTCAAACGTGATTTGTACAGCTTCAGCATGGCCGGTATCCCCATAGCAAACCTCTCTATAGGATGGGTTTTCCGTATGACCGCCGGTATATCCCGAGACCACCTCAATAATCCCCGGCTCTTGATCAAAGGGCTGAACCATGCACCAAAAACACCCACCGGCAAAGGTCGCCTTTTCTGTTCTGCTCAATTGAATCCCTCCACTTGATCATCCATAACCAACATTTCCATGTATACTTTTATATAGATGAGAACGTTTCCTTCATTATCCAATATTTTTTGCGGTATGCCAAAGAAACTGTACTCATTCTCTAGACTTCTACTGAGTATCTGAATACCTGTTCATAAAATGGCTTTGATTATTTTCTTCAACAATTGTTGTTTTATTTCTAAAAAAAAATATTTTTTGAAAAAAAGCACCCTGATTCTTGCAATAATGCGCATTTATTTTCTACACTAGTTTTGATCACACTAATCATGATGAAAAATGGTGAAACAAAACATGATCCAAATAGTCACATTCTGAAAGGAGTTGTCACATATGATTGAATCAACGGAAAAAACAGTAGATTACTCTTCTCCAGCCTACCTTGATCTTCTCGATAAATACTGGCGTGCTGCAAATTATCTTTCAGTTGGTCAAATTTATTTGAAAGATAACCCACTGCTTGACCGCCCGCTTAAACCTGAAGATGTAAAGGTGCATCCGATTGGGCATTGGGGAACGATTGCTGGCCAAAATTTTATTTACGCCCATTTAAATCGCATCATCAACAAATATGATTTAAGTATGTTCTACATCGAGGGTCCTGGTCATGGTGGTCAGGTCATGGTCTCTAATTCATATCTCGATGGCAGCTACAGTGAAATTTATCCAAGCGTGTCACAGGATAAAGAAGGAATGAAACGACTGTTCAAACAATTCTCGTGGCCTGGAGGAGTGGCTTCCCATGCCGCACCGGAAACACCTGGATCCATTCATGAGGGCGGAGAACTCGGCTACTCCATTTCCCATGCAACCGGTGCAATTCTTGATAATCCAGACGTGATTGCTGCCGTAGTTGTCGGGGATGGAGAAGCAGAAACCGGACCTTTAGCCGCATCTTGGCATTCCGCACGATTTATTAATCCGATTCATGATGGTGCTGTTCTGCCAATTCTATACGTGAATGGCTTTAAAATAAGCAATCCATCTATTTTCTCCCGAACCTCAGATCAGGATATCGCTAAGTACTTCGAAAGTTTGGGCTGGGAACCATTCTTTGTTGAAGGACATGAGCCGAAAAAAGTGCATGAACTGATGGCAAAAGCAATGGATGCAGTCGTTGAAAAAATTAAGTCCATCCAGAAAAATGCTCGAGAAAACGAAGATGTCAGCCAACCAAGATGGCCAATGATTGTCTTTCGAAGCCCTAAAGGTTGGACCGGCCCAAAAACATGGGACGACAAGCCGATCGAAAATTCGTTCCGCGCACACCAAATTCCCATTCCGGTTGATCGGAACCATATGGAGCATGCTGATCAATTGGTGAACTGGTTAAAATCTTATCAACCTGAACAATTATTTGACGCCAATGGTGTGCTGCAAGCTGAAATCTCGGAAATAACCCCAAAAGGGGATCAACGGATGGCGGCAAATCCAATCGCAAACGGTGGCATCAACCCGCGTGAGTTACGTCTGCCCAATTTTAGGGATTACGCCCTAGCGATTAAGGAACACGGAAAACAAGTCGCACAAGACATGTCTGTTTTTAGCACGTATGCCCGAGATATCATTGTTTCGAATCCGGACAATTTCCGTGTATTTGGTCCTGATGAAACGGCTTCGAACAGATTAACTGCGCTCTTCGAAGTCACTGATCGACAATGGTTAGGCGACGTTTATGAACCACGAGATGAATTTGTCGCTCCCCAAGGACGCTTGCTCGATACCCAACTGTCTGAACATCAGGCCGAAGGCTGGCTTGAAGGCTATACATTGACCGGTCGTCATGGGTTTTTCGCCAGCTATGAAGCGTTCCTCAGAGTCGTTGATTCCATGCTCACCCAGCATTTTAAATGGTTGCGGAAGTCAAGCGAATTAAGTTGGAGAAGTTCATATCCATCACTGAATTTGATTTCTTCATCAACCGTTTTTCAGCAGGATCATAATGGCTATTCTCATCAAGATCCCGGACTTCTCTCACATTTAGCAGAAAAAAAACATGAATTTATTCGTGAGTATCTCCCAGCAGATGCGAATACGCTGCTCGCCGTCGCGAACAAAATATTCAAGAGCCATGACAAAATTAACCTTGTCGTAGCGTCCAAGCATCCACGTCAACAATGGTTTTCTATTGACGAAGCAGCCGACATGGTGGACAGCGGTCTGCGCATCATCGATTGGGCAAGTACCGATCAAGGGACAGAAACAGACATTGTCCTTGCCAGTGCAGGAACAGAGCCGACACTGGAAAGTCTGGCTGCAATCCAATTGTTGCACCAAGCCTTTCCAGAAATGAAGATTCGTTTTGTTAATGTCGTGGATTTGCTTAAACTCAAAACTCCAAAGAAAAGTGCTCACGGTCTATCCGATGCTGAGTTCGATCATTACTTTACAAAGAATAAGCCGGTATTGTTCGCATTCCATGGTTATGAAGACTTGATTGAGGACCTTTTCTTCGGACGCCATAATACAAACTTGACTGTGCATGGTTACCGCGAAAACGGTGATATTACCACCCCATTTGATATGCGTGTGCTGAATCAGCTTGACCGTTTCCATCTTGCGAAAGAAGCGATCATGCAACAACCGCAATACGCTGAAAAAGGTGCTGCCTTCATTCAAAAAATGGATGATATGATCGCTAAGCACAACCACTTCATTCGTGAAGAGGGCATGGATCTCCCAGAAGTGACGAACTGGACATGGCAGCCACTAAACTAACGGTATACTGTCATTCCTTGTAACAATACACAACCCCCAACGGTCAGATGCATCTCATCTAACCGTTGAGGGTTATTTTTTTCAGGATGAACCCATATATAGCCGATAAGCTCCTATGCACCTGATCTAGGCATTTCACATAAATTATTCACTGAAATGATTTGTATACAGGAGATCGGGGGATCGATGAATATGATCAATTTTTACTCTTTTCGTGGCCAGGTTACCATGATTAATGATTTTTTTACCGGACAAAATGGAGAAGGCTCAGGATGCAAAAAACTAGTATCCGTAGAAAATAGCCAGGGAGAACTCGTAAATTTCGTGGTGGCACCAACAACTTATTTTGTCGATCACGTCATGATCAATGTAGGGGACAACGTAACCGGATATTATGATGGCAATGCTCCAGTCCCACTGATCTACCCGCCACAATATCAGGCACTCATCATGGTCAAAGAAAGTCCCACTCAAAATGTAAAAGTTGACTTTTTTAATCGTCAGTTGGTAAGCAGTGATGGTCAATTAAAATTAAACATTTCTCCCTCCACACAAATCGTACTTACAAATGGGCAAGCCTTTACTAATAATCCGGCAAACCGAAATTTGATTGTGATCTACGGGCCAACAACGCGAAGCATTCCCGCCCAAACGATACCTTTTAGAATCATTGTCTGGTGTTAAGTACTGGAGTTCGGTTTTTCTCACTTTTTCACACGAATAACTTATCAGCAAATGAGTAATTATCCCACTCGCATTTCGATATATATAAACGATAAGGAATCCAACTCCCGATAACGGTATTGACAAACACAGCCTCCTTATATGATAATGATTATCAATGTCACCAATGTGATTCATGAAAAGGAGCGATACCATGTTTGGAGCCGCGTTGTTAGTTGCCTTGCGCGAAGGATTAGAAATTTCGCTTATTATGGGAATTATTTTTTCCTATTTGCGAGGATTAAATAGAAAAGATACATTTAAACCCGTGTGGATTGGTGCTGGCGTTGCCATAGGCCTATCAATAATTTTAGGTATCATTTTATATCTATTTACCGGCAGTGAAGAATGGAATGGGCAAATTTATTTGGAAACGGCTATCTTTTTTGTTGCTGTCGGCATTTTATCCTATATGACTTTCTGGATGAAGAAGAACAGCCGCGGAATGAATAAAGGCATTCAAGCGTCGATTAATACGGCGCTAAATAACGATAGCGGCAGTTTCCAACTGGTATTATTGGCTTTTCTGACCATCATCCGTGAGGGATTAGAGCTTGTCATGTTCCTTTTAGCAATTTCGGTTGAAGGAAAAGGGGATTTACTATCCCTCAGTTCCGGAACATTCGTGGGCTTAATTATTGCCGTGTTGATTGGTTGGGGCATCTATCAAGGGACCACGAAAATCAACTTAAAAGTATTCTTTCAGGTCATGGGCAATATATTAATTGTTGTCGCAGCAGGCCTTCTCATCAACGCGATTCACGAATTGATCGAATTAGCAATTATTCAACCGGGTGTGTATCTCTATAATTGGGAAAATATACTGAACCGTCACAGCGCAGTTGGTGGTATTCTACATGCACTCGTTGGCTATACCGACCATCTAAGCAGTGTACAGCTTATTGTCTGGCTGGTTTACATTATCCCTGCGATTATTTTGTTTAATAGAAATAAAGTAAAAACAGTACCGAATCCTACTGCTTAAGGCTATTAACTTAACGCTATCCGAGGATCAGAAAAAATATATATGTATTTTGAAGAAAAAGTGGTTGAACATCCTTTCGGACGTTCAACCACTTTTTTGGTTCGCGTGCACGTGTCCTGCCCTATCCCCGTTCTGTACGTCGATCACAACGCGTTATTATTTTTGCTCAAATCCTTTCAGTCGTTGTTCTATCAATTTTTTCTCCTCAATTTTGCTTTCTCCTCAAAAAAAAAATCTCGTGCACTCTATTAATCTAAAATAATCTACAGATTATTTTATAGCATCTAGAGCTTGTGGTGGTGTATTATTGATTTTCGAGGTGTTTTTTGATGTACGATTTGACGAAAGGTAGTCCGATCAAGCAAATTATCTTGTTTACGATTCCCTTGCTTATTGGCAATTTATTTCAACAACTGTATAACGTTGCGGACACGCTCATCGTTGGGCGTACCATTAGCGTACATGCCTTAGCTGCAGTTGGGGCAACCGACAGTTTATTTGCTTTAATTATTGGATTTGCACAAGGGATGACTGCTGGGCTAACGATCGTTACCGCACAACGCTTTGGCGCACGAGATGAGCAAGGTGTGAAACAGAGTTTTGCCATCAACATCATCATCAGTGTTGTTGTTTCCCTATTCTTAACCGTACTCGGAGTGGCATTCGCACGTCCGCTTTTAAATCTGATGGAAACACCCGCGGATATCATTGATGATGCCCAAAAATTTATTGTGGCGTGTTTCTGGGGAATCCTAGCCACAATACTTTATAATCTTTTCAATAATACATTGCGCGCGTTGGGCAACAGCCGTACACCCTTATTCTTTTTAGCGCTCGCTTGTGTGGTCAACATTCTTCTCGATTTTATTTTCATTATTAATTTTCACATGGGTGTGGAGGGTGCCGGACTCGCATCCGTGGTCGCACAAGGGTTTTCGGGTATATTATGCCTGATCTATATTAAGCGCTACGTACCCATACTCGTGCTATCAAAAAAACATTTCTCTTTTCCTATAACGAAATTGAAACAGCATCTCCAGCTTGGTTTGCCGATGGGTTTCCAAACCTCGGTCATATCCATTGGTGCAGTCATTGTACAAATCATGTTGAATACATTGGGGTCCGATGCGGTGGCTGCTTATACGGCTGCAGGGCGGATTGACTTCCTTGCCACACAATTGACCCTCTCGTTTGGCATGACTATGGCAACGTTTTCCGCCCAGAACTTCGGTGCCGGTCATTATGACCGTATTCGCAGTGGGGTCAAACAAACTGTTGTTTTCTCAGGTTTAATCAGTGTTATCATGGGTGCGTTGATCATTATCTTCGGCATCCCATTATGCCACCTATTTGTAGGTGAGCAGCAACCTGTTGTGACCCAATTGGCCCAAACTTATTTTTATTACAACAGCAGTATGTACTTCTTGCTGGCTTTACTTTTTGTCATTCGCTACACCCTGCAAGGACTAGGTTTCAGTTTGGCACCAACACTTGCCGGTTTTATGGAATTAGTCATGCGCTTATTTGCAGGAATGATTTTAATCCGGCAATTTGGCTTTGCCGGTGCAAGTATGGCAAACCCTCTGGCATGGCTTGGTGCTCTTATCATTCTGATTTTCCCATATATTAAAGTAATGAAGCGCCTTAATAAAACATACACGGATGAGAATCATTCAATGCGTATGGCCTACAGAACGAATGCTCGGTGAAGCCCATTCGTAAAATAAAGAACCTCACTTCGATTGATTACGGACGACCGTAACCAAAGAAGTGAGGTTTTTGCTTTTTTCTAAAGGATTATCGTGCGTTTCCTACCTGAATGGTCTTCCTTATACAAATCAATAAATCTTGCAAAGACGAGTGAATGATGACAAGGGAGAGAGAACCCATGGTCCTCCTACTTGTCGTTTTTTTATAAAAAACACTCCACTTATGAAAAGCATAGATCTTTACCATTGGATTGAATATGAGTGATTTCTCACAATTTTTTCAGAGAATTCTCATTGAATACTCATGATAAATTCAAGGAATAATTTGTACACTTAATGGGTTCTTAGGATGGAACACTTTGCGTTGCATGAAATGGATTCGTATCGTTTCAAAGCTAGAATGCACAATGTACATTAAATTGAATGGAAGATATTCAGTTACGTTCAATGATTCGGATAGCTGTACAGTTCAGATACTCATTCAAAATTAATAGGCAAGGAAGAGGTAGAATGGAATATAAAGTTAGCGTTATCGTGCCCGGCTATCGTGTGGCCAAGTATATCAGACAATGCTTGGATTCTTTAGCCCATCAAAGTTTTAAACAAATACAGGTCATTATGGTCGATGATGGCTCTCCTGATATTGAAACAGGCCGAATCATGGAGGACTATGCGTCTAAGTATAACAACTTTCAAGTCATTCATGAGAAGAATAAAGGACTTGGTGCGGCAAGAAATACGGGTATCAAATATGCTGAAGGGGATTATCTCGCATTTGTTGACAGTGACGATTATGTCAGTCTCGATGCTTATGAAGTGATGTATGGCATGGCTGAACATACACATTCAGATATTATCGTCGGAGGAGTCAATCGCTTCAATTCAAAGAAAAATGAGAAGTCGTGGCTGCATAAGAAGGCAATTTGTGACACGCTTGAAAAAACGCATATTACGAAAAGCCCCACATTACTTTACGATACTACAGCCTGGAATAAGCTTTTCAAACGATCATTTTGGATGAAACATCATCTTGCATTTCCTGAAGGTATGCTCTATGAAGATATTCCCGTAACCATTCCTGCCCATTTTTTAGCTGATTCTGTAGACATTGTTGAACAAACCATTTACTACTGGCGAATTAGAGAAGATGACGACAACTCCATTACGCAGAGAAGAAACACTATTGACAACTTTGCTGATCGTTTAAAGGCCTTGCACATGCTCAATAACTTTATGAAGGACCACCATGTATCTCAAGAAATGATAACAGCCAATCAATTAAAATATTTATTGGTTGATTTTTATATCTACCTGAAAGACTTAAAATTTGCAGATTCTGTTTATATAAACAATTTTCAGAAACTGTTATCAAATGAACTTTCAAAAATAGACCCATTATTGCTTCAACAAGTACCTGCTCGTCAAGCACTTGCTTATCAATTCGTGCTTCAAAACAACATGGAAGATGCAATCCGTCTTATGAAGCTCACCAGAAAACAAAATCTTAACGTCAAGCCGTATCGAGATAACGGACATTGGTTCAAAAAATTCAAAGTGTCTGAAACTGCTGAAATGTGCCCTGTCTGTATTGATCATTCTCTTGAAGCTGTTGCTCAAATTAATAAAATTCAATGGAATGATGAGGGCACTTTAGAAATCAACGGCCATGCATACATTGAAGGCATTGACTCGAAAAGAAAATCCCAAGTCGACATAACAGCAAAGATGGTTAATAGTGAAAATGACAAAAAGCTTGAGCTACCCGTGATATTGTCTAAGAATCCGGCTATTACGAGAAAATGGGGCACAGTTAAAACACATAGGATTAATCCATTACTCAGAGTCTACAATTATAATTGGTCATCTTTTTCACTAACGATTGACCCTGATCAGGCTTTGAATGTTTTAAAACAGGGTACTTGGACCATCTATTTAACGGTCACCGTTCAAGGTATACGTAAAACAACTCGACTCGCTTATTCGCTTAAAGAGAACTCCGAATCAAACTACAAAATCATACGCCAAGAAACCGCATGGAAGATAAAAAACAACGGAAAATCTCTACTGGCTATCGAAGTGTATAAGCCGACGGTTCTGATCAAAAACTATGACATAAGGGATAATCAACTAATTATAGTCGGACAGACAAACAAAGAGATTGCTGATCTCTGTTTAAGTTATTTCAATACAAACACAAATGTAATGTCCAGTTTTATCCCAGAAATAAACTATTCTACGAAAAACCAGTTTGAATTAATCGTTCCTAGCGAGAGCATTGGGAAAATGGATTTTAATCAAGTCGGGTGGATTGTCGGTTACCATCTTCACGGTGAAACTCTGCCTCGCTCAGCTGATGCTGATTTAGAAGAACACAGTAAACGATTTACGCTTCATAACCGGAATGTGTGGATAGAAAATAATGGGGGAAAAATTACTTTGTTTGCCTCAAAATATAAACATCCGATCGCCAAGAATTTATCCATTTCCGGAAGTAAGATGGACATCGAGTTAAGTTTCCCATCAGAACTAGGATTAGAGCTTAAAAACTTAGATAAAAAACGTCTTATTTTTCAATCACAAAACAATGGTGTTCAAGTTTCTGCTGATCTCCCAAATACAAATGACGATTGTTACAGACTCCGGTTCGATCTATTGGATAAAGACGGGAACTTCAAAATGTTTCATACGGGTAAATGGAACTTATTCGTGGAATTTGCTGGCATAAATGCTCAAGCAAAGCATTATGCCCTTAAGCTTCCTGTTATTATTTCTAAGGAGTCTAACAAATCACTGTTCCTCTGCTACTCGCTTAAAAACCTATCATTTTCCGTAGAGCGAGGGATGCATGATGCGCTTAACTTTTCCACAAAGATTTCATGGGGATTTATCGACCAATCATCAAGAACAAGAAAATTCGTCAAATGGTATCTCTATCCCCTTATGCGTCTTCTTCCGATTAAGAAAAATGTTGTCGTCTTTGAGAGCCTCTGGGGTAGGTCATTTAATGATAACCCAAAATCCATTTATGATTATATGAAACAAGCCTACGGTAATAACTATAAATACGTGTGGATTCTGAACAATGAGTACACACCTGTTACAGGGCCTGCCATCACTGTACGTAAAAACAGTTGGCGTTATTTTTACTATCTTTCTCGGGGAAAGTATTTTGTTGAAAATACCAATTTCCCTAATTTTTATGTCAAGCGCAAAGGCCAAATAGAAATGCAGACCCTGCATGGAACATTCATGAAAACAATGGGTCTCGATGAAAAAGTCACGTTTAATACAAGACGCAAACAGAACGATCTACTTAAACGATCAGGACGGTGGGACTACCTCATTTCACCAAGTCCTTACATGACAGATGTAGCAAAAAAAGCGTTCTTGTTTGAGCATCAAATGGTGGAATCCGGCTTTCCACGAAATGATGATCTGTATCTGCATAATAACATCCAGTATATACGCAAGATTAAAAAGAAATTAAACTTACCTGCAGATAAAAAGGTCATTCTCTACGCGCCAACATTCAGGAACAAAGATAAGTTTGATCTACATTTGGATTTCGAACAATTGCAGAAAAGACTATCGCCCGATTACATTGTCTTGCTCCGGCTTCATTATTTTGTTTCAAGTCGAATCAACGTTGACGCATTCCAAGGATTTGTCTATGACGTTTCTTCGTATTCTGAGATTCAGGACCTTTATCTCATATCGGACATGATGATTACTGATTATTCATCTGTTATGTTTGACTATGCACATCTAAGAAAACCGATGCTGTTTTTCGCATACGATCTAGACTATTATCGAAATGATTTGCGCGGAATGTATCTAGATTACGAGGAAACGGTTCCCGGTCCAATTGTTCTAAATACTGAAGAGATCATCAATAATATTGAAAATCTGCCGAGTGCCGAATATCAGCAAAAATACGAACAATTTTATAACAAGTTTTGTACGTTCGGTCGCGGTGAATCTGCGAAAAAAGCTGCTGAGAAGCTACTTGAAACAAAAATTGAATTACAGCCGGGTGAACCGTTTATTAGGAATTTCTTGAAGAAAAAAACTAAATTTCTTTATCCTGCCCTCTTCAGACGTATCGGCAAGCTTCCCCGAAAAAAAATCGTTTTATTCGAAAGCTTTTTCGGGCAGCAATACTCAGACAACCCTAGAGCAATCTATGAATACATGAAGGACCACTGTCCAGAATATCAACTGATCTGGAATGTACAAAAAGGATATGAAGATGTGTTTAAGAAAGAAAAAGTCCCCTATGTCATCAAATATTCTTATAGGGGTCTTTTGAAATGGGCAACTGCAAAATATTGGGTGACCAACAGCAGGTGGCCTTTATGGCTTCCGAAGCCTAAGGATACAGTCTATGTTCAGACTTGGCATGGTACACCCTTGAAAACACTAGGTGCAGATATTGAACATATTACAATGCCTGGCATGACACTTGAGAAATATCATAGCCAGTTTACTGAAGAGGCAAGAAAATGGGACTATTGCGTTGCGCCTAACACTTACTCATCAAAAATTTTTAAACGAGCGTTTGAAGTTCAAGGAAAAATGATTAATTCCGGATATCCAAGGAATGACCTTCTCTATCAGAAAAACAATGTCCAGGAAATCAATCAAATCAAAGCGAAGCTCAAGATTCCGCATGATAAAAAAGTTATTCTCTATGCACCAACGTGGCGAGACAATGAATATAAGAAAATCGGCCATTATACGTTTGATTTAAAACTAGACTTGCAGCGCATGCGCAATAAATTCGGCAAAGATGCGGTCCTGCTGCTGAGAATGCACTACCTTATTGCCGAGCAAATCGATCTGAGCGGTTATGAAAATTTTGCGATCAACGTATCTAATTATGAAGATATACGAGAGCTTTATTTAGTTTCTGACTGCTTGATTACCGATTACTCATCCGTTTTCTTTGACTATGCCAATTTAAAAAAACCGATTATTTTTTATACCTATGACCTTGATGATTATGCAAACGAAATTCGTGGCTTCTACTTTGACATTGCGCATGAAGCGCCTGGACCGATCGTCAAAGATATGGATCATTTGCTCCCTGCCGTACAAAACGCCTTAATTTATAGTGGCGAAAATCCATACCCAGCATTCTATGATCATTTCTGTGAATGGGAAGACGGCCACTCATCTGAGAGAGTGGTCCAGGCGATATTCCGTGCATCAAATTCAAATAAAGCGAATCAGTCATTAAATGTGACACCAATTAATGATCGAACAGCCAACCATTCTCAGCATTGAGGAAAAGTGGTTCACAAAAAAATCAACATCAACATTTATCCCATGTGTAAAATAAAAAGCCTCACTTCGGTTGATTACGGACGACCGTAACCAAAGAAGTGAGGTTTTTGCTTTCTATGTTGCATGGGTTAAAAAGAGCGCAATTAAGCGATGCAAGCTATTTATTTTAGATCAGAAATCGAATTAATCTTGACGTACGATGGGACAACAAGTCCCAATTTCGTCCCTTTTAGATTTGGACCCAAATCGATAACTTGATTTTTAAATTCTTTGAGGTAATCGGCATGCGTTGTCGGTAACCATGCCGAAACGATTGCGTCATCACTACCTTTGGCAACACCGGCCCACATCTGTCCGGCACCGAGTTGTTCCAATGTCACATCATAGCCTAAGCTGGTCAGCACAGCACCGACCACATTTGTGCTGGCAATTTCCGATGACCAGGATACATACCCTAATTTAATTTTTTTCCCATTGCCTTTTTTTACACCATTTGTCCATTCAGCAACTTTGCTCTTATTGCTTGCCATCCATTTCTTTGCTGCTTGTTTCGGCTCTGTACCGTTCTTAATATCGAGCATCACTTTGCCCATATCTTTCGTGGTCCAGTAAAACTGATTCAGGAATTTTGTGGCATTCGGATCTTTCTTTTCAAAACCTTTGTGAATGATCGTATGAATTGCTTCTTCCTTGCCATAGGCACCCTTAGGATCTTTCAAGTATTTGAGATCATATTTCTGAAACATCCAATGCGGTGTCCAACCTGTAACCACAATCGGCTTCTTGTTCTTAATCGCTTTATCTAGAGATGCAGTCATCGTGGCTTCTGAGCCCGCCTGCAATGTCCAATTACTTAGGCCGTATGCCTTCATAACTTTATCTTGCGTCAGTTTCATTTCACCTGAACCCGGATCAATACCCATAATTCGATGATCGACCTGATCGCCAAAAGATGTTCCCTGATTCCCGGTATTCTGGCAACCCGCAAGGGCGAAAACAAAAACAAGTAATAAACTAACGAAGCGTGTACTTAACTTTTTCAAAAAATATCCTCCTTCAATAGCCTTATTATTTATGACGGCGTGTATTTTGAGACAATCGGTCAAGCATGATGGCGATGATCACGATTGCGAGTCCTGCCTCAAACCCGATATCGGTACGCAGCGAAGTGACCGCAAGATAGACATCTGCCCCAAGTCCTGGCGCACCGACAAGCGATGCAACTACAACCATGGATAGTGCCAGCATAATACTTTGGTTAACACCAGCCATGATGGTTGGCATAGAAATTGGAAGCTGAACCTTGATTAGTTTCTGCCAAGGTGTCGAACCAAATGCATCCGATGCTTCAATCAAATCTTCCGGCACTTGACGAATACCTAGACTTGTCATCCGAATGGTTGGCGGCATCGCAAAAATAATCGTTGCAACAACACCCGGAGGCATTCCTGTACCAAATAAGAAGATTGCTGGAATCAAATACACGAACGAAGGCATGGTTTGCATGAGATCCAACAAAGGCGTAATGAACTTTCGAAAGGGATTATTGACCCCTGCAAGGATTCCCAGTGGCAGACCAATAATAATCGAAAGGAGTACAGACGTCACGACAAGTGCAAAGGTTTGCATCGTATGTTGCCAGTAGCCCAAGTCGTAGATCAGCCCAAGTCCAAGCAGTGTGAATAAGGCAATGGTCCAGCCTCTGCGCCAATAGGCGATGAAAACAAAAACGAGAATAAACGGGATAGGCGTGATGATGTTGAAAAAGGTCACTAACCCACCGACAAAGGCTTCAATTCCATTGGCTAAGCTGCCAAAGAACATGCCAAAATGATCGGTAATGAATTGTACGAACAAATCTGCCCAATGTCCAAGTGGAATCTTCGGTAAAATTGTTTGGTTCATAAATTACTTCACCTCCGATCTCTGCGACGGAAGGTTTCCTGCCAGAGCTTGGATCACTGCCGGGCGTCGAATGAGGCCCCTTAGTCTGCCCATATCATCAATGACCGGTAGAGGTAGCGTGGATTTGGAAATCAGCTCAAACAAATCGGTCAGCCGAGTATCCATCGTCACTGGCTCCACTTTTTTCACAATACTTCTTGACGACTGCTCCTCTTTAGCAGCATTAGCTGCATCTTCAGCATGAATGACACCGATAAATTTTTTCGTCTTGTCGACTGCAAAGATGCTGGAAATTCCGTCATCACTCATGATTTTCAGTGCAACTCGTGGACCGCGATCGACTTGAATAGCTTCTGCCCGGCTCATTATACGTCCGGCAGTGATAATCTTACTCATGTCAACATCCTCAACGAAGTTTTCCACGTATTCATTAGCCGGATTCATCAATATATCTTCTGCAGAGCCAATCTGGACAATTCGGCCGTCCTTCATCAAGGCGATTCGATCACCAATGCGCAAGGCTTCATCGAGATCGTGAGTAATAAACACAATGGTCTTATGCATTTCACTCTGCAAATCAAGCAGTTCATCCTGCATATCTTTTCGAATCAGCGGATCAAGGGCACTAAAAGCCTCATCCATCAACAAAATATCGGTATCGCTCGCAAGCGCCCGAGCTAGCCCAACCCTTTGCTGCATTCCACCGGAGAGTTGATCAGGCATACTCTCCTCGTACCCTTTCAGTCCAACGATTTCAAGTGCTTTTGCAGCCTTTTCCAAACGTTCCTTTTTATCCACCTGCTGAATCTCTAGCCCATACGCTACATTTTCAAGTATGCTGCGATGTGGAAAGAGCGCAAAACGTTGGAAGACCATACTGATCCCACGTCTTCTCGTATCGCGAAGCTCTTTCTTGTTCATCAATGTAATGTCTTGTCCATCGATGGCTATTGTTCCCGAAGTCGGTTCGATTAACCGGTTAAGCAGCCGTACGAGCGTTGATTTCCCGCTTCCTGATAGCCCCATGATGACAAAGATCTCACCCTCTTCAACCTGAAAGCTTGCGTTACTCACGCCCACATTCATCCCGGTTTTCTTTTTAATCTCGCTTTTAGTTAACCCTTTCTTTAAATAAGACAATCCCAACTTCGGATTTTTTCCAAATACTTTAGTTGCTTGTTTGACTTCAATTTTACTCATTGATACACCTCAACTTTTTTGCAAACAAATAAATACCTAGTATGATCTGTTTTCATCCTTTTTGTCCGCTGTCTCTTTTTCTCCATACCTTGCACTCTGATGCATCTACTTTAATGCTTTCCCGTTCGGCAAATAATATGAATGCAAAGCAAGATCCTCTGCAAATAATACTTACGCCCGCTCGTGTGGATTTCTATACTTGTTGGTCTGTATAGAAAACTCGTGACATGACCCAAGTTATATTCTATCATAAATGTACGTACAGTTTAAACTTTACGTACTGTAATTAAATTATATCGTTGATTTATACTCTTGATTCACCTTTACGCGTCGCTTTTTTCCATTCAATGAAATACTTTTCATATACGCCAACAACGTATAAAATGTAGATTGTATTTTGTACTTTTTACAACCAATAACCTGGAAATGCCTTGCAATAGGCATGTTCTTCACACTAAAATGATCAGGCTGGTGACATTCGCATTGGAGAAAAAAGAAATGATTGAAAATACAAGAGAACGCGTCATCGAAGCAATATCTCAGAATATGTTCTTATATGGTGTGACGCCTTCGATCGGTCGTCTATACGGCACTTTATATTTCAAAGATCAGCCAATGACGTTGGATGATATGAAGGAAGAACTCAAGATGAGCAAAACAAGTATGAGCACTTCTGTGCGTACTTTGAGCGAGTTGAATATGGTTGAAAGAGTTTGGCGAAAAGGCGTCCGTCGCGACCTGTACGAAGCGAAAAAAGATTGGTATCAGATCTTCACGGATTACTTCTCAAACCAATGGCGAAAGGTCACAGCAATCAATGTCAAAGCGGTCAAACAATCCTTGAAAGAACTGAACAAGTTGAAAGAGAACGAGGATCTGACCGAAGAGGAAGCACAAGTGATTCAGGCCGATATCGATAAATATCATTATGTCTTGGACTATTACGATTGGTTAAGTCAATTTCTTGATCTTCTTGAAAGTGACGAAATCTTTAAGATTGTCGAAAAGAAGCAACAAGGAGATAACTAAAAAATAATAGTAATGTACGCAACGATTTTTTGAAAAAAAGATACTGGAAAAACAAAGAAACGAGTCCTCATGTTCTGGGAACTCGTTTCTTTGTTCGTTCATATGTTATTGAAAATGCCTAATTATTTTTTCGAATCCTGAGATTACAAAGGGCCAAATAGCGCAAAAGAATATTTGAAAAGGTACCTAGTAGAGCCTTAGTTTGCAATGTTATCGAGAAGATAGCTGATATTGGTAATGATAAATTTCCGATTCTCGATCTTGAGTACACCGTCATTCTTCAACTCACTAATCATGCGGTTTACGCTGCTTCGGGAGCTAATTCCACAAAAGCCAGCAATATCGTCATTAGTGACTGTGAAATCAATCAATATGCCCTCATGAACCTTCCTACCAAACAAATCAATCAAACTGTAAATAAATGCACAGACAGCCCCCTTTTTACCGTTCATGACCATCCGCTGTGATCGAAAAATGTTCTCCGATAATTTCTTCCGGTAATAATTCTTTACGTAGTTTTGCAATTCAGGTGTCGCATTCACATAGTCCCAGAAAGTGACTCGGTCAATTTTATAAAAGCTCGCTTCCTTCGACTCCACCCGTACATTAAACGGTTGTGAAGTAAATTTCGATACCTCATCACGTAACAAAGAGATTACATCAGGTTTTGCAATATACGACAGATTAAATTCACGACCATCTTGGAGTATGATGCTGTTCTTAATAATCCCTTTCTTTAATACATAGGTGTAATGTTCTTCAAGACCATGATAGGTCAAGTATGTATGTCTACTTTTATTGATAACGGGGACGTGATGTGCATCTAAGTAACTCATCAAATATTCAATGTCTGTTAATACCATTTGTCCTCATTCTTTCGTGTACGTATTTTTCCTATGAGTCGTCCATGCAACACAAAAGTTAGAGTCCCGTATCCATTCTAACCGATTCTCATTTTGTAACTGCATCATTTAAAGTATACAATTGTTAACTAATTTTGAGAATGCCAAACATGGCAGACAGCTGATAAAATTCGCCTTATAACAGACCTTGTAAGAAAAATCTCACAATAAAGAAAAGGGGTTGTCGATCAAAATGGTAGCAATTGACTTACCTTACGACAAAACCACAGTAACAGCGAACATTGCGGACAAGAATTTTGCCGGCAAACTCGTATCTAAAGCTGCGACATACCACAATGAGCATTCAGAAAGGGAAACCGTTGAACGCTCATTGGACAATCCAATTGGTACAGAACCTCTGGAAAGCCTGGCTAAGGGCAAGAAAAATATCGTGATTATTAGTTCCGATCATACGCGGCCGGTACCTTCACATATTATCATGCCTATCCTTTTACGTCGCTTGCGTTCCGCTTCGCCCAATGCACGCATTCGTATTTTGGTCGCCACCGGATTTCATCGTCCATCAACTCATGAAGAACTTGTTAACAAATATGGACAAGAAATTGTCACAAATGAAGAAATTGTCATGCATCGTTCAACGGATGACGATGCAATGGTGAAAATTGGACAATTGCCTTCAGGCGGTGACTGCATCATCAATAAAGTTGCTGCAGAAGCAGATTTGTTACTTTCAGAAGGCTTCATAGAATCCCATTTCTTTGCCGGATTCTCAGGAGGACGCAAATCTGTATTACCTGGGATTGCTTCATATAAGACAATCATGGCCAATCACTCCGGGGAATTCATTAATTCGAATAAAGCACGGACAGGGAACTTAATGCACAATCCTGTTCATAAGGATATGGTTTACGCTGCACGTACGGCTAAATTAGCATTCATTGTCAATGTTGTGCTTGATGAAGATAAAAAGATAATTGGTTCATTTGCCGGTGATATGGAGGCCGCGCATAAAGTTGGTTGCGACTTTGTCCGTGACCTCTCAAGTGTCAAAAAAATCAACAGCGACATCGCCATTTCAACCAACGGCGGGTATCCTTTAGACCAAAATATTTATCAAGCGGTTAAAGGGATGACGGCTGCTGAAGCCACAAATAAAGAAGGTGGCACAATCATAATGGTTGCTGGTTGCCGAGACGGCCATGGTGGTGAAGGTTTCTATCATAACTTAGCCGATGTTGACGACCCTAAGACTTTCTTGGATCAGGCCATCAACACCCCAAGATTGAAGACGATCCCAGATCAATGGACAGCACAAATTTTTGCACGTATCCTTGTGCATCATCACGTCATTTTGGTTTCTGATTTAGTGGATCCGAAATTAATTACAGACATGCACATGGAACTTGCGACATCACTAGATCAAGCTTTGGCGAGTGCCTACAAACGTGAGGGTGCCAATGCTAAAGTTGTGGTTATTCCTGATGGCTTGGGTGTTATCGTGCAATAATTGCTGCAACGATAGGTGGTAACGAAAATTGGAACAACAAGCATTACATGCATTGCTCCGTGACGTCGCAAACGGGAAAAAGTCTATCGACGAAGCAACGCAAGCGCTAAAGACAAATCAATTCGCTGATCTTGGCTTTGCGAAAGTTGACCTTTCTCGAGATAGCCGCAATGGCTATCCGGAAGTGATCTACGGAGAGGGCAAAACCGCTGCTCAAATCATCGGCATTATCGAAACGATGCGGTCAAACACAGTGAATATTCTTTGTACACGCATTTCGTCTGAGAAATATGCGGTTATCAAAACAGCTGAACCTGACGCAATTTACTACAAAGAAGCACGTTGCGTGCTTGTAAACCGTGCAACCGTACCACAGACAGATAGCTATATTGCTGTTGTGACAGCAGGAACTTCCGATATTCCCGTAGCAGAAGAAGCTGCAGTAACCGCAGAAGCATATGGAAATCAGGTAAAACGTGTATATGACGTTGGAGTTGCCGGAATCCATCGACTCTTTGCAAAACTTGACATCATTCGCAGTGCCAAAGTCGTGATTGTAATTGCCGGTATGGAAGGAGCCCTTGCTAGTGTTGTTGGTGGATTAATTGATAAACCGTTAATCGCTGTACCCACAAGCATTGGCTATGGCACCAACTTTAACGGAATCACAGCATTGTTGACCATGCTGAATAGTTGCGCTTCAGGCATAACCGTAGTGAATGTCGATAATGGATTCGGTGCCGCCTACTCGGCAAGCATGATTAATCATTTGTAACATGCATCATCCCAGAATTAATTTTTTATTAAGTGTGGTCTATCGTTAAGCCACACGGTCAACATAGGAGAATACTGATGAAAACACTCTATTTAGACGCATTTTCCGGCATCAGTGGTGATATGTTTATCGGTGCCTTGCTTGATCTTGGTATTGACTTTGATGCTTTTAAAGCCGAACTGGCTAAATTGCACGTGAATGGTTATGAACTGCAATGTGAGCATTTGACCAAGAATAGCATTTTCGGTACAAGCTTCGATGTTGTCTTAAATCATGAAAAGGATCATGGCTTCATCGAACACCACCGCGAGATGATGAACAACGACAAACTGCACCATGCCGCTGATCACCATCATGGTGACGTCCGCCATTTGAAAGATATTTTATCTTTGATTCACACAAGTGATGTGTCCGCAAAGGTTAAAAAACAAGCCGGGGCCGTATTCAAGGAAATTGCTGCAGCAGAAGCAGAGGTGCACCACCTGCCAGTGACAGATGTGCATTTCCATGAAGTTGGTGCACTAGACTCCATTGTCGATATTGTTGGCTGCTTCATCGCGCTTGAACTTTTAGGCGTTGATGATGTACAGGCATCACCATTAACAGATGGTTCCGGTTTTATTAACGTAGCACACGGACAGATGCCAGTACCGGTGCCGGCCGTGATGCAGATGCGCATTGGTACAAGTATTCCAATCAAACAGCGCACGGATATCCATACAGAACTCATCACACCAACAGGAATGGGCTTGGTTAAAACATTAGTGACCCATTTTGGTACAATGCCAGAAGATCAAAGGGTTCTAAAAGTCGGTTATGGCTTTGGAAAACGAGATACCGGCAGCTTTAATGCATTACGTGCGGTATTATTTGAAAAAAAAAAGCTCAGTAATCAATTAGTAAACTGCAAAAGTGACACGGTGCTGCTTATCGAAGCAAATCTTGACGATCAAACAGGTGAATCGCTTGGCTTTGTCATGGATGTCTTGCTTGATGCCGGTGCACTTGATGTCTTCTTCACGCCCATTCACATGAAGAAGAATCGACCCGCGACCAAGCTGTCATTACTCGTGAATCCTGCTGAACGCGAGAAATTTGTCCGACTACTGCTCAAGTATACACGTACAATCGGCGTACGCTACCAAACACTCCAGCGATCAATTATGCAACGTCAATTTCGTAGCGTCGCAACAACGTTTGGTCCTGTCCATGTCAAGGTAGCTACTTATGGGGACATTGTAAAGCAAACGCCAGAGTACGAAGATTGTGCAAAAATCGCTCATGAGCAAAAAGTTGCACTAGAAGAAGTCTATCAAGAAGTGACTCGTCAACTGACCCGTCCATCTGACTAAAAAAATCTTAAGAAGCGGAGCAATCCGCCATTAGGAGGAAGACATCTTGTTCCATCAATTACTTGCAGAATTTATGGGAACAGCCCTGATGATTGTGTTTGGTGTTGGGGTCCATTGCTGTGAGGTGCTGAAAGAGACCAAGTATCGTGGATCGGGACATATTTTTGCCATCACGACCTGGGGTTTTGGTATCACGATCTCATTGTTCATCTTCGGCAATGTATGTATTAATCCCGCCATGGTTCTCGCACAATGCATTCTAGGCAATATTCCATGGAGTTTATTTATTCCTTATTCTGTTGCAGAAGTACTCGGAGGCATTATTGGATCTGTAATCGTCTGGCTCATGTATGCGGATCATTTTAAAGCGTCGGAAAATGAAGTCTCACCGGTTGCAATCCGCAATATATTTTCCACAGCACCTGGGATTCGCAACTTGCCAAGAAATTTCTTTGTTGAATTTTTTGCTACATTTATTTTTATTTCCGGTATTTTGGCAATCTCTGAAGCTAAGGTTCCGGGTATTGTGCCGATTGCCGTTGGGCTGCTGGTTTGGGCAATTGGTATGGGGCTTGGCGGTCCAACCGGATTCGCCATGAATCTCGCACGTGACATGGGACCCAGAATTGCCCATGCACTCTTACCCATTAAAAATAAAGCGAACAGTGATTGGCAATACGGTATCTTAGTTCCAGGTATTGCACCGTTTGTCGGTGCAGCCTGTGCAGCACTGTTCATGCATAGCTTTTTTGGCATCGGCTAAATTCACATCATTTTATAAAAACAGGAAGGTCAAATCTATGAAAACATTAAGTGAAAAGAAACAAGCATTAGTCGCACATCTAGAAAAAATGAATCGCGTTGTCGTTGCCTTCTCCGGTGGTATTGATAGCACCCTCGTTCTGAAAATGGCTCTCGACACTTTAGGCAGAAAAAATGTTTTAGCTGTCGTCGCGAATTCTGAACTATTCACGGATGAAGAATTTGGTAAAGCTATAGCTCTAGCTAAAGCACTCAATGCCAATGTCCTCACGACCGAGCTCAACTACTTAGCAGAAGAACATGTTAAACACAACACACCGGACAGCTGGTATTATGCGAAAAAAATGTTCTATTCACGAATGAACAACATCGCCTCCACTCAGCACTTTGATGCTGTGTTAGACGGTATGATCCTAGATGATAACAACGACTACCGTCCGGGCTTACGTGCACGTACAGAAGCTGGTGCCCGCAGTTTATTGCAAGAAGCCGGATTTTATAAAACCGATGTTCGTGCGTTGGCAAAAGAAATCAATTTGAACAACTGGAATAAAGTTTCTTCATGCTCTGTTTCATCACGCTTCCCATATGGCACAACCTTGACAGTAGACACGATCGAACAAGTGATGAAATCTGAAAAGTTCATTCGTGACCTTGGCTTTCCAACAGTTCGTGTCCGCTTCCACGGTGATGTTGCCCGCATTGAAGTTCCAGAAGAACGTTTGAGCGAACTCTTGGCTTTCAATGATCGGGTAAATAAAGCGTTAATCAGTTACGGTTTCAAATATGTCTCCATCGATCTTGGCGGATTCCGCAGCGGTCACATGAATGAAGCATTATCCACCAAAGAAATCGAACAATTTGCATCATAACGACATGGGCGGTTCAAAATAAGCAACCGTTTATCTAAATGACTAAAAGGCGACTCAAATTTTCGATTGTTGAATCTTTAAGTCGTTTTTTACTTTCAAATGAAAGTACGACTTGTCATAAACCTAGAGGCTATAATGTGCCCTCTTAAAAGAAAGTTCGGGTAAGCGCATCAACTGTCTTTGATGACTTACTTGCCGTGGGCCCGCGCACATTGTCTTTGATCCGAAAGCAACATTAATAGAGCTTCCAGAAAAATAAAAAAAGAAAGGAGCACTAAAATCAATGGTCAAGCGTTTATTCTTGAAACATCATTGGCTCCCCTACAGCTTAGGTACCTTAGTATTACACGTCCTTGGTTTTTCTTGGCTCTTCTTAGCCGCCAAAAGCTATCCGGTGATCCTTGGTATAGGATTGATTGCCTATACACTTGGTCTACGTCATGCGTTTGATGCAGATCACATCGCAGCAATTGATAATACGGTTCGGAAATTAACGCAACAAAATAAGAACGCTAGTGGTGTAGGGTTTTATTTCTCGCTGGGGCACTCAACGGTTGTGTTTCTGATGGCGGTTATTCTTGGCTTATTCGTACGCTGGGCCCAAAATCACATGCCTTTGTTCGAACATGTTGGTGGCATCATTGGTTCACTTGTTTCCGGAAGCTTCCTCATCATTATCGCTTTCTTTAATCTTCTGATCTTGATGGACTTCCAAAAATTTTTCATAAAACTAAAGCATAATGAATTTGATCCACAAAGATTAGAAGAACTTATGCTTTCGAGAGGCCTTTTATCAAACTTTTTCAAACCACTTTTCAAGTTTATCAATTGCAGCTGGCAAGTCTATCCACTGGGTTTTCTGTTCGGACTAGGATTTGATACGGCAAGTGAGGTTGCATTACTTGCCCTGTCTGCGGATTCCGCAAAGACAGCTATACCTTTTCTTGGTATGCTTTCATTGCCCCTCCTCTTTGCAGCGGGAATGAATATTATGGACACAACAGACTCAATGATGATGTCAGGCGCCTATAAATGGGCATTTGATACACCAGTCCGAAAAATTTACTATAATATGACGATCACCTCAATCTCCGTTGTGGCCGCCTTATTAATCGGCAGTGTTGAGCTCATTCAGGTGGTTACTTCAGAACTAGCCATCAAAGGTGCATTCTGGCATTGGATCCAGCATATCAATTTTAATTGGCTCGGGTATGGATTGATCATCATTTTCCTTGGTCTCTGGACAACTTCTTACCTCATCTGGAAATTTTTTAGAATTGAAGAAAGATGGAATGGGGCCGGAATATAATTTATGCAACATCACATGACTTATTGGCTTAGCCGCATCCGCAGTATGGATCATGGATCACGATGTAAAAAGGACCAAAGCGCATGAATCCATGCGTTTCGGTCCTTTGATGTTATAAATAACTTTTAAGGGGCAACGTCAAATGCTCAGGTAAAACACTAATACAATGTTTGTCCATATTCCAATCACAGACATCAAATGAATTGAATCAGTTGCATCAGAATCGGTACAACAATCACAAATAAAACAGTACTTGCAGTGACCACGTTGGTGGCATATTTCACATCACCATGTGCTTCATTTGCCAATATGGGTAGCACAGCTAACATCGGTGTTGCAGATTGAACAATCTGTGTCTGCGTTAGGATCGTCGGCAAATGTGCACCGGAAATACGAGTACCAATCCAAAGTATGCTCATGAGCACAGCAGGAGAAATCACAAAGCGACCGATCAAAGCAACAATCGTATCACGGTCAAAACGAATACTGGAAAGTCCTGCATTGTACAGCACAATGCCAATATAAATCAGTGATAACGGTGTAACGATACTGCCAACATACGTTAATGTTGAACTGATAAAAGTAGGAACCGGGATACTTAAAATCAGGAAAATGAGTCCGATAATGAATCCGAGTAACGGGGGCGGCAAGATTTTTTTCCAGCTGACTTTATTTTTCCCTTTGTCCTTCGTATTCGACTTTGTCGGATCGTCATTGGAGATCAGAAAGACGCCAAATGCCCATGTTGAAACGGTGTTCGTGATGTAGTAAATCAGAAAATAAGGCAGACTCTTCTCTCCGAATAAGGCAATGTTCAGCGGCAAACCAATAAAGATAGTGTTCGCGTTCACAACAGCATTCATAAAGATCCCGCGTCGTCCCGGACGAATTTTTAAGACTTTTACAAGAGCGTACGCGATGAGATAGGAGATTATCACGGCAACTACCGGATAAACTAAACTCCCAGAGAGCTGCAGCAAGCGATCCCTTGTTAAGTATTTAAGTACGGATACAAATATTGAAGCCGGAAGGGCAACTTTTGTAATTAATGAAGAGATGCTCTTTCCAAAATTGTCATCAAACCATTTGAATTTTTTCAATAAATAGCCTAAAGCGATCATTAAAATGATTGAGATCACGCTTTGAATGGATTGAAAAAAGACCATGAACTTACACCTTCTTTTACAAATTTAATTCTGTATATCTTGCCTCCCATTTCATCTCTGAAACAGCCTTCTTAATATCCGAGATCTCTTCACGATTGAGTCTCTGTTCCAGAACACTTTGTCCAACAACCTCTGCAATCGTCTGAGAGAATTCAGTTAATTTTGCAACTGGAGGCAGTACTGCAGCACCTGGTTGTTCCGTATCCACAATACCGCCTAAAGCATGGCTTGCCTGAGAGAGCATTTCACCATTCACTTGTGTAGCTGTTGAAGCAATAATGCCGAAACCGAGGCCTGGATACATTAGCGCATTATTCGCTTGGCCAATCTCATAGGTTACACCCTTATAATCAACAGGTGCTGCAGGGATACCAGTTGCGACCAACGCTTTTCCGTCGGTCCATTCAATCAGATCTTCAGCTTTCGCTTCGGCTAATTTCGTCGGGTTAGATAGCGGGAAGATAACCGGACGCTCCGTGTGTGTCGCCATTTCTTTAATAATCGTTTCCTTGAAAGCGCCTGGTTGTGTTGATGTCCCAATCATAATCGTTGGATGAACAGCTTTGACAACTGCTTCCAGATCGGTTAATTCGTTGCTGCTTTTGAATTCCGAACGATCTCGGGCGAACGCTTTCTGGCCGGGCGTCAGGTCTTCGGTGTCATTAAAAAGCAACCCTTGCTTATCAACGAGGAAGAAGTGTTTGCGCGCTTCTTGTTCTGATAATCCCTGTCGTTTCATTTCATCAAGAATTTGATTTGTAATGCCTACACCAGCCGTTCCGGCGCCGAAAATCAAGACGTGCTGATCGGTCAACTTTTCCTTTGATATTTTCATTGCGCCCAAAATTCCTGCCAGAACAACAATGCCTGTCCCTTGAATATCATCATTAAATGTCGTGATTTTATCCTGGTATTTCTCCAAAATCGTGGCTGCATTCGAACGACCGAAGTCTTCCCAGTGTAGGAGTACTTCAGGGAATAATTTGGTGGATGCTTGAACAAAATGATCAATGAAATCATAGTATCGTTCACCACGCACACGTTCATGTTTGTTGCCCAAATAAAGCGGATTATTAAGCAACTTTTCATTATTTGTGCCCGCATCAATAACTACAGGAAGCACCATAGATGGATTAATGCCGGCAGCTGCTGTGTAGACCATCAGTTTACCAATGGCGATATCTACACCATTGATGCCCCAATCACCCATACCAAGAATACCTTCAGAGTCAGTAACGACAATTAATCGGATATCACGGCCATCAGAAGCATTTTTCAATGTTGCTTTTATATCATTAGGCTTGTCAATCGACAAGAACGCAGCATTCTGCGGATTGATAAATAGTTCATTATATTGTTCAATAGAATCCGCAACAGTTGGATCGTAGACGATTGGCATAAATTCAACTACATGATCTTCCATCAATCGATAAAATAAGGTACGATTTGTATTAAATACATTCATTAAGAAGATTCTTTTTTCTAAATCAGTGGTCTTGCTTGAATATTGACCATAGGCCTGCACAACCTGTTCATCCAGTGTTTGTACCTTAGGAGGCAAGGTACCCTGCAAATGGTAAACCTGACGCTCTTGTTCAGTAAATGCCGTGCCCTTATTCAAAAAAGGATTATTCAAAATTTCTTGTGCGCTTAATGCCATTACTTTTGTTCCTCCTTAAACTTAAATGATCACTTGTCTTTTACATGAGCACTATAGCAATCCGTAAAATTTATAGTCAAATAAGGCTGTAGTCATAAAATTTATTAATATGAGGCTTGTTCAGGCGGTTAGGAGCTGGTTCCGTGAATATTAAAGAATTACACTATTTTCAACGTCTTTTTCAAGAAATTAGTTTTACCAAAACAGCAAAGTTCTTTCACGTTAGCCAGCCAACAATTACCGCAGCCGTGCAGAGACTAGAGAAGGAATTAGACACGCAACTTGTCATCCGAGACCAGTCTCACAAGAATCTGATTTTCACGGACAGTGGAAAACAATTTGAAAAACACGTCGAGCAAATCCTTCAAGAGATTGAAACCGCCAAATTAGAAATTACCGCAATAAAAAAAGAGAAAGTCCGGCTGGGCCTTCCCCCGATTATTGGTAGTTATTATTTCCCGTCTCTTTCCTCCTTACTCGTCAAACATGACCTGCTTTCCAGATTAGAGACACATGAAGACGGATCCAAACTGCTCCTTAACAAATTGATTACCGGACAACTTGATCTTGCACTGCTGGGGTCCGTGCAGCGTATTGAAAACGAACAATTATCCGGACATATGCTATCTCGAAAAAAATTCAAAATTATTGTCAGCCGCACTCATCCACTTTCTCAGAAAAGGTCGGTAGCCTTTAAGGATTTACTGAGTGAACCTTTTATACAGCTTAATGAGCGCTTTATTCATTCAATCGCTTTCCAGCAATTAAGCCGGCAAACGCATACGAAACCCGCAATTATTTATCGAACGAACGATCTGCAAATCATCAAAGGCATGGTGGCGAATAATGTTGGGATTAGCTTCTTGACGGAAATGGCCATACTGCCACAAGATCCGGTAGTCGCATTGGCACTTAGTGATGATCTGCAACCTGAGTTCTTGATTCAGCTCGTTTATCGTTCAAATCATCTCTTGACCTCGGTACAACAAAAAATTGTAGATTTGATGACTACAAATGACTTTTAATAAATAAAACATCAGCTCATTTTCTCTTTGAATTACCTTGTGATTAGCCACTTCACTAACTTATAGATACCGATGATAAGCAAAATGATCAAGAACCATTTCAACAAAAAACCGAAAAAGAGAAACAAAACCAGCCCGATAATGCCGAGTACGATAAATACAAAGGAAGTAATCAGTAACCCGCCAACCGCAATAAACACGACAATAAGAAACAGCGTTGCAATCAATCCGAAAATAAGTCCCATTTCATTCGTTCCTTTCGTGACGTTCATAAGCCATGCACAAGGTGATTGAATGCAATCAAATTCCTTGTGTAACTCGATAATCTTACTATAAAACATAGCAAGAATTTTGATAATGAGCGCAAGACGGGGCATGTGCTACGTCTTAAGGGTTATTTCTAAGGACTGTACTGTGGAACTAAAAAACTATTCGGTAGTTTTACGGGTGGGTACTAAAGAAAAGAACCCTAAATAAGGGCTCCACAAGTAAATTTTATTCACATATGCGTACCAAAAACGTTTTCTTTCCATTGCCTATATAATGTGAACCTTAATCCGATTCATGTCCGGCGCATGTATGCACGAACCGTTAGTGGTGCAAAGATTGCCACAATAACAGCAGCTCCGATAAGGGAAATCGCGGGGTCCCAACCAATGGTCCCATTGTTGGCCAAATCACGAACAGCTGTGACAAGATGAGAGATTGGGTTGATCTTTACAAACCAC
The DNA here is from genome assembly GCF_024125425.1 of Sporolactobacillus kofuensis. Lineage (GTDB taxonomy): Bacteria > Bacillota > Bacilli > Bacillales > Sporolactobacillaceae > Sporolactobacillus > Sporolactobacillus kofuensis. The sequence goes on from NZ_JAMXWN010000003.1 coordinate 169,083, forward strand.
TGAGCCAGTCGGGTAATGTTTTCTCCGGCACAAAGGCATTAGAGAGAAACGTCAACGGAAACAGCACAATCATCGAAATGCCTTGTACGCTTGAAGCTGTGCGTGCAATCACACCAAAGAAGGCGAAAATCCAGCTAATCGCCCAAGAGCAAACATTCACGAGAAGTCCGGAAATTACAACATAGCCTATCCCCCCCCCTCAGGCCGATAACCCATGATAAAGCCCATAGTGAAGGTGAGTACTGTCGCAATGGTATACCGGATCGTGCCTGCAAGTAGTGCCCCTGCAAGTGGAGCCATGCGCGCGATCGGCAGTGACTTGAATCGATCGAACACGCCCTTATCCATGTCTTCACGCAACTGGACACCGGTGACAATTGATGTCGTGATCACAGTCTGCACAAGGATACCAGGAATGATGACCGACAAATAGCTCTTCACATCTCCAGAGATAGCCCCACCAAAGAGGTAAGTAAACATCAGAGTGAAGAGAATGGGTTGAAGTGTAACATCAAACAATCCACATTTATTAACTGATCATGACGAACCCTATCTCCTTAATTAGAAAAAAAATGATCTCACCCCTCAGCATGTTGTTTGACGCTTACAAACGGAGAAGACTATCATAGAATTAATCGGTTGAGGACTCGGTTTATTCCTGAACACGCCAACCAATATATTCGAGGGGGTTTACAATGAATTATCGTCATCTTGGCAATACGGGACTGAAAGTCAGTAGTATTAGTCTTGGAAGTTGGTTAACTTACGGTGGCTACGTCGCCAATGAAAATGCAGTAAATACCATCCTCAAAGCCTATGATCAAGGCATTAATTTCTTTGATACGGCAAATGTGTATATGCATGGCGAAGCAGAAAAAGTCGTTGGCAAAGCCATCAAAGCTTTCCCACGTGAATCCATTGTGCTGTCTACAAAGGTCTTTTTCCCAATGGGGGATGGTCCGAACGACCGTGGACTGTCACGAAAACATATTATGGAACAAGCCGAAGCAAGCCTGAAACGACTTGATGTTGATTATGTCGACCTCTATTATTGCCATCGTTTTGATCCGGAAACGCCGATTGAAGAAACGCTCCGTGCCTTCGATGACCTGATTCATCAAGGCAAAGTGAACTATATCGGTGTCAGTGAATGGACTGCTGCCCAAATTACGGAGGCGGCACATATTGCTGATGAGAAATTGCTTAACCATTTTGTTGCCAACCAGTCCCAATACAGCATGCTACACCGTGCTATTGAAAAAGAAGTGATTCCGGCAAGCGCAGCACACGGTGTCAGCCAAGTCTGCTGGTCCCCGCTTGCACAAGGTGTGCTGACCGGTAAATATACATCCATCGATGATGTGCCTGCCGGCAGCAGGGCCGCTGAACAAAAAGGCGGTATTCAACGTTTTCTTACTGCGGATAATCTAAAAAGAGTCGCCGAGCTAAAGAAAATAGCAGCCGAACTCGGGATCACAATGCCGGAACTGGCACTTTCTTGGGTACTCCGTCAAGAAAATGTTGCCAGTGTCGTTGTCGGTGCGAGCAAACCGGAACAGATTATCGACAACGCCAAAGCAGCCGACATCACCCTCAGCACAGAAACACTAAATCAAATTGAACAAATTCTGGCCAATTAAGGCTATCTTTTACTGAAGATCCGCTCAAGAAGTATGCCTGCTGAAACGGCACCGTATTGCATCATCGTATGGTGTAGGAATCTGAATAGAGAAAAAGCCTCACCTCTATTTGCGAAGACTCGCAATTAGAACGTGAGGCTTTTTTATGTCCATACCTGTTAGGCTTTTTCCAAGACAAGTTTAGGCTGTGGTTCCTTTTTTTCTTTTTTGAATTCCGCCATCTCTGTGCTGTAATCTTCGGCGTTGTAGAGATGAAACACACGTCGGCAGATCCATTCGAAGAAGAAACCACCGGCAAATGGGATGCCAATGAAAACAAGCACGATCGTCAATAGATTAACTGCTGTAACCCCACCGGCCATAAAATGAATCGCATTGATTGGACCAACCATTCCGGAGAATCCAAATCCGGCACTAATTGGCGTTCCCTTGATTTGAAAAAGTGCACCGACCGTCCCGAGCAATGCCGCATTCAGCATGATCGGAATCAATATCTTGGGTTGACGGACCATAGCCGCAATCATAATTTTCGGTGTACCAAGCACAATGGATAGAGAAAGACCGATTTTATTGACACGGAGGCCACCGACAAACATGCCAACCGCTGCCGCCACACAGCCCAGATTTCCAGCACCTGACGCAATACCGCTCATGCCGATCGCCGTGGCAATCGCTACCGTGGAAACAGGAGAAATCATGATCACCGAGAAGCATACAGCAATCAAAATACCCATTGGAATCGGTTGAAGAATAGAAAAGCTGTTGATCATTTGTCCAAGACCAACCGTTACTTTGTGAACGTATGGGAACATCGCCACACCAACACCACCGCCAACGGTACAAACAAGCACCGGCATAATCAGCGGTTCAAATGACTTCAGCCTGCCCCCAACGAGCAGCACTAGTGCACTGGTCAAACTGACCGTCACTAACGTATTGACTAAATCGCCTATGCCGTTAATCGTTATGCCATTGGGTGTAAAGACGAGTGCACCTGAGCCGATCCAAGCGGAAGCTGCCACACAAGCCATCGGAATCGGCTTCATTTTGAATTGGTAACCGACCGCTGCACCGATTAAGAGTGGAACCGCCAGCATGTAAATGGATACGAGCTGATTGATAACTCCGAAAATCGGGATTTGCCCCATAAGTGCCTTGCTTAATTCACCAAGCAGAGCTGAAGGAACCAGCCCTGCAACAATACCGACCGCATGACCAACCAGCACATGATTCATGAATGCTTTCACCGTCATTTTTTCATTTTCCACTGTAAACATCCTCTCTCCTGTTTTCTTTCTCTGTGTTTTCCAAAAGGGTTAGTGTCGCTATTCTAACACATCGCATTTTACAATGCAACGCGTTTATCCATTAAAGCGTTTATGTAAAAAATTCCTTACCTTTCTAACTATTTTCCCCACCTTTCATTGTTGGAAGCAATGACACATCCTCTGAACTTCGCATCATCGGTACAAAAAAAGATATAATCATAGTTAGGAAAAGGCTTTCAATATAGAAAACTATGCCCTTTGAAAGGCGGCGGTACCCATGAAACCATTTCGCGCACTCGTCCTTAGGAAAAAAGATAACCAAATTTCTCGGAACATCGAAGAACTGATGCTGGATGATTTGCCAAAAGGCGAGGTCCTCGTTCGGGTCGCTTATTCGGGTATCAATTACAAGGATAGCCTTGCTTCAATGCCGGACGGCCGGATTGTACGCTCCTATCCATTTGTCCCGGGTATTGATCTCTCGGGAATTATTGTTTCCTCGGAGGACGCACGTTTTAAAGCGGGCGATCCGGTCATCGCCACAAGCTATCAACTTGGCGTTTCACATTTTGGTGGGTATAGTGAATACGCGCGTATACCTGCTGACTGGGTCGTCCCGCTTCCTAAGGAGCTTTCGCTGCGCGAGGCGATGGTTATTGGAACGGCCGGTTTTACAGCTGCTCTATCTGTCCTGAGGCTTGAAGAAAATCATGTGGCTCCCGATCAAGGAAAAGTGCTGGTTACAGGCGCAACGGGCGGCGTTGGCAGTTTCGCCGTATCGATTTTGTCGGGATGCGGCTACTCGGTGACTGCAAGTACAGGAAAATCATCAGAGCATGCTTATCTCAACGCTCTTGGTGCACAATCGGTTATTGTTCGTGATGATGTGTATGATGGTTCCCTGAAACCCTTGCAAAAACAGGAATGGGCAGCAGCAATTGATCCCGTTGGTGGAAAGCCGCTTGCAGCTCTGCTCAGCAAGATCCACTATGGCGGATCGGTTGCCGTTTGCGGGCTGACCGCTGGTAGCGATCTGCCGGCGACGGTTTTCCCATTCATTCTAAGAGGGATCAATCTGCTCGGTATTGATTCGGTTTTTTGTCCGATGAACACACGCATGGAAGTCTGGGCTCGTCTTGCTCAGGTATGGAAACCAAAATCATTAGAACCCTTTGTTCAAAACGAAATGAGTCTGGATCAGCTGCCTGCTGCTTTGCCAACTGTGCTGCGTGGCCAGGCCAGAGGACGAATACTTGTTAAAATAGGCGAAGACCATTAATCCGTCCCATTAAAGAAGATGAAAGTTATCCCGATAAGGGCATGCATCAAGTACGCATCTCCTTCTGGTCACACCAAATCAATGAACTATAGAAAAGGCCTTATCGAATTAGATAAGACCTTTTTACAACAGCTGAAGAACGATCACACAAAGGTCATGGGACCGGACTTAAATAAGTCAATACGGATACGACGGCAATGATGGTGACCATGAGGATAGAATCTAGTGTAAGGAGCAGTTTTATTTGGTTACCGTTCTTTGATTTCAATACCTTTCTGATCCATACTCCGATTAAAACGATTGCTATGACTAATGTAAGCTTGATCAACAGTGTTGCACCCCATACTGTCGTAAACAGTGCGTAAGGCTCAGACAGCAAACCAATCGTTAACATTGTGCCCGTTAAGAATAGGGCAACAAAGCTACCGAAAGCGAAGACGGAGAACATGGGGAGGAAAGTATGAACGTGCAAACGTTGTTTTCTCCAAAATACCATGATATAGATTAATCCGGAACACCAAATGGATGCACCGATTAAATGAATGCTATCAGCAACAGTGAATACGAAGCCCAGATCAAATTCAGATGGGTGTCCATTTAAAGCTTTGAACATCACAATCAAAAGAATCCACAAAGCATCGATCCACTTTGATTTAAAGAGTAGGACAAATCCCACTATAGAGAGACTGAGTGACCCCATCCATGTCAAAGCATATAGAGATGTCAGTGGGATCTCTGGCCTGAACATTAATCCGCTCTCTGTAAAATTAGTGAACTGCATAAGAATCATACATGTGAGTCCCATTAAATGAACCATTTGAGCGGTAATGCCCCAGCGTTCAAACCCTTTCGGTAGCGTTTTTCGCTGTCTTAGCAGGACAACGCCCCAAAATACCCAGCCGATCGTCCAAAGCAGTCCCAAATAATAGAACCCTCGGAAAACATTGATTCCGAAATTGTTGGTGCTCAATTTAATTTCGTCAGGCTCAATTTTATGCGTACTGCTACTGTGTCCAACCGGCTGGACTTCCTTTTTTGGGCTGCTGTTTCCAATCGAAAAGGAATAAGTGTCTTCCTGATGATGGCCGTCATTTGCTGAAATGACATTGTACTTGACTGTATATTCACCATTCGTCAACTTTAGGAGCTTAACCATCAGTTTGGTTCCATGATTACTAATCACCGGATCTCCCTTTGTTACGTCTTTGTGATTGCTATCAAACACATTCAAGGTAAAGAGGTGTTCATCGATTTCATGCCGGAAGGTAATCGTGACCTGTGTAGGAGATTTATCGAGATAACGATTAGGTCCAGGATCTATTGAAATGGCAGAAGAGTGTCCATATACGATAATTGGAAAAGTTAGGAAGATGATGAAAAAGAACAAAGGAATACACCATCTATATGTGTGCGGCACTTTTTCACCTCCAATTTGCACATCACATTTCTTTTAACTGGTTAATCCCTTTTCATGGTCATACAACATATTTTAGACAAAGGAATCTGTTCAATTTCTTTTCCCACTCGAATTTGCAAACACTGTTCGTCTGCTCCGCATATATATCCGGAAACCACATCATAACGATTCTCTACGCGCATACTCACTTTATTTCCAAACAATGACACCAGCATGACATGCAATGGAATCCCAAAGAAGAGATTGCCAAGTTCTGATGTATTCGAAACGATCTCACCAAAATGGAGAACAAGATCTCGTTTGAATGGGCGACTGGAACGCATAAGTTCCTGATGGTTGGCGCACGCTTTAGCACATTTTTCATGTTGCAAAGAATCAATTTTACTAAATGGGATTACTGTTTTTTTTCTCTTTGTATGCAACGTGATGAAGTTCTTGCCGACTGCTACAAGTACTCCTTTTTCTTTTATCTGTTTTTCTCTACAGTGAATCTTCACCCGGATGCATGTAGTTCTCATATCGAGAAGGTGTATTTGTAATTGCCGTTGATGATTTGGATCTCTCCTGTTTCCAAGTGAACGGAGCAAGTCATTGCCAATCTCAATACATTTCTGCAATTTATCAAGCTTCGAATGGGATAAAGGGCTATTTGGCGATCGATAGCGCGGCGTAGGAATGTTTTCTGGACATGCATGATCGGGCGAGCCCAGACAAAGTTGATGATCCGGTGTCTCATCACACGTACATGCATTACAATGACTTTTCTTTCTCATTTGATCCTCATGCGCTTTCATCACCATGATCCCCCTGTACCTTTTTTCTTGGATAGAAATTGCTTTCATCCAATGACGCCAAATAAGGGATTCGTTCCGCTAAAACTCTCATGATTCCCCATAAGCCCAGTTCAATGTCCCAACGAATGTTTCCGGAACGGTAGAGATAATCTCCTGGATCTTGATGATAGCCGCCAGCACCATAAAATAATGGGAAACTACCATTAGCTCCTGGCATATTTTGTCCCTTTACTGAGATAATGGACGAATTGACATCATTACTGCTTCTGAGCCATTTATGACCGTGAATGGTAAAAGCGTGCCCTCTCGCCCGGTCAGCCGGTGCTGTGAAGCGAAAGAGTACCGGGTCCCCCGCATAGGCAATAAATAATGGGGTTGCCGGGTCACCATGGTCCGTGGATCTGAATACTTTCGATAGATCATCGAGATTGGTTAATCGGTGACTGAATCGTTCAGCACGATAATTAAACCCTCTGGAGCCCTGATCCTCGAAGTCTGCGATTGGCTCTTCCCTCCTGACGAAAAGCGGTTCAGGGTCAATAATCAGTCGCCCATCCTTATCCATAAGCCTTACCCCATCATGCATGAGGAGTGCAAATTCACGCGTTTCAGAAAGCAATGGGTTCGAAAGAATAACTTGATTACCCACCGCCTCTTTCTCACGGTTCATTGGATCTAAATAGGTTGAACCCCGTGGTTCTACAATTAACATTCCAAAAGCGCCGTGATGTCGATGATTGCGTATATCGGCCATATCCCAAAGCCCTACTGAGCCAACCTCGTAATCGGCGTACCAACGATAGGTTATACTTTCTCCTGGTCCAATGGTCTGGTCATCATTAAAGCCAACGGTTGCTCCGTCTGAAGTTCGCACATCATATGCAAGCATTTGCGGATGCAATGATATACGATCTGACGATGGGAATGGAACTTCTACTGGGACAGCTGGGTATCCATGAATCTTATCCTGTTCATGATCTGTTGCACCGGTTAATTCATTCGTCAGGGTTATCTCAATACATTCACCAACATTGACCCGAAGAATCAATGGTTCAGGATTTAATTCTCCGCTTCGTATCCTAGGAATATCTTTTTTTAAGGCAAAGACAATGCCGAACGGATCATGATCTCCGGAATCGTTATATTTGATGTCCGCATTGATGGCAACAACTTCAAATTTCCGTACACATGCATGCTCAGAACCCGGTTTCCTGTAGTCCTGCGCTTTTGGTGGTTTTTTCCCTGTAGGAACAGGCAGAGCCTGTTTCCTTTTCGGAGGTGATTTTCGATCGGCTAAAGGCAGCAGAAAAATGGACGAATAGTGATGTGTGAATCTTCTTGATTGGGGATGTATCGACTAATGCTCCCCATTCAATGGCATACCTTGACACGTAAACACAAACAGCAGCGAAGATCCACTGCTGTTTGTATTACATTTTAACTTTAAAGCAAAACAAAATAGTCAATAGACGTAATCGCGATCACTATACTCGCTTTTAATCAATTGAAAAAGGAGTCATTTTTAATATATCTTGATAAATTTCCGGTAATTCCTTAAGATTGTGCCCGGATAGTAATTTCATGCTTTTCGCGATCACATCTGCGCCATCTTGCGGGATTTTCCCACACACTTTCTTAATCTGTTCCTTCTGTGCCATCAGTGCTTCAATTTGTGCCGCCAATTCCTTAGGCTTTAGACTATTTCTTGCTAAGCAGAGATCATCCCCAACGAGTTCACGAAGCATCATATTTTTCACCTCTCGCTCCTTCGTATCCGCCGGCAATGCGAGCAATGGCGTTCCGGTTGAAATACAATCCATCAATATGCCCATCCCCGGTTTACTGATCACCAAATCTGCAGCGTTAATTAAATTGCGTCCATTATCAAAAAGAGGTGCTTGAATGATTGAGCTGTTAAAAGTAAAATCCACACCATTGAGCTGATTGGCAACGACGATACGATAAGGCGTTTTTAGCTGGTTGATTTTTTCATACCATTCATCCATATACAGATAACGATATTTTCCCACTCCACCGCCCATCTGTACTAAAAGAAACGGTTCCTCTTTTGGGATGCCCAATAGTTGTTTCACTTGATCCGGCGCCATTGTCACGTCTCGAGCAATGATCGGAATAGGTACATAAAGCGTCGATAATTGGGGAATTTCTTGAGGTTGTGTGAGGTTGATATGGAAGAAGATATCTGTTGATTTCTGGGAAATGTCTCTAATTTGCCGTTTAAATTTCCGTGTCCAATCCGTATCCTCACGATGCACAGACAGATCACTGTGATAGATACCACCAATAACTGGACCTTCGCCTGTCCGCTCTTGTTTTAGCTGTTGAACTTCATCTCGCCAATCATGCATCACCAGATTAGCATTTAATAAAATATCCGCCTTTTTTTGTAGATTAATTGAGCGATGAATGTTGCCTTGCGGGAAATTTGCGCGTAACCATTCATGGGTATTTCTAAAAGAAAATAGTTTAACGGGTTCATCACTAATCTTTGAGAATTTGGTCAAATTAGCCACACATGGATTCAAGTGGCCTAAATTACGTCCCACAATATAATGGATCACGATCGTACACTTCCTTCAGCTATCAGTTATATTCTATCGTATGGTTGCATTTGTTAGAAGGCATACGTTTTCTGTAAAATAGGCCCCAAATGTGAACAGATTCAGTCAACGCTTTACAAGAAACTACCCAGTCCCTGATTCTTGCATCTTCGCTCTCGTTCAAGTTAAAGACTTTAACCCTTCTTTTGGTTCAAAAAACGGATCTGAAAAACCCTCCCAGATCCGCTCTCCCCTTAATCAACTTTAAACGGAGTCGTTTTTAAAATTTCTTGATAAGTGTCCGGCAATTCCTTAAGGTTACGCCCTGAAAGTAACTTCATGCTGTTCGCAATCACATCTGCGCCATCTTGGGGGATTTTCCTAAAAACTTTCTTAATGTATTCCTTTTGAGCCATCAATTCTTCAATTTGTACCGCTAATTCCTTAGGCTTTAAACTATTTCTCGCTAAGCAGCGATCATCGCCAACAAGTTCACGAAGCATCATATTTTTCACCTCTCGCTCCTTCGTATCCGCCGGCAATGCGAGCAACGGCGTTCCGGTTGAAATACAATCCATCAATATGCCCATCCCCGGTTTACTGATCACCAAATCTGCAGCGTTAATTAAATTGCGTCCATTATTAAAAAGAGGCGCCTGAATGATCGAACGGTTAAAAGTAAAATCGACGTCATTGAGCTGACTTGCAACGACGATACGATAAGGCGATTTTAGCTGGTTAATTTTTTCATACCATTCATCCATATACAGGTAACGATATTTTCCCACTCCGCCACCCATCTGTACTAAAAGAAACGGTTCCTCTTTTGGGATGCCCAATAGTTGCTTCACTTGGTCCGGCGCCATTGTCACATCTCGAGCAATGATTGGAATAGGTACATAAAGCGTCGATAACTGGGGGATTTCTTGAGGTTGTGTGAGGTTGATATGGAAGAAGATATCTGTTGATCTTTGTGCAATGTCTCTAACTTGCCGCTTAAATTTCCGTGTCCAATTCGTATCCTCACGATGTACGGACAGATCACTGTGATAGATGCCACCAATAATTGGACCTTCACCTGTCCTTTCTTGTTTTAGCTGTCGGACTTCGTCCCGCCAATCATGCATCACAAGGTTGGCATTCAGTAAGATTTCCGCCTTTTTTTGTGGATTAATATAGCGATGAATGTTTCCTTGCGGGAAATTCGCGCGTAACCATGCATGTGTATTTTTAAAAGAAAATAGTTTAACGGGTTCATTACTGATCTTTGAGAACCTTGACAGATTTGCCACACACTTGTTCAAATGGCCTAAGTTCCGTCCTGTAATATAGTGAATCAAAGTCATCCCACTTCCTTTAGAACCAGATATATCCCTATCGTATGGTTTCGTTTGTAATAAGGCCTACACTTTCTGCAAAATTGCCCCAAATGAACAGATCCAGTCAGCAATTTATAGAGGCATGAACACATATGAGTAACGAATCAGAATCTTAGTGAATACAGTTATTTTAAAAATTAATTGCCAAGTTAGATCATGCATTTACAGAAAGAGGTGATAACGTCGCCGAAAATTAGTATCATCATTCCAACTTACAACCGAGAAGCGTTTATTGCAGAGGCAATTGATCGTGTTCTCGCTCAGGAATATAAAAACTTTGAGCTCATAATTGTTGATGACGGTTCAACCGATCATACAAAAGAAATTGTTCATCAGTATGGTGGTAAGGTCCGTTACTTGTATCAGCCAAATCTAGGTCCTTCAGCAAGCAGGAATCTTGGCATTCAGCATGCTAAGGGGAAATACATTGCTTTTTGCGATTCTGATGATCTTTTTCTGCCTCAGAAACTCGCTAAACAGATGGACTATATTCGAAAACACCCAAATACTCCGTTCCTCTACACTTGGTACTACCAGACCCATCAACAGAATAAGAGCGTTCAAATTAGAAAGCCTTCCAATTGCGAAAACCGTGAACACCTTCAATATTGTTTATTTACACGTAAGTTCACAATCAGGACATCCACTGTCCTCGTGAAAAAAAGCTGTTTTAACAAAGCCGGCTTATTCAACCAAAAGTTCTCGTATTCCCAGGACTGGGATATGTGGCTTCGCTTTGCAGCCTACTACCCAGGGGCATGTCTGGAAGAGCCATTATCGGAATACCGGCTTCACACTGAGAATAGAAGCAGCCATGGCATTCGAATTTATCATCCGGAAATTCGTGCGTCTATCCTTAAACTCTATCAATGGGATGACGAACATCTGGCCCTTTTAGAAAAAAAATACGGCCGGCAGTCCTATGAAAATGATCAGACAAGCCATTGACAACCTCATGAATATGGGTGATTCCATTGCAATTTGTACGTCTCAAGTGTTCCGTAGATCCAAATCAAGTGAATGACCGAATAAAGTATCACCCTGAAATTCTAGAACTTCAAATTAATGAAAATGACTTCGTTAATCCGGAAAATCTGCACCTAACCATCGCTAAATTGAAGCAGTTAGGCATAAAAATCTATTTGCACCATCCTTGCACGTATAAGAATAAAAAACTAGATATTTTAAGTTCAGATCGTGAAATGACTAGCTACTACCAGTGGTCTTGCGCATGCTTATCGGATCTATGCAAGCAAGAAAATGTGTATTGTGTCTTACATGCACACTATTCCAAGTCAGAAAGTTCCTTTCTCAAAGGACGATCTGCAACATTAAAAATGAGGGCACGCATTGAAAAGACGATTCAAACATACGGAGACTGTTTTCTTTGGGAGAACACGACATCCGGTCTGTTTTCATTTGCGAACCCTTATCTCTTTTCAGAAATTATTCAACCGCTCCATTTGCCGATGTGCTTTGATGTCAGTCATGCCTTTATTTCGTTAGGTGGCAGCAATAAGCAATTACACCATCTCGTTAATCTTGTTGACACATACGTACATTACGTCCATGTCGTTGACAGCGCAGGGACTCATCATGATGCTCTGCCTTTAGGTAAAGGAAAGATTGATTGGAGAAGTTTAAAGCCCTTTCTAATTAAGAAGGATTTTATCTTTGAAATCGGACTAAAGGATTGGCTTGATTGCAAACCAATGATTGAAAGTGTCAATTACTTTTTAAGTATTTCATGAACAATTTCCCAAGAGCCAAATCGCTAAATTTTCATAGTATGAGAAGAGAAATGATAAATAAGGCAGTACATGAAAGAGGTGATGCAACGTTGTATAAAGTAGCGGTCATCCGAAATTGGTTTTTGCCGATTAGTGAAACATTCATCTATTCGGAGTTAGTCAATTTAAACAGGTTCACACCGATTGTTTGTTGTAAGAAAGTATTAAATTTAGAGCAGTTTCCATTTGACCCGATTTTTAAATATAAAGGCAAAGAAGAGCTTTGTGAGATACTCCGCAAAGAAAAAGTCGATTTCATTCACGCACGATTCGGTCTGACCGGAGCTGACTTACTGAGTGTGAAACAAGCGCTCGGCATTCCTATGCTGACTTCATTCCACGGCTTCGATTTGCCAACAAATGTAAAGTCAATGAAAAAATATAAGGGTAACTTAGAAATTCTTTTTAAAGAGGGCGATGCATTCACAGTCACCTCGAACAACATGAAAAAGATCCTTGTTGACTTTGGATGTCCCAAGAATAAACTATTTGTCCATCATAGTGGCATAAATATTGATCGTTTTGCATTCAGAAACTCTGAATTTCCTGAAGACGGTGTCGTCACGATTCTTTCCGTTGGTCGGCTTGTGCAGAAAAAGGGAATGGAGGACCTGATTAACGCCTTTAGTAAGGTATATGCTCAAGATAAAAATGTTCGTTTACGGATCGTCGGCGACGGTAAATTGCGCCATACACTACAGAAACAGGTCAAACAATTAAATCTAGATAAAGTCGTTACTTTTGTTGGTGCGCTTTCCCATCCAGACGTTATTCATGAAATGCACCAAGCCCATGTGTTTGCCCTCGCCAGCACAACAGCCAAAGATGGAAATCAAGAAGGGATCCCTAATGTACTAAAAGAAGCCTTGGCTACAGGACTTCCCGTTGTTTCAACATTACACGCGGGCATACCAGAGCTTGTTCGCAACGAACAGTCAGGTCTACTCGTTCCCGAACGGGATACGGATGCCATGGCTCACGCTCTACTGCAGCTTATCAGAAATCCTGATCAATGGCACAAAATGGCGAAAAAGGGTCGAAAAACCATAAAACGCTCATTTAATACGGAAACGCAAATTAATGAATTGGAACATATATATGATTTGGTGATTAACGGGTTGGACAATGAGGGAAAGGAGTAATCCAATGGCTAAAATAAGTGTCATCATCCCGACCTACAATCGTGGAAAGTTTACCGTAGAAGCAGTTAAGAGCATTCTTGCGCAAACGTATAAAGATTACGAGATTATCGTTGTCGATGACGGGTCAACCGACGATACAAAAGAAAAATTGAAAGTATTCGGCAACAAGATTAGCTATATCTATCAAAAAAATAAAGGCCCTTCAGCTGCGAGAAATACTGGCATCCAGCATGCAGAAGGAAAGTACATTGCATTCTGTGACTCGGATGATCGGTTTCTTCCGAACAAATTAGAAAAACAAATGAATTTTATCAAAGAACATCCCAAGTGCCGATTTTTGTATTCATGGTACTACAACGTTAATGAAAAAGGTGAGATCACCAAACTGCGTAAGCCGTTTTCTTGTAAGCATCAAGAACAACTACAATATTGTTTATTTGCGAGACGGTTTACCATCCGAACCTCGACATTGCTCCTTAGCAAAAAATGCTTTAAAAAAGCAGGACTTTTTAACGAGAAATACTGGTATTCTCAGGACTGGGATATGTGGCTACGTCTGGCTGCTTATTACCGTGGTTATTGTCTGGAAGAACCGTTGTCGGAATACTGGCTTCACGGGGAAAACCGAAGCAGTCTGAGTGTTAAAACGCATCATCCTGAAATTAAGGAAAATACATTAAAACTCTATGGATGGAATGATGAAAAGATTATGCAGCTCGAGAAGTTGTACGGTAAGAAAAAAAAAGGAGGAAAGTCGAGATGAAAATCGCATTCATCTGCTCTGATCGGGGACCCTGTCCCCCTGTCAGAGGTGGAGCGATTCAACTCCTCATCTCAAAGGTAGCCCCACTGCTCGCTAAAGATCATAAAGTGACCGTTTTCTCAATCACAGATCCGCACCTGCATGCTCGAGAAAAAGTTGATCAGGTGCATTATGAACGCTTCGATAAATCTCAATTTTTTTATCATGTTTGCAAAAGAGTTCGTGAGAAAAAATTTGACGTGATTCAAGTATATAACAGGCCGGGCTGGGTGCCTTTTCTTCGAGATGCAGCACCAAGAGCAAAAATTCTGCTCTCCTTGCATAATCGCGTCTTCGAAACACTAAAGGTTGACCAGGAGCATGCCGCACGGGGGATGCAGGAATCCGATGGGATACTGACCGTAAGCCGGTTTATCGCTAAAGATACAGTGAAAAAGTTCCCAGATGTATCAGAGAAACTACATGTCCTCTATACGGGCGTTGACATCCATGACTATGCTCCGATTTGGACAGATACAGGGAAAAAATGGCGGAAACAGATACGTTCTCTCTATTCTATTGGTCCTCAAGATCCTCTCCTTCTCTTCGTAGGTAGACTTGTGTCAGCAAAAGGTTGCCATCTGCTTCTAAAAGCGATGAAAGAGCTTCTCGTCACTCATCAACAGGCCAAATTGCTTATCGTCGGGAGTAAATGGTATGCAGATGAGTCATCGAGTGCTTACATTGAAGACCTGAAAACTTTGGCGAATCAAATGAACGGTAGCATCATTTTTACCTCTTATGTTTCTGTGAATGAAATTCCTAAGTATTTCTCTGCCGCAGATCTTTTCGTTTGTCCTTCACAGTGGAAAGAGCCGCTTGCAAGAGTGCATTATGAAGCGATGGCTGCCGGATTACCCATCATCACAACAAATCGGGGCGGAAATCCAGAATTGTTTCATCATGGCAAAGATGCATTGATTATCAAAGACTATAAAGATCCAGCAGCATTCACAAAGGCAATCACCAAATTACTCGAAAATCGGGACCACGCTGAAAAAATGGGGAGAATAGGCAGAAAAAAGGTGAAAAAGACTTACAATTTTGCGCGTGTAGCCTCTGATCTTGACGCACTCTATGCGTCGTTAAATCGTTCAAATTGATAAAACAAAACAGCCGGACGGATGCGTTCCGACTGTTTTGTTGCTTCCCTAATGAACATGCATTCACCATTAGCGAACGGGGCAAATGCGCGGTCCTTATCTTTCATCAACTGTACTTCGTTGCTCACTTGCCGTGGGCGATCCGGGAGCCGCTTGGAACAACCAGTCATCTACGGGGTCTCTCCTTACTTGGCTCAACGAAATCGATCCCAAAGGCGTCTTGCATCTTCGCCGGCATTATTATCCAAGATAGCTTATACTTTCCTATCTCTAAAGAATGCTCAACTCAGCTCTTGTTTTTTTGATTAAAAATCATCATTTGCATAGCAATGTAATCTGCTTCTGAACCAATATCAAACCTTTGTCCTGAAATGATTTTCCCATAACACTTGTCCTTATCCATGACTCTTTTAATACCGTCCGTTAGTTGAATTTCACCGCTCCGATCTGGGGCAACCTTATCAAGTGCAGCCATAATTTCCGGTGTGAATAGATACCTTCCAATCACAGCAAGATTTGAGGGCGCATTTTGCTTTGGTTTTTCAATAATATTAGTGAGGTCATAAAGGCCATCCCGCACGAGCGTCCCTTGAATCACTCCATAGTTCTGCAACCGCTCTGTTTCTACCTCTGTCAGTCCGATGACATGACTATGTGTTTCATCATATACGTCAATTAAGTCCTTGATGCCCTTGCCAATAATCAGATCATCAGGGAGCAATACAGCAAATGGATCGTCGCCCACGAAGTCCTTACCCAATCGAACCGCATCGCCTAGCCCCTTAGCAAACGGCTGCCGAGTATAAAAGATTTGGATGTCCGGAATTTTTACTTTTTCCATTAATGATGATTTATTTGCTTTTTGTAGAAACATCTCAAGCTCTAAGGAATGATCAAAATAGTCGACAATTAAGTTTTTTGAACGTGAGACGATGATCAGCAATTGCTCAATTCCAGCGGAGACGGCTTCTTCTACGACGTACTGGATAGAAGGTCTATTATTAATCGGGAACATTTCTTTAGGAATTGCCTTGGTGATCGGCAAACTTCTTGTACCAAATCCCGCAGCAGGTATTATCGCTTTCTTTATCATTTGGTTTTCCCCCTTTCCTCGCCAGAATGCTATATTCTATTCCGACACAAAGAGGCGGACACTTCTTTATGACCAATTCATACAAAATGGTTAATCTCCTAGTTTTTTATGAATGAGCATTGACTACGTCTTCATCCGAAACGGACAAATTGGTGAATAGATCCACATTTTAAAACGATTTCTAGACAAATGCATTAAACACTCTGATGCCATGATTAATAAAATAATCAGTAAACAAATTGGCGAGAGGGGTATATACATGGATATTTGTGTAATCGGTGCAGGATACGTCGGCTTGACATCTGCTGCTGTACTTGCCGACCTAGGTCATTCTGTTTCTTGTCTCGATACGAATCGTGAAAAGATAAAATCATTAACATCCGGGGAAGTCCCCATTTTTGAACCGGGTTTAGAAGAGCTCATCCGAAGAAATCGTTCCCGATTAACTTTTGATGTGCCCACTCATGAACGAATCAAAAGCGCTCCGGTTATATTGATTGCCGTTGGAACACCTTCATCTCCAACTGGTCAAGCCGATTTAACCTATGTTTCATCTGTCATTGATCTAATTGCCGAATCGCTAACAACGTATAAAACAATTATCACAAAAAGCACAGTGCCTCCGGGTACCAATGATTGGATACATCAAACACTGGTCCAAAAGGGTGTAGATCCCAAATTATTTACTATTGTGTCTAATCCTGAATTTCTAAGAGAAGGTACGGCCATTAAGGACATGGTCGATGCAGATAAGATTGTTGTAGGGAAGCAAAAGGATGATCAGCAATCGCTTGCCATTATGGAAGAAATCTATCAAAAAATTAATGCGCCATTCATTGTGACGACCTTATCCGGAGCTGAAATGATCAAGTATACATCGAACGCCTTTTTGGCGACAAAAATTTCATTTATCAATGAAATAGCCAGAATCTGTGATCAATATGATGTGAATGTTGAAGATGTGGTTAAAGGGATCAGTACGGATCCAAGAATCAGCCCGCACTTTCTCAACGCAGGGATTGGTTATGGAGGTTCGTGTTTTCCTAAGGATGTGCGTTCACTCGTACACAGCTCTTTAAAGAAAAATGTGAAACCCACACTTCTCCAAGCTGTTCAATCGGTAAATCAAACACAGGTC
This sequence comes from Sporolactobacillus kofuensis, assembly GCF_024125425.1. Taxonomy (GTDB): domain Bacteria; phylum Bacillota; class Bacilli; order Bacillales; family Sporolactobacillaceae; genus Sporolactobacillus; species Sporolactobacillus kofuensis. The sequence continues at coordinate 186,489 of NZ_JAMXWN010000003.1, forward strand.
GATCTCTATCTCGATAAATTGCTGACTGTATTACCCGATTTGTCTGGAAAGAAGATCACCGTATTAGGGATAGCTTTTAAACCGAACACGGACGACACAAGATATTCTCCAGCTGTTGCACTCATTCAAAAATTAAGCGCACTCGGCTGCATCGTCCATTCGTATGATCCGCAAGCACATCTACCCGTTCCACAGAAAGAATCCGTAACACAAGATCGAACCGTACAAGAATCGGTTGAGGATGCCGATTGCGTCGTGATTGCAACCGAATGGGATGAATTTCTAAATCTGAATTGGCAAGATCTGAAAAAATGGATGAATGGCGATTTAATTTTGGATGCACGTAATTGTCTGGACCCAACGGTTATCCGACAACACGGACTGCGGTATTTAGGAGTGGCTAAGTCATGAACATACTCGTGACTGGTGCCGCCGGTTTTATCGGCTCTCATTTATGCGAAAAACTGTTAACCGATCGGGAAAATACAGTCGTCGGCGTCGATGCATTGATCGGTCCGACCCCAAAGACATTAAAACGCTCAAATCTCGACCATCTCACAAAACATCCTCGTTTTATATTATTAGAAGAGGATTTGATGGCCGCTGATCTTGAAAAAATGCTTCAAAATATTGATATGATTTACCATTTAGCAGGAATTCCAGGCGTTCGATCGAGTTGGGGCAAGGATTTTGATCCCTATGTCACCAACAATATTCTTGTTACTCAACGTCTCCTCGAAGCGGCAAAAAATAAACCACTTCAAAAATTGATCTATGCATCAACATCATCCGTTTATGGTGAAAAACCGGGAAAGCTCGTTGAAGATGCCTATCTGACGCCGCTTTCCCCATATGGAATCACGAAGCTGACCGGAGAAAATTTATGTGCGGTCTATCATAAAAGCTTCAGCATTCCAATCATTACTGTTCGTTTTTTTACGGTCTATGGCCCTAGACAGCGTCCGGATATGGCCTTCCATCGCTTCATTGTTCAAATTCTAAAAGGTGAACCCATCACTCTATTTGGGGATGGCACTCAATCCAGAGATTTTACCTACGTTGATGATTGTGTTGAAGCGCTCGCCGCTATGATTCATAAAGACAACTTGACCGGCAAAACGATTAATATTGGCGGAAAAGAACGCGCTACTGTGAATGAAGCTCTTTCAATGATCGAACACTTAACGGGGACAAAGGCGAGGATCAACTCTTTATCATCACTCAGAGGAGAACCGAAGCATACATGGGCGGATATTTCCAGAGCACAGAGCCTATTAGGCTATCATCCAAAAACTGCACTCAAAGATGGCCTAGCGCAAGAAATTGAGTATATACGGCATATTTATCAGTTATAAAGGAAAAGCCGGGGGGACCTTATATCCTGATACACGCGTCGTGCAAAATTCATACTTTTTGCAGTCTTTATCTTGTGACCATGACCGTTCACATGTGTTCACCTCACCCATTCTATGAAAAAGAAACATTTTCATCAGATTGAATAACCATGCCACTTCTTTCTATGAACATAACATGCTAGTGAACTTAAAAAAAGTTCAATAAAAAGATGAGGGTGATTTTGCTTGAAAGAAAATAAGGTGAGTCATTCGAACAGACAAAAGAATTGTGACGGATGCAAAAACAGACAATCCTTTCCGATCCATCAGAGTCCCCAGGTGTCAACAACCTCCTCCTCACCCATTTCCGGCGGATCCGCGAATTTAAATTTTCCAAGTAGTGTCGGCACGGGTAATCAGCCGACGACATTCCGGATCTTTAACAAAGAAGAAATTAGAAATTTTTGTGGCTATGATCCTGAAAGGGACTTTGAGCGCTGCCTGCGTGCACATGAAGACGCAGTACCCTCAAATTGGACAAGAGCACAGGCGGAACGGATTCGAATCACGCCGGATAATGTCACCACAGAAATTAACGAACCTTTTCCAAGAATTTCGCCTGATCTTTGGATTTGGGATATGTGGCCATTAACTGAGAAGGACGGATCAACAGCTGTTCTTCCGGGAGGCTGGCGCGTCCTGTTTGCGCTCACTGCTCCGAAAAGTGTCTTGCCGGGGAAAAGACATGACGTCGCTCGCATCGGTTATTTCTATTCAAAGAATGGTAATGATTGGATTCAAGGCGGCACTGTATTTCCTGAAGGTGACGCGCTGGGTTCCCGGCAATGGGCGGGCTCGGCATTCGTAGAAGATGACACAATTAATTTCTTCTATACCGCAACAGGAAGACGCGGTGAAAGTCAGGTCACTTATGAACAGCGTATCGCACTTGCGAGAGGACGTGTAATTTCTGATTTGAACGGTGTACTCTTTGATGATTGGGCACCACATCAAGTCATTCTTGAACCTGATGGCGTATTGTACCAAACGCTTGAACAATCCTTAAGCGGCGGCATCATTTATGCATTCCGTGATCCATTCTTTTTTAAAGATCCGGCATCAGGTTGCGAATACCTATTATTTGAAGGAAACATTGGTGGCGTCGCCGGTGAATTTGATTGTGGCCCAGGTGTCCCGCCTGAAGCTCGATTCTATACAGGGAACATTGGCATTGCCCTTCTAAGAAATGAAGACTTTACCGAGTGGGAATTGCTTCCTGCCTTACTTCAAGCACCGTGTACGAACCAACAAACCGAACGGCCACATTTAATCGTTAATGGGGGCCGTTACTATCTCTTTACCGATAGTCATCAATTCACGTTCGCACCTGGGCTTGTACCCGGACCAGGACCAGATGGCTTGTATGGGTTTGTTGCAGGAAGCCTACGCGGGAATTATACCCCGTTAAATGGCGGAGGGCTTGTCGTGACTAACGCTCCTCAAGAACCCTTCCAGGCCTACTCATGGCTCGTTCTTCCTGACTTTACGGTGTTAAGCTTTATTGATAATTTTAATCTTCAAGGGATTTCTATTGAAGAAGTAGGGCTTCTTCCAGATGAATTTCAATTCGCTCATTTTGGTGGGACCTTAGCACCGACATTACAACTTAAAATCTTTCCAAATAATACTACAAAAATTGTTAATGAACTCGGCTATGGCGTGCTGACCCTATCCCAAACCGAGAGTCCTAAATGTAATCAACAGTTTTGTAATGAATGCGATGATGTATGTTTACTATGTAGCGATGATTCGAAACGAAATAAGAGCGCAGACAAAAAGGAACAGCACAGAAGGAGCCAAAAGAAGCACGAACGTACACATGGGAACAAGCAAGAAAACAAATCGAAGAAAGATCGTGATTCGAAACAAAAGAACGTGCAGAAAAAGTGTTCATCATGCGTATAAGGTACGTTCGATGACTCGTAGCTAAATAAACTCATGGTGGCCTTCATCTGCTTTTGAAGACACCATGAGTTTTTTACATTTTGTCTGACTTAACTTTTCATGCGGCAGCTAGATCGCACAAGGTAATCGCTACCACGTGACCTAATGTGCTTCGAATAGATTGAGCCGTTCTTCGTGCCAATCTCAAGTTCCGCAAAAAGTCTGGTAAGGCCTTGTTGACACGGGAAGTGTCGCATATTCATTCTGTTCGGCTGAATAAGCATAAGGACTTGAAAGAACAGCCAACAACCGCTTCATCACACTGTCGTCTCCCTGCTCTACTGCAGCTTTCAGTGCCTCTTCCACACGATAATTTCTTGGTATAAGTGCAGGATTGTTCTTCCGCATCAACGCATTCGCATCCTCTTTCGATTCCTGCTGCCTGGCTAATCGTTCTTGCCAAAGCTTATGCCATTCTGCAAATTCAGGGGTTCCAAAGAGCTTGGAGCCAGCCTGTGTATTTAAAGTGAACGCACGGAAGGTATTGGTATAGTCTGCACGATACTTCTTCATCAAACTGAGCAGTCGATCAATCAACGCTTCATCCTGTTCCTCTTCATTAAATAGCCCCAGTTTCGCTCTCATCCCTGCCAGCCAATGGGATTGATAAAGCGTCGCAAAATTTGATATTTCTTCCTGCGCAAGTTCAATGGCTTGCTCCTGATGGTCATGCAAAAGCGGCAACAACGTTTCCCCAAATCGTGCAAGATTCCAGCCGGCAATACGCGGCTGATTCCCATAAGCATAGCGCCCACGGCGGTCAATTGAACTAAATACTGTTCCCGGATCATAGGCATCCATGAAGGCGCAAGGACCATAATCGATGGTTTCTCCACTAATAGTCATATTGTCGGTGTTCATGACTCCGTGAATAAAGCCAACCAGCTGCCATTGAGCAATTAACGCAGCCTGACGCTTCACGACTTCCTGAAGTAGCGAAAGATATTGATGCTCCTCATTTTCTATGTGGGGATAATGACGCCTGATTGTATAATCAGCCAGTGCCTGAAGTTCATCTTTCGTGCCCCATGCTTTCGCATATTCGAACGTACCAACGCGCAAATGGCTGGCAGCGACACGAGTCAGAACAGCACCCGGAAGTTCCGTTTCACGCATGATTGACTCACCGGTGGTCACGACCGCTAGACTACGGGTAGTTGGAATACCAAGTGCATGCATTGCTTCACTAATCATGTATTCGCGGAGCATCGGGCCGAGCGCTGCGCGACCATCGCCGCCGCGAGAGTATGGCGTTCTGCCTGGCCCTTTAAGCTGAATGTCATACCGTTCACCTTGAGGCGTTATTTGCTCACCGAGCAGCACAGCTCGTCCGTCCCCTAACATGGTAAAATGTCCAAACTGATGCCCTGCATAGGCTTGAGCAAGGGGTGCAGCACCTTCAGGAATATGGTTTCCGGCAAATACAGCGATGGCCTCTTCACTTTGCAGTGCTTCAACAGACAAGCCCAGGGATTCGGCCAAAGAATGGTTAAGAATCATTAATTTAGGTGCGCGTACAGGAGTCGGATTAATTCTGGAAAAAAATGTTGCTGGCAGACGAGCGTAGCTGTTGTCAAAGTTCCATCCTGTTTCTTTACTCCTTGTCATCGTTTCTCCTTTTCATCTTGTTCTATCCTTGTGATTCGTTCATACTCTGCGTGCGCTCTGCATACAACATACAAAATGCAGTGCGCAGCTCCTTTAATAACGACGTACATCACTATTATACGTAGTCATACGAAGATAACTCCCTTTAAGTCGTGTTCATTTACCTTTACGTACAAATTCTCCATGGCTAATTGATGTGCGTGTCATATTGCGGATTACGCATGCTCAAAAGTCAATAAGCTTTGTATTTCTTCCGCTATCCTTGCTGGAGATTTGTTGTCCGTGATGATCGTGAAGTCGGCTGATTGTTCATAAGCGTACATTCTCCGCTGATAAAGCGTAAAAAACGCTGCATAGGACTGGAAAAGTGGACGCGTATTGTCCCCATGTAACCGACAAATGACTGAGTCTAAAGAAGTTTTGAGATAGATGACTGGCGCAGTATTTTTCTCTAACAACTGTCGATTTTGGACGCTCCCGATCGTCCCTCCTCCTGTTGATAAAATTCCGGGTTGTTCAAGAACCTTTACCAGCAGCTCTGTTTCCAAATCCCTAAAATATTTTTCACCCTGTTCAGCAAAGAGTTGATTAATCGTTTTTTTGGCGTACTTGACAATCAGGTCATCGAGATCTAGATGTGTGCAATGAGCCGTCCTAGCCAGTAATTTACCAATCGTTGTCTTCCCACTTCCCATGAATCCGGTGAGAATTGCTTCTACCATTCTTATCACCTGAATTTTTCTTTAAGTTTTTCGATTCGTTTATTGAGAATCATGATCCAAAATTGTCCGTACTGCTTTGGCTTGTTCAAAAAATTGATTGATGCCTTCCCTGTCGTCCTTTTGAAGTGCCCTTTTAACTTTATCTAGAGAACGACAAAACTGTTCAATTTGTTGAATGAGTATAGACGAGTTGCTTTGCAAAATCGCCGTCCATAGTTGCGGATCCGACGCAGCGATACGTGTCGTGCTTTTAAAACCACCTGCTGCATAATCGAGAGAAAAATGATTTTGCTCTGCTGCACATTTTGTCATATTGACCAGACCGGCGGCAATAATATGTGGGAGATGGCTCAATTGGCCGACCACTTGGTCATGCTCCTCAGCTGTAATCTGCTGCCAGCACACCTGTAATCCGGACAAGAGTGTTTTCAATTCAGCAATTGCCCGTCGACTTTTCAGGCTACCATCAGGGCAACCAGAAAATAATTAGCCTTTTGAAAAAGATCTGGTCGTGCTGAGCGGAGTCCACTTTTATGCGAGCCGGACATCGGATGCCCGCCGATAAACGTAACGCCTTCATGAACGAGTGACTTTGACTGCTCCATAATCTGTTGCTTCGTACTCCCAACGTCTGTAACGATGACACCATTCTTCAACTTCATCCCCAACAACAATTTTATATGGGAAAGAATCCGATCAACTGGGGTTGCCAACAGAATAAGATCTGCCTGTGAAGCAATTGAATCCAAAGTTTCAAAGCCTTCATCAATAAAACCCCGGCTTTTTGCAAAAGCCAAAGATTCCTGGTTGATATCCACAGCGAAAATTTTCCATTCCGGCGATTGCCTTTTAATCGCTAAAGCAAGCGAACCGCCAATCAGTCCCAACCCATCAATGACTATTGTTTTCATCTGCTCAGGACTTCTTCCTTTTTTAAAATGGTTACTTTCATCAGAGAATGGAACGTATCCAAGCGAGCTCTGGCTATGTGCTATGTTCGAGCAATCACTTGATCTGCCCTTTCTCCCGCACATGAATTTGATTGTTTTTCGATCGGTTGATAATCGTTTGATAGATTTCCTTACAATATTGCCTGTTCTCCGTATCGGCGACCTGCCGATCTATTCTGTCCATGATTACCTGTTCGCGTTCCGGATCATATACATCCCTTTGCTGTTCCAGTTTCTTGATGCCGATCTCTTGTGTTAATCTAAATCGTCTATTCAGCAGGCGAATGATCCAATAGTCGATCCTATTAATTTGACGGCGTTCCTTCTCATAGGGTGCCGGATGATCGACCAACAGCATAAGATGCTGCCCAATTAGACAGAATATAAATGACAGGAGTGCGATCACTACATCGACGCGCAGGACAAGCGACAGGCTGATTTGAGACAACATCCCTGTAATAATGGGAATCGTAAATGAAGCAAGGCTTCCAAACGAGAAGAAAATGCCGGTAATTTTTCCTTTCTTCTCAGGAAAGAGACTTCCGAAAACATTCAAGCCAACCTGCATCACACCACCCGCTGCAGTCACCCCAAACAGTAAGGAACAAATGCTGACAATGAAGGAATTTCCTGAAAAACAAATCATCAGCATAAGTAAGAATGAAAGACCATTCATAACGGCAACGAGCTTCATTGGATTAATCGATCGTCTCAGCAGAACAAAAATGAGCAGTACACCTGTAATCGAACCGATACTGTAGAGCGACAGCAGAAAATGAGCCGCCATATTGCTCATGTGTAAGACCTCGGTACCATAGAGGGTAATCCATTGTGTGAAGAGAATCATTAAGGCCATAGAACTGTAGCCGTAGAAAGACAAGATCATGAATAAGCCTACCCGAGCTCCGGACCTTTTGACGGGTTGTGCACTTTGCTGATTTGCATTTGCTCGAAGCTGGGTTTGCTGCGGAAATTGCAGTCGAATAAGCATGAGTAAATTAGCCACAAGGATGACTCCAACCAGAATAAAAATGATGCCATACCAACCTTTGATCGTTTCATTCAATCCAATCAGAATCGGCAGAACAAATTCGCCAAGAGACATCGCTGCTTTGATCAGAATATTGGCAGATCCATTTTCTCCTTTCAATTCAAGAAATGTTGGGTAGGTTCCGGAATCTAATGCTGAATTTGCGATACCGGCGAGAATGGCTAGTCCATACGCGATTCTAAAATCCGTTGTGAATGCCATACCAATGAAGAAAATGGTGTACATAACCATCCCGGTAGCAATAAAGAATTTCCGTCCATATTTATCAGATAAACTGCCTAAAACATAGTAGGCAAACAAACGCCCAATGCCGACACCAGAAATAACATAAGAGACTGTGGCTAGCGGTGTATGCCAGCTTTGGCTCAAAGCGTTCATGTTTTGTGTCAGAATGATTAACCCCATTCCGTGAACAAGGTAATTTAAATACAATACCGTTTTTAATCGGAAATAGTTATGATTTTCCAATCGTCTTCTCTCCCATTCATATAAAAAAAATAACCAGTCAGATTGGATAATCTGACTGGTTTCGAAAATCTCAAGAGAATCATGATGAGCTCGCTGCCAGCCAGATTCTTAATAGTAGTGCATCCGGCTGGTACGTACATTATGCTTCCCAACTCCAGATACAAACGAAATAATCGTTCATACCGTGAGCCGGTACGAACTTATCTAAAGTAAACGTAAGCATAATAATAAGTCTTGCTGAGCTTCAAATGGTTCATGATCTTTGAGATCCTTTCTTTTTAAAATTTGTTTATCATTATAGCACTCCATGCGAAAATAGCAACAGAGCAAAAGATCAGTTTTTACTAGAAATTTGCTTTACGATTTGAGCAACTGCCTCTTTGATTGGGGTCACCGGATGACCGAGCAGTTTTTCAAAATCCTTGCTCTCGACTTCCAGCGTGTTTTCGCGAATACTTTTTTGGATGCCGACAAGCATCGGAATAAGAAAATCAGGTACACCGGCCTTTTTGACTATATCGGTATATACGTCGTCCTCAACCTGCTGCACGGATACTTCTTTTCCTAATACCTCACCAACTACCGAAGCAAGCTCGTCCTGTGTCATTAACTTTCCGGAAAGCTCATAAACTGTCTTTTCATGTCCGTGCCCGGAGAGTACTGCTGCTGCAGCTTCTGCATAATCTTGTTTCAGTGCCCAGCCCACTTTACCGGTTCCAGCGGAGGTTACCCAAGGCCCTCCTGCCAAGACAGCCTGAATATTGGAAATTTCGTTTTCCAAATACCAGTTATTGCGGAGAAAAGAATAAGGAATACCTGTCTTTAAAATCGCCTCTTCTGTTGCCTGATGCGTCGAAGCGAAAAGGTTCTTGCTTTTCTGTGCGTTGACAATGCTTGTATAGGCAATGAATTTCACCTGAGCACGCTCCGCAGCGGCTACCGCATTTTTGTGCTGCTTGGTTCTTGTCTCATTATCACCATCCGTAGAAATAATCAGCAGCCTATCAATACCGGAAAATGCAGAATCCAACGTTTCCGGGTGATCAAAATCCCCCTGGCGAACTTCTACGCCGCGCTCCTGAAATTTGTTTGCTTTCTCAACGTTACGAACGCTGACAACCAGTTGATTTGCCGGTACTCTATTCAATAATGATGTAACAATTTTAGTACCTAAATCTCCTGTTGCTCCGGTTACTAATAATTTCATCAGCCTCATCCTCCATTTCGGTTCATTGACAAAGAACTCATTCGAGCGCTTTACTCGTTAAATTTTTGGGGTGCATTGGTTTTGCCAACCTTTGCTCCACCAAAACTTAAACCTTTCGAAACCACTTTCCTCAGCATACCCATTATTCTCCGGATGATCACGGAACTTATATGGACGAGAAAACCATGAATACAAGGGTTTGAACGGACGACAGTTAGAGAAAGGCTTGATGAAGTAAACGAAAAGGCATACTCATTTTTCATCAATCCTAGCCCCGTCGCTGTAACAATTCTAGTTACAATTGTATCACCTGTCAATTGTTCTGCTTTGTTCCCGCTGTTTCAACGATGATACTGCTCTTTTGTCTCATGGAGCACCGGAAGCCATTTCCTTAGACAATACAGTTTAGATTAAAAATGCTGAATCAAAAATATGCCTGCAATCATCAGTATGATACCGAAAATACGTTGTCTGTTTATCGGATGTTTGGGTACCCCAAACCAGCCGAAATGATCAATAATGAGTGCGATGACCATCTGACCACATAATGCTAAAACAACGGTTAAGGCCGCCCCGATGATTGGTAAAAGAAAGATATTGGAGGTAACAAAAATAACACCAAGCATCCCTCCGATCCAGAGCCACCAAGGACTTCCTGAGATGATCATTTTTCCCTTTTCTAAGAGGTTCGTATTGACTAATCGGTGATGCTCAAGAATTAACACAAGAAGTATTAGCGCTAATGTTCCTACTGAGAAAGAGACAAGAGCGGCTACCAATGGAGATTGGATAGCACTTCTCAGCTCTGAATTAATCGAGGTTTGAATCGGCGACAGCATTCCTGCAACCAGGCCAAGCAACATATATATGATTAAATAGGACGATTTGTTTTTCATGGAGGAAAACTCCCTTGTTCCTTAATATTTTTTTATGACGTAGACGCCAACGAACATAAGCAAAATACCGATCATTCGTGGACCATTTAATTCATGAATGGGTATGTGAAACCACCCAAACTGATCAATCGCGATCGCCATGATCATTTGACCAAGCAACGTAACGACAACCGTTAACGCTGAACCAAGCCGCGGCAGCAAAAGAATGTTAGAGGTTAGATAAAAAACGCCAAGGCAGCCGCCGCCAATGAGCATCCACCAAGGAATAGAAGTGAGAAGCTCACGATCCGATACACCATATGACCCTGTTAGAAGAGAAACGATGAGCAAGACCAGCGTACCAACCAAGAACGAAATTGCAGATGCTATGTATGGAGATTTCACCTGTTGGCCAAGCCGAGAATTAATCGACGTTTGAATGGGGATCGTCATTCCAGATAAAAAACCGGCAATCAACATAAAAAAGATCATAATCGTTTAAGACTCCTTTTCATTTAATTATCGGAATGATCATTCCGATAAAGTGCAAAAAAAATTGGCTTACAATAGCGATAATACCTGTTGAATCATCTCAATAAAATCTTCTTTATTGTGATTGATTTTGGACGTTATATTAATGCTGTGGTGTAAATTAAGGAAAAGAAATGCCCATTTTTTCGAATCAATTGTTGGATCGATTTGACCACTTGCTTTTCCCTTTTCCAAGAGGTTCATTAAGGCCTTTTCAATATCCTTAAAGCTTGTTTCTATCGCATCCTGAATAAAAGTGCTCTGATGATCAAGAGTAGCTGTCGTACTCGTGATTAAGCAGCCATCCGGTGCCTGCTCATCGAAGACACGATCAATATGATTCTGAAAATAGTGCAGGATACTCAGTCGAACATCTCTGGAGTCGTTAAGCACCTCGCGTTCTGACTTTCTGGCATCCATATAGTACTGAATCGCTTCAAGAAGTAACTTGTCTTTATTACCAAACGTCTCATACATACTTGAGCGACTAATGTTCATTTCTTTTAATAAATCGGCAATGCTGGCACCATCGACGCCTTTCCGCCAAAACACAAGCATGGCTTTCTCAAGTACCTTTTGCCGATCAAAGTCACGAGTTCTTGTCAAAGCCCTCACTCCAAAGTTCAACCATTTATTGGAACGATCGTTCCTTTATAATATAAATTTATCTCGGCTTTATGTCAATAAATCACTGAAATAAAAGAACCCCACTTACTTATGATGCGGATTTTTCGCAACTACATGAGGTCTAAAACGATTTATAAGGTTCATTTGCGGCTCTAACTGTCTAATCACCCACTTGCCACTAATGGATGGTTTGTTCTCTGGTTGCATATAGCTGACTGCCAAAAAGGATGTTAAAATAGATGAAATGCATCAAGAAGGAGCACAAGCATGCAACAAAAACGATCATTTTCTACCTATGCCATCATTGGCACGATGCTGTTCGGAATGTTCTTTGGTGCAGGAAATTTAATTTTTCCGATCCAAATGGGACAGCTCGCAGGCACGAATTTTTGGCCGGCATTATTCGGCTTTCTCATCACCGCAATCGGATTGCCATTTATGGGGATTTTAGCGTTTGGTTTATCCGGGAGTAGTGGATTGCGTCATTTAGCCAGTCGGGTCCATCCTCTATTTGGCGTCGTCTTCGCCATGGCTCTTTACTTAACGATTGGACCACTTTTTGCAATACCACGGACAGCAACGGTTCCTTTCGTCGTTGGTTTTGAGCCGTATATCAATCCAGACCATATCCGTATATATCTCGGGCTCTTTAGCTTTGAGTTTTTTGCAGTTGTCTATTATTTATCGTTAAATCCGGCAAAAATTATCGACTATATCGGCAAATATTTAACCCCTGCGTTTTTAGTGTTTTTATTCCTCTTAATTTTTATTACCCTCGTCAAACCGATGGGCCACTTTGGTAAACCAACGGGTGACTACAGCCACTTGGCTTTTATCACGGGCTTTGAAGAAGGTTATAACACGATGGATGCACTTGCATCACTTGCATTCGGTATTGTTGTCATACAGGCGATTAAGAGACAAGGCATCACTAATCCGAAGGAGATCGCGAAAGCCACTTGGAAATCAGGTGTTTTCGCCATGGTACTGATGATGCTGATCTATGGACTGATTACCTATATGGGCGGATCGAGTGTATCGGCGATCGGAACATACGATAATGGGGGTTTAATCTTTGCTGCAGTGGCGAAACATTATTTCGGATCATTCGGCTCCATTTTATTGGCAATTATTATCGTTCTCGCCTGTTTAAAAACGAGCATCGGACTGATTACGTCATGCAGCGAATTTTTTAATCGTACATTTCCAAAAGTGAGCTATAAATTGTTTGTTTTGGTACTATGCCTCACGTCGTTTGTGATTGCCAACTTCGGTCTAAATAATATCATTCACTATGCAGTACCCGTATTAATGTTACTGTACCCTTTGGCCATTGTTTTGATCTTATTGACCCTTTGTTCACCTTTATTCCGACATAAACAAAGTGTTTACGCAGCCACAATGTTCTTCACTTTTTGCGTGAGCTTGTTGGACGGGTATAGCAGTTTAGTCAACAGTTTACCCGGCGCGTCTCTCACTTTGTTTGAATCCATTAGATCATTCTACATGGATTATTTACCCCTTTACCGTATTGGGCTTGGCTGGATTTTACCAGCGCTTATTGGTGCATTTATCGGTAGTTTATGGCCGATGCGTACTCCAAAAAATGCTGTTCACTAAATTTAGTTGGCGTATTTGATAAATTATTTGGCCTTTGCCCATTGATTCTACGATTACTGCTTGGTTATGCAATAATAGTAGTAAATGATGCCCATCACTGCCTGAAGAACACATGGGGAACAATTGAGTATTTGGTGAACTGTGGATTTCTGATGTAAAAAAATAAAAAGTTAAATGAGGGATGGAATTGTCCTATATCGTTGATTTTAAAAATGTGTCTACGGTTGGTTTAGAGTCTTCGCCTGTGGCAGACACGCTTGCCGGTTTACGTGCTCATGAAGCCCGTTATTTTATGAACAAATACAAGCATGAATTTACGGTTGTGCCAGCCAGTGAAAGCCAGGAAACGCTTGATTATGTGAACCGGATTTTGAAAGAAGAACGTGCTCTTGAATTTGCGGCCAAGCCTTTAGAAACGTCACGTTTCCAAGTAGAAAATATCAAATTTGCCTACGTCATTTATGAGGATGGGCTTGAGGTTAACGTCATGTACACGATCGATAACCCTAAGAAGCGCGCTGTTGGTTTTAAGCTTTCAGAGGGGATGGAGGTACCGAAGGAGTTAGTAGAAAAGTTTAAGTTTGCTCGGCAGAAGTCAAAACTCGCTGGAACCATTCGGGGCTCGTTTTTTGTCATTAAGGGAGAATATTAATCAAGCAAAAGGGCAAAAACAGCCACACGAAGTGTACATCAAGACATTCAAAGAACAAAACAGCACCTTTCTGTGATTTGAACCCCCAAAGTTGGCCTTTCGTTGTCCAACTTCGGGGGTTCAGTTCAGGGTGCTGTTACTTTTTTTGCAATAATCCTTATATGCTGAAGGTATGGTTTACCATGCCAAGCATAAAAGTAACTACTTAGGGCTTTTCAAACTCTTTTTTCATAATATAATAGGTCTGCTTCAGACGTTCACTGTATTGTGGCGTATTCCATGGCTTCCAGCGATACATTTGCGTTTGTTTTATGCTCAGTTTATTCTTTGATAATTTTGGAAAACTGTTGATCACTGATGAGGCACGTAAATTTAAAGGATTTCCATTCTTCAATGGCTTATTGAGAAGCAGAGCGCCAATCTTTATCCCCTTAATTTTTTCACCCTTTGCCAATCCTGTTTGCCACATATCACCCATGATTTCCAGTTGACTGGGATCTCTAAAATTAAGCATCAGCCAGGGTATCCGAATCTCAATAATTCCATTAGAGCGATTTATATAGTAATCGGACAAGGAATTGTAGTTTTTACTGTCCGGATTTCCGTTTCCAAACGTCAATTTTCCAGTCTCATAGGCCAACACATTTTTTCCTGATTTCAAATCAACTTTGTTAAGAACGAGTTTTTCCGGATTAAAAATACCTGTATTAGCTTTCCCGCCGTACGGCTGTTTCTTCATCAAATTCAAGCGGCTGTATTGATAATACGTCACGTCGTAGTAACTATCGACCAGGATCCGGGAATTATTTTTTTTATCTAGATAGAGAACAAATTCGCTACCGCCCGGGTAATCAACAGTACCCATTTTTTGATTTCCGGCATTGTTTCGCGTATCAAAATAAATGAGGATCGGATTGTCTCCCTTTTTGGCAGAAGTCTTTTCAAGACCGTTTACTTTAAATTTCAAATAGAGATAGCGCTCATCATGATCCGCTTGCATATTAACAAGTTGAGGTCCTGATGTTTTCTGAGCTTTCTGCCGGTATAGGAACGGTGAATGTTTCCAATCAGAATCCTGCCCATCAACTTTTATTTTAAGTCGGTCAAAGCTTAGCATTCCGAATTGCTGTTCACTCGTTTGTGCATTTGACCAAAACGGACGACGGTTAGGATCGTCGTAATCCATCGTGTTCCAGGTGCGTTTGAACCACTCATCTTGCCAGGAAAAAATTAATCCGCCGAGCAGCTTTTCAGCCTTTATATCCTGAAAAAGCGAGGCATCAACCTTCCCTTGTTGTTCCTCTGATAATTGACCCTGATTCATACCAAATGGATTATTATGTGTTTTTCCTCTCGAACTGGGTACCCCGAACTCAGCCACCAAGATAGGTAAATGCTGGGCGTTATCCAATTCCTTAAGATAGCCGGCATAATTGTCCTTTTGACCTCGACTATTTTTGAAATTCAGATATTTTTTCTCAAGGTTGAGTGAATCCGGATAATACGGATAGATGTGATAGGATGCAAATTCGCCTGCCGGCATATTCTTATTAAGATAAATATGGTCCGGATTCACACTCACTTCGTCTTCTTTTGGAAGAGGTTCGCCAGGATGTTTGAGTAGGTCGGTAGTTACCCAGTTCGTAAAACTGATTGGGCGCATCACATGGTAGTGCGTTTGCTCGTATTTAATGGTTGAATCCATCATCCCTGCTAGCCATGATTCAAACGGATTTGCTCCTTTTGTATAAACAAAATTTCCTCTATATTGTGGATCGTTTTTATGCAATGCATTGGTGTGCATCACCATATCGGGATCCCACTCAATTCCGATAATCCAGCCGATGACATATTTGGAAATATCAGCAGAATAGATACCACTGGCGTTCCCGGGTACATAGGGCACGTGTGCATTTCCGTGAATCACGTCAATCTGCTGTTTGATTGCCTTTCGGAATGCTGACGACACACCCCTGTTATAGGCATCGTTTGCCTTAATCATGTCGGGCTCGTTAACCCAAACACCTTGAAACAGATAGATTGGGTTTTTTGAGTGTTTTTTATTGTATTGATAAAGTGCCCGATAAAATCCGGGTGGGTTCAGCGTATAAACGCGAATTGTATTCGCATGCATTTTCCCGATTTCCGTCAGCCAACGGTAATATTCATCTTGTGTTATGGCCGTTTCCCCGGGAAACTTTCCAGGTTTGCTGATTCCTATATTGACACCCTTAATCTTAATCTTTTTCCACTTTCCATTTTGAAGAACAGAAAAAGACCGTTGATTAACTTTTGCGTAATAAGGCTTTGTTTGTATGTGCTTTGCTTGCTTAAGCTTCGATTGCTTAAGCTTTGTTTGTTGTACGTGGACCTTTTGTCTGTCTTTCAAAATTGTCGTCATTAATGGAACATATGTTTTCCAGAAGAAAGCGTCTGTATCTCCTCTGCTCCCGGATGCAAACCAGCGACGCATTGTCGGAATCCCTTCATACTGATGAAGAAACAGCGATTGGCCGGAATCAACATAATCACCGGCAAAATAATAGTTTCTGCTTTGATTATATGTTTGCATGGTAATCGCAGGAAATGAACGTGGAATTTCATTTTTTTGCAAAAGTTCTTTCCCGCTGGATGTTAATTTCCATTGGTAGGTTGCCAACTCTTCGGCACCGTTTGTATTTAGAATATCAAACCAATAATTGTAATTAGGCGATTGTTTCAAATGAAAAATATTTTTTCCCTCAGAAGTAAAGGAGACCTGTATGCCTTGGCCTTTGACTTGTTTGTTCTGCTGCAAGACAAGAATATCCCCGTTCTCTTTTGAGAGGACAAATCCTGACCCTTTAAAGGTCCATTTTTTCCCGTATTTATTTTTGTAATCTCGGGGCACCCATGACGGCAGATCCGGATTATTTTTGGCCTGGAGATTAGGAAAATATCGGCCAATCCATCCAGTCCAATGAATCCCAAATAATCCTTCCATACCTGCACGCGTTTTTGCTGAGGTTGGACTTTGTAATGTGTTATATTCAGCAATCACTGTGGCATGATTCTTTTTTATTTGCTGATCGATCCATGATAGTTCTTTAGATGTGGTTCCCCCGTAAATGGGCTTCTGGTAGCGCTCTTCTTGGTGACGGTATACGCCATAGGTATCGGCTAAATAGATCAGATCAGCCTTTTGTTTCTCATTTTCGAGTGGAACGATTTTCGAGCCACGTTTCTTCTCGGGGTGATAGCCCGCATAGTCTACTACTGAATAGTCCTTAGCACTCGTAGTCGGGACGATTTTTAAATAATTTAATAACCAAGTTAAAGATTGATGTTCACGATAATTAACGGTCGGCACAGTCTTGTCCAAGATGACGACATTTAGTGGCGTGACCGGTTTGAAATACCAGATGATCGCCGGGATGAGCGGAATCAAGAGCAAGGTAGAAATTAAGAGCCATTTTTTCATATTTTTCACCTATTTACTGTACTTGTTGACGAAATACCCTTTCGTTCCATACTCTTCCATTTGTTACTCTTAGTGAACATCTGCAAAATCCCTGTAAAGCGGAAAAACGTGATCAGAGGTCTATACCAGAATGATTCTGTAAGCGCAAGAACGAATAAAGCCACTAGATCCGTAACTTTAGGGTATTTTTTTAAACTCCACTCTTCAAGAAGCACGCCACACATGGATAAGAGAGAACCCAAGAGCAAGCTGAAGCAAAAGAGAAGTAACGCCATTTTCACTGAAATTAACGAGAATAATGCTCCGAAAATCAGAATTAGATAACCAATAAATTCAACAAATGTTCCAAGTAATTCGATCAAGAAAAAGTAGGGTAATGAAATGAGTCCGACGCTCTTATATTTCGGATTAAAAAGCATTTTCTTATGCATCCAAAGCACTTCGAACAGCCCTCTGTTCCAGCGCGCACGCTGACGCCATAGCATTCTCATGCTTGAAGGGGCTTCTGTCCAGCATACGGGATCGGGTATATATTTCACTTGCTTTTTTTGCTTTTCTTTCTTTATCAGTTCGTGAAGGTGAACAACAAGTTCCATGTCTTCTCCGACCGTTTTTGTGTTGTACCCTTTCGCTTTAATTACCCAGCTTTTATTAAAAACACCGAATGCTCCGGATACAATCATCAGGATGTTGTATTTACTTAAGCCTATTCTCCCGATCAGAAAAGCGCGCAGATACTCAATCACTTGCATAATAACAATGGGGTTTCGATCCAGACTGATTTTCATGACTTCACCCGCAGTAATTGAACAACCGTTGGCAATACGGACTGATCCTCCCACAGCGATGACCGATTCGTCTGAATCAATAATTGGTTTCATCACTTTTAAAAGCGCATTGCGTTCAAGAATAGAATCACCATCAATGGTGCAGAAATAAGGGTATTTGGACAAATTAATCCCCGCGTTCAAGGCATCCGCCTTTCCACCATGATCTTTATCAATCATGAACACATTTGGGGAAGACTTTGACCTATAAACGGCACGAATTGGTGCGCTGTTCAGGACTTTTCTGATTACAATAGGAACCTTTTCCATCTGAAACTGGTCAATCATTACACGTAATGTATCGTCTGTTGACGCATCGTTAATCACAATAATTTCATATTCAGGATAGATAAGGCTCAGCAAGGAATTGACACTTTCCGTTATGCCCATTGCTTCATTGTGTGCTGGGACAAGAATCGAAATCGGCTTGGTATCATAAGACCTGATCAATTCTTCATAAGGGTCGACCTCATCCAGTTCTTGAAGCTTTTTCAATTCGAAAGCTGAAACAATGAATATAATGAAATAAAAACAGACAACGCCTAACATATAAATAAGAATCAGCAGCCCTACCGTATAGAAGAGCGTTGATATCGATTGGTTGAGTACATCCATCATAAGTTGAGTTCCGCCCTTTGAATCCATTGATCCGCCATATCTTGGGCAAATTTATCCTTGCTTCCAAAAGCTATTTTTCTTAACACGTCCATCCCTCCCGGTGTGTGAGCGATTGCCTCGCCCGAATAATGGCGCACCCACCAGTTTCTGCTTGTCAGAAGGTTTTTAAGTGCTGGAAGGTACTCAGGTGTTTTTAACCCCTTTGCAATCTGGCAAAAAATCATCTGTTCAATCCAGTAATCCGAGTTAGCAAAAGGAAGAAGTTTCTCATTCTTACTGATATACGAAAAGTCACGTATCGTCTTAAGGGCGTGAATACGAATGTCCATGCTTTGATCGGACAAATGATTTTCAACAAAGGGAAGATAGTGTAATTCACGTTTCTCCCCAATTACAGATAGTATAGAGATCCTCAACTCTTGAGTGCATTCATCGAATTGATCAACGAGATGTTTGAATAGTCGCCCATCCATCTTTGAAATGACTTGTTTATAAAAATAAACAGAATGATATGGTGGTTTTGTCATTAATTGACTAATGACGCGCAGATCGTTTGCCTGTGCATTGATTCTTAAAATGATATATTGTTCCTGACGAGAAATGTGCTTTCGGTAATAGACTTGCCATAGATTAATCCATGACGCTGCAGGTCCCAGACTTTCAAGGAGATATAAGGTATTCATTCGCTCACTCCAGCTGTGTACCCCTAATCTTTTTTTGATCACTGGAACAATGTATTCTTCGAACGTCTTTGATTGAATGAAATTAAGCGAATTTAAATCGAATTGATTGTTAATTTCTTTTACTAATTCAAGGATTGAATCCCCAAATGGCCTTTTTTTAGAATACATTTCCAGAGAATGCTCTTGGTTCCAAAATAAATTCTGAAAGATCAGAGGTTGTATCTTCCTTTTTAATTGTTCAACACTGGCCTGACTGTTGTTTTCATAAATTTTATGCACGACAAGAATAATAAATAGAACCGACAGTATAATAAACAAAGTGATCACTGACCAGACAACAATCTTAATTGAAAGAGGAAACAAGTTCTCTCATCCTTTTCGTCATGTTCTTAATTCTTACCGCCATTTCTTGGTGTTTCAGCGGCTTCTCCATAAAGTCATTGACACCGAATTTAAACGCGCTGAGCGCATCTTCTTCTCTTTTTCTTCCCGAAAACATCATGATCGAAACTGTATCATCAGCGTAATTTTTCCTAATTTGCTTAACAATTTCAAGGCCAGTTATTCTGGGAAGTACATTCTCCAGAAGTACAACGTGCTTTCCAGGTTCTTCAAGGCGTTTACTTTCAAAAAACGATTGCCCTTCTCGAAAAGTCTTAACATCTGAAGGACAGTCCCAATCTTGTCGTTCAATAAATTCATTAAGGAACGATCGTGCAATCGGATCGTCATCGATGACTGAGAAATGTAAGGGCTCTGTAAATGACCCGGCAGCTATCATACTGCTGACTCCATTTGCATCATAAAAAATTTCAGGTTCATACTCATTGAGCAAGTTAATCAACTTTTTTTCGAAATCCTCTGTCCTGTCATCAAAAACAGTAATTTTTACACCGGGTTGATCTGAGCGGAAGCAATCGGTATCCTTTACATTTTTTTGCGTCACGTTTGGAAAAATAAATAGAGTCACCGATTCCGTTATGGACAAACAAAAAAACGCATTCATCTCAGTAAAAAGTAATTTTCCCGCATGAGATTCACGATCTTCATGATGCGTAATCACCACATGATAAGGTAAATGCGCGTGACTCAAAAACGCTCTGTTCATCTTGAATAGGTATAATAGCTCAGAAATCAGCCCCGAACGATTCCCGTTCATTTGTAAACACACCTCTCTATCTCTCTAAACTCTATTTTTTAAGTAAACTGCAGATTTGTTAATTTTCTTACATCATTCAGTTTCTAAATATTACTACAGAGATATGAACAAATTCTGAACATTTTGTTACAGACTATGATTCAGGACAAGAAACGACCCGGCAATGAGCACATGATCCAGTGTTTAAACGCTTTTGACCTTGGTAATTGGTAATTAGGCAAATAAAAACCGGATCCACGTTTACGAGATCCGGACAAGTCTTCTCTTATCCTTTTGTGCTCTCACTTTTTTCCGTTTGCTGGATATCTTTAAAAGCGTAGACGTTGTATCATAGATAAGAGACGTAACGACGTTTAGGATGACGATCATAATGAAGCAAATAAGGATGGAGAAAAAGTTGACTCGGGCAGAAGAGTATAAACGCACACAGCAAAAAATCATTCAGACCGCCAACAGGCTATTTATGAAAAAGGGCTATAATGCTGTGTCCACGCGTAAAATTGCAAAAGAATGTGGCTTAACACAACCTGCGTTATACCATCACTTTCACGACAAAGAAAGTATTTACTTAGCCGTGATTCATCAGATTACTGCTGATATTAAACAAGAGTTCTCAAGACTAAACGACCACAATCTTCGAGAATCACCACGAGTGATATTAACTAAAATGTTGCTGATCTTAATTGAAAAACATCCGACAAATGTAATGATGATGATTGAGGATATTTTTACTGAATTCGACCAAAAAAATCAATACATCCTCTATGAACTTTGGCAGCAAACCTATTTAATGCCCTTTAAAGAATTATTTGCAGAGTGGGCCAAGCATGGCCTAATCAGAGAACAATTAGACATTGATGCAGCTGCACGCTTTTGCCTTTCATCTATTGTTCCACTTACATCCAAACACTCAGTAAGTGCACAGGAACCCTCTCTCTCCAACAAGTTGAACACAACGATTGATTTTTTACTTCATGGCCTGCTAAAATAAAGATGTATTTTGAATTGTCAAAGTACTTTTTTTGACTCCTTTCACTTATCACCTGATAAGTGAATCCAAATGTGTTTCAAGCGAGGAGGGATTGGTGTGTTTTTAGCCTGGAATGAACTAAAAAGCGCCAAATTACGTTTTTTACTCATTATTGGCGTCCTAACTTTAATGTCTTATCTTGTCTTTCTTTTATCCGGGCTAGCCAACGGATTAGCTGAATTAAACCGAGAAGCGGTTGATCAATGGGGCGCAGATGCAATTGTTTTATCCGATGAATCCAACATTAATTTGCCACAATCCAGTATGACCATCCAATCTGCCCAAAATATCTCAGCAAAAGATAAGGCTCAAATTGCTCAGATTCTTCTCGTCGCAAGAAAAAGTGGTACTAAAATTAAGGAAAGCGTGGCCGTTACAGGCATTCAAAAGGACCAATTTCTGATGCCCAAAATATCTGAAGGCCGCGCCTTTACTACAGACAATGAAGTGGTTGCGGATGATTCATTGAAAGCAGACGGATTAAAAATAGGGGATCACTTAAACATCTCATCCTCGGATCAGAAACTGATTATTGTTGGCTTTACTAAAAACGCTAAGTTTAATGCAGCACCCGTACTTTATACAACACAATCAACCGTTCAAAAAATAAAATACGGTAAGGCAAATGCCAGTGGAAAAGGCTTGATTAACGGTGTTGTCCTTCGCGATCCTCACTTTGCTCACTTAAAAGTCGATCCTAAACTTAAACTGACACCGATCGAAACGTTTATTGAGAATATGCCCGGATACACGCCTCAAAAAATAAGCTTAGATTTCATGATTTACTTTTTATTTGTCATTGTTTCCGTGACGATCGGTATCTTTCTCTATGTACTCACCATTCAGAAAGTAAGTATATTTGGCGTGATGAAAGCTCAGGGCATTTCTTCAGGATTTCTCATCCGGTCAGTTATTGCGCAAACATTCCTGCTCGCACTATTCGGTGTTTTTATCGGATTGGTATTGACGACAATCACAGGCGTATGCTTACCCGCAGCTGTCCCCATCCAACTAAATATACCAGCGCTCTTCGTCTACGGCATAATCTTTATCCTTGTCGCAACGCTTGGTAGTTTGTTCTCTGTTCAAACGATTGTGAAAATCGATCCTGTTAAAGCGATAGGGGGCTAATAAGATGAGCATCTTACAGATTCAGAATGCCTCAAAGATTTACGGCAGCGGACATACTGAAGTGAACGCATTGAAACCCACCCATTTTAGCGCTGAAAAAGGTGAATTGATTGCAGTCATTGGGCCTTCAGGATCCGGGAAGAGTACGTTTCTGACAATCGCAGGTGGACTACAAAGACCAACTGAAGGTTCCGTGTTGATTAATGGTCAGGATGTAACAAAACTAAGCGAGAAAAAAAGATCAAGGATCCGTCTCAGCGAAGTTGGGTTTATTCTACAAGCTTCTAATCTCATCCCTTATTTAACGGTTGAGAATCAGTTTCGTCTGCTTGATAAAGTTAAAAAGGGAACGATGAACCCAAATGAGAAAGAGAAACTACTCAAACAGTTGGGCATTGACGATTTAGTAAAGAAGTATCCTGCTGATCTTTCAGGAGGAGAAAAGCAAAGAGTAGCAATTGCTAAAGCACTCTACACCAAGCCCAGCCTTCTGTTAGCCGATGAACCTACAGCTTCTCTTGATTCAGATCGAGCCTTTGAAGTCATGTCTATTCTGTCGCTAGAGGTCAAAGAAAAAAACAAGGCGGCGATTATGGTGACCCATGATCACCGTTTAACAAAGTATTGTGATAAAGTATTCACCATCGTTGATGGCCAGTTAAGTCAGATTGCTCATGGAGACCGGGCAGATGCACAGTTAAACGCTTCGGATTAAGGTCCACCTACTTTTCGTCACATCTTATAAATAAGAATAAGGCAAAAGTTCCCATCAAGAGAGCTTTTGCCTTTTCTTTAGAAATGTGTTTTTCAATGTATTTAAGGAAACGGGACGTCCGTTCGCCTTTAGGGCCGCCAAAGCAGCACCCTTATTTGGGTTTAATGCTATTAAGCGGCAAGCAGGTATGAAGCCCACAGAAAATGACGAAGCGTCCGATTAACTAATCATTTTTCTCTTTTGTTCCTCTTCTAAAATTGATTTCCCCTCAATATCTAGATCGGGCAAAATTTTATCCAGCCATTTAGGCAAGTACCAAGCAGATTTTCCCATCAACGTGATAACCGCAGGGACAATGGTCATGCGAACGATGAAGGCATCAAACAAAACCCCTACAGTTAGAGACAGACCCATGGACTTGATGATCGGTTCCGGAGTCATCATAAATCCTGCGAATACTGCCACCATGATGAGGCCAGCTGCCGTGACCACACTACCACTTTCTCTCATGCCGATCAGAACCGATTTTTTTGCATCTCCCGAATGGATGAATTCTTCGCGCATTCGACTGACGAGAAAAACTTCATAATCCATGGCTAGTCCAAACAGTATACCAACCACGATAACGGGTAAAAAGCTTAGGATCGGCGTGCTCGTCGGAAATCCGAACAAGTTGATCAGATGACCATCCTGAATCGCAAAAACCAAAAATCCTAATGTTGCAGCGAGAGAGAGAATAAATCCAAGTACCGCTTTTAAAGGGATAAGAATCGACCGAAAGACAACGACGAGCAAGATAAACGCAAAACCTACAATTAAGAGACAAAACCCTGGTAATGCATCGCTTAATTTTTGTGAAATATCAATATTAACCGCAGTTGCACCCGTTACATACAATTTCACATGCTGACTTTTTTGTAGGCTCAGTGATTTTTTCCTAATCGCATGAACAAGATCGCTTGTTTTCGTATCGTTTGGCCCTGTTTTTGGTGTTAGTGAAATCATGTATACACCATGTAATGAGCTTGGGATCGCCGGAGTCACACTTTTGACATTAGCCAAGGAACTAATCGCTTTAACTGTACGATTAATCGCTTCTTGTGCATGCTTTGTCTTAGTGTTTGTTTGCGCTAAAATGACGAGCGGTGCATGAACACCTTCACCATATGCTTCTGTTTGCAAATCGTAAGCTCTTCGATCCATTGTTGTTTTTGACTTCATCCCATTATCAGGAAGCCCAAGATTCATGTGGAAAAAAGGGATACTAATACTGATCAGTATGGCGACGAATAGAATGGTGACCAAGAGTGGACGCGTCGTGACAAACTTACCCCACCTATTTGAACCCACCTTTTTATTTCCCCGGCTTATTTTTTTCAAAAATTTATTTTGCCGTGATGGACCAATTTTTCCTCCAATTAGTCCTAATAATGCAGGAACAACAAGGATGGCGACCAATATAGCAATGAACACACTGAATGCCGCCGACACACCCATTACGGTTAAAAAGGGAATCTTGGCAACGGACAAGCCTAATAGTGCAACAACTACCGTCATCCCTGCAAAGACAACCGCATTACCCGCTGTTCCAATGGCGATCCCTATAGATTCCTTAATGGAGTACCCATTGCCTAATTCTTTTCTAAAACGGGTGATAATGAACAAAGCATAATCAATCGCGACCGCTAATCCTAACATCGCCGATAGCGAAAGTGCGTAGGAGGCGATATCCATGTAATTGGTGGCAAAGATAATGCCCATCAATCCAATACCAAGTCCGATTAAAGCGGTAAGAATCGGCATACCTGCTGCTAAAAAGGATGTAAAGGTTACTGCGAGAACCAAGAAAGCAACCAAGACACCAATTCCTTCTGTTACTCCGCCAACTTCAATACTTGAAAATGAAACATCACCGGCTAATTCGGTTTGCATACCTGCTTTTCTTGCTTTTTTTACGACTTTTAAAATTTTCTCTTTGGATGCTTCGCTAACTTTTGTTGCTGTAGATTTGTACGTAACAAGCGCATAACCAATTCTTTTATTTTTACTGTAGTTTTGAAGGACTTCAGGAGCAGCAACCGAAGATACAGCCTTATCCTTTTTAATAGCATTTATTGTTTCTGATATAATTTTTTGCTCTTTTTTAGACTCCAGTGTCTTATCCTTTGGTGCCTTAAATAGTACTTGTACTTGCGCTTTTGCATTTTTTGTTGAAGGAAATGCCTTTGTCAAAAGCTTCGATGCTTTTTGGGATTCCGTACCGGGTATGGTCATCTTATCACTAAAGGACGGTCCCATACTTAAAGCAAGAACAACAAGAGCGATTAATACCCCACATGCACCCAAGAGCACTTTCTTTTTATTATCTGCTGCCCATTTTCCTAGACTATATAAATATTTTGCCATCATAATCTCCTCTCTAAGTTCATCTTTCTACACAATTGTTCGTTTTTATTTTATAAGATCTAAGTAAAAAAAAAATCGTACATTGGGGCAACTTCCTAATGTACGAAAGGGCATAGTCTGTCTTTTCTTAGAGATGAATGAGATTCCGTTCAAGAGCGACTGCAACTGCTTCTGTTCTTGTGCTCACGCCAAGCTTGTTAAAAATATTTGTAAAATAGGCCTTAACCGTGCGTTCTGCAATGCCCAGGTCACTGGCAATCTTCCGATTTTGAGCGCCCTTAGCTGCTGCCGTTAAAATGAACAATTCTTTTTTTGTCAGATTAACTGGTTGAGACTCAATGTTTGATTCTCCTTCTTTTGCTTGCAATAATTTCGCCATAATTTCCGGCTTAAGTAGTGTATCACCATGGACTGCAGAGACAATAGAATTGAAAAGATCTTCACGCCCAGTATCTTTTAATAAGTAGCCTTTAGCACCTAATTCTAACCCTTTCAGCATGAGCTCATCTTCGTTATAGGTGGTCAATATAACAATGGGGATCGAAAGGCCTTTTTCTTTTATGGCCTTCATGGTCTCCAGTCCACCCATAACTGGCATAACAAGATCCATTAAAATGACATCTGGTTTTTGTTTTTCTAAAAAAGATAGAGCCGCTTTACCATTCTCGGATTCCCCTATGACTTGAAATAGATCATTGGTTTCTAAAATTAACTTCAAACCCTCGCGAACAACCAGATGGTCATCAACAATTAATAGCTTATATTTCAAATTACCAACTCCATATCAAATGGGTACAGAAATTTTAATTTTGGTGCCCTTTCCGAGTACACTCGTCACGTCGATCTTACCATCAACCAATCGCGTTCTTTCTCTTAACCCCAACAATCCATATTTTCCTTCATTGTTGCCGCTCGCTCTCATCTTAAACCCAATTCCATCGTCTTCAATGCGCATGATTACGTTCCTGTCTTGAACTTTTACCACGATTTTTACGTTCTTCGCTTTCGCGTGTTTCGCCACGTTTGCCAAGCATTCACTAAATATATATAACATATGTTCTAACTTAAGAGAGGACAACTTCGGCAAAGGATCAACTTTATAATCGGTCTGGATCGAAGTTAGATTCGTAAATTCTTTTATCTTTTTTAGCGTTGCCTGCTCGAAACTAACCTTTTCGATAACCTCTGCTCGTAAATTATCAATGGCCAATCTGGCATTACTCAACGTTTCCCTTGCCCTAATCATTGACTGTTTAATAATTTCTTTGGCGCGCGTATAATTTTCTTTCTGCAGATGTGCATCGACCGCCTCTAACTGCATGATTAGTCCCGCGAGACCCTGTGCTAATGTATCATGTAAATCCCGGGCGATACGATGTCGTTCGTTAGCTAAAGTCAATTCTTCAACTTTCAGCTGCGCCGCCTCTAATTCACGCACGTAATATTCCATTCGCATCCTTGCATCAACTTGTCTGCTATAAATGATGGAATAGAAGCTAACAATGACTAAAATTAATAAGAAGATCAGAATAAACATTGGTAATCTTTGCGGTCCATAGTTTACGCCAATAACGATGCAATAGAGGGAATAAAAGATACAAAAAATGACCAAAGCTTTTCTTTTCTCGTGAAAGACCGTCATACTCTGAGCGACTATTATAGGAATCAGACCAATTAATAGAACAGGAGAACCATTCGGAATCAAAAGTGCAGAAGTGAAAACGAGTCCGCCATGAAGAATAAAGTACAACCAAACCCATTTTTTTGTAAATAAAAACGAAAACCAAAACAAAAAACAATTTAACGGAACAACAAGAATTAATGTAAAAGCAAGAATGCCAATCATAGACTGATCATAGACATGTTGGAGCATCAAAGATCCGATATATATAGCTATTGACCAGAGAACAGTAGCAATTCTCAATGGTGATGCCACAAATGAGTCACTATTAAAAGACATTATGAGACGATTACCCTTATGCATTCTTCCTTCTCCTTTCACCAATGTAGACTAAAATGCTTCTCATTTTTCAGGGATAAAAAACTTCATTTACTTGTGATACGGTTCACCTCTCATGATCTTGAATGCGCGATAGATCTGCTCAATTAAGATGAGGCGCATAAGCTGATGAGGAAAGGTGAATTTGGAGAAAGAGAGCTGGAAGTCGGACCGTCTTAAGACTTCATCGCTGAGTCCGTTCGATCCGCCAATGATAAAGGCGAGATCGCTGTGCCCATAGGTGGCAAGATCCTGAATCTTTGCTGCAAATGTTTCCGACGGCATTTGTTTGCCCTGAATCGCCAGTGCAATAGCATAAGCCGTTTCGGGCAACTTTTTCAATAGGCGATCACCTTCTGCCTGCTTGACTTGTTCGATTTCTGCGTCGGATAAGTTCTCGGGGGCTTTCTCATCAGGAACTTCGATCATCGTCACTTTAGCATAAGGCCCTAATCTTTTTGCATATTCTTCAATGCCTTGTTTGAAATATTTTTCTTTCAGTTTTCCCACTGATAAAATGCTGATATTCACAACTTATCCCAACCTTATTTGGAGTTATACACAGAAGTTATGCACATATCCACAGGCAATTGCTATATTCTGTATGGAATCACGCGTTTGCCACAAGATATGCACATTGAAAAATGTTGAAAATTGACGAATGTGGATAACTATTTTTATCAAAACGGCTCAAATTTTGTCGCTTTTGCTAAATTTTTTTTATACCGCTTCTTTTTACGAACACTTGATTCTGCATAGAGTCATTTTCCCCATCAAATCAAGATTTTTCCCCATTTTATTTTCAGTAATCTAACTTAGGCACATTCATTTTATCATAGATAAATGAGGTGAATTTTCAGAGTTATTCACATTTCACCTTAAAATGTGAATAACTTGTTGATAACTTATCGTCTATGTGCACAACTTGTCCACATTATGAACGTTTTTATACACCTTTCTACTTGTTCTTCTAAGAAAACCGGGCGAATTAACACTCGGTCCTTATTTTGCATCACTTGCACTTCGATTGCTCGCTTCTCGCATCTTCGCCGCCTTTTTATGTTATAAGCATTTTACTTTCTTATCTTTCCAAAAAAAACGGATCGAAAGACTTATTTGTCCTTCGATCCACCTCAATAATCTTTATTTATGAAAAAGTCTTGCTGCCAAGTTTCAAATGCGAATGATGAAGCTTGCCCATTCGGTAAAAGTCAATCGTAACTGTCTGACCCGCACGGAGCTGCGTATACATATATGTGGAGAATTCAATATAGCTTTTGATTTCGTGCCCGTTAATTTTCGTAATCACATCGCCAGCCTCAAGCCCGCTTTTCGCTGCAGGACTTGAATTTTGCACATCGGTGACAACCAGACCTGTTTTTATACTCGATGGCAGTTGCAGCTGATTTACTTCTTCATTAGGTACCATTGACAAGTCAACAATACTTACACCAAGCATCGGGCGCTCAATCTTGCCGTTCTTCTCCAATTTACTAATTACCGGTTTGGCCACATTAATTGGTATCGCAAAGCCAATTCCTTCTACCCCTTCATCGGTACCACTGCCCGTCGAAGCGATTTTCGATGAGTTAATACCAATGACCTGCCCGGCTATATTCACAAGTGCACCGCCACTGTTGCCAGGGTTGATGGCCGCATCCGTTTGCAGTACCTGAGCTTCAATCGATGCATTATTACTTTCAACCGGGATCGTTCGATTCGTAGAGCTAATAATCCCTTCGGTTACTGAACCGGAAAAGCCAAGCGGATTGCCAATCGCAATTGCCGGTTCGCCACGTTTCAATTCCGAAGAATTCCCAAATTCAGCAACTGACTTTACATTCTTCGCTGGAATTCTGAGCACCGCCAAATCATACAGGGCATCCTTCCCAAGAACTGTGGCATTCGTTTTTAACTGATCATTCAAACGGACTTCCACTTTCTCCGCCCCGGAAACCACGTGATTGTTGGTTACAACATAGGCATACTGATTGTCTTTTTTATAAATAATTCCGGAACCAATGCCTGATTCAGTATACTTATTGTCGAAGAAGTTCGCCTTCTGCAGGTTAATTACGGCAACAACCGCCGGAGAAACCTTATCCACAGCTTGGGTTACCGATGATGTAACGTTGACGTTTATTTGACGGTTGAATGTTGGGTTGCTGACATTACTTGAATTTTGCGCGCCTGTCGAAACCTGATATGGAAATACGCCTAGATCTGATAATATTGGAGCAAAGATCAGAAGGCAAACCATGCCGACAATGGCACCAACGAAACCAGAAAAAAACCAGCCCCCGCGGATGCGGGTCTCATGTGATTGGCGAGATTTTTCTTTTGATTCCGGATCATTCCCTATTTGGTTGTCGTCATACCCCATACCTATTCCTCCTCTGATGCATTCACAGAGCATTCCAGCACATGAAAAGGCACATCAAATTGAGCATCGCAAATAGTTCGGTTTTCTTTGACAAAGGTGCCGCTCTCAAGTGCTGATCTCTCTTGTATTCTGTACTCTTAATGTACCACCTAATATTTCCATTATAAAAATTATGTGACTATTTCTATAAGCATCGCAAAATTACCGTTCTTCTATGTAAAGAATAGCCACAATCTAATGGGAATAAACCTAAATAGCTGTTAATGAGGTTGAATGTTCCGGATCCGTATCGAAGAGACCGACTTCGCGTCCTAACTTTAATCCAATGCTCTCTAGTCGCTGACCCACGCTCATTCTCGCCAATTCTTTCATATTGTTGTCTTTACTTAGGTGTGCAAGATAGATCTTCTTCGTGCGATCACCAAAGACCTCAGTAAGTGCGCGTCCCGACTCTTCATTCGAAATATGGCCGGTATCCCCAAGAATACGCCGTTTGACGCTCCAAGGGTAGCGTCCCATCATCAACATTTCTGTATCATGGTTTGCCTCCATAATATACGCATCCGAATCACGAATTAACCCTTTAATATGATCGGAGACATAACCAAGGTCGGTCAATAGCGTTAACTGCTTCTCCTGATGACGCACAACATAAAACATCGGATCAGCTGCGTCGTGAGAGACAGAAAAAGACTCTATGTCTAAATTACCAAACGTTTTTGACGTATTTGCAGAAAACGCAAATTTCTGTTCAACAGGGATATCCCCAATCACTGAGGCCATTGCTTGCCAAGTTTTCGGGTTTGCGTAGACAGGTGTATGGAACCGCCGCGCGAAGACACCAAGTCCCTTAATATGATCACTATGTTCGTGGGTGACGAGGATCCCATCAATGTCTTCTGGGCGTCGACCAATTTGTCCGAGCAGTTCAATCATTTTCTTGCCACTTAATCCACAATCAATTAATAGATGCTGCTGCTCAGTCTCTATATAGAGAGAATTCCCCGTACTACCGCTTGCCAGTACGCTAAAATTAAAAGCCACTTCTACCCCTCCCAAGGGTGATTCACAAATCACGATCAATCTCTTTTTTAATTAATCGATTGTACATTCCCGGATACTGCATTAATAAAATAGTCCGTTGTTCCACTCACTGTATGAACCACGATATGCCATGCAGGTACAAAAATCAACGGTTCGGCACTCTCATCGCCTACCGTGTTCACGTAGCAAAGCTGAATGGCTTTAATATGAAGCAAATTGTAGCCCACCAAATCGGTTCGATCTGCTAGATAATTGATTGCTTGACTGGCTTCAATCAGATCGACGTGGCTGTGTTTATTTGAGCTCAGCTTCAAATAGCTCTGATGAAAACCAGTGACTTGTTTGTTGCGCACGGTGAAATCAAGCATCTGCGTTTTGTTGCGGCTACTTATAAAGACCGGTCGGCTTTGATACAACTGCACAAACTTCAGCGAACTTTTATCATCCGCGGATTGCCAATAAATATAATCTTGTCCCTGGTATACCTTGGCAAGCAAATTTTTTTGTACATCCTCATTATTGATGTCCCCAAGAGCTAACGGTTTTGCAAAAGTACCCGTCAACTGTTGTCCGTTTTCGTTAACAGTCATTTTCTGTTTCCCAGAAACAATGTCACCCGTTGATAAACCGCTGATCGCCTCTTTTTTTTGCGTAAAATTAATTCGAGTTCCTCTTAGAAACGTCACATCTTTCGGCAATGTGGGCATAACTGTGTCAATTTTATAGTTATATTGTCTTTTTTCATCATGAAGGCCCTCAATACTCTCGTCCTGCTGCCTCATGTACATCTCAAAGACTAGGAAAACATCGAGAAGAAGGAAACAAATGATAAAAATGGACTTTGTTCTGCTCCAATTCATGATGGAGTCTCCTTCCCACTATTGATGCCACGAGCGTTCATAAGCGCACTCGTCACGGAGTACCAACGACCGCCTATCTTATAAAACCAATCCGGTGTCGCTGAAATGGACTGATCAGAATCAGATGTTGGATTTTTCAGCTCATAGCCTATAGTCAAATCTTCAATCTTCTTAACTTGTACATTCGTATTACTGCTCAGTTGATCAAGTATTTCTTTACCAGAGTCGAGTGCAATTCGTCCTTGACCACCTACAGGATTAAGATCAAGCAAGGTTCCTCTATAGTTGCTCAACTCACCGCTCTTCCAGGACAACTCGATCAAGCTCAAGTACCAATTAGGATAGGTCTCTGTATTGAACACCATATAATTACCTAAGGTCATCCGAAATGTAGCCGTGCCATCTCCTCGAGAATTCTTGAGAGAAACACCTTGGTAAATATAATTGTCTGTCCATATTTTAAAATTGTTCATCCACTCAATGCTTCCAATAATCGGATCCTGCTTCTGTCCTGAACTGCTGGTGATGCCCGGATTAACAAATTGGATCACATTATTGGTTCGCTCCATCTG
This sequence comes from Sporolactobacillus kofuensis, assembly GCF_024125425.1. GTDB lineage: Bacteria > Bacillota > Bacilli > Bacillales > Sporolactobacillaceae > Sporolactobacillus > Sporolactobacillus kofuensis. The sequence goes on from NZ_JAMXWN010000003.1 coordinate 219,025, forward strand.
CCGTTCACTATCCGTGTACTCTGTCTTCCCTCTTGATGGAAAGACATTATCCGGATCAGTGAAGAGTATCGGTATGAATTCTTCGAGTGACAAGCGTTGGTAATAGCTGATCTCTGAGTACATATAGGTCTTATTATCCGGCAAATAGACAATCTTACCATTTAACGCTTGACGATCATAAGGATGGAGATTGGTGTCTACATACAACCCCTTCAAGTTATTCATGTTCAGATGGTCCACCGTTGTATACAGCTTGCTTCTTTCATCAGGCGAATAAAAAACTGCGTTCACATTTCGCCCATTAGGTGAGCTGAATACCTCAACACGATCAATGAGCAACTTACTTCTAGTTAATGATTTGTCGTTATCATCAAACGAAAATACTTTACTGAGTGCATCAATCGTGAGCGGTGCCGGAAAGACCAATGTATAATGGGGGTTGTTATTCGTGCCTTGTCCAATCGTATAATTGGTTGATTCACGAAAAATCGATTGGCGAAGCAGCGTATAGACTCTCTGAATCTGATTGGTGCTGTTTTGTCCGAATTCACCATTGCTATTATGTTCCAGCATCAAATTTGGACGAATGACCTCGGGAATATTACGCGCTTGAGCGATGGCAACCCGCTTTGTTGAATTCGGGTTGTAGTTCTCGAAATCCGATTTATAGAATAATATGTTAAAAGTCATCGTAACACTTGCAAGCACAAGAGCGCCAAGCAATATGGATTTGAACACTTCGCGATGCATCTCAATTATCCCTTCTATCTAACGGAAGTACAAAATGGATCGTCGTTCCTCTATTCCAGTCACTTTCCGCCCAAATTTCTCCGCCCTGTGCTTCAATCATCTCTTTGGCAATTGCAAGTCCGAGTCCCGTACCACCCAATTTTCGTGAACGTGCACGATCAACTCTATAGAAACGGTTGAAAATCTTAGGCAGATTTTCCTTTGGAATACCCACTCCTTGGTCACTGATCATCGTCCGGATGTTGCGTCCTCTGCGCGTAATCCGAAAGGTGATCGTTCCGCCTTCTGGAGAGTATTTGATTGCATTCGAGAGAATGTTATCAATCACTTGTGTCAGCTTATCACGGTCAACATTGACATAAAACGATCCCCTTGGAAAATAACGAACAAATTCGATGTTCTGTTTCTTTGACATCTCAAAACGATCCATAATACTTTGACAGAACTCGACATACTCCGTTCGCTCTAAATGAATTTTATAATCTCTGGAATCAAGTCGTGAGAGTTGCAATAAATCATTTACTAACCGAATCATACGCTCGGTTTCACGCTGAGTAACCCCGAGAAATTTGGTTGCCAGAGCAGCGTCTTCCACCGCACCGTCTTGAAGTGCCTCCAGATAACTTTTCATCGTTGTCAACGGCGTGCGCAACTCATGAGAGACATTGGCAACGAATTCTCGACGCTCCATGTCTACTTGTTCCTGTTCCGTCACGTCATGAATGACCGCAATGAGACCATTTGTAATTCCATTGTCCTTTTTCACAACTGAAAAGTTTGCTCTGAGTAGGATTGTTTCATCATCTGTACTAAAATCCAGTACGATCGAGTCCGTTAACTCATAGAGGTCCATAATCTTATGCTCTTTGCGTATTTTCAACAAGTCGAGGATCGAATTGCCGGTCACATCATGGCGGTAGACCCCAAGCAATTGTTCCGCCCGGTTATTCATCAAAATAACATTACCCTTACGATCCGTTGCAATGACGCCATCCGTCATATAGGTGAGTACCGATTTCAATTTACGCCGCTCTGATTCAGTCGTGGCATTCGCCTCGCGTAGCTTCATCGTCATATTGTTAAATGATGTGGCCAGTTGTCCAATTTCATCCGGCTCAGTCATCTGTACTTTTCGCGTAAAATTACCTTGGGAAACAGCAAGAACTTGCCGTTGCATCTGTACAAGCGGTCGAGTAATTGTTCGCGCCAGGAAGAACCCAAGTACAGCAGTCACTAATAAGGCAAATATTGTTGCAGAAGCCAAAATCTGATTAATCTGCTGCAACTGTGCGTAGACACTTTCAAAGCTCTTTTCCACGTAGAGAATACCATAATGCTGATTATCCACTTTAATCGGTGTCGTCACAATATCCACACGTTCACCGCTTTTATGATCGGTTCGTCGATATTTATTCGTCACATTTGATGATAGGTTTTGGATAATCAACCGATTCGTTGTTCGTTTCCCAACAACATCCTCGTGTTTCTCATCGGCGGCGACAATCACCGTATTCTCATCAATAACTTCTACTTCTCTGATGTTGTTATCGAGTTCCATAAGCTGATTTTGGATTTGATCGGTCACATGATTCGGATCATCGACATTGGTATCCCGGGCTTCGCGAATTGCCTCGCCTACATTCCAGGAAATGAGCTGACTCTGGCTTTCTAGTGACTTTTCAAAGCTATCCAAAGTAATCGTTTTAACACGATCAGAAAAATAGACACCAATCAACTGCATGGCGAGCAAGATTAACAGAGTATAGATCAAAACCATTTTAAACTGAATCGATTTAAAAAAACCGACTTTATTCATCACTATTCTCCTGATTTGGTTCTTTCAAATAATAACCGACGCCTCGGCGCGTAATAATCCATGCTGGTCGACTTGGATTATCTTCAATCTTCTCACGTAATCGGCGCACTGTAACATCGACTGTCCGCACATCGCCAAAGTAGTCATAACCCCAAACCGTTTGAAGTAAATTTTCACGAGTCATGACTTGTCCTATATGATCGGCAAGATAGTGCAGCAGCTCAAATTCACGGTGCGTAAGCTCAACCATTTTTCCGCGCTTTGTAACCACGTACGCGTCGAGGTGAATTACCAGATCCCCAATTTCTATATTATTTTCCTGCTTCTTATCTTCTTCGGTGCCTTCCTGCCTGTGCCGCCTTAAGTTCGCTTTAACTCGGGCAATCAATTCACGGTTGCTGAACGGCTTCGTGACATAATCATCTGCTCCCATTTCAAGACCCAGCACTTTATCTATTTCTGAATCTTTCGCTGTCAACATAATGATCGGCATATTATGTGTCTTCCTGACCTCGCGGCATACCTCCATGCCGTCTTTGATCGGTAGCATCACATCGAGCAGAATCATATCCGGATTTTCCTGCTCTACCTTTTCCAGTGCCTCTTCACCGTCATAAGCGCAAACAACCTCATATCCTTCCTTTTCCAAATTAAATTGCAGGATATCCGCAATCGGTTGTTCATCATCGACAACAAGAATTTTATTTTCCATAGGGTAAACCCCCTTCTCAAATCTTGTGATGTATTTCTCATGTATTTTCGTTTATTCAGGTCCTATTTAATGTTCTTCCTAATTAATAAAGAATTGCGTTAATCGTGATGGCTCGATCGATGCGATGACCATGAATTTCTAAAAGGGCTCTCTATAGCATTCGCATCCCCTTAATCATTTCGCTCGTACCCGCACATTTACCTTTTTATTTTAACATAATCATGATGACTGTCCTAATCAAGCGAAAAGGACAAGACCTTCAGAAAGTTCCGAAAGTCTTGTCCTCTAATAAAACATATTCTATTAAGAGCGTACATCGCTTATATTTGACAAAACATGGCTCGAGGCGGAATCGAACCACCGACACGAGGATTTTCAGTCCTCTGCTCTACCGACTGAGCTATCGAGCCATAATAATGGCGGATCCGATCGGATTTGAACCGACGATCTCCTGCGTGACAGGCAGGCATGTTAACCCCTACACCACGGATCCATTGGTTGCGGGGGCAGGATTTGAACCTACGACCTTCGGGTTATGAGCCCGACGAGCTACCAGACTGCTCCACCCCGCGATATTATGCAGTTAAAAACGAAGTACCTTTTTGCGGCACAAGAAACATTTTACCATGATCATTCTATTAACGCAACTGATATTTCATTTTTATGATTTAATGGGTTTGAAAAACTGGGTAAATAACCGCTTAATGCTTCTTTGTGTATCAATTATGCTGCGCATGCTCGCTTACCGCGGGTACACCGGAATCCCCCTCGAAGGCAAAAGTCTGCGGGGTCTTAGCACGCGATCACCAGGAGCGATCCCGCAGGCATCACGCATCTTTGCTGCATTTTTACACACAAAAAAACGTTGCGGCATCATTTATGTGACCACAACGTTTTCCTTAATTGGATTTTTACCGATTATAAACTTAAGCGAATGGACTGCGTACTTCGATCGTTTGTGTTCGATCAGGACCTACCGAAAAGAGCGACAATGCGACTCCGGTTAGTTGTGCAATCCGTTCCATGTAATGACGTGCATTGGCCGGAAGATCAGAAAGGGATTTCGCCTGTGTGATATCCTCAGTCCAACCAGGCATTTCTTCATAAACTGGTTCGCACTCAGCCAAGATATTCAAGCTTGCTGGGAATTCCTCGACCAGCTTGCCGTTATATTTATAAGCCTTACAGATTTTTACCGTTTTAAGTCCGGTAAGTACGTCGACACAGTTCAAAGATAGGTCCGTCAGACCACTGACACGACGTGAGTGACGAACAACGACACTATCGAACCAACCGACACGACGGGCACGTCCAGTAACGGTGCCGTATTCATGACCGACTTCACGAATCTGATCGCCAATAGCGTCATTTAATTCTGTCGGGAAAGGTCCATCACCAACACGTGTTGTATATGCTTTAGCACAACCAACCACATGGTTTATTTTCGTTGGTCCGACACCCGCACCGATGGTTACACCACCGGCTACCGGATTGGATGATGTAACGAATGGGTAGGTTCCTTGATCAATATCAAGCATGCACCCCTGCGCACCTTCAAAGAGAACACGTTTGCCAGAATCAAGTGCGTCATTCAAGACAACGGATGTATCGCAGACCAGCGGTTTGAGGCGTTCTCCATAAGCCAGATATTCATCGTAAATATCATCAATCTGAAAACCTTCACTGTCATACATTCTCTCAAGAAGCCTGTTCTTTTCCTTAAGGTTCTTCTCCAATTTTTCCCGGAAGGTTTTTGGTTCCAAAAGATCGGCCATTCGAATACCGATACGTGCCGCCTTATCCATATAAGCAGGTCCAATACCCTTTTGGGTGGTTCCAATTTTTGACGTTCCTTTACTTTCTTCTTCGAGCATATCCAATTTCAGATGGTAAGGGAGAATGACGTGTGCACGGTTGCTTATACGCAGATTGCTCGTGCTCACACCGCTTTCCTTCATGTAGTCCAGCTCTCTGCACAGTGATTTCGGATTCACAACCATACCGTTGCCAAGGACACAGATTTTTTCTTTATACAAAATACCTGAAGGCATCAAGCGTAATTTATATGTTTTTCCGTTCCAGACGATCGTATGACCAGCATTGTCTCCACCTTGATAACGTGAGACCACTTCCGAGTTTTCCGAAAGGTAGTCGGTAATCTTTCCTTTTCCTTCATCGCCCCACTGTGCGCCAACAACAACAACAGAAGACATTCATTTAGCCCCCTACTTCTACAAATAATATTTTAGTTCACTAAAGCCACTGTTTAGTCTAACAGGTAATGGTTTTAAAAGTCAATGAAGAGACGAACATTCCACAACCAATTTTTATTAACGTTCGGAATCAAGAACCTAGCAGCAGATCATGCTCCTCTTGGTACGTCGTCATCACTGTGTTTCCGATCAATGTTCACGAACTTGCTGTATTCCTTAACAAATGCCAGTTCTACAGTACCCACTGGGCCATTACGCTGCTTCGCAATAATGATTTCAATAATATTCTGTTTTTCACTCTCTTTATTGTAATAGTCGTCACGATAGAGAAACGCAACGACATCGGCATCTTGTTCAATACTTCCTGACTCACGAATATCGCTCATCATCGGCCGCTTATCTTGTCTTGATTCAACACCACGAGACAGCTGTGATAGGGCGATTACCGGTACATCCAATTCTCTAGCCATTGCTTTTAGCGTTCTCGATATTTCCGAAACCTCTTGCTGACGGTTCTCCTGCCTAGTTCCACCACCTGAGCCCATAATCAACTGTAAATAATCGATCATGACCATATCCAGGCCTTTTTCTTGCTTCAACCGTCGGCATTTTGAACGAATGTCGTTCACGCGTATACCTGGCGAATCGTCAATATAGATCCCGGCACGGGAGAGACTCCCCATTGCCATCGTCAATTTTTGCCAATCTTCATCTTCCAGGCTGCCTGTCCGCAGTTTCTGTGCATTAATATTCCCTTCTGCGCATAACATACGCATCGCCAGTTGCTTAGCACCCATTTCAAGACTGAAAATGGCAACATTTGCATCGTTTTTTATTGCTACATTTTGTGCAATATTTAGAGCGAACGCAGTTTTACCAACAGACGGACGTGCGGCAACAATGACCAAATCACTTTTCTGAAAACCAGCGAGCATTCGGTCAAGTTCAAGAAAGCCTGTCGGTGTTCCGGTAACATCATCGTGACGGCTTTGAAGCAGCTCAATATTGTCATAGGTTTCAACTAGGATATCCTTGATTGACTGGAATTCTCCGCTTCGTTTACGTTCAGCAACTTCGAGAATTTGACGTTCAGCATCGTCAAGAATACCTTCCACGCCATCATCACGGGTGTATCCGTCAGAAACAATTTGTGTTGCTGTACGGATAAGACGTCTAAGTGTCGCTTTTTCGGCAACAATAGTACAGTAGTATTCAATATTTGCAGCCGTTGGTGCTGAATTCGCCAGCTCAGCCAAATAGGAGACTCCACCAATTTCTTCAAGACGTTTGGCCGTCTGAAGTGCATTGGTCACAGTCACAACATCAACGGGATCATTACGTTCTGATAAATCCAACATAACAGAAAATATTAATTGGTGACTGGTGCGATAAAAATCTTCAGGGATCAGCAATTCCGAAGCAGTAATGACCGTCGAAGGTTCCAGAAAAACGGCCCCTAGAACGGCCTGCTCCGCCTCCATATTGTGCGGAGGAATCCGATCAGCAAATAAGTCGCTCATGTGGCGCCCCCTTCCTTACGTATGCATTCGTCACTTGCAAGTTGAAAAATGCTTCTTTATTCCTCAGTCACATGCACCTTAACATTGACGGTCACCTGGGGATGTAGCTTCAGCGGCACATCTGTGAAACCAAGTGTTCGGATCGGTTCAGGTAAATCAATTTTGCGTTTATCTATAGAGACATTGGCTTTTTTGAGTGCTTGAGCAATTTGTTTGCTTGTTATAGACCCAAACAGGCGACCGCCCTCACCGGATTTTGCTTTAAGCTCAATTGTCATTTTTTCAATTTTTGCCTTGAGTACTTCCGCTTCTTTATGCTCGTTTTCCTCAATTTCATGCTGTTTCTTCTTTTGCGCTTCCAACTGATTTAAACTTCCTTTATTTGCTTCTACCGCAAATTTTTTAGGAAGGAGATAGTTACGTGCATAGCCTTCTGAGACGTCCTTGATTTCTCCGGATTTTCCCTTTCCTTTAACATCTTTTAAGAAAATTACTTTCATTATGTTAAACCTCCTTCAAGATATTCATCAATTGCATGGTGAACACGCTCGAGTGCTTCTTCAATAGTTGCATCTGCCATCTGAGTCGCTGCGTTATTAAGATGGCCGCCGCCTCCGATACTCTCCATGATCACCTGCACATTCATATCACCAAGTGAACGTGCGCTAACCCCAATAAGTCCATCGGTCCTTTTCCCTATGACAAATGAAGTTCGGATACCCTCAAGCATCAGCATCGTATCCGCGGTCTGTGCAAGCAATACTTGATCATAATTCTGTTTGCTACTACCGACTGCAATTCCGATCGTGTTCTTATAAATTTTTGTCTGACGAATTAATTCTGCACGTTGATTGAACTGATCCAGATCATCACAGAGGAATTTCTGGACTAAGATTGTATCTGCACCATGCGCGCGTAAATAGGACGCCGCATCAAAGGTACGAAATCCGGTTCTGAGTGTAAAATTCTTCGTATCCACTGCAATACCGCCAAGCATTGCGGTGGCTTCAATCAAATCGAGCGGTCGTTCATTAGGTTGGTATTCCAGTAACTCTGTGACCAGCTCGGATGTTGAAGAGGCATAAGGTTCCATATAAACAAGTACCGGATCTTTAATGAATTCCTCTGCCCTTCGATGATGGTCTATAACTACAACACGCGGAACACCGGCAAGCAACGCCGGGTCAACAACAAGCGATGGTCGATGCGTATCGACAATAACTAATAACGTCCTCTTTGTGACTTGATCAACCGCTTGATCCGCAGTAATAAAATTAGACCATAGATTCTTTTGTTTCTTTAGTTCATCCATGAGTTTGGCGACCCCAGAGACATTGTTCGATTGATCCAAGATAATTTTGGCGCTTCGCCCATTGGCATGTGCAATTTTCAATATGCCAATACAGGAACCGATTGAATCAAGGTCAGGTGCCCGATGTCCCATAATCATCACCTGATCACTTTCGAGCATAAGCTCTGATAAGGCATGAGAAATCACACGCGCACGTACTCGTGTCCTTTTCTCCACAGGATTTGATTTTCCACCATAGAATCGGACATCACCATCAGGACGTTTAATTACTGCCTGATCACCACCTCGTCCAAGTCCGAGGTCAAGCGCAGACTGAGCATAGCTTCCCAAGTCCTCCAATGCGGCCGTCCCCGCGCCGACGCCGATACTTAAAGTTAGCGGGATATGACTATGGGGCACCGTGATTTCACGTACTTTGTCCAATACCGAGAAATGTTCTTCCTCAATCGCGTTTAGTAGCCGTTCGTTTAATATGGCAAGAAAACGATCAGATGCTGTACGTCGCAAATAGATGCCATGTTGCGTCGCCCATGTCTTAATAATTGTGGTTGTTTCATTGTTGATCGTGCTGCGCACTTGGTCTTCGATCCCTTGAGTCACTTCATCGTAGTTATCAAGAAAGATTAACGCAAGCACCGTTTTCTCGTTGTAATACTGTTTTTTTATCTCTAATATATCGGTAATATCGGTAAAATAAAGTAAGCGTTCTGAACGTTTCAGCCGTACTCTATATTGTCGATCATTTAATGCAACAATCATTGACTCTTTGTCCGAAGCAACCAATTTTTCTATTGCCTCGGAAATTTCATTCAAAGATCTTCCAATAATCGTCTTCGATTCGCCATCAACGATTTGATTAAGATAAGGGTTTACCCATTCGACATGCTCTGCTTCATCATAGAGTAAAATGCCAATCGGCATATTGAGCAGCACTTCATTGCCAACCTTTTTTAATCGATAAGACAAGCCTGCCACATATTGAATCAATTCTTTATCAAATTGCCGTTCATTGAGCAAGAACCATAATGCGGACAGAGCAAGAAGTAAAAGACCGGCAATCGCCAGCATCCAGTTTAAAAATGCGATAAAAACAAGAAAAAGGAGAAAGAGCAGGCCGATCATACTGAGTAGATCGCTGCGCCACCGATGTTTAAATTGATTCGCCAAAATTATTCAGCTCCTGTGGCCGCATTTGTCTACCTTTATTCTGAAAAAGTAGATACCGATCAAGCAAACATCAACAGAAAATAACAATTTGATTCACTACGATGTTTTCAGTTTCGTTTCTCTGAAATGTCGATTGTTGATTTCCGATGAGCAACTGATTCTATCATGCACGTCTACGCGGCTTCTTATGATTTCTTCTGACTGATACGTTTCCGGAGATTGAAACCCAGGTCAATTATACCCAATATCCATACCAATTGCAGTAGCAAAGCGCCCAGCAGCAAAAACAGTACGGTCAACGTAATCGGTACAATCACCGGGAATTTCTTTTCATGTGCAAAGTAATAGATAAAGCTAAAGCCTTGAATTGCCAGTAACATTTGAAGAATAAAACTAATATTAATTACAGCCGTATTTAACGGTGTCCCATTCTCCATACCTATCTGGCCGATAAACAGAACGACTAGATAGAACCAGATCACGCTTTTTGGTACTTGCCACAACCTAAAGGGTACCCATCGCGGAGTCTCCACCTTAAGACGCTTTAAGATTGGTAAACTAATCAGTTCAACAATTAATGCGTAGAGCACGCCAATCATAATCAATAACGTTGGTGCCAAACGTACAAGAATATCCAATTGACTCTTATAGATACTAACGATCTCGCTTGTATCTTGCTCCACCAACGGTTGAATTTGAGCGATTGTCTGTTGCAGTGAATCATTTAGTGCTGCTTGAGCCGCCGACACAGGATTAAAATGGTAAGCCAGTACCGATATTGCCAAATAAATAATCAATACTGCACTATTTGTCAAACTACCGGCAAGCAAGAGCGCAAATGCAGACTTTTTGAGACGAATCATAAATCCGAGTACAAAACCAAGTATCATAAAAAATAAAGGGAACAATAAATAGAAGGACTGATCAATAATGACGAGAAGGATCAGTCCAAGTCCCATAGTCACTAGTGCATTCTTCCAACCATCCCGCGCCACTACGTACATAATTGGCAGGGGAATAAACCAGGTCGACACGAGTGAAACATAGGGTACAAAGAATGTGAGTGCAATGAGTACATAGAGAACTAGTAGTGCAAGCGCTCCTCTTTTCAGAGCGTTCCGATCAGTCATGTTGACACCTCTCAAAAAGTAGGGAATCGCCGTAAGTTCCACGTTCCCCAAATCATAATCCATTTCTATTTTTTCTGTTGCTCGACAACCTTATTGGACAAGATCTCTTGCATCGTCAAGCAATCATTTTCTAAGAACTTCATAAATTTTATTATAATACAAAAGTTCTTTTCATTGAAAGAGAGATCTTTGGCTTGCAATTTACAAGCGCTCTTCATATAATGAAAATGTTCTATTCAAGAAAAAAGAAAGCGTTTTTATTTTTGCCCCTATGCTTATTAATAACGATATAAGGGTATCTACTTACCCTCCCAAATTATTGACTAATCTATCAACGAGAGTTGGTACCGTGATGAGAACTTTGCTTATTATTATACATTTTTTTTTAAAAGGCGATCCGCTTGCGGATTGCCTTTTCCGTTTCTTGCCTCCGGCAAACAATTTGAGGGGTGTGAATCATTATGACTTATGAAGGACCAAAAGCACTATTTACTGCATGGGTCAGTTTGGTAAGTAACTTGCTTCTTACATTAATAAAAATCATTTTCGGAATGATTTTCCATAGTACTGCGCTTGTCGCTGACGGTGTCCACAATGGTGGTGATGTCATTGCGTCCATTGCGACTATTGGCTCAATGAAGTTGTCCAATCATCCTGCCGATCGTGAACACCCTTACGGACATGGCAAAGCAGAAGATATATCAACAGCCTTTATTTCTATTATCCTTATTCTTGCCGCTTCGTTCTTAACTTATGAAGCAATCAAGGCTTTGTTCGGTCCTGCATCTTCAGTTAGCGTTTGGGCTTTTGGTGCTGCTCTTATATCCGCAGTATGGAAATGGCTTTTATATAGTTACACGAAGAGAGCTGCAGACCGGTATCATAGCAAGAGCTTACACGCAACTGCCGCCGATCATTTAGCGGATATTTATGCTTCTATTGCTGCAGCTCTTGGACTCGGCATCAGTTGGATGGGCAGTATTTTTCAACTTCCCTATACCCATTATGGTGATCCGGTTGCAGGTATTGTCGTCTCGATTCTTATTTTGAGAATCGGTGTGATCATGATGATAAAATCGACAAACGTCCTTATGGAAAGCAGCGTGAATCCAGTAGATCAGGAAAAATACAGCGAGGTGTTTCTCTCATTTCCTGAAGTGAAAAAAATTGATATCTTACGTGCACGGGAACATGGAAACGTTGTGCTCATTGATGCCCAAATTCGTATACCCGCTTCCTTTACGATTCAAAAGGGTGATGATCTAACCGAGGCAATTCGAGCAAAGATCATCCAGCAGTACCCCGATGTAGGAGAAGTATTAATTCATATCAATCCATGGTACAGCGACAGAGAAATCATTGAACCAGATTCTGTTCCGCATTTGGAAAATAAATGACGCGTCCATTCTTTTCGTTTATAGTATTAAGTAATTCTCGATTCTGTTCGAAATAGTAAAAAGAGAGAGAGCATTTCTGAATTTTTTTCTGACATGCTTTCATTTATATCAATAGAGGTGATTTGAATTGGCAGCAAGTTCAGAAATTTACTCCGGTATTTCCTTGTTCGTGGGTAGGGAGGAACTTGGCGTATTCATTCGTGACATTCAAGAGATCATCGAACCCATTCCTATATTATCCGTACCGGTCACTCATCCTTATTTTTCCGGACTCATTTCATTGAGAGGATCTGTTCTTCCTGTCCTTGCACTAAACGCTGTCTTCCACTCATCAGAAAACGCATTTTCGAATAAAGATAGAAAATATGTAATTTGTCAATCGGGCTCAGAATCTTTAGCGATTGACGTGGATGCAGTTGGTGACACTTTTGAATCCGATCAATTGATTGACGCTGATGAACGGTTCACGCAACCATTCATTAACTCAGCAATTGTGCATAATGATAAGACATTACCGCTACTCAACATTTCGGATTTAATCACATTGACTTCTCATTTAAATCAGGAAAAACGAAAAGATAGTGGTTATGTATTGACCGACAACTAAGTCACGAAAAGTAACGGTTGTCCTAATATTTTTTCAAGCGGGAGGAGAAATTTATGGGTATTCATAAATATTTTCAAAGCTTGTCTGACCTGGAGGGCATTTATCGCTGTCCAGGCGTTTTTAAATACCAAGAACATTCGGTCGCCAGCCATTCGTTCAAGGTGGCAACCATTGTACAGTTCCTAGCAACTGTTGAGGAACAAAATGGGCAAACAGTAGATTGGAAAACTGTCTATGAGAAAGCGATCAATCATGACTATTCCGAACTGTTCACCGGCGATATTAAGACACCAGTGAAATATGCACTGCCCAAATTACGGGAGCTCTTTTCTCAGGTTGAAGGGTCAATGACACAGGAATACTTGAACAAAGAGTTTCCTCAGCAATTTAGGCAAGTCTATGAAGGGCGGTTCAAAGAAGGAAAAGACCGGTCTCTCGAGGGAAAGCTTCTTGCCGTCGCCGACAAAATTGATCTTCTTTATGAGGCCTATGGAGAAATCCAGAAAGGGAACCCGGAGCCTTTGTTCTTCCAAATTTACAAAGAAGCACTCACTTCAATTATTCAATTTAAACATTTGGCATCGGTGCATTATTTTATTACAGTGATTCTCAAAGAGATGATTGAGGAAGAATTTACCACGCACACACGAATCAAAAACATAACTGAACAGTTACTTTCTGAAAAAAATGCCCCCTCTTCACCGGAATAAGACTGTGCCCTGTCCAGCTTTTTTTCTTGATTCCTTCTTACATCTCCCCTATGATAAAATAAATGTGTCTGTTTTATGACGAAGGAGTTGCCAAATCATGCGGAAACAAGTGGATGCGCAGGTTGGACAAGATAAGGCGAAAGCGAACAAGCGCTATGTCGTGTCCATTCTTTTTTTTTCTGTGGTTGCTGATGCATTGATCCTTTTGCTTTTTTTTGCACCTTTTATAGGTTACAAAGGACATATCGGATTCGATGTTTATCTGCTCCCGCGTTTGAACGCTCTGTTCAATAGCTTTACCTTTATTTTTCTCATCGCCGGACTGGTTGCAATTAAGAATAAGAAGATTACGATTCACCGTGGATTCATTCTTGCGGCTTTTACATCCACACTGCTGTTCTTATTCTCCTATCTTTCGTTTCACTATCTTGCTCCACCTCCTCATTACGGTGGCGTAGGGATCATTCGGCCGATTTATTTCTTTATTCTTATTACGCATAGTGCCTTAGCTGCGATCGTCGTTCCTTTAGCCCTACTCTCACTTGTATGGGGCTGGACGATGCAAGTAACTAAGCACAAACGAATTGTTCGTTGGACCATGCCGATCTGGCTTTATGTAAGTCTTACTGGAGTTATTGTTTATCTGATGATGGCTCCGTATTATTAATCGTTTAGATGCGAAGCTCCGAGTTTCTCGGGGCTTTTGTTTTACCTTCTAATGGGAACAGTGGGGAAAGAAAAAGTACGGCAAATAACGTCCAGTTATTATTTTGCATCACTATATGCGCTTCGATTGTTTGCTTGGCTCGCGATCAGTAGGAACGCTCCACAGGCGTCTCGCATCTTCGCTTCATTTCACGTAAAAATAGGTTATACTTACTTATCTTTCAAAAAAAGAGGATGTCTCCGTCCCGAGTACCCGGGAGAGAAACATCCTCTTCTTCATCTCTTCATCATTCCGTAGTGTACGGAAGCAAAGCCATCTGACGCGCGCGTTTGATCGCTCTTGTCAGTTGACGTTGGTACTTCGCGCTTGTTCCTGTTACACGACGAGGCAAAATCTTTCCTCGTTCAGAAATAAAGCGTCTCAGCAAATCAACATCCTTATAGTCAATATAAGTAATATGGTTAACGGTAAAGAAACATACTTTACGACGTTTACCACGTGAGCGGCGTACTGCCATTATCGGCACCTCCCTTAATTTTCATTTAACCATTTGAATCAGAACGGCAAATCATCATCCGATATATCAATCGGTTTGCTGTCATTTGCGAAAGGATCATCGAAAGAAGGAGTGCCTTGGCTTTGACCTTGGCCATTGCTTTGGCGATTGGCCGGAGCATAACCGCCACGCTGATCTGATGGCGACGGTGCAGTTGACGCAAAGCTACCACTGTCCGTGTTTCTTGAACCTTTAGGCTCAAGGAACTGTACACTGTCAGCAACAACTTCCGTAATATACACTCGACGACCTTCGTTATTTTCATAACTGCGTGTCTGAATGCGGCCATCAACTCCGGCAAGATTTCCCTTTTGCAGGAAATTTGCTGCGTTTTCAGCCTGTCTTCTCCAGACAACAACCGGTATGAAGTCAGCATCTCGTTCACCCTGTTGGTTCGAAAATGGACGATTGACTGCGATCGTAAAACTTGTCACAGCAACACCATTCGGCGTGTACCTTAATTCAGGATTTTTTGTCAGCCGGCCAACCAAAACAACGCGATTGATCATCAAGACCAGTCCCCTTTCTTATTCAATCAATTATTTCGCTTCTTCAGGCTTGCGTTCGTCTTGAATCGTCATGAAACGAAGCACGTCTTCATTGATCTTAACAAGACGATCAAATTCGTTGATGGCTTCGCTACCGGCGGTTACGTACAGAACGACATAGACACCAGCATTCAAATCATTGATTTCATAGGCTAGGCGACGTTTGCCCATTTCCTTGACTTCATTGATTTCGGCGCCATTGTCCGTCAGAATAGAAGCCAGTTTTTCCTTAACGGCTTTTTCCTGTTCTTCTTCCAGATCCGGACGGAGAATGTACATAATTTCATATTTGCGCACGAGGTTCACCTCCCCTTGGACTAAGCGGCTCCAAAAATGGAGCAGAGAGCAATTTTACTCACTCATAGATCAATATCATAGCATAAATCGTTTAGTGGTTCAAGTTATTTTTGAATTAATGTATGTGTTTCGTTTTTCTCGACTTGAGCTTTCGGTACTCGTTTGCTGCGGGCGATCCCGCAGACGTCTCGCACCACGGCTTCCTAATCCCAATCAAACGTTGAATCGGAAGTTAACAATGTCGCCATCCTGCATCACGTAATCTTTACCTTCTAGACGCAGTCGTCCCATTTCTTTTGCTGCGCTTTCCGATCCTGCAGCAATAAGATCATCATAGGAGACAATTTCGGCACGAATAAACCCTCGTTCAAAATCCGAATGGATGATGCCTGCAGCCTGGGGAGCTTTCGTACCTTTTCTGTATGTCCAGGCGCGTACTTCCTTTTCTCCTGCAGTAAAATAGGTTTCGAGTCCGAGTAAATCGTAGGATTTGGCGATCAAACGATCCAGGCCAGATGAATCCAGGCCCAGTTCCTCAAGAAATACTGCTTTTTCTTCTCCATCCAGTTCAGCAATTTCAGATTCAATACGTGCTGAGATGACAACAACTTCAGCACCGTCCTTTTCAGCGAATGCCTTGACCTCTTGAACAAACGGATTATCATCCGGATTCGCAACATCATCCTCTGAAGTATTGGCAACATAGAGCACCGGTTTTTTCGTTAGAAAATTAAATGGTTTAATTGCTAACTCCTCATCTTCAGTTAGGGAGACATGTCTTGCTGGTTTGCCCTCTTCAAATGCCTCTTTTAACTTTTGTAACGCTGAAAACTCAACAATCGACGCCTTGTCTTTTTGCTTCGCCAACTTCTCAACACGATCAATCCGCTTATTGACCTGTTCCATATCTGCAAGTACCAGTTCTAGATTAATCGTTTCAATGTCATCAATCGGATCAATTTTCCCTGACACGTGTGTAATGTTCTTATCCTCAAAGCAACGTACAACGTGAGAAATTGCATCAACTTGACGAATATTGGCAAGGAATTGATTTCCTAATCCCTCACCTTTGCTTGCGCCCTTTACAAGCCCTGCAATATCGGTAAATTCGAATGTTGTCGGGATTGTTTTCTTTGGGTGGTACATTTCAGTTAATTGATCGAGTCGTTTATCCGGCACACTGACAATACCGACATTAGGCTCAATGGTGCAGAATGGATAATTTGCCATTTCTGCACCCGCTTGTGTAATTGCATTAAACAATGTCGATTTTCCAACATTGGGCAAACCAACAATTCCTGTTGTCAAACTCATTTCTGCTTCAGCTCCCTGGGTTCCTCTTCCAATGCTTTTCCCATCACTATTCGTTACTTGTACGATCGTTCATATCACCGCTACATGGCGACTTATTCACCATTTTCAGCATCCGACCCGTGTTCAAGAATTTTCTTGATCTTCCGTTGAAATTCACTCCTCGGCATCAGAACGCTGTGACTACAACCGAGACACTTAATGCGGATATCCGCGCCCATACGAATGATTTTCCATTTATTTTCACCACATGGATGAGCTTTCTTCATCTCAACAACATCATTCAAATCAAAGTGGATACGGGGATTAGACATCGTCTTTCCTCCTTAGTGGCGCATGTGTTGCGTGTACATGTAATTCTTAATCACACTTTTATTAGAATGCAATTTTTTCTTTAATAAACGCAGAAAGTTCACTGATCGGCAGTCGCACTTGATCCATCGTATCACGATCTCTAACAGTGACTTTACCATCTTCCTTAGAATCAAAGTCATAGGTGATGCAGAACGGTGTTCCGATCTCATCCTGTCGGCGATAACGTTTGCCAATTGATCCTGTTTCATCAAAGTCAACCATATAATCCTTGGCCAGTTCTTGGTAAATAGCCATTGCCTCTTCACTCAACTTCTTCGACAGTGGAAGAATACTTGCTTTATATGGTGCGAGTGCTGGATGAAAATGAAGTACGGTACGTGTATCTTTTTCGCTAATCTCTTGCTCCTCAAAGGCATCTGCAAGAAAAGCAAGTGTCACACGGTCGGCGCCTAATGATGGTTCAATGACATAAGGAATATAGCGTTCATTATTATTTTGATCAATGTATTGAAGATCTTGGCCGGATACTTCCATATGACGGCGCAAATCATAATCTGTACGTGAGGAGAGACTCGATAATTCGCCCCAACCAAATGGGAATAGATATTCAATGTCGGTCGTTGCATTACTGTAATGCGGGAGTTCTTCCTTTTCATGATCGCGCAAACGCAAATTTTCTTCTTTTACATTTAAGGATTTTAACCATTCATAGCCAAATGTGCGCCAATATTGGAACCATTTCTCATCGTCACCTGGCTTGCAGAAGAACTCCAATTCCAGTTGTTCAAACTCTCTTGTTCTGAATGTAAAGTTTCCTGGCGTAATTTCATTTCTGAACGATTTACCAACCTGGCCAATACCAAATGGAATCTTCTTGCGCATCGTACGCTGCACATTCTTAAAATTAACGAAAATACCTTGTGCCGTTTCAGGGCGAAGATAAATCTCATCCTTCGCTGTTTCAGTTACTCCTTGATACGTCTTGAACATCAAGTTGAACTGACGAATGGATGTGAAATCATGTTCACCACATTCCGGACATGAAATATGATGTGATTCAATCAGTTGTTCCATCGTTTCAAAATTTAATCCATCAACCGGTCCCGGAAGTTCAGTCTGAGGAATATTGCTTTCAATGAGTTTATCTGCACGAAAACGAGAGTTACACTTTTTGCAGTCAATCATTGGATCGTTAAAATTTGTAATATGTCCGGAAGCTTCCCAAGTCTTCGGATTCATAAGAATAGCTGCATCAAGGCCCACATTATAAGGCGATTCCTGAACAAATTTCTTCCACCATGCTTTTTTTACATTATTCTTTAGTTCTACACCGATTGGGCCGTAATCCCATGTGTTCGCAAGCCCACCATAGATTTCTGATCCTGGAAAGATAAAGCCTCGCTGCTTCGCTAGATTTACAATTTGCTCCATTGTTTTACTCATCTGCAATGACTCCTTTATCGAAATAAAATAAGCTTTCATCCTTAGGCTCTTGCCTAGGGACGAAAGCTTTAGTATGCTCACGCGGTTCCACCCTAATTGGTACAGATCACTGTACCCACTTTAGTACGCTGTGGCTCTGGAATGCCTTCCTCAAATGCTGCAATCAGGCTCTCACTATCCCCGAATCGCTACCTGCAGCTACAATGAGTACTCCTTTCCATCATTGCCTACCTATAAATAGTTCCTGCTTATTTTCTGATACATAGTATATCCTATTTCTAGTAAAAAAGACAGATTTTTAATTAAGTCTACACAAAATCTTTTCTATCCCTTGCCTGTATAAAAAATTCGTTTTCCTCATATACTGTTTGTAGTTTGGAGGCGCGAATCTATGAATCTAAAAGTTGATCGAACGCAAGAACAACGGTTGGGAACACCGATTCACTATCAAGATCACAGTAGACATCATTCACTCGTTCAAGCCATTCGTCGACTATTGCCTGAGATGAACACAGCACCCATAGTCGTTGTTTGCATTGGAACAGATCGTTCCACTGGGGATGCCTTAGGTCCACTCGTTGGTTCCTATCTTGAAGGTCGCCATTTACCTGATACTTATATTTATGGAACGCTTGAAAAGCCGGTACACGCGGTCAATTTAAATGAAACCATCGCATTGATTCACGCTTCCTATAAAGATCCTTTTATTATTGGTATTGATGCTTGTCTTGGCAAGCAGCAAAATATTGGGAATATTACCGTTTCTGAAGGTCCTGTATTTCCTGGTGCAGGTGTAAAAAAACAGCTGGTTCCTGTTGGCGATATCAACATTACAGGGGTCGTCAATATTAGTGGATTCATGGAGTACTCTGTCCTTCAAAATACACGGCTTAACCTTGTCATGAATTTATCACGGGTGATCGGTCAAAGTCTCAGTCTGGCTCTCGTTTCAAGGAAACGTAGCCGTTTTCTTTCAAAACTCTTACTGATGGATTAAACGTTCATGATGCCTGATTTTGATGATGCGTCAGTTGCTCGCATCAGCTAGGACAGCCGCTGGGACTCACTTGGCTCGCGACTTCCGCAGAAGTCTCGTACCTATGCATTTGGTTCATAACCTCTTGCTTTTGAAAGCATATACTTTCTTTACTGTAAAAAAAGGCCGGCATCATAGCCGCCCTTCCATGATTTCAATTAACCGATATAAATCTTCCGACGAATAGTAGTCAAGCTCAATCTTTCCTTTTCCTTTGTTTACACCTGGCTTTATCTTTACAGAAGTACCGTATCTTTCACGCAAGCTATACACTCGATCTTTTAATTCAGGCGACATCACCCATTGTTTCTTATTGGATGTTTCACGTGGAACATTATTGTTAAGCTTCTGAATCAATGTCTCAAGTTGGCGAACATTCATTTGTTCCTTTAATACCTTATTAACCACAAGTGGCATTTGTTTCTTATCTTTTAACCCTAACAGTGCACGTCCATGCCCCATCGATAGTTTTCCTTGTTCAATAAGTGCAGTGACTTTTGAATCCAGTTGAAGTAATCGCAGATGATTCGTAATATGTGGCCTACTCTTGCCTAACTTTTTTGCAAGTTCTTCTTGAGTCATGTGTAAACCCTTCATCAGCTTCTTATACGCAACGGCTTCATCAATTGGATTCAAATTTTCACGTTGAAGATTCTCGATTAACGCGATCTGCATCATTTCTTCATCAGAAAGTTCTTTGATCACAACAGGAACCGTGGTCAGATCAGTTTGCTTCGCTGCCCGAAATCGACGTTCACCAGCTACGATATCATAGCCCTTAATACTTTTTCGTACGATAAGCGGTTGGATGATTCCGTGCGCACGAATTGATGTGGCGAGTTCTTCCAATCCTTGTTCATCAAACTTTTTTCTCGGTTGATAGGGATTTGGGCGCAAATCAGTCAGCTTCACATGTTCAACAGCGTTATCCAGTTCTTCAGTAAATGCTGTAGGAAAAAAAGCATTTAACCCTTTCCCCAACGCTTTAGTCATTCGTGATCACTTCCTTTGCGAAATCAAGATAAACCTCAGCACCTTTGGACCTGGAATCATAGATGATAATCGGTTGTCCATGGCTTGGTGCTTCGCTTAAACGAACGTTTCGAGGAATGATGGTTTTAAATACCCGATCTTGAAAATATTTTTTCACCTCTTGGATCACCTGTAGGCCAAGATTTGTTCGTGCATCAAGCATCGTCAATAAGACACCCTCAATAGCTAAATGGTGATTTAAATGCTTTTGAACAAGTCGGACCGTATTGAGCAACTGGCTTAGTCCTTCAAGGGCATAGTACTCACACTGAACAGGTATGATAACCGCATCTGCCGCAGTTAATGCATTAATTGTTAAAAGTCCCAGTGATGGAGGACAATCTATGATTATATAATCATATGTATCTTTTATTTTTTCCAAGGCGCGTTTCAATCGAACTTCTCTTGAAATCGTTGACACTAGTTCAATTTCAGCACCTGCTAGTTGAATTGCTGATGGGACAACATCAAGATTTTCAATTGCTGAACGATGAATGACCTTTGAGATCTCAACTTCGTCCACGAGAACATCATAGACGCACTCATCTACCTCACCTTTGTCCACACCAGAACCGCTTGTCGCATTTCCTTGTGGATCAACATCGACTAATAAAACTTTACAGCCCAGTGACGCCATACATGCACTGAGGTTCACTGCGGTTGTTGTCTTGCCGACCCCACCCTTTTGGTTTGCGACTGCTAATGTCTTGCTCACACTTCCACCTACTCTCAATCTTCAATCGCTATAGTCCATTTTAGCATGAATTGATTGGAACAGGACATTGTAACTTTAATTTAAAAACAAAAAAAAGAACCATCATCGATGGTTTCAGTTTTTTGTTCGTGTTATTTATGCTTTGGAATACGGATCGTGAACTGATAATAGTCGCCCATATCTTCTTCGTTTGTATCAATATCAAGCCCGGAATCAGTAACCATATGAACCGATTGCCTTATGGTATTTACCGCAATGCGCGTATCTCTGCTTAATGAGAAGCGTCTTGCTTTTTTCGTCTCTTCTGTCTTTTCTTCCTTGCTTTTTTCTAGACAGCGTCTTACACGATTTTCTGTTTGCTTTACATTTAGTTGTTTCTCAATAATTTCAGTAAGCAATTTCTCCTGAAGATCAGGATCCTTAAGAATAATGAGTGCTCGAGCATGCCGTTCTGTAATTTTCTTTTCAAGAATGGCACTTTGTACGGAGGTTGGTAATTTTAGCAGTCGAAGTTTATTCGCAATTGTTGACTGCCCTTTCCCTAGTTTTTCAGCCAGGCTTTCCTGCGTCAATCCATGGATATCAATCAGTCGCTCATAGGCCATTGCTTCTTCAATAGCTGTTAATTCTTCGCGTTGTAAATTCTCGATCAAGGCGATTGATGCAGACTGATCATCGTCTAGTGGTTTAATAATTGCCGGAATGGTTTTCCATCCTAAAATAGAAACCGCACGCCAACGACGTTCACCGGCAATGATTTCATACTTGTCCCCTAGTGGTCTGAGTACAATGGGTTGAATAACCCCGTGCTCATCAATCGTTGCAGCCAATTCTTGGAGCTTTTCTTCATCGAATACGGATCGTGGTTGATATTGATTAGGTGTAATTAATGAAACGTCAATTTCCTGAACCCGACCCAGTTCAACATCCTGTGCGGCTGCTGCTTCCTCACCATGATTAAATATTTTTGAAAAATGATTTTTCATGTTCGCGCCACCACCTTTTACTCTCTGCCTTGTTATATTCTCCTAACAACTCGTGATTCCTTCCATAATGTTCCACGTGAAACACTTAGAGAGGATTTTTCGCTGGAACTCCTGGCTTTCTTGGATATTTACCTGGAGTGGATGATGTTTTATTAATGCACACCAAGACCCTTTTCCCGGATTCTTCTGGAAGATCCAAAGCAACGGATTGACCAAACGTTCCACCCAGTTGATGAATCGCATGATCCGCTTGCTGTACTTCATCTTCTGCATTCATACCTTTCAATGCAATAAATGAACCGCCTTGCCGAACGAGCGGCAAACAGTATTCAGTAAGCACGGACAACTTTGCGACAGCTCGCGCCGTAACAAGATCAAATTGTTCACGCATGTCGGACTTATGTGCAAATGTCTCGGCCCGATCGTGGCAAAGTGTGACATGATCCAAAGCTAAGCTGTCAACCACAGTCTGTAAAAAAGCCAATCTCTTCTTCAACGAATCAACGATTGTCAGTTTTAATTCAGGAAAGAGTATTTTGAGTGGTATACCTGGAAAACCAGCACCAGAGCCAACATCGCAGAGTGTCCGTATGTCACGGAAAGAAAAATAGAAAACCGGTGTCAGGGAATCAAAGAAATGTTTGATCGCTACTTCCTTTTCATCCGTTATTGCGGTCAAATTCATTTTCTCGTTCCACTCAATCAGCAACTCAAAATATCGCTGAAATTGCTGGCTTTGCACTGCACTTAACTGTATCTCATTATCCTGTAATAATTCTTCAAGTAATTTCATAATTGCCTCCCGCTTGATCATCAACCCGTTCTTCTAGCTAGTTTACCCTCTTCCAAATAAACAAGCAGAATGGCGATATCACTCGGATTGACACCTGAAACTCTCGAAGCTTGGCCTACAGAGATTGGGCGTACATCCGTGAGCTTCTGTCTTGCTTCCGTTGCAATGCCATCAATTTTACTGTAATCCAAGTCCTGAGGGATTTTTTTCTTTTCCATTCGCTTCATCTTCTCAACCTGCTGAAGCTGCTTGTTAATATAGCCCTCATATTTTACTTGAATTTCCACTTGTTCACCGACTTCTACAGGAATCGATCCATGCTCCGGAAGTAGACTTGCGACATCTTGATAGGACAGCTCAGGCCGTTTCAACAATTGCTCTGCCTTCATTGGTTCCCTAAGTAGCGCAGCATCTTTCGATTTCATTAATGCATCCACTGATTCTGATGGCTTGATTGTTGTCACAGCAAAATATTGCCGTTCTTGTTCAATTAAATGCTTTTTCGCAAGAAATCGTTCATAGCGTTCATCGGGAATCAGGCCAATTTGATGCCCAATCTCGGTCAAACGAAGATCAGCATTGTCATGGCGCAGAAGCAATCGATATTCAGCACGTGAAGTTAACAACCGGTAAGGTTCCTTCGTTCCTTTAGTCACTAGGTCATCGATAAGAACACCAATATATGCCTCAGATCGGTCAAGAATCAATGGCTCTTTGCCAAGTGCCTTTCTTGCCGCATTAATGCCTCCCATCAAGCCTTGCCCTGCCGCCTCTTCATATCCTGATGTGCCATTAATTTGGCCGGCTGTAAAGAGGCCACTGATTTTCTTTGTTTCAAGAGATGGCCATAATTGTGTTGGCACAACCGCATCATATTCAATGGCATAACCAGGGCGCATCATCTCTGCATGCTCCAAACCTGGAATTGTTGCAAGCATCTTTCTTTGCACCTCTTCAGGCATGCTCGTCGATAAGCCGTCTACATAGACTTCTTTTGTTGCTTTGCCTTCAGGTTCAAGAAAAAGTTGATGCCGGTTTTTGTCATTGAACCGAACAATTTTCGTTTCAATTGATGGACAATACCGCGGACCAGTCCCTACAATCGCACCTGAAAAAATAGGTGATCTGTCCAAATTCTCTTGGATGATTTTATGCGTCTCCAAATTTGTATAAGTCAGCCAGCATGGAATTTGATCTTTAATAAATTCCTTTGTGTCGTAGGAAAATGCAAGTGGCGCGTCATCGCCCGGCTGAATTTCCGTCTTCGAATAGTCCACTGTGCGCCCGTTTACACGGGGCGGCGTACCCGTTTTGAAGCGTACGAGATCAAAGCCAAGCGCCTTAAGGTGATCCGACAATTTTACTGAAGCCTGCATATTATTCGGACCACTTTCATATTGCAGTTCACCGATAATAATCTTTCCTTTAAGGTAGACACCGGTGGTCAAGACAACGGATTTAGCATAATATGCAGCACCTGTTGCCACAACGACACCTTTGCATACACCCTCTTCAACGATCAGATGGTCTACCATACCCTGCCTCAACGTCAGATTTTCTGTTTCCTCAATCGTCTCCTTCATCGCACGCTGATAAAGTTGTTTATCTGCTTGTGCGCGAAGTGCGCGGACAGCCGGACCCTTCCTCGTATTAAGCATCCTCATCTGAATGTACGTTTTATCTATGTTATGGCCCATCTCACCGCCTAGCGCATCGATTTCCCGAACCACAACGCCCTTGGCCGGCCCACCCACGGATGGGTTACAAGGCATGAAGGCTACCCCTTCAAGGCTGATCGTCAGCATTAACGTTTTGGCACCCATACGTGCCGCAGCAAGTCCCGCTTCAACACCGGCATGTCCGGCACCAACAACAATCACATCATAAGTACCGGCATTGTATGATTTCATTTCTAATCCTTCCTTTCTGTTCATTGAGTATTCCTCTATAGTCAAACTGCCGAGCAGTTTATTTCCCCAAACAAAATTTCGAGAACAATTCATTGATCAAACGATCGGACACCGTATCTCCAACAATTTCTCCAAGTAAGTCCCAAGTGCGTTTGATGTCGATTTGTGTCATATCAACCGGCAACCCTTGATCTGCCGCTTCAAGCGCATCATTAATTGCAGAGCGCGCTTGTTTCAGAAGTGCGATATGTCGCGTATTGGAGACATAAGCCTCTGCCCCTGTTGACACATCTTGACTAAAGAACAGCGAGGCAATCGCTTTTTCTAGTTCATCCAGACCTTTCTCATTAATCATTGAGGTCTTAAGGACGGGCCTTTCACCTGCCAGCTGCGCCACTTCATCAATTGATGCTTCGAGCGGCAGATCGGCTTTATTTAATAAGATAATCGCCGGTGTTTTTCCGATCAGTTGAAAAAGTCTGCGGTCCTCATCGGTTAATTTTTCATTTCCATTAACTAAGAGCAAGATAAGTTCTGCTGACTGAAGCAATTCCTTTGAACGGGTTACACCGATCTTTTCAACAATATCATCCGTCTCTCTGATCCCGGCTGTGTCAATAAGTTTCAATGGCACGCCGCGAACATTGACATATTCCTCAATCACGTCACGTGTTGTTCCGGGAACATTCGTGACAATCGCTTTGGATTCATGAACAAGCTGATTGAGCAGCGAGGATTTTCCAACATTAGGGCGCCCAACGATCACGGTTGATAACCCTTCTCGCAAAATTTTTCCTTGTCGTGCCGTAGATAAAATCCTGTCGATCTGTTGCCGCACTTCTGACGCTTTTTCATGAAGAATATTATTTGTCATCACTTCAGCATCGTCATATTCCGGATAATCGATATTTACTTCTACCGCAGCGAGAATTTCAAGCAATCGATCCCTCAGTTTCCGAATCAATATCGAAAGTTTACCTTCCATTTGACTCATCGCGACGTTCATTGCCTGATCAGTTTTTGCACGAATAAGATCCATCACGGCCTCAGCCTGAGAAAGATCAATTCTGCCATTTAAAAAAGCGCGTTTCGTGAACTCTCCCGGCTCTGCTAATCGGACATTTTGGTCCAATACCAGTTCAAGCACACGATGAACACTCGTTAAACCACCATGGCAATTAATTTCCACGACATCTTCACGAGTAAATGTCTTTGGTTTTCTCATTACGGAAACCATCACTTCTTCAACCGATTGACCCTCTTGAGGATCAACAATTTTTCCGTAATGAATGGTATGACTATGAACCTCACTTAGGGATTTACTGCCCTGAAATAAACGGTCAGCTGCAGAAATGGCATCCGGTCCGCTCAATCGAACAATACTGATAGCACCTTCACCCACTGGGGTCGAGATCGCGGCAATTGTATCATAATCCAATTTTATCACCTCTTTCTATTTTCGTCTTTTTCAAACACTGTCCTTCATTAATGGACACAGAACACCGAATTTATCAGAAAGTTCCCTTCAAACGGGAACGGGGTTAGCAAAAGGTAAACTTTTTCAAAGTCTATCATACATTATTTTTTCGCCAAATGAAAAATGGAAGTTATTTGAGATACTCAAAAAATGATGCAAAATGCGCCTAAAGTGGAAGAAGCTTTTAATATGAAAAGAAGCCCGCGATTTGCGTGCTTCCTTCATTTCATCCATTTATTGATTAGGAACGCGGCGCAACAATTAAATAACGCCTGGGTTCATCACCCTTTGAATAGGTCTGGATCTTTTGATTTCGGGACAAAGCATGATGGACGATTTTTCGTTCAAAAGCAGGCATAGGCTCAAATCGGTACGGGCGACCGCTTCTGACTGTCTTATCTGCGATACGCTGAGCAAGTTCAACCAACGCTTTTTTTCTGGCTGCACGATAGTTTTCAGCATCAAGGAAAAAGCTTAAATGATGTTCAGACAAACTGTTCACCATGCGCTCCGCTAAAAACTGCAAAGCATTCAATGTTTTTCCGTGTTTTCCGATCAGTAGCGCAGCATCGTGTCCGACCAAACGGCATCGGCAAACACGCGCATTGCGTTCTTCAACCTGAATATGGACAGACAATCCACTCTGCTTAATGATTTCTGTTAAATAATCGACACCACTATCAAAAAATGTTTTATTGAGCATAACTTTGACCAGTGCTTTTTTTGCACCAATGCCAAAGAAACCGGATCTAGGTGCTTCAACGACCTGAACAGTCACCTGTTCGACGGTCGCGTTTAACTCTTTGAGGGCGATGGATACCGCATCTGCAACCGTCTTTCCATACTTGGTTACTTCCCTCACTTCTGCTTAGCGCCTCCCGCTGGCTGTTGTGCTTTATTATCGTCATGTTTTTCATAAATAATATAGGTTTGGAAAATCATAAAAATATTTCCGACAACCCAATAAAGAGCCAATGCTGATGGAAAATAAAATGCCGGAACAGCAATCATTATTGGGAACACATACATCATCATGGCCATTTGTGGGTTTGTATTCCCCATTCTGCCCATCATAATCTTCTGCTGCAAGAAGGTCGTTGCAGCCGCAATGATCGGTAAAATATAAAAAGGATCTGAATTTCCAAGCTGAAACCACAAGAACGATTGTGCTTTGATTTCCTGTGTTCTCATAATTGCCTGATAAAATGCAAATAAGATCGGCATCTGAACCAAGATTGGAAGGCAACCTGCAAGTGGATTAACCTTATTTTCTTGGAAGAGCTTCATCTGCGCTTCTTGAAGTTTCTTTTGAGTATTTTGATCTTTGGAACTGTACTTTGCTTGTAGTTCTTTAATTTTCGGTTGGAGATCTTGCATCGCTTGAGAACTCTTGACTTGCTTCGCCATCAATGGCATCAGCACCAGTCGAACAATGATCGTCGTTACAATAATTGCAAGCCCATAGCTATTCCAGAGCGTTTTTGCAACAAAAATGATAAATTCAGATAAAGGATAAACAAACCATCTGCTCCAAATTCCTGTACTCTGCGCATTTATTGGTTCATTTACATTCGCACAACCTGCCATTATTACGGTCAAAAGAATCAGCGAACCGATGGCCAACATTTTTTTCCTCAAAACACTACCTCCTCGAACAATCCGAACGATGCCTGAACATGCCCGTCTTTTTATGTGTACATTTTTCTGGAACAGGATCTATCCCTCCAGGATGAAAAGGCTGACATTTTAATAGACGTTTGACTGTTAGCCACCCTCCTTTGATCACACCAAATCGAGTGAATGCTTCTACGGCATACTGAGAACAGGTCGGATAAAAACGACAAGTCGGTGGTGTGTATGGAGAAATGAATTTTTGGTACAAACGAATAATAAAAATCAACAGATATTTCATCTCTGTAATTCCCTGCGGACAGTGGCAAGAACATGTGCCTTCTTCAGAACATGCTCTAAGCTCTTCTGCATTTCTACATGAGACATTGTACTTACCGGCTTGCGAGAAATAATAATGTAATCATTTCCAACCTCAAGCCTGTCCGAAAACTCACGAAAAATAGCTTTAATATATCGTTTAATGTGATTGCGCATCACTGCATTACCCATCTTTTTGCTCACAGATAAGCCCAGCCTTGAATAAGGCTGATTCGGCTGATTCAGCACGTAGACGACAAATTGTCTGTTTGCAAAAGATTTGCCGTCTTTGAAGACGACCTGAAAATCCTGGTTTTTCTTTAATCGTTTTAATGTCTTCATTTTGTCCCTCCATGGGACGTCTCAACTTGAGTTCGTATTTAGCAATACCGTGTTTCGTAAAAAAGCCCTGCTGCTTTCTCGTCATTCCAAACTTTTCTTTCAATCATTCTACTTTTCAGTATAAAGATTAGGATTGGAATAACAAGGCTTTCCTCTTTGAAAATTGCATAAGCCAATACTTTTACACTCTGTTTCATAAGCAGGCAACCCTTTTGGTACTCACCCGACCCATGATACTCAATTCTGCCGACGTTTAATCATTGTCAATTCATATCGTTTTACATTTTAAAAAAATGAAACGCTCTTTATCCCAATAAGAAAGGTATAAGATTACTTTGCTTCATTAACCTCTAGAAAAATGAAGTCAACGATGCACTTATAACATTTTCCCCAAATTTTCTAAATATCCTTTAATCGTATAAAAAAACCACTGCTGGTCACACAGTGGCTTTATGCTGATAGAACTTTTCTTCCCTTGCGACGACGAGCAGCGAGTACCTTGCGGCCATTTGCTGTTGCCATCCGCGCGCGGAAGCCGTGAACTTTTTTCCTCTTACGGTTATTCGGTTGAAAAGTACGTTTCAATTGATACACCTCCCAGCGGCATAGAATTAGGATTGCCGACAAATCAAATGTTATATCGCGAAATTCATCATTCGCTTACTCTATCCATTTAGCCGATCTGTCAAAATACCACAATAAGAATCGAAAACATCAGTAAAATTGCTCACTCATGAATTTCTTTTCTTATCTTTGTTCAGCCCCAAAATTCATCGGCTTTAATTCCAAAACCAGTCTGACTTATTATAAATAGTTCCCTTTGAAAAGTCAATCCTATCCCCTGCTTCAATCTATTCAGCTTGCCTGTGGATTATTTTTCAACAGGATTCGTTTTTCCACACTGTTTATCGACAATTTTTTCACAAATTGACCCCCTGTGAATAACTGTTCTGTGCATAAAGATATCCACTGTGGATAACATTTGTCGATCATTGCTTTAAAAGCGAATATTTGATATGATCATAGTGCATTTATTTAGGTGAGCGAAGTTGTACACAGAAAGTTTTCCACGGCTTGTGGATCGTTCTGTGTACATTTATTAACACCTGTGATTCATAGTTATCCACAACATATGCACCTTGTTGATAACTTTGCTACTATGCGATTACACTGTCTCCTATCTGCCTATGCTGTTTGTGGATAAAAATCGTATTGATAAATTGTGAATCTGTTCAAGAACTGAACGACAAGATTGCTTGTATGAAAATTCCTGATTGAATCTTGCCCCATAGAATAATGAGAGAAGCCGGAAGCATGCTTTTCGCACTGCTCGGCGTCTTTGTGTTTGTTATTTTTTGTCTTTTTAACGGACGCTCACACATTTGCTCATTTACCCGAAGGCTAAGGCTGGTTAGGTTTTCATCGTACTTATGCAACTTTTGAGGAGGGTAGCCCCACTTTGAACAACCTTCAAGAGATATGGAAACAGACTTTGGACATTATTAAGAAGAAATTGAGTAAGCCAAGTTTTGAAACCTGGTTAAAAGAAACGCGCGCTCAATCAATTAATGGTCAAATGATGGTTGTTAGTGTGCCTAACGAATTTTCACGTGATTGGCTTGAGGAACACTATGCAAAACTCATTTCCGATATTCTTTACGAGATCACAGGATCCCGTTATCATGTCCAATTTGTCATTCCAAATAAAAATTCCGACAATGATGCCGCGCCTGCTGCAGCAAATAATGGAAAGAGTGATGGAATGCATTTCAGTCCGCAAAATGCCCAGAATGAGAACTACGGGAGCATGAATCAGCGAAACCGGCATCGCGTTGAAGAATTGAATAATAGCATGTTAAATTCAAAGAACACCTTTGAAACATTTGTAATTGGTTCTGGGAATCGTTTCGCTCATGCAGCGTCGCTTGCGGTTGCCGAGGCACCGGCGAAAGCTTACAATCCTTTATTCATCTATGGTGGCGTTGGGCTAGGAAAAACACACCTCATGCACGCAATTGGACACTATGTCATTGAACATAATCCTTCAGCACGCGTTGTTTATCTCTCCTCGGAAAAATTCACGAATGAATTTATTAATTCCATCCGAGATAACAAAACAGTTGAATTTCGCAACAAATATCGGAGTGTTGATGTATTGTTAATTGACGATATTCAGTTTCTTGCGGGGAAGGAACAAACACAGGAAGAATTTTTTCACACTTTTAACGCGCTTCACGAAGAATACAAGCAAATCGTCATTTCAAGCGACCGTCCGCCAAAAGAAATACCAACACTAGAGGATCGGTTGCGCTCGCGTTTTGAATGGGGACTAATAACAGATATTACACCTCCTGATCTGGAAACCCGTATCGCAATTCTGCGTAAAAAAGCTAAGGCTGAGGGACTGGATATTCCGAACGAGGTCATGATCTATATTGCCAATCAAATTGACACCAATATTCGAGAGTTGGAAGGCGCATTGATTCGAGTGATCGCCTTCTCATCACTGAATAATCAAGATATTAATGTCGATTTGGCTGCAGAAGCGCTGAAGGACATTATCCCGTCAGCAAGACCAAAAACCATTACGATTCAGGATATTCAGATCGCTGTTGGAGAGGAATATCATTTGAAGCTAGAGGATTTTGCCGCCAAAAAAAGAACAAAATCGATCGCATTCCCAAGACAGATTGCCATGTATCTTGCAAGGGAACTTACCGATTCGTCGCTGCCGAAAATCGGCGAAGAATTCGGGGGAAGAGACCATACAACAGTCATCCATGCTCATGAAAAAATTACAAAGCAATTATCGGTTGACCGTGATCTTCAAAAAAAGGTGAATGCACTCATTGATCAACTCAAGGCGCCGATGAAGACTCAGTAACAGAACGAACTTATGAAAAATGTATAAACAGGGGTGTGTATAATTAGCCGACACGCCCCCAATTTTATTCACAACTTATCAACATGTGGATAAACCATTTCTCGTAGTCTTCTCCTACTTACTAACATATTCACAGGCCCTACTATTATGATTACTATTTTTAATTCTTTAAAATAATATTTGGAGGCAACAAACATGCAAGGAACGCAAGAATCAAATCCCAATGCAGCGCTCGCAATGGAATGTACGGTACAAAAAGAAAAACTTGCTGACGCAGTTAATCGTGTCATGAAAGCAATTTCTTCTAAGACAACAATTCCTATACTTACTGGTGTGAAAATTACTGCTGGTATGGATGGTATTACATTAACAGGAAGTAACTCAGATATTTCGATTAAATCTTTTATCCCAGTAGAAGAAGACGGAAACGAAAATGCTGTCATCATGACAACGGGACAAATTGTTCTGCCTTCACGCCTTTTTTCTGAACTTGTTCGCAAACTTCCGGATGAAGATATCCATATTGAAGTGGATAGCAGGATGATTACAAAAATTACTTCTGGTAACAGTGAGTTTAGTTTGAATGGACTTGATCCGGAAGAGTATCCGAACCTTCCCATTATTAATGAGAACGACGTATTTAGAATTCGTAAAGATCTGCTCAAGGATTTGATTAAGCAAACCGTCTATGCTGTATCCGTTACAGAAACACGTCCGGTATTAACCGGTGTGAAATGGATCGTTGAAGGGAATACTTTATCTTGTGTAGCAACAGACAGCCATCGTCTCGCACAACGTTCAGTTACTGTCGAAAAGGCAGAGGATTCTGAAGCGCATACTTTGGTCATTCCGGGAGCGAGCTTAAATGAGCTTTCAAAAATTCTCGATGACGATGATGAGCAGATGGTTGATATTGTCATGACTGCCAACCAAATATTATTTAAGAGTCAGAATGTCCAGTTCTACTCACGATTGCTTGATGGAAATTATCCGGATACAAGCCGTCTTATTCCAACGGACAGCAAGACGACTATTGATCTTGGCACAAAAGCACTTTATCATGCGATTGAGCGTGCCTCACTCCTTGCAAAAGAAGAACGGAACAATG
This sequence comes from Sporolactobacillus kofuensis, assembly GCF_024125425.1. Classification (GTDB taxonomy): domain Bacteria; phylum Bacillota; class Bacilli; order Bacillales; family Sporolactobacillaceae; genus Sporolactobacillus; species Sporolactobacillus kofuensis. Next base: position 251,708 of record NZ_JAMXWN010000003.1, read on the forward strand.
TTGTAAAACTCCGTGCAGAAGGAAACCAGGTAGAAATTTCTTCACAATCACTTGAACTTGGTCGCGTCTATGAAACCTTAGTAACTGAGAAATTTGAAGGCGAGCCTCTGCGGATTTCCTTTAGTGCGAAATTTATGATGGATGCCTTAAGCCGCTTGGATGCACAAAGTGTTCGCATTCATTTTGTCGGTCCAATGCGGCCGATTATTATCCGTCCAATCGGTGATGAAAATATCTTAATGCTGATTTTGCCTATTCGGACTTTTTAACAGAAACGATCCGTTAGCATTTGGTGTACATGCAACTAAGGATTGATCTATGCAAAGTATTCTTTAGAAAAAATCAGAATCCTGTCCTCATTCTATGCCATAGACCACGATCTATGACTGATGATGGAGAAAAGAGGCAACGATGAAACAGCTGAACTTGAATAATGGTGAATTATTTATAACCTTAGGCCAGTTGCTTAAATATGAGGGTTTAATTCAAACAGGTGGAGAAGCCAAACATTTTCTTTCAGAGAACGAAATTTTTGTTAATGACGAACATGAAAATAGGCGCGGGAAAAAACTATATGAAGGGGACCGAATAAAAATTGTTGATTCGGGTGAATTCATAATCAGTCGCCGTTGAGGGGAGACGCCCCACTGTGAAACTTGAAAGTATTGAATTAGCACAGTATAGGAATTATGACAGCTTAGAGCTGTCTTTTTCTGACTCTGTAAACGTTTTTCTTGGTGAAAATGCCCAAGGAAAAACCAATCTACTTGAAGCGATTTATGTGCTCGCAATTGCCAAGTCTCCAAGGACAACTCATGATAAAGATTTAATCCAATGGGCGCAGGATTATGGTAAAATAAAAGGTAGAATAACAAAACATGATCAATCGATTCCGCTTGAAATCACTCTGTCATCCAAAGGCAAGAAAGCCAAAGCCAATCATTTGGAAAAACGCAAACTCAGTGACTATGTAGGGTTATGTAATGTAGTCATGTTTGCGCCGGAAGATTTGAATTTGGTCAAGGGAAGTCCTTCGGTACGTCGTCGTTTTATTGATATGGAAATTGGACAAATTGCGCCCGTCTACATCCATAGTTTGGGTGCGTATCAAAAGGTTCTTCAGCAACGAAATGCCTTATTAAGAGGCGCATCTAGGCATGTGGACAGCACATTACTCGATATTCTTACGGAAAAATTGATTGCACTTGCTGCTGAAATCATTTCTCGCAGACTTGTTTTTGTTCAGCAACTCAATGCATGGGCATCATCCATTCAGCAAGAAATCAGTAATGGACGGGAAGAACTGTCCATTGTCTATCAATCTTCAGTTCCTGATGTATTAGAAAATGCCGATTCGTCAAAAATAATACAAGCTTATCAGGCAAGCTATGAGCGGCAAAAGAAAAGGGAAATGGACAGAGGAACAACCCTAATCGGACCACATCGCGATGATCTAAGTTTCTTTGTAAATGAGAAAGACGTTCAAGCGTTTGGATCCCAAGGACAGCAGAGAACGACGGCTCTGTCCGTTAAACTGGCAGAAATTGAGCTTATTAAGCATGAAGTCGGCGAGTACCCTATTCTCTTACTGGATGACGTGCTCAGTGAATTAGATGACATAAGAAAGACACATCTGCTCGGTGTGTTTAAGCAAAAAGTACAGACGTTTGTGACGACAACATCTGTTGACGGACTGGATCAGAGTCTACTGGAAAGAGCCACACTTTTTCAGATTCATAAGGGAAAAGTAGAATGCGTAAAGCAGTGAATAGCAGATAAAAGCAATCTTGCTCATTCATAAGCCTGAAGTTCTATAATGAACTGTGTGAGAAATGATCGATTTTTTCGTAGGCAATTCTGTAATCTTAAGGGTTTTATATCGCTACCCTCAAATTCAGATGCTTGCACATGAGAATATGAGATTCTCAGAAAACACCAAGTTAGGTGGGTTACAATGAGCGAAAATCAAGAAAACAAACAGTCTTACAATGCCAGTCAAATACAGGTCCTCGAGGGGCTTGAGGCGGTACGAAAACGGCCGGGCATGTACATAGGCACAACCGGCGAAAAAGGACTTCATCATCTTGTATGGGAAATCGTCGATAACTCCATCGATGAAGCACTTGCGGGTTACTGCAGCCATATTCAGGTGATTATTGAAAAAGAAGGCGGGATTACAGTCATGGACGACGGACGTGGAATCCCCGTCGATATTCAGAAGAAAGTTGGTCGTCCTGCAGTTGAAGTCATTATGACTGTACTCCATGCCGGAGGAAAATTCGGCGGTGGCGGATATAAAGTGTCCGGTGGACTCCACGGGGTTGGTGCATCTGTTGTTAACGCGTTGTCAACGAAGATGTGGGTTAAAGTTTATCGAAACGGTCATGTGTACTATCAAGAATACCATCGCGGCAAACCGGTCGCTGATTTGAAAATTATTGGTGATTCCGAGCAAACCGGAACGACAACACATTTTGACCCGGATCCGGAAATCTTTACGGATACCACCACATTTGAGTATGAAACGTTGCGTGTTCGTGTACGGGAACTGGCTTTTCTGAATAAGAATATCCGAATCTCCATTGAAGACAGACGTGAAGAAGATAAAAAAGAGACCTTTCATTACGAGGGCGGCATTCGTTCATATGTTGAATTTTTGAACCGTTCCAAAGAGGTCATTCATCAACCGATCGACCTTGAAGGAGAAAAAGACGGCATTAAAGTAGAAATCGCGATGCAGTACAACAGCGGTTTTTCAAGCCAGCTCTATTCGTTTGCAAATAATATCCATACGCATGAAGGCGGTACGCATGAGTACGGATTTAAAGTAGCATTAACGCGTGTAATTAATGATTATGCACGTAAAAATCAATTCATTAAAGGCAGCGATGCGAATTTAACCGGGGATGATGTGCGTGAAGGATTAACTGCGATCGTATCCGTGAAGCATCCTGATCCACAGTTTGAAGGACAAACCAAGACAAAGTTAGGTAATTCTGAAGTTCGAGCAATCACAGATACGCTATTCTCAGATTCTTTTTCAAGATTTCTCATGGAAAATCCTGATGTGGCTCGTCTTATCGTTGATAAAGGGATTATCGCATCACGAGCACGTACAGCGGCAAAAAAAGCACGGGAACTCACGCGACGCAAGAGTAGTTTGGAAGTATCTTCACTCCCCGGCAAGCTTGCCGATTGCTCATCAAAAGATGCCAGCATTTCTGAATTGTATATTGTCGAGGGAGACTCTGCCGGCGGTTCGGCAAAACAAGGCCGTGACCGCCTATATCAAGCGATTCTTCCACTTCGAGGAAAAATTATTAATGTGGAGAAGGCTCGATTAGACAAAATTCTCTCCAATGCAGAAATCCGTGCAATGATTACAGCGCTTGGGACAGGCATTGGTGATGAATTCAATCTTGAGAAAGCAAGATACCACAAGATAATAATTATGACCGATGCAGACGTGGACGGTGCGCATATTCGTACGCTTTTATTAACATTCTTCTATCGGTTCATGCGGCCGTTGCTTGAAAATGGGTATATCTATATCGCCCAACCACCGCTCTACCGCGTGCAATATGGAAAAAACCTGCGCTATGCGTATGATGATCCGGAACTAAAGCGAATCCAGGGTGAGCTTCCGGAAAATGCAAAACCGGCATTACAGCGATACAAAGGTCTTGGTGAAATGAACCCGGAACAACTCTGGGAAACGACAATGGATCCGGAAAATCGACTTGTGCTTCAAGTAACGCTTGAAGACGCAATTGAGGCGGATCAGACGTTTGAAATGTTAATGGGTGACCGGGTTGAACCAAGACGTGATTTCATTCAGCAAAACGCGCGTTACGCAGAAAATCTGGATGTTTAATGCACAGTGATCGCGAAAATAGTTTGAGTTAGCAAGGAGGAAGCAAAATGGCAGAGCAAGATGAACGGAGAGTCAAGCCCGTCAATATAGGCAAACAGATGCGCGACTCATTCCTAAGTTACGCAATGAGTGTCATTGTCAGCCGAGCATTGCCAGATGTACGTGATGGACTGAAGCCTGTACACAGGCGTATTCTCTTCGCCATGAATGAGCTGGGCATTACGTCAGATAAAGCATATAAGAAATCAGCAAGAATTGTCGGTGAAGTCATTGGTAAGTACCATCCACATGGTGATTCCGCCGTTTATGATACGATGGTCCGTATGGCTCAAGATTTCAGCTACCGTTACGAGTTAGTGGACGGACATGGAAACTTTGGATCCGTCGATGGAGATCCGGCGGCAGCTATGCGTTACACCGAGGCACGAATGTCCAAAATCTCAATGGAAATGGTTCGTGACATTCGCAAGGAAACGATTGATTTTCAAGCAAATTATGATGATACCGAGGAAGAACCAAAAGTTCTTCCGTCACGTTTTCCAAATTTATTGGTGAACGGTGCATCAGGTATTGCGGTTGGTATGGCGACGAATATTCCCCCACATCAACTTGGTGAAGTCATTGATGCAGTACTTGCATTGAGTAAGAATCCTGAGATCACAGCGGACGAACTCATGGACTATATTCCTGGTCCGGATTTTCCAACCGGTGGATTAATTCTTGGACGCGAAGGGATAAAACGTGCGTATCGTACCGGTCGCGGCTCGATCATTGTTCGTGCCAAAGTCGAAATTGAAGAGAATTCGAATGGAAAACAAAGTATTATTGTGACTGAGCTTCCTTATCAGGTGAATAAAGCGAAGCTTATCGAACGCATTGCAGAATTAGTTAGGGATAAGAAGATCGAAGGAATTACCGATTTACGCGATGAATCCGACCGTCAAGGGATGCGGATGGTTATTGAAGTACGACGCGACACAAATGCAAATGTGTTGCTGAACAATCTGTATAAGCACACCGGTCTGCAAACCAGTTTCGGCATTAACATGCTGGCGCTCGTTGATGACAAGCCAAGGATTCTGACTCTGAAGGAATGCCTGCACTATTATCTTGCGCATCAGGAAACAGTCATTCGCCGCAGGACTGCTTTTGAATTGAAGAAGGCAGAAGCACGGGCGCATATACTCGAAGGTTTGAGAGTGGCTCTGGATCATCTAGATGAAGTCATCTCGCTGATTCGTAACTCAAAAACGACAGACATTGCGCGACAAGGTTTGATGGATAACTTCTCGTTGACCGAGATTCAGGCTCAAGCGATTCTGGATATGCGTCTGCAACGACTGACCGGACTGGAACGAGAAAAAATTGAGCAAGAGTACGCGGAGCTCATCAATAAGATTGCCGAACTGAAGGCTATCCTTGCTGACGAACAAAAAGTGCTGCACATTATTCGCAAAGAACTGCGTGAAATTAAAGAGAAATACAATGATGTTCGCCGGACAGAAATCACAGTCGGTGATGATCTTATCGAGGATGAAGACCTCATTGAACGTGAAGATATCGTGATCACGGTTTCTCATAACGGCTATGTAAAACGTATGCCTGTCAACACGTACAGAAGTCAGAACCGTGGTGGACGAGGTGTTCAAGGAATGGGAACCAATGAAGATGATTTCGTTGAGCACTTGTTCCAGACGAACACGCACCACCATGTCCTCTTCTTTACAAATAAAGGACGCGTTTATCAGCTCAAAGGGTATCAGATTCCTGAATTTGGGAGAACAGCCAAAGGAATTCCAATCATTAATCTGATTCAAATTGAAAAGGATGAGTACATCACTGCTTTCTTCCCTGTTGAAGCATTTGACGAGGAACACTATCTTGTCTTCTTGACAAAAAACGGCATCACGAAACGTTCGACACTGTCCGATTTTTCAAATATACGAAAAGGCGGATTGTTTGCGATCACAGTACGTGATGAAGATGAATTAATTGCTGTCCGACTGACCGATGGAAAACGTGATTTAATCGTCGGCACGAGAAAAGGTATGGCGATTCGATACCATGAAACCGATGTGCGTGCCATGGGGCGCACCGCAGCCGGTGTCAAGGCGATCACATTGGTTGATGGTGATGAAGTCGTCGGCATGGGCATTGCGGATGACCATCTTGATGTCCTAATTGTCACACAAAATGGCTTCGGCAAACGTACCGCTTGTAGTGAATACCGCCCGCAAACCCGAGGCGGGAAAGGCCTTAAGACATGCAATATTACAAGCAAGAACGGTGAACTGGTTGCGCTGCGAACCGTTGACGAAAATGAAGACCTTATGATTATGACCGCAAATGGAGTCATCATTCGCATGCCCGTGTCGGGTATATCCAAGCTTGGTCGAAATACGATGGGTGTAACCTTGATTCGGGTTGATGAAGGCGACAGTGTGTCTACGATTGCCCGTATTCAGAGTAATGAGGAAGAGCAAGAAGACGAAAGCGAAGACGAATGATCTTGTCGGTGTATTTATTGTGAGGTGAGCCTACATGATGGCCAAGACAGAACAATTAGAGACTGGTTGTGTATTACAAAAGGATGTCTATTCAAAATCAGTAAAGCCATTAATGAAGGCAGGAACCGTGCTGAATGAAACGCATATCGCATTTCTTAAAGCATTCTTGATCGATCAAGTTGAGGTCGATCACCTCACACAAGGCAAAAAAAAACGAACTGTCGCAAAAAAAGAGACAGCTCCAAAAATGGATTCACCAAAATCGATAGCTGAAACGAGTACGGTCCATCCACTCGATAGACTGTATAAGGAATCAGTGGATGCTTATGCCGCCTTTTTTGCGAACTGGCAGTCAGGATCTAGTGTTATGATTGGTGATTTCAGAAAAGCCATGATGCCGTTAATTACGGGGATGATGAATGATCCGATGTGGTTCTCATCATTTTTGGTCTCACAGAGCAGGTTCGAAACGCTTGCTGCCCGCAGTGTTACATTCGGATTGCTCGCTACTTTTTTTGCAAAAAAATTTAATTGCAGTACAGGAGAAACGGTTCAACTGGGCCTTGCAGGGATGCTTGCAGACTGTGGCCTTTCCAAGCTGACACCGTCACTGCTGAATAAGAAGGAAGACTATGTGGGAAGTGAGAAGGCTCTTTATAAAAAGCATGTCGTTGACAGTTATAAAATGCTTAAGGGCCTTCCTACATTGAAAAATGAGGTACTGATTGCAATCATTCAACATCATGAGCGAGAAGATGGCAGCGGCTATCCCTTGGCTATTGAAGGGTCCCAACTAAGCCAGTACGGGAAAATATTGGCCATTTGCGACACCTTTTTGAATCAACTCGCCTCGTCGCGTAGAAGCAATGTTTTGACAGCACTTGGTACAATGAGGGATGCATCCTATGGCAAACTATCCGGCTATCTTATGGATAAATTTTGTTATGAACTCATGACCCTTTTCATCGGTATGAACATTCGACTATCAAATGGGCAGTCCGGTGAGATTACGTTTATTCCTGTTAAGGACCCAACACGGCCAATGATCCATTTGACAGACAACCGAGTGATTGCACTATCGGAAACTCGAAACGTTACCATTGAATGCTTTATGTAACAATGGTGACGTTTCTTTTTCACAAGTATATGCTTTTAAAGCAAGCGGTTATGAACAAAATGCGTAGGTGCGAGACTCCTGCGGGAATCGCGAGCCAAGTGATACCCCGCAGATTACCGGTTGTTTGAGGAGGCTCATGGATCGTCCGCGGCTGTCTTAGCTGATGCGAGCAACCGGAGCATCAGCAAAATCGGGCATGGCATAAAGGACCGGGCGCTTTTTGCCCGATTTTTCTTAGCCCTGTCTTATTCTCATTTGTTACTGGAAAAAGAAACTACCTGTGATCCTGTGAAAATCCGTATATAATAGACACAAACAGTGAACAAAGTCGGCTTCATTTTTAAAAGTATGGGATCATTGTTATTAGAAAAATTCAACTTCAAGTTGTATTCTTGACAGTGACTAATGCACTTGATAAGCTATCAATAAAATTTTCGGAAAGTAAGACAATCAATCCTTGGGGGTAATCTAACATTGATGAGAGAAGATAAGTTTACAAAAGAAGCGCTGACCTTTGATGATGTATTGCTTATTCCGGCAGCTTCGGAAGTTCTGCCAAGAGATGTCTCCATTAAGACAGCGTTGACTCGGACCTTGAATCTAAATATTCCAATTATCAGTGCAGGAATGGATACAGTTACTGAAGCAGCGATGGCGATTGCCATGGCTAGGCAAGGCGGTATGGGTGTTATTCATAAGAATATGTCGATTGAAGAACAAGCGGAACATGTCGACAAGGTTAAGAGATCTGAAAGTGGGGTCATCACAAACCCCTTCTTCTTAACTCCTGACAATCAGATCTTTGATGCGGAACACTTAATGAATAAATACCGGATCTCCGGTGTGCCGATTGTTGACAATGAAAAAGAACAGCATCTTGTCGGTATTCTCACCAACCGAGATATGCGCTTTGTGAAGGATTATTCGGCTAAAATCGGTGATATGATGACAAAAGATAATCTCGTCACAGCACCTGTAGGTACAAGCCTCAAAGAAGCAGAAGAAATTCTGAATAGAAATAGAATCGAAAAATTACCACTTGTTGATGATCAGGGTGTTCTTAAGGGATTGATCACGACAAAAGATATTGAAAAAGTAGTTGAATTCCCAAATTCGGCAAAAGACGAACATGGACGATTACTCGTTGCTGCAGCTGTTGGTGTCACAGCGGATGCTCTAGTACGTGTTGAAAAGCTTGTCGATTCGGGTGCAGATGCCATCGTTATCGATACTGCTCATGGACATTCCAAAGGTGTACTACTGAAAGTAGCCGAAATCCGTAAAAGATTTCCAAAAGTTAGCTTGATCGCAGGAAATGTTGCGACTGCTGAAGGAACGAAAGCATTGATTGATGCCGGTGTTGACGTTGTTAAGGTCGGTATTGGACCAGGATCCATTTGTACAACGCGTGTGGTTGCCGGTGTCGGTGTACCGCAGATCACAGCCATTTATGACTGTGCGAACGAAGCAGACAAGCATGGTGTAGCCATTATTGCTGATGGCGGTATTAAATATTCAGGTGATATTGTCAAAGCATTGGCAGCCGGAGGCAGTGCAGTGATGCTTGGTGGGCTTCTTGCCGGTGTTGATGAAACACCTGGTGAAACGGAAATATATCAAGGCAGACAGTTTAAAGTCTATCGCGGTATGGGTTCGGTTAGTGCGATGGAACACGGCAGCAAGGACCGATACTTCCAAGAAAATCAAAAGAAATTGGTTCCTGAAGGCATCGAAGGACGTGTGCCTTACAAGGGCAAACTTGCCGACACGATCTATCAGTTAATCGGTGGGCTGCGTTCCGGAATGGGCTACTGTGGATCTGCAAATCTGCAGGCATTACGCGAAAATGCTCGGTTTACAAGAATAACAAATGCAGGATTACTTGAAAGTCACCCACATGACGTTCAGATTACCAAAGAAGCTCCGAATTATTCTATTAAATGACATTAGATTGATTTTTTACAGAAAGCATGCTTTGGCTGATGAAGACAAGTGAGCGAAAAAAGGATTTCCATATATTTTCATAGATAAAGAAAACTCGAGACGGCAATGAACGCCTCGGTTTTCTGTGTATGCGTGGGATACGCATGAATTCATTCGGGGGTGTAGGGTTTGATTTTCGGAAAAAAATTGGGTCGCTATGCAGCGGCAGCTCTAGCATTTTTATTGGTTCTGACGCTCACATTTCAAGCACCATTTGCATCAAAGGCTCAGGCGGCTCAAGATACACTTGGTTTAAAGGCAAAGTCGGCAATTCTCATTGACTTCAATAGTGGGCAAATTTTATATGAGAAGAATGCAGATAAGCGCTATCCACCGGCCAGTATGACGAAGATGATGACCGAATACTTGGTTATGCAAGCACTGCATTCAAAAAAGATTACTTGGAATACCAAAGTGCCGGTCAGTGATTATGTATACCAAATCTCGCAAAATCGCTCATTCTCAAATGTGCCCTTAAGAAAAGATTATCAATATACAGTTAAAGAGCTGTATGAAGCGATGGCGATCTATTCGGCCAACGGTGCAACGATTGCATTGGCTGAAAAAGTTGGCGGTTCCGAAAAGAACTTTGTTGATTTGATGAATAAAACGGCCAAGAAATTTGGCATGACCGGTGCCCACTATATCAACAGCTCTGGTCTTGATAATGTGGACTTAGGAAAGTTTGCTCCTTATGGCGGACCGAATTCCAGCAATGAGCTTTCTGCTCGTGACATCGCCAAACTAGCCTACCATGTCATTAATGATTATCCTGAAGCATTGAATATCTCGAAGATTCCTTTAAAGAGCTTTACGGCGGGTATTGTTGCGCCAAATAAACCGATTCAGATGGTGAACTGGAACTACATGCTCCCCGGCTTCGGTGTGAATATGGATAAATTTAAATATGAAGGCGTCGATGGTTTAAAAACCGGACATACAGATCTTGCCGGCTATTGCTTTACCGGAACAGTAAATCGTAATGGGCATCGTCTCATCAGTGTTGTTATGGGTACAAGCTCAGATGCACAGCGTTTCGAGCAAACGCGTGCACTCTTTGACTATGGCTACCAACAGTTTTCAGAGAAGGCCCTTGCCAAGAAGAATCAGCTGATCAAGGGACAAAAAGCTGTGGCTGTTCATAATGGTAAGCAAGACCAGGTCAAAGTAGCATTTGGAAAAAGTTATTCTACAGCAGTTGCTAATGGCGAGAAAGTATCTACCAAATTCAAGGTCGTACTGGATCGTTCCAAATTAAATAAAGACGGTCAGCTCGAAGCCCCAGTGAAAAAAGGAGAAACGATTGGCTATGCAACACCGGTCTCTAAGGGAAATGCTCAATATGGGCAACTTTATGATAATAACAATAAAATACCTGTGATTGCTGCAGAACAAGTCGATAAAAACAATTGGTTTGTACGGCTGTTCAAAGGTATTGGCAGTGTGTTTGGTTCCCTTTTCTCATGGATTGCGGGTCTCTTTTAATAAATAGATTTAGCAATGAAAAAAGCGATTTACAGGAAAAAACCGGGTACACCCCGGTTTTTTCACACATAAATACAGAAAAAAATGACAATGTCCATATAGTCATAGTTATTTACTTGGCATTGTTGTACACTAAAGATAATTATAGGTATTTTTTTTCTAGAACTGGAGGGACTATAAAGTGGTACAGACAGGAACAGATCGTGTAAAACGAGGTATGGCGGAAATGCAAAAGGGCGGCGTGATCATGGATGTGGTCAATGCCGAACAAGCTAAAATTGCTGAAGAAGCAGGCGCAACAGCAGTCATGGCACTGGAACGCGTCCCATCAGATATTCGTAAGGCAGGCGGCGTCGCAAGAATGGCCGATCCGACAATCGTAGAGCAGGTTCAAAATGCAGTTTCGATTCCGGTTATGGCAAAAGCAAGAATTGGTCACATTGTTGAAGCGCGCGTGCTTGAGGCAATGAAAGTTGATTATATTGATGAGAGTGAAGTGCTTACCCCGGCAGATGATGTTTTTCATATCGATAAAAAAGCATTCACCGTTCCATTTGTTTGCGGATGCCGTGATTTAGGTGAAGCAGCACGAAGAATCGGCGAAGGTGCAGCGATGCTTCGTACGAAGGGTGAACCAGGGACAGGGAACATCGTCGAAGCCGTTCGTCATATGCGACTGGTAAATAGCCAAGTACGCAAGGTTATTGCTATGGCTCCTGATGAACTGATGGTATTCGCTAAGGAACTAGGCGCTCCTTATGAAATTTTGCTTCAGATCAAAGAAGCTGGCCGTCTTCCGGTTGTGAACTTTGCAGCCGGCGGTGTAGCGACACCTGCGGATGCTGCTCTGATGATGGAACTAGGCGCTGACGGTGTCTTTGTTGGTTCAGGTATTTTTAAATCGGAAAACCCTGCGAAATTTGCACGATCAATTGTTGAAGCGACAACCTATTACCAAGACTACGAACGTATTGTTGAATTATCGAAAGGTCTTGGTACGCCGATGAAAGGGATCGATATGAGTACTCTTGAACCTGCGGAACGTATGCAGGATCGTGGAATTTGAGGTGAAATGCAATTATGTCTGTGAAAATTGGCGTTCTTGCACTTCAAGGTGCGGTCAGTGAGCATATCCGTTCACTCGAACAATCAGGAGCAGAAGCTGTAATGGTAAAAGATGTCCGTGATTTGGACGGGCTTGACGGACTTGTTCTCCCCGGTGGCGAGAGTACGATGATGCGCAGAATCATGGACCGTTATGGTCTGTTTGAAGCCATTCAAACATTTGCGGGACAGAAACCTATATTTGGAACATGTGCCGGTTTAATCTTAATGGCAAAGAAAATTGAAGGAAAACAAGGCCCTCATCTGGGGGTGCTTGATATTGATGTAAAGCGCAATGCCTTTGGTCGGCAAGTCGATAGTTTTGAGGCGAATTTGCAGATCAAAGAAATCAGTGAAAACTATACGGGTGTCTTTATTCGTGCGCCTTATATTAAGAGCGTCGGTGATCAAGTAGACGTGCTCGCAACTGTCGATGATCATATTGTTGCTTGTCGTCAAGATCGTTTTCTGGCGTGCGCTTTTCACCCGGAATTGACTGAAGATCCTGCAATGCATCAATACTTTGTCCACATGGTTGAAGAAGAAAGTTAACCGCTTGCTTTTTTCTGGTCATTAGTGTAGATTTTAAATAAGTTAATTTTGTATGCTTAATGACAGGAATTAGTACCGCCAATATCCTTGCATAGAGAGCCGCACTTGGTGGAAAGTGGCGAAGGACATGGTGGAAATCCATCCTTGAGAGCTGGATCAGCTTATGGTTGATCACACGGATCATACCGTTATCTATGATTAAGCGGCCGGCAACGATGAACATGCTGGCAATTTGGGTGGCAACGCGGGTGATATCTCGTCCCTTGATCAATAGGGGACGGGATTTTTTATTTTTAGGAGGCAGAAAACGATGCTCGACATGAAAAGGCTACGTGATCATTATGATGAAATCAAAGAAAAATTAAATAAAAGAGGTGAAGACCTTAGCGATTTTCACAAGTTTCCTGAATTGGATGACAAGCGGCGCGAACTGATTAGTCAGGCAGAAGTGCTGAAAGCAAAGCGGAACGACGTTTCTGCACAAGTTGCGGCTAAAAAGCGAGCGAAGGAAGATGCACAGGATCTGATTGTCTCAATGCGTGAAGTCAGCGCGAGCATTAAAGAACTTGATAGCCAGCTCAGCCAAGTTGAAGAAGAATTGAAGCAGGTCATGCTGTCAATACCAAACGTGCCCCATGAGAGTGTTCCAGTGGGTGACGATGAAAAGGACAATAAGCCTATTCGCTTCTGGGGTGATCCTGCAAAGTTCACCTATGAACCAAAGGCACATTGGGATCTTGCAACGAATCTGGATATCCTTGACTTCGAACGCGCCGCTAAGGTTACCGGCAGCCGCTTTGTCTTTTATAAGGGACTAGGTGTACGTCTGGAACGTGCCTTGATCAGTTTCATGCTTGATTTACATGAGGATCAGCATGGCTATGAAGTCATTATGCCACCCTATATGGTAAACCGTGCCAGCATGACCGGTACCGGCCAATTGCCAAAGTTCGAAGAGGATGCTTTTAAGATCGCTGATGATCGGGATTATTTCTTAATCCCTACAGCTGAAGTTCCTGTAACGAATTATTATCGCGACGAGATTCTAACCGGTGATCAGTTACCCGTGGCCTATGCCGCTTACAGCGCATGTTTTCGTTCTGAGGCAGGCTCTGCAGGACGCGATACACGCGGCATCATTCGCCAGCACCAATTCAATAAGGTTGAGTTGGTACGTTTCGTTAAGCCAGAAGATTCCTATACTGAACTTGAGAAGTTGACGGGAGATGCTGAAGAAGTACTACGGCTGCTCAATCTCCCCTATCGCGTTGTTGCAATCTGTACCGGGGATCTTGGCTTTACTGCGGCAAAGAAATATGATTTGGAAGTTTGGATTCCAAGCCAGAACACTTATCGCGAAATTTCGTCTTGCAGTAACTTTGAAGATTTCCAAGCGCGCCGAGCAAATATTCGCTTCAGGCGCACGCCGAAAGCGAAACCTGAATTTGTGCATACGCTGAATGGTTCTGGGCTTGCTGTTGGCCGTACAGTCGCTGCGATTCTGGAAAATTACCAACAGGAAGACGGTAGTGTGATCATTCCGGAAGTATTGCGTCCGTACATGAAAAATCTTGAGCGCATTACACCGAAAGATTGAATAGGTTCGCATAAACGATCAAAATCATAGGAGGTGCGCCATGCCATTTCATCAGAAAGTGAACAATGACGCGAGACTGACAAAAATGATTGATGATCTTGGAATTACTTTAAATCCGAACAAACCGAAAGCGGTTAGCGAAGAGCAGGATCAGGAAAAGGCCCAGAAGCCTGATAAGAAAAAAGAAAAATAATAAAAATCGTGAGTATGTGGGGTTCCCACATTCACGATTTTTTTTTAATAAGAAACGATAAAATTTTGAATGGGCTTAGGGTTCATATCAGCGGTGTAACACTGAAAGAAGTTCTGATTCAAACACGAAAGTGCTGCGGGATCATTCCTAATGATCGCGAGCCAAGTGAGACCCCGCAGATTTCATTGATTGACCGAGGAGGCTCACGGATCGCCCGCGGCAGTGAGCAACTGAAGTGTCATTTATGCACAAGTTTGGCGAGTTAAGACGTATAAAGAGTGGCAGTCAAGCACTGGGCTTAATCTGATTTTTCTTAGCATGGATCAGCTGAAACTTGCGGTTCCTTCCAGTCTTTCACGTACAAGAGAAACGATCTTGTCGGCAGACTTTGAATCGTTAATCAGATCATAATCATCAATGTTGATCTTTAAAACAGGACAGAGATCAAATTCGTTTACCCATTGTTCATAACGCATAAACATTTCTTCCCAGTAACTGTTCGGTGTTTCCTTTTCTAGTCCACGTCCACGTTGGCAGATTCTCTGAATGGTTGCTTCAAGCGAGCCATGCAAATAGATCAACAAATCGGGATGACGGAAATAAGGGGTCATCACCATTGCATCAAAGAGACTGGTGTACGTTCTATAATCGGCCTCTGACATTGTGCCCTTTTCATAATGCATCTTCGCAAAGATGCCGGTATCCTCATAAATTGAACGGTCCTGTACATAGCTTTCAGAACTTGCAGCCATCTTCTGGGTTTCCTTGAAACGCTCGCCGAGAAAGAAGATTTGAAGATGGAATGCCCAACGTTCAAAGTCCTTGTAAAAGAGATCAAGGTATGGATTGCCGTCCACCTTTTCAAAGGATGTACGATAATGTAGATGATGCGCCAATGCAGTGGCAAAAGTTGTTTTTCCGATCCCTACCATACCGGCAACGGAGATCAATTTATGAGAAGGTAATGCGTTTTCGATCATTCCTAACGCCCTTTCTTCTTCAAAAGTATATACATAAATAAGAACATCAAAACGATTTATTAAGTGTATCACCTTAAAAGCGCAAAAAAAAGTGAAAAAAGTCGAAATGGATGAGCAAAAGATGTATAAAAAATCGAAATGAGTCGATTCTAGAGAACGTGTAGTATTCGGATAGTTCCTGAGGAGCCATGACAGCTAAAATGTTGATAAATCAAGGAAGAATGCGGTTACAAAACCGAGATTTTATTGACACAAAATTGGGAATGTGCTATATTGTAATAAACCATTTTACTACTTAATATAAGATCTGGATGTAAGAATGAAGACCCTTCCTCGAAGTGTAGTAGTTTTTACTTCTGGAAAGGTCTGTTTTTTATGTGCACATTTTTGGTGTTAATTGGTGAATGGTTTTAGTTCACGCGCGGGCAGCGCAACGTTTTAGGGAGGCATTTATACATGCAAAACGGTAAGGTAAAGTGGTTTAACGCAGAAAAAGGCTACGGCTTCATCGAAGTTGAAGGCGGAAATGATGTATTCGTACACTATTCTGCAATCGAAGGCGACGGTTTCAAGACGCTTGAAGAAGGTCAAGAAGTTAGCTTCGAAATCGTTGATGGTAACCGCGGACCTCAAGCAGCAAACGTTACAAAGCTGTGATCTTCGGCCATAACCGATGATGCGGAAGCAGTCCTCTCTAAAAAAGGGCTGCTTTTATTTGTGCCGACTGTCGTGCTGCCCTAGCCATTCTTTTTTTGCGATTGAGTAAAGTATCCGTGCAACTCAGCCTCTGGCTACGACCAAAGGGCTTGCCATCGGCGAGTTTTATTCATATAATACTCTATGTCGCGAAAAAATGTGCGCGCTGCGGCTCTGTAGCTCAGTGGATAGAGCGTCGGTTTCCTAAACCGTGCGTCGGAGGTTCGATTCCTCTCAGGGCCATAAAATGTTACACGTGGAACCCTCTTGTTTTTGAACAAGAGGGTTTTGTGTTTTTCATCTAGTATATCCGCTAATGCAAGAGACGATCTGCTCGTTCAATTTGATCTTTAAGATAATCCGGTGTATTGGGATGGTTAAGCACTTCATCGGTGGTCATCCAGTAGAGCTTCGCTACTTCATCGGCACTGACTGCGTGCGGGAGGCCTGACAAAGGTCGGCAAAAAAAGATTGCTTCGAGTGCCATTTCACCGTTTGGAAGCTGGAACGAGGCGCTTTTGACATATCTAAGGTCGGTAACTTCGATATCCACTTCTTCTTTGATTTCGCGGCGCAGCGCATGCTCTAGAATATCGTTGGGATGATCGGTTAAATCAACTTTTCCACCGACAAGCGCGAGGAGACCGGCCGCATGTTTTTCTTTTTCACTGCGCTTAATGATTAGCCATCGGCCGTTTTGATAGATCGCAGCTTCCACAATCACCAGAAACATGAACGTCCTCCGTTCTTTCTTCGTCCTAATTATTATGTTTATTATAGTGTATTTTCTATTGGTATCGATAGAGAGAATGACTCTGCTTGAATGGTCAATATAATTTTGTTAAAGTCGGAAGAAATTAAAGATGGAGTTATAAGAGGAGGTATGCAGATGGCCGATCGCTCATTCCTTGTTTCTGTATCAATAGAGGACGCGGTAAAGCTTGTTAAGCAAGCTGCAGGTGCTGATCAGGTACACGAATTGCAGACGGAATCCGAGGAAATTAAGCAGTGCATTCTGGCCTTCCAGAAATATTTTTTTCGTAACAGCAGCTACGCGGCATTAACCGCGGTGATTGATAACATCTCGGGGAAGACCAAAATATCCGTTGTCATTACCGGGGGTTCGGGTTCAATATTCGGATCATGGGACTGGGGAGCAACATATGATTGGTTGGAGGAATTCATGGGCTGTTTCTCGAACTCCATCATTGAAGAATAAGTGCTGTCGTTTAGAAAAAAATGAAAGGACTGTA
>NZ_JAMXWN010000030.1 GCF_024125425.1 Sporolactobacillus kofuensis
AAGAAGATTTTGGTGTTTGCTGATTTCGTATTTTTATGTTAAACTAACCTTCGTCGTAGCGATTTTGTTCATTAAAGTTTATCTAGTAAGTAGAATTGATGGGCGACAAATCAACATGCGTTACGAGATATGGCTGTGGAGGCGTACCCAAGTGGCTGAAGGGGACTGACTCGAAATCAGTTAGGGCGTCGTTCGGCGCCGCGGGGGTTCAAATCCTCTCGCCTCCGCCATTACTTTTGTTATCAAATTAGCCGTGCTAGACGGGGAGGTAGCGGTGCTCTGTAACTCGCAATCCGCTGTAGCGAGGTTGAATTCCTTTCACGAGGTCTCGGCGTTGTGGAGCAGCCTCAAGCACGTGGTGTTGACGTTTGGGTCCCGCGCAACGGAAACTCATGAACCCTGTCAGGTCCGGAAGGAAGCAGCAGTAAGTGAGACCTTTCGTGTGCCGCGGGGTTGCCTGGGCCGAGCTAACGACTTGAGAAGCGTTCATGATGCCTTGATCGACGAAAGGTGCACGGCGTTAAAATAATTGCAACAAGGGCTATCGAAGTTAATCTTCGATAGCCCTTGTTTTTTTCATTGAGAAAGAATACGCGCCGCAGTTTCTTTCGGAAACAGTAACCGTTATAATGAACGTATATCATAAAACCGAGCGTATTCGGTGGAAGGGGGAGGAAGATGGCCTACCAGGCGCTTTACAGAGTCTACCGGCCCCAGACTTTTCATGATCTTGCCGGACAGCAGCATATCGCCCAGACTCTTCAGAACGCCCTGACCAAACAGCAGTTCTCTCATGCCTATCTATTCACCGGTCCGCGCGGGACAGGTAAGACTAGTGCTGCGAAGATCTTTGCGAAGGCGATCAACTGTGAACACGCACCGGTTGCCGAACCATGCAATGAGTGTGCAGCATGTCGCGGGATAACGAGCGGTAGCATTGCCGATGTTATTGAAATTGATGCGGCTTCCAATAACGGTGTTGATGAAATTCGAGATATTCGCGATAAAGTAAAATATGCGCCGAGTGAAGTTCGCTATAAAGTGTATATCATCGATGAAGTGCACATGCTTTCGACGGGTGCATTTAATGCGTTATTGAAGACTTTGGAAGAGCCACCTGAACATGCGGTGTTTATCCTAGCAACCACCGAACCACAGAAAATACCGCTGACGATTATTTCAAGATGTCAGCAGTTTGATTTTCGTCGTATACCTTCGTCTGAGATTTTTGAACGCCTGCATTTTGTTGTTCAGAATCAGAAAATTGACGCTGAGGATGAGGCACTTCAGCTGATCGCAAAAGCAAGTGAAGGCGGATTGCGTGATGCACTTAGTGTCTTAGATCAAACAGCGGCTTACAGCGAGGGAACGATGACGGTCCAAGATGTGCTGGATGTTACGGGTATGGTTTCTGATCAAATGATTCGCGAACTGATCGAAGCGTTGGAAGCAAGCGATGCTGCGCATGCAGTCAGCAAAACGGGTGAGCTTCTGGATCAGGGCAAGGATCCACTGCGATTGATCGAGCAAATGATCTTCTATTATCGTGATTTACTGCTTTACCGGACATCTCCGGATTTGGAAGATCTGCTTACGCGTCCGCATATCGATGATGCTTTCCGTGAGCAGGCCAAGACGGTTGCGGTGCAACGACTCTTTCATGTCATTAGCGAGATGAATGGTACATTTAATGAAATGAAGCGAACCAATCATCCACGAATATTGCTTGAAATGGGTATCGTTCGCTTATGCGAACCGGAGGATGTCCCTGAACAGACGACGCAGCCAGGATCAACCGTCCATAATGGAGAACTGGAGAAACGTATCGCCTTATTGGAACAACAGATGAAGAAATGGTCGGCGGCTCCGGAAGCGATGCCTCGGTTGGAAACTCAGGCTGAGCCAAATCGCCCACGCACCCCGCGAAGAAATAGCGGTTTACGTATTGCCACCACGCAAATTAATCATGTGTTGGATGAAGCGACTAAAGAAGAACTGCGTGAGCTAAGATCGGTGTGGGCTAAAGTGATGACGAAGGTCCGGGCAGAAAATGTGGCTGCGCATGCTTGGATGCTCGAGAGTCAGCCGGTAGCGAGTTCCACACAGGGCTTTGTCCAGGCATTCAAATATGACTTTCATTGCCAGATGGTGATGGAAAACAAAAATAATATAATGGAACTGGTTCAAACCATCGTACAGGACGTGACGAAGAAACAAAAAGTCATGTATCCTGTTCCTGAGGATACATGGACAAAGATGAAGAATGCGTTCATCGAACGTTCTCAATCCACTCAGGAAGAAAGCAGCGAGAAAAAGGAAGAAGACCCAATAATCGCTGAAGCGAAAAAGTTGGTGGGCCCTGATTTAATTGATATTAAAGATTAATGGATTATGGAGGCGATTGATATGATGCGAGGAAATATGAACAACATGATGCGTCAGGTACAAAAAATGCAAAAACAAATGGCGGAAGCTCAGGAAAAGCTTAAAGAGGAAATCGTTGAGGGAACAGCGGGCGGCGGTGTGGTAACTGTCAAAGCCAGCGGTCAAAAACAGATTGTTGATGTAGCGATTAAGCCGGAAGCAGTAGATCCTGACGACGTGGAGATGCTACAGGATTTGATTGTTGCAGCGGTTAATGATGCGCTGACACATGCTGATGAGCTCGCAGCAAAACGACTTGGTAAATTTACGCAAGGTTTGAATATGCCTGGATTCTAATCCGTGAGCGCTCTTGATATGGACAAAGCGGCGAATTCCGTTTCGTAAGAGCGGGCATTCGCTGCTGGTCATTTTCAGGGGGGGTGACAACCAGTGAAAGGAGATCCGGTGCATGCAGTATCCTGAACCGATCGCAAAACTTATCGATAGCTTCATGAAACTCCCAGGTATTGGTCCGAAAACGGCTGTGCGCCTCGCATTTTTTGCTGTTGACATGAATGAAGGAGATGTCATGGACTTTGCACGGGCGTTGGTCGATGTGAAAAGAAAACTAGTGTACTGTTCCGTATGCCAGAACATTAGTGATCATGATCCGTGTACAATATGTGATGATTCTTCTAGGGATCATTCAACGATTTGCGTGGTACAGGACCCGAAAGACGTCGTAGCGCTTGAAAAAATGCGTGATTATCGAGGATTGTATCATGTGCTTCACGGTGTTATCTCACCTATGGATGGCATTGGTCCTGAAGACATCAAAGTCGCTGAACTTATCAGACGCCTAGAAGATGAGAATGTGAAAGAAATTATTCTGGCAACAAATCCTACGGTTGAGGGTGAAGCGACAGCGATGTATATTTCACGCTTAGTTAAACCAATTGGAATAAAGACATCGCGAATCGCTCATGGTTTACCTGTTGGCGGAGATCTGGAATATGCAGATGAAGTGACGTTATCCAAAGCTCTGGAAGGACGCCGAGAGCTATAACCCCATTTGCACAAAGAAAGATTAATTACTTTTAATCGACTGCACAAAAAAGTGCAGGGTTATTGGAGATGTTTGAGATGTTTGGCAGAAGAAAAGGTTTGCTGCGTAAAGAGATGACCGAACAGCTTCTCGATTTGCTAGAACGTTGCAAAACAGAATGGATGACGAAGAAAAGAGTGATTGATGCCAGCATCGATCCTTCTGATGAAGTTTTGCATCAGCTGAAACTCGCAGAAGCTAGGTATTTTTATTTATTGAAAGAAGTCCGTGAATTAAAACAGTTCATGAGCCGATGAGTTCTAAAAAGGGACATGCATGCATACATTTCTACAAATGAAACATTGATGTGGACTATCGCTCGTTTCTTTTAAATGTATGGGAGGCATGTCCTTTGAATAACTTTATGTTATTAATCCTTGGTGTGCTTGCATTATTTATTGTCGTTATAAGTATTGGCACTTCGTTCCATCCCGTTAAATGGATAGGAAAGTTAGTGATTCGCCTTGTGGTAGGCGCGGTGTTACTCTTCTTTCTTAATGTTATTGGTGAATCATTTAGTATGCACATTCCCATTAACCTTGCGACCACGACTGTCAGTGGGTTGCTTGGTATTCCTGGTATTGCTGCTTTGATCGTGATAAAGTTCTCGCTTGGTGTTTGAGCGAGAACTTTATCTTTCTTTATCTCCTTGTATGTTTAATAAATTGTTAATATGGGTATTGACTAACAATGTAGCAGATGATAATATATTTCTTGCCGCGTTTTAAAGGCAAAAAAAGATGTTGACACTGTTAGTTAACCGTGCTAAAATATTTCTTGTCGTTGAAACACGATGAAAAAAAAGATGTTGACTTCCTGATAGAAACGTGTTATTATTTAAAAGTTGCTGTTAGGAACGAAACAGCGAAGAATGTTCCTTGAAAACTGAACAAAAGCCAAGCGTGATATAAGGGTTATAAACCCCTAATCAATTCAATTTGCTATGGATCTTATGAACGAAAAAGTCCGTTCGGACACTTAGTCCGGCATTTAAGTAA
>NZ_JAMXWN010000031.1 GCF_024125425.1 Sporolactobacillus kofuensis
CTTTCTGTTTTTCATCTTGCATTTTCCCCATGTTCTATGTACAATAGACCCTAGTTGAATAACGTCAAAAACAAAAGAGTCTTGCCCCTTTCTAGGTGATAATTGCTTCGATACCAATTATCATAAATCCTATCCTGAAAAAGGGCAAGATTTTTTTTTATAAACCCTTATGTATCAACGGTTGAAGCCCTCCGAAAACATGCTTTTTCAAATCGCAGAAGTTACCCTTGTATCAAGATAAGAAAAAACTCGTTCGCAAAGCTCACTTTAAGACCTTGGGGCGCTGCCCCAAAACCCCGCCGGGGACACGTCCCCGAACCTCTTCTTTCCCCTCGCCGGGGAGGCAGTCGGTGGGGCTATGCCCACCGACATGCGATAGGGTTCGGGTTCAGCAAGTCTGTCAACTCCTTAAATTCTCCCTCGCTGCTTTGCAGCTCAGTCCGATTTACCGTTGACAGACGCCCGATCTGGCACATTAATCGCTTTACGTGATATAATGAGTTCAAAGAACAGTTCATGTCGTGAAAAAGCCCCTCTGTCGGTCAGGACAGAGGGGCTTTAACTTTGAGGTATAAATTACCCTCCATCAGCTAAAATAGGTCTTAAAGAACCAATCAAGAAGTTTAAACAGTGTTTTGCGTAACACAGGGAAGGTCAGTTCCCTAAGAAACAGCACTGTCAAACGCTCTCGCTGCGCTTTCGGCTCTTTCTTCTTACTTGAACAGTTCATGTCGTGTCTCACCTCCTCCCACGATCCTAACTGTGGAGGAAGCAAGGGCAGACCTATTTTTAGCCAACAATCTCATGATAGCAGATCAATCAAAAAATATGAGAAGGAAGGCGCTTAACAATGAGTGTCTTTCTTCTCTTCTTGAGGAAATTCATAGTCAGGGTAATATTTCTTGATTTCCGCCTTGATGCGCTCTATATCCGCTTTGCGAGTGTCAGGAACCTCTATCCCATCTTCTTTCAGCAAACGCCTTATGTACCCCGATTCTATAAAGCGATTTTCCATCGTTCTGCGGTAAGAGGTGCTTTTATCCTTGTGCTCACTCATTTGCCCCGTATCCCAAGTTCATCGACATAATTTTTATCAATGAGTTCACCGGTTTTTTCCTTGCCGAGCACGTCCCACGCAAAGGCAAAAACCGCTTTTTCAATCACCTTTGTTTTATTAGCCTGGCGCACGCCGTCCGCCTTTTGTTTCTCCACCAGTGCATCAAGCAACGCCTGAGTAACAGCATCTAGGCGAATGTTCATTTGTTGTTTCATTTTCCTCACGCTCCGCATCTCTTTGATGATTCTATTATAACATACGTATATACATTTTGTATATACATAATTGCAAAAAAAAACATTTTTTTAACTTTTTTCTAATTCATCTAGTTCCTCGTAGTAGCCTTCTTTTACCTCGTCATACCATTCGACAACATTTTGACCATGAACCGTTGGTTGATGTTTGAATCCTCGAAAAATCTCCATCAAGCAACGTTCACACAGCATAAACTCTATCTTTTCATCATCGAGTGGACTTCCGTACCCCGTGTACGCCGCAAACTCATGAAATAAATTCGGCGTGAAATCTATCTCACCTTTGTCCGTGAAGGTTCGCCCGCAAGAATTACATTGATACGTTTCCCCGTTCATCGTTCCATCTCCCAACCCTTTTTCCTTTTATTTGCCTGTTCCTGTTCAAATTGTTTTTCAAGTTCGTCAAATTCTTTTTTTGTCCGGGCTGCGCCTTGTTCATAAGCCTTTTGTTCTTCAGGCAAGGGCTTCTGATCCGTCATGAATCTGCCCTTCACGTAGCCTACCAACTGATGAAAGACGCTCTCACCATTTCGGAAAATCTCCCTCGCTGCTTGTTGAAGGTGGCTAATCAAAGCGTCTTTCTTCTCCAGTAGCCCTTTCAGCCGGCGATTTTCCCGGTTCGATTCGGTCAATCGGTTTTCCAAACGTGTATTTATCTGCCTTAATTCTCTATTTTCCCTCTCATACCGCTCAGATTGCTCTCTAAACGCTAAACTAGACTTTGCTTGTATTTTTAACCATCCCAGTCTCTTTTATCCACTGTGACGATCTCAGGCCTGTTTCTGAGGATTCCAGTCCGTTTAACCTCCACCGGAATACGATCAATTTGACTGCTCGTGAGATGGGTCTGATCAGCAGCAGCCTTAACGCTCTCTAAATCTCTCTTTTCACGCTCAATTACTGTCTGCAATTCTCCAAGTGTTTCTGTCGATTCTTCAATTTTGCCTGAAAGCGTCCGTGCCGACTGCGTCAATTCCATGTGGTGTGCTTTTAGCTGAATTTCTTGAGCAGCACGCTGCGCAAGTACCTTCGTTGCCCTCTTAGCTTCTTCCACTTTCTGCCCACCCGTAGCAATCAGCGAATCTACTGTTTTTTTCGTTTCCACAAGGTTCTTCTGTTTTTCAGCCAATATCTTTTCGGTTTCGGCAGCCTGTGCCTGTGCCTGTTTTGCCCGTTCTTCTGCCCTTTGCGTCTTGTATTCCCATTCGTCTAAATGCTTATTTTTGGACTGTCCTTTCTGAACCGCAAAGCCCTGTTTCTGCATGTAATCCGGCAGGTCTTTCTGCAAGTTTTGCAGTTCTTTACGGTTGAAAATGCGCTTTGCAGACAGCTTATGATCTTCGGTGATCGGCACCACGCCCAAGTGCATGTGTGGCGTGGTCTCGTCCATATGTACCTGAGCATAAACCACATTGTCCGCACCATACCGATTCTTAAAAAACTCAGTCGCCTGCTCAAAATACGACCGCATTTCATTTTCCGGCTTGTCCTTGAATAACTCCGGACTGGCGCTCACGATAAAGCCGGCGACCCGAACGGCATCCTTGCGAATGGCCCGATTCGTTTCAACACCTGCAGCAATTCGCTCTTTAATTTTCTCCGGGTAAGATATTTTTTCAGCATTAATCAGGTCATAGTTCAAGTAAGACAACTCTGTTTTTATGTCCTTGTTCGTATGGTTTTCGGTCTCTCGTTGGTTATGTCTTTGCAGCCCTCCGAGATTACTAGACGTGTACTTAGTCATATGGCAAACCACAAAAGCCATGAGCGAGCACCTCTTTTCCGGGGTAAACTTCCATGTAAAGTATAGCGCAATATACTTCACTACGTGAAGATTGCGCTCTGCGAGGCTCTTGCGGCAAAGCCGCGACTTGCCTTCGGCAAGGCAAAGACCCCCCTGCCGACTCCGCCCCTTTGGGGCTGTCGGTAAAAAAAGAGCCTCCCCAAAG
>NZ_JAMXWN010000032.1 GCF_024125425.1 Sporolactobacillus kofuensis
TCAATCAATCCAAAGTTCTGGGTTAAGCCCTCGACCGATTAGTATCTGTCCGCTCCACACGTCACCGTGCTTCCACTCCAGACCTATCAACCTCATCATCTCTAAGGGGTCTTACTGATTTAAAATCATGGGAAATCTCATCTTGAAGGGGGCTTCATGCTTAGATGCTTTCAGCACTTATCCCGTCCACACATAGCTACCCAGCGTATGCTCCTGGCGGAACAACTGGTACACCAGCGGTGTGTCCATCCCGGTCCTCTCGTACTAAGGACAGCTCTTCTCAAATTTCCTACGCCCGCGACGGATAGGGACCGAACTGTCTCACGACGTTCTGAACCCAGCTCGCGTACCGCTTTAATGGGCGAACAGCCCAACCCTTGGGACCTACTTCAGCCCCAGGATGCGATGAGCCGACATCGAGGTGCCAAACCTCCCCGTCGATGTGAACTCTTGGGGGAGATAAGCCTGTTATCCCCAGGGTAGCTTTTATCCGTTGAGCGATGGCCCTTCCATGCGGTGCCACCGGATCACTAAGCCCGACTTTCGTCCCTGCTCGACTTGTAGGTCTCGCAGTCAAGCTCCCTTGTGCCTTTACACTCTGCGAATGATTTCCAACCATTCTGAGGGAACCTTTGGGCGCCTCCGTTACCTTTTAGGAGGCGACCGCCCCAGTCAAACTGCCCGCCTGACACTGTCTCCGAACCGGATCACGGCTCAGGGTTAGAATGTCGATATCGTCAGGGCAGTATCCCACCGATGCCTCCGCCGAACCTAGCGGTCCGGTTTCCAAGGCTCCTGCCTATCCTGTACAAACGATACCCACATCCAATATCAAGCTGCAGTAAAGCTCCATGGGGTCTTTCCGTCCTGTCGCGGGTAACCTGCATCTTCACAGGTACTATAATTTCACCGGGTCTCTCGTTGAGACAGTATCCAAATCGTTACACCTTTCGTGCGGGTCGGAACTTACCCGACAAGGAATTTCGCTACCTTAGGACCGTTATAGTTACGGCCGCCGTTTACTGGGGCTTCAATTCAAAGCTTCTCCCCGAAGGGATGACCTCTCCTTTTAACCTTCCAGCACCGGGCAGGTGTCAGCCCCTATACATCACCTTACGGTTTAGCAGAAACCTGTGTTTTTGGTAAACAGTCGCTTGGATCTTTTCACTGCGGCTCATCGGACCCGAAGGTCCGACGAGCACCCCTTCTCCCGAAGTTACGGGGTGATTTTGCCGAGTTCCTTAACGAGAGTTCTCCCGAGCGTCTTAGAATTCTCTTCTTGCCTACCTGTGTCGGTTTTGGTACGGGCACCTTTTCACTCGCTAGAGGCTTTTCTTGGCAGTGTAGGATCAGGCGCTTCGGTACTTAAATTCCCTCCTCATCACCGTTTGGCCGAAAGCAGCGGGATTTGCCTCGCTGCAAGCCTCGCGGCTTGAACGCACACATCCATCCGTGCGCTCGCCTTACCTTCCTGCGTCCCCCCATCACTCAAACGTGAATTGGTGGTACAGGATTATCAACCTGTTGTCCATCGCCTACGCCTTTCGGCCTCGGCTTAGGTCCCGACTAACCCTGAGCGGACGAACCTTCCTCAGGAACCCTTAGGCTTTCGACGGAGGAGATTCTCACTCCTCTTTTCGTTACTCATACCGGCATTCTCACTTCCAAACGCTCCAACATGCCTCACGGCACATCTTCAATGCCCTTGGAACGCTCCCCTACCATGACCTGACGGTCATCCGCGACTTCGGTGCTGTGCTTAGCCCCGTTACATTTTCGGCGCGACGCCACTCGACCAGTGAGCTATTACGCACTCTTTAAATGGTGGCTGCTTCTGAGCCAACATCCTGGTTGTCTGGGCAACGTCACATCCTTTCCCACTTAGCACAAACTTAGGGACCTTAGTCGGCGGTCTGGGCTGTTTCCCTTTCGACGACGGATCTTATCACTCGCCGTCTGACTCCCGGACGTAAGGGCTTGGCATTCGGAGTTTGACTGAACTCGGTAATCCTGTGGGGACCCCTTATTCAATCAGTGCTCTACCTCCAAGTCTCACTCATCCGAGGCTAGCCCTAAAGCTATTTCGGGGAGAACCAGCTATCTCCGTGTTCGATTGGCATTTCACCCCTACCCACACCTCATCCCCGCACTTTTCAACGTGCGTGGGTTCGGGCCTCCATTCAGTGTTACCTGAACTTCACCCTGGACATGGGTAGATCACACGGTTTCGGGTCGACAACCCTAAACTCAAACGCCCTATTCAGACTCGCTTTCGCTGCGGCTCCGCCTCTTCAGCTTAACCTTGCTTAGAATCGTCACTCGCCGGTCCATTCTACAAAAGGTACGCTGTCACCCCCGAAGGGGGCTCCAACTACTTGTAAGCACACGGTTTCAGGATCTCTTTCACTCCCCTTCCGGGGTGCTTTTCACCTTTCCCTCACGGTACTGGTTCACTATCGGTCACTGGGGAGTATTTAGCCTTGGGAGACGGTCCTCCCAGATTCCGACGGGGTTTCTCGTGTCCCGCCGTACTCAGGATCCACTCCGGAGTGCGCGCTCCGTCGGCTACAGGGCGTTTGCCTTCTCTGGCCGACCCTTCCAGGTCGTTCGCCTGAAGCGCGCATTTCTGACTCCGTATGGAGTGTCCTACAACCCCAAAGGGCAAGCCCTTTGGTTTGGGCTGTTTCCCTTTCGCTCGCCACTACTCAGGAAATCGCATTTGCTTTCTCTTCCTCCGGGTACTGAGATGTTTCAGTTCCCCGGGTCTGCCTTACTCTGCCTATGGATTCAGCAGAGCATCCTATCCGTTCAGGATAGGGGGTTCCCCCATTCGGAAATCTCCGGATCAAAGCTTACTTACAGCTCCCCGGAGCTTATCGGAGTTCGTTCCGTCCTTCATCGGCTCCCAGTGCCAAGGCATCCACCGTGCGCTCTTTAAAACTTAACCAC
>NZ_JAMXWN010000033.1 GCF_024125425.1 Sporolactobacillus kofuensis
ACCTCCTGTATAATTAGTGGGCACACCGCAGGTGTGACAAATCCACTTTTATAGGAGGTGTTTTTTGTATGATTCATTATCAAAGGATATTGGAGCTTCATGATGAAGGGATTAGCTTTAGAGGTATTGCCGCAAGCACTGGTAACTCTCGTCAAAAAGTAACGGAGATTATTCAAAGAGCCGAGAAAAAAGGGTTAACATGCCCTTTAGAAGAGGAAATGACGAATCAGTGGATCGAAGATTTTCTGTTTCCAGAAAAAGCTTTTGAAGCTTCAGGTCGCCAGCCGATGAACTTTGACTGGATTCATGGAGAGTTGTCCAAACCGAATGTGACGCTCTCTCTTCTTCATCATGAATATGAGGCTGAATGTCGGGCAAATAACAAGATTCCTTATTCTTATCGAAGTTTTTTACGTCACTACAGCCGTTACGCAGATAAGTACAAGGCGACATTACGTATTCGAAGAAAGCCTGGAGAAATCATGGAAGTTGATTGGGCTGGATCAACAGCGTTTGTTTGTGATCGAGATACTGGGGAAAAGATCAAAGCCTATATTTTCATTGCGACCCTTCCGTGTAGTCTGTTATCCTACGCTGAAGCAACATTGTCCATGGATCTGCATTCATGGATCATCGCCCATCGACATGCGTATGAGTATTTTGGAGGAGTGACACAAATCGTTGTTCCAGACAATCTAAAAACGAGCGTGACCAAGCATACCAGGAAGGAACTCATTTTAAATCC
The DNA here is from genome assembly GCF_024125425.1 of Sporolactobacillus kofuensis. Taxonomy (GTDB): domain Bacteria; phylum Bacillota; class Bacilli; order Bacillales; family Sporolactobacillaceae; genus Sporolactobacillus; species Sporolactobacillus kofuensis. The sequence continues at coordinate 746 of NZ_JAMXWN010000033.1, forward strand.
TGCTTACAGAGAAATGGCGGACTATTATCATACCGTCGTTATGCCTGCTCGTGTGCGGACGCCAAAAGACAAGGCTAGTGTTGAAAGCTCAGTCGGTATCCTCTCGACTTGGATCATCGCAGCATTAAGAAATGTTCAGTGCTTTAGTGTTGATGAATTGAATGAAGAAGTCTGGAAGAAGTTAGAGGAATTCAATAATCGTTCGTTTACACGCAAAAAAGGCAGTCGCTTTTCAGCATTTGAAGAAGAGGAGAAATTCGCACTTTCTCCCCTTCCGGATCGCCCCTATAAAATGTCTGAATGGAAAACAGCGAAGGTTCGTCCTGATTATCACATCTCCGTCGAAAGCATGTTTTATTCGGTTCCCTACGAATACATCAATCGACAAGTAGAAGTAAAGCTATCGGACGATCTCGTTGAGATCTTCTTCAATCATATGCGTGTGGCCTCACATAAACGATTATATGGAAAGTTTGGTCAATTATCCACTACTCGCGACCATATGCCAGACCATCATAAGTTGTTTGTGGATCAAACACCTGAAGCTGCTCTAGATTGGGCTGAAGATATCGGGTCAGAAACCTTAACTATTGTACGCTATATTTTGGATTCTTACCAAACAGAAAAGCAGGCATTACATTCCATTTTTTCCCTGAAGAAATTTGAGCAACGTTATTCCAAATATGAAATTGAACGTGCTTGTAAGATGGCACTTTCCATGACTGAAAGACCGACGGTCAAAGTACTTCAAACAATCTTGAAGAATAACAAAAAGAGTGATGCCGAACAAGAACAAAAACGTCGCTCAGAAAACACCAAAAATAATTATGGCTTTACGCGTGGAGCTTCGTACTATGGGGGGAAGGATAAAAGATGAATGAACAAACTCTTACCAAATTATATGAAATGAAACTGAGTGGCATGGCCGAGTCCTACAAAGAGCAAGCAATAAACAAAGACTTTCAGAAAATGAGTTTTGAAGACCGCTTTTCATTACTTGTTGACTTAGAGCATTCACGTCGACAAAATAATAAACTTTATCGACTGATTAAAGCTGCTGCATTGTTATATTCAAACGCATCCGTTGAAGATATTGAATACTATGAAGATCGTAAACTGGACAAGGAGTTAATTCTCAAATTATCCAGTGGCAGCTATATTCAAAATCACCATAATATTATTTTAATGGGCCCGACGGGCTCAGGAAAGTCGTTTCTCGCTTCAGCATTTGGAGTATCCGCCTGTCGCCAATTCTACAAGGTGAAGTATACACGCTTGCCAGAATTGTTGGATGAACTGACACTCGCAAAGTTGGCTGCAGATGGAAGTTATCGAAGATTAATTAAAAAGTACACAAAAGCTGATCTGCTCATTCTTGATGAATGGCTACTGACAGATTTGTCCACGGAGGAAGCATCAATTTTATTGGAAATCACTGAAGCCCGACATAAGACGGCATCGACGATCTTCTGTTCACAAATTGATCCAAGAGGATGGCATCTAAAACTCGGGAATGAAACCCTTGCAGAGGCTATTCTAGATCGTATTGTTCATGACTCATATCAAATCTTAATTGATGGAGAGATCTCTATGCGGGAACGCCATGGATTAGGGAAAAAATCATAATTTGAAGAGTAAGCAATGATAGTGCTTCAACAAGGCAAGAGATTTGAGGAACTCCGTCCCTTAAAAAACGAAACACAGGAAGAAATCCATCTCTTAATCTAATACCGAAAGGGAAAACCTATAGACCAAAAATGATATCTATAGGTTTTTCTTTATGTGGTAAACGCCATGGCATCACGTGGTAAAATCTTTGGCGATTGATGGTAATAAAGATGACAAGGCTGGTACATTCTAGTGGCCGTAAT
>NZ_JAMXWN010000034.1 GCF_024125425.1 Sporolactobacillus kofuensis
GTATGTGTCAAGCTTTTCTCGGAACCCCTTATCAGAGAAGAGCGAGTCTATTCTAAAAATGTACACCATAGCCCTAACCACAAATTCATTTCTTTCAAAAAGCGCAATTAAGCACTTTGTTCATCTGTCCCAAGGCACTGGACGAAGAAGCATGACACCCAATCTGTCCATAGTGGACGCCGATGGATGGAACCGTTGGTTCCTTCAGTAGAGATGCGATTCGTATCGCTTTTTTCATGATCCTTTTGACGCGTTGTGATGGGGTGAAGGAGGCCAGATAAGCCGTTTTTAATGTCCCGTTGCGTAAGCCTTGTATCACTTTGACCATGCCTTCCTCCGACTGACCCCAATGCATCCCTCGCTTCTTCATGCGGAACGTCAAATGCCGCTGATTAGACTCCATGGCGCCTAGCTTCCCTGCATACTCAGGAAGATCGTCCTTATCCACACCTTGTCGCCAGTCAAAAAGACGATCCCAGTGTTTGATTAGATACTGCTTTACCTGTTCGAGCTGCTTGATCCGCTCATCGTCATCCATATTGCTTTCATACGTATCCAGTAACAGGATCGCCTTTTCCTGATCCCTTCTTTTAATCGCCCTCTGGATACGGGTGATCCAATCTTTATCGCCATGTAAGGATCGGGTGAGTGACTGGGCGATGTGGAAGGCATCCAGCTGAACCCGGATCTTGTTTGTCCCACAAAAAGCCTCTTTAAAATGTGTTTCATCGTAGCCTGGGCCACCGTCGCTATTGGCAACCACCAGGGTCTGCCCTAAACGATAGCGCTGTTCGACGGCCGCCTGCACCTGTTCCCAAAAGGTATCCAACCCCTGGCTCGTCATGACCGCATAGGGTTGTTTCAGAAGGCGCCTCTTTCCATTCTGTTCCCAGCCCTCATACAGAATGAAATGCTTAATCTCAATCTGTTGGCGTTTTTTTAATCCACGGATGAACGTACCGTCAGCTTCCGCAAACAGAACGGGAAGCCTACGGTTGCCCTCCAGTTCGCCATTCGCCGCTTGAATGACTAAATCCTGATCCTGTTTTTCCTGCGCCTGGCCAACGGCTCGGACACAACGCATGACAGTGGTATGGCTCATTTGAACCTGCGTCCAGGCCGACAAGGTTTCTGTCACTTCCCGGCAGGTCATTCGTCCCGCTAAAGTAGCCGTTTCATACTCCACGCGAGGCGAATACCTCATGTATTTTCTCAGTTTCAGAAGGTGATCCAACGGATAACAGGGTTGCCCTTTCGGATCAATCATGCGCGTATGATAAAGCGTCACAGGGCCAAATAGGAACTGAAGGACCCGTTGGTCCTTATGGCTGTCCACTTTCCAGCCCTCCGCCTGTTTTTTCCGGGTGATCGCCTGATCGAGCAGGGAAAAGACTTGTTCGACACTCCGCCTCATGAAACGGTACATATAGGCGGTTGCCTCCTCCTCAAACCCCATCAGATTCGTTTGTTCCTTCCAAATCTCCAATAAATCCTCTATACTATCCATGTGAGAAGGCCTCTGTTCGTAATGTATTCACCTTGCCAGGTATACATTTAGAATAAGGAGCCTTCTCCTTTTCGTCCAGTAGAAGAGAAATAGAATCTTCTTTGGGTATGGAGCGCATGGCGCTCCATACCCAATAGCCCAGTCAGATTCATCCACCGAGAAACATTTTACACATAG
>NZ_JAMXWN010000035.1 GCF_024125425.1 Sporolactobacillus kofuensis
CAAAGTAAAGGGAAAATAGAAAATGTTGTCAAGTATGTTAAGTATAATTTTGCCAAGAACAGGGTCTTTACGAACATCGATACATGGAATGAAAAAGGCATCGCTTGGTTAGAACGGACAGGGAATTATAATGTACACAATACAACAAAAAAGAGACCGGCTGAAGTGCACGCCCTCGAAAAGCAACACTTGAAACCAGTCTCTCCGCTGCTCTCCATTGAGAGCGACAATAGTTCCAGTATAACAAGAACTGTCTGTCCAGACAATGTCATCAAATATAAATCCAATCGTTATTCCGTGCCCTTGGGAACGTATCGTCGAAATGGTGATAATAAAGTTTTCATTGAACTCAAAGAAAGTGAATTGATCATCAAAAAGCAATCACAAGGTGAAGTCCTTGCTCGGCACATCCTAAGCACAGGAAAAGGCGAGCTCATCAAAAACAGGCAACATGCTCGTGATCGCTCAAAAGGAATTCAAGCCTATAAGGAGACGATTATCCGTCAATTCAATGATGGCGATCAAGCGGCATTATTCATTCAAGAATTGAGTAAGCGGTATCCGAGATATGTCCGTGATCAGCTTCAAATCGTCCAGTATGCCCTTCATCATTTCCGTCAGGAAATGGAACAAGCCTTGACTATCTGTATAAAAGACCAACTCTGGAGTGCCAACGATCTTCGAGATGTTTCCCAACATCTGGCTCGCCAAAAAGAAACAAAAGTCGTACAAGCATCGTGCCAAACTCAGGGATCACAAAATGATCGTGTCGCACGAACACGCCAAGTTGCTGCAACGGTGAGAGAAATGGACGATTATATCCAGATACTCGGAGGCATGGGGCAATGAACAGTACAGTCAAAGAGATACAAGAGCACTTCCGCCATCTTCGGATGGCGGAGACAGCCAATGGGCTACCGCATCTCTTGCGAAAAGCCGAACAATCTTCTTGGACCTATCAAGAATTACTAGAGGAACTTTTAACTTTCGAATTAAAGCGGAGAGAAGAAAAAAATGTAGAAAGAAGATTGAAGTGGGCCAAGTTCCCTTATCAAAAGACACTGGATGAATTTCGCATAGACGAACAACAATCCATTAGCAGTCGGCAGATCAACCAGTTAAGGGAATTGAATTGGCTAGAACAACAATATAACCTGATTCTTCTTGGCCCGCCAGGAGTGGGTAAAACCCATATTGCGATTGGTCTTGGTCTTGAGGCTATCTACAAAGGCTTCAAGGTAAGCTTTATCACCATGGGGGAGCTCGTCCATCTGCTCAAGACAGAGGAGTACCTATCTAAATCCAAAACGCAGCTGAAAAGGCTACGGGAATCGGACCTTGTCATCATTGATGACCTGATGTATCTGGCAATGGATCAGCGAGAAGCCAACTTGTTTTTTCACCTGATTAACCATCTGTACGAACGAAGTTCGGTCATCCTGACATCTAACAAAGGGCCGAAACAATGGGGAGAATTAATGGGCGATCAGGGGATCACAACAGCTATATTAGACAGAATTCTCCATAGAGTAGAAGTCATTCACCTAAACGAAGACAGCTATAGAATTAAACACCGAAGTACAATTTTCAAAGAGAAAAGTGTTCAAAATTAATTAGCAAAAAGTGTTCAAAACTACTTGACGGTTACA
>NZ_JAMXWN010000036.1 GCF_024125425.1 Sporolactobacillus kofuensis
TACACTTTTTGGAGAGTTTGATCCTGGCTCAGGACGAACGCTGGCGGCGTGCCTAATACATGCAAGTCGAGCGCACAGAGGGGAGCTTGCTCCCTGAGGTGAGCGGCGGATGGGTGAGTAACACGTGGGCAACCTGCCTGTCAGACTGGGATAACTGTGGGAAACCGCAGCTAATACCGGATAATCCTCTGCACCGCATGGTGCAGGGTTGAAAGATGGTTTCGGCCATCACTGACAGATGGGCCCGCGGTGCATTAGTTAGTTGGCGGGGTAACGGCCCACCAAGACCGCGATGCATAGCCGACCTGAGAGGGTGATCGGCCACATTGGGACTGAGACACGGCCCAAACTCCTACGGGAGGCAGCAGTAGGGAATCTTCCACAATGGACGAAAGTCTGATGGAGCAACGCCGCGTGAGCGAAGAAGGTTTTCGGATCGTAAAGCTCTGTTGCTGGAGAAGAACGAGTGCTAGAGGAAATGCTAGTGCTGTGACGGTATCCAGCCAGAAAGCCACGGCTAACTACGTGCCAGCAGCCGCGGTAATACGTAGGTGGCAAGCGTTGTCCGGAATTATTGGGCGTAAAGCGCGCGCAGGCGGCTTCTTAAGTCTGATGTGAAATCTTGCGGCTCAACCGCAAACGGTCATTGGAAACTGGGAAGCTTGAGTGCAGAAGAGGAGAGTAGAATTCCACGTGTAGCGGTGAAATGCGTAGAGATGTGGAGGAATACCAGTGGCGAAGGCGGCTCTCTGGTCTGTAACTGACGCTGAGGCGCGAAAGCGTGGGGAGCAAACAGGATTAGATACCCTGGTAGTCCACGCCGTAAACGATGAATGCTAGGTGTTAGGGGGGTCCAACCCCTTAGTGCTGAAGTTAACACATTAAGCATTCCGCCTGGGGAGTACGACCGCAAGGTTGAAACTCAAAGGAATTGACGGGGGCCCGCACAAGCAGTGGAGCATGTGGTTTAATTCGAAGCAACGCGAAGAACCTTACCAGGTCTTGACATCCTCTGACAAGCCTAGAGATAGGCCGTTCCCCTTCGGGGGACAGAGTGACAGGTGGTGCATGGTTGTCGTCAGCTCGTGTCGTGAGATGTTGGGTTAAGTCCCGCAACGAGCGCAACCCTTGATCTTAGTTGCCAGCATTTAGTTGGGCACTCTAAGGTGACTGCCGGTGACAAACCGGAGGAAGGTGGGGATGACGTCAAATCATCATGCCCCTTATGATCTGGGCTACACACGTGCTACAATGGGTGGTACAAAGGGCAGCGAAACCGCGAGGTCGAGCTAATCCCATAAAGCCACCCCCAGTTCGGATTGCAGGCTGCAACTCGCCTGCATGAAGCCGGAATTGCTAGTAATCGCGGATCAGCATGCCGCGGTGAATCCGTTCCCGGGCCTTGTACACACCGCCCGTCACACCACGAGAGTTTGTAACACCCGAAGTCGGTGCGAGAACCTTTATGGACTCAGCCGCCGAAGGTGGGACAAATGATTGGGGTGAAGTCGTAACAAGGTAGCCGTATCGGAAGGTGCGGCTGGATCACCTCCTTTCTAAGGAAACGATCGATAGCGAAACG
>NZ_JAMXWN010000037.1 GCF_024125425.1 Sporolactobacillus kofuensis
TAAAATGGTACCTGTAGTTAGGACACTTGAAAAAGAGTGTTTTATCTACAGGTATTTTTTTATATACTTGAATTTCAATGCTGTGAGGAAAGAGGATATCATGAGTAAAATTATATTTTCAACCAAAGAGATAAAAATGCTTCAAAACAATCCGAATGTCCAAAGTGTTAGCGAACGAGCGATTACCTATACGGACGCCTTTAAAAATAGATTCATTGATGAGTATCTGGCGGGTAAACTTCCGAAACAAATTTTTATTGAGAACGGTTTCGATATGAGTATTATCGGAATGAAGAGAATTGAACAAGCCGCTTATCGATGGAAGAAAGCATATGATAAAAACGGTTTAATTGGGCTTACAGATTCACGGAAAACGGCTTCTGGCAGACCTCTCAAACGAGAACTGACACCATCTGAAGTCATTAAAAGACAGCAGGCAAGAATTAAGCTGCTCGAAGGGCAGGTGGAACTATTAAAAAAATTAGAAGTGACAGAAAGAAGGCTGGTCATCGCAAGCAAGGGTTTAAGCACAAGTAAAGTATATCAACTGATTGATGAAACCATTGAGAAGAATCAATTCATACGAATGACCAAGTATTTTTGTGATCTTCTCGAAGTGTCCCGTTCTGGATACTATAGCTACCTAAGGTCTTCCACCCTCCGCAAAGCAAGAGAACGATCAGACTTAGATGCGAAAGAAGTCATAGTGAAGGCATTTAATCGTCGTGGATATAAGAAGGGCTCACGTTCCATAAAAATGATCATGGAAAATGAATTCAACTTGATCTTTAGTCGTAAAAAGATACAGAGAATCATGAGAAAGTACGGAATCGTTTGCCCTCATCGAAAAGCCAATCCTTATAAAAAGATGGCTAAAGCCACCAAAGAACATCGAGTTGTTCCAAACAAATTGAACAGAGCGTTTAAGCAAGGAGTCCCTGGAAAAGTATTATTAACAGACATTACTTATTTGCCGTACAACGGAAATTGTATGGCTTATCTGTCGGCTGTAAAAGATGCCTCTACGAATGAGCTTCTCGCCTATCATGTTTCTGATCGCATTACTCTGGACATCGTAACCCAGACCATTAAGAAATTAGTCAAAAACAAGAAGATTATACTACATCCAGAGGCGCTTATTCACTCGGATCAAGGCAGCCATTATACCAGCCCTAAATACCAAGAATTATTAAAAAGTTATGGTCTTGACCAGTCCATGTCTCGACGAGGAAACTGTTGGGATAATGCCCCACAAGAGTCTTTCTTTGGTCATTTAAAAGATGAAGTCGATTATCAATCCTGTGAAACATTCGAAGAACTTAAAGCGAAAATCACTCACTATATGGTTTACTATAATAATTATCGCTATCAGTGGAATCTAAAAAAGATGACCCCTATTCAATATAGGAATCATCTTCTCTCGGCTTAATCTCTTTTTTTAATGTGTCCTTGACATGGGTACCAGATTA
>NZ_JAMXWN010000038.1 GCF_024125425.1 Sporolactobacillus kofuensis
CGAGTTTTTCTTTGATTCTAGACTCATTATAGTACTTGATCCACACACGCATGGCAGTTTCTAGTTCTTCGCATGTCTGATAGTGGTGTGAGGCTACTGTTTCAGCTTTCATGAGATGGAAGAAACTCTCCATCTGGGCATTGTCCAGACAAGTCGCCTTTCGAGACATACTCTGACAAATATGATGCGATTTAAGTTCCTTACGCCAAAGGTAATTTTGGTACTGGAAGCCTTGATCCGTATGAACGTACGTGCGATAGTGATGTTCCGGTAGGCGTTCTAGAGCCTCATGAAGCGGTTTTAACGCAAAGGCGACTGTCGGATGATCACTTATAGTAAAGGATAAAATCTCATCAGAATAAAGATCCATAACGGGTTCGAAATAAAGGCGTTCGTCAGTCGTTTGATGCCCCCAGCGGAATTCGGATACGTCGGCGACAAGCTTTTGGTAGGGTCGATCAGTCATAAACCGGCGATGCAGGCGATTCTTCGCAAGTTTACCAACGGTTCCCTTATAGGAATTGTACTTACGGATCCGTTTGGTATAGGCCGTTGACTGAAGTCCTTCCGTTCTCATGATGCGCTGGACCTTTTTGTGATTCACTTTTAAATGGTGGCGCCGCAGTGTCAGGACAACGCGACGATATCCATAAGCTGGGTGCTTCTGTTTCACAGCTTTTATTTCAGAGATCACAGGGTCTTCAGTATCCTTTTGCTGGCGCTGTTTCTGATAGTAATAAACGCTTTTAGGCAGTTTCACTACCCACAGAATGTCATTCAGAGAGTGGTTCCGCCTTAGTTCAGTAACTACTTGCGTTTGTTCCGCTCGTGTTGCTCTCTCTGGCGAACTAAGGTGTCCAATTTTTTTAAGTACTCAATCTCAATTCTAAGTAGCTCGTTTTCCTTCTCAAGATCCTTAAGCCGCTTCTGTTCTGGATGATAAGCATTTTTCAACTTGTCGTTCTTTTTGGCTTCGCGCTTTGTATTTTTCCCCATAGGTGGACGACCTCGCTTGGTTTTTAATCCATCCACACCCATTGATTCAAATCGCCGATCCCATTGATAAATCGTTGACGGCGAAGATATTTTGAAATGAAGTGCCGCACGTTCGAGTGATGAATGGTTCTCTTTCATCCACTTTAATACTTTCAGCTTAAAACTGCAGGTATATGCCGGCTGTTGTTTCAAATTTTTAATGCCTGCAATGCCGTTTTCCTGATAGCGATGCACCCATTTCAAGATCATTTGATGAAATGGAATCTGATACTTATGACACAACGAAGCGCTCCCCACCCCCTTGAGATACTCACTAACTACCTTCATCTTAAAGTCAGTTGAATATTTGGTCATAGTAAAACCCCCTAAAGTTGAATTTTGTCGTCCAACTTTAGGGGGTCAGTTCA
>NZ_JAMXWN010000039.1 GCF_024125425.1 Sporolactobacillus kofuensis
TGTAACTGCTAAACTAAAATCAACAGATTCTGCTAAATAGAAATGAACACTTTTCGCTAAATAGTAATCCAGATAAGTTATGATAGTTTTTCAACATGATTTGTCTGGAGGATTCGAAAGGTGGAAAAATTACTCTTGTATGTACAGGTTCATCAATTGAGTGAACAAGGATTCAAAGTGGCGAAAATCGCCAAAAAACTGGGTATTTCAAGAAATACTGTTTATAAGTTTTTGAAAATGTCTTTTGAGGAAGCAAGTGATTGGGCGAATTCTCTTAATCAAAGGAGGAAGAAGCTCGATCCCTATCGGGATCAAATGATAAGTTGGTTAAAAGAACATCCCGACCTTTCTTCCGCCCAAATTGAGGATTGGTTGAAAGAAAAACATCCGGGCCTAACCATTGGAGGGAGCACCATTCGATTATTCGTCAAAGATCTGAGGGAAATCTACCATATCTCAAAAGAGATACATGCTCGTAGTCATGAAGCGGTTGATGAACTTCCAATGGGATATCAGGTTCAGGTGGACTGGGGAGAAATAACGCTTAAAAACGTACTGAACAAGGAGGTGAAGCTCTACTTTATCACATTCGTTCTGTCTCATTCTCGATATAAATATGTGGAATGGCTGGGAAGACCTTTCACCACAAAAGATACGATTCGATGCCATGAAAATGCCTTTGCTTATTTCGGGGGCATGCCGGAGGAATTGGTTTATGACCAAGATCACTTAATCACGGTCAGTGAAAATGCGGGTGACGTTATTCTGACCGGTGAATTTCAGGCTTATAAAGAACAACGTAAATTTCGTTTACATCTATGTCGAAAAGCAGACCCC
>NZ_JAMXWN010000004.1 GCF_024125425.1 Sporolactobacillus kofuensis
AAACAGCAACTCGATTATTATAACATCTTAACCAATCAAATGTCAACATCTTTTTTTAAAGAAGAAAGAAACAGTTTGTTAGATTAACGACGCATCAACAATCGAAGTATTAAAATGACAAGAAAGATTTTAACATGTACAGCTGAACTTTGTCAACTATAAAATAAATGAGAATCGAATCTTTCTGACACGATTCGTGCTAATCATGCAAAATCTTGTAAAAGACAACGTCAACTAATTTAACATGGATCAATGAAATCGTCAATACCTTTTTTTATACAATATAGAAGTATAACTATTCATCAGAATTTTTCTTTAGAGTAGGGAAAAAAGTAACGGATGCGCGTTGGAAATAGCATGGTTCTGCAGCTTTCCGATGAGTTTTGCGCGGGAACATGCGGTTTCGCGCGCTCTATAGGTGGTTTCGCACGTTTTATTTGTTTCACGCATAATCCACAAATCGATTATTTAATACTTTCTAGACAACAAAAAACACCGCGTTGTTCACGCGATGCCGATCTATTTACTATTTGAAATTCATCATCCAACAGATGTTTCATGCCCCAGTCCCATTGTGTCCTCTTTGCTTTCTTTTTCCTGACATTCGGGGCAGAGACCATATACTTCAAGGCGATGATGGTCGACCTTAAATCCTGTGACTTGGGCAGCTAAATCCTCTACTTCATCAAGGCCAGGATAAAAGAAATCAACAATCTTCCCACACTTACTGCAAATAATATGATAGTGACGTTTTGTAGAAAAATCGAAACGGCTGGATGCATCACCGTAGGTTAATTCTTTAACTAATCCTGTCTTTTTGAAAACACGCAAGTTATTATAAACCGTTGCAACACTCATATTTGGAAACTTGTGTTCAAGGGCTTTATAGATTTCATCTGCAGTAGGATGTGAATCGGAAATTACTAAGTATTCAAGAATCGCATGACGCTGCGGTGTAATACGTACCCCGGAGCTCTTTAACATTTCAATAGCATGATCTACTTTTAAAGTTTTTTCGCTCATCGCCATGCACCTCGCTTTCAACAATATTAATAATCAAAATCAATTATCAGATTAAAATCGTTATAATTACATTTTCAGTGTACATTGTTAAAGCTTATCCTGTCAATGCTCAGCACTTCTACTTGCCGATTCTTATAGGATGTCCTCATCATCTAGTTTGTCGCTCTTTACCAAAATAAATGCATGACGAATCATTATTGTCGGCAACAAGTATAGATGAAAAAATCGAGAGCCGCGGCTCCCGATTTTTTCATTTAACGAGCTATTGTGAGAACAACCTCTACTTGTTATTACCGCTTATGCTTTACGCTAGATGTTCTTTTACATAGGCATAGACTTCGTCAACATGGCCGGCAACCTTTACTTTTGGCCAAACTTTATCAATAACTCCTTCTTTATTGATAATAAATGTAGAACGCACAATGCCCATTGCCTTTTTCCCGAAGTTATTCTTCATCTGCCAACTCCCGTATTGCTCTGCAACCGCATGATCCGGATCGGAAAGAAGCGTAAAAGGCAATGTGTGTTTCTCAGTAAATTTCTGATGTTTCTCTACAGTATCTGGGCTAATCCCCAACACTACCGTATTCAATTGTTCAAAAAGTTGGTTCTGATCGCGAAAATCGCAAGCCTCCGTTGTGCATCCCGGTGTCATATCTCTTGGATAGAAATAGAGAACAACATTCTTGCCCCTAAAGTCTTCAAGTTTTACGGTGTTCCCCTCTGTTGCCTTCAATTCAAAATTTGGTGCTTCGTTTCCTGCTTCTAACATTTTCCTAATTCCTTTCATTTTAAAATAACATGCATTTCATCCGTTACCACTCACTGATAACTTTCCCAAAAGGTGTTCGTTCAGTGCGTTCCTTCTATAATAATATATCAATCGTTAAAAAAACGTTAAGCGGAACGCTCAGAAACACATCCAATGTGTAAACTGTTTCTTAGAGGAATAATGTGCTGAAAGATATAACGGATTGTTTATCAACAAATGTTGTATTTTCATGGAAGGTTTAGTAGGGCGTGGTACGAGACGCTGCCGCGAACCGTTCCCGGAGCCACAATCAAGCTAATATTAACACTTACACACATTAGTGCAGTGAGCGCAAGAGTGCTATTAATGATAAAATAGATATGGAAACTGTTAGCGTGGGTGATTTTATGGATATCAAGAGCATTGCAAGACGCATTGAAAATGACGAAGCGATTATTGGTGAAGAAACTGCGAAAAAGTCTGCAGTTTTTATTCCTCTGATCCTTCAAGAGGATACATGGTCAATCTTATTGGAAGTTCGTGCCGCTCAATTAAAGAGGCAACCTGGAGATATTTGTTTTCCAGGTGGACGGAGCGAAAAAAGAGATGGTTCAGTGCGCGAAACCGCGATTAGAGAAACGTGCGAAGAACTTGGCATCACAAAGGAACACATCACGATGATTGGGCAAATGGGAACATGCATTACCACCTCTGAACTTTTTATCTATCCTTTTGTGGGCGTCCTTGATCAACCGGAACTGATTCGCCCAAATCCGGATGAAGTTCAAGAGATCTTTACCATTCCGCTTCCTTGGCTGATGAAGCAAATTCCTGAAAAACATATGCTCACCTTCTCTGTGAACGAATCCGATGATTTTCCCTATGATCGAATTGTTTCCGGGAAGAACTATGCATTTCGCGACCTACAAATCACCGAACCCTTTTATGATTATGAGGGCCGAACAATTTGGGGACTCACCGCACGCGTACTCGAACACTTTGTTTTTCTCATGAATCATCGCATGTTCGATTAATTCTTCACTGAGAGTAGATTTACTTGTTATTTCTTAATCGTTAATAGATACTTATTAATGGTAATAAATGAACCCAATGGTTTAAGGAGAGGTTAGGCACATGGATATACATACTTCTGAATCACTTTACAAAGAAGCACTGGAAAATATCGTTGGCGGTGTTAACAGTCCGTCACGTTCTTTCGCTGCCGTCGGCGGTGGCGCACCAGTCTTTATGAAAAAAGGAAAAGGCGCATACTTCTGGGATGAAGATGGTAACCGATACATTGACTATCTTGCAGCTTATGGCCCAATCATTACAGGATTCGCTCATCCGCACATTACCGAAGCGATTAAGAAGCAAGCTGAACTTGGTGTGCTTTATGGAACACCGACAGCACTGGAATCAAAGCTTGCCATCATGTTGAAAAAGGCAATTCCGTCCTTAGATAAAGTTCGTTTCACAAATTCAGGAACTGAATCGGTAATGTCTACTGTTCGCGTTGCCCGCGCTTACACTGGCCGAACGAAAATCTTGAAATTTGCCGGCAGTTATCATGGCCATTTTGATCTTGTTCTAGTCGCAGCAGGTTCAGGCCCATCGACGCTTGGTTCACCGGATTCTGCAGGTGTTACCGAAAGCACAGCCAAAGAGGTCATTACTGTACCGTTTAACAATGTTGAGACATTGAAACAAGCCTTTGATAAATGGGGTCAGGATATTGCCGGCGTTCTCGTTGAACCGATTGTCGGAAACTTTGGTATGGTTATGCCGAAACCAGGTTTTCTCGAAGCAATTAATGACATTGCGCATAAAGCCGGCGCAGTTGTCATCTTTGATGAAGTCATCACGAACTTCCGTTTCATGTACGGCGGTGCACAAAACTATCTCGGTGTTACACCTGACCTTACAGCGATGGGTAAGATCATTGGTGGTGGACTACCCATCGGTGCTTACGGCGGAAGAAAAGAAATTATAGATGAAGTTGCACCTCTTGGCCCTGCCTATCAGGCAGGAACAATGGCTGGTAACCCGCTCTCTATGGCAAGTGGTATTGCTTGTCTTGAAGTACTCCAAACACCAGGCATTTACGAAGAGATGGATCGCTTAGGTAAGAAACTGGAAGAGGGGATCTATGCAGTAAATGAGCACTATCATCTTCCGATTGCTATCAATCGTATTGGTGGTTCCATGACGTTGTATTTCTCAGATCATGAAGTTACAAACTATGATGAAGCGAAAGCAACCGATAGTGAAATGTTTGGCCGCTTCTTCAAATATATGTTAGAAAAAGGCGTAAATCTTGCCCCTTCGAAGTATGAAGCGTGGTTCCTGACAACCGAGCATACGGAGAAGGATATTGACGAAACTCTTGAAGCCGTTGATTATGCATTTGCTCAGCTCGCAAAATCATGAGTGTACTTAATTAAGAGAGCGGCTTGAGCCGCTCTCTTTTTCGTTAACGATCAAAGGAGGTTGATGGTCATGCATCTTGGTGCACGCAGTCTTAAGACCGGAGTAGCCGTAACCATTGCTTTAATGACGTCAATTGCTTTGGGGATGACACCACCCATAATGGCCGGTGTTGCAGCAGCAATGACCACCCGCCCTTCGGTTCAACGCTCGCTCCGTGCCATGGTTCAGAACATCATTGGGAACTTTATTGGTGCGCTCATCGCTGTGGGCGTTGTCATCATCTTTGGCGACACGCCAATTGTTGTCGGTCTTGCGGTTGTCTTTGTCATTGCGCTTCATCTCAAATTTGGACTCCATCGGACCTTGACACTAACGATGGTAACCGTCATCTTCATCATGTCCAGCGGCATGCAGGGCAACGTGCAATTTCTCTTAGAAGGCGTTCGCAGATTTTCGATGATCTGTATTGGCGTAGTGTCTGCAACCTTAGTGAACTTGTTGATCTTCCCGCCGCATTATGAGAAAACAC
Organism: Sporolactobacillus kofuensis; assembly: GCF_024125425.1. GTDB lineage: Bacteria > Bacillota > Bacilli > Bacillales > Sporolactobacillaceae > Sporolactobacillus > Sporolactobacillus kofuensis. Next base: position 4,734 of record NZ_JAMXWN010000004.1, read on the forward strand.
TCTATGAACAGATTCTAGCTCAGACTACCCAGCTGTTTAAGTGGATACGTTTGCTTAGTGGTGGCGCTTCGGATAATACCAAGATCAAGAGTGAAATGGACGCTTTTGATCGTAATAAGTTGAAAATCGAAAATTATTATCATTGGTATAAGGAAGAGCGTATTTTCAGTAGAAAGTCACGACTCGCAAAGTTGAGACGCACAGTCATTTTTCGTGAAATGATTACCGCGACTCGTCTCCTACATCAAGCACTGAACGAACTCGATCGAAATGAGAATACCTATCGACTGCTTCCCGACGCTTTCCGCGAAACACTGCGTCTCCAGCTCAGTGGATTAATGACGTTCCATGAACGAGTTTTGCTCAAATTCGATGGCAAGATAAGACGGAAACGTCATGAAGAGCAGGCGAAGAAAGACTACAAGCATCGATCGGAAATTGCGGATACGTTCTTCTCTTTCTTTGCAGAGAATAACACGGATGATTGGCTCGATGTATTACCACTTATATCGACGATTATCGATTATAGCCAGCATGTTGAACATCTTGATTTACTTGTTGAGAGTTATCAATCCTTTCATAAGAAAGTGAATCCTATTTCATAATTAAAGAACACCTGTGTCGATCTGGACACAGGTGTTCTTTTTATATCTGCACGACTTCACAGCGATGCCCAAGCAGAGTTCCCTTTCTAAGACTAAAGACGTACCCGAAGATACAGCTCTCGCTCATTATGGAGAAATCACGTCTTTTGTATGATTAAGTCACGGAAAGGGGGATGAAATCTAATGAAAAAATTTGCACTGTTTCTACTTGGAATCGTCAGTTTAATCGTCCTGCTCACTCACGTTGGCCCAATGATCGGATTGATCGTCAGCCTTGCTGTTCTCTACTTTGCTTTTAAGAAATTCAATCACGCAGATTCCACCGCAGGAAAACTGTTGTGGGCGATCATCGGAACTATTGCCTTGATCTTTTCCCTTGGTAACGTTCCTGCCATCGTCGGCATTGTCGCACTTGCCGGCCTCTCCTTTGCTTATAAAGCTTGGGATAACAAGACAGATTACGTTGAATCCAATAACCCATTCGATCATTTTGAGAAAGAATGGAAAGAATTTCGTTCATGAATGCACTAGGAAACAATGAGAATGTCCCAAAAGTGGCAGCCCACTTCTGTCTCAATATGGTTGCGCATTTACGCTTAAGCAGCTTATGAAAAGTTGTCTGACACTCAAATTTTTATAAAAAGCATTTGAAAAAGGAGATTATACAAATGAGTAATCTATTCACCCGACTAAAAGACTCAATCTCGGCAGATCTTAACGACCTGCTTGATCAAAAAGAGCAAAAGAATCCCATAGCTATGCTTAATCAACATTTGCGTCGCTGTGAGAAAGAAGTGAAACGGGTTCGCGAACTGATTGACCGTCAATATCTACTGAAAGATCAATTTATTAAGGAATACCATGAAGCATCCGACATGGCGGACAAAAGAGCGCATCAAGCGAACATCGCCGAGCGCGCATCGGAAACAGAGCTCTATGCTTTTGCTACGCGAGAACAAGCCGATTACAAACAAAAAGCCGAACGATTGAAAAGTGCCTATGATACCACCGTACAACAACTTGATCAACTGGAGCAAAAATACGCAGAAATGAAACGAAAATTAAAGGATATGTACCTCAAGCGTATGGAACTGATGAGCCGTGAAAATATCGCAAATGCTAACCATCGGATCAACACAATCATTGAGCCGGAACGCGCATTTGGCCAATCCTTTTCCAGATTCGAGGAAAGCGAACTCTACCTTGAACAACTGGAACAAAAAGTCAATACACGTCATCATCAAAATGCTATTGATGCACGAATCCGAGAGCTCGAACGTGAATTGGAAAAGAGTAACGCACAATAATGAAGTGATTCTACGCTACAGAACTCGGTAATCCGCTGTTCTTCACTCAAACATGAGGAGCAGCTAGCCTGTCCCCTGTAAGGGTGCTAAAATGAGAAAAGGCGTGTTCCACGCCTTTTCTACTCTATTTGAAGGTAAAACCACAGCGAGAAAGGCAGATGACGACCATTGTTTCAGCAACTAAAAAAAGATCAATACAGCTGGCTTATTATTGTCTGCCTTCTCCTCGTTGTGATTCAAACCACGTTTGACGGTTGGGGCTTTCTCTTCCCAGCTGTTTTATTTAGTGCCTTGCTCTATTACGGTCGAAAGAATAAACCGAAAAAAAAAGGGAAAATCCTGTTCTGGATCGGTTTGATTGGCCTTGGTTTCACCATTCTCAATCTACTTGTTTTTAAACTCATCATTATTGCCTTATTTATCTGCTTCCTCATTGATTTTATTCAGAGAAAAAAGCATCCGAGACAAATCGTTCCGGATTTTGAGCATCCTTCCGCACCTGGTGATGAGCAGATCAACATACTCCCTACTCTCTTAAAAAATAAATGGTTTGGCCACCAAGAAACGCCTCATGAAGATTATGAATGGCGCGATATTACGATTCAGACAGGTGCCGGAGATACGATTATTGATTTAAGCCACACGATTCTTCCAAAAAGGGAATCGATTATCTTCATTAGACATCTTGCCGGCAGAATCAAAATTCTCGTACCCTATGATGTCGACGTATGCTTACATTATTCAGTTGTTCTCGGACAACTGGACTTCTTTGATCATCATGAACATCAATTGGTTCATGAAGTAAGGGCACTACAGACAAGTCGTTATGCTGAGGCCGACCAGAAAGTGAAAATCATGATCTCTTCTTTAGCAGGCGGTCTGGAGGTGCGACGCATATGACCGCGATCAAGCGCTCTGTAATGATCGGCATCGGTTTCGCACTGACTTGCCTTTTACTCTTTTCAACGGTCTTCTTTTTCACATTTCCACTAAGCGACTGGAACATGCTTTGGAAACAACAGATTGGCCATCTTCCCTTTGTTTTTATCGTCCCTATTCTTGCCTTATTCATTGGTGCTCTGGCTGGATTGATCACCGGGCTACACTGGCGTCAGCAAATGATTCTTTTAGACGATGCTCTCGAAAGAGTGGAACAAGGCAAACCCATTGATGCAAATCAGTCTATGGGTCATTCAGCTGAATTAAAAACGATTTTCGAGCACACAAACAAATTAAGTACTCAAATGACGAAACTGACTCAACTCGCCCAACAAACGGCAAACACTACTTCCGCAATTGAGGAAAAAGCGATTCAGAAGATCGTATCTGAAGAAAGAAATCGGCTTGCTCGAGAACTGCATGATTCGGTCAGCCAACAACTGTTTGCCGCTTCGATGCTCATGTCGACAATCAATGAACTGCGCCACGGATCTGATGATTCAGAAAGCCGGCAACTTAAGCTCGTTGAACAAACCATTCATCAATCCCAGCTTGAAATGCGAGCTCTGTTTCTCCATCTTCGACCTGTTCAACTTCACGGCAAAGCATTAAAGCAAGGAATGGAAGAATTGCTGCTCGAATTAAAACAAAAAGTGCCCATGACTATCCATGCGACCATCGAATCTGTGAAACTTGATCGCGGGATTGAGGATCAACTCTTTCGTATTTTACAAGAATCGGTTTCGAACACTTTGCGTCATGCAAAAGCACAAAATCTGGACGTTCTCCTCGTTAAACGTGAATCCTTTGTCATTCTTCGTATCACGGATGACGGAATCGGTTTCCAAGTAAAAGCGTCGAAACCCGGTGCTTATGGGCTTCAGAATATAAAAGAACGTAGTACTCAAATTGGTGCGCAAATGAAACTAGTGAGTGTACCAAATCAAGGAACGCAGCTAGAAGTTAAAGTGCCGATAATAAAAGGAGAGGAACGCTTTGATTAATGTTGTTCTTGTTGACGATCATGAGATGGTACGCATCGGTGTTTCGGCTTACCTATCTGCCCAACCCGACATCAACGTTGTCGGTGAGGCGGATAATGGTCGTGACGCCATAGATTTGGTGCTGCACCTGCGACCAGACATTGTCCTGATGGATCTCGTGATGGAGGAAATGGACGGTATCGAAGCAACAAAGCGTATTGTTGAAAAATGGCCAGAAGTGAAAATCATTATTGTGACAAGTTTTCTTGATGATGACAAGGTGTATCCTGCAATCGAAGCCGGAGCAACCAGTTACCTTCTTAAGACATCCAAAGCAAGCGATATTGCAAAAGCGATCCGATCAACTGATCATGGACAATCTGTTCTTGAACCTGAAGTTACGGAAAAAGTGATGGCTCGTATGAAGACGAGACAGAACAGGCCACTGCATGATGAACTCACAAATCGTGAAATGGAGGTTCTCCTGCTCATGGCCCGAGGAAAAAGCAACCAAGAAATCGCTGATGACCTTTTTATTGCTTTGAAAACAGTTAAAGTGCATGTGAGCAACATCCTGAGCAAATTGGAAGTACAAGATCGCACTCAAGCGGTTATCTATGCATTTCAGCATAATCTTTGCCAATGAATTGGAGCAAAAGATATCTTGCATTGAAAAAGCAAAGCCCCCCGTCATCCTGCATAGAGGATGACGGGGGGCTTTCTTGTTTAAGGAAATTATTTAATCGTTACGTCTTCGAGAGGTTCACTACCGGTAGGGCTTGGTGCAAAACCGGAAATTGTGCTCTTGCCAACGAGTGCGGCTTTCGCATATTCGAGTGGAACCCAAGGAGCGTCTTCATGAATAATCTTCTGAGCTTTTTCATAGAGTGCAACACGTTTTGCATCATTTGTTTCCGTTTGAGCAGCGATCAGCACTTTATGAAGCGGTTCACTCTTATAGAAGGAAAGGTTGTTTGAACCGGCACTATCTTTATCAAGTAATGTGTAAAGGAAGTTGTCCGGATCTCCGTTATCGCCAATCCAACCCATGAGATACATTGGAGCGCCGCCCTTTTGCAGCTTAGTAATGTATGAAGACCATTCAACGTTTTCAATTTTTACTTTAACACCGATCTTTGCAAAGTTAGCTTGAAGTGCTTCAGCTGTCTTTGCTGGCTGTGGCATATAGTCACGTGGGTTCGACATCGTATACAGTGTCGTCGTGAATCCATGTGGATAACCTGCTTCAGCAAGCAATTTCTTCGCAGCTTTCAGATCAAATGGGTAATCTTTGATGCTCTTATCAAAGCCAAGAAGCACTGGTGGCATTGGGTTCGTTGCTGGTTGTGCCTGTCCGTTGTAGAAAGCCTTATTGATCGCTTCTTTATCAACAGCCATGTTCAATGCCTGACGAACTTTTTTATTGTCAAAAGGCTTCATTGTTACATTAAAGCCAAGGTAAGCAACGTTCATCGGTGGACGATAGTAGACATGAAGATCTTTGTCGCTCTTCAAGCCATTGATATCACTTGGGTTCAGACCATCCATAATATCAATTTCGCCGTTTTTCAGTGCATTCAGACGAGAACTGTTGTCCGGAATGACTTTAAAGACAATGGAGTCAAGTTTTGGCAATCCTTTTTTCCAGTAATGTTTGTTTTTAACCAATGTAATCGTATTGTTCTTTTTCCAGTTCTTAAATACAAATGGGCCAGTACCGACTCCGGAATTAGCACCGTATTTGTCGCCGTATTTCTTAATTGCTGTCGGACTTGAAATGGCGAAAGGTGACATTGCCAAGTTCTTCAAGAATGGTGCGGAAGATCTTTTCAGTGTGAACACTACTGTGTTAGCGTTCGGTGCGGTAACACTCTTAATTACGAGACTGGCGTCACCTTTATAACCGCCGAACATTGAAGGGAAGTATGCGAATTTTCCTGATTTCTTGCCATTCATCCAACGTTCAAAGTTGTAGACAACAGCATCTGCGTTAAATGCAGTACCATCAGAGAATTTCACGCCTTTACGAAGATTGAAGGTATATGTTTTTCCGTCGCTGCTGATTTTCCAGCTCGTTGCGAGGCTTGGTTTTACCTCCGTAGTTTGATTCTTATAGTCGTAAGCTACCAAAGTGTCAAAAATATTCTGTGTCACTCGGAATGATTCACCATCTGTAACCACAGCTGGGTCAAGAGATGTTGTATCAGCGCCACGGCCGAAAACAAGCGTCTTGCTGCTATCGTCGGATTTGCTTGACGAACTATTGCCGCAACCCGTAAGTGCCATTGCAAGTGCAATAACAAGGGCGAGCGTCAAGCTCAAATACTTCTTCTTCATAAATATCCCCCTTACATTCTTATGTCTGTCTAGTAAATCTTTACCATTGTACCTCTTATTTTCCACACAGACAACTGACTAACGAGAAAATTAAGAATACTAGATTTATTAATTTTTCATCCGTGGATCCAGTGCATCACGAAGGCCATCACCGATGAGATTAAACCCAACGACAACGAGTACAATAGCTAGTCCGGGAAACAATACAGTCCATGGGGCATTCTGAATATATTCCCTAGAGTCAGAGAGCATCTTGCCCCACTCTGGAAGCGGTGCCTGTGCACCCATACCAAGAAAACCCAGTCCTGCGGCATCAAGAATTGCTGTCGCAATATTTAGAGTCCCTTGAACAATAATCGGAGCAAAACTATTGGGTAGGACGTGATGAAAAATAATGCGCATATCCCCCATACCGATTGAACGCGCGGCCACGACATATTCCTCTTCTTTAACCGTGAGTACTCTTGATCGAACCAGACGGCCGAACACAGGCACATTAACGATGGCGATCGCAACGAGTGCATTGTTCAATGATGGTCCGAGAATCGCAACAATCGCGATCGAGAGCAAGATACTCGGGAAGGCGAGCAAGATATCAAATGCACGTGAGATCAGTACATCCAGAAATTTGCCGAAGTAACCGGCAATCACACCGAGAAAGGTGCCAACGATGATTGATCCGATTACTGCCAAAAATCCAACACGCAGTGAAAGGCGTGCGCCAAATATGATTCTGCTGAAGATATCGCGACCAAAATCGTCGGTACCAAACCAATGAGCAGCCGACGGGGGTTGGAGCCTTATTCCAATATTCTGGTCATTAATACCTTGCGGAGTTATGAAGTTCGCAAAGATTGCCAGAAGAACGAAGAAAGCCACAATAATGCTTCCCGCTATGGCAGGCTTATTTTTTCTAAATGCCTTCCAAAAATCGTTGATCGCCATGATCATCGGGCTTTTGTCTTTCACAATGTATTGCTCAGGTTTGGCCTGAGTTGCTTGTGACATCCTTCACCCCTTCTTTCCTATGTGTTTTTAACGGTACTTAATTCGAGGATCAAACAGTCCATACAGCAGATCAACAATGAAATTGACCATAACAAAAATGAAAGCAATGACGAGAATTCCTGATTGAATGACCGGATAATCACGATATTGAATCGCATTGTAAATGTATAACCCAACACCGGGCCAACCAAAGATGGTTTCAGTCAATATTGCACCGCCTAGAAGTAATCCGGTTTGAAGACCAATAACAGTCAGAATCGGTATAAAAGCATTTTTCAAGGCATACTTGTAGACAATCCATATCATGCGCTGCCCTTTCGCTTTCGCTGTTCGAATATAATCGGACTTCAGTACTTCAAGCATACTGGAACGTGTCATTCTCGCGATAATTGCTGTTGGAATCGTAGCGAGAGCGATCGCCGGGAGAATTAAATGCCGGATGACCATCCAGAATTGATCAAAACGACCTTGCAACAGGGTATCGATCAAATAAAGGTTGGTAATCGGATTAACACTATTCCTTATATCATCTCGACCAATCGAAGGTAGCCATTGCAGCTTAATTGAAAAGCCCCATTGTTCAAGAAGGCCGAGCCAGAATACAGGCATGGACACACCAATAAGTGCAAGAATCATAGCCGTATAATCCAAAAAAGAATTCTGTTTCCATGCACTAATAATACCTGCGTTAATCCCAACAAATACGGCGATGATCATCGCAACGAATGAAAGTTCGATGGTTGCCGCCAAATGTGGCCATATTTCACTGGAAATTGGAGAATTGGTTTGAATCGATGTACCTAAATTTCCACTCAATATATCCTTTAAATAGGAAAAGTATTGAACATACCAAGGATTATCTAACCCTAACGATTTGTTTAGGCTGTGTATAGCTTCAGGGGTTGCTTTTGTTCCAAGGATGGTCAAAGCAGGATTACCTGGTATCGCATGAATAATTCCAAATACGATCAACGTCATGCCAAGGAGAACAGGGATAAGCATAAGCAACCTTTTTACTGAATAATACAACATGAATACGTTCACCTCTCTTGTGACACACAGCAGTTCGTGTGATGGTAACTCAGGCATCGCCAATGCCTTTTGCATGCCAAAGGCGATAAATTATTTTAATGAAAAAGATGGCAAGAAACCATTCTGCCGTCATCCAATTTCTTTAAATGCGGTCGTTCTTTCGAGCAAATGTCCATCGCAACCGGACAACGGTCATGGAACGTGCAACCAGCCGGTGGGTGTGCAGGGCTCGGTACATCACCTTGAAGGATAATGCGTTGTGTTTTCACTTCCGGATCAGGAACGGGTACTGCGGATAGCAATGCCTTTGTATATGGATGATTCGGATGGTTATAGAGATTCTCGCTTTCGGAGAGTTCCACAATCTTTCCTAGATACATAACGCCTACACGGTCACTGATATGCCGCACAACACTTAGATCATGAGCAATGAAAATATAAGTAAGATTGAACTGTTTCTGCAAATCTTTCAAAAGGTTCAAAACTTGAGATTGGACCGAAACATCCAGAGCTGAAACTGGTTCGTCGGCGATAATCACTTTTGGGCGAACGGCTAGGGCTCTAGCGATGCCAATTCTTTGTCGCTGTCCACCACTAAATTGATGCGGATAACGTCCGGCATGATATGCGCTCAATCCGACAAGTTCCAGTAGTTCTTCTACCCGCTTCTGACGCTGCTTACGATCCCCCATCTTGTGAACAATCATCGGCTCTTCAATGATATGTCCTACTGTGTGACGAGGATTCAGAGATGCAAAAGGATCCTGAAAGATCATTTGAATGTCTTTCCTCGCTTTTCGCATCTCACCTTTGGAAAGATCCATGAGATTCTTGCCATTAAAGACAATTTTCCCTTCTGTTGGTTCAATTAAGCGCATAATCATGCGACCAGTTGTCGATTTCCCACAGCCGGATTCGCCGACAATACCGAGTGTTTCTCCTTCTTGGACGGAAAAGCTAACACCATCTACCGCCCGAACAGTCTCGGAAACTTTTCCAAAACCACCACTTTTAATAGGGTAATATTTTTTGAGATTTTCAACTTGTAATAGCGGTTCACTCATGGAAGTAACTCCTTTCTACGCCTGTTCCTGATGCAGAAAACAGCGTGATTTGTGAGAATCGCCCAATAACTCGGGCGTATTCTCTTTACATTTATCCATAACAAATTCGCATCGAGGTGCGAACAGGCAGCCTTGACGAATGGATCCCGGCTTTGGAACGCTTCCTTTGATGGTATACAGCTTGTCTTTCTTTCCGTACAAATCAGGAATTGATTGAATCAACCCTTCTGTGTAGGGATGTTTCGGATGGTTAAAAATATCCTTAACATCACCTTCCTCAACGACTTTTCCCGCATACATGACAACAACTCGGTTACACATTTGTGCAACCACACCTAAATCATGAGTAATCATAATAATAGCGGTGTTCGTCTCTTTGTTCAGTTTTACCATCAAGTCCAGAATTTGTGCCTGAATGGTTACATCTAGGGCCGTTGTCGGTTCATCCGCAATCAAGACCTTTGGATTACAGGACATTGCCATGGCAATCATCACGCGTTGCCGCATCCCTCCTGAGAGTTCATGCGGATATTCATTAAGAAGTTCTTTTGCTCGAGGCAAACCGACTAATTTTAACAGTTCAACTGCTCGATCAGTTAACGCCTGCTTTGAAAGATGATTATGTAAACGAATGGCTTCTATTAATTGATCACCAATTGTAAAAACCGGATTGAGCGAGGTCATCGGTTCCTGGAAAATCATCGCAATGTCATTTCCACGCAACTTTCTCATTCTCGACTCTTTTGCATGGCTGATGTCTTCACCTTTGTAATAAATATGCCCGCCTACGATTTTTCCAGGAGGGGAAGGCAATAGTCCCATAATCGAAAGAGAGGTCACACTTTTCCCACAGCCGGATTCACCGACAATGCCGAGAATTTCTCCTTCATTTACAGAAAAATTGATGCCATCCACTGCTGGAACCTCTCCATCATCTGTAAAAAAAGAGGTTTTCAATCCATCTACCTTTAAAATAGCTTCGCTCATTAGCTTTTTCACCTCCCTATAATTGGATATTATACCATTTTGTCAGAAAAGCGCAGATTTTTTTATTTTTTTGATGTGAGCAGTTCTAACAAACCTAGACCATTTTCACTTAAATAGAAAACGCCCTGTCCATAACCTGGACAGAGCGTTTTTTTCGTGCAAAGGTGATTACTGCTTATTTTGCTGCGACTTTTGGTTTTGCTGACGAACTTCTTGTGCGTTGGTTTCGCTAGCAAATTCATTGCTGAATTGTCCGTTTTTGGACTGGGCATTTTGTTTTTTCACGTGTTGTACATCAGTGCCCGCATTCATATTCATATTCTTAGCCATTGAGTATCACCTCCACCAACATAATCTAGCCAAAAGCAAGAAAAATTATGTATGTTCCTGTCGATTTTTTTTCACCCATTCGATTACCTTTTGATGAGAAACCGGAAATGGATAATGCTGCATATCATTTAAAGACATCCATTTCTCTCTTTCTTTCAACCGTCTATCTTCCTGAATCTGCCCTTTAAACAGTGAAAGCTGCCAGATCAAATGTGAGAATCGATGCGTATAAGTAAAGGACTGCTGGCGAAAGTCAATTTTACCAACTCGTGATTGAATGAACTGTTCTCTTTGACTCTGTTCTGCATACTCATCCAAAGCTACCATAGGAAATTGCCACATCCCGGCAAGCAACCCTTGCTCCGGTCGTTGTTCGATTAGATAGCGTCCGTGTTCATCTGTAATGAGAAGCACAGCATAATTCAGTGTGCGTAGTTTGGCTTTTCCAGTCTTAACAGGATATTCAAGCTGCACACCTTCTTTGTAGGCAAGACAGTAATTTTGAATCGGACATTCCGTACATTCTGTTGTCTTCGGCCTACAGATCATTGCACCGAGATCCATAAGCGCCTGGTTAAATGCTGAGGGAACTGTTTCAATGATCAAATTACTCGCTAGGGCTTCAAATTTTTTTCTCGTCTTTTGCTTTGAAATATCATCATCAATAAGAAAAACACGGGACAGCACGCGCATTAAGTTGCCATCGATTGCGGGCTCTGGTTCGTTAAAGGCAATACTAAGGAGTGCGGCTGCAGTGTATGGGCCGATTCCGGTAATTGACAACAAATCCTTTTTGCGCTCAGGAAGCGTGCTGTCGTATTTTTCAACGACCTCGCGGACACCCTCCTGAAGATGACGGGCGCGCGAATAATAGCCAAGACCTTCCCAGCATTTAAGCACTTCCTGCTCCGAAGCTGAAGCAAGTGCTGAGGGTGTTGGAAACTGCTTGATAAATCGTTCATAATAAGGAATAACTGTGTTCACTTGTGTTTGCTGAAGCATCACTTCAGAGATCCAAATATAATAAGGATTAGACGTCTCTCTCCATGGTAACTTCCGCCCTTCCTGGTGGAACCAATCGAGCAGATCATGATTAAACGACTGTATTGTTTGTAAATCCATAAGCTTCAACCTTTCACTCACTCATTTCTCTCTATACATTGCCAGAAATATCCCTTTCATTATCCTTGATTTTGTGTGACAATGAAAGCAGATAAACTGGTTTCGAAAAGCAGTTTAACAATCAAGGGAGGACACAGGTTTTCAATGGATACAGCGACTCATATTGTTATGGGATTTGGTTTGGCTGGTTTAGCGACACTTGATCCCGCCATCGTTCAAAATCCGCTGGCGTATCAAGCAGTAACAATCGGCGTTGTTGCAGGTTCTGTGATTCCTGATATTGACACGGTTCTTAAATTAAAAGATAACGCGACCTACATCCGCAATCACCGGGGTATGACGCACTCACTCCCGGCAACGATGCTTTGGCCGTTCTTGCTAACGGCAATTATTATGGCACTGATGCCGAGTGCTAGCTATGGTCACGAACTACTTTGGACATTCCTAGCCGTCTCTATTCATGTATTTGTGGACATTTTCAATGCTTACGGTACTCAAGCCGTTCGCCCGTTCACCGAAAAATGGGTAGCTTTGGGCACGATTAATATATTTGATCCCTTTATTTTCAGTATGCATTTAATCGGCTTTGGTATTTGGCAAACCATTGGCCATCCAGGGATCACTTTTAGTCTGATCTACTTGATCATTGCTGTTTATTATGTCCTGCGCGGCATCTATCATCGACAAACAATCAAAAGTGTGAAGCGGAGCATTCCCGGGCTTACGAAGATCTATCTCTCACCGACCATGCGCTGGTCACACTACCACGTGGCAGCAGAAAGCCATGATTATTACTACGTGGGTAAAATAAACGGATGCAAATTACACCTGATTGATCGATTTGAACGTACACCAATTGACTTTGATAATCCAAAGATTCAAGCTGCTGTTCAAGACAAGAACGTACGCGCTTTTCTTTCGTTTTCACCCATATATCATTGGGCAATTAAGGAACGTAACGGGAAATTTATTATTCAATTCACTGATTTAAGATACTATTCGAAAGGCACTTACCCATTCACCGCAACGGTCTGGCTTGATAAGAATCTTACCGTGCAAAGCTCATTTACAGGTTGGGTATTCAGTGAACAGAAGTTGCGTAAGAAATTAGTCATTGCTCGTTCCCATTCTTGATCGTGCAATGAAAATAAGGACCGGACGATTTTTGTCCGGTCCTTATTTTGCATTGATTATGCTTCGATTGCGCGCTATCCGCGGGCGCACCGTGAGCCTCCCTCGTACAGGCAAAAGTCTGCAGGGTCTCGCAAGCACTTGATTCCGGAGGCGTTGTGTGAAGGCTTCACATTTACCTCATTCTGCATGCCCGGCTAAGGTCAGACCAAACCGAGTTTGTAAATCATTTACTTCATATATTATTCCACATTGCTGGTCCGTTCACGTATAAATGCATTAATCGCATCCAGTGGAAAACCTTTTCGATAAAGATAGTTCTTTACTTTTAAAGCAAATTCTCGGCCTGAGTATTTCTTATATTTCTGCATCGCTTTTTCCGCCTGATGCACCAAAGCACTCTTTTCATTCTCTATCAGAAAATCAGTCATTTCATTAAGGACTTGTTCGCTAATTTCTCTGGAATAGCCTCTTTGCATGAGCAATCTGGAAAGAACAAGTCGTGCCTCGGTTTTTGATTTTTTATTTTTTACCGACGAGGTTTGTTTGATCAAGTATTTTCTTGCGTGTTCGACCTGCTGATCCAGAGGAAACAATTCATCTGCCTGCGCTGCGAGATCTTGAGCAACACCGGCTTGGATCAATTCTCTATAGATCAGTTGCGGTCCTTTTGTAGATGTTTGGATTCTCGTACGAACAAAAGAAACAGCGAACTCACTGTCATTCAGAAGATTTTCTTCTTCAAGCCGTTGAATCGCATAATGAACTTGTTCCGCACCAAATTGTTTCTTTTCAAGATATGCTCTCAACTCGAATACACTATGCATTCTATATGAAAGGTAACGTATGCCTGCATTGTAGGCACGAATTCCAGAGGCTTCATTCCTTAATACCTCTACTTGTTGAACGGATAATTCTAAGCCCTTTCGCAAACCTTCACGCACCAGAATGTCTTCATGGACACTCAGCGTTGTTATCTTTTCATCATCTTCAGAAATTTCGATATCGAAAAATCCCTGCTCTTTGTCATTCGTCCGTATTCTGGTGATCAGCGCCATGCATTCAGCCCCCAGCTCTTTTATCAATATCATATCATAAACTTTTATCTTCGTTTGGAAAAATGAGGGAAACTCCATTCGCTCTTTCTAACAGGCAGCGATGCATGATTTATGGAATAAAAAATCATTTATTTTTCTGAATTTATGAGGTCAACTAAACTGAAAATGTCAATAACTCTGTGGATAAGTGGATAACTCATGAAAATCCTTAAAGAATAACGATTCAAAATGTGTATCATTTTGTTTACAACTATTCTATTTTTTGTGGATAGTGTGCATAAGTCTGTTGAAAAGCTTGTATTACTTTGTCTTTTTTTGTCAAGTGTGTGGATAAACCTGTGGATTCTGTTCGTAACTTTTTTCGAGTTTTTTTTAATACCTTCATCCTGAGGGATTAAGGCGTTCACTTTTAGGGATGCAAGACTTCAAAAAAAGAAGAAAACCAAATTCTTGTGAATGAGGTTTCCAAAGATGTTGCTATTTAGTTTCGCACAGCTAAATTCTCAGATTACCATAACACTGAAGGAAGTATCCGCTCCGCCATCAAGTCATCAAGGCTTCGGAATTGATACCCCTGCTTCTTAAGATCATGGATCACACGTGGTAATGCTTGGGCATTATCCCGAGAAACCGTATGAAGCAAAAGGATAGCTCCAGGATGGATTCGGTTCATAATATGTTCGTACGCATAGTCTGCCCCATGCTGATCATCCCGGATCCAATCCCTATAGGCCGCCGACCAGAATACGCTAATATAGCCTTCATCTTTGCCCAGCTTAAGCGACCGTTCACTAAACGTTCCTCTTGGAGGCCGCAGATAAATCATTCGTTGGTCACCGGTTAGTTTTGTATAACGGGTTTTTAGCTTCTTAAGTTCTTCCTTATATCGTGCATCACTGATTTTCGATAGATCGGGATGTCCCCAAGAATGGTTACCAATAAGATGCCCTTCTTTAACCATACGTTTTACCATATTCGGTTGATCTGAAATATAATGTCCGGTGACGAAAAAAGTAGCCGGGACATGTTCTTTCTTAAGCGTATCAAGAATTCCTGCAGTGTACCCTGCTTCATAACCATTATCAAAGGTTAGAAAGAGTTCTTTTTTTGAGGAATCACCAATATAGATGCCATCATATTTTTTCAGCAATGCCTCATATTCTGGTTCTGTCGTCGCCGGTTGATTATTTTTTGCGGGTTTGAAATACCAATCTTCCGCACTACTTGAAAATGGGTGAAAGATCAGTCCGCATGTTGCGATGAGCAGTACAAGTGCAAGTTTTTTCACACGATCACCTCTCCTATATAGGTTGACCGTTTTTCTCGCATTTATGTTTATTATTTTTCAGTGCGTTTGTCCGACCAGTCATCACGAAACCTTTGAATTTTCACTTCTAAGTTCGCCATCATCGCCAAAATGTTATCTAGATCTTCACAATCGACTGTTTGGGCATCTAATGCGTTCACAACCTGAGTGAGTAGTTTGAATCGATTTTTCAAATAAACCACCTGATCAGATTTCGAATGTGTCGCTCTCCCCATGTCCAGCACCTCCGCATTTACTTCTTTCTTTACTTTAGCACAGTGGGCATGGACCGTCTGGGTTTTTGATTAAACTGCTGCCATCATCGCACCATATAGCGAAGCGAGACATGGTCCTGAATGGGCATCCAGGCCCCTATACCTTGCTGCATTATGTTCTTCGCTTCAATGTTTGCTTTTCCACCCCGAAGCACAAGGAAGACTTCGCCATAAGTTATTTTGCCACGTTCATTCACCGCAGGAACAAAACCATACAAGTGACCGATTTGTTTCGATTGCACCTGATAAGGTCGGTCAATTTTTGTACCGGCACCGATAATGGTTGAAAATGAAATTGGCAAGTGTGTTTTAACCAATGTTTTTGCCATGATTAATTGACTGGCTTCCTCCATTTTCGGAACCTCCGAAGTTAATCCTCCGTTGACTTTCGCCTGTGCTTTCTGAATATAATCAAGTTGCTGACCATTTTTGCTGCCCCGTGCATCTACCGCGTTATCATTAATCTTCTTGTACTCCCAATTCACAGACGTTTCTTTGGATACATAATTGAGCGGCCATTCGCCTAAATAAATACGTGCAGAATAGCCGATCGACCATTTGGACGGATGGATGACCGACTCATTTAATAATTTAATCAACACTGGATTTTCAATAGCAACATTTGCGGTCTTAAGCAAAGCTTTTGTCTCACGACTGGGGACGAGTTCTGAGGCATCATGTGTTGGATTCGGGTACGTATTCTCCTTCGATATATCCACAACAAATTCAGGCAGTTTATTCGGAACCGCACTCTTCGCTTCAACTCCTGATTGAAAAGCAAAAAGAAGAATGAAGCTGGAGACAAGGGCTACGATTTTCTTCATATCAGAAAACTCCTTTTTCACTTATCTTCTGCTTGCTCCCATGAATTTATCCAAGAAGTGAAGTACGGCTAAGTCACATTTTATTAAAAGGTGTCTCAAAAACCTATTGAATGTCCGCCACCCTTTTTCGCGCGGTTTCCGATCAGATTCGCGCGTATTCACGGATTTTTCGGCGCCCTTTTGAATCTGTTTCGCACGACACGCACTCACCATCCTCTATGTGCTTTACAGAACAAAAAACCGCAAGCAGCTTATTGCACGCCACTTACGGTTATATGAAGCAAATTTTTCAGTTCATCAATCAAAAAGATGCAATTGTCCGATCCGTTCAACGGCTTCGGCAAGTCTTTCTGGTTCACTAAGAAGTCCGATCCGCACATAATTTTCGCCGCTTGTTCCAAATCCTACACCTGGCGCAAGGACAACATGTGCTTTTTCAAGTACATACTCGAAAAATGACTCTGAAGTGTATCCTTCAGGAACAGGTAACCAACCAAAAAATGAGCCCTTGGACGGTACTGCATTCCAACCGATCTTGTGCGCGGCATCAAAAAAAGCATTACGACGTGATTCATAACGTTGCACAAGCTCTCGGACACAGTCTTGAGAACTAAGTAAAGCTGTGGCACTCGCTTCCTGGATTCCTCCGAACAAACTAACAAAATAATGATCCTGGAACAGCTCAATTGCTTCGATGACACTCTTATTGCCAAGTGCGAAACCGACACGCCATCCGGCCATGTTGTAGGTTTTTGACATGGTATAAGTCTCTATACCGACCTCTTTTGCTCCTGGGGTCTGCAGAAAGCTGCGCGGTTTCTGGCCATCAAAGCCCAGTGCGCCATATGCAAAATCATGCAATACGCAAATATTATGGCGCTCAGCTACGTTCACCGTCTCTTCAAAAAAGTCAGCCGGTGCTGTCGCTGCGGTTGGATTGTTCGGATAGTTAAGAAACATCAACTTTGCTTTATCTAACAGGCTTTCCGACATCGATCCATAATCAGGGAGAAATGCATTTTCTTCTCGGAGTGGCATCTTTTCCATAGTCAGGTTTGCCAGTGCAAATCCGGATAAATAGTCCGGATAACCCGGATCCGGCATCAATACCGTATCCCCACTATTTAATAAGCATTCACCAATTTCAACAAGTCCGGTTTTCGATCCGAAAAGAATCGCGACTTCTGTCTTCGGGTCAAGATCCACATCATATTCACGCTTATAAAAGGTTGCGACCGCTTCTTTAAGAAAATCATAACCTCTAAACGGTGAATACTTGTGATAGAGCGGGTTCGCCGCTGCATTCTGTAGCGATTTAACAATGTGCGGAGGTGTTGGTTGATCAGGATTTCCCTGACCCAGATTAATTACATCATAACCCTTTGCAATTTCTGCATTGGTTTTCACAACCAGGTCGGCAAAAAATTGCTTGGGCAAACGGTTTAGAGCATCAGATTTTGCAAAATCGACCATCCATTTCCACTTCCAAATCTATGAATATAATTTTCAGTGCATTAAAAATAGTTATAAAGAAACAGTACCTTTATTTTGGTAGATCAGCAACGATTTGTAAAGGATACTTGGCTCATCAAAGAAAAAAAGAATAATTCTGGTGTATGATGTCCGCTCACATTTCCAATGATCTGGAAAATTTTTATCATCAGGACGCATCACCTAAAATCAGGTATACTTGATCTTGCTGAGTTTGTTCGGACATTAATGAGCATCCATTTTCTTGTGGACAGAAGGAGCAACAGGTATGAACACCGCTTATCAACGTTTCCAATTTTCATTACTGATCAGTACTGTCTTTATTTGTGGTGCGGCTGAAGGCATGCTACTCCCAGTAATCGCGACGCTACTTGAAAAAAATGATGTACCCGCGATTCTGAACGGTGTTGGCTCAATGTCGCTTTATGTAGGCATGTTGCTCTCTGTTCCGCTCATGGAGAAACCCATGCGGCGATTGGGTTATAAGCTCTTTCTTATTTTTGGATTAGCTCTGATCACCATCCCTCTTTTCCTTTTTCCTCTATGGATAAATATCTGGTTTTGGTTTGCATTAAGAATCTGTGTTGGTTTTGGCGACAGTATGCTTCATTTTGCCGCACAAACATGGATTACGATTGACAGTCCTCCAGGAAAACGTGGCCGTACTATTTCTTTCTATGGTTTTTCTTTTGGATTAGGCATCGCAGCAGGTCCTATGCTTGTACGTCTTCTTGACTACGGTACAGCCGTTCCATTCATTATAAGTGGTTTCTTTTGTACGGTCGTGTTGTTCCTGTTGCTGCTCCTTAAAAATGAATTTCCTGAACTGGTCGATACGAACGATTCATCTGTACAGCAACTTTTCACTCGCTATAAAAAAGTCATTACTGCAGCGTGGTCAGGGCTCGTGACCACTTTTGCTTTCGGCTATCTCGAAACGTCAATGAATAACAGTTTTCCTATTTTTGCTTTGAGAAATGGGTATACGCTCGATGCGATGTCAGCCCTACTTCCGGCCTTCGTTATGGGAGGATTATTGACTCAGGTTCCATTAGGCATGATCGGCGACCGAATGGGGCGCAAACGATTACTTCCGCTCATGTGTCTGTTAGGGTCTATTTCTCTTGCACTCACTGGATTGTTGTCGGTATATTTTTACGGGATCTTCTTCACCTTACTAGCGGCCGGCATGTTGATTGGTTCCCTCTATTCGATGAGTATGAGCTATGTCAGTGACTTGCTTGAGCGTGAACAAATCCCGCTCGGCAATATTCTAATGATGATCTGCTACAGCATGGGATGCATTGTGGGACCTGTAACAGGAAACACGCTCATCAACTTTATCCATGGGAGTGGATTATTCTACGGAATTGCTCTCTTCATTTTGCTTGCTTCAGTAAGTTGTTGGATTCATCAAAAGTCCCTTGCGCGTCACAACTACTATGGTGAAAAGGCAGCCTCAGGTCAGTGATACAATTCGTGCTGCTTACGCTCTTGTAGATCCCCCATGAACCTTCCCCTTCAAGTTGCATATGCTATGAGAGCAACGGGCTTTCCTACGCGCGCAGTGAAGCCCCTCCTTTAGGAGGAATAGCTCTTGAAAAAAAATCTATTAGTACCGAACCTTAATGCAGCGACCCATTGGATGAATCAAAAAGTGACACGTGAAGGACTGATTGGCGCTCCATCACTGATTCATTTTTGGGCGATTAGTTGCTCGAAATGTAAAAATGCCCTGCCTGTCATCCAATCGATCCGTGAAAAGTATCCTCAAGAATTGAATGTTGTAGCCATTCACATGCCTTTGTCTGAGGCAGATTTGGATGTCAATGAGGTTGCACATGTTGCAGCGGACTATTCCATCACTGAACCTATTTTAATTGATAATAAGCATCATCTTGCCGATCTGTTTGGTAATCGATTTGTCCCTGCATACTATTTGTTTGACGCAGGCGGACATCTTGTCGAGTATCACTTAGGCGAACGTGGTGCACTTCGCATATACAAGGCTACCGATCGTCTGCTCCATCGTTAATGAGAATAGAAAATAATCACCTTTCGTCTAAGCGTCTGGACAATCATGAAGAATAACCAGCCAATGAGTGTACCCAGAGTATTTAACAGGATGTCGTCAATATCGAATATTCTTGCTGCAAAGAAATATTGACAGAGTTCGATCACAGCACTCACCATACATCCCAAGCTCAACTGCCACGCAAATCGTTGTTTTGAACGGATAATCATAGGCAAAAAAATACCTAATGGAAGAAAAAGTATGACATTTCCAACTATATTTTTTATAAAAAGTGCACTACTGCCACTCCTCAACATCAGGCGTACACTACTGAACGGTATCAGGTTGCTTGATTTTCCGTACGTGTAATAGTTATGCGTGAAAAGTGTGAGAAAGATGAGAGTGAACAGATAAAGGATAAAGGCGATCACTAGATACTTATTTATTCTATACAGCATGGCCACTCCCCCCATCCCTATAAGTATGATTTCGAGGAGAAATGATGCCCCTAAATAAAATCGAAGAATAAAAGTGACTCTAAGCTGGACATATAGTTCCCTATGCTCTACAATAAATGTAAATTAGTTTAAAATAATTATAATTTATTTTTCAATGCTGTCGCTAGCTCTAGCGGCAGCATTGACTGCTTTTAGGGGTTACGATGATGATTATTATTCTCAATTAAAAACATTTGATTTCAATTTCTGCTTGAAAAGTAAAAAATTCATAGTATCATATAATTAATATCATTTAATAATTATTATAATTTGAAATTTGAAGAGGGGTTGATTAATGATGATGCAAGAAGCAAACCTCGCACAAACTCCGAATAGAAATCATTCGTTTGAACCTATTCATAGACTTTGGAAAAACCATGGTGAACTCATCGCCGCACTGACCGGGGGTGCGCTGACCTTGGTCGCCTATTTGCTCAGCCTAGTGAGTGTGCCAAATATTTGGCTACTCTACCCACTGGCGTATATAATCGGTGGATTTTTCAAAGCAAGAGAAGGGATTACTGATACGGTGAAGACGCACCAGCTAAATGTTGAACTCCTAATGGTCACCGCTGCAATCGGTGCAGCCTGCATCGGCCATTGGATGGAAGGTGCAATCCTGATCTTTATCTTCGCTTTGAGTGGCGCGCTCGAAACCTACTCAACTGCAAAAAGTACGAATGCCCTTTCCTCTCTAATGGAACTTCAACCGGAAGTGGCACGACTGGTCACAAATAATCAAGAACACATAATTTCAGTCACAACGATTCAACCTGGAGATACCATCCATGTTATGCCTGGAGAACGCATTCCTGCCGATGGTGTGATTCTCAAAGGTGAAACCACTGTCAATGAAGCCACGATGACCGGTGAATCTGTTCCTGTCTACAAAAAGAAGGGAACGTCCCTTATGGCGGGCACAATGAACATTGACGGCAGTGTCTTTGTCCGTGTAACCAAAAAGAGTCATGACTCATTATTTAGTAAAATATTGGAACTTGTTCAGTCCGCACAAAAAGAGAAAGCACCGACACAGCTCTTCATTGAACGCTTTGAACGAACCTATGTAAAAATCGTGTTACTTGCTACAGCAGTGATGCTCTTTGCACCGCATTTTTTGTTTGGGTGGTCATGGAGTGACACGATTTACCGTGCCATGGTGCTTCTTGTTGTCGCATCCCCATGTGCACTCGTTGCTTCGACAACACCAGCCGTTCTTTCAGCCGTAGCCTATGGTGCACGTCGCGGCATTCTCATCAAGGGCGGTGTTCATCTGGAACAATTAGCCACAGTTAAAGCGATTGCCTTCGATAAAACCGGAACCATGACAAAAGGGTCTCCGGAAGTCGTATCCTTTATTAATTGTAGCGGACGAGACGACAAAACATTTTTAGCAGAAATCGCTGCCGTTGAGAACCAGTCGTCCCACCCACTTGGTACAGCGATTGTGACTTTTGCTGCAAAACATTCTGCAGCAGCACTCCCTTCGGCAAGTAATATTAAGGTTATTCCGGGTTTTGGTGTAAAGGGAACCGTTGGAGAAACCGACTATCAGATTGGCAAGAGACAAATGATGGATCGTGATGCTCTTGATCAATTCACAAAGGAGAATCGTTCATCTGAAATCGATGAAAGTCAAACGTTGGTGTATGTCGCCACGGCTGGGAAAGTGATCGGTCTGTTCACCTTAAAGGATCAAATCCGTGAATCAACGGTTGCTGCAATTGAGAAACTGAAGAAATTCGGGATCCATACCATCATGTTGACCGGTGATCATGAAAAAACTGCGGAGGCGATTCAAAATGAATCCGGCGTTGACAGTTATATCGCAAATTGTCTTCCGGAAAATAAAGTTATCGCGATTAAAAAGTTGAGTGAGCACTATGGAAGCGTGGCTATGGTTGGTGATGGAATCAACGATACACCTGCACTTGCCCAGGCTTCGGTCGGGCTTGCTATGGGCGCGGGTAACGATGCGGCTCTAGAAACCGCCGATATCGTATTAATGAAGAATGACCTTTCAAAGATTGCTGAAGCTGTTCGTTTGTCACGGAAAATGAGTAAAATTATCAAAATGAATAGCACGTTCGCTCTAGCCATGATTGCTTTCCTACTCGCAGTTAATTTCTTACAATTTCTTACCATGCCTTTTGGCGTCATTGGTCATGAGGGGAGCACCATTCTTGTTATTCTGAATGGACTAAGATTATTACGTGGCTAATACACATGCGCAGGATTTTACTCAACCTTGCCAACGATACAATTTTCGAAAAACGAGTCCTAGGATTTAATGGACTCGTTTTTATTTTAAAAAGAACTATTCATGACCTGATTGATTTAATTCGTGAATGATGGCGTTGATTTGTCCGCCAATAATAATCGTGAGTGCAGTCAGGTAGAACCAAAGCATGAGAATAATGATGCCTCCCAAGGTTCCGTATGTTGACGAATAGTTGCCAAAATAACGAACATAAAAGGAAAAACCATAGGAGACAATCTGCCAGCCGGCACCAGCAATAACCGCTCCAACCATCACTTCATCCATTCTCAACTTTATATTTGGTCCAAGACGATAGAGAAAAGCAAAGATAATTATAATGACGAGAAAAGTAACAAATGTACTGATGACGGACCACATATCTGCGAACGTATCCGATAGACCAATAGAAGCCAGAAAGCTTCTGGCAAGCCCGGCAGAAACGACATTCACTGCAAGGGTCATCACAATTGCGAAGACCATTGCTATTGTAAAACACATCGCCAATAAGCGGATAATCAAAAATGAGCGTGATTCCTTAACTTGATACGCATGATTCAAGGTGCGCATCAAGGCATTAATCGCGCTCGAAGCCGGCCAAAGCGTCGCAATGACCCCTACAGAAAGCAATCCACCGCGCTTGGTAAATACACCATCAAGATTCTGTTGAATGAGTGTTAAGACCTCTTTTGGAAAGAAAGCACCCGTCAAAGTAATGAGTTGTTCTTGCCGAAGTCCGAGATAAGGAATAATCGCAAATAGGAAAATGAACAGCGGAAAAAGCGACAACAGAAAATAGTACGCTAATGTTGCCGCTAAATCCGCAGTATTGTCTTCCACAAACCGTTTGCCCAGAAGTTTGGCGAAGAGTCGAATTTTACGTAATTGCATTTTCCCCACTAATCTCCATCCCCGGTCTCTCTTCATCCTCATCCAAACAATTAATGTGAATGCTTGACAGGATGCTTCTTCATTCCGCTTTTTGCTTTTGGCTGCTGGGAAGATGCCGATACGTTCTGATGTTTCGTATAATTCGGCAGTGTTCCCGGGTTAGGTACCGTTGTTTCATTTTCAAGCCGTTGCAATGCTTCTTGCTCCGTATCAATAAGTACAGGTTCTTGGTAATTGGCAATAGACTTACCTGATTGCCTAATTTTTCCTACCATGTCCGCAAACTCAGTACCGACTTCCATAACGTATTGATACGTATTACCCGTACTCGTTCTCGCCTTCTCCACACGGTCAATCATTTGCTCAAAGTCATTCGATGCCTCACGTACCAAGCCCTTAAGCCGTGTACCCGTCACTTTCATATACTTGCCAACTTGATCCGGATGTTGATAGATCGTTCGAATCAACCGGCCGCCGTTCGTTACCGCTGTCGACATATTGTGGCCCCAGACCGATCGTGTCTCGCGGCTCATCAGTGACAAACCGCAGCCAACCATGCTGCCGATCAGCATAAATTTGCCCATCTGGCTTTTGCCATAAACACTCATCAGATTCTGCCTCCTCGCAGTGCTGTAATTCCTAAAAGGATTACATGAATTAGTCTGCACACTGGAGCGAGTTAATATGAGGCAATCTTAACTCAGATCATTGTTAAATAGTGGTGTTTCATCTTAAATCTGTTTCTTAAGCTCTTCAATCAAGCAGTCTGTGCCTTGATCGATCAACTGGAACACTTCCTCAAATCGTCCGGTATAGTATGGATCCGGAACATCTGCCAAAGCATGGTTTGGCAGCAAGCTCATAAATCTGCTCACTTTATCCGCATCGACTTTCCTAGCCAAATGAAGAAGATCCTGTTCATTCTGACGATCCATGGCAATAATACGATCATATTTTTGAAAATCATCAGGCTGAACTTGACGGGCCTTTATCTGATCGAAGGAAATACCGACTTTGTTCAATTGCTTCTGTGTTCCTTGATGCGGTGGATCGCCGATATGCCAGTTGCCTGTTCCTGCCGAATCCACACTAATTCGATCCGACAGTCCTGCTTGAGAAATCTTATGTCGTAACACAGCCTCAGCCATCGGTGAGCGACAAATATTGCCGAGACAAACAAATAGCACATGCATAACACTAAGCTCCTTAATGAAATCCTATTTCTATACTATCAGTTCATTCAAGAAACAACAAAATCTAAACCTTAGGCAATGTGCTACAATTACTGAAGATGCAGAAAGAAGGGATACCATGGAAAAATTGAACCAACAGTGGGACCTCGAAACAATCTTTAACGGCGGCTCCACTTCGCCTGATTTTCAATCGTTTCTAAATACACTGAGCGATGAAATTGACGCATTTACCCAAACATTGACGTCACGACACACATCATTTACCGTTGACGACGGAGCGACATTCATTGATTTGGTACGCACCGATGAACTGTTGCGTAAGAAATTGAATGAAGCAGGCGCTTATGTGGAATGTCTGACCGCTCAGAACATTAAAGATCAGAATGCTGCGTTGGCAAACAACAGAATCCAAAGTCTTGATGCCGCGCTGAACGCAGCGGATAGTTTATTTGAAAATATACTTCGACAAATCTCAGATGCAAATTGGGCGGGCTTACTCGGTATGGATGCCCTGAAAGAAGTACAATTTGCGCTTCGTGAAAAAAGAGAACGTTCCAGGAAAAAACTTAGTGCCGAGCAGGAACAGCTCATCAGTGGGTTAGCCGTAGATGGCTATCATGGCTGGGAAGATCTCTATTATAGTCTGATCGGTAAAATGGAAATTACTCTTGAAAAAGACGGCAAAGAAGAGACGCTTTCCGTGAGTCAAGCGAATAATCTGCTCGACGATGGCGAAAGAACAATGAGAAAACGTGCGTTTGAGGCGCTTGAATCCGCTTGGAGCGATCATGCCGACCTTTTTGCAGCAGCGCTGAATCACATTGCCGGATATCGAATCACTGCGTATAAAGCACGCGGCTGGGACAACATTCTTGACGAACCCCTTGACTATAACCGCATGTCGGAACAGACCTTATCAACGATGTGGTCCGTGATTGATCACGCTAAACCAAAACTTGTTCAATTCATGAAACGTAAAGCAGAACTGCTTCACTTAAAGAAGCTCTCCTGGTTTGATGTTGATGCACCACTGAGTAACAACAGCAGCAAAGGATCCTATGAAGATGCTGCAACGTTTATCACCAAGCATTTTGGCTCATTTAATCCAAACATGGCTTCTTTCGCAAAAAATGCATTGGAGAATCGCTGGATTGAAGCTGAAAACAGAGCAAATAAGCGTCCTGGAGGTTTCTGCACCAATTTTCCAATATCCGGACAATCTCGGATCTTTATGACCTTTAGTGGCACAACGGGAAATCGATCAACACTTGCTCATGAACTGGGTCATGCCTACCATCAATCACTCATGAATGATTTGCCTTACCTCTCACAAAACTATGCAATGAACGTTGCTGAAACCGCATCTACCTTCTCTGAAATGATTGTCAGCGATGCGGCACAAGCTGCGGCGAAGACCAAAGAAGAACGGATAACATTCCTTGCAGATAAGCTCGAACGCTGCGTCGCATTGCTTATGAATATTCATGCGCGATTCCTTTTTGAAACACGCTTCTATGCAGAACGAAAAAATGGCGTGGTCAGCGTAGACCGACTCAACCAGCTCATGACCGATGCTCAGAAAGAAGCTTATCTCGATTCACTTGATGTCTATCACCCAACTTTCTGGGCATCAAAACTTCATTTCTACATTACGAACTGGCCGTTCTATAATTTTCCGTACACGTTCGGATTTTTATTTAGCACAGGGATCTACGTCCGTGCACGCCAAGAAGGTCCGGCATTTGCGGCAAATTACGATGCCCTGCTTCGCGATACCGGCCGAATGACGACCGAACAACTTGCGGAAAAACATTTGGCTGTTGACTTAACGAAACCCGCTTTTTGGCAGAGTGCACTCGATTATTTGATGCGCGATGTTGACGAGTTTTTAGCCCTTACCAAGTAAAAGCGTAGAACCAAAGTTAAATTATAGACAAATGATTGGTTTCCATATAAAATAAAGTAAAATCAGATAATAATTATTTTAATATTGATAGACATGCTGTCATCCATTTGGGGTGGCAGCATGTTCCGTTTTCAGGGTTATGAAGATGATTACCATTCTCATTTATCTATTACTATTTTCAATTTATGAGGAAGAGGAGTTACTGACTATGGACCATATAACGAACGATTTTAGCCAAAAATTAAATGTACTTCGCGCCGGTGTTCTCGGTGCCAATGACGGTATTGTCTCTACGGCAGGCATCGTCATCGGTGTCGCCGGGGCAACTACTCATACCGTAACGTTGCTCATTTCCGGACTAGCCGGTCTCGTGGCCGGTGCACTTTCAATGGGCGGCGGTGAGTATGTTTCCGTGAGTACACAAAAAGACACGGAGAAAGCGGTGGTCGAAGCAGAAAAGGTCAGACTTAGGGACGACTATGAAGGTGAAGTGAGCGAATTGGCCAATATCTATGTGAAAAATGGCCTGTCGGAGGATTTATCAAAAAAAGTTGCTGTCGAGTTAATGAATAAAGACGCACTCGGTGCCCACGCCCGTGCGGAACTCGGCGTCAAGCCTAACGATTATGTTAATCCATGGTATGCCGCTTTTTCATCGATGGGTTCGTTTTCGATTGGTGCCACTCTTCCCCTGCTGTCGATTCTCCTAACACCGTTGTCGATCCGTGTGCCCTTTACGGTAAGCACCGTCCTTATTGCACTCGGTTTGACCGGTTACATCAGTGCTCATTTAGGCGGCGCACCGAAGAAACCAGCTGTTATTCGAAATATGTTCGTCGGCGCATTGACCATGGCTGTGACGTTTACCGTCGGTCGGCTCATTTGATCTTTGTGTCCTCATGCAGTCTCCCTTTCCGCTTCATTCACGCCCTCTGCACTTTTCAGTTATAATGGTCTATATAAGTTTGGGCGTTAAAATTGAAGGGAGTCTGTGCTTTGACTATAGATAAAGAACCACTCATCAGACGGATCAACGTTGCCGCAAAAAAGGAACCTGCAGATCTCGTCATCAAGAATGGCACTGTTATCGACGTATTCAGCAGTGAATTATTAAAGACTGATGTCGCAATTTGTGACGGAATGATTGTTGGACTTGGCGACTATGAAGGCATAAAAACAATCGATGCACGCGGAAAATATATTAGTCCTGCTTTTATTGACGCGCATGTACACATTGAATCCTCACTGCTTACACCAGGAGCTTTTTCTGACGTTCTCGCTGTGCATGGGGTTACTGCAGCGATCACTGATCCACATGAAATTGCAAATGTGCTTGGTACGTCCGGAATTCAATTCATGCTTGAGCGTGCAAAGGAAAGCAGCATTGATCTCTATGTCATGCTGCCATCATCCGTACCTGCGACCTCTTTCGAACATAATGGGGCAACGCTGAATGCCGATGATCTTGAGCCGCTCTTTCAAAATGAACATGTTCTTGGTCTCGCAGAAGTCATGGATTTTCCCGCCGTACTTCATGCAGATCCTTCGATGGTTAATAAACTGGCGATGACATTAAACCATAGCTGGCGTATTGATGGGCACGCGGCAGGGCTTGATGAACAAGGCATAAATGTCTATAAAGCTGTCGGTATCCGTACCGATCATGAATGTGTGAACATCGATGAAGCAAAAGCGCGCTTGTCACGAGGGATGTATGTCATGATCCGGCAGGGAACTGTTGCCAAAGATTTACCGCAGCTCATCGATCTCGTGAATGAAGCGAACAGTCGACGCTTCCTCTTTTGTACGGATGATAAGTACCCGGATGATCTTCTGCGTGAAGGCAGCGTCGATCATAATGTACGCATGGCGATTGACCATGGATTAGATCCGATCACATGTATTAAAATGGCATCTCTGAACGCTGCCGAATGTTATGGATTCCGTGAAAAAGGTGCGATTGCTCCAGGTTACGAAGCGAATTTTCTTCTTCTCGATGATCTTGAGAAGGTCTCAATTAGCAAAGTATTTGCTCATGGAAAACTCGTAGCAGAAAATGGAATTCCTGTTCAAAACCACAACCGCTCCTTATTCATGGCAGAAAATCACCCGCTCACCTTGCCTGTGCTCACACCCGAGCAATTTGCGGTTAAATTAAGTTCCTCTCAAAAAGCGCATGTTATTGAGATTATTCCGAACAGCTTAGTGACGCGTGATGTGATTGAGCATGTCCCAGTACAAGATGGTCACTTTCATTTTTCAAAAGGGAAAGATTATCTGAAGATGGCGGTGATCGAACGGCACAAAGGACTTGGCACGATCGGATTAGCAATCGTCAAGGGCTTTGGCATGAATGCCGGTGCAATCGCAACAACCATTGCTCATGACTCCCATAACTTAGTAGTCACAGGCTGTAATGATGAAGATATGATCGCAGCTGCAGAACGGTTAAAAGTGATTGATGGCGGCATGGTTGTCGTCGAAAACGGAAAAATACTTGCGGAGCTTGCACTTCCGATCGCCGGATTGATGACTGATGCCCCTGCAGAGGATGTTGCGGAAGCACTCAAACGGCTACGAAATGCAGCGTCAATGCTTGGCGTTTCGGAATCATTCAACCCATTTTTAACGCTGTCCTTCTTAAGCCTGCCGGTCATTCCGGATCTCAAACTCACGGACACCGGCTTATTTGATGTGCGTGCTTTCAAACATATTGCAGTATCTGCAGATTAACGGATGAACTGTTATTTAAGGAGGAGCTTTCTTGTTATCGTTACCTGAAGCATTTAGAACGAAAATCACTACGATGATGGGTGCGGAAGAAGCGGCGCTGTTCTTTGAAACCTATCAACAGAATCGAGCAGTTGGACTGCGCGTAAACCCATTGAAAGTTACAGGCGAGCAACTTATGGAACGTCCGGAGTTCCATCTCCAGCCCATTCCTTTTTGCCAAACCGGTTATTATTATGAAGAACACGACCTGCCTGGGAAACATCCGTTTCACCAAGCAGGACTTTACTACATTCAAGAACCGAGTGCAATGTTTGTCGCAGAAACGCTCGGTGCCGAACCTGGCGATCATGTGCTTGATTTATGCGCAGCACCTGGTGGAAAATCGACACAAATCGCTGCCTCAATGCAAAATTCAGGCCTACTTATCTCGAATGAACCTTATCCGAAACGGGCCAAAGCGCTGTCGGAAAATATTGAACGGATGGGCATAACAAATACAGTTGTTACTAATGAAACACCAGAACGGTTAGCTCATTATTTCCCGGGCTATTTTGACAAGATTCTCGTTGACGCCCCATGTTCCGGAGAAGGAATGTTTCGGAAAGACCCCGATGCGATGCAATACTGGAGCCCGGATCATGTCGCAGATTGTGCACGACTTCAAGCCCAAATTCTTGACCAAGCCTATCTGATGCTGCGTTCCGGTGGGGTTCTTGTCTACTCAACCTGCACCTTCTCGCCGGAGGAAGACGAACAAATGATTGAGCAACTCCTTGAAAAATATCCAGATCTTGAACTGTTGCCGATTGAAAAATCATTTGGTGTTGCTGATGGTCGTCCACAATGGACAAGATCCAAGCAAGATGAACTATCGAAAACGGCACGATTATGGCCGCATCACTTACAAGGAGAAGGACATTTCGTTGCAAAACTGCTTAAGAAAAGTGAGACAGAATCTCGCAGAAATAAAACTGCGGTTTCTGCTAAACCAAGTGAGCTGAGCGATTTCCAGCAGTTTGAGAAAGCTGTATTAGCGAAGAAACTTGACGGTATTTTTCATTTTTCAGGTAACCAGCTCTTTCTGCTTCCCTTTGACTGTCCAGATTTCGGGAAATTAAAAGTGATTCGTTTCGGGCTCCATCTTGGTGAACAAAAAAAGAATCGATTCGAACCCAACCATGCGCTCGCACTTGCACTTCCTTCAAGTGCCTTCCAGCAGCAATTAGCGCTTCACTACACTGAAAATCAATGGGACAGCTATCTGCGCGGGGAAACCTTACCGCTTACCGACAATATTAAAGGCTGGACTGTTGTTACAATTGATGGATTCCCACTCGGTTGGGGAAAAGCTGCCGGTGGAATTCTGAAGAATTTCTACCCAAAAGGATTGCGACGCAGAGGGTTAAAATAATTAGGGAAAAGGAGGATGAGCCTATGCCACTCTTGCGAATGGGCGACACAGTCGGACTGATTTCCTGTTCGGATGGCCTTTATCCCGAAGAACAATCAGCAATCATAAGCATTGAGCAAACACTGAACAGTCTAGGATTAAAGGTGATGAAAGCAACCACCCTATATCGCAGTACTCGTTCTCCATTTAGTGGTACACATCAGGAACGTGCCGCAGAACTGATGTGTCTCGTTAACAATGCTGAGATCAAAGCCATTTTTGACATTTCCGGTGGGGACAGTGCCAATCAAATTCTTAATGATCTCAACTTTGAACAAATCCGTGAATCTAATAGCCCGTTTATCGGTATGAGTGATTTGTCAGTGATCAATAACGCGATCTATGCCCAAACAGGAAAATCTTCCTATCACTACAGAGTCAAAAATCTTGCTGGAAATTTCCCGCAAGCGCAGCAAGTGTTTACACATGCATTCATGGAAGATCATGACGCACCTTCATTTCAGTATCGCTGGCTACGCGGTCAGGAGATGAGTGGGACGATCATCGGCGGTAATATTCGCTGTTTTCTTAAACTCGCCGGTACACCTTATTTCCCGGATCCTACAAATAAAATACTCTTCCTCGAGGCATTAGGCGGGGGCTCAGCACGGATGGCTTCACTGCTCGCACAATTAGATCAACTGGCTGTGTTTCAGCAATGTTCCGGTGTGCTGCTCGGTACTTTTTCATCCATGCAAGCCAAACATGATCAGCCTTCCATCGAACAACTCGTACTTGAAGTCACCGACCGCTATCATTTGCCCGTAGCCAAAACAGAGCAACTCGGCCATAGAGAAGATGCTCATTGCCTACCGATCGGTGCATCAATCAGATTGTGAGGATCGCTTGAAAATTCGTAACTAACCATGTAAAAATCGTAACGAACCCTAAAAAATCGTAACGAACACCTTAAATTGCCCCCCAGCTCAAACTTTGTGTGGGGCATTCATGCTTTCTGATTGTATTTTACACACCATTTCTCTTCTTATTGAAAATTACGGTGATGCCTTTACATTCTTATAACTGAGGTGTTTTGATTGTTAATCTGATGTAGAGCTGTAATCGTTTTTCTCGATGTAATGACTTGATGAAGTGATGTACAATCACGAAAACGGACCCGGTAAACTGCGGTGTCCGTTTTTGTATGATTCATTGTTATACACCTATTAATTTTGTTTTTTAACGACCGGAATGTAGATGTCGCATATCTTTCCTTCGTCCGACATGCAACGGTCATCGTACCGTTCAAAGTCGACACAATTCGGTGCATACTCGTATCCGGATTTTGGAAACCATTCATTAAAGATGTAGTTCCATGTGCCCTGAATAGCAGATACAAAGTTCGTGGCATTACAAGGCGGTGTCGAAAAGACAGCATAAGTTGCTGGCGGCAATTCACAAACGTGATAACCATCAGGGATTGCTGCGCCAGCCTTCGGTTCAATTCCGATTACATAGTCAAATTCGCCGTTCTCCGGATCTTCAGGAAAACACGCACCATACTCATCATGGTTGTCAACAAAGCTTTCAGCGTGCAGTCTTTCCATCCTCCCGTTACTCATATAGTCGTCCCAAAAAGCCGGAATTGCCTTACTGTTTTCTCCGTCGGACGAGGTCGTCTTAAGGGCAAAGCCCACAAGCTTTTCAGCAGGGCGCGTAACAATTTTCGGTTCCAAAATAATTCCTCCAGTCAAATAATTGTTTGTGCGAGGAAGGTTTGGCGGGAAAGGGCGATCACTATGTGCATGCAAACGGTAGGTTCCCGGCGAGCAGCCGAAGTAACGGCGAAAAGCTTTACTAAATCCCGAGTGGGTTTCAAAACCATATTCCAATGAAATGTCGAGAATACGCCGGCCGGAAGTGAGTTCGTGTGCAGCATAAGAAAGACGGCGGTTCCGTACATAGACCATCACTGAATAGCCGACGCCCCACTGGAATACCCTGCAGAAATGCCAGGTTGAAAATCCGGCGCGTGCGGCTAAACGATCCGGGCTAAGATCGTCTGTGATATGTTCGTCAACATATTCCAGAATCTCCTGCAACATTGTCATCGAGTCCATTAAGCATCCCCTTCCTCCCGAACGGTAAACCCAGTATAACAAGAGTAAAGAAGAGATGCTGTTCCAAATTTGCGAAGTTCGGAGATCACGATCCGCGTTCTCTGCAGAAAAAAAAAAAACAGCCAAGCGTTTGATTCGATCACAAGAACCTAACCAACATCTTGACTGCACATAAAATAAAAGAGCCGCTTGTTCCATGTTTCAGTCACAAGCCGTTTTCTAAAACAGGCCAAAAGACCTGTACTTGTCATCATAGAGCAAATGAACGAAAAATAAAAGCTATTCGATAGATTTGTCAATATTTTGTTATTTCTGTCATTATTAGCATTTTCCATCTTCTCTTTTCTTTACTTTCCCCTTCTTTCACTTCGAGCAATCACCCGCCTCAGTTTCTTTTTTCGGTACGTTGCATTAATATAGTAATGGAAACGGTTCATTAATTGATCGTGACATGATCTCAAGAAAGAAGTGTAATCACATGACTTTGTTGCATCATGACATCACATTCTGTAATTTCGATGGTACGTATGAAATGCAAGATGAACTGCTCGCGATGGTGCCCCATCATTGGATCGATTTTCGCAATTTAAGAGGCACACATTTGTATTGTTCTGCTGAAGCTTATTCGACGATCGCTCATCAATTAAACGCGTGCGCTCACCGGGGGCTTACTTTTTTAGGAAGCGGAAACTATCATTATGTAACGCTCGCATTAATGAAGCAAATCACTGAACCGTTCACATTGATCCTCTTTGATCACCATACTGATTTGAAAGAAGGCAGAATCGGTACTTTGCTCTCTTGCGGATCATGGGTACGCCATGCCCTCTCTGAAGTGCCCAATCTCCAAAAAGTAATCATTCTAGGTCCTAATTCTGCCAACACCCAAATCTCAATACCTAAACGCAATCAGGTGACTTTGCTTCCTGAGCATAACTTTCCCTCTGAGCAACGATTATCGGCATTCATTCCTACAGATACGGTTTACGTCAGTATCGATAAAGATCTATTATCAACACAAAATGCCGAAACGAACTGGGATCAAGGGCATTTGCGATTAGCAAAACTCCTTGAATTTCTGGACATACTTTTGACCAATAAAAAAGTTGAAGGTATGGATGTATGCGGAGAATGGCCCACTCAGCCTCATCAGCACCTTGATCCCCAAACCCTTGTCCGGATAAAGAAAAATGAATGGTGTAATCGTTGTATTGCTCAAACGTTTTTGAATCACAGGAAAGATGATCAATTAAAAAACGAACATTCAACTGAATACACGCGTCACAAAATTACTACTTAATCTATGAAATTACAGGATAAACATAAAACCGCTGTCCCTCCAATAATTGGAGAAACAGCGGTTTCTTACATTTTTTCTAATTAAGCGAGCACTTTCAAGCTTTCACGGTTAAATGCCGGAATATCATCAGGTGTACGACTCGTCACAAGGTTGTGGCAAACGACAACTTCCTCGTCTTTATAGTTAGCACCGGCATTCTTTAAATCAACAGCTATTGATTTATAACCGGTAATGTTACGATCCTTAACAGATTCTGCAGTGATTAAGAGCTGCGGACCATGGCAGATCGCAAAGACAGCTTTGTCATCATCCATAAATGCTTTTGTGAAGTTGACAAAACGATCGTCATCTCTCAGATTATCTGGTGAATAACCGCCGGCGATCAACAATGCGTCAAAATCAGCTGGTTTTACATCGTCGATTGATGCATCAGCCGTAACTTTAGCACCGTGCTTTCCCGTGATGACTGCGCCTTTCTGCTTCCCGATTACG
Organism: Sporolactobacillus kofuensis; assembly: GCF_024125425.1. Classification (GTDB taxonomy): domain Bacteria; phylum Bacillota; class Bacilli; order Bacillales; family Sporolactobacillaceae; genus Sporolactobacillus; species Sporolactobacillus kofuensis. The sequence goes on from NZ_JAMXWN010000004.1 coordinate 39,326, forward strand.
GTCACAGTATGACCGGCTTCCTTATACGCCTGTGCCGGTCCAGTAAATTCAACATCTTCGAAATCATCCGCCAGTACTGCTGCAATATTCTTTGCCATGTGTAAATCCCCCTTACATTCATTCAGGGATAACCTGTCCGAACAATGAAAATACTATTCAGATGTTTTTCGCCGAACAGGAACTCCCTGTCAACACTTTTCATTATAGAAAACAAGTAAAACTGTATCAAACAATCTGCTTGAAACGACTCAATCAGTACTTTCGATAAACGTATGGTGATTTTGGTTTTTCCATTTGATGCCACTTGGTCACCTTCAGTACCGGTATTGTCTGCTTAAAGGGTTGATAATAAGTTTCTGATAATTGTCCCTCTGCACGAATCCATGTATCGTCTTTGTACGTGACATTTTGTGGAAACTGAACCATCATACCAAATACGCCGGCATCAGCGATACAGTGAATAATACCGAAGCGGAACAAGAACAACTGATTATGTTCCAAGGAGTCGCCATGGTAGACAAAGCCCATGATGGAAAGCTTCTTATTGTCGAAGTTCCCTGGATAATTGTAGACCGCTTCAAGTGCACGGAGATAATTGTCGTCATCAAGGTACAGACGATCAGGCTTACTATATTTCTCCATGTCCGACTCCAGCATCTTTTTATACGTACTGCTCTCATAATATTGACTCGTATCCGGTTTGAGGATCTGATGATTCGCATACTGATCCTTGTCATTATCGATTTCAGCAAAATGGAAACCCTTTGCTCGAACAATATTCGAGTCCAGAGTTGCAATAGGGAGAAACAATCCGGTAATTAGCGGGAAGACCACTAGAAGATACGTCACGGTTTTCTTCCACCACGAATTATTTTCATGGCTATGGTCATGTCCGAAGATCTCTTTTTCTACAGAGGCGTGCTGCTTGCTCCCCTCCTTGTTCCACTTCACAATTTGATAGATGGCCATCGCCCCAATGACAAAAATCATTGAAAAGGAAAGATAGCCATAACGCATATTTATATACTTACTAATATCTCCGGTTAAATGTAGATGCAAGAATAGATAGGCAAACCCAAATAGAATGATAAAGCGTATCATGGCCGCACCTCCTTTAAATCAACAATGCACCGACAAACACACTGAGAAAAATGAGCGTGATGAGTCCGGCAACAAATTTCTTCTTAAAGGTTGAAAGCATCATAATCAGATTTTTAATATCAACCATCGCCCCAAATACAAGAAACGCAGTGAGCGGTCCTGGAGGAAAAGTGGCCCGAAATGATGAAGCGACAAATGCATCTGCTTCGGAACAAAGCGACATAATAAAAGCAAGGATCATCATGACAAGAATTGCTGTGACTTGTGTTCCACCGAACGAAAGCAACGTACTTTGTTTTATGAACGTCTGCATCGCCGCAGCAATAAACGCCCCAAATACAAGATACTTACAGACGGAAAAGAATTCATCGATGGCATGATCCATAGTCCCTCTAAATTTATCCATGAAGGTAATAGGATGCACATGCTCAGATTCGTGATGACCATGATGATGATCATGGTCTATTCTCTTTTCGAGATAGTCCCGCAATTGATTCTCAGGAAAGAGATAGGAAACAAGCAAGCCAACAACAATAGCCACCGCAATGGCGAGTCCGGCTCGATAGAAGACCATTTGCCAACTGCTGCCAAAGGCAATATAGGTCGCGAACAAGACAACCGGATTAATAATCGGACCTGCAAGCATGAACGCTATGGCAGCCGGAAGCGGCACCTGTTTCTTTACTAATCGTTCCGTGATTGGTACAATCCCGCATTCACAGGCAGGAAAAAGAGCGCCCATACATGTACCGAAAACGACAGATCCTACTCTATTTTTAGGGACAATGCGGGCAACCAAACGATCGGTCACAAACATTTGAATAATTGCTGAAAGAAACACACCAATGACGATAAAAGGAATAGCTTCAATCATAATACTCATAAAAATCGTATTTAATTGCAGAAATGAATGACTCAAGAACCGTCACCTCCGATCAACAACGCAGAATGCGTGAGTAGCGACTATTTCTATTTAATCATAATGATCTAAGATTCGCGAACACCATCTATTTTTGTTCGGATCAAACCTTTCCTAGTCTACCACCGCAATTCAGCAAAAACAAAAATATAGGGACTTTTGATAAGTAAAGATAGTATAAAATTTTGGCGTTAAATACTCGGATGAACGGCATCGATTTCGTCAAATTTAGGCTCATACACGAAGATGCGAGACGTCTGCGGAGCGTTCCTGCTGATCGCGAGCCAGGTGAGACCCCGCAGATTACATGCGTGTATGAGGAGGCTCACGGATCGCCCGCGGCAAGCGAGCAATCGAAGCACAATTGGTGCAAACGATGGGCTAGTTTTGTGCCCCGCTTATCTTAACAACTGCATCAGTAAATAAAAATAGGCTTGAGCTTGACGCAACGTCAAGGTATAAGATAGAAAAAGTAAGGAGGGGCGCCCATGCATTACACCATCAAACAACTGGGAAATCTAGCTGGAGTCAGTACACGAACTTTACGCTACTACGATAAGCTAAATCTATTAAAACCTGAATTTGTGAACGCGTCCGGTTATCGAATCTACGGGCCAAAACAAGTGGATCTTCTTCAACAAATTCTCTTCTTCAAAGAGCTAAAATTCAGCTTAAAAGAAATACACAACATACTTGCCTCACCCGATTTTAATCGCGTGGATGCCCTCACTGCACAGTACACTAAATTAATTGAAGAGAAAAAGCGGCTAGAGCAGCTGATTGCAAACGTTGAGAAGACATTGGACTCTGAAAAAGGAGTGATTAAGATGAGTGATCAGGAGAAATTTGAAGGATTAAAAAAAGAAATGCTGAATCAAAATGAAAAAAACTATGGCAAAGAAATCCGCGAAAAATACGGAGAGGAAACCATAAATCAATCTAATAAAAAATTCGCAAACTTGAGTAAAGGAGAGTATGACGCATCGATCGATGTCCAGCAGAAAATGTTCCAACAATTAAAAGAAGCCATGCAGCTTGGTGATCCGACAAGTACACCGGCACAAAGAGCCGCAGATCTACATCGGCAATGGCTCGGGTATTTCTGGACCTTTTACTCCAAAGAAGCTCATGCCGGATTAACGCAAATGTATGTGGACGATCCTAGATTTACAAAATACTATGATGAACGTCTTGGAACTGGTGCCGCAAAGATGCTTCGTGATGCCGTACTCGTTTACACAAAGATGGAATGAAAAGGAAGGAAGCCTAACAAGGGATTCCTTCCTTTGTTTCTTAATCTCCTCACAAATACCAAATGGATGGCCCAGCAATCAGAAATCTCATTTTAATTCGAGCATTATTATATAATCTAAATATTCAGAGTGTTATAATTAAAAAAATACGTTTATCAAGGAGGGGCCATTGGTGCGGAATATAATAAAATTTGCAGGGGTAATGCCTTTGATCGCGCTCGCAGCATGTGGTGGAGCATCCTATTCATATCAAAATGAGGCGTCCGATACAGTACGAAAAACGACTGTCAACAATGCTTCCAAAGCGACAACATCAGCGCACGAAGTCAAGGTCAAAACAGAGACATTCAAAGATAACGGCACCATACCCAATAATCCCTATTTCTCAGTGTTGATCTATCCCGGCGCGTTTAAAGGGCGAACCAATCAACTAGTGAAAACATTTGAAAAGAATAATTGGGGCAATAATTGGGTGGATGGTGTTTTTACGTACCACCATTTCCATAGCACTTCCCATGAAGTACTCGGCGTGATTTCCGGACACGCGACACTTCGGCTTGGTGGTGAGAATGGAAAAGATTTTAAGGTTTCGGCTGGTGACGTTGTTGTTCTTCCAGCGGGAACAGGACATAAACGTCTCTCATCAAGTAGCGACTTTTCGATCGCTGGGGGATACCCAAACGGTCAAGACTATGATACGCAAACTAAAGAAACACAAACGTTAAAAGCTAATATCTCCCGTGTTGGCAAACCGAAACAAGACCCCGTCTACGGAAATCAGGGGCCGTTGCTTCATATATGGAAAGACAGATAAGTGGACTTCTCTGCACCCTTACAAATGCAAGCGATGAAGAAGGCGCGATCGGTAATTTTTAAAAGTAGAAGAATGTCGTACGGATCTTTTTTCCATTAATTGATTAAATTGCAGCCGTTTAAACCGCAATTCCTTACTCAAGCGCTCGCTTTCCTGATCGTCTTCGCAACATTTGAGCAAATCGGTTAAGGTTACGATCTCTTTTCGCAGCTGCACTTCTTCAGGAAGGATTCCTGCGTTCTTTAACATCTTGTATCCGGCGCGAAGATCTGGTGGAACCGCTGAAAGATCTTCCAGAACTAAAGGTTTCCCCTTACCTGGAAGATGATCAAAAGCGCCGGCGCTCAAACCTTCTTTAATTTTTTCTTCAGCCATCATTTCAATGAGACCCATTATTCATCCTTCTGTCCGTTTGAAAATTTGCGTTCTTGATTCAAATGGTCTGATTCTGAGAAAATCACTGATAATGGATCCTTTGCCGTACCGTCAATCACTTCCCCGGTCGCCTGGAATCGTGAACCATGGCAAGGGCAATCCCATGTGTGTTCTCCTTGATTCCAGTTTACTTCACAGCCCATATGCGGGCAAGTCGCATCAACAACGGTTAGCTTTCCTTGATCATCCCGGTATGCACCGACTCTTTTTCCATGAAGAGAAGCAATCCGTCCTTGATCATTCGTCAAAGGTTCATCAAGAGGCTCCACTTTTTCGAGTTTGCCTTTAATCAGGTTTCCCGCTGTTTTCATATTTTCAACGAGGAAGCTGGCGAGCATTGGTGCAGCTTCAATACGCGAAGGACTAAATAGATCAATATAGGGATTCGTACGTTTCCTAACGAGATCGGTTAGCAATGTTGCTGCCAGAGTCCCTGTTGTCATCCCCCACTTATGAAATCCCGCTGCGATAAAGAGATTTGATGTATGTTTTGCCAGCCGTCCGATATAAGGTATTTGATCAAGCGTTGTAAAATCTTGTGCCGACCAATGAGCGACAATATTCTTTTCGCCAAAACTTTGCTCTGCAAAATCGGCGAGCCTTTGAAAATGAATGTCCATACGCTCCCCGCGACCAGTCTTATGATTTTCGCCACCGACCAAGAGATAATTCTTTTGGTTCAGCCTCAATCCACGAATCGAACGTTTCGGATCACTGGCGCTGATATACATGCCTTCAGGAGGGGGTGAATCTGTCTCGCAAGCAATGAGATAAGAACGTTCAGGAAACATTCTGGAGAAATAAAATCGATTATCGTAAAAAGGAAAGTGAGAACAAATCAGCACATTTCGGCAACGAATGGTGGATCCATTTTTTGTCGTGACGAGCGGATTTGCCCCTTCCTTTATATCTTCTGCCAACGTTTCTTCATAGATGGGTACTTTGCGCTTCACAAGATCGGAAAGCAATGCGTGCAAGTACATAAGCGGATGAAATTGCGCCTGTCCGGGCATAACCAGTCCATTCTTCACTTGAAAAGGCAGGTGAAGGTCATCTTGTAATGTTCCCGCAATCCCTAATTGATCATACGCAGCCTTTTCTTTCTCAATCGAGCGTGCCTCTTGATCTGTTGTCGCATAGATGATGGCAGGCTGAATTTCAAAATCACATTGTATGTTATAAGTTGAAATATATTTGCCAATCCAATGCAGTGCTTCTTTATTTGCATCATAGTAAAGTTTTGCTTTCTCTGGCCCAACCTCATGAATCAAACGGTCATAAATTAAACCATGCTGTGCTGTGATTTTCGCAGTTGTATACCCGCTCGTGCCACTCGCAACCGATCCGGCATCGATAAGGACCACCGACACTCCTTCACGGGCCAACTTATAGGCAGCGGTGATCCCAGTAATTCCTGCCCCGACAACCAGCGTATCTGTTTCAATATTCTCTTGCAGTGATTGAAACGTTGGCAGATGAACGGTATCCCTCCATAAAGAAGATGTTTCATTGACTAAAAAACGTGATTGTTGATCCATGTGGACCCTCCTCCACCTGAGCCGTGAGTGCTCAAGACTTAAAGTCAGTGTGCCCCGACTATGGAGAATTATCCGAGAAAATTATTGTCACATGATACGAAACAAATAGCCTGTATATGCAGGTCCTAGGAAGCTACAAGAGATTCATTCTTCAGCCCTTTTTCTTTAGCTTTCCATAGCTCAAATGGTCATTATTTCTCGTCATTTGGAAACAAGATCCCGCTTTGCACGCGTGCAGTTTCCATCGTTTTCAGTACCATTCGACTCAAATTTCGTAAGTTCAAATACTCAGCGTGATCTTCTTGATCCAAGAGATCAGCAAAATGAGCAATTTCAAAGATTTTATCATCAGCTTCAGTATGTTCGGCGATCACTATCGGTTTCTTATCATGAGCATCAATCCATTCAAGGCGTTCAATATTCGATGCGTTATTGATCCGTAAGCTGCCCTTTTCCCCATGAATTTCCGAAGGTGCATCTGAATGTGCGATCTTCGAGCAAAGTAATGTACAAATAAATGATTCATATACCAGAACCATTGTTCCGCTGCCGTCAACACCACTTGAAAGTTTAATTGGATAATAAGCGACATCTTTTGGCTCACCAAATAACGCAATCGCTACATAGAGAGGATAGACCCCTAAATCTTCAAGTGCACCTCCTGCAAATTGAGAAGAAAAAATGTTGCTCACATGCCCATCCAAGAATTGATCGTAACGAGAAGAATACTGAATCAGCTGTAAAACTGCTGAACGGAGTTGTCCGGTACGCGGCAATTCTTGCTTCAATTTTTTGAATACCGGAGTTTGAATAGTTCGTATTGCTTCAAAAAGATAAACATGATGCTCGTCCGCAATGCGAACCGCCTCATCAAATTCTTTTAGCGTTGTAAAAATCGGCTTTTCACAGATCACATGCTTTCCCGCGCGAAGCAGAACTTCGACTTGCTGAAAGTGCAAGCCATTCGGCGAAGCCACATAGACAATGTCCACTTCCGGACTCTTTGCGAGTGTTTCTAATGAGGAAAAATAAAGATTTGCACCAAATTGCTCAGCGAATTGCTTGGCATTTTGCGCAGATCTTGAATAGGCACCAACGTATTCAAAACGTCCCGTTTCTTTAACCGTTTTCACAAATTGTTGCGTTATTTTACTTGTTCCAATTGTTGCCATTCTCATTGTCATAACCCTCCAGTTTCTTCACTAATAATCCTATTATAACGGTATATCATTCATCATGATAGCCTTTTCATTTTCGTTACATAAATATAAAAATTTCCCCATAAACTTGATTTTCCTATGCATTTTAAAGTATAAGTAATGTTGCAGATAAAATGATTAATAATAGTCGGAGGACGAATTTATGATATACGGGCTTAAAAAAGTCAAACAACAGCCGCTTATCTTGGGATTAATTTTGTTATATTTGCTCCCGCCTGTTGGTATGGCTTGGTTCGTTGGTTATGCCATTATTGAGTGGCGCGCACAATTTATTGAAAAGAAGTCGATACCTACTGATTTGATCAGCATACTCCTTGCACTTATGGCTATTTCATCAATTGGCGCGGTTCTCGTAAGCTGGCAAGTTACCGACTTAGCTTCAACCTTGATCTTAGTCGGTTATCTTGGTATCTATCTATTCATGTTGCGTCATCCCGAACAGTTGCATATCCATCAATTCACTTGGATCACTGTTTTTGGTGGCGTTTATATTTTTATTTCGGATAAGCTGCTTAACTTCATCCCGAAAGATACGCTCATCGGTCAGGCTGCATCATTCCTTACCGGACATTTTTTGTTTGGCTACGTGGGAAAACCACGTCTCTATGGATCAACTTTTAACCCCAATTATGCTTGTTATTTGTTGATTCTCGCACTTGCCTTTCTGTTGGTGGAATTATTGCGTGCAGTGCATATGAAAAATACGAAACTGATTGCATTATCACTGGTCATCTTGCCTCTCCTTGATCTCGGAATATACGATACAGGATCAAGAGCTGGATTCGTTATTATGTTTCTGCTCCATCTGCTCTTCGTATACAAACTAAATTTACGGCTATTTTTTCCAATTGCAGCCCTAGTGATCGCCAGCGCACCTTTTCTCTACCGTTGGATGCCGCGTTCTGATGGCACCGAATCTTCAATGGCAAAGCGAATCGAAATTTGGGGCAACAGTTGGCACATCTTTAAAGAGAATCCGGTATTTGGTGCCACTTCGCTTGGTTTTGGTCGCGATTATGCTGAGCTAAACGGTCAAAATATCCCACATGCTCATGACCTGTTTCTGGCAATCTTCTCAACATCGGGTGTTTTTTGTGGCTTGTTCTTTCTCTTTGTCCTTTGTATCAGTGGATTCACTTTACTTCGTGCACAAAGACTAAACACAAAGACGAATGATGAAGCTTCACTCTTTTTCTTTACAATGCCGACGATTATCGCTTATGGCATTATGGATTTTGAATTATCATCTCCACAAGTCCTAATTATTGTACTGATCCTACTTTCTTATTGGACCAGATATGCAGCGGCATTGAACCAATTTATATGGTTGCGGAAGATAACGAAACTCTTTCTTCATACTAAAATTCATTTGCTGAAACGCAAGAAAAGCAATGCAGCCATGTTGCAATCCTATAAAGAGATGTCTGGAAAATGAGCTTCAGATCGTTTGAAAGTGAAGAAAAGTGATAATCAATACTAAATTTATGCTTGTGTCAAGAACTTGCCAATCGGCAAGTTTTCTACTATGATTGCGGTGTTTATAGGAGAAGTACCTATCTACTTGGTCAGAAGAAATGAGAGGATGAATAACCGTTGTTACAAAAATTAGCGTTTATTGGTTCTGGTGAACTTGCGGAATCTTTACTCAAAGGATTTCTTGATAAAAAATTTATTTCTGCCGATCGTGTCTGGATGAACAATCGATCAAATGGTGAACGGTTGAAAGATTTGGAAGAAACCTTTCACGTCCATACCACACAAGACAAGAAAATTGCTCTTGATGCGGCGGACATTGTTATTTTTGCTTTCAGACCGGCGGATACGGAATCAGCCATCAATGAAATGAAGGCATATTTACGTCCAAATCAATTAATCATCTCACTGATGGTTGGTGTACCAACCTCATTCATCCGCTCCGCTTCGGGTATCGATCTACCAGTGGTTCGTGCAATGCCCAATACCTCGGCCTCGATCGGGTTATCCGCAACCGGCATCGCAGCCGGAGAAATGGTTTCTGAGCAACAGCTGGAGCTTGCAAAGCAATTATTTGAAACCGTTGGGACAGTCACTATTGTCAAGGAAAGTGAGATCGATGTAATCGCTGGCGTAGCCGGAAGCGGTCCTGCCTACCTTTATTATCTCGCCAATGCTATGCAAGAGGCCGGTATTCAGGAAGGAATTTCTAAAGAATCCTCCGCACAACTCGTGATGCAAACTTTACTTGGCGCAACGCATCTTTTGAATCAGTCTGGAAAATCTGCTCAAGATTTATTAAAAGCTGTTGCAACGCCTGGAGGTACCACTCAAGCAGGTATTGATACGCTCGATGAAAATCATGTGAAACAATCCGTCGTTGACTGCGTGCATCAAGCAATTGTCCGTGCAAAAGAAATGAGTACACCTTTTACAAAAAATTAATACAATGTTAGATTATTGGACATATCTTTGATTTAATCTGCTTGAAAAACCGCACCTTAAAAAACCATGTCAGATAATATGACAAATTTTCTAAAACGTCAGCTAAAGGGTGCTATGATGATCTCGTAAGCTTTAACACACCTTCTGTTGCAGTTAACCTTAAGTTAAGATGTTTGATCTTGATTTAGGAAACCATCATTTACTCGTTTGCGATGAGATGCTGACCGGCATTCTTATCGCATATTTTTTTTGCTGTAATAGAGGACTAGGGATAGTTTTAAGATTGCTTTATAGACTGTGCCTGTTCCGTTATAATAGTTAGGTAGTCTTGCCTAGTGAGGATTGTTCAGCAACTCGCACGCGGCCGTCACACAAAACGAAGAGGGGCAACATCATGGATTTAAAGATTTTCACGAAAATAGTCATCAGTTGTATTTCACTATGTCTGGTCACCTCTTCTTTACCTGGTCCTATGATGCATGGTGCCGATGCGAAGAACAACAGTCCGCTTTTCTTCACCTCATTCGAAAAAGGCGATCCTGCACTTTCATGGAAAAATCAAAATGAGCAATCAGGAAAAGGCAAGTTAATGACAGAGGGGATTACGCCGTTAAACGGCAAGGGGAAAACAATGACCACTTTGGTTACTAAAGGGCCGGAGAACCTCTACAATGCCTCGAAAAAAAATGGTTGGACAGGCAGCCACGTACTTACCTACTCAGGGAAAGTTACAGGTAACGCCGACAGCTATGCATTCAACAAATTATTTAATGTGAATATTAAAGTTTCTGCAAATACGGAGCTCTCCTATTTAATTGCTCCCGAATCGACCAAAACTGATCCACAAGCAGAGGCTGCAAGCTATGTTTCAGTGGATCTTGCATTTTCCGACGGTAGTTATTTACATGACTTAAAAAAAGTAAACGATCAGGATGGCTTTGGCATAACCCCTAAGGATCAAGGGAAATCCGATACCCTTTTGATGAACCAATGGAATCAAAAAATAATTTCACTCGGTGCGGCAGCCAAAGGAAAAACGATAAAACGAATAATAATTGCCTACAAAGCACCGCGCGCTAACGTTTCGTTTAAAGGCGCTCTAGACGATATTCGAATTGATAATCATCCATCATTAACTACTGATCGTACACCGGTCGATCAGGTTAATATTTTTCGTGGTACCGCATCTGGAAAGGCCTTTGCACGCGGAAACACTTCCCCAGCTATAGGGGTACCAAATGGCTTCACTTACTGGGCACCGGCGATTAACAGTAGTGCAAAGGCACACATTTATCCTTATAACCAAAATAATGATCCGAATAATTTACCTGAAATACAATCCTTTTCACTCAGTCAATCGGCCAATGACCAAGCAGGCATTCAACAGTCATTTCAAGTCATGCCTTCAGACTTTTCGGGTACGCCAAGTGCAAACCGATTAGGACGTGGAGCAGCCTTCAAGCGTTCTGATGAATTTTCTTCCCCCTATCGTTATCAGGTGACTTTTGCCAATGGAATGAAAACAGAACTGGCAGCAACGAGCCATGCGGCAATCATGCGCTATTCATTTATTGGGACAAACGGTAACTTGATCTTTGATAACTTGAATCGCCACGGGAGCCTGACGCTTCACCCGGAAACACAATCATTGGAAGGCTATACCGATAGCAAAGACGCATCGACAGGCAATGATAACCGGTTGTTTTTCTATGCAGAAGTCGATCAACCCGTATCCGATTACGGACGTCTATCCGGGCAAGGCCGTGACCAATCGACCGCTTTCTTTAAGTTCGACACCACCGACAAAAAGAACGTTACGCTACGCATTGCCAGTTCTTTAATTAGCGTGGCTCAGGCCAAGAAAAATTTAAACCAGGAAATCGGCAAACACACGTCTTTAAAAGATGTTGAAAACAAAGCGAAGAAAGAATGGAACAAGCGGCTTGAACGTGTAACTGTTGAAGGAGGAGCTGCGCAGCAATCCACGCTTTATTCTAATCTTTACCGGCTCTATCTCTCACCAAATATTGGCTATGAGAATACAGGATCAAAGAAGAAACCAGATTATCGTTACGCTGATCTGAGTGTGCCTGCAAGCACTGCCAACACGTCTGAACACACTGGTGCACCAATTAAGAAAGGTCAAATTTATGTAAATAGCAACTTTTCTTATAGCGCACAAACAGCATGGCCGATTTATGCACTTCTGGAACCCAAACTTACCGGAAAAATGATTAATGGTTTCCTCACTGCCTATAAAAACGACGGGGTATTTGATCCAGATGCAGGTCCTGCCTTTGCAGATGCTGTAGTTAAAGGTGTGCCGGGTGTCCATTCATCTGTACTCTATCAGGCAATGCTCCAATCCAGTTCTGTACCGCAGGAACATGATGATGATACCTTTACCGGCTATCTTTCATCCAAACAAAAAGACAGCGTAAGCCGAACGTTATCTCAGAGCATAACGGATTATTCGCTCGGAAATTTCGCTAACTATTTGGCACAACGACATCCGAACAACACCCAATATGCAGATGATAGCCGCTATTATCTAAGACAATCTCAGAATTATTTATATCTGTTTAACCATAAGCGAGATTCTTTTACCGAACGAAACAAAGATGGAAAGTGGGCGGCAAGCGACGGATCAAATCCGTCACTTAAAAACAAGACCTTAGATGACTGGGCGTACGCGTTTAACGTCCCTCAGGATGGACAAGGTCTAGCTAATCTGTATGGAGGTCAAGATGCTCTAACCCGCAAGCTTGATCAGTTTTTCCGTAACCCGCCACAAGACAAAGCGTTCAGCAGCCTTCAGAAGCACGCAAGAATCGCGTACAGCGGTCATTTAGGAATGTTCACGCTCGATCAAGCAGCGTCACCATCTCAACCGTATATGTATTTATTCGCTTCTGCGCCTTGGAAAACACAGAGTACATTACGTGCCATCATGAATCGCTTCTACACGGGAGGAATGATCGGTCAGGGTTATTTAGGGTCTGATAACGGAGCAATACTCTCTGGCTTCTATCTGTTTGGCGCGTTAGGTATTTATCCGCTTCAAAAGGGTACACCTGATTACGTCATTGGTGCGCCCTATTTCAAGCGAATGGCCGTACATTTGGAGAATGGACATACCTTGATCATCAATGCACCAAATGTGAGCAATAAAAATAACTATGTTCAACAGGTCGCATTCAATGGACAAATGGTAAACGCAACAACGATTTCTGCAGCACAATTAGCGAATGGGGGAACATTGACTTTCATAATGGGTGCAGACCCATCAAGTTGGGGCACTTCATCTGATGCTTTGCCGGATTCACAAACTGCTCAGTCTACAGATGGCTCAGAATTTTATCCAGAACCCTTAGCAGATTTGACAGGGTATGCTTCACAGATTACCTCTCATGCCAGTCAATCTTTAAGACGTTTAACGGACAATAATTCAGTAACTGCGGCAAAATTCCATTCGGATCATCCCTCAGTTACGCTCCAATTTGATTCAGAGAATCGCAGGGTAGAAATGTATACCCTGACCTCCTCAAACAAAAGCAAAACCAGTGATCCAAAGGATTGGACACTTTGGGGCTCAGATGATGGAATGAACTGGGATCTAATTGATCGAAGAACGGATCAATCCTTTAAATGGAGAGCAATGACGCGCGCATTCTCTATAAAGAATCCACAAGCTTATGGTTATTACAAGCTGACCGTTACAAAGAAAAGTAATGAGGATCCATTGGCGATCAGCGAATGGCAATTGCTTGGCTACTCAGGAATTCGAAGTGGATTTGAGCACATGCAAAACGAGATCATACATCAGTTTAAACTGAAGAATTTGAGTGAATCCGAGACAACCGCTCTATCTGATAAACTCAATCAAGCACAAATCGCCTACCTAAACGGCAATCTATCTTCTTCAGTGTATTACATGCAATCCTATGTGCAGGTCATCAATTCATTTATTTATCAAGCGACGGCTTCGCAAAAAGTTAGACAAGGTCTTACAGCGGATGCACACGCAATCATTAATTTGATGACCGATTAATTATATAAATACACTCTAAAGATAGGATGGGTAGCCTCAATGCAGAATTCTGTAATGATTCGTGATGCACGTAAAGAAGATTTGGCTGATATCGTCTCAATTTATAATTCAACGATTCCAGGACGTATGGTGACTGCAGATACTGAGCCTGTGACTGTTCAGGACCGTTTGCCATGGTTCGAGGCCCATCAAGAAGATCAAAGGCGCCCTCTATGGGTTGCTGAAATTGATGGAACTCTATGTGGCTGGCTAAGCCTCAGCAACTTTTACGGTCGTCCTGCTTACCAATCAACTGTAGAAATAAGCATTTACTTAGATGAACGTTTTCGAGGTATGGGCATCGGCTCTGGATTTGTTCGTTATGCCCTAGAACATTGCAAAGCGTTAGGAATTAATACGGTCCTCGCTTTTATTTTCGGACAGAACACACCAAGTCTCCACCTCTTCGAGCGATTTGGCTTCGAACGTTGGGGCACATGTCCAAGGGTTGCCGTTCTAGATGGCATAGAGCGGGATTTGGTGATCATGGGACACCGAGTCACTGACTAGCCCGATAGGAAAGGTACAGACAGTCCTATAGGTCCTTTCTTATCCCTATGAGCTTTTTTCTTTGAAAAAACGGCAGTTGCGTAATCGCAGCTGCCGTTTTTGAACAAAGAAGCATTTCAGTATAATCTTAGTCAAACTCATGCTTTACTTTGCTCAATTATCATTTTCCATTCAATGCTTCGCCAATAATTCGTACTTCAGTTTCCAAATCAACACCAAATTTTTGTTTCACTGTGTCCTGGACATGCTTTATCAATTGAATATAATCTGAAGCGGTTCCGTGATCCACATTCACCATAAAGCCTGCATGTTTGGTTGACACCTCAACACCGCCGATCCGTGTTCCTTGTAACCCGCTATCCTGAATTAACTTTCCCGCAAAATAGCCGGTTGGTCTTTTGAACACACTGCCGCATGATGGATATTCCAGTGGTTGTTTCAGTTCACGCAGTGCTGTCAAACGATCCATCTCAGACTTTATTTGCTGAGGGTCCCCTGGCTGCAAGGCAAACGTTCCTTCTAATGCAAGATACCCTTCCTGTGATATCGCACTGTGCCGATAACCCATGGATAATGACTTTTTATCCAATTGAATAATTTTGCCTGTTCGGTCAGCGACAACTGCTCCAGTCAATACATCAGCGGTTTCTCCACCATATGCACCTGCATTCATATACAATGCACCACCGACAGATCCAGGTATACCACAGGCAAATTCAAGTCCGGTCAGATGGTTAGCCAACGCGAATCGTGAAACATCAATGATTGCCGCCCCGCTTTGTGCGATAATTGTGTCGCCTTCGCATCTGATTTTATTGAGCAATTCGCAGCTAATGACAATACCTCGTATCCCACCATCGCGCACGATAAGATTGGAGCCTTTACCTAAGATCGTTATCGGCAAAGCTTGTTCATTCGCATACGCAATGATTCGTCCTACTTCTTGATACGTTTTTGGAAGAACAAAGAGATCCGCCTGTCCCCCGGTATGCGTAAAGGTATATGTACTCAATTTCTCGTCTATTTTCACTTGCTCTTTGCTTGCAACCATTTTTACCAAATCAGTATAAATGTCATTTTTGTTCATGCTTTCTATTCATTCCCTTTAAGCCAATTTTGATAAATTCATTGGCGACTTCCTGCTTTATTATTTATGCCATTGCTTGGCGGGTATGTCAACAGTATCTTAAGGATTACTGGCAAAAACCCCTGCGCTTATCTTGTATCCATTTTGCTTTGATTGCTCGCTTGCTGTGGTCGATCCGTGAACCTCCTCGGTCTTCCCGCTCTCTGCGGGGTCTCACTTGGCTCGCACTCCCACAGGCGTCTCGCATCTCTGCTGCATTTTTAGATAAATAGATTTCCTAACTAAAAAAAGACCGTCAACAGACTCAATGAGGTCCGTACGGTCATCACAATTTTATTTATATTACATATTATCCATACGTGACTGATGTTTGTTCACGTACATAAACTCGTCCGCTTTTTCTATAAGATCTTCGATGGTTTCACCGTCATCGGGATAAAAACTAATACCGATGCTCAGCGATAGCCAAATGTTATATCCGTCTTGAATAATATGTCTTTTCCGATTTGCTTCAATCCTGTCGGCAATGATCTGATAATCCTCAAATGTATTGATATCCGGAAGGAGCACTACAAATTCATCGCCACCAAATCTGCAGACGATATCATCTTTTCTTGTTGATTCCGTCAACAGACTTGCTACTCGAGTCATCACTTTGTCGCCTGTATTATGACCATAGGTATCATTTATCATTTTAAATTCATTAACATCGACGAACATCAGGCCAAGCATGGTTCCACGTTGTTTGGCTACAGCGAGATACTTATCAGCAAATTTATCAAACAGCGCCCGATTTGCCACACCGGTTAATTTATCATAATAAGCAAGTTTCTCAATAACCTTTTCCTTTTGCTTCAGCTGGTTATTCAACTGAGACAGCTGGTTAACGTAGTCTCTCAGCTGATTGATTCTCAAGAACTGATTCGTCACATCAATAAATTCCAGCATAACCGCGACATTTCCCGACACTGAAATTCGGTTCATTTTCAGGTTTACTCGGTAATCTTGGCTAACCAGATGACGGTGCATGGCAGCAGAAAAGAAGACAGGGTTCCCGCCGGCAATAAGCCGCTTTACCGCATTATGGAAAAAAGGACGTTCAAGCATTGGCAATACTTCATCGACGCGATGCTTGAGAACATCTTCACTCTTCTTACCGGATAACTTTTCTATAAAAGGATTCCAGTAGGTAATAACGAGGTCTTCCGTAATAATGACGATACCCTCATTTATGCAGTTTAATACACCTGGTAGAATTGAATCCATATTCACTCATCTTCCGTTATACAGTCTATCAATCTTATTCAGAATGTCATCTAGAGAGTTTAAGGTCATATTAATGACAATGGCGCCTGCAATTTCCGTCCCTTCAATATCAAAAGCCAAGAACATCATGAGTACAAGGCGGTAATCTTCAGTGTCAACAAAATGATCCGCACTTGCATTATTCAAAACATCAACCTCTGGGAGCGTGTACTCCACCGGTATGTTGACCGTATTACTTAATTCGCCAATGATGGAATTAATGACGATATTTCCGATCTCTTTGATTGTGTCAAAATCAATATCGGTAAAATCCAACGAATACTCCGTTTCATCATGCGTTTCATGAAGACAAAGATCGATAAAGTGATGCATTTTATCTGCAGGAAATAGAAGACTGACTTTTCCTTCCAACTGACTATCAAAGGAAATGGATGAAACCATTACCGCGCCCTCTGCAACTTGCTTCAAGTATTTATTCAGTTCAATTTTGCCCTTCTCCGCGTTGAGTATCCTCACACTCGGGATCGTTAATCCGATTTGCTTATCAATAATGTCTGACAATGTACTTGCGGCTTGTCCGACACCAATATTAAATAATTCCGTCAAAATATCTTCTCTGCTGATTTTACCGGCCACGTGCACCATTCCCTATGATGTTCGCTATCTCTCTTGCCTTCTTTTCATCCAGAGGCTTGTTTATGAAAGAGAGCACACCCATTTTTTCAACAACTTCGCGCACACGGTTCTGTACATCGGCAGAAAGCACAATCACTTTCGCTTCTCGATCAATCTGTTTTACTTTCTCAATAAGATCCTGGCCGCGTAATTTCGGCATCAATAAATCCACAATCATATAATCTGGTTTCGCTTCGTTAAATTTATGAAGTCCTTCTTCACCGTCTCCGGCAAAAACGAACTCAATATCTTCTAAATATTGGTTTAGAAAGGAATATGTAATCTTCTGTGAAAACTTTGAGTCATCAACAATAAGTACTTTGGTCACCAAATATCACTCCTTCAATAATTTCCATCCTATTTGGTACCTCGTTAGAAATGTAAAAGTACTTTCCTTCCTCCAAATAAACAGTTACAAATGAACTAGGTATTTATACACTGGAAATTTATACAAATAGTATTAATTATACTACTTATTATTATAAATAGAAGGGCGGAAAAGACAAGAGAAAATATGTCTATTTTACTAGCGCTTTCATGGTAATTTATTACATTATTAAATTAAAAGTTTAAAAAAATTCATTCAGTCCACAGTTCTTGTTCCTATTTCCCTTGAGATCAAATAAAAACGGTGGGATCAACCCCACCGTAATCGAACAACATTATAAATTCATTTTATATTATACTTTGTGAAAACCCTGACTGTCCGTCTCTCTTCTAGAAGACAAACGCCTTGTTTCCTGATAGCTTCAGCGATCAGGTCCAATTCTTGTAACATCGCACGCGATAAGAATCCGTTTTCAATGTTTTGTTTAATCGAATGATACAATCCAGTTAAATAGTTAGCAGAATAATGGTCATACGAACACATTGAGATCCCCCCTCGCAAAAGAAATGAGCCATTCCTGTTTTTCTCTCTCATTAACTATTTGTCTATATTTATGATCGCTATTATTTTTCTATTCTATTTTCTCCCCTATATTCACTATACGCCAGACGCTAACTTTAAAAATCCGTATTTTCCGCAATTATAAGAATTTTTATTTACTAAAGGAAAATTGTCAAAGAATGTTGAATTATGATTAAGAAAAAGAGAGAAATGGACTAGGAGTTGATGACTGTGAAGCCAAGATACATCACTTCATTCTTGTTATTATTTTTTCTTATTCTTAATAGTTACTACTGCTATCAATTTCAAAATATAGTTCATACTCATGATTTTCCAGAAGCTACTCCAATCCTCTTTGAATATCTCTCGCTTTTCTTAGTTGGGCTCTTTTTTGTTTGCAATGGTATGTATTGCTACGTTATTAAACCAAACTCAATCATCACGAAACACTATTACGCCATCCTGTTCGTTACGGGTCTTGCTATCAGTTCGGTCATTCCATCGGTACTAAATAATCCGCTTGCTCGTCTGATTGAGTTGTACTCCGTTCTCCTCATTCCAACTTTCAAGTATAAATTTTTTCTTTACTTTCCAACTGCTGCACGTCCAAAGGTCTATGAATATCTTTATACTGTGATAAAAGTCGTTTCTATTGTCCTGGGAACACTGTATGCACTTTCTGTTTTCCGCTTTCACTTGATACACAATCCCTTTAATACATTATTTAATCGGATAATTATTTTGTTCATAATATTCTCTTTGACTGCCAGTATCTACATTCTGATCCGAATGCATCAACATAACTCATTAAAAGTAAAGAATCAAATCATGATTCTTATCTTAAGCTTTTTCGTTTCATATCTTCCTGTGGTCATATTCTGTGTTATTCCTTACTTTTTGGGAACATTAGATGGGGTTCTTTTTTACTACAGTTTGCTGAGCACGATCATTTCCCCGATTACAATATCGTACATCCTAACTCAGCAAGAAATAATCGACGCTAAATTAAACTTAATTCCTTTATTCATGAGACTGACTACTCTTGTACTCTCACTCGCTCTGTCAGATAGCCTCTTCTATCTTTTTTTCTCTAAAGAAATGGAACATTTTCTGGCATTTAACTTATTTATCACGTTCATTTTGCTATTCTTTTTTTCTACAAACAAATTATTTGATCGGCTCAGGCATCGCCCACTAGCAGATAAAACTAGAGAAATCAAACAGGAGAAAGAGCGCATTCTTCAGGGAGCGTTGAACGGATACCATCTGACCACATGTGCACAACTGATTGTGAACTTTGTTCATCGGACTTTAGCAATTAATGGCGTCAGTTTGATCTGGAAACAGAAACATATTCCAAAAATTATATACGAGACAGGTATTTTCGCCAATAACGAACTCTCTTACCAATTCCTTAACAATAGCGAAACGGCAAATGAAGATCTGCAAAAGAAGCTGACCGTTCTTCCATTACGTGACGGTGAGACTGACCGCGGATGGATTCTCATCGGTCAGAAGCTTAATGGAACAAAAATTAGTAAGATTGAACAATTTCTACTGGATGAAATTCGTGCAAATACTTTGGAACTGCTCAGAAGTTCGGAGAAAGTCGCAACTATGGGACAAGCATTGAAAAAGACCCGGTCCAAATCCTACACGCATGAACAAATTAATCGTATCTTAATGAATGCGCTGGATGAACAACGTCGATCATTATCTATTTTTCTTCACGATGAAGTGCTACAAAATGTTATACTGTTAGAAAATAAGATTGAAATGTTTCATCGAAACAAACAAGTAGATAGTGCCGCATACCACGTCATTAAAGAATCCCTGATGAATGAAATCTATGAAATAAGGGAGAAATCACGTGAGTTGCATCCATTTATAGTCGAAGATCTCGGATTAGAGCAAAGTGTTGAATCCGTTAAAAAAAGATTTCAGAAAAATTATAATGTGATTATCGACACGCACTATCAACTCAAGTTGACACTGATCTCCAAAACCCTTTCCATCGCAGCATTCCGCATCATTAAAGAACTCATCTACAACGCAATCAAACACTCAGGCTCACGTGTTATTTCGATTTCTCTACTCTGTGTCGACCGCTACTTGGTCATGAAAGTCACTGATAAGGGAAAAGGGTTTGAAATTACCAAAGCCATCGATCATACACGTAGTGACCACATCGGACTCATCACGATTCAAAGACGCGTTGACCAGCTTAACGGATTAGTTGAAATACAGTCCGTTGTTGGAAAAGGTACAAGCATTAAAATTACATTGCCATTAGATTGGAATGAGGAACGTGACCATTAAGATTATCTTAGTTGACGATCATCTGCTCATGTTGATGGGCCTAAAAGAATTGCTTGAGAAGGAAAAGGATTTTCACGTCATTGATGCACTACCGGATCCGAAAAATCTTGAAGAAGTGATTCGTATACATCCGCCCGAAATTCTTGTCCTTGATGTTCGTTTAAAGGATACAAATGGGATTGAACTCACGAAACAGATCAAGAAGTTAAATCCAGAGTTAAAGATCATCATATTGTCCGGTTATCATTATGATGAGTACATCGAAGCCGCAAAGCAGGCAGGTGCCGATGCCTACATCAGCAAAGAGGAATCCAATCGGAAACTTGTTTTTGTCATTAGACAAGTCTTTGCAGGTAAAAAGGTTTTCCCAAACATCCATCCCGAAGTTCAAACGGAAACATTAACGCCAAGAGAACGTGACATTCTCAATTTGATTGCTTCCGACATGACAACCAGCGAAATCAGCCAATCCTTATCAATTAGCAAACGTACGGTTGAATACCACATTTCATCCCTCATGCAAAAATTAGGAGCCGACTCTCGCGTCGGTGCTGTTGTTGCCGCAATCAAAAAAGGATTGCTTGGCATCTAATACCAGCAATCCTATTCTTTCAATGCATCGTTTCACACATGGTCAAGAGATCGATCACTTCTCATGACCATGCGCAAAGCTTTTGCTTCTCATGCTTAAAATTTACGTTCACCATCATTTGAAGTCAGGATTTGGTACAGTTCAGGGCGGCGGTCACGGAAAATGCCCCATTCAAATCGCTGCGCTTGCAACTGATCGAGATCGAACTCAGCCACCAACGCTGTTTCACTTGTACGATCCGCCTCACAGATCTTGTTTCCTTGCGGTCCGGCTATAAATGAAGAACCATAGAATGTGATCTGAGACTCATCATCGCTTTCCATTCCAATACGGTTTGAGGCGATAACAGGAACAAGATTAGATGCTGCATGGCCTAGCATACAAGCCTGCCAGTGATCCTTTGAATCGATTGACGAATCATAGGGTTCCGAACCAATCGCTGTCGGATAAAACAGCAATTCCGCACCCATTAATGTCATGCACCGAGCAGATTCAGGAAACCATTGATCCCAACAAATGCCGACACCAATCTTGCCGTAGCGGGTTTCCCATACTTTGAACCCTGTGTCTCCAGGATTAAAATAAAACTTTTCTTCATAACCGGGTCCATCCGGGATGTGGCTTTTGCGGTATGTTCCGAGCACAGTCCCGTCGGCATCAATCATCGCCATAGCATTGTAAAGGGCATTGTTCTTCCGCTCGTAAAAACTGATGGGCAGCACAACGTGGAGCTCGCGAGCAATTTTCTGAAAGTGAAGGATGGCCTTGTTTTCTTCCAGTGCTTTAGCTAAAGCATAATATTCCGTTTTTTCCTTCTGACAAAAATATGGCGTTTCAAACAATTCCTGAAGCAATATGATCTGAGCGTCTTCAGCAGCAGCCTTTCGAACAAGTGCTTCTGCTTTGCGAATATTATCATCAATGCTCCACGAACAACTCATTTGTGTTGCCGCGACCTTTACTTTTCTCATCATGCAGAGTCCTCTTTCTTTTCAATAATCGGCATTTGCTGGGTGGAGCAGTGCACATTTCCGCCCTCACGGATGATCGCCATACCATCAACGGTGCGTATCGTCCGGTTCGGAAAAAGATCCTTAAGAATGGATAGCGCCTGCTTGTCCGTTTCTTCGGCGTCACCACCAAATATCGGCAGTATGATTCCCTGATTCACAAAATAAAAGTTCAGATAACTGAGCGTAAGCCGAGTATCCCGCTCAAAGCGAATTGGCGGTTGCGGAATACGAATGATCTCCAGCTTTCTCCCCCGGGCATCAATACTGTTCTCCAAACGCCGGATATTCTCTTGAGTGATTTCGGCATTCTCATCATCCGAATCTTCACATGACTGGATCAGTACTTTTCCTGGTGCGGCGAAACATGCGATGTTATCCACATGCCCATCCGTTTCATCACCAGAAAGTCCATTCTTCAACCAGATCACTTTTTCAACATTTATATACATTTTTAAGTACTCTTCAATTTGCTCACGGTTCATAGTCGGATTGCGATTAGGATTCAACAAACATTGCTCTGTTGTCAGAAGTGTTCCCTCACCATCCACATGGAAGGAACCGCCTTCCATAACTAGAGGTGCGTCAAAGCAGGGAATCTGCATTGCGCTAAGAATCACCGGTGCCACTGCATCATCGAGATCCCATGGCTCATATTTCTCGCCCCATGCATTAAAGCGCCAGTTTACACCGGCCAATCTTCCCTGTTGATCCTTAATAAACGTTGGTCCATTGTCACGAATCCAAGAATCGTTATGCGGAACAGCTATAATTTCAATCGGATGTTTCATCGGTTTACTCAAATAGGAGCGCACAATCTTTTGATCATCCGGATTCACAAGCACGCTGACCGATTCAAATTCGGAAATTGCCTTGACAAATTCAGCATAGCCAGAGCAAACCCGTGCATACTCGTCTGGATAACACATCGATTCACGCACCGGCCACGAAAGGAACGTCCGTTCATGGCTTTCCCACTCCGCCGGCATTTTATAAGTCAGTTCTTTCGGATTCATGGCATACCTCACAATGATCATTAAAGTTGTCTTGATTAGTATGTTATCATAAATCATTCAAAACAAAAATGGACCTGGTTTGCCCAATCAGCCACGGAAAATGCCCAAACAGTTAGATGGATCAAACTGCTTGGGCTCACTCTTGATTTTGAATGAAGTTCTTCTCAAACATTGCCTCTTGATGAGAAAAACAACAGGATCATTTAATCAGATATTTTTATTAAAAATTCATTCTATACGATCACAATTCGGCTTTAAGTTCCTCTTGATAGTGTCCGCGATAGACCCCATTTTTTCCATTCCGTTTCGCTCCGTACAAGGCATTATCACAAGAGATGTAGAGTGTTTCTATATCGGTGAATTGGTCGGGCAAGATCGTCAGAAGCCCAATGCTTATCGTATATTTCAGAGGCTGATTAGGTAGGAAGATCTGTGCTTGAGCAACTTCATTTCTTATTCTCTCAGCCAATAATGCAGACGCTTCTTCATCCATTCCCGGCATTAGAATTGCAAATTCATCACCGCCGAATCGACTGAACAGGTGATCTGGTTCGATCTGATTATAGATGCGTCTGGAAAGATCCCGCAATACACGATCGCCGATATCATGACCATGTGTATCATTTATGCATTTAAAGCTGTCCACATCAAATAACAAAAAGGATAGCTTCTGCTTTTTCTTAGCATAATAATTGAGATAATACTCTGTCTGTGCAAAGAAAGCTCTACGATTCAATGTCTTCGTTAAATCATCATAATTCGCAAGGTGAACCAGTTCTTTATCGGTCATTTCTTTGAGTAGCAAGATGAAGCCCGTACCTCCCAGAATCATGGTCATATTGATCATAATAAAGCTAAATCCATAGGCAAACGAAGCAGCGTTCGAATCCAGGTCAGTGGAAGGATTGATAACCAGAGCAACAATCGTGCGCGCCACTAATCCCAGTAACAAAATAAAGTACAGATACCCCATGGAGTGCATCAGCAAAGAGTGCTGTTTTCCTCGCGTCATTCGCCATACTGGAAGAACAAGAATTACCACCAATGCTACCGAGGCGAACGCAATTCTGATATGCGCTTGATTGAAAAAGAAGAGGATAATGTGAAAGCTAAGAATATATAAGACCGAAAACCAAAGATAGAGATTTCGAGTGGATCGATGATAACTTCTCGCCAATTTAAGCAGCGCGAGCACTTCAAAAGTATAGCCAATGAACAATAAACTGTTTGCGAGTGAAACAGCTATCAGATCAAAAGCTCCTCCTCGAAAAATCGCGATGATCCAGGCAATGGTCTGGAGACACTTCCCATAGAAGAACGTATTCAATGTATCATCGTCCCTGTGCCGCCATAGGTATGCCCCAATCAGAAAAACCATGACGACATTCCCGGTCACAAGGAAAGATAAAAACATTTTCATATCCATCAGAGCGTTCATTCCCCATCATCCTCATCCATAAAAAAACGAGATTTGTCCTTTTATTGTAACAAATATTGTCGAATTAGAATATTATTCGCAAACTATTGTAAAAAAAAGAACGCATATATTTATCGGCTGTATACGGATGATTTTCGTAGAATTTACTCCATAAATTTTGCAAATGACACTTTATTCCTCGTTCACTTATACCCTTGATCGATGTGCCTAATCGCATTGCATTTGTTGTGACCATCTTCTATATAAAATAAATGGTTAATTATGAATTGCATCGACGAGATGAGAACCTTCTGAATCATTACTAATTCGAGTAGATCTGCTCATACTAACATTGGAGGTGCGTGATCCCGATGCGGCTACTGATGTTAGCAGGAATGCTGATTCTGGCGCAACAGCAACCTGTGGTTCTTTCTGATCATTTGATAATAAAACACCATGAAACAACGTTGAGTACAGTCAATCGAGATGATTTTACTACTCTGTTTTCCCCATTGATCGATCAAGAGAAAGTTAATCAATTAATGAATCGACTCAATCAGGAGGTAAGTCAGCCACCGATCAATGCCAAAATCAATGACCATGGGACCATTGATTCTGAGCAAACTGGGTTTAAACTCTACAGAAGTAAGTTCAAAGACCGCTTTTATCGTTATTATTATGGACACGGCTCTGCCCAGATTGAGGTTCCTTTACTCACGGTCTATCCGAAGGTTGATGGAGAGTTGCTTGCACACATTCGTACCGAGCAAATCGGTCACTATACCACCTTCTTTAATTCCGGCAACAAAAGTCGCGCGCATAACATCGAATTAGCTGCTCAAGCATTAGATGGTCATGTCGTTTTTCCTAATGAAACCTTTTCATTTAATCAAACTGTTGGCATGCGCACAAAGAAAAAAGGCTATCTCCCCGCCCGCGTTATTGTCCGAGGTGAATATTCTGAAGGTGTAGGAGGAGGGATTTGCCAAGTATCCTCTACATTATTCAATGCAGTCGATCGTGCCGGATTGAAAATCATTGAACGTTATGCGCATAGCCGGCGCGTCGCTTATGTACCTTTAGGTCGTGATGCTACCGTCAGCTGGTATGGCCCTGATTTCCGTTTCAGGAACAACTATAATCAACCCATTCTGATACGCGCACATAAACACGGCGGCAGCATCAGTTTTGCCATTTATTCTTCCGATGTGATTAATGTTTTGCCGCGCAAAATTCCTAATGCTTCTTCCCAATTACCGAAGGAGACGAAACATACGAGAAAAGCGCAGCATTTAGACATGCATTAAAGTATGAGGGATTGTAAGTTATTGCACAGTCTCTCTATTTTGTTGCACATATTTTAGTACCTAACTTTGTAATGTTTTTTTAGCTCTTAACAAACAAAAAAATGAGTAGATCTGAAAGAACGAATAGAGTTATGATACTATGAATGATAGGTAGTCTGACTAAATAGCTTACGACTTAATTTACTATGGCGCATAAGCGTTCATGAGGTGATTTGATGGGCAAGACTTTATCCGTTGTCGCAGCAATAATAGAAAATGAAAATGAAGAAATTCTCTGCGCATTGCGTTCGCCTAAGATGTCGATTCCAAACCAATGGGAATTCCCAGGGGGAAAAATTCAGGAAGGCGAACGTCCGGAAGAAGCGATTGAACGAGAAATCAATGAAGAATTGAAGTGCACAGTAAAAGCCAATACAATGTTTCTCAAAAGTCACCATGACTATGAAACTTTTTCAATTGATCTTACGGCAATTAAATGCACATTAACCTCTGGTCTTCCAACCGCACATGAGCATTCTAAGCTCATCTGGTTGAAACGAGAGAACTTGGATTCTTTGAGATGGGCACCAGCAGATGTTGCAACCGTCGAGCAACTTATGACAGAGTGTCTGTAAGACTTATTCTATTTTTGTTTTTCTAGAAATTGTGTAGAATAAAGATAGTAAGAGCGTAAAATAAAACCGCCCGATGTGACTGCAATCATATCGGACGGCTTGAGTCAGGCAATATCCGCATAGAGCGGAATCAGTGCTTTAACTAAATCAATCATTTAGAAGTGATCCGTCTTAGCCTGTACGAGGATATGAGACGGATCACTTTTTGTTTCTTGACAAATCATGTGTGTCAGTACTTAAAATGTTGTCATAAGGTCACCCCCAATCTTCAGGGTGTCACCGATCCGCTCATATATTTCATCTATTACCTAGTAAATTTATATCAGATTAATAGAATCACTTTATACCTTCGTAATAAATTCTTGATACAACGACATCGGCACTTCATGATGTAGCGCGATTTCAGTAGTAATTGGCTTATTGCCTCGATACTTAACTACATCCCCTGAACCAATGTAAATATAGGGTTCAGAAATATTCTTTTCAATACTTTTGAATTTCCGCACAAACAGATAAAGATGTATGCCGTACTTCTTATTATTTATAATACGATGCCCTTGGGTTGTATCCTGACTATTCGAGTTAGGCGTCTCCCATTGGAATAGCGATGGGCTAATGAAATGATCTTGGTAATTGATACTGTCTTTGATTCCGTCATCCTTATGCAAATCAATAAACAGATAATAATCATTTCCATTTTTTATCGTTCCTGATCCACGGAATGAGCTAAGGATCTTTTGATAGTTTGATAGCAATGCAGACTCAACCATCGTGTACTGTTCATAAAGTTTCAGAAATGGGACTCCATAATTCTTATGTCCGAACATTTTTCCATAACGATAGAGTCCATAATTAAGTACATCAAGAATATAGGTTCTTTGCTGTTCATCCTCACAAATTGTGCCAAAGATCTCGGATTGAGTTAAACACTTATTTTCCCGGTCATAGGTACACAACTTGATGTCACGAGATTTCTGCCCTTGATCATCATACGTTTGATTCAAATGTTCAAATGCGTGTTCCAGGGTTGCCTCTTCGATCGTCTCCATTTCTTTAAGTACTTCATTCTTAGCGTCTTCCCAGGAAACAATTTTATGGGTAATCAGATAACGTAAAGCACAGAACTCGTAGGGCCTTTTAATCGGCAACTCAGCTGATAATTGTTTTAAGATGGTGGAGAATGGCTCATCATTGGCCAATTGCTTTAAATCATCGGTTTTTTCAACGGCTGCCAAGAAAGATAGATATGTTTTTTTGTTCGCAATAAACTTGATGGGATCAGGCGCATTCTCAAATTTGGCATAATCCATCAGATAATTAGGAATCGATCGATTTCCTGCAACAGTAAATTGTTTCTTAAATTCCTGGTATTCTTCTTTAAGATATTTCATTGCTCTGAAATTTTCCTGGTTCAGTTGCTCGATAATTCTTTGTTGAGAAATTCGATCCATTTGGATATGCGTGGCACCAGGAAGATCTGGAAACCCACGGTGAACCGCTACTTTTAGGCTGTCTTTATCATAAAAACGTTTGCCGCTAAGCGCGATGGCAATGAGAAACGTCTTACTATGATTTCCAATAAAATCGAGAACAGTTAAAAAGGACTGACCCTCGTATTTTCGCAACCCACGCCCCAATTGTTGCATAAAAATAATCGGCGAATTTGTTGGCCTGAGCATCAGCACCAAATTTATTGACGGAATATCGACACCTTCATTGAAAATGTCCACTGTAAAGATCACCTGAAGTGGATCATCATCATTTTCAAGTCGGCGAATCATTTCTTGTCGCTTGGTTTGTGCATCATCACCTGTTAAATATGTGCTGACAATTCCTTGTTTATTAAATTCATCCGCCATATACTGTGCGTGGTCCTTGGTTACGCAATACCCCAAACATTTACAGCTCTCGCCATCATATCCATAGAAATTCATTTTATCGATGATAAAGTCAACGCGCTGGTTCACTTTCAGCCTTTTAGCAACTTCTGCCACATCATCAATGGAGACGTCTGACAAATCAACGCCATCCACATCTGTGATACCAAAATAGTGAAAAGGGAGAACTAAGTCCTCCTCCAACGCTTCATTCAAGCGAACTTCAATCGCAATATTATTATCGAATAAACCAAAGATATCACCACTGTCACACCGTTCTGGAGTTGCTGTCATCCCAAGTAGAAATTTCGGCTGAAAATAATCCAGTACACGCGTGTAGCTTGGACTCGTGGCGTGATGCGCTTCATCAATAATGATGTAGTCGAAGTAATCTGCAGGAAAATCGCTGCAATGATCCTTGATGGTTTGGATGGTTGTAAAAATATAAGATTTCCCTTCGTAGTCCTTACTGTTACCGGTAAACATCCCCATTTGATTGCCGCGACCGAGCAATCGCTCAAAGGTCTCTTTAGCCTTTGTTAAAATTTCTTCACGATGCACGATGAAGAGCATCGTCTTCGGTTGAAACTTCTGAACATCAAACGCTGACATATATGTTTTCCCAGTACCTGTCGCTGAAATGACAAGTGCCCGTGTTTCACCATGCGCGCGTAATCGTTCGAGATTATCGATTGCTTGCTGTTGCATCAGATTCGGTACAATTTTCTGCATTTCAGCGTTTCCATAGCTGCTAAACGAAGGTTCATGGGCAGCTGCAACTTGGGCCCTTAAACTTTCGATAAAATTCTGGTACCTCTGTAAAAATAGATCATCCGCAACCGTACATTGATCCCAAAGTTCATTATATTCCTTAATGGCTTTCTCCAAGAAAGGACTCTGTTTCGTTGAGACGGTTGCAACATTCCATTCCACATTGCTTTTCAGCGCACTCTGCGTAATATTCGACGACCCGATCATAATGGTATAGGCATCATTGCTTTTGAAAATATAAACTTTACTATGAAACCCTTTAACCTTGTCCGCCTCAAAAACTCTGAGATCGATATTATCAAAGGTTTTAATCTTCTTCAGCGCCTTAGGTTCTGTGAAATTCAAATAGGTAGACGTCATGATCTTCCCATGAACCCCACGATCACGCAGTTCCTTCAAATGATCAAGAAGCAACTGAAGCCCACTATAGTTAATAAATGCTACACTAAAATAAAATTCGTCGCAGGTTGAAAACGCCTGCTGCAGTTCGTATAAAAAGGTTTGTCCATTTGAGTTGGTGATGAGTTTGTTGTTCATTGTAATTTTTCCCTGCAATCTTGTAATAATTATTCCGTAATCAAGTATACAACTTGACACCATATTAGTTGAAATAAAAATACAAATTTATTTGAAAATTAGTTAGTCGCCTTTTGCTTTTTTAATTTCTCATGAATTCCTTAACTAAAAAAGCAGAACAGGTTTAGTCCCATTCTGCCTAAGAAATGCTTATTTTCCATTGATTATATTTATTTAAAACATTGAGCATTTATTTGATGATACCAAATTGATCGATAATATACGGATCGTCGGTGCCCTTGATCCGATCAATCTCGTAGACAACAACGGAGAGCTTATTTTTACTAATCGTGACGCTCGAAAAGTTCTGGACGGCACCGCGCACTGGACGCGTCGGATCGCTTGGATCAAGTCCGTATTTCATGGCATGATTTTCTTCGGCACGGACAAATTTGTTATAAAATGTATCACCGAGCACCGGATCTGTATTTTTCTTGTAGACTTTCGGACCAGATGTTGCCGGGATATAATAGATTGCACCATTCGGTTTTACGGTATAGTCAATTTTTTCGCCATTCATCCATTCTGTTATTGTTGTTGGCTGTGTTGCTTGATTATTCTTGTTGATTGGCAAAGTGCGTGCATAGATGTGGTCGTGCCCCTGGATTACCAAATCAACCCCAAGCTTTCCAATCAAGGGTGCAATCTGGTATCTGACACCGTTTTGGTCAATAATATCTGAATCGGTCGCATGATTGGATGTCGTATACGGTCCTTTGTGAATCAGGACGACTGTCCATTTCGCACCATTTTTCTTCGCCTTTTTAATGTCCGCCGTCACCCATTTCACTTGTTCCGGCGTGAAATCACGATATTGTTCGGAGTCTTCGTTTGTATTCAGGACAACAAAATGCGTGTTGCTATAATTGAAGGAGTAATAAGCACCTGTTTTTGTGTCTTGATTCTTTGTTGCCATTTTCAAATTAAAGTGATCAATAAACGCATAATTCTTGGCTTCATGATTTCCAGCAGCTGGAACCACCGTTGTATTGCCCCAAACGCTGCGGCTGTTGTTGATTAGCCAGTCCCATTGATCTTCCTCAACACCGTTATCGACAAAGTCCCCGGTTACAGTCATAAAATCATAATTTTTTACGGTTTCTGCTGCCTTGTTAAATGTATCCGCAGCCAGTTTGCCTTCATCCTCTGTTTTTGCTTGTGGGTCGGTCAGTTCTAGGAACGTGAATGCACCATTTTTTTTGGGTGCTGTTTTGACCGTGTCGATCTCGCTCCAAATGTTCTGCTTTGCATCGCCGACACGATAATAATAGTCTGTATCTGCTTTTAATCCTTTCGCTTCAGCCTTATGGACCCGCTCGCCACTGTCATTTCTCGACACATAGCTTATCCCTTTGAACGTCAGCGCCTTTTTGAAGTCTGGCTTTTTGACGCTCTTACCCAACTTCTTGACCAGTTGAAGATCACTTCCAGAAGATTCGAGATTCGTATACCAGGTGAAACCTTTATTTGTCCGCGAGTCACCATTAAAAGTTGGCACGACTTTCTTGACAATCGGTTCGGCAGTCTTTGCGGAAGCACGCTGTGAAAATCCGGAAGACACCGAAAACATAGTAAACAGCAGAGACATAGTGACAGCAACAGTCAGCATCTTAACTCTAAACGTCAAACATTCCAACTCCCTTTAAGATGTAATTGACTAACTCTCAAAGAAAAGTCTAATAGATGAAATTTAATTCTAAGAAAACTGACTATATTGTTTTTGTAAATGGCAGGTCTATAAGCACAGGTGGAAGGTCGACTTGATCAAAAGCCTATGTATCTAATAAAATGGGTGTGTTTCTTGATTTTTGGATTATTTTACCTAATTATGTACTACTTTAAGCCTATGAAAAAAGGTGAACTGTACACTTTTAATAAAAGGTATACAGTTTTCGAAAATTTAATTAGTCGGGTACCAATGTGCATACACTAAATAAAGCCCTCTGCTGGTAACAGTGAGGGCAAGCTTGTCAACATCCGCAATGAGCGGACAGCAGTGCATGAGCTAAAAAGTTTTACAACTGATCTGCTTCAGCCACTGCAATGGCACATGAGGCGGATCATTTTCTTTCTTTGAACAACAATTAGTGACCGTATGTTCGCAATGAATTGGTCATTTTTTACTTGCAAAAATTTTTATTTATGCACTAATGAAGTTTCCCTTCACACACAATGAGAACAAAACCTCTAATCACACATGTTTCCGCTATCTTTTCATGGTGTATTGATCAATCTCGGGTAAAAATTGTTTAATAATCCGATTAAACGCTTCATGCTGATGTGTGGGCAGTTGATGAAAGGCTTTCTCGATAAAAATAATTTTAGTATGCGTTAATGTGTCAAAATACTTTTTGTGTTTGTTGATAAATTTGTCGCGCGTCCCGTAGATGATGCGCATGGGCAGTTGATCTAATTGTGGCAGTTTCGACGAATAATCTGCACGGAAACCGGCTTTATATAAATCAGAGACGGCGTGCATGTTTGCTTTTTTTCCATACATGCGCAAGACGATTTCATCTTCTGATGTGACTTTATGCGCTTTTGCGAGAAGTCTGCTAAGCAGATTTATACCCTGTGCTTTCATTATGAGAATTCCGACCTGGAATTCCATAAATAAGATCGATGAATCAACACGTGGGAATCCGCCGGAGAGAACAACTCCGCCAAGTTCATTGGTGAATGCTAATGCATAGGCGAGCGCAATCAGGCCGCCGCTCGAATAGCCGACAAGCACCGGTCGTTTGAGGTCCAGCTCTTGTATCAGTGCTCTCAGATCGTCGACATGGTCCGGGATGACGTGTTCAAGCGAATGGGAAGGTTGATACCCGCTTCTTCCATGCCCTCTCTGGTCATAGAGAATCACTTGTACATGATCGGATAATGCCTCTTGATAACGAAAAACAACGTGGCCCATTAATGGAGGATGGATAAAGATCACCGGTCGTCCTGTTCCATAACTTTCATAATACAATTGGATCCCTTTTGGTGTATTCACATATGGCATAGCATGGTCATCCTTTGAGTAATCTTCAAGAAACAATAAGTAATTATTATTCTGTTCAAGCCGCATGTTCTTATTCCTTAAAGAGTACATCATGAGAACTGATGCTGGGTCACATACGAGAATTCGGGACGCGCTCAATAATCCGACTTTCATGTTATTTGCTACTGTATGGGCAGAGGTTACATACCTCCCGATCAAACTAACTCCCAATAAACCAAGCATTACACGTTACACTACAAGAATTTTCGCTTATTTTTCAAATTGAATCGCTTTAAAAAAAGTTCCGTTCGTTTTATGATAAATATGGAAGGGCTTACCACCCAATCTTTCTATGGAGGGGATTTATGTGAAGCAAATCGCAATTGGACCTGAGAAAAAATTAGGCTCTGCTGTTGTTCAAGGATGTATGCGTATCGCGGATATGTCCGAGGAAGCAGTGGATCATCTGATTAAGACTGATCTAGAGAACGGCGTCACGTTCTTTGACCATGCAGATGTATACACGGACGGAGCGTGCGAAGCGTTGTTCGGTAAAGTATTGGCCAAACAGCCAGGCCTGCGTGATCAGATCACCTTGCAAACTAAATGTGGTATTGTTCGCGGAAATGGTGACCATAATAAAGCTTTTGATTTTTCAAAAGAACATATTCTGGAAACAGTCAATGCCAGCTTGCAAAGACTGCAAACCGATCATCTGGATTACTTGCTGCTTCACCGACCGGATGCACTGGTCGAACCGGAGGAAGTCGCTGCAGCATTTGATGCGTTGTACGACGCCGGAAAAGTGCTTCATTTTGGTGTCAGCAATCAGAATCCGTTGCAAATTGAGCTATTGAAGAAATCGGTGCGTCAACCCCTCGAAATCAACCAGCTTCAATTCAGTATCATGGCAACCGGCATGATTGATGCAGGCATCAATGTGAATATGACCGTTGAGGGTGCAAATGTACGTGATGGTAGCATCTTGGATTATTGTCGTCTACATGACATTACCATTCAGGCATGGTCACCATTCCAATTCGGTTTCTTCGAAGGGGTCTTCCTGGACAACCCGAAATTCCCTGAATTAAACAAAAAAATTGATGAAATTGCTACCAAATATGGAGTCAGCAACAATGCAATCGCGGTTGCTTGGATTTTGCGTCACCCAGCAGAGATGCAGGTAATCCTCGGTACCACGAATTTGACACGTGTTGTGGAATCTGCCAAAGGTGCAGATGTCACACTGACTCGCCAAGAATGGTATGACATTTACCAAGCAGCGGGCAACATTCTTCCTTAATTATAGAAAATAGGCCGCCCATATCTGGAGCCTGATTGAGCCGAGCGCATCGCTCGGCTTTTCTTATTTCATTTCAAAATGATCGATATTTTTTCCAATCTGATCGATAAATTTTTTGAAGTGATCGATATTTTTTCCAAAATGATCGATAAATTTTTCGAAATGATCGATATTTTTTCCAAAATGATCGATAAATTTTTCGAAATGATCGATACCAGCTACAGGTACCGCAACTTTAATGATGATGCATCTAATTTCTGCTACCTTCTTTAATCAGAGACAGAAACCGGAATAATTCAAGAGAAAGTATTAGCCCACTGACCCAGACAGAGGCAAAGACAAACCCGGCAAATAAATCACTCGGATGAATATTCATAAACCGAATTCCACTTATGGAAAAGGCTAATAAAACAAATATCAAGAAACAGAATTCCACCAGACTAATTAAATAATTATCCTGATGGCGAATCAGCATCATCAAGAAAAATCCGTAGAAAATAAGCAGCATCATCGCCGGCTCATTAGGAAAATCAGGACTGATCGAATGCCCGCTTAGCATAAAATGAAACAGCCAGCGCACACCATTTGAAAAGATAAAGCCACCAGTCAATGTCATACCAAAAAACAGCAATTCAAGCCATTTATTCTTGTTGTTAATCAAAATCGTGACCGTTGTCAATACGAAGATCACACCTAGTGCAATCCATGAAGAAAGCTCATAGAAATGATTCATTAATGGCTGCCATCGCGAGTCAAACAAGAAGAAAACTATGTCGCTTGAAACTTTATCAAACGTTGTGAACTCATTGCTGATAAAATCCTGAATCATACCAATCATCAATGTGACTAATGAAATAAACGCAGCCAGAATGACAAAAATAAAAAATTTGATTTTCAGGAAACTTTTGTACCGATGAAATACTTCTTGAAAAAGAAGTAAAAGCGATTCTTTAATATACTGTCGATTCTTCTTTATCACAATAAAGCATAGGGCAACAAGGGCAATGAGCAGACTTGCCAGCACCAACCATTTCTTAATTTCTCCCTGATACTTATCCCATTGTGGACCCAGGACATAGCCGAGCCAGATAAAGGTGCTTGTCCAAAAGAAGACACCGATATAAGAGAAGAAACAGAACGATCGAAACCGCAGATGAATGACACCGGAAATAATGCTTGCAATATGTCGAATGCCCGGAATAAAGAAAGAAAAAACAAGCAAGACTTTTCCATATTTCCCATACCATCTAGAAATTCGCTCCATTTTCTCAGGACCCATATGAATATAGCGGCCATACTTGCGAAAAAACGGAACCCCAAGTTTATAGCCAATCCAATAAGAAATCGTCGCTCCTAAGATTCCCCCGAACCCGGCAGAAAGCATTGACAAAATGAGGTTCATCTGACCGTGAAACGATAAAATTCCCACATAGCTAAGGAGTGCTTCGTTGGGTATTGGAATACAAATCAGTTCTAACATTAATGCAAAGAAAAGTGTTATATAACCATATTCATTAAGTAATTGAATTAACCCACTCATTCCAAAATCTCCTGCATAGAC
Source organism: Sporolactobacillus kofuensis (assembly GCF_024125425.1). GTDB lineage: Bacteria > Bacillota > Bacilli > Bacillales > Sporolactobacillaceae > Sporolactobacillus > Sporolactobacillus kofuensis. The sequence continues at coordinate 74,887 of NZ_JAMXWN010000004.1, forward strand.
TTTGTTTTGTTCAACTATTATTTCCACGCGCTAACTGAAACTGATGTATATTTCTTCGCCAAATTGTTTAAAAATATGGCGACTCATCGCATTTTTAATACAGAATCTCAGAGTTTCTTGCCTCGTCCATTGCATCTCATGTATTTAGATTGGACTCTGCTTTCTGCTTTATCACATTTAACTGCCATTCCCAGCCCTTGATATTCTCCTTAAAGGAGCGTACTTGCTGTCCTTCCGTAACATCAAGATGAGCAAAACCTTTTTCACGCACACTGAGTCTGGTTCCGTCATTTTCCGATCTGAGATGAAACGCAATCAAGGTTGAGTTGCCCTCGATCGGTTCTTCCCCCGGATGAGCACTCGCCCAACGACACACCAACGTTGTTGGAGCCTCGATGTCCTCAATGAGCACTGGAAAACGTCCGTACGTGCAGTCGGCCACTAACCGTCGGCCATCAACAGTAACATGATCCGGCCCTTGGTCACCAACCCACCATGCAGGCGTGCTAACCAACTGCCAAACCTCTTGAAGCGAAGCATTGATGAAGATCTCTTGTTCCAGTGTATTGTGATCCAAAGTGAGTCCCCCAAATTTCTTATGTATAAAATAAAGTCAGCCTAAGAAATGATTCAGCATGATTAAGAAGCATTTCTTCCTTTTTTACCTTTTAATCGTTTAAAAGAACGAAAATTAAATTTAAGTTCCGTAATCATCATTGTACTGCTCAAAATCACAACAAGTCCGGCTAAAGTTCCGAGCGACATCCTTTCGCCGAGAAATAATAGTCCCCAGATTACTCCGTAAAGCGGAACAAGGAGCGTAACACTCAAAGTCTTGGTTGGGCCGACGCTCCGAATTAAAGAGAAGTAGATCAGGTAAGCGATCGATGTTGAGAAAAGGGCAAGAGAGAGTACCGCAAGCGCGATTGGAAAAGTCATCATCTGAAATCGGTTGATGGAGGGCAGACTGAATGGAAGAAGCACCAAGCCGGCAGCCAGCTGTTGCCCAATCGCCAGCGTTAAGGACGGTTCTTTTGAAAATTTCTTTTTTGCATACACCCCGCTGATTCCATAACACAGCGAAGCTAAGAGAGAAAAGATCAGCGAAAGTAGCACCATTGGCGAGTGACCCAGATGCCCCCATCCTGCCAAAATCGCAACGCCGACAATGCCGACAACGATACTAACGAGCTTGCTTAACAGGAGCTTCTCCTTCATCCATACCGTTGCAACAATCAGAGTGAATAACGGTGTTGTCGCATTGAGAATTGAAGATACCGAAGCTGTGAGATGCAGCTCTGAAGCAGCTATCAAGGTAAATGGGATCGCAGCATTCATTGCACCGAGAAAAATATACTGCTTCCATTTTTGCTTAAAGTTCGGTATTTTCCTGATTGTCAAAGCATAGAAAAGCAGAGCCAATCCTGCAAGAATCACCCGCAAAGCAATCAGTAAGACAGGACCTAACACGGGTGATGCAACGCGCATGAAAAGAAAAGAGCCGCCCCAAAGAGCGCCCAGTAGATTCAATAACATAAAATGCTTCATACTCATAAGTACAAAACTCCCGTCCTCTTTTCCTTATCTTAAAATGCGGGTAGATGTGAGTCAAACTCTTTTTGCCCTTTATTATTTGGTTAAGAAAACCATGTTCAGTGAACAGAGCCCTCGATTTCTTAGATAGAGTCGCAATCCATTAATAATAATGTGCGCCTTCTGGATGAGCGTTCGATTCATATCAGCGCAGAAAACTTTTTCATGCAGTACAATTGAAGTATCAGATAAGCCGACACCGGGAATCATCGCTTACTACTTCCAATCTCAATGGAAGCCAAACCGAATAGTCCAATTGCCTTATATGGAGGTCTTTTCATGAAATCATTTTCGATTATGCTTGGGGATATTACAAAAGTAAAAGCAGATGCGATTGTTAATGCGGCAAATACAACATTACTTGGTGGCGGCGGTGTAGACGGAGCGATTCATCGCGCAGCCGGCCCTCAATTATTGGAGGAATGCCGCGCATTGAATGGCTGCGCGACCGGGGAGGCGAAAATCACGAAAGGCTATCGTCTGCCTGCAAGCTATGTGATTCACACACCAGGACCCATTTGGCAAGGTGGGCATCATCATGAAGCTGATTTACTTCGCAACAGTTATTTGAACAGCTTGAAATTGGCTGAAGCCAATACGTGCCACTCCATTGTCTTTCCATCGATCAGCACCGGTGTCTACCATTTTCCGCTTAATTTAGCCGCACCAATTGCGGTTCAAACGATTCGCCAATTCTTAAATCAAGCCACTGCTGTTGAGGCGGTACAAATGATCTGTTTTGATGAAGAAACAAAACGATACTATGATCAAGCGTTCAAAGAATTGTGTTCACGTTCCTAACTAGAGAGGCAACTGATTTCTCCTTTTATTTTGAAAAGGGATTTTGTATAATTAACTTATACATGATGTGTAGATGAATAAAGCCATCAGTGCTGGAACACCGATGGCAAGCATGATAAAGTTCCGCATCGAGCGGATAACAGCGCTTAGCAAATCAACCAACAAATGATCCGCTTCAGCCACCGTTAATGGCATATGGAGCGGATCATTTTCTTTCTTTGAATGACAGGATCATGATGATTAAACCCGCAAAAGAGATCGCAAGCGTTAATGCCTGATACACCGTCATCGGTACCACCCCCAATCTGAAGGTGTCACCACTATCCGCACATACGCCTCATTACCACAAATCTAGTATATTCCATACGATCATACGTTCGCAATAGTCTTTTAGTACTTTCCTAGTAAAGTTGACTCTTTGTGTCTCAATGATTGATTGAAGAAGAGCGTTTGCTACTTATTCAATCAGTTTTCGTTCACTGGGCAGGAACAGTGTTAATAGTGCGGCGAGAAAAGGAAGAAGCGCAAATAAGCCAAAAATCGTATGAATACCATACTGATCAGAAAGCCAGCCAATTAACGTAGCACCGATACCGCCTGCACCAATACCAAAGCCCACCATCAACCCCGAAACTAGACCAATGTTCTTTGGAAACATCATTTGTCCGTACACAACCGTAACCGCAAACGAAGAAAGGACAAAGAATCCAAATACAAACAGAATAATAATCGATAAAATACCATGAACATGTGGTAATAACCACGCAAAAGGTACGGTTACAGCCATGGAAATGAAAAGCAGCCATTTTCGACTGATTCGATCAGAGCAGCGTCCACCAATGAATGTACCAAGAGCGCCTGCAGCAAGAAAGAGAAATGTGAAGAGATCACCATATTTTAATGAGATCCCTTGATGTAAATAAAGAAAAGGCAAGAAACCGGCGACGCCAATTTGTGTCCATGAACGAAGGATCACAACCCCTGTGAGTAGGCTGAGTCCAACCACATGATTACGTCCCTTGATCTCTTTTTTTCGTGCTTTATTTTTCTCCAAGCTTTGCTTGTACCACGGCATAATCGATAAGACGAGGACAAGACCGGCGGCTGCTAACGGGACTAACCAGCCTAACCCATGCAAACCCGTATTGATAAGAAAAAGTGGAAGCAGTAGTGGCCCAACCGCCTGACCGAAGTTGCCGCCAACTTGCATGATTGCTTGAGCAGTCCCACGTGCAGTACCCGCTGCCATGTATGCGCCGCGCATTGCTTCCGGATGAAAAATTCCGGATCCGACTCCTGATACGCCGACTAATATTAGCAATAGCCAATAAGCAGATGCGTATCCGGAAGCAGTGAGACCAAATCCTCCAAGACAAATTCCGAGTGGCATTAACCATGTCCTCGGATGCTTATCACTGATCATTCCAAATAATGGTTGAGCAACAGATGACGTGAGCATAGACACAAATAGGACAATCCCAGATTGAAAGTAATTGAGATGAAATGCTTCCTTGTATAAAGGCAAAAGCGCAGGAACGATTCCTGTCGTCATCAGGTCGTTAATAAAATGCACACCACTGAGACTAAATAATTGCTTCTTTGCACCAAGTCTCGGTTTCTCTGATCCCAAATCTTTATTTAATGCTAAATTCATTTGGAAATCCCCCTAAAATAAATACGAGTATACACACTGTAGCAACAGTTCTATACTATCAAGAGAATAGTCATCACTCATGCACGATTTTGCTTTTATTTAGCACAATTTTGATTGAGAAGGTTTTCAGCGATGAAAAATGAAACAAAATATTCCCCGAAAAGGAATCCGGATCGACATGCGTATGTCGATATTATAAAACGTAAAACAACGAGCGGTGGGCCTATTTTCCGTGAAAATTGGCATGAAGAAATACAGTTCTATTATCTTACACAAGGAGTAGGAACGATCCGTTGTGAATCGGACATATTTGAGTTACATACCGGTGGAGTTGCTTTGATGAACAGTAATGAGCTCCATTTTATGGAAAGTAAGCGTGATGTATTGACCTGTTATATCATTCGCATTGATCTGGCGTCATTATTTAATGACCTTCCAGATCTGCGCTTGTTAAAGGATGCGGAATTACTTGCACAGCAACTTATCGTTTTTCATCACCAGCTCAGCGAGGATACTCACATCGTTCATGGTATACGCAACCTAATTCTCGAACATGAAGAACACCGGCCAGGATATGAACTGGCTATTAAATCAACGGTATTACATCTGATTGTCCTTTTGCTAAGAGCACATATTCGCAAAATCTATACCAAAGAGCATTTTGATCGGCGACTGAATAGTCTTAATCAGATGCGAACAACCATTAACTATATTCATGATCATCTCCATTCCCAGATCACGGTTCACAACTTGGCACATCGTGCGTTAATGAGTGAAGCCCATTTCTGCCGAACCTTTAAGAAACTGTATGGAAAACCCGTTGTTTCTTATATTAATGCTCTGAGAGTTGACCAAGCGGAAGACTTACTGCAAACCAGTCCATACACCATTACGGAAATTGCTCTGAAAGTCGGTTTTAACGATGCCAATTATTTTAGTCGGGTGTATAAAAAACAAAAAGGAATCACTCCGAAGCAGACCCGTCAATCTTATGTTAAGCGCTCCTGATCTTTAACCTGGAGTACTAGTATAAAGAATGGCAGCTAATTCCCATACGCTTTTTTAAAGATTGCGATTTTCCATTCCATTATCGCAGATCATAACTTATTTTTTTCCATGCGCACGTGAGGAATGTTATCGAGGAGAAAGGGTTCAGACGTTTTGATAAATCCAAATTGTGCATAGAGAGGCTGTATATATTCCTGTGCCTCAATTACTATAGGAAAATGAGGCATCTTTTGCTCGATGACTTCCATCACCTTAGTGATCAGTGCGCGGCCAAGTCCTGATCCACGATCATTTTGACGGACCAGCACTCTACCGAAGGTCACCGTCTCACTCTCTTTGAAGATCCGTGCATATGCAGTGATCCTGCCCGAGTCATCCGTTGTGTAGACATGGAGGCTCTCCAAATCATGCTCATCAATTTCGTGGTAAGGGCATTCTTGCTCCACCACAAACACAGATTCTCGTGCTTGAAAAATTTCATACACCTCGCGGCTCGTCATTTGATCCAATTTTTTGACTGTCCATTCATGATTCACAAGTTTCTCCTCCTCATCATCCGTAGATTCAGAACTCTTTTCGATACCATTTAGGAATAACTGATGTAAAATTAGCGAATGCTTCCATTGTTTTCTCAATTTCTTTGGTCATGACTTCAATTTCATGTTGTCCATAAGCTATGGACCATGGAACGGAAGAAATTAGATTCGTCGCAAGATACAAAGCCATTAATGGGAAAAATTCAGCAGGAACATTGTTTTCAAAATAGCCATTGATACGGCCGGTCGCAAATGCCTCACTAATACCCGCACACCATGTAATGCGGTTAAATTCTTCCCATGGATCTCCGATATCCAGTCGATCAAAATCAATAATTCCAATTCGTTGTTTCTCTTTGATCACCATATTGCCACAATGATAATCACCATGCTGAAAGGTCTGTGGACGATCCTTTACAAGTGATCGATTCACATTAATAAAATCAATAATCATATCCGCATCAGGCACTCTAATTCCGCAATCTTTATAGGATAACAGCTTACGATCTATTTTATCGTTGTAGAAATCGTGCCATGAAGTATGACCTTTTGATACTTGGACTAAATGAATCTGTTTCAATATTTTTCCAGCTTGATAACCGAGTTCGTATTGTTTCTCAGGTGAAAGTGACGGCAGAATGTGTGAAGCACTTTCACCGTCAACCCATGTCATAAGGGTGAACACCTTTCTATTGTTGTCACAACGCCCAAAACTTACCGGTTTAGATATATTAATATCTAGAGGCAGCAATTTTTTTACCACATCATATTCTTTCATGCGCCTTGGATACTGATCACTCGATGAAAGACGAAGTAGATATTTTCTTCGATTGTGTAATTGAACGACATATTTTTGATCATGAGACCAGCCCGCATGGATCTCTTCAATGTTCATCCATTGATCTGATCCGGGTATATCACGCAAAAATTGTTCCACTTTCCCACCTTCATTCGGTTAAGTCTCTTCTCCAATTGTCTATTGATCAATCGATCATGAGCCCCATATGTACCGAATCATAGAATGTACGATCTATCTGCAAATCTCTTGTGATCACGCCTTCATGTACAAAGCCTAACGATTTGTAGAGGTGGATCGCGCGCGCATTATCCGAACGTGCCCGCAAATTTATTTTTCTAATTATGCCGTTCTCCTTGCTCCATTTCAACATTCGTTCAATAAGTGCGCGACCAATGCCATGTCCCCAATATTCCTTGAGCACACTGATGCCAAATTCTCCTGTATGCACTGTTCTCTGTTTTGATCCACCATTGAAATTGAGACTGCCAACAATCTGACCGCTACATTCAGCGATTAAGTATTGTGCGTTGTTACGAGTCAATAGTTCTTCAAGAAGGCGTTCTTCTTTCTCCACAGTCAGATTGAGTTCATCTACAGAACCAAACGTTAAAAAGTTGGACTCTCCTGCGATCCGTTTGAGATACGCAATGATGGATCCTGCATCCGATCGTTTCGCTTCCCTAATCACAAAGTTTAATTGATCTTTGACCATTCATTTCAGACCCTTTCATTTAAAATTTCCACTACTATACCACACGCCCAATGATTCGTCCTTCGTTTTTTCAACCGATTACACGGATTACACCTTGCCAGGAGAGGAGTGATGCTTGCCAAATTCATGTGCTCGATTACTGTTTTATTAAATTGATTACTAAATTCATGATGTTCATTACTATTTATCTTTGGTTTTTTACCAATGTTGTTTGTTCGTTACGAACTGTTTCCAATCGTGGATAACTATGCAATCGGTCATGTCATTCAGAATGCAAAAAAACCGGGAGTGTTCGATCACCCCCGGCTTGCTGTCTATTCTTGGATCTAGTGCTTATTCTGTAACTTTCTTTTTCAAGCTTTCAATAAATGCGTCAACGGCTTCTTCCTTGGTTGCCCATGATGTGACAAGTCGGACAGCTGTGCGGTGTTCATCCACCTTTTCCCAATCAAAGAAGTTAAATTGCTGATGGAGTTCGCTGAGTACTGTGTTCGGTAAAATAGGAAAGATCTGATTCGATACCGGCGGAGTCAGAAAATCATAGCCCGCCGCTTGCACAGCTTCACTGATCTTTTCAGCCATCACATTCGCGTGAGAAGCAAGGTCGAAGAAGAGATTATCTCGGAACAAGACGAGAAATTGGAGACCGGTCAATCTTCCTTTGGCCAGCATCGCACCTTTTTGCTTCATTAAGAATCGGAAATCTTCCTTCAGTGCATCATTGCAGATGACCAGTGCTTCACCAAGCAATGCGCCATTCTTCGTTCCACCGATATAAAAAGCATCGACGAGATTTGGCAAATCACTCAATTCAAGATCATTCGCTGATGACGCAAGTGCTGAGCCAAGTCGAGCACCATCCAAATAAAGATAAAGATGATGGCTCTTGCAGAAAGCGCTAAGCTGTTCCAATTCACTTTTGGTATAAACAGCACCGATTTCGGTCGTATCGGATATGTATACCAGCTTCGGTTTCACCATATGTTCATCCGGATGTGCATCAAGTACAGCTTGGATTGCGGCGATGGTCAACTTACCATCCTTGCCGCAGTCTGCCGTCAATACTTTATGTCCCGTGGTCTCAATTGCACCGGTTTCATGAACATTAATATGTCCGGAGACTGCCGCAACAGCCGCTTCATGTGGCCGCAAGAATGAGGAAATCGCCGTCATATTTGTTTGCGTGCCCCCTGTGAGAAAATGAATCGCAACATGCGCATTGTTCATCTTTTTCTTGAGCAGTTCAGCTGCCTGCAGAGAATACTGGTCTTCTCCATAGCCTTCTTCCTGCACCATATTCGTCTCAATCAACGCATTAAGAATTTGCAAATGCGCGCCTTCACTGTAATCATTTTTAAAGCTGTACATGGGCTTCTCTCCTCAGCAGTCTGATTTTCTAATGAATCATTTAGGACCTTCACTACCCCACTTGAAGGGGTTGTCCTTGCCAAAACTTATCCCCCGTAATAAAAGCCAGTTTCTTTCATCGTCAGTGGATCTCCGGTACGATGAACCCCTGCATGAATAACTTCACCGACATAGATATAATGATCACCAATTTCTAGACGGTCAACAACTTTGCATTCAAAGAAACTCAATGCGTCCGTAAAAATTGGGCAGCCGGTTTCTTCAGTGGTAAATTCGTAACCTGCGAGCTTATTCCCATCAACCTCTAACGCACGGAAAAAGGCCGTCACCATATCCTTCTGTCCGCTTTCAAGAACATTAACACTGAATACCCCACTTGAGGCAATTTGTTGCTGGGACCGTGTGCCCGCCTTAACAGCCAAAGTAACCAGCGGCGGTTCGAATGAAGTCTGAGTCAAGAAATTACCGGCAAATGCGTTCACACCACTTTCATCCTTAGTCCCGACAAGATACAAACCATAAGTAATCCCACGAAGGGCCGCTTTCTTTGCTTTTGGATCCATCCTATATTCTCCCTCTCATACTCAATTTCACATAATCTCCATACTTTTATTATAGGCAAAAGATCCTGAGGTAGAAAGAGAATATTAAATCAATAAGATCCCGAATTAATTACCCTTATTATTTTCATGAATGATTTCTGCGCTCAACAAGTATCGTGTCATGAGGTCAGTCCGACACAGTCATCCTTTCAATTTGGATCATCGTTTTCTCCGCCATTCATTGATTTCCTTATCCATGCGTTTCAATAAAAAGAAGATACCTTTATTTATCCCGAAAAAACCGACTGAACTCCGATCAGCATTCTATAAAAACAAACCGCAGGCTTATTCTGCCTGCGGCTGTCCTTCTTGTTCGTCGAGCTCGTTCATGAATAAAACGTTTATGAATTAAACTCTTGGAATAATTGTCTGGATTCTTTTCAATCTCGGTGCCAACAACAACACAACAAATGGTGTGAGCGCAATTGGCACAACATCCGCGATGCCAATCCAAATGACACAGTACCAGTAACCAAGTCCTGTAAAGAAGGACAGTGAGAAACTCGTAGCAAGAATCATCAAGCATCCGAAAAGTAATGACCAGAACAGTGATTGCCAAATGAAAGCTGCTTTGTTCTTAAGCAGTTCATCAAGAGATTTTCTCCGCGTCATCACATAAGAAGGCAGCGCTGCACTAAGCGCAACGGTAAGGCCATCGGCGATAAGCGTATGGGGAGCAATAAAGTAGCCCCCCAGCAGAGACCAAACAAGCGTACCGATATACCCTGCAAAAAAGCCGGATACAGGTCCGAAAAGAAATCCAATAACAGGAATAATAAATGCGAACGTTCTGAAATGTACAGCACCAGGGATCAAAGGAATCGGACTTCCGTACGCCCAAAGAACACCTGTAAATACACCGAAAATAACAAAAAAGATAATGTTGACAAAGGTGAATTTCTTCACGGGGTAACGCCTCCTTAATAATTTGTTTTTGCAAAAGTAGAAATAATATTTTTAAGCTCTTTGACTGCATAGTCGAAGAGCCTTTTGCCCTTTTCAGCGGTTGCATAGGTTGGTGCCCCAATGACGCCGCTCTTCGTAACATCTGCCGTTTTCCAACCCGCATTATACGGACCGAACAGTGTCACAAAATCATTATCACGCAGCGCTTCAACAGGTTCCTCATCAACGGCAAGTTCCATATGTACAGTCTCCGGTGCCGCGTGCAGCATCAGGGAAGTTTCGAGTTCGCACGCATGGAAAACACCATATTTTCCAGACTGTTTTAGTCCCTCAAGTCCTTTGTCCCAGAATGAAGTGAACCACCAATCAAACACAAAGACATCCATACCAAAGTCAATTCTTAAATCACGGCTGATCATGTTCAACATATCGGTATTGCCGCCGTGGCTATTAAACAAAACAAGTTTCTTAAACCCGCTTTGAGCGATCGCTCCGGAAAGATCGTGGAGAACTGAATAATACGTTTGCGTGCCAAAAGTGATGGTCCCTGCAAAGCCCATATGCTCATTACTTTTGCCAACATTCAGCTGCGGGGCAAAAATCAGCGTACCTTCATCAAATGTTTGGGTTTCAATGAAGTGATCAATTAAAGAAGAGAGAATAATAGAATCCGTTCCTACAGGCAGATGTGGTCCATGCTGTTCCGTAGCTGCTGTTGGAAGGAAAACGATTGCCGATTCTTTATCAATTGCTGCAAGTTCATCACGCGTCAAATTTTCCCATTTTGTAATCATTGTACATATCCTCCCATTTATTAATTTGCAAATAATAGTTGAGATCAGACAAGTAAGCGGTTGTCCTACTTAAATCGGAATGTAATAGTGAACTTGTAAAACGATCGTAACCACAGTGGCAAGAACAGTCACTGCACTGAAAAACAGATCCGAAGACGTTGCCTTAATCATCTTGTAAGCCGTACGCTGTACTTTAAAATTCAACTTATAGTAATGCATCGCAAGAGAAATGGCATGTCCTTTGCTGAGTACGCGAAACAAGAGTGGTAGGGACACAATGACATAATTTTTCAACTTCGCAAATGTGCTGCATTTATCCACTTCGAGTCCTCGAGATTTCTGTGCTTCCATGATGGTCGCAAATTCTTGAACAATCATTGGAATGATCTGGAAGACAAGACCAACGCCAAAAGCAATCGCATACGGGACTTTCCAAGAACGTAAACCCAAGATGATTTGACTGAAATTCGTCGTTAAGATCACTGTGTAAAAGGCTGAGATCATTAAGAAAATCCGTAATGCATATACAGCACCTTTGTAAAAGTCGAAGGCCTCAAGACTAACTACAAAAGGATGACCAAAAATTGAAAATGCTGTTCGGAAGAGCACAGGTCCTTCATTTATTGTAAAAATGCCAAGAACCAACCAAAGCAAGAAGATAAATAGGAGCAGCACTTTGATTTTATCTAATAAGACAAGCATGTACTGACCAATTCGGCCAACCAGCCAGATTGCTAGAAACACAAGAAAAAGAAACAGTAGTGCTACGCCGCTTTTTACAAAGGAAGTGAGAATCGACATGATGATGAAAAAGAGAAATTTAGTTCTTGGATCAAGTCGATGTAAATACGTGTTTAAGTCAACATATTGCAAGAAGTCACCCAATGTCTGTGCCCCCAATAGCTTCTGATCGATTGCTTTGTGCACTGTCAACAAGCGGCAAAATCATGTCCTTTAATTCATCGACCGTGCAAGCTAAGCGATTCAATCCAAGTTTTCTTGATAGCTTAACAACTGGCGGTAGATCAATAGTGATCTTATTAAATAACGTTTCCTCACCGGCCAGTTCTTGTTTACTTCCTTCATCCAGCTTCTCTGCATGATCTAAAATCAATAATTGATCAGAAATTTTGAAAACAAGTGGTATTTCATGACTAATCACAATCACGGTCTTTCCCTTGCTCTTAAGGTCCCTGATGATTTCTTCCAAATAGTTTCTCAAATGAAGATCCATACCCAGTGTTGGTTCATCAAGTATGATCACCTCTGCACTCGAGAAAAGAACAGAAAGAATGGTAAGCAAGTGTTTCTTACCCATGGAAAGATTGACCGGGAGTTCATCTTGGTCCTTAAGCAAATCATATTTTTCAAGCACTTCTCGTGCCTCTTTTTCACTGAACGGAATACCTTGAGCTCGGGCACAGAAGGTCAACTCTTTGTAGACATTTTCTTCAAAGAGCATGTGTTCCGGATGTTGAAAGACGAGAATAATATCCCGGCTAATTTCAGCGACAGAACGATTTGTTGTTTCAGCACCTTTATAAGTAATCGTTCCTTCAGTTGGTCGATAGAGCCCATTCAGATGCTTGACAAGTGTCGTTTTTCCGGAACCATTCTGTCCCAAAATCGAGATCACTTTCCCTTTTTCAAAGCCAGTATTAATCTGTTTTAATGCTTGGAACCCATCTTGAAAACTCTTGCTGAGGTCATGCACCGACAGAATCGAATCTGAGTGCTCATTTCCACGTTCTTGAGTGGAGGTTGTCGATTGCTTATGAGTTAAATGTTCTTGTATATGCTCAACGGCACCCTCCAGAGTAGAAAAAGGCTTTAATCCAGGGATGATTTTCGAGAGTTCGCCAAAGATTTCAACTTCTTGTGGAACGATCACACCGAGTCGTTTCTGCACAGCAAATTGTGCAAAAAATTCCTCCTTGCTCCCGTCGAACACCACTTCACCATGATCCATTCCGACAACATGATCGACAATATCTGCAGACCAATCTAAATTATTGTCCACAATAACCGTTGTCTGTCCGGATCCCTTAAGATCATTCAAGACCGATTGGATCATCTGTTTGCCTCGAGGATCGAGTGAGCTCACCGGCTCGTCCATAATCACAAGATCTGGGCGCATGGCTAAAACGGAAGCAATGCAGACCGCTTGCCTTTGTCCACCTGATAATGTGCTTACTGCACGCTTCCTTAAATGCTGAATATGTAAGAGATCGAGTACTGATTCTACACGGCTGTGAATTTCTTGACTATTGAGGCCCATATTCTCAACCCCAAATGCAATCGCATCCTCAACGCCATAGCCAAACAACTGATTTTCCGGAGTTTGACTCACAACCGAGATAACAACATCCTCTCCGGCATGAAAATGGCCTGAGAGTTCTCCTTTGGTTAGCAAAGTTGGAATGACCCCGCTCAATATACTCACTAACGTCGATTTACCGCATCCGCTTGGTCCTACAATAGCAGTGACTTTCTTCTCTTGAATATCAATATTAATATTTTTTAAGACTTGGGGTGCTTCCGGGCTATATTTATAACTTACCTTTTTAAGTTGAAAACTCACGATCCTGTCTCCCCTGGTTTACTGAATAGATTCAGATGGTTCAATTGGGAATAAAGGCAATTTTTCCAGATAAATAATATCATCGCGATTGATGGCATCATCACCTTCAGCAAGGATTGCCGCCTTACCCACCAATATTCCACCAGCCATCTTAATCAATTTCTCTAAAGCACGCACTGATTCACCTGTACTAATGACATCATCAACAATCAGTATCCGTTTTCCCTTGATTAATTCACTTTCATCCTTTTCGATACAAAGCAATTGTTTTCTTTGCGTTGTAATCGAATATACCTCTGAAATAAACGGATCGCTCATATAAGGTTTAATACTCTTGCGTGCGACAAAGTACCGTTTTTTACCTTTAATTCTGGACAATTCATGAATAAGCGGTATCCCCTTAGCTTCCGCCGTAATATAGTAATCCGCCTCTGGAATAAGATCCTTAAGTTCTGCTGCAGCTGCGCTCACCAATTCGGTGTCGCCTAAGATGACAAAACTAGCAATCTTAATATTATCTGCAATACGTACAACCGGCAGTTTACGTTCAACTCCTGCCACTTTCAAAATAAATTCATCCATTTTCTATCACCTAATTCCTAGTAATAATTGTTTAGTAGAAAAGTAAAAAAAAAGACAGAGAACTGGTGTCCTCTGCCTTTTGACAGTTTCCAGAAAATCATGGTAAGTGAACTACTTTTCTCAACGATTAGAATTTCACGAATGATCATCAGGAATAAGAACACCATAGTGCAGGCAATTATGGTTGCCGCGTAGAAACATCTGCACCAAATTTGCAGACTTATATGGTTTCATGATTATATGTAATTCGACTTAATTCGATCTATTCATTAATAAAACTATATCACTGTAATAATTTTTTGGCAAATGATTATTGAGTAAACTAATTTTTCTATATGATATGATTTTTTTGCTGGTATGGTTGATCAAACGTGTACGGTCCACTTCCTCGATACGCTTCAAAGAGGATAGGAATCGCCGCTGTATGATGCAGGCCAATCTTCGCACAGTGTTTACCAAATTTTGTACTTGGTAGCTTATTTTTTAAGTAAATAATATACTGGTCCTGATTGGTATATAAGGTGAAGTACTCTTCTGATACTGAAAATGCTATGTATGTATTTTGATGATAATAGATAGGGATTTGGCAAAAAGTTGTCTCCTCCCATTCCGGAAAATGTTCACGCATAAACCTTACCATAGAGCTGAGCCAGAATCTTTGTTTTGGATTAAAACGATTGAGATACTCTAATCGTTTAATAAGTTCCTTAACCGTCAGCATCACAAATTCACCATCCATTTTATCTTCTGATAAGCATAGGATAGCGCATTGATCGGCGTCTTATACCTTTATCTGTAGAGAAAACACAACTGAATCAAGATGCTTCAATCGCTCGCCGCGGGTGATCCGTAAGTCTCCTCAAACATAGCTATCATCTGAAAGCAAAAAAATCTGAGCGAACGATTGACCCGTCACTCAGATGCATGCACTCTATGAATCATAAAAATGTTCATCTCAAATTTATTTTTTTAATTCCCAATAGCACCGTTTCGGTGACACAATCTTCTCTTCCTTCTTCAATGTCGTCATCACCTTACTGACTTCTTTCTTATCCAATCCGGTCGCCTCGGCAACTTTCCCAGCGTTCACAGGTTCCTCAGCTTGTTCAAAAAAAGCCAATACAGCATGGTAGCTTTCCATCCGTGAATCCCTCCGACCTCGTATCTTTTCACTACGTTCATCAATTGTTCAACTCTATTATAATGACTCGCACGACCTTGCGAACGTCTAGAGTTTGTCAATTGTTTTTCAATTTTGGAAGGACGGATCCATTCAGATTTTGCTCTGAATTTATTCAAGTGCTTTTATTCTAAAGCGTACTTGAGTCACTGATCGACCGGACTTTAATGGTTCATAAGTAATCCTAAAGGTACCCGTTTGATTGATTTCCTCAATGGCAGGTTCAATGACTCTTCGTTTCAAGTCCGCCCATCGCTCGAGCTTGCCTTTGCCCACATCAGCAAGATAGCGCAGTTGATCCAAAGTGAGCGTAAGTTCAGGAATCTCTTGTCCTTGATGAATACGAAACAATTCATAGAGTCGTGAGCTGTACTTACTTTTCAATTGGCTATCGAGCATAATCGTTTCATAGTTCAATGTCTGGAAGCGTTCATGTAAACAAACAATGTATGGATAGAGTGTCGGGCTCATATCTATTAAGAACTCTTCATTTTCATGATCATAGATTACTGTTTGAATCCAGTTCGTCAAGACCTCATGTTTCATGCCTTCGGTTTGTGTGACCCAAAAAGAATGATTCCTGATTTTCAGGAGAATAGCCTTCACTTGCTCCGGGTCATCCGTAAAGTCCGGTAAAATAGCGGCAACTTTTGAAACCGATAGATGACTATAAGGGTGGTTTGTTTCAACCATGCAGAATTTTATGAGGTGAAAAAGCAGCTGATTTTCAATGATCCCCATCTTTTGATGCGTTTCTTTAAATAATTTATTCGCCCGTACAAGCCAGTATACCCTGTCTTTAATTGGTTTTAGATAAATTTTGTCACCATAGTGTTCCGGATTATTTATCAATATATTTGTTCTCCTTCAGAATATATGCTACCATTCTTAAGTGACATATTAATGTTATATTTTTATTTTGTCACTTTAATTAATTTTGGAGGTGCCTCGCTTATGTATTTGTCATGGAAGGAAATTTGTCATAGTAAAGGCCGCTTTTTTTTCATGATGTTGATTATTGCGCTGTTGTCTTACCTTGTCTTCTTCATTTCCGGACTGGCAAATGGTCTTTCTTCTGATAACGCATCTGCCATTGAAAAATACAGTCATCAAACCTTTATTCTTCAAAAAGATGCAGATCAACGTATTAACCGCTCAGCATTGACTTCCGATACTGTGAACCGCTTGAGGGATAAGCTCGGCACAGATCGAACGCATCCCCTGAATCTGCTAACGACTACAGGAAACAAAGTGAATAAAGAGCAGAAAATCGATCTCACATTTTTCAATGGTCAACCGAGCCAGTCTTCGTCGGTTACTCTGATTGACGGTAAGCAGCCAAATAAGGCCTCCACGGTTGATATTATCATAGATCAATCCATTCAGAAAAGTGGCGTTCACCTCGGCGACAGGATCAAAGATCAGTTAAGTGGGCTCACATTTAGAATCGTTGGTTTAACAAAGCACACAACCTACTCACATATGCCGGTTGCCTACCTCAACCAAGCGGAGTGGCATCTGCTCAGCAAAAAAGCAGCTTTAAATTCAGCAAGGCCTTTGGAAAGTGCTGCAGTGCTCACATCACTGTCCGTGCAAGAAGCAAAGGAGCTCACGCATGGTCTTCCACTCTCCCAGGATGTTCAAGTGCTCTCTGCAGCAGATGTCATCAAATCTCTGCCCGGTTACTCGGCTGAACAAAGTTCACTGACGATGATGATTAGCTTCCTATTCTTGATTTCCGTATTCATCCTTGGTGTTTTCTTTTATATCATTACCGTCCAGAAGCGTTCGCAGTTTGGCCTATTGAAAGCAATTGGCACAGGGACAGCGTATCTTGCACGCAGCCTGTTGTTTCAGACGCTTATTGTTCTCGTCATTAGTCTAGGCATCAGTCTGCTCCTCACTTGGATCACAGCACTGGTTCTTCCATCCGGTATGCCGTTCGCACTTTCCCTTGCAACGATTGGGACACGCTTAGCAGCCTTTTTCGTCATCAGTATGATCAGCATTCTGCTCTCCATTTATCAAATTATCAAAATTGATACACTCAGCGCACTGGAAGGGAGATAAAATCACTATGGACAATGCTATTTTATCCTTTAAGGATGTTGCTAAATCCTATCCGGACGGAGAAAATACGCTCGACATCTTACAAGCTATTGACTTTCAGCTGAACAAAGGGGAATTCATCGGTTTAGTAGGACCGTCCGGTGCAGGAAAAAGCACTTTATTATCACTCGCCGGCGCGCTACTCAACCCAACTCAAGGAGAAATTTATCTTGACGGGATATCCATGGCTTCACTGAGTCCAAAAGAACAAACAGCGCTCCGATTGAGTAAAATCGGATTCATCTTTCAAAGTGCTCATTTGGTCCCCTATCTGAATGTAAAAGAACAGTTATTATTTGTTGCCAAGCTCCATGGCACAGCGAAGGGTGACGCCAATCATCATGCCGATGAACTACTCGATAAACTCGGCTTAACTCATCGTTCAAAGCACTACCCAGACAAATTATCAGGTGGAGAACAGCAGCGCATCGCGATTGCGCGCGCCATGATGAACGATCCCTCACTCATTCTTGCAGACGAACCCACCGCAAGTCTCGACTTCAGCCGTGCGACAAGCGTCGTTGAGTGGTTAAGTCATGAAGTGAACGAACAGGGCAAAGGCGCACTCATGGTCACTCATGATGAACGGATGCTTCGCTTTTGTGACCGGGTCATCCAACTGGAAGATGGCAAGATTCGTTCGATTTCGTAAAAAAATGAGAGATAAATAGATTTAAGAAGAGCCTTCTGCAACAGGAGGACTCTTCTTTTTATGTTAACTAGTTATTCGAGGATACACCATAAGTAAAATAAGTGCTGATCTGCACTATGCTATTGATGCGCGTCTTGAAAAAGTTTTATCGATCATTTCTAAAATTTTATCAGTCATTTTCAAAAATATATCGATCACTTTCGAAAATTTATCAGTCACTTTAAAAAATATATCGATCACTTTCGAAAATTTATCAGTCATTTCGCTTATTATCAGTCATTAGTAAAGAACTTGGCCTGATCATCTCACCAATTTTTCGACCAATTAATAAAATTCCTCAGCTTTTTCGATTATCCAAATGCTTTAGAGTACTGAATCATCCCAGTTACTCCATGTAAACTGTTAGCCTCATCCCTAACTCGTCTATTTCTCTAACGTTGAATTATAAAGCACTTAATGTGTTATGAATCAAATGGCACTTCGCCTCCACATTAAGATTTCCTGTTTTTCGCTTCATTGTACCAAAAAACAGATGCAGCTATTGAAAATACGAAGGTGAGCAAACCGAGAGCGATCATCAATAGTATTCCCTCCATTTTTTTACAAGCGAGAATGTAACCGTTTTATACACCTTACGAAAAAACTGTACGGAAGTTTCAGAGCAGACGCATTTTTATGCGGATTTACAGATTGAGTCTGTGAAAAATTGGTATAATTGAAAGGTACTTTGTCTTTCCATAATCAACGAAGCAATCATCCAAATTATTATTGAGAAACGGCGGTGCAGGTTGTGGCTTTACTTGAATGTTCCCATATATCCTATACTAGGGACGACAAAGCGATCATTGAGGATCTTGATTTAGGCGTAGAATCCGGAGATTTTATCTCCATTGTAGGGCCGTCGGGTAGTGGAAAAAGCACATTACTAAAGCTTTGCTGCGATCTAATCAGCCCGACCAAAGGAGACATTTTATTCCACAATCAATCCGTTGATACATACATCCCGACTGATCTTAGAAAGAAGATTTCTTATTGTCTTCAAACTCCTTATCTGTTCGGAGATAAAGTCATCGAAAACATTGAATTTCCTTTTGCGATAAGAAATGAGGCTCATGATCAGCAACGCGTCGAGGATCTTTTCTCCGCCTTCCAAATGACTACCGATTTTTTACAGAAAGATGTGAAGAATCTATCCGGAGGCGAAAAGCAGCGCATTGCCTTAATTCGCAGTTTGCTCTTTCAGCCAGAAATTCTTCTGCTCGATGAAGTGACTTCAGCACTTGATGTTGCAAATACACAAATCGTTGAAGACGTCATCGTAAAATTGAACAATGCAGGCACAACGCTATTATGGATCACCCATAATCCTGAGCAAAGCAGAAGATATGCAAATAAGCTCCTCACGATCGATTCTGGAAAAGTCAAATCCTTGGAGGTGATCCGATGAACGGTTCAGATACGATCCATACAACATCCCTGCTCATCGCTTCTTCACTCGTGTTTGTCACCCTTTTCTTCTCGTACTGGCAAAAATTGAAACTTGAGAAGGAAACCTTAATCAGCGTGATCCGAGCAGTCATCCAGCTTGTCGCCGTTGGCTATGTATTAACTTTCGTGTTCGGCATTAAACATCCTGCTTTTACCACCTTTTTACTACTCTTCATGACTTTCAATGCTGCCTATAATGCTGCGAAAAGAGGAAAAGAAATCAAGCGCGGCTTGCTGATTTCTTTTCTCTCTATTGCTATAGGAACACTTGTCACGCTGATCATACTCATCTTGTCAGGAATCATCCATTATGAACCGTACCAGATCATTCCGATCGGCGGCATGATTATCAGCAATGCCATGGTTGCGCTCGGATTGTGCTATAAACAAATGGCTGCTGAATTCAAAGCCAGACGTGATGAAATTGAGACCAAGCTTGCTTTAGGAGCAGATATTCTTCCTTCATCTAAGGACATTATCCGTGATTGTATTAAGACGGGAATGGTACCAACGATTGATTCTGCGAAGACATTAGGTATCGTCTCGCTGCCCGGCATGATGACCGGGCTCATACTTGCTGGGACGTCACCACTTGAAGCGATTAAGTATCAAATCATGGTGACTTTCATGCTGCTCTCAACCACAGCCATTTCTTCATTTATTGCCTGTTATTTAGCTTATAAGGGCTTTTTCAACAGCAGAAAACAGCTCGTTGATCGAAGTGAACGGTAAATACTTTTTCACCGATGAATTCAGAAAAAGAGGAGAAATGATCGATCAATCATTTCTCCTTTTTTGCGGCCTTCTTTTTGTTTTCGTTCACTCTATAGGAAACGATGCGGCGAATGAGCGCAAAGGGGAGCGGCTGATCAATTGGAAACTGAATCGTTCCTTTAGATGTTTTGTAGCTCGTAAGCTCTTGTTGAAAAGCTGCGACCCCACTTGCCCCTGGGTAAAAGCCGATATGTTTTTTGTACGCAGCAAAATGGACCAAATTCCCGTGCAAGGCAAAGGTTGGCATTTGGTAGCTGATCTTTTCCGTTGCATCCGGCACGTCATCATGGATCACCTGACGGAGCATCTGAAGCATCTCTTGAACAGATTCAGGAAACAGGGCAATGTAGGCATCGATGGATGGAACCGTCGTTTTTTTGATCTCCATGTCGTATCCTCTCTAATCACTTTGATTTCTGCTCTTCTCATACCCAATAAGCGACACAAGTATGCACAATAACCCTAATTAACATACGTCACTGTCATTTATTGATGACTAAAAGGTGAACCTATGAAAAATTCATGGAATTTTCCTCATTTTTTGTTCCATCTGCGAAAAATATTTGCTATATTATGACTAACATGTAAACAATGAGAGACGCCAACTTCCTGATTCTAGAGAATGAACCAAAAGAAGGGTCCCTATGGTCGAAAAGATAAAGAATGTGCAGAAAAATGATAGAATCAACGCTCTTTATGTTCTGATTAGCTCCTCTATTTGTTCTGTCCTCATTTCTTTTATTGTCTATTACACAGGTGGGACAAACAATGCCTATTCAAATATTATGTACTTACCCATTGCTGTTGTTTCGGCAACAAATGGCAAGATAAAAGGAGTCATTCACGCCCTCCTCAGTGGCCTGTTGCTCGGACCTTTTATGCCGTTGGATGTGGCTTTACATCAGAGCCAGCCGCTTGAGAATTGGCTGATCCGCTTAATCTTGTATCTCATCATTGCTTTCGTGATCGGCTTTTTCGCTGATTATCACAAGCAAGAATATGTTAAGAACCTCAGACAGGAAAAAGAACTCTATGAATCGCAGATCGCTACGATTTATTCTTTGGTGCGGCTACTAGAATCAAGAGATCCTACATCAGGGTTTCATGTTGAACGGGTTGCAGCGTTCTGTAAGCTGCTCGCCAAGAAGCTCCAAGCTATGGCGAAGTACAAAGATATACTTGATGATTCCTATATTAATAATCTCTACAAGTCAAGTCCCCTGCATGACATCGGTAAAGTCGGCATACCTGATCACATTCTTCTGAAACCCGGAAAACTGACACCTGAAGAATTTTCTGTAATGAAGTCCCATACAACAATAGGCGCGCGTACGCTCTCAGAAGTACATAAAAAATACCCGGGAAATACTTTTTTGGAACTTGGCATTAATCTTACACGTTGGCACCATGAAAAATGGGATGGGAGCGGCTACCCGGATGGTCTAGCCGGAGAAAAGATTCCCCTCTCTGCAAGGATTGTTGCTTTAGCTGATGTTTATGACGCACTACGATCGAAACGGGTTTACAAGCAGGCCTATTCCCATGATAAAGCTGTGAAAATGATTAGAGAAAGCCGCGGCACGCATTTTGATCCGGATCTTGTCGATGTTTTTCTTCAGTATGCAGATGAATTCAGAGACGCATTTGATCGGTTTGGGGATTAATCATTCCAGAAAAATTTACAGATGCGTACACGTATTTCTCACCGTGCAACCATTTCGAAACGACTTTATTTAGATTTTAGTTTAACGACACAACCCGATTTCTTCCTTCTCTTTTTGCTCGATACAGCGCTTGATCTGCACGTTTCATTAAATGAGACAGTTCATCATTTTTCGCATGGGGAATCGTGATTCCGATACTAACACTCAAATCAAACGTTGTACCACGCTCAAGCTTCATGGTATATCCTTCAATATTTTTCCGAATCCGTTCGGCAATATGGGCAGCCTCAATTTGAGTCGTATTGGCCAGAAATACAGCAAACTCTTCTCCCCCAATGCGTCCAAAGAGATCATCACCATGCAAAGACCGCCTACAGATATCCGTAACTTTTTGCAAAGCTGCATCTCCAATGGCATGTCCAAATGAATCATTGATTTTCTTAAAATGATCAACATCAAAGATAATGAAAACACAAGGCTTCATCTGTTTGAAGTGCTTTGCAAGTTGCTGTTTGACTAAGTATTCAAAGGATCTTCGATTATGAATACCTGTCAGAACGTCTGTATTCGCAAGTTTAGATAGTTTTTTCTCCATTTGTTCTGAATATTTTTTATAGAAGAAAGCAGCATAGGCAGCGCCAATAAAGGTAGCTGTAGCATTTGACACATACATAAACAGGGTCATAACATTACTTATTCTCGTGATCGGTGGATGCGTGTGTGAGTAGCCAAACAAAGATAATGTTGTTGAAAAAAGGAGTAAAGAAACAATGATGCGCAAAGAAATGTGCCATCTTGCGAAGAAAACAATAGGGACTAGCGCAAGAAGATAATAATAGTAACCTTGTTCCCAACCAAATACCCAGATACAAATAACAGAATGAACGGCAACTTCACAAACCCATGTAAAGCTGGCAACGCGCATAAATCCTTTATAAGTAAGCGTCAAACATAACAAATCAAGAAAAATAGCGATGATATTATTTGTGAATGTCAAAAAATTGCCTGATACGTAGAAGATGGGGACAAAGAGTACGTGCGCAACACATGCAAAGGTAAATACATTGTTGCAAAATATAAAATATTTCCGATCACTCTCATTATAATTTAAGCAAACGTTCTTATTATTATTGACTAATACCGCTTTCATAAAACAACTCATTCCCTATATTTTTAATCATCGGAAATTCATCTTATTCGGAAAAGAAAGACATCCTTTATTATATCTTATTACCGATTAGAAACTGAATAATTTGCTCCGTCGTAGAAAACAAATTCAGTTTCTACTTAATCGATCAATCCGTGTCCATGATTTCTCGTTCGTATTCACTAATCGCTTCATCACTGTCTTGTACATCTTCTAATCCATTTTCTTCGAGAGCAGACTCGATTTCGATATCGTCGAGATCCGTAGTCCAATAGTCATCAATCCGTTCATCAGAATAGTTATGGACCGGATTCTTTCTTACTGTATCGTAAAATTTGTTACATTCATTTTCTTTTTCATTAGATTTTTGATTCGATCTCCTACCGTTAGCGCTTCCATAATGTTCCCTGTAGTATTCTTCATCGATCTGGCTTTGGTCAACGTGACTGATCTGCTCGCAATCCCCATCCCGTTTGTGCATCATCGAATGGACGAGTTGTTTTGCAATCAATGCACGGTCTGTTCCAGCTGTACCATCCAAATTCACATTCCCTTTCCAACTTAAAAGGTTCGTCAATATATCCCTTTGTTTCTCATTGGTCACTTGTTCAGAACTGCACTGTTCCTTCAGATCACCACGCACAGGATCTGCCTGTTTATCACTTGATTCGCCAAAATCAGACAGCAATAGCCTTCTGATACAATTCTTCCAATAAAATCTGGGGTATTTGATTCACTGAAAACACATCCTTGCGTGAGCAAAGCATTTAAAAGATTATATTGAAGAAATGGAACACCTTAACTATTTGTAAGGGATAATCCTGTGATGCTGTAAAAGCATGTGAGAAATTTAACACAATTATATCAAAAGTCAATCAATAGATGACTTTTATTGAACCGATTTTTAAGTAAATTAGATGCGGAACTGGGAAAAGTAATAGGATGTGTAATTATTCTGCTATCTGAGGCTTTCATTTTTCAAAAAAAACACAAGCAAGTTGCTTGTGTTTCGTTTGGTCTTAAGATGATTGGGAGCTTTATGGAACCTTTGTGGTAGGCTTTCTGAGTAGGTTTCTTACCCTTGCCGTCAGATTACTGATGCCACACGATTTCTTCCCTCTCTCTTTGCTTGATACAGTGCTTTATCTGCGCGTATCATCAATTGGGGGAGTTCGTCATGCTTTGCCTTTGGAACCGTGAAGCCAACACTTGCGCTTAAGGCAACCTGGGTGCCACCGTCAAGCTCAATTTGGCAAGCACTAATCGTCTTCCGTAATCTTTCGGCAATGTGCGCCGCCTCATCATGACTGGTATGTGCTAGAAAAACGGCGAACTCCTCCCCTCCAATTCGGCCAAAATGGTCCTGCTCACGTAAGACCTGTTCACATACCTCAGCCATTTTCTGAAGCGCCATATCGCCAACTGCGTGCCCAAATGTATCGTTGATTTTCTTAAAATGATCAATATCGAACAGAATTAAGGCACACGGTTTATGATGGTTTAATTGACGCGCAAGCTCCTTTTGGGCTAATCGTTCAAAGGACCGACGATTGTCAACGCCTGTCAAAACATCCGTATGTGCAAGCATTGACAATTTTCGCTCCAATTTTTCCGAATTGCTGCGATAGTAGAAGGCCGCATAACCGAGTCCGATAAAATTGAGCGTCACACTCAATAAATACATCAATTCAGACATCTCTGCACTCGTTCGTGTGATCGGCGGAACGGTTTTCGTGTAAAAATAGAAGAAAAGCAACGCAGCGAACAGAATACCCGTCAACAGAAACCGCACCACGACATGCCATCTTGAGAAGAATACAATAGGAACCAACGATAGAAAATAGTAATAAAAACCTAGATTCCACCCAAAGGCAAGAATGCAAATCGATGCATGAACGACAATTTCAAAAACCCATATAAAGCCCGCCACCCGCAGATAGCCTCTGTTTTTAAGTAATAGGCAAGCCAAATCAAGACACACAGCGATGATATTCGTGATGAACACAAACCGATTACCAAGCTGATAGAATACAGGCACAAACAAAAAATGAGCAACAAGCGCAAAAAGAAACATCGTGTTGCAATAAATTGAGAACCGCCGATCACTCTCATGTACATCTGATCGATTTTGCTCGGAACTCTTTTTGAAAATCTCCTTCATGAAATTCTTCATCCTTCATCTATTAATCAGTTCATAAGTCGATTATTTCCTTAAGAAAAAAACATGTTCTATTATACGCTTTTCACAGAAGAAAGGTTGAACGAATTTCATATTCAAGTATTTTCGTTTATTGATTAATTACGTTCACGTGCATTGTTAATCTGCCAAAATTTTTTCACCCATCCGCTTAATAGTTTTGAAATAGTTCACACCCTCTCATACACCAAAAAATCATCTCCAATTTTGGAGATGATCGTTTTACTTCTTATTCATTTTTCGCTATCGTCTTTTTCACCACAATCAATAATTAGCCTTTAAAACCCATACTCCTTTTCCTTTTCTTCGCGTAATTTGGTATAGGTTTTTGTCATAAGCACTGTATCCTCAACCAGTCGGTCGATGCGGAAAAGGATATCGTCATTAACAATCTGTTTCCGGATAAAGTCTTTTTCCTCGATAAAGACATAAGTCTGCACCATTTGTGCTTTCATATAGGCAAGGATAGGCTTGAGCTGTTGCTCGGCAACGAGATAGTGTTTCGGCGAGCCGGCAGTGACCATCATGCTTACCACTTTATCGCGAAATGCGTTCACAGGAAGCAGATCAAAGATATTTTTCAATGTTGCGGGAATGGATGCCTGAAAAATCGGTGTGCCAATGATCAGAGCATCGGCTTCCATAATGGCTTTGGCGACACGTTGCGTATCGCCTTCATATTCGAGATAGTTGCGCCCGTCGCTGAACTGGACTTCATAATCCGCGAGGTCAATGAGTGAAGCATCAACATCAGGATAGTTCTCGTTTATTACCTTTAGGGCGTAGTCCATTGCCGTCCTCGTCTTGCTGCCTACTCTTGATCCGGATAATCCGACAATCTTCATTCTTGCACCTTCTTATTCGTTTGCGTGTATTTTCTAATCGCCGGCAAGATTTCCGAACCGATGATTTCAATATTCTTCATTACGTTTTCAAACGGCATGCCACCAAAGTCGATCTGCGCAATATAACGCTGATTGCCGAAGACTTCATGTTGGTAAAGAATTTTTTCGATAATCTGCTGCGGGCTACCGATGTTTATTATACTATGCGGATCGGTACCTTGTGCGAAGAGCTGTTTCGGGAACCCTTGACCGTTCGTGCGTTTCATCCCTTCGTTAATGCGTGGATACAGCTCACGAAGTGCTTCTTTGGCGGTATCAGCTGCAAAGAAAAATCCAGCTGTGGTCACCGGAAGTTCTGACGGATCAAAGCCCTGCGCTCGAGCCGCATGGCGATACGCATCAATGGTTTGTTTGAAAGCGGCAGCAGGCCCACCCAAATGAGCCATAAACATCGGAACGCCTGCGTAACCGGCTTTTATAGCACTTGCCGGTGTTCCCCCGACTGCACGCCAAATGGGTAGCGATCCATTTTTCGGACGGGGGAGCACTTCAGCATGCTTGAGTGGCGCACGGAATTTTCCCTCCCAGTCGATGACATTCTGCTTGTTAATTTGCAACAGCAAGTCAAACTTTTCTTCATAGAGTTCCTCGTAATCACGCAAATTATAGCCCAGTAAATCAAACAAGCCGACGCGTGAGGCACGACCACAAATGATTTCAGCACGACCGCCTGAAATTAGATCAATCGTCGCAAAGTTTTCGTAGACACGCACTGGATCCGATGTACTGATGATTGTCGACGTACTTCCGATTTTTATCTGCTTCGTCGCCTGTGCTATGGCTCCGAGAACAACCGCATGCGCTTGCGTTGCAAAATACTCCTGATGGCTTTCCCCGACACTGAAAAAGTCAATGCCTACCTGGTCCGCCAGTTTCGCATACTCAATAATTTCATGAATGCGCTGTTCTGCTGATATCCGTTCGCCGGTCAATGGATCCGGCAAATGGTCACCAAGTGTATAAATACCAAATTCAAGCCCTTTGTTTGGGTCTATGCGGTAGTTTTCCATTGTCATCCGGTTCTTCCCTCATTTCGTTCATTTCCCTATACAGTTATTATAACTTATTAGCTTACTTTATGTAAGTAATTAGACAGCACCTCTTGTGATCAACTAACCCCATTAACCTTGCCTTTTATCTAAAGTTAAGTGCAGAAACCGGCACCGGTTTTCAAAAAGTGCTCTGAACAAAACTTTCTCTGCACTCATTGCGTATATACAAAAGCAAGGATTCATTTATCGCTATGCTACTTTTCGGAATCGATGTGATAAATAGACAGACACTTTTTATGAACGTAGTAGATTATGGTTTATAATGTAGAGACACAAGATTAGCGAGTTACTCATATAACAAATGAGCGGATATCGCACCCAAAAATAGAATTGGTTAATTACTAGGAGTGAACGTGAGTATGTTACAAATACCTGAAGACGTGAACCTATTTGATGAAATGGTAAAGCAAGCAAAGCAGCATCCGAAAAAAGTGATTATTGAGGATCTAACTAGTTCTTTTACCTATAATAAGTTTCTCATTGCGGTAACAATCATGAGTAAAAAGATTAATGAAGTGGTGAAAAATGAGGACCGCGTCGGCATCTTCTTACCCAATGTTGTTGCACAAGTCATAGTGCTCTTTTCTCTATTTAAGAATGAACAGAAACCATGTATCTTGAATTTTACCATGGGGCCGCGAAACATTATTGACTGTATGGAGACCGCTTCCCTTAAGACGGTACTTACATCACGAGAATTTATTAAAAAAGCAGATCTCGGCTATGTGATTGAGGAAATGGAAAAAGAAGTAAAAATTGTCTATCTTGAAGATTTGAAGGACGGGATTTCTGCTTTCCATAAAATTTCCGGTTTGATCGAATCTAGAGTCTCTCGCTTTAAGAAAAGAGATTCATCGGAAGTCATCTTATTCACTTCCGGTACGGAGTCGAAACCAAAAGGCGTTATTTTAACTCATCGAAACATCTATGCGAATATCAAACAAGTACTCGCACATATAGACGTCAAAGAGAACGATCGAATCTTCAATCCGCTGCCCCTGTTTCACTCGTTTGGGATGACGGTAGGCTCGATACTTCCGTTCATTGGAAACGTTAAATCGTTCTTGTATCCCTCACCACTGAGCTATCGAGAGATTCCAAAGATGATTCAAAAAGATAAAAGTACCCTTTTTGTTGCGACCAACACATTTTTCAATAATTACGCCAAATTTGCGACAAAAGAACAATTCCAATCGTTGCGGATTGTGGTTGCTGGTGCGGAAAAGTTAAAAGACGACGTCAGGGAAACTTATAAAACTAAATTTGGAATCACGATTTTGGAAGGTTATGGGGCTACGGAAACATCGCCGATTATCTCGCTGAATACTCCAAAAGCACTGAAAGAGGGCACGGTCGGTAAACTATTGCCGCTCATGGAAGCGAAGATCGCCAAAGTAGAAGGCGTTGACGAAGGCGGAAATTTACTGCTCAAAGGTCCTAATGTCATGAAAGGTTATCTCATTCACGGCAGAGGGTTTGTCCCTTGCGGCGAATGGTACAATACCGGAGATATCGCCCAAATCGATAAAGATGGTTTTATTAAGATCATCGCCCGATTAAAGCGGTTTGCAAAAATAGCTGGAGAAATGATCTCACTGAATAAGGTTGAGGAATTAGCGCTAGAATGTTATGGGGAATCTGATTTTTACGCCGTGAGCATCCCCGATAAGCGAAAAGGTGAACAAATCATCATGTTCACGACAAAAGGTAAGGTCTCAACCCGAGAGTTCAAGAAGTTCATCAAGAGCAAGAAGATGTCCATGCTCTACATGCCGTCCGAGATCGAGTACATCGATGAAATCCCACTCCTCGGCAGCGGAAAACCGAATTATTGGAAACTGGAAAACTTGGCGAAAAATGAATAAAGCACAGCAGATACGCTTATTGATAATAAAAAGGAATCGGATAAAAATATCCGACTCCTTTTTTCATGATCAGACATCGCTCTAGGGAAAATGCGTTCCTAACCGGGAAGGGATGCTTAGCCCGGACTTAATCCGGGAAAATTGAGTTTTAATCTGGGAAAAGTTCAGTGCAATCCGGGAAAAAGGGTTCCTTATCCGGGAAAGGACTCTGAGCCCGGGCTTAATCCGGGTAAACTCTTGCTTTTTGCGCATGGGCTTTTGCTTTTCGTGCATTTGGCCGTACGTTTCGCGCATTGGTTCCTATTTTCCGTGCATTAGTTTCTATTTTTCGTGCATTAGTTTCTATTTTTCGTGCATTAATCCTCTAGATCGTAAAAGGACTGCCTCAAAGTCAAAATGACTTAGTGGGCAGTCCTTATCTTTAGTCTAATTGTTCATGCCACCGTTCATGATGTGTGCTGACCATCGCTTGGGACGGTGCCTCAGGATCCAGATCCTGTTTGATGCTGTTCACGGCAGTTGGCCCTTCAACGAAACCGGCCGCGATTAAGTAAAATTTTTGCGGATAAGAAGCAGCATTACCAATGGCAAAAATGCCTTTGATTGATGCTTCCATCCGTTGGTCAACAACTATGCCATTATTCTCGAGCGACAGTCCCCAATGTTCTAGCCCACCAAGTCCATATTGGAACCCGTGGTTAACAATGAGTGCGTCGGTCAGAATGTGTTCCTCTTTCTCTGTTACTGCATCGCGCACAGTCACGGATTCGAGCTGATCTGATCCTGACAGTGCGACAATCTCAGAATCTAGTTTCACATCAACGGCATGTTTTTTCAGGCGCTCCACCTGATGCTCCAGAGCATGTGTAAATTGCTCGCCCCTATAGACTACGGTCACTTGTCGACAAATTGGTGCAAGTTCCGCCGCCCAGTCGAGTGCACCATCTCCGCCTCCAGAGATAACCACTTCCTTACCAGCAAATTGCTGCACATGACGTACAGCATAAAATAGGCCTGAGCCTTCAAAGTGTTCAGCCCCATCAAGCTGTAGCTTATTGACTTCAAAGGTGCCACATCCGACCGCGAGAATGATTTTGCGTGTGAAGTGCACATCGCCGTTCGTGCTGGTCAATTTAAAGATGCCATCCTCTTGTCGTTCCAGGTGATCAATCACCTGATTTTTAACAATGTTCGGTTGAAACGTTTCCGCTTGCTGAACCAGTTGATCCACTAACTCTTCGCCCGTAATTTTTACGATTCCACCAACATCATATAGTGTTTTCTCAGGATAAAACTGGGTGACAACGCCACCCAAGTCATTCTTTGCTTCAATCAATTTCGTTTTTAGCGCACGCATCCCGCTGTAAAAGGCCGTGTAAAGTCCCGCCGGCCCCCCACCGATGATGGTCACATCATATACATCGATCATTGAATAAGCTCCTTTACTGAAAATCTCTTGAGTAGATCTTAGGAAAACTTAGAATGCCTATGGCGTATGCATTCGACCTTCCATAGTCACCGGGGACATGTTCGCTTACGACCCGAATCTACATCAGTAAAAATTCCCTATGCACCCTCTCATCCTTGAAAACTTGTATTCTTAAATGCCGGAACAACATTATTTATACAACTCGGGATGCATTTCTTTTGCCAGCTGTTCGAGTCCATCGAGCGTATTGTAGCTGTAACTGAACAGGTAGTTATAGTCCATGGTGTACACTTGCTTGTTCTTAATAGCTTTCATACTGGACAGTTTTGGATTCGAGTACAGTGCTTTCTTCATTTTTGCCCCATCATTCTGCCAATCCAGGACAATGAGCACATCCGGGTTTGTTTTGACCAAAGTTTCGACACTAACATTGCCTTTCTCGTTCTGGAACACGTTAGTGAGTTTGACCATTTTAAAGGCATTATTGAAAAACGTTTGATCGTAAGCAGGATAGACATAGACTTCTTTTGGATCCGACATGTGCAGGTAAGCAAAAGTCTGCGTTTTTTTGATTTTCGATAATTGCGCAGTAATCTTTTTCTGACGCGTCTTCAGTTTGTCTGCAAACGTCTTCGCCTTATCCTGAACATTGAAGATCTTCCCAAGGTGATCAATATCTTGGTAGATTGAATCGTATGTACCGCCTGGAATTGACGATTCAAGGACATAGGTACCGACACCCATAGTATTGAGTGCGTCGACTGTACCAACGCCCCAATCCGCATTGTCAAACAAATCGCCACGGCTGACAATGATATCCGGATTAGTTCCGATTGCTGCTTCTTTGCCAACATACGAATTGCTAAGCTTCTTTAACGATGCATAGCCTTTAGCAACTGATTGATCTGCGGTTCCAAAATTCCCACCAACTCCGACAATTTTATCTTTCAGTCCAAGATGA
Source organism: Sporolactobacillus kofuensis (assembly GCF_024125425.1). Classification (GTDB taxonomy): domain Bacteria; phylum Bacillota; class Bacilli; order Bacillales; family Sporolactobacillaceae; genus Sporolactobacillus; species Sporolactobacillus kofuensis. Next base: position 106,246 of record NZ_JAMXWN010000004.1, read on the forward strand.
AGAAGCAGTTCGGCTACTGTTCGGGTTGTCGCCATGACCCGTTTCGGTTCTTTCTGATAGACCTCATCCTTCTTCTTCCATTTGGTTCCGCCTTCTGCCTTTGTATAATTTTGTATAGTGAGCGGGTAGTGTGATTTGCTGCTTTTTGCATTCTTGTCCGATCCGTTTGTTGCTGAGTTTCCGCAGCCGGCAAGCAGCAAGAGTGCAGTTAGGCAACCAGCGAGTAATTTTGTCTTTTTCATCATGATCCTCCTCATATTCCGTAGGCAAAGCCTAATCGATGGGTTACTGGATTTATAAAAGTCTGACATTTTATTTGATAAAGTGCCTCTATTGTTTCGGGCGTAAGTACTTCTTCCGGTTTTCCGTGCGCATATATTTCGCCGTCTTTGACTGCATAGACATAATCGCAATACATTACGGCCAGTTCCAAATCGTGAAGGGCCGCCAGCACACTGATTCCGAGTTGCTTCACGCAGGACAGGATCTCAAACTGGTAGCGGATATCCAAATGATTCGTTGGTTCATCGAGAATCATCAATTGTGGCTGCTGGGCAATGGTTCGTGCGAGAATGACCCGTTGTTTTTCTCCGCCGGAAAGCGACAGATAGCTACGCGTTCGATAATCGAGTAAACGTGTCCGCTTTAATGCCTCTTCGACGATCTGATAATCATCCGATTGATCCTGCTCTAGTAATTTCTTGTGCGGCGTCCGACCGAGAAGTACCATTTGCTCCACAGTTAAGTCAAAGCTCATTTCATTGAATTGACCGACAACCCCCAAATGCAGCGATACTTTTTTCTCTGAGCTCTTCAAGACATCAAGAGCGTCTAAAAAGACGGTTCCACTCTGTGGGATCAAGCTTTTATAGATACTTTTCAGCAGCGTCGATTTTCCGCAACCGTTCGGCCCGATCAACCCGACAAATTGTTTGTTTTTCACAAAGACAGAAGCATTTTTAATGATTTCTTTCTTGCCTCTTCGCACATACAGTGCTTTCGCTGCAAGTTCCACTTCTCTCAGCCTCCAAAATTGTAGCCTTTTTTCACAATCATATAGATAAATAGCGGCGATCCGATGACCGATGTAATGATGCCAATCGGCAGATCAACATTGGGAACCACGATTCGCGACAGAATGTCTGCCCAAATAAGAAAGAGTCCACCCAAAAGTAGCGTCGCCGGAATTAAGCGTTTATGATCCGCACCGAAGAGTCCGCGGCAAATATGTGGAATAATCAGACCGACAAAGCCGATTGTTCCCGCATACGCAACCATCGTTCCCGTGATCAGCGCTGCAAGGATCATATAGATTTTGCGAAAGGCACTCAAATTAATGCCCAGTGTGATCGCTGACTCATCGCCGAGCAGCATTGTATTGAGCACGCGATGTTGGAACAAAAAAATAATGCAGCCGATCAGAACAACGACAGTCAAAATTGGGACCTTGTCCCAGCTTGACGGTGCAAGACTTCCCATTGACCAGAATGCCACCTGTTGAACACCCGCAGCATTGTTCGCAAAGTAGATCACGAGACTGGACAATGAGCTGCAAAAAGCACCGACAACAACACCGGAAAGCACAAGTTTCACCGGCGACGCCTTGCCACCGATACTTGAAAGCAAAAGCACCGCAGCCGAAGTCACTACGGCACCGATAAAGGCACCAAATGCTATGCCAAAGTTGGCGAAAAAGGCGCTCGCCCCAAAACCGACCAGAATCGCAATCGTCGCCCCAAGAGAAGCACCAGAAGAAATCCCGATAATATATGGATCCGCAAGCGGGTTTTGCACAACAGCCTGCATCACTGCTCCGCACAGAGATAGGCCCATACCAATCAGCAAAGCGAAAATCACCCGCGGCATTCTAATTTGATAGATGATCGTGAAATAGGATTGATTCCCGACAGCATCCGAAGAACCCAACTTGCCGTTTGTTAGTACATGCAACAAGATATTCATCGATCGATTGAACGGGATATGTACTTGTCCAATTGAAACAGAATAAATCGCGGAAATGGCAATGAGAAAGAGAAGAAGCAGTATAATCGGATAATAGAAATAGCCGATCATTCCACGTCTTGCCCCTTGATTGACCAAAGAAATCACCTCTCAATCATTTAACTGATAATGATTATCATTATCTTTTATGATTCTAAACCAAAATGTGTGAAAACACAAGATGGCAAACTGACTTCCTTAGGCACCCTTAAAATGAAAAGCTTCGCTTTAAAGGATTGTTCCTACTCACAATCACGAACGCAAAATCAGGTACAATTGAGGTCACCTACTCATAAATCAGATTGTTCGCTTCTCATTTCGCATTTTGTTACTATGAACAAGAAAAGGTGTAACCGCTGTCGTTCTGAATAGACTTGTCGATTAATCAAGTGGAGGTTCCCTCTAATGACCCAGTCGAAACAAAACAAGAGTGCTCGATCCATAACTGTTGGTCTCGCCTTAGCCATCTTCATGTCATCGCTCGATACAAGTGTCGTCAACATTGTACTTCCGACGCTTGTGAAAGCCTTCAACACCTCATTTTCCGGTGTACAGTGGGTGATCATCAGTTACATGCTTGCAGTCACCTCGCTGATTGTCGGTGCCGGTAGACTCGGCGATCTTTTTAACATGAAAAAGGTCTATCAGGTTGGCTTGGCAGCCTTCACCCTGGCCTCATTCTTTTGCGGCTTAGCACCAAACATCCTCGTGCTCTCAGTGGCACGCTTTATTCAGGGAATCGGTGCAGCGATTATCATGGCGCTTAGTTTTGCGATTGCCCAAGATGCCTTTAGAGGAAAAATTGCTGCCCGGACCATGACCATTCTAACGGCTATGGTTTCACTCGGCTTTGCAATCGGTCCGACGATTGGTGGCGTTCTGATTGACATGTTCGGCTGGCGTTCCATATTCTTTATCAATGTACCACTCGGCTTACTGGCTCTTCTGCTCATGAAACCCTATTGCCCAGCACGCGCGCATAACGCATACATCCCTTTTGATTATCACGGACTACTCACGCTTGGCACTGCACTCGCTGTTTTTGTTTCCGCCATGCTTCGATCAGAAAACAGAGGATTTAGTGATCCGTTGGTTTTATTTCTGTTCGGCGTGGCACTGATCGGATTTATCATTTTCTTTCTGCTTGAAATGCGGACGACTCACCCGCTGATCCGCCCCTCAGTTTGGCGGAACCGCATGCTCTGTACAAGCTTATTTGCAAGTATTTTTATCTATAGTAATCTGAATTGTGTTCAGGTAATTGCCCCCTTTTTCCTTCATCAAATCTCGCACTTAAGTAATGCACAGATGGGTCTCGTCTTTTCTGTCGGTCCTGCTGCAACAACACTACTCGGTTTTATCGCGGGTTGGTTGATGCAGAAAATAATGCCATGGAAAGTCATGACGTTTGGCATTTTACTCATTCTTCTCGGCGACTTCGCAATGACTTTTTTATCCGCTACAAGCGGTGCAGTCGGTTATGTCTGGCGGATTATCCTGATCAATGGTGGACTCGCCTTCTTTCAGACCCCGAATAATGCAGTCGTCATGCAAAAAGCTCCTGATGCAGATAAGGGTCTGTTTTCATCAATGCTTGGTCTCGGTCGCAATCTCGGTCTTACAATTGGCACATCCGTGATGAGCTCTCTCTTCGCTATGCTGGTCTATGCCTTTTCTTCAGCGAAGGCCCCATTTTCCGATTCCGGTGCACTGATCAGTGCTTATCAGCATATCTTCCTCTTACTAATCGCGAACATGCTCCTTACATTTGTCATACTCTTGGTTGGCTTTCGGGAGAAAGGAACGGATCCCGTGCAGCATTCAATAGGACATTAAGTGGTCTTCTTATTGCAATTTCTGGTATTCTCGCTTTGATAAGAAAGTAATTAACTTTGTCACGTAAAAAGCCGCGTAATGCGGTTTTTTATTTTGCCTCAATAGAGTGCATTCATCAGAGCATTATTGTCTGATTTTCTTATAGTCATAGTAGCGACATTATACTATTATATAAAGAACGCAAAGATACAAAGCAAAATTTTACCCCATCAGTTTTGAAAAGGAGGCAAGAAAATGTTTTGGAAGGCTCGTAAACATGAAGCGGCGATCGCCCAGGACAACACAATGAAGTACTCCGATTTATTTTATCGATCACTTTTCGATCACAATCCGGATATTGTTTTTTACTTGGATATCAACGGCGTTATCACTTTACCAAACGAGCGATTTTCTGAATTTCTCGGCTATGATCCTAAAGAAATAGTATTAAGTAAAACAGAAAAATTTTTACAAAGTGATAAGGTTTCCTCATACATAAAAAGATTTAAAAAGGTACTTACCGGTGAAAAGCAGTATGTAAATACTGTTCTTTTAGACAAAAATGGTAAACCTATCGATTTTTGTTTAATCATGATTCCCGCCAAGACTGACAATCGAGTGATCGGTGTTTTCGTCATTGCAGAAGATATGACCTATAGGAAATTATTGGAGCAATCCTTAGAAGAAGCCGAGTTGAAGTTCAAAAGTCTAGCAGACGGTGCATCCTTTGGTATTTTTATTATTTCAGATGGTAAATTAACCTACGGAAATCCCAAATTATATGAGTTTCTAGATCCGTATTTCTGTGTTGACGACTGCCTGTTCGATCACATAAAGCCGAGTGATCAAACGGATCTTTCCTCTTTTATTAATGAAGCAAAACCTATGGAAAAAAACATTTCTTTTCCGTTTAAATTAGAGAAGCAAGACGGTACTCAAGCCTATTTTGAATGCCATGTTAAAAAGACTTTCTACCAGAACCAGATCACAATTGTTGGCTTGCTTCAAGATGTTACAAAACGCAAAAAAGCAGAAGATTTAACCCGACACCTTGCGGATCATGATGAATTAACCGATCTTCCCAACAGAAGGTTTTTCCGTAAAAAACTGACAGAGGAAATCATGATTAGTCAAACATTACAGCGTAAATTCGCCGTGATGTATTTGGATATGGATCAGTTTAAACACATTAACGATACGTTAGGACACCCCATTGGTGATCAATTACTGATACAATTTTCTAATCGATTAAGCGATCTACTCGATGAAGATCATTTCATTGCTCGATTGAGCGGGGATGAGTTTCTCGTTCTAGTGCCAAATATAGTAAATCTAGACCAGGTAATTCACCTATCAAACAAAATCATCAATACGTCTGAAGTTCCTTTCTTAATCGAGGATTATCGGTTGTTCGTTAACATAAGTATCGGAATCAGCATATATCCGAATGACGGAGATGATTCTGCCACTTTAGTTAGACATGCTGATTCCGCCCTTCATAAAGCCAAAGAAAAAGGACAAAACAAAGTTCAAATTCACACCTCTTCTATGGATATTGAAAGTTATAAACTTTTCAATCTGGAGTCAGATCTTCGTCAATCACTGGAATTGAATCAATTTGAATTATATTATCAACCAAAAGTTGACGGTACTACCCATCAAATTGTAGGCGCTGAGGCGCTTATTCGCTGGAATCATCCTAAATGGGGTCTTGTCTCTCCACAAGAATTCATTCCTTTGGCAGAAGAAATGGGCATGATGTATAAAATAGACAGATGGATTGAACAAACTGTCTGCGAGCAAAACAAAGCCTGGCAAAATGCAGGATTACCGGCGATACCCATCTCGATCAATCTCTCAGCAAACCGATTCTTAGAGAACAATCTGATGTCTGATATTATGGGCATCCTTTCGAAAACTGGGTTGGATTCCAACTATTTAGAAGTCGAAATCGTGGAATCTTCCCTTCTTGAGAACGAAAAGATTGTGTATTCTATTTTAGATGGTTTACAAAGTGAAGGAATCAGAATCAATCTTGATGACTTTGGTACAGGTTATTCATCCCTCTCCTATCTCAAGCGCTTTAAAGGCAAAATTAACACGTTAAAAATTGATAAATCCTTTATTGACGATTTAAGTGAAACAAATGAAGAAAGTTCAAACTTCATTACAAAGTCAATTATTGAACTCGCTCATCATTTAAAGATGGACGTTGTCGCAGAAGGTGTAGAAACTCGAGAGCAGCTGAAAATATTACAAGATTTCAAATGCAATATTATTCAAGGTTACGTCTTCTCTAAACCTGTTTCCACCGATGAATTTGCTGAACTGTTAAGGAATGAAAAGTTAAACGATCCTACCGTTGAACGTCAAGAGAACGTGACCAATCGTGAAAATCGTAGAAAGTATTTTAGAATTGATCTGGATATCCCGTTACATGGGTCAATTACCCTCGTTCAATTTCATGAAAAAAAGGTCAATCTTGGCAAAACCACTATTCTCATTGAAAATATTGGCTTAGGCGGATTACGTTTTCTTTCAGATTTGCGCTTTGGCGTTGATCCATCTTTGACATTGGAAATCGAAACAAAAATTCTCGGAAAAGTGATTAAACGTCAAGGTTCAGTGGTCTGGGTGAAGGAATTAAAATCTTCAATTTTTCAATATGGATTTAAATTTTCAATTGAAGAAAATGAACGGACCAATCTTTCGCAGTTATTAAATAAGTTTGCCATCCTTCTCAGAAACGATCATCACGTTCCAGACTGTGATTTTATTACAACTGATAAATACGACTTTTTCAAAAGAAAAAAACACATCTAACCTAACTTAGACAAAGAACATGAAAAGAGACTGATCAAAAAGCCTCTAAAACGAGTAAATGGAGAGAAAAGCGTCAACTTTTCTCTCCGTTTTTCTTTTTTCGTCGATCCGGTTAGAATTCATCCCTTTCACTACTAAGAGAACCGTTCGAATCATATGATTTGAAACAAGAACATAAAAAGGACGGTAAAGTTCGTTGAAAAAAGTTAATGTTCGTTTGCGGCCTATTGTTCGTAGGATAAATCTACCCACTGTTTTGAAAACAACGATGCTTCCGGGTGACTCAATCGAAAGTTTATTTATTGCAACCCAGATAGGAGAGATCTTTTGTGTACGAAATGGAGTTCTAGAGACTTTTTTAGATATTCGCCCGAGAATTTTAAAACTAGGTGCTTCTAGTGGTGGCTACGATGAACGGGGATTACTCGGTTTAGCCTTTCATCCCCAATTTTATGATAACGGTCTGTTTTATCTTCATTATTCAGTAGCCGGAACACAAGGGCCCGGTGCGCTCACAAAACCTTTTAAGCCTGACCCATGTGTTCCCAATACGTTGAACCTTAAGTGGGTTAATAGAGACATGCACTATGATCATATTGATACCGTTGAAGAATGGAGCTTACAAACAAATGGTCAACCTCTAAAACGGCGAACACTACTGAATGTAAGAAGACCCTTTTTAAATCATAATGGGGTCAATAGCTTAAACTTTTCACCCGAAACAGGGAAACTCGTGTTAACAACCGGAGATGGCGGATCAGGTTATGATCCATTTAATTTAAGCCAGGATGATATCGAAATCGCCGGTAAGATCATTGAAATTGATGTAGCTAAGACAACATTTATCGATCAGCCACCCGTGGTTACACGTTTTCATGAACTCCCCGTACCTATTCAAGAAACGCTTACGGTCATTGCTAAAGGGGTGCGCAATATACCAGGCATTGCATATCAGAGATTATATAAACAGTATATAAAATACGTGGGAAATGTCGGACAGGATTTGGCAGAGTCAATTTTTTCATTCGTTTACTATAAACCCATACCAGTGAATCAGCTTGTTCAAGCTTTTTTGACGCAATCTGAACTTGACCGAGAAGGATTGATTAATTTTGGTTGGCGTGGGTGGGAAGGTGCATTCCCCACTTCGCTAATAAGGGCTTGCGCTGCAAATCCGACTTCGGAAGAGCAAACAATTGCTTATTACGACGAAGCTGTGCAAACTTCAACGCTGCGTCTTCAGCCACTAACGAGTTATTTTCACGAAGAACCAAGACCTGATAAATTTGGTGGAACTGCACTGACAGGCGTACAGCCCTATATGGGAAACGAGATCCCCGATTTAACCGGAAGCCTTGTGTTTACCGATCTTGCTCGGAATGAAGAATCACAACCGCCCATTAGAGGGGTTTTAGCCTATACCCGAGTAAGCGCAGATTGTAAACTCAACGATTTTAGCGTTATTGAAGCCAATTACAATTTTGGATCTCAATCCGCTTATTACGTTAGTTTAGGAACAAATTTGGAGCAAACCAAACTCTATTTAGGAGTTTATGGATCTATGAAAGTGGCCGATTTTAACCAAGGCACTATTTTTGAGATTGTGCCGTGATCGAATCCGTTGGCATAAATTCACCGTCAGCTCCTCAAAATCTTCTCCATTTTTCTGCCTTTTGCTAACTCGTCAACCAGCTTGTCAAGCCATCGGATTTTCTGCATGAGCGGGTCTTCGATTGCCTCAACACGATACCCGCAAATCACGCCTGATATTTTTGCAGCGTTTGGGTTTAACTGCGGGGCTTCGCTAAAGAAGGTTTCGTAATCAACATTCTTCTCAATTTGCGCTTGCAAGCCAGAAGCGTCATAGCCCGTCAGCCAACAAATCACAGTATCCACCTCTAATTTGGTGCGTCCTTTGCGCTCCGCCTTTCGGACGAGTAGCGGGTAGACGCTCGAAAACGCCATCTTGTACACGCGCTCGTTTTTCATTAAGTAACACTCCTTTGCTCTATTCTTCACAAAACGATGTTGGTGATCTATATCTTACAAAACACGCGTGTGTCGCGTATTTCGCTTTTCCGAATTTAAAAATTCCATAGGACTCACGTATTCTCACAGTGATAAACGCTTAAGAAATACTCTTTTATCGGATTGACCTGGAAGAAAGAACGTGCAGAGATTGCAAAGATGATGCCGCCCATTTGATCATAGATCTGATTGCGGCTCCAGATCGTGTTTGCCTTGTTCCCGAACAAAGTGATCAAGCAATGCACGCACTTCATCTGATGACTTTGTGCTCATCAGTTGATTCCTCAATTCACTTGCCCCTCGAAAACTACGGACATAGATCTTAAAAAAGCGTTGAAGCGCTGTAAACGGACGTAGCTCTAATGCTTTCGCATATTGATCGTGGAGATCCAAATGTAGCCTTAAGAGGTCAAGCAATTCTTTACTACTATGCTCTTTCGGTTCTTTTTCAAAGGCAAATGGATTTGTAAAAATACCGCGCCCAATCATTAGCCCATCCACGCCATATTGATCAGCGAGCTTCAGGCCGGTTTGCCGGTCAGTGACATCACCATTGATCGTCAACAGTGTATCTGGTGCCAACTGGTCGCGAAGTTTCTTAATCTCCGGGATGAGTTCCCAGTGAGCATCAACTTTGCTCATTTCCTTCCGTGTACGCAGATGAATGGTAAGATTAGCAATGTCTTGTTGCAATACATGTGTCAGCCAGTCGTGCCATTCGTCGACATCCGTGTAACCAAGCCTTGTCTTCACACTTACAGGTAATCCCCCTGCTTTTGTTGCTTGTATTATATCTGCTGCGACATCGGGACGCAGAATAAGCCCGCTTCCCTTCCCATTCGCCGTCACATTAGGCACCGGGCAGCCCATATTGAGATCCACACCGCTAAATCCTTGTTTCGCCAGACCAATACTCATCTGTCGAAAGCATTCAGGCTTATCCCCCCATATTTGGGCGACAATCGGTTGTTCATCCTCTGTAAAAGTCAAACGCCCACGCACACTATTGATCCCCTCTGGGTGACAATAACTCTCCGTGTTTGTAAACTCTGTAAAAAACACATCAGGTCTAGCTGCTTCACTAACTACATGGCGAAAAACAACATCCGTCACCTCTTCCATTGGTGCCAGTGCAAAAAAAGGTCGTGGTAAATCACGCCAAAAATTATTGATCATATTTAAATTCAAATCCTCTCATTATGGGGTACCCAACCAAAACTTATCCCCAAAGTAAGGGGGGACCCGGAAATCAGAAATGTATCTTTCGGTTCAGAAGTTTATTTGTTCGTTAGACAGTTTACAGTTTTTTCTCTAGTAAAGTAACTGCTTTGACGTGGCTGGAGTCGATAGGATTGATGTCATTGGCCAATTGTTGAATCTTACGTTCAGGGAAACATATCAATCCGTCTTCACTAAAAACATTCTAACTAGCGTTCTCCATTACTGCAATAGATTTACTGCCAATAACCAACTCAGATGGGTAAATAAAAGGATGTGGTTGGAGCCCGTGGTGAGTGGTTCTTTAGCTTAGTCATCCGCGTTCAGGGAATCGAAACTCCGCATTTCACGCACAATCTTAATTTACCCAGGTCGCACTGAACAAGTCACTAAAACCAGCCACGGTACTTGTCCCCATGGCTAGCAACAACAACCAAGGCACCTACGGAATCAGGCGTAAGGTGCCTTGCTTTCTTTTTTGTATAAGCCCACAGACAAACTTGAAACATAACTATTTTACCCATTGAAATATGTTCAATTAATAATTTCGCCCTTGTTTTTGGCTAACTTTTGGTGCCATTCGTGTCGCTCCGTAGTTGTCTGTTTCCTCCACTCTGTTTCTTCACCAATAATTCTTAAAGGTTTTTGTGAGCGATATGACCGCGTTAAGTTACCCGGAAATTTTTTGTCCGTAAGATTTGGGTCGTTTTCAAATTCGCCTGTTGGTTCTATTATATAAACGCGTTCTCTTCCTTCTCCTTTTGCTAATGCTGCTGCAAGTCCTGCGCCATTTACATTAGCAGTAAAATAAATGTGGTTCATTTTAAGCTCAGGTTTGTAATTTGAAGTTCCACCCGCTGTCAGTAAATCGCCAACCTGCAAATCTGCCTTTGTCCCATGATAAAATGGTCCTTTATCAGAAGGAGCACCCTTATATGAATTTGACAATTCATAATTTCTTTTTGCGTTATCAGAATCACGCAACTCCTCATAACATTTGGCGATGTTTAAAAATAACGTTGAGTATGCACTTTTAACATTCTCATCATTTATATTTTGTGCACACTTTAAAGATGTTTCCATCCATTTCAATTTGTCTATAATACTAATTTGTTGACGAGCTAAATGGTAAGCTGCAATAAATCTTTCATAGTCGTCTGTTGCTTCGTGCCATGCTTTTTGAAATATCGCGGTCGCATCTTCAATGTTCCCGCTACTTTCCAAGTTCATCCCACTCATACAAAGTTTAATAATGATGTTATTCGGGTTAAATTTTATAGTCATTCAACCTTACCTCCGAATTAGTAATCACATTTCATCATGCCTAATAGGACGTCTCATTTTCCCATTCACCATTATGGCTAATTAACCGATTAACCTAGTTCAGTCATGTTCACGCGCCTATTTCACAACCATTTTATCGATTCAACCTTGACTAATCAAATCAATCCAATCCACGATCACACCGTGAAATAACCAGGAAAACATCCAATTTGACCACTCACAAACACCTAACATCTAAGCTGACCATTTGTCGACCACCAACATCTAAATCGTTCTGCCGCACTCAATACTGCCAGCTTTGACTTATTCCCTCGGAGCGACTTTCACATTGAACTTCTAAAAATGCTAATTACTTATCTACTGAGCTTTTGACACACTCACCATTTTACCGTTCATTAGTGGATCTGTTCCCAAAATAAGAAAATCCGAAAGTAACACCTGTCTAGGTGACAAGTCCCAACTCCCGAATATCACTTGTTTTCTACACTTTTTAGCCTTTTACTTTTCTACCCGTGACATCAATACCACGCACTCAACGTGCATCGTCTGAGGAAACATGTCCACAGGCTGCACTTTCTTCACACCATACCCGCCTGCAGTGAGCAGTTTGAGGTCACGAGCGAGTGTTGATGGGTTGCAGGAAACATAGACAATCCGCTCTGGCTGCATGGTAATCATAGTGTCAATTAATGCAGCGTCGCAGCCTTTGCGCGGCGGATCGACAACGATGACATTGGGTTCAATGCCCTGGTCACGCCAATTTGGAATAACATCTTCTGACTTACCGACTTCGAAGCTGGCGTTTGTGATTTTATTAAGTTCAGCGTTCTTCTTCGCGTCCTCAATGGCTTCAGGGACGATTTCAACACCATACACGTGTTTTGCTTGTTTGGCGAGGAACAGAGAAATGGTTCCGATACCGCAATAAGCATCGATCACCGTCTCTTCCCCAGTGAGTGCTGCGTACTCAAGAGCTTTTCCATATAATACTTCGGTCTGTGTCGGGTTAACCTGGAAGAAAGAGCGCGCAGAGATTGCGAAGGTGATACCGCCAATCTGATCATAGATCACATCGCGACCCCAGATCGTCTTCGTTTTATCGCCGAATATGGCATTCGTTCTTTTTGAATTCACATTTTGCGCAATCGATTTGATTTGTGGATATTGCTCAGTCAGTGCTTTGATCAACAGCTTGCGGAAAGGTAATTCTTCAGTACGCGTCACGAAAACAACCATCACTTCACCGGTCTGCTTGCCGACGCGTGCCATCACATGCCGAAGGATCCCTCGATGCTTGAGTTCATCGTATGGCGTCAGACCGTTTTCTTCAGCAACGCGGTGCGCGGTTTGCACAATGTCGTCGATGAGCGGATCGGTAATCATGCAGTGTTCCATGTCGACGATCTCATGACTGCGTTTTTTATAAAAGCCGAAAGCGAATTTCCCATTTTGCGTGGCCACTGGAACTTGAATCTTATTTCGGTAGCTCCATGGTTCTGCCATGCCGAGAGTGGGTTCGACAGGAATGTCACTTAAGCCACCGATCCGCTCGAGTGCATTGCGCACGATCTCCCGTTTGTAGGCGAGCTGACCTTCTGCACTGATATGTTGAATCGCACAACCTCCGCATTGATCGTAATAGGGGCATGGCGGTTCCGCGCGCCGATCACTAGGTTGGGTTATTTCGAGCAAACGGCCGAAACCGTACCCTTTTTTTGTTTTAATAACTTGTACTTTTGCCTTTTCTCCAGGCAGTCCACCTGGAATGAACAAGGTGTAGCCGTCGACCTTGGCAACGCCGGATCCGTCCTGAGTTAGGTCGGTAAAAGTCACTTCAAGTTGATCATTTTTGGCTACTGGGGTAGATTCGGACATGTTTTCGTACTCCTAATGATTAATTGTTTGCCTGAATGGGTTTGATGCTGATGATGCAGAGGTTATCAGTCTGTTTTTTGTTTTTATCGTTCTAATTCATAGTTTTATCGGTCTATTTGAAAAAAATATCGGTCTGTTTCGCAGATTTATCGGTCTATTTGCGAAAGTAAACGTACTGCGTTAGCTTATCTCTTTATAAGATAGCGGTAAAATGGCAATAATACAAGTTGCCCACATGCGCCGCGTTTTTTCGTTACTCGGAAGCTTATTATCGCTCGTTATGCCTCTCGATCTAATTTTTTCATGATTATTTGCGGAACAGCTCGGTGTGCACCACTGGTTTCTCATTTCCGGCATCGCTATTATTTTGATTGCTTTAATCGTGTAGCGGCGGCTTTCGATTCGTCCTAGATTAATCAATAGAAGTAAAGTGCTATGAAGTTGATCATATTCATAGCACTTTTTTATCTCCTCATCAACTTAGATTTACATGGGCTCTCATTTCTTAATAGATTATAAGCTAAGATAATCCTTCTCAAAGTCTTTCAGTGACGAATAACATCTTATAGTTTTATGTAATATCACATATTCGTTAGCGTACATATCCATCATTCGATCAAACGCTTCTGCAAATTCTTCGAGATTTCGGGGATCGAACTCTTTCAACAAATTAATGGCTACAGTTCCATATTCCTCATGCATCTCATGATAAAATTGCTGACAATACATAGCTGTCATTAGTAATAAACCCATTACAATCTCATTAATTTTCCTATTTCGCCAGATTGCGTTCTGACGTTATATTATAAATTAATCTTGTCTTCCTTTGGAAAAAAGCAGAAGTGTTCATTTTTACTTAACGACTACAACGTTTTAATTGCATACTCCAAAGCCAAATTGATTACCTCGTTCCTTGAGCCATAGCTTTCGTTTCATGAACTGTACCATACGGATGCTCAGGTGGGGCATAGACAACGTACACTTTAAGGGGGCGATTACCTGTATTGGTTAAATTGTGCCATTTTCCTGCAGGTATCATAATTGCATAGTCATCGTACGCCATAACTTGAAAATCTAAGTTATCTCTGCTATCACCCATTTGAACAAGCCCCTGACCTTCTTCAATCCGTATGAACTGGTCGGTTGTTGGATGAACTTCCAAACCTATGTCTTCACCAACATTAATACTCATCAAAGTTACTTGAAAATATTTACCTGTCCATAAAGCGGTGCGGTAATTATTGTTTTGTTTGGTTGCTTGGTCAATATTCACTACGAATGGTCTTGTTCCATAATCTTGTAATAGGATGTTTCCATATGGATTATAGTTGTGGTTGTTCCAGTCGTAATAGTGGGGATTCCAATCATAATTCCATTTATTATTCCAGTGGCATTGCATTGGATTATGCAATTGATGGTGATAGCATGAATTAGGGTACATACACATGTTCCTCTCAGTGATTTTCTTATTGACCATTTATCCTATGCAACTACCTAGTTACAGGTAACCAAAATGGGCAAAAGTCCACTTGAACCTACACCTGAGCCAATTAGGACAGCCTTGAGACCGCTTTTGCTATTAAAAGAACCACCATCTCCGTAGAAAGAAGAGAAGAGGGGAAAGAAGTTTTTATTAAATGAATTTCGTCTCCATAAAAAATAAAATAGCCGGACAGATCCTGGCTTTCCCTGTCCGACAACCCATAATTTTGTTCTTCACTTTTCATAACACTGATTCAATCGAACTGATTGTTAACCTTTTGTATTGGTTACTTTACTATTTCTGGAAAAACGCTACTGTACAGTTTATAGCCTCCATCCAGATTCTTTACCGAATAACCGTTCTGAGCAAGAATACGCGCCGCAAGATAGCCGCGAAGACCCACCTGACACGTCACAATCAGATCTCGAATTTTCGGAATCTCACTTAACCGTTCACGAAGATCGTCTAAAGGAATATTCACAGCCCCTTGGATGGTTCCGTTCCCATATTCCTGTTCTGTCCGAACATCAATAAGCATTTCGCCTTGTTTTACCAGTTGATCGACTTCGTTCCATTGAACATTCTGCACATTGCCGTCCAACAGATTTGCTGAAGCATAGCCGATCAAATTAACCGGAGCCTTGGCCGAGTTAAATGGCGGAGCGTAGGCAAGTTCAAGTTCGGTCAGATCATTGACAGTCATTTGTCCATGAATCGCTGTGGCAAGTACATCAATGGTCTTATCAACTCCCTTCTTGCCAACCGCCTGAGCACCTAGTACCTTCCCAGATTCAGGGTCAAAGAGCAGTTTGAGTGTCATCTGTGCACTACCTGGATAATAGGACGCATGATCCGGCGGACTCGTGTGCAGTGCCTCGTAAGGGATATTGAATCGCTGCAATAGTTTCTCACTCAATCCAGTGACAGCCGCAGACAAATCAAAGGCTTTCACTATTGATGTACCCAGAGTTCCCTTGTAACTGCGTTTCATTCCGCTAAGAATATCGGCAACCATGCGTCCTTGGCGATTTGCCGGAGAAGCGAGCGGAATGACCGCTGGTCGACCGCCGACAGTTTGAGCAACCTCTATTGCATCTCCAATGGCATAGATGTTTGAATCGCTGGTCTGCAGATGATCATTCACTGATATACTTCGGCGTATGCCAAGCGCTAAGCCTGCTTGCTCAGCTAAGGATGATTCTGGAACAACACCGACCGACAAAAGGGTCAAATCTGTCTTTTTGCGCATGCCATCATCGAGAACCAGAATCGATCCATTTTCATCGAAGCCAGTTACGGTTTTCCCTTTAAGCACTTCAATGCCGTGCTTTTTCAGTTCTGCTTCTACCACAATAGCCATTTCTGGATCAAGTGGAGGAAGGACTTGGTGTTCTCGTTCAACGATCGTCACTTTAAGTCCGTGTTCCGCCAGATTCTCGGCCATTTCAATGCCGATAAAGCCGGCACCGATGATTACCGCGTGATCCACTTTATGCTGCTGCAGGTACTGAACAATGTGTTCAGCATCCGGAACATCGCGCAGCGTGAACAAATGATCGGCTTGGTCGATCCCTTCAATTGGCGGACGCATCGGACGCGCTCCTGTTGAGAGAATCAGTACGTCGTAGGTCTCTTCATAAGATTTTCCATTATGATCAATGATCACCTTCTTTTGTTCTCGATCAATACGGGTGACTTCGCTTTTCGTCCGCACATCCAGACGAAAACGCTGATACAGCTTTTCTGCCGTCTGCACAAGCAGCTTCGACCGTTCTTTAATCACACCGCCAATAAAATAGGGAAGCCCGCAATTGGCAAAAGAAACATAAGGACCGCGTTCCAAGACAATAATTTCTGCCTCTTCATTCAACCGGCGAAGCCGCGTTGCTGCCGACATACCGCCGGCCACCCCTCCAATAATTACATATTTCATTGAGTTTCCCTCCTTAAAATTCGATCGGTCCGTGCCAGTTCATCATCCCGCCAACCATATTCTTCACCTTAAATCCACTTGCGGATAAGATGGCAGAAGCCACACCGCTTCTGCTTCCAGAATGACAAACAATAATGTGCTCTTGATTTTTGTTGATTTCATCAAGACGATTCTGGATTTTATTAACCGAAATATTCTTGGCACCAGGAATATGCCCCTCAGCAAATTCAAAAGGTTCGCGAACGTCAATAATACTTACAGGCGCATGACTGCGTATCCGTTGCTCGACCTCTTCGGGTGTCCACTCTTCATACATGCTGTTTTCCTCCTTGGAACAACTTTTTATTTTTTATCAAAAACTGCGCATCTATATACCCATATGGGTATATTTTTTCCCATAAAAAATTAAAACCAGCGATTCATTCCGCCACGCACATTAGTCACTTTTTCATAACCTGCTTTTTTCAAAAGCTTACAGGCCACCGAGCTTCTCATACCGCTTTGACAAATGACAACCACTTCTTTTTCTTTCGGAATCTTATTGAGATGATTGCTCAGGGTTTGCAGTGGAATATTGACAAAACCCGGAATTGACCGACCGCTGAATTCTGCTTTTGTACGTACGTCAAGAAAATAGTTACCCTTTTTACTCGGCAGATAGACTTCCTTTAGCTCTGAAGTGCTTATCTTCTTGATTTTGGGTTTGCAAAAGAACATGCATCTCATGATTGATTTCCTCCTTACGCCGTTGGACTCACTTCATCTTGATCCCTTAACGGCTTTTCACCAGCATTTGAACCGCTTCGTTTATGATTGATTCAGCTGACCCTTCACCGTTTTCAATCTGTTGCCGCAAGCAACTCTCGAGATTCTTTCCAATGACCAAACCTAGTGCACGGTCCATTGCCGACCGTGCAGCCGTCATCTGGGTGACCACGCTGCGGCAGTCCTCTCCCTGTTCCATCATGTGAATAATTCCGCGGATTTGCCCATCAATCCGTTTCAATCGATTGGTCATTTGCGATGTATACTCCATGAGCTGCCTCCTTTTATACCGATACAGGTATATTATTCAACTTATTTTTTGAAGTCAAGCAAATAGGAACAGTCCCGCAGGAGTTTCGCACCTACACGCTTAATCTATAACCTACCCTTATCAAAGAGGGGCGGCTTATTCAATGATTTGATCTGATTAAATAAATAGATTCACATTTGATTTTGCTGCTTCGCCTAAATAGCTGGCCACACCGCCGAATTCAACACCATCGATAATTTCTTCCCGTGCAACGCCCATGAGATCCATACTCATCGTGCAGGCAACCATTTTCACGCCAAGCTGTTTTGCACGCTCGATCATAACAGCAAGACTATCAACATTCTTGTCAGCCATGACCTTTTTTATCATTTTCGGCCCTATGCCACCCATATTCATCCGTGAGAGCGGCAAATGATCCGCGCTCTTCGGCAGCATCATACTGAACAGTTTGTCGGTTCCCGACTTGCTAATCTTTGTATTGGCATGCCTCTTAATAATATTTAGCCCCCAGAAGGTGAAGAAAAGCGTGACTGGCTTGCCCATCGCAGCCGATCCAGTCGCAATAATAAACGTTGCGATTGCTTTATCCAAATCGCCGTCAAAAACCACCATCGTCGTTGCACCGCCAGTGTCTGGGGCAGCTTGCAACGTATGAGCAGCATCGTCATGGCTAGCCTTTACTCCCTTCACCAGCGTCGCAACCACCTTATTGCCGACAATATCATTCGTCAGCAATTGATTACCTGTCGCATTTGCCCAAGCAACAATATCCTTGTGAAAACCAAAATCAGAAGCCTGCACTTGCAAGATGTCTCCCTTATTCATCTTCTCCATGGATTGCTTGACCTTGAGAATAGGACCTGGGCACTGTAGCCCGCAAGCATCTACTTCAATTTTTGTACATTGCGGTGCTTGCTGCGCAGTTGTTGAATCCGATCCACTTTGAGCTGCAAGATGGGGCTGCGTTTTCATCTGACCCGTCTCATACTTTGCTTGTTCATAAGTTTTTAAACCGCCGTCAAGATTATAGACTTCAAAACCATTTAGTGCCAAAATGCGCGCGGCATTATAACCACGAAGTCCTACAGAGCAATAAACGTAAATCGGCTGTTCCTTGGGAAGCTCCGCCATCCGCCCTCTTAGTTCGCCTCGTGGAATATGATGACTGCCAGGAAGTTTTCCGGCAGCAAGCTCGAAGGATTCGCGAACATCCAAGAAATACGCCTGTTTCTCAATCAGTGCATCGACCTCATGCCATTCAATCGTCTTCACTAATCCTTGCCGCTGATCCGCAGCGATATAACCAGCATAGTTGATCGGATCTTTTGCCGATGCATACGGCGGCGCATACGCTACTTCAATCAACTGAAGATCCTCAACCGATCCGTTTAAACGCATCACTGCTGAAATCATGTCAATGCGTTTGTCCACGCCTTCCGTACCAATGGCTTGCGCACCGAGAATTTTCCCATGTTCACCATAGATCACTTTCAATTCAATGGGTGCTGCGCCAGGATAATAGCCTGCATGGGAATTGGGGTGTAAATGAACAACCTGATAGGCAATGCCGGCCTGATTCAAAAGGCGCTCGTTTTTCCCTGTGGTTGCCACGGTGAGTGCAAAAACCTTAGCCACAGCTGTACCCTGCACAGGAGGATTCTTCGCATCCAACCCATTTAGATAGTCTGCGAGAAAACGTCCTTGCCGATTGGCCGGGCCGGCAAGGGGGATTAACGTTGGTGTACCAGTGATGAAATCTTTAACTTCGATCACATCGCCAATCGCAAAAATATCTGGAACATTTGTTTCAAAATGCTCGTTAACAACAATCGCACCTTTAATGCCCGTCTTCACACCCACTTTTTGCGCCAATGTACTGTCGGGTAAGACGCCGATCGCCATCACGGTCAGGTCGGTGTCTATTTCTTTGCCGCTACTAAGCACTACCGTTTTCCCATTGTCGGAAAAACGTGCAACGCCATCGTTTAAGATGAGTTGAACACCATGAAGTTCAATTTGCTCATGAGCAAATTGCGCCATTTCAAAATCAAGCGGTGCCATCACTTGCGGACTCGCTTCAACAAGTGTGACCTCCAAGCCGAGATCTGCAAGATTTTCAGTCATTTCTAGCCCAATAAAGCCGCCACCGATTACCGCAGCTTTGTGCACTATATGAGCATCGATATAATTTTTTATACGTTCAACATCCGGTATATTCCGTACGGAAAAGACATTATCCGCTTGATCAAGTCCCTGGATCTTAGGTACAATCGGTTTTGCGCCAGTAGAAAGGATTAAACGATCGTAATGATCCGTTGCCGCTTCACCGTTCAACACATTTTTTACCGTAATGATGTGTTTTTCCGGATCTACATTAACCACTTCTCTGTTGTTGTGCACCTCAATATTGAATTCCTTGACCATGTTCTCAACCGATTCGACAAGCAGCGCGTCTTTTTCAAGGATGGTACCGCCGACATAATACGGCAACCCGCAATTAGCAAAAGAAATGTAGGTACCTTTTTCATACATGACAATTTCATTATCTTCACTTAATCGCCTGAGCCGTGTCGCTACACTTGCACCGCCGGCAACGCCGCCGACAATAATGATTCGCTGTTTCACAATGAGCCCTCCTGGTGCATGTATTCATGGCGATGGATTCGCCAATGTTCAACCGTATTATACCCTATGGGGTATATAGTTTACAATCTTTTCTCAATACCCAAAAAATGAGAAGGGGGTTTCCTGTTCTCTTTTTGGTCAATTATTGATTTCTTCAACCTATTGCTGGTCAAGCAAGATTATGCATGAACAAAACTCATGATTCGATTAGGATCAAATCCGAGTACCCATTGACCATTAACATTTGTTTGTGGCACACCCATTTGTCCGGTTGTTTCCACAAGACGTTGACCAGCAACTGGATCTTGTTGCACATTGACTTCTTTAAATGGCAATCCTTGTTTTTCAAGAAAATTCTTCACCATATGGCAATAAGGACAAGTATTGGTCGTGTACACAGTAATTTCATTCATCGCTAATAACTCCTTTAAAATGTTTTTTCAATCTTAAAGTCAAAAGTTTAATTGTTTATCACTAGCGAGCCGATATCCTCAAAACCTAACATGAGATTCCGACTACAATTGCAGTATATACCCATACGGGTATTCAGGGAACTATTTTGCTCACAAATTTTTCTCCATCCTCATTAATCACATGCACCTCGCGGCAGAGTATGGAGAATTGATCATTTTTACTTTTTCTTCGATCTCAAAATGCTTTTAACCAGCTTTTATCGGTCTCTTCGAAAAAAATATCGGTCTGTTTCACAGATTTATCGGTCACTTTTCAAAATTTATCGGTCTTATCGTAAAATCCACGTACAGAGTTGATTCATCTCTTTATAATAGAGCGATAAATACACAAACCGCTTGCACACGCATGCGAAAGTGCCATGAACCCCATTGAGTTCATGGCACTTTTTTCAGCCTGTTTACTGGAGTTGTTTCACTTCTTGCTCAATGTTCAGCAGATGCGCATCCTGCGTTTCTTTCGGGACCATCAAATGCAGATGGTGATAGAGATTAACGATTTCGCCGGGCAGATCACCGCCATATTCTCCGTCGATATTCAGCTGCATTTTTTCTTGGGATTCAATCTTGATGCGGCTTGCTTGAGCATAGATGACTTTCTCATCTTTCATATGCTCACCGCGAGTGGCCATGGATGCGAGGCGAATGAACTCCGCCAGGTTGGCCGCCTTCAATATAATCAGGTCGAACAGACCGTCGTTCATTTTTGCTTCGGGAGCAAGCTTCTCGAATCCGCCGACTGAGTTGCTGTTGGATACGAGAAACAGCATGATGTCGCCTTCAAAGGTGCGATCGTCATAATCAATTTTCACTTTGATTGGCCGGATCGATGGAAGCATTTCAATGCCCTTGATAAAATAGGCCATCTGGCCAAGCATGGTTTTCAGCTTGCTCGGTACATCATAGGTCAACTCGGTCAGTTTCCCACCGCCGGCGATGTTAACGAAATAATTGTTGTTGACTTTGCCAATATCAATCGGCATCTCGTGACCGTTGCAAAGCACATCGCAAGCTTTGACAATGTCACGGGGAATGCCGACGGCGCGGGCAAAATCATTGGTTGTTCCTAATGGCAGGATGCCGAGCTTCGGGCGATAATCCATTTCCGCAAGTCCATTGATCACCTCATTAATGGTGCCGTCACCGCCTGCCGCCACTACCAAGTCAAATTTCCGCTTGACTGCTTTGCGCGCGCCTTTCGTTGCATCTCCCTCGGCTTTGGTCGCATAGGCTGATGCTTCATAACCTGCATCCTCAAGACGATCCAGAATGTAGGCGATATTTCTCTTCGCCAGTTCGCGGCCTGACGTTGGATTGTAGATTAATCTTGCCTTCTTCATGATTATCACCCAATCAAACTCTATATATAAATATCTACGTTCAAATGTAGAAAAAGGAGTCTTCCTTATCGGCTTAAATTTAAGATGTCATATGTCATGGTACGATTTATCGGACGCTTTTGATTGTTTTTATTCATTGTTTCCGATCTCACTTACTGCTAATCAGCGATTGGAACAAATCAATGGTTTCTGAGACAATCATGGATGCGTTTACGTAAAACTGCAACTGCACACAGTTCGCTCTCTTTTCACGAACTTCCTTATTTTATTATATTGTAAACAATTTTTAAAATCAAAATCGATCACGTGACGTTTCAATGGTTCGCTTTCCAATGCAGTCGGCATTTGCCGTGGCAAATGCCTGCCGATTTTAAACTGTATAAGTCAGTTTTACGAACTTATCGATCAGTTTCAAAGTTTTATCGATCAGTTTGGAAAAAGTATCGATCACTTTCAAAAATTTATCGATCAGTTTGGAAAAAATATCGATCATTTCAACAGTTGCCAGCAATCAATCCGGTCGTTATCGCGGATAATTCGTCGTTGCGGCGTTTCATTCGGTCATCGCAGATATTCCGGTCGTTACCGAAAATAATTCGGTCGTCTTCACGAATAATCCGGTCTAAGTGCCAAATATGGTAGCGAACATCGGCGTTTTACCGCAAAAAAGCGGGATCCCGCACAATTAGGGGTCCCGCCTTTACAGCTTTATTTTTACAGCTTGTCAATTTCTTCGAGAATGATCTTGTTGACCATCTTTGGATTGGCTTTGCCGTGTGTTTGTTTCATGACCTGTCCAACAAGGAAGCCGAGGGCACGGTCCTTGCCGTTCTTGTAGTCAATCATGGATTGCTTGTTGGCTTCGAGAATCGGTGCCAGCATTTCGCGAAGTGCGCCTTCGTCGGAGATCTGAACAAGGCCTTTGGCTTTGACAATTTCTTCCGGATCGCCACCCTTTTCGATCAGGTCTTTGAAGACCTTCTTGGCGATCTTGCTGGAAATCGTGCCTTTTTCAATCAGCTGCACCAGTTTGGCCAAGCCTTTGGCGGTCATCGGTACTTGATCGATGGTCTTGTACTTGCTGTTCAGGTACGCAGACACATCGCCCATCAGCCAGTTAGACACGAGTTTGGCATCGGCACCTTCAGCAACGGCATCCTGGAAGAAGTCGGACATCGTTTTCGCCTGTGTAAGCACCATTGCGTCGTACTCCGGAAGGCCGAATTCTTCGACGTAGCGTTTCTGACGAGAATCCGGCAGCTCAGGAATTTCCGCTTCGATCCGGTCGATCCATTCCTGATCGATCTTCAGCTTGATGATATCCGGTTCCGGGAAGTAACGGTAGTCTTCGGAGCCTTCTTTACCACGCATTACAGTTGTCGCTTTAGTTGCGTCATTATAACGGCGCGTTTCCTGAACGACTTCGCCGCCGGAAAGCAAAACCTTTTCCTGACGTTTTTCTTCGTAAGCGAGCCCTTTTTCAACAAATGTGAATGAGTTCAGGTTCTTCAATTCGGTCTTTGTGCCAAATGTCGTCTGGCCGAAAGGACGGATGGAAATGTTGGCGTCACAGCGAAGCGAGCCTTCTTCCATCTTGACGTCGGAAACGTCGATGTACTGCATGATCGCTTTCAATTTTTCCAGATAAAGATAAGCTTCATGTGGGTCGCGCATATCTGCTTCGGAAACGATTTCGATCAGCGGTGTGCCGACACGGTTGAAGTCGACAAGCGAACCGGAACCGTCTTCCAAGTGGTTCAGCTTTCCGGCGTCTTCTTCGAGGTGCAGACGGTGCACACCGATCCGTTTCTTTTCGCCATCGAGTTCGATTTCAATGTAGCCGTTGCGTCCGATTGGCTGATCGAACTGTGAAATCTGGTAGGCTTTCGGATTATCCGGATAGAAATAGTTTTTGCGGTCAAATTTGGTCTCACGTGAGATTTCGCAATTCAGCGCAAGCGCTGCTTTAATTGCATAATCAACGGCTTCGTGGTTCAAAATCGGCAGAACACCAGGATGTCCGAGACAAATCGGGCATGTGTTGGTGTTCGGTTCGGCACCGAATTGGTTGGCGCAGCCGCAGAATGCTTTCGTTTTTGTTTTCAGTTCGACATGGACTTCAAGTCCGATGACTGTTTCAAAATTGCTCATTTATTCATCGCCCCTTTGGCAGGCGTTAGTGTAAATCCGGCGGTTTGTTCATAGGCATGAGCCGCGCGATACAGTGTCTCTTCGCCGAATGGTCGACCGATCATCTGCAGACCGACCGGAAGTCCATCAGCAAGACCGCATGGAAGGCTGATCGCTGGAATGCCTGCAAGGTTGACTGGAATTGTTAAAAGGTCGTTTGCATACATCGTCAGCGGATCATCGATATTTTCACCGATCTTGAAGGCAGTGGTTGGTGTCGTTGGTCCGACAATGATGTCGTGATCCTTGAACACTTTTTCAAAGTCTTGCTTGATCAGCGTGCGCACTTGCTGCGCTTTTTTATAGTAAGCATCATAATAGCCAGAACTCAGAGCAAAGGTACCAAGCATAATTCGGCGCTTCACTTCATCGCCGAAGCCTTCGCTTCTCGATTTGTTGTACATGTCGATCAAATCGTTTGTTTCCGCGCGGACGCCGTAACGAACGCCGTCAAAACGTGCGAGGTTAGCCGACGCTTCAGATGAAGCAATAATATAGTAAGCAGGCACCGCATATTTCGAATGCGGCAAGGACACTTCGTCCACAACCGCACCCAGTGATTCGAGCTGCTTAATGGCTGCACGGATATTCGCTTTTACCGATTCATCGATACCTTCGCCGAGGTATTCTTTCGGAACAGCCACTCGGAGACCTTTGATGTCGCCGGTCAAAGCCGCGGCATAATGAGGTACAGCTAAATCGGCACTTGTTGAATCATGGCGGTCAAGTCCGGCAATGGTTTCAAGCAGGTACGCGTTATCTTCGACCGTACGTGTAATTGGTCCTGCCTGATCCAATGATGACGCAAAAGCAACCAATCCATAACGGGATACACGCCCATAAGTCGGTTTCATGCCGACAACGCCGCAGAATGCGGATGGCTGGCGGATGGAACCACCTGTGTCGGTACCCAGCGCAAAAAGCACTTCGCCCGCAGCGACCGCCGCTGCGGAACCGCCGCTGGAGCCGCCCGGTACACGTTCGAGATCCCATGGATTTTTCGTAATCGCAAAAGACGATGTTTCAGTAGATGAACCCATCGCGAACTCGTCCATGTTTAATTTTCCGATGGTAATCGCCTTTTGTGTTTTTACCTTCTCAACTACGGTAGCGTCATAGAGCGGATCGTAGTTTTCAAGAATATGGCTGGCACAAGTGGTTTTCAATCCCTTTGTGACCATGTTATCTTTAATTCCGATCGGCATGCCTGTAAGAATTGCATCTTCAGCGGATCCGTTTTCGTCAATGGCCTTTGCTTCTGATCTGGCTGCTTCTTCATTCAAGGTCAGAAACGCCTGCACATCACCATCGACATCATGAATACGCGTAAATGCTTCGTCGACAAGATCGGATGCCTTGATTTCCTTGCTATGTAACTTTTGAGACAAAGACACAAGGCCTTCTTCAAAAAGTGGCATCACTATTTCCTCCTTCAGCTTCAATCAATCCGCTTCCATAATCAGCGGTACTTTAACTTGTCCATCTTCCTGGAGCGGTGCGTTCTTGAGCGCTTCTTCGCGCGGCAATGATGGTTCAACAACATCCTCGCGCATCACATTATACATGTCCAGCACGTGGGTGGTCGGTTCAATGCCTTCTGTATCCAGTTCATTAAGCTGTTCTGCGAAACCAATGATCGCATCCAACTGCGTCGTAAATGTTTTTATTTCCTGATCATTAAAAGACAATCGCGCCAGATTTGCGACATATTTTACTTGTTCTTCGTCGATCCTGCTCATCTTTTTCACCTCCGCCAATCGGCTTCATTTGCCACCTCTTGGCAAATTCCAACAATGCTTTAATCATATCAAATTCTCTCTGCACTATGCAATGATTGCAGTGGGCAAACCACATAAATAGAATCGAAAGTTTCCTTAATACAACTCACTGATTTTGATCAGTACCTTGTAAAGGGCGGTAAGCCCAAATGCGAGAATAATGAGTGCAGAAAACCGGTTTATCCAGCCTAGTCGTGTTGTGTCCATCTTTTCCCGAAAATACCCGACACATACGCTGAGCAGCAACCACCATAACGCCGACCCGCAAAAGACGCCGATCACTAATAGCATCGCAGCAGCAGGGTTTCCAGCCGGAATGCCCATGCCGGCAAAAATACTGATAAATGATAAGATCGTCATCGGATTCGTCAGCGTCAAAAAGAAAGTAGACAGATAGCTACCGATGATTTGCCCCGTCTGTCTCATCCCTTGAGGCTGATGTTTCGCTACAGCAGACCGCCATGTTCTCATGCCCAAGAAGCAGAGAAAACAGCCACCAATCAGTTGGAGCCAAAACTGCTGTCCTAGCAAAAGTTGCGAGACTATAGTGAGGCCAAATGCTGCAATTGCCCCATAACAGGCGTCAGCGCTCGCCGCACCAAGACCGGATACCAATCCGTGGATGCGTCCCAATGCGAGTGTTCTTCGAATGCAAAGTACGCCAATTGGACCTACCGGCGCAGCGATTACAAAACCCAAAATGAGACCTCTCAGGAAAAAGGATACGTCCATTGGTTCACCTCATGCAAACCGATCAGAGTGAATCGGAAGCTTATTCGTTTCCTTCAATGAGTTCATCACAATCGTTGTGCGCGTCTTCACACCGGGCAATGCCTTCAATTCACAGCTGATCACTCGGTCCAAATCCTTCGTGTCTCGACATCGCACCTTCAGCAAATAATCATAGGCACCAGCAATGTGATGACATTCTTGGATCTCCTCAAGCTTAGCGACAATGTCCAGAAAGTCGGCACGCTGCTCAGTCTTCTCTAGTGTCACTTCCACAAAAGCTGTGCACGTATTACCGACATGCTCCGTATCAACGACCGCCTCATACGATTTGATCACCCCTCGCTCCTCTAAGCGTCGCACTCTTTCCGCAGTCGCAGGTGAAGACAAGCCAATCTCATTTGCCAAATCCGACCATGTTGCACGCCCGTCCTTCATTAATCGTACGACTAATTTATAATCATATGAATCCAATATGTATCGCCTTCTTTTCTTAACTTATTACTCTAATTATACTAACATAACTAAATAGCACAATGTTTTCATCGAAAGATCTCCCATCAATGGCCATTTCGTCTTCTGTTTTTCGATGGAGATCATTACTAAAGAGCATCATGCTCTGAACGTAGAAAAAGAGTGAAGCCTTTAGTAACTGCTTCACTCTTATCGCCTAACTAGTAAATGTTTTCCTACACAAAGCTTAGTGTTGGAAAATATGGACATACGGTTCATCCATGCTGCTTGTGCGCTCGATCAACGCTTCCGGAACACTGCCTGTTGTGATATAAATGTGGATTGGCAAACTATGTGAAAATGGAATCCGGTCCTTCACCAATGAAGTCACATAGTTGGTAAAGCTCAGCATTTCCGTCTCATCAACAAATTTATTAAAGTTGATATCCAAAGTCAGATCACTCAATTGTTTGTTCCGATAATATGCTTTGCCGATCACACCGACATAATCAGGATAGTACTTCTGCACGAGACTCTTTACTTGATTGAATTTCTGCAGATCTTCCTTATAGTGGCTGGTTGCCGTATTCGATGGGAACAAGACATGATGTTCATCCACATTTGTCCATTTACTAACCGTTGTCGATCCGCTTGGAACTTCCGCCGTTGCGAAGAAGTCTCCCGGTACATACGATTGCGGCGCCGCGGTCATGTAGAGCGTCATGAAAATAGGTACATTTTGCAAATCACTGTGTAGATTTCTGATCCGCTGAAGGATTTGCCCAGCATGTGCCTTTCCCCACGCCTTTACTTTTGCCCGATTTAAATTCTCTGAAATCGGATAAATCTTGCCGTTATAGTTAATATTATCTGCATACACGGAGTTCAAAGATACCGCAATGGATAGACCGGCAATCTTGTATTGTCCTTTATTGTTTTTCTTCAAATAATCCTGCTCAAGAACATAATTAATGTATTTCGGACTGCTCTTCGACTGATTAACAATATTATTTCCTTTTCCAAGTGCCGGATTTATTCCCGGTACATTTTTATGGGGTTCCTGTCCGCGTCTGTAGAGAATACTATTAATCGTTGATTCAGTCATATATTGTCCGCTCTGAAAAACATAATCTTTCGTACTGTATACACTTTTGGACAAATTCATCAGGCCGAGTTCGAGCTGATCCATATCGACACGATTCTTTGGCCCATACTGAATATAGCCGCGCGTTGGATCGGCTTCCTTTGGTTGCAACGATTGATAATCCGAATCATTAGCATTAGGAATCAAACTGGCCGTCTCGGTCTTTCCACTATCTGTCTTCACTACTTTATTATCCGATGCATTACTAAACCAGCATCCTGACAAGACGAGCTGCAAGGAGAGCAACACTGATCCTACAGCTGCTGTTTTTTTCCATTTCATCTGGGACATCCCCTATTCTTTCAGTGTTTCCACAAAACGCGCTTCATCCCAGACCTCGATCTGCAGCGTTTGCGCTTTCTTAAGTTTTGATCCGGCGGCTTCTCCTGCAACAACGAGATCCGTACTTGCACTGACACTCCCGGTGACTTTTCCGCCGCGACGCTCAATCTCTTCTTTGGCTTCATTGCGTGTCATGAGTGTCAGTTTGCCTGTCAGGACAACCGTCTTCCCGCTAAAAAATGAATCAGAGTGTGCTGCAATTTCAGGATCCGGACCGAGATAGGTCATATTTACGCCTGCTGCCTTCAGCTCACTGATCAACGCACGAACCTCAGACTTTGAGAAATAAGCAATCAGTGACTCAGCCATTTTCTCACCGATTTCATCGACTGCAAGCAGTGCATCCATTTCAGCTGCTGCGAGTTGGTCGATATCTTTAAAAGCTTGAGCTAAGATCTTTGCCGCCTTTGACCCGATATAGCGGATGCCAAGGCCAAAAAGCAAATGTTCTAATGAGTTTTCCTTGGAGTGTTCGATCGCCTTCAATAAATTGTCGGTCGATTTCTCACCCATACGTTCCATAGATAATAATTCATCACGGTTCAATTTGTAGAGATCGGCAACATCGGCGATCAGTTGTTTTTCAAACAACTGAGTAATCACCTTCTCACCGAGCCCGTCGATATTCATCGCACCGCGAGAAACAAAATGGATCAGTCCCTCACGAATGAGTGCCGGACACTTCGGATTAATACAACGAAGTGCCACTTCTTCCTCAAGCCGTACAAGAGCGCTGCCGCATTCCGGACAGTGGGTTGGCATGGCAAATGGCGTCTCATCGCCGGTTCGCTGCTCAACGAGAACATTGACGACCTCTGGAATTATGTCACCCGCCTTCCGAATAACAACACGGTCACCAATCCGCAAATCTTTTTCACGAATCAAGTCTTCGTTATGGAGTGAGGCTCTTTTGACCGTTGTTCCGGCAACTGCTACCGGAGTCAAGACAGCCGTTGGCGTCACTGCCCCAGTACGACCAATGCTGACTTCAATCGCTTCGAGTGTTGACACGACTTCTTCTGCAGGGAATTTATATGCAATCATCCAACGCGGCGATTTCACCGTGTTGCCAAGTGCACGCTGCTGCGCCATGGAATCGACTTTCACGACGATACCATCGATGCCATAGGGCAATGCATCACGTTTTTCAGTGTATTCTTTAATATAGTCGAAGACTTCCTGCATTGTCCGGCAGCGCCGTGATTCCGGATTAACCGGGAGACCAAGTCGCTTGATCTCTTCAAGTAGTCCATAATGCGTTGTTATTTTCTCGCGATCAAATTGTCCGGAACTATATAAAAAGACCGATAGTCTTCTTTTCGCCGAAATCTTCGGATCGAGTTGCCTGAGTGATCCGGCAGCGGCATTCCGTGGATTCGCAAAAAGCGGTTCGCCATTTCTGCTTCGTTCCTCATTGAGCTTCTCAAATGATTTTTTCGGCATGTACGCCTCCCCTCGCACCTCGAAATTAACCGGTTCAGGTAAAACCAGAGGCAACGATCGGACAGTCTTTAAATTATTCGTAATATCTTCGCCAATCGTTCCGTTTCCACGTGTTGCGCCTAAAATAAACTGCCCATTTTCATAGGTGAGGGATACCGCGAGCCCATCAATCTTCAATTCGCATACATACACCACATCATCGCCAACTGCCTGACGTACGCGGCGATCAAAATCAAGCAGCTCTTCTTCATTGAAGACATCCCCTAAACTCAACATCGGTACATCATGAGTCACCTTAGTAAATGCCTTAAGCGGTTCGCCCCCGACACGTTGCGTTGGCGAATCCGGAGTGATCCATTCCGGATGTTCCGTTTCGATTGCGATCAGTTCATTCATCAGGCGATCATATTCGCTATCGGGCACACTTGGACGATCTTCCACATAGTATTCATAACTGTATTGATTCAGTTGTCTGCGCAAGTCGGTCAGTTTTTGTGGCCATTGAGCATCCATAATTCGTTTCTCCTTTTACAGGTATCCATGAACTGCGCATATGCCGCGCCATCTATTCATGAACTTCATTCTATTATTAACCGATCACACTTTTTCAATCGGTGCGAAAGCGCCAAGCAGTCGTTTGAGACCAATCGGGCTTGGGAATACGATATCCAGTTCAACACTATCCCCATCCCCGCGTTTGCCAACGATCGTCCCTTGGCCCCATTTCTTATGAAGAACCTTGTCTCCGGCTTGCCAAGTCTCTGTGTGATGATTTGATTTCTGCAGTACCGGTGTCGGACGACTTTGCGGAGTTGTAAATTTGCGTTCAAATGGAGAACCTGACATTGATTTGGACGAGAATCTTCCGGTGATTTGACGTTCCTCAGAATCTTCTACCTCGAGCAACTCTTTAGGAATTTCTTTAATAAAACGAGAAGCCGGGTTAGCAATGGTTTTCCCGAACAACATGCGTACTTGTGCACTGGTCATAAAGAGTTGCTGCTTGGCACGTGTAATGCCAACGTACGCCAAGCGCCGCTCTTCCTCCATTTCCTCTTCATCATCCAAGGCACGAAGATGAGGGAAGATGCCTTCTTCCATCCCAACGAGGAATACAACTGGAAACTCCAGACCCTTAGCGGAGTGCAAGGTCATCAATGTCACTGCATCTTGCACCGTCTGATCTTCTTCTTCATCGATATCAGCATCTAAGGCGAGTTCGGTCAAGAAATTAATCAAGGACTTATCTTCATGTGTACTCTCAAATTCCTTCGTCACAGAGAGCAATTCATCGAGGTTCTCCAACCGACTTTGTGCTTCAATCGTTCGTTCGGACTTCAAAGCCTCACGGTAGCCGGATTTATCAAGGACATCTTCAACTAACTCCGTAACCGAAAGAAATTCCTGCATTTTCGACCAGTTCATAATCATGTCGGCAAAGGCTTCTATTTTGTGAGCCGTCCGTGCAGCGATTCCCGTTTGTTCAACTTCGTCGATCGCTTTCATTAACGAAAGATCTGCAGCCAGTGCATAATCCGCCAGCTTATCCATAGAAGAAGCGCCAATACCGCGCTTCGGTTCATTGATAACGCGTG
The DNA here is from genome assembly GCF_024125425.1 of Sporolactobacillus kofuensis. Taxonomy (GTDB): domain Bacteria; phylum Bacillota; class Bacilli; order Bacillales; family Sporolactobacillaceae; genus Sporolactobacillus; species Sporolactobacillus kofuensis. The sequence continues at coordinate 137,851 of NZ_JAMXWN010000004.1, forward strand.
CCAAACTGATTTCATCATCCGGATTGGCAATTAGGCGAAGATAAGCGAGCATGTCTTTGATTTCTTTGCGGTCATAGAATTTAATACTTCCAACCATTCGGTAGGGAATATTTGATTTTACGAGCGTTTCTTCGATCACACGCGATTGGGCATTGGTTCGGTAAAGGACAGCCAGTTCCGAATACTTGAACCCATCTTTAGCTAACTCACGCATTTTCCCAGCAATATAATAGCCTTCTTCACGTTCCGTTGGTGCGCGATAATAGGCGATTTTCTTCCCATCGGCGTTTTCTGTCCATAGATTCTTCGGCTTGCGATCATGGTTGTTCTCAATCACGTGATTGGCAGCGTCCAGAATCTTCTTTGTCGAGCGGTAGTTTTGCTCCAGCTTAATCACTTCAGCATTTGGGTAGTCTTCCTCAAACGAGAGAATGTTATGAATGTCGGCACCGCGCCAGCCGTAGATGGACTGATCCGAATCACCGACCACACATAAATTTTTGAAACAATCGGCCAGCATGTGTACAAGCAAGTACTGTGCTCTGTTCGTATCCTGGTACTCATCAACATGAATATATTGAAACTTCTTTTGATAATAGTCCAATGCTTCAGGAACTCTTTGAAAAAGATGAACTGTAGTCATAATGAGGTCATCAAAATCAAGCGATTGGTTCTGAAGTAGTTTCTTTTCATAATCCTTATAGACATCACGCACCACTTCGTCATAAGGCCCTTGTGCAACCTTGGCAAATTGAGCGGCAGTTTTCAGTTCGTTCTTAGCAGCGCTGATTTTTCCAAGAATGCCTCGTGGTGTAAATTTCTTCGGGTCCAAATTCTGATCCTTAAGAATTTGCTTAACCACCGATAACTGGTCGGTACTGTCTAAGATCGTAAAATTCCGACTGATCCCTAAGCGATCAATATCGCGGCGCAAGATACGCACACACATGGAGTGAAACGTTGAAACCCACGCATCTTCAACAAGTGGTCCGGCAAGATTCGCCAGTCGTTCTTTCATCTCTTTTGCCGCTTTATTTGTAAACGTAATCGCCAATATATTCCATGGTGCAACATCACGTTCAATCATCATATACGCCATTCGGTGTGTCAGTACACGTGTCTTCCCACTACCTGCACCCGCCATAATCAATAGCGGTCCTTCGTGATGTTTGACCGCCTTTAGTTGTTCCGGATTCAATCCTTCAAGCAGTTCTTGTGAAAGCCGGTTCATTTCATCACTTCCTAAATAATAGAGTTGCTGTCGAATGAATAATTCAAAGAGAAATAAAGACTCCGCCACTATTCACCCATTTACCATATATCTGTCAATCGGTTTCTTTCTTCATTCACATAAATCGTGTGCAAATGCAAAGCCGGCGCATTCTGAACACTACCTGCAGAACACCCCGTCTTCTCATCTACCTGTTCATGTTTGCCTCGGTTAGATTACTTTTGCTCTTCCAACCGATCAAGCGTCATTTGATACCCGTCAGTGCCGAAATTGATGCAGCGCTTGACCCTGGATATCGTTGCTGTACTTGCACCTGTTTCTTCTTCAATCTGATGATATGTTTGTCCCGCCATCAGCATTCTTGCCACTTCCAGACGTTGCGACAGCGACTGAATTTCTCCCATTGTGCAAAGATCATCAAAGAATCGATAACATTCTTCACGATCTTTCAATGTCAGGATGGCATCAAACAGCTGATCAAGAGACTTGCCTCTCAATTTATCAATTTGCAACCTTGTCCATTCCTTTCCCCACGGTTAATCCGTAACTTCATCACTTTCACACGTTTCTCGTTCCACAAATAGATGATCCATTTGCTCGAGCATACTTGTTCAAGCAGATCTATCTTTATCTTTCATCTTAAATGCGAATATGTCCACATTTCGAAAACGACATTACTACTCCTTTTATCATCTTACATCAATTATGGCTAGTGATAAAGTCAGAGAAAAAAATGTTTTCATTCTGTACTGTGTGAAAATCTCTTATTCACTTAAATGTACACTGATCGTGACGGATCAGAACGAATCTCAGCAATTTTTATACATTTCTGTCCGAACAGATGGATGAGTTGAGTAGCAAAACTTTGGGGTATCGGTCTGTTTTGCAATTTTATTGGCCATTTAGCGATGAACGAGTATAAGCTTGGTCGCGCATCTTCGTTGCATGTGTACACTCAATGTGTTTACCTTCTTATTTTTTTAAAAAAAGCCCCCTCCACTGAGTGCGGTGATCAGCGAGGGGGCCGTGCTATTTTTCAAAATCTTTATTTTGTTGTTTCTTCGTGTTCATCCAACGTTTGCTTAATGTATCCTTTGATGAGTTCAGCAGATGCATTAAAGCCTTGTTGTTCCTGATCATTCAATCTCAACTTAATGATCTTCTCCACACCATGCTTGCCGAGAACAATCGGCACACCTATTGCTAAATCAGTCTGGCCATATTCACCGTCTTGAACGACTGATGCAGCGGTAACGATGTGCGCATTATTCAGAATTGATTTAGCAAAGAATGCCAGCTCATTTCCGATACCAAACTGTGTGTTGCCCTTTCGAGTAAGAATCTCCCATCCGAAATGCCTTGCTGTATCCTCTACAGACGGACGATCAATTTTTCCTAATTCATCCTGATTGTCTTCTTCGAATTGATCAAGCGGTTGGCCGCCGATGGTTACATGGGACCAGGCAGCAATCTGCGAATCCCCATGTTCACCGACCATGAATGCATTGATGCTTCGTGGATCAATGCCGCCGACTACTTTAGAAATCTGTTTGCGTAACCTCATGCTGTCCAGTGATGTACCGGTTCCAATCACATGGCTCTTTGGAAGTCCTGAGAGTTTATAGAATAAATAGGTAATGATATCGCATGGGTTGGTTGCAATCACGTATTTTCCTTGAAAGCCAGCCTTCTTAAGTCTTGGGACAATATCATATGTAATTGCCGCTGTTCCTTTTAATAGTTCAAGTCGAGACTGACTCGGAATCTGTGATCTTTCCGTTACCGCAACTAGAATGACGTCACATGCAGCAAGTCCTTCAAGTGGAACATCGATGACACGCGTTCTTGATTGGGTAAGTTCAATACTATCCTCGAAATCGTACGCTTCACCCTTTGCACGTTCCGAATCAATATCTGAAAGGTACAGTTCGTCCGCGATGTTCTCATGTACAATGGTAGAAGCCGCTGCTTTCCCAACATTACCAATGCCGACGATACCTACTTTTCGAATCGTTTCGTTCACTTCAATCCTCTCCTTTGTTTTCTAATTTAGTATTCCTTATCTCGTTCCGTTATTTTACACCTTCGTACTCGTTGCATCAATAATTTTCGGATTATTTGCACTTGCCTCACTTGCCTATACTAAATTTAAAAATGATTGCTACTAGCATCATTTTTATCTATCATAAATTTTGCGCTTGTTTTTATAGAGAAATCAGTCGATTAGGGGTTACTAAGTTGCTCATAGAAATCACTTGGATGAATACGTTTAATATCACCTATTTGTTCTGGAAAACGTTTATGATTGGTCGTTAGTATGTATTGGCATTTTTCTTGAATAGCTGTAACCCAAACATGAAAATCATCCTGGTCAAAAGCAGATAGAGGTTGTGTCATCTCTTGTGACGATACAATTTTCTTTGCCTGATCTGCATTACAATTGCTTAATTCCACTAATACTTCACCAATAGGCCTATTCTCTCTAATAATTGTTTCAATACTGTAACGACCTACCAAACTATTTACTGGCAACCCCATATAATACTCAAGAATTGGATATAAAAAAAGCCGCAGGAATTCTTCAACTTCTGCAGGTGTATAAATAACTTTATTCATTCCGTCACCTAATCCTTCTAAAGCATGTCGCATGAATTCGAATAAACATACTCTCGAAACTATAGGTTGGAAAAAATTAGGATAACGTGCGGCTTTAAGAATTTTTCTATTTGTACCATCAACTCGAAGCGCACCGCACAATACCGTTGTATCAATAAACACTTTTGGAGGAACTTTAGCATCATAAATTAAATTCATCTATATCCCCGCTCTGAAGATTTTTTTTATCTATTCTCTGCAAAATGGTTTCAGCTTGCTCATCTTGCATGCTTGTAGTGATAAACGCTTCTCGAGGAATTCTCCAGTGACCTCCATCCGTTTGATAGGCATTAGGAAATTTACCTTTTTCGCACATTCGTCGAATTGTTTGATCACTCAGTCCCAATTTGACTCCAACTTCTTTCGGTGTATAAAATGGCTTATCTTCTCTTTTCAAAAGGAGAACAGCTGCATTTTTTTCGCGATAAAGTTGATAATGGACACGTTTTCCTCTCCGATGCCTCGTTGCAGATGGAAGTATTTTATTTCTGACTGATGATAAATCATTTGCAGTCAGCGTGCTCATTTGTTCAATATATTCTGCTAATAATTCTTCAAATCTTAAATCGTTATTCTTTTCAAGTGAATCATTCAATTCCCCTTCTAGTTGTTGCAATCGCTGCAATTCTTCTGGTTCTGGTAAGGTCAGCGATTGACTAGAAGATACAGGAAGAACAATTCCAAAATGACGAAACGATCTTTGAATTGTTACATTTAGTACTGCCTTCGCTTGTTCAACATTAATTTTTGACAAAGTCTGAATACTGTTCCACATTTCTTTTTGATCGTAGATTATTGTTCGGGTCATTTCAACAACCTCCTTATTTCCATTATAACCGATTGCCATCAAAATACTCAACAATCTCAACATACTCAACAATCCCAACAAACAATAATAGATAATAAAAACTGCCTTCATTTTTACGGTGAAGGCAGTTTAGCTTGTGACAAATTCTATTATTTTGATACTTTAAGCGCATGATGACCGATGTCCGTACGGAAAAATACTGCATCGGTTTGAATCGTTTCCAAATCGTGATTCACTGCGTCGCGAGCGGTGCGAAGGTCATCGCCGAGTCGCGTAACAAGCAGTACGCGTCCACCGTTGGTCAACCAATCCTCACCTGATTTTTTGGTACCTGCATGGAAAAGCAGCGCTTCTTCCGGCAGGCTATCAAGATCGCCGAGTTTCTCACCCTTATCATAGTTCCCTGGGTAGCCACTTGATGCGAGCACAACGCCAACGGCTGCTTTTTCACTCCATTCAAGGTTCGGCTGCTTGTTATCGAGTACATCAAGCACTACTTGGATGAAATCAGATTGCATGCGCGGCAGTACAACTTGCGTTTCCGGATCACCAAATCGGCAATTGAATTCAATGACTTTCGGTCCATTCTGAGTCAGTATCAAGCCGGCATAAAGGACCCCAGTGAATGTACAGCCCTCTTCAACCATGCCCGCTGCTGTCGGATGAAGAATTGTTCGAACTGCTTCGTCAACAACCTTCTGGTCAATTTGCGGTACCGGAGAATAGGCACCCATGCCTCCTGTATTCGGACCTTTGTCGCCTTCAAATGCACGCTTATGATCCTGAGCAATCGCTAGCGGTACAACTTGTTTGCCGTTCACGAGCGCCATCAGTGAGAATTCCTCACCTTCGAGGTACTCTTCGATAACCACACGCGAACCCGCTTCCGCAAACTGTTTGTCCTTCATGATCACTTTCAGGCCGCTTTCTGCTTCCTCCATGGTCATCGCGACAATGACGCCTTTTCCAGCAGCAAGTCCGTCCGCTTTCAGAACGATTGGCGCACCAACCAGTTGCAGATAGTCGCTCGCTTCCTGATAATCTGTAAAGGCTTGGTAGCGCGATGTGGGAATGTTGTACTTTGCCATGAGCGCTTTGGCAAAAGACTTGCTGCCTTCAATCTGAGCAGCCGTTTTCGATGGCCCGAACACGTTCAAACCATTTGCTGCAAATACATCGACAATACCACCAACAAGCGGCTGCTCCGGACCAACAAGAGTCAGACCCACACGATGTTCCTTTGCAAAGGAGGCAAGGGCCTCAAAATCCATCGCATCAATAGGTACACATTCTGCGACTGCTGCCATTCCATCACTGCCCGGTGCCGCATACACTTTATCTACTAAAGCGCTTTGTGCTGCTTTCCAAGCCATCGCGTGTTCGCGGCCTCCGCCGCCAACAATCAACACATCCATAAGCGTTCCCCTTTCAAAAAGCGAATGAAATTAATGCTTGAAGTGGCGCATACCGGTGAAGACCATTGCGATGTTGTATTTGTTCGCCATATCAATTGAATCTTGATCTTTAATCGATCCGCCAGGTTGAATAATTGCAGTGATTCCTGCTTTTGCTGCTGCTTCTACAGTGTCATTCATTGGGAAGAATGCATCCGAGGAAAGAACGGCGCCTTTTGTTTTTTCACCTGCTTCTTCAAGTGCGATTTTCGCAGCACCAACGCGGTTTGTTTGTCCGCCGCCCATGCCTACCATCCGTCCGTCATTAACAAGGGCAATGGCGTTTGATTTCACATGCTTTACAATTGTCCAAGCAAATTTCAGGCTTTCCATTTCTGCTTCTGTTGGTTTACGGTCTGTGACCACCTTCAGATTTTCTTCAATGTCGGCATAGCCCTTTGTATCCAAGTCTTGAACGAGCATACCGCCGCGAACAGATGTATATTGTGCGAAATCTTGTGGTTCATCGCTCATTGCTACTTGAAGTAAACGAATGTTTTTCTTCTTTTCGAGAATTGCAAGTGCTTCATCAGAATAAGAAGGAGCAATGACAATTTCAAGGAAAATCTTGTGCAGTTCTTCTGCTAATGCTGCGTCAACTTCACAGTTTAATGCAACGATTCCGCCGAAGATGGAAATAGGATCGGTCTCATAGGCTTTATCATAAGCTTCATTGACAGTCTCGCCAATACCGATACCGCATGGATTCATATGTTTGACCGCAACAGCAGCAGGTTGCTTGAATTCTTTGACAATCCCGAGTGCAGCATCAGCGTCACGGATGTTGTTATAAGAGAGTTCCTTACCGTGTAACTGTTTTGCTGCGGCGATCGTTGAAACATCTTCAATCGGTTCACTGTAGAAGGCAGCCATCTGATGTGGATTTTCACCGTAACGAAGGGCTTGTTTCTTTTCATAAGTAAGCGTCAGTTTTTCTGGGAATTCTTCCCCAACTTGTTTCGTGAAGTAATCCGCAATCAGTGCGTCATAGGCTGCAGTATGGCGGAAGACCTTAGCCGCCAGCTTTTGTTTCAGTTCAAAAGGAACATCCGCATTGTCATCGAGACTTTCTGCAACAAGGTCATAGTCAGCAGGATCACAGACAACCGTGACACTGCGATGATTCTTCGCTGCGGAACGAAGCATACTTGGTCCGCCAATATCAATATTTTCAACCGCGTCATCATAAGCAACATCCGGTTTTGAGATTGTTTCCTTAAATGGATAAAGGTTAACCACAACAAAATCAATCGGCTGAATCCCCAGTTCCTTGATTGCTTCCATATGGGACTGTTTCCCGCGAACAGCGAGCAAACCGCCATGAACGGCTGGATGCAATGTTTTTACACGTCCATCAAGAATTTCAGGAAATTCGGTGACTTCGCTAATTGACATCACAGGAAGACCTGCAGCTTCAATTGCTTTTTTCGTTCCGCCAGTTGAAATAATTTCAATACCTGCATCTACTAATTTTTTCATAAAATCAATAAGGCCTGTCTTATCTGAAACACTGACTAATGCTCTTTTTGCCACTTCAATTCTCCCTTTCTCTTTTCGGATGTTCTCAATAACTGATTCTGTGTTTTTGGTTATTCACTCAATAGTTTCGCGATCGTTTCGGGATACAGTTTGTGCTCTGTTTCATGAATGCGCGTTTCTAGCGTCTCAATTGTATCGTCATCTTTTACCGGAACAGCAGCTTGTGCAATAATCGGTCCGGTATCCATGCCTTCATCGACATAGTGGATCGTGATGCCCGTAATCTTAACGCCCTTTTCAAAGGCTTGGCCAATCGCATCCAATCCCGTAAAAGACGGTAACAATGAAGGATGTATATTAATAATGCGATGCGGATAAGCAGTCAGCATCACTTTGCCAAGAATCCGCATATAGCCTGCAAGAAAAATATAAGCTACTTCATGTTCTCTACATGCATCTGCAATGGCTTGTTCAAAGGCTGCTTTGGACGCATAGTCTTTTCTTGAAACAACCAACGTGCTCACTCCGGCTTCTTTCGCGCGTTCTATGACCGCTGCGCCCGGTTGATCACAAACGAGCAATTCGATGGTTGCCGGAATTTTTCCCATTTGAACAGCCTCGTTAATCGCAACAAAATTTGTTCCATGTCCCGATGCAAATACGGCAATTTTATGCTTCATTACGGTTCACCAACGTCAATTCATGACCTTCAATAACTTTTCCAATCTCATAGGGCGTTTCCCCGGAAGCAACCAGTGTTTCCATCGTCTTCTTTTTATCTTCAGGAGCAATCGCCAAGACCAAACCAATGCCCATATTAAAGGTGTGGAACATGTCATCTTTTTGGAGATTGCCCAGCTTTTTCAGCCACTGGAATACAGTAGGCATTTGCCAAGCATCCGTACGAATTTCTGCAGTAACCCCTTCAGGGAACATTCGCGGTACGTTCTCGTAAAAGCCGCCTCCGGTGATATGAGCGATCCCATGTACATCGATCGATTTGAGCAGATGAAGTACCGGTTTGACATAGATTCTTGTCGGGGTTAGGAGTACGTCGCCAACGGTTTGATCAGGATTGGGAGCAAAGGCGTCGCTATACTTGAGACCGGCATCGGCCACAAGCTTTCGAACGAGTGAAAAGCCATTACTGTGGATGCCATTAGATGCTAGACCGATCAGCACATCACCCGGCTTCACTTTGTCCCCGGTAATTCGTTTCGATTTTTCAACAACACCCACCGAAAAACCGGCAATGTCATAATCGTCTTCTTGATACATTCCCGGCATTTCCGCAGTCTCACCACCAATTAGTGCACAGCCAGCATCCGCACAGCCATCGGCAATGCCCTTGACAATCGCTTCTGCTTTTTCCGGTTTCAGTGCTGAACAGGCAAGATAATCTAGAAAATAGAGCGGTTCTGCGCCTTGCGTCACGATATCGTTCACGCACATTGCTACCGCATCAATGCCTACGGTGTCATGACGATCCGTTGCAAAAGCGATCATCAACTTCGTACCGACACCATCAGTGCCTGAAACAAGCACAGGTTCTTTCATATTCATCTGCGACAAATCAATGGCTCCGCCGAAACCGCCCAAACCGCCAATTACTTCCGGACGGAAGGTACGTTGTACATGTTTCTTGATTCGTCCCACAGTCTCATAGCCGGCTTCTATGTTCACGCCAGCCTTCTTATACGCATTCGCCATTATGAACCTCCTCAGACAAGCAGTTCTTTTTCATGCGGCAGGACCGTATCCGGATAAATTTCCGTTGGGTACTTGCCCGTGAAGCAAGCCATGCACTGTCCGCAGTTCTTCATTGCAGGATTGCGTCCGATTGCCTTTTGCATACCTTCAACACTCAGATAAACAAGTGAGTCCGCACCAATCAATTTGCGGATATCTTCTACTGAATGCGTCGATGCAATCAGTTCTGATGTGGTGGAAGTATCGATACCGTAGAAGCAAGGATGGGTAATCGGCGGTGAACTGATGCGGACATGAACTTCAGTTGCACCAGCATCACGAAGCATGCCGACAATTCTTCGGCTTGTCGTACCGCGAACGATTGAATCGTCAACCATCACCACACGCTTGCCTTCGACAATTGCACGTACTGCAGAGAGCTTCATCTTAACCCCTTGTTCACGCAATTCTTGAGACGGCTGAATGAACGTTCGACCAACATAACGGTTCTTGATCATCCCTAATTCATACGGAATACCTGTTGTTTCCGCATAACCGATTGCAGCAGAAATACTGGAATCGGGAACACCGGTAACAACATCCGCTTCAACCGGCGCTTCTTGTGCAAGCATACGACCGAGATTCTTTCGCGCCGCATGGATATTGATTCCTTGAATGTTGCTGTCAGGCCGCGAAAAGTAGATGTATTCCATACTGCAGATTGCGGGTTCCGTCCGGTTGGTAAAGAAATCCGAATGAAGCCCTTCATTATCAATCACCAGAATTTCACCCGGATTGATATCACGAACAAAGGTTGCACCAATCAGATCAAACGCACAGGTTTCCGATGCGACAACCCAAGCATCACCTAACTTACCAAGAGAGAGTGGACGCAGTCCATTCGGATCAAGAGCAGCAATGAGTTGATGTTCAGTCAGCATGGCAAGCGCATAGGCGCCTTTAATTACAGACAACGCATGTTTTACACTTTCAATAAAATTCTCAGCATAATCACGCTTAATTAGGTGGGCAATCACTTCTGTATCGGAAGTGGTTTGAAAAATGCTACCGCGTTCTTCAAGTTCACCCTTCAGTTTATGAGCATTCACCAAATTTCCATTATGTGCGATCGACAGTGAATCTTTTTGTGAACGGAAAACAAGTGGCTGTACATTGGCGTAACTGTTCCCGCCTTGTGTTGAGTAACGGACATGACCAATGGCTGCATGACCTATACTTAGTTCTTCCAGTTTATCGTGATCAAACACATCATTAACCAATCCAAGTCCCTTATGGTCATAGATGTGTTTTCCATCGGATACCGCAATGCCTGCACCTTCCTGGCCGCGGTGCTGCATGCTGTGAAGACCGTAGTACGTCAACTTCGCCGCATTTTCATGTCCCCAAATACCAAATACCGCACATTCTTCATTCAGTTCTTTGCCGACATAATGCATGACAGAGCACCTCTCCATTCATTTTCAAGTTCTGTCCGGTTCAGAGTTACGGTTGATGCTTCAAAGTCTAGGTTTATCTTTTCACTACGTGTAACTTTACCTACAAGAACGGCATCTTCAATCAGAGATTCGAAAGCGCTCTTCGATGCTTCTGGAACAGTAACGAGATAACGTGATTGTGTTTCAGCGAAAAGCTCTACTGCAGGATCCGAATTAAAATGGAGATCACAGCCAAATTCTGTGCCAAATAACGATTCAGCAATTGCAAGCGCAAGCCCGCCTTCAGAAATGTCATGTGCCGAAGCAAGATAACCTGATTTAATCGCTTTGAGCACGAGTCCCTGACGATTTTTTTCAAGTTCAAGATCAAGAACAGGAGCTTTGCCACTTACTTCGCCATCCATCAAAATCTGCAATGCGCTTCCGCCAAATTCCGGATTTGCTTGACCAATGACATACACTGCGTCACCTTCATTTTTGAACGGTGCGGTCATTACATGATCAAGATTCTCAACAAGACCAACCATACCGACGACCGGAGTTGGATCAATGGCTCCGCGATCTGTTTCATTGTAAAGAGAAACATTTCCGGAAATAACCGGCGTTTTCAATACGTCGCATGCCTTGGCCATACCTTTAACGGATTCATCGATTTGCCAGAAAACTTCCGGATTTTCAGGGCTACCAAAGTTCAGGCAATCGGTAATTGCGAGTGGAACACCGCCGGAGCAGATAATGTTTCTTGAAGCTTCTGCGACTGCAATTTTCCCGCCTACATTCGGATCAAGGGCCAGATATTTTGCATTACAATCTGTAGTCATGGCGAGGCCTTTATTTGTTCCACGAACACGAACAACTGCTGCGTCGGAACCCGGTGCAACAACTGTATTGGTTTGCACCATATAGTCATACTGGCGAGTCACCCATTCCTTAGAAGCATGGGTTGGCTGAGCAAGTAATTTCTTAATTGTTTTTTCAAAATTAGTAATCTCCGGAATCCATGCCGATGCGGATTGATTTGCAAGATAAGAAGCCGGAACTTTGGATGGCATATGACGAACTGGAGCAGAAGCCAGTGAATCAGAAGGAACATCCGCAACAATCTTACCTTTATGTTCAAGGCGAAGTACTTCTTCTTCGATAACCTCACCAACAGCGACGGCGTGAAGACCCCAGCGAGCAAAAATCGCTTTGATCTCTTCTTCGCTACCTTTCTTAATCACAATAAGCATCCGTTCCTGTGATTCAGAAAGCATCATTTCATATGGTGTCATTTCTGTTTCACGTTGGGGAATAAGATCCAAATTCATATGGATACCAACACCAGCTTTTGCCGCCATTTCACTTGCGGAAGAAACGAGACCTGCAGCACCCATATCCTGAATGCCGACAAGTGCTTCATGTTTCGTGAGTTCCAGACATGCTTCAACAAGCAGTTTTTCCATGAATGGATCGCCAACCTGCACAGCCGAACGCTTTTCATCCGATTTCTCGGAAATTTCTTCAGAAGCGAACGTTGCTCCATTAATCCCGTCGCGGCCTGTACTTGCACCTACATACATCACCGTGTTTCCAATGCCTCGTGCTTGACCAACCTGGATATCTTCATGGTTCATGATGCCGACACACATCGCATTAACGAGCGGATTACCGTTATAACAAGGATCAAACTGCAGTTCTCCGCCTACAGTTGGGATGCCAATGCAGTTACCATAGCCAGCTATGCCGCTGACCACTTCTTCAAACAAATAGCGGACACGTGAATTGTCCAGATTTCCAAAGCGTAGTGAGTCAAGCAGTGCAACCGGGCGAGCACCCATCGAGAAGACGTCGCGGATAATACCGCCGACGCCGGTTGCAGCGCCTTGATACGGTTCAATGGCAGAAGGATGATTATGACTTTCAATTTTAAAAACCACAGCCTGTCCATCACCAATATCGACGATTCCAGCACCTTCACCCGGTCCTTGAAGCACATGCTCCCCAGTTGTCGGGAAATATTTCAGTACCGGTTTTGAGGTTTTATAGCTGCAGTGTTCCGACCACATTACCGAAAATAAACCTGTTTCGGTATAATTCGGTTTACGACCAAGCAGTTTTTTAACCTTCTGATATTCTTCCTCAGTCAGACCCATTGTTCGATACACTTTGTCTTGTTCGATCTGATCCGGTGATGGTTCAAGATGTGTAAGCGGCATGTGTGGATTCCCTCCAATGATTTAGGATTGACTGGAACAAGCGTAGACCATCGGCGCTGCCGAGCAGTGCATCTGCGGCGCGTTCCGGATGCGGCATCATACCAAGCACATTTCCAGCAGGGTTAATAATGCCGGCGATATCAGCTCTTGATCCATTTGGATTCTCTCCTGAATAAGTGAAGACAATACGATTATTGTCTTGTAATTCTTTCAATGTCGCGTCATCGCAGAAATAGTTGCCTTCGCCATGCGCAATCGGAATGCCAATGATTTCGTTTTTATCATAGAGCTTCGTAAATTGTGTTTGATTATTCTCTACCTTAAGATTCACCATATCGCAGATGAATTTCAAATGTTTGTTCTTCAGCATCGCTCCGGGAAGCAAACCTGCTTCGAGAAGAATCTGAAAACCATTGCAGACACCAAGCACTGGTTTGCCCTGGTTTGCAGCTTCAATAACTGCAGGCATGATGCCTGCGAAACGGGCAATCGCACCTGAACGTAAATAGTCACCATAGGAAAAGCCGCCTGGAATCATAATTGCATCATAGCCGTCCAGCGAGGTTTCCGCATGCCACACATAGTCTACTTCTTCACCGAGTCCGTCTTTAATCGCATAATACATATCCTGATCGCAGTTTGAACCGGGAAAAACAATGACTGCGGTTTTCACGAATGAACATCCTCCTCGATTTCATATCGATAATTCTCAATCACAGTATTCGCGAGCAGTTTGTCACAAACCGTATCGACCTGCGTTGCAACATCTGCTGAATCTTCCATTTGGAGTTCAATATATTTACCAATACGGACGTCTTTAACATTTTTATAGTCCATATTATGAAGCGACTGCATGACAGCCTGTCCTTGAGGATCAAGCACGCTTTCCTTCAATGTAATGTACACCTTCACCTTTTTCATTTGACATCCTCCAAACGTTTCAGCAATTTTTCATAGGTTTCCGGAAGATCAGCTATATTGCGACGGAACACATCTTTATCCAGTTTCTCATGCGTTTCCTTATCCCATAGACGACAGCTGTCCGGCGAGATTTCATCAGCGAGCACAATCTTGCCTGTTTCTTTCAGTTTGCCAAATTCTAGTTTGAAGTCGACAAGAAGAATGCCTGCTTCTGAGAAAAAGGCCTGAAGGGCGTCATTTACGGTCAGTGCCAAGCGACGGATTTCCGCCAGTTCGTCTTTTGTTGCGATCTCCATCGCCAGTGCGTGATCGCTGTTAATCATCGGATCGCCAAGTTCGTCACTTTTGTAGTAATATTCAACGATTGTCCGACCAAGTGTCTCACCTTCGTCAACACCAAGACGCTTGGATAGGCTACCTGCAACCACATTACGAACAACGACTTCAATCGGAACAATTGAAACGGCTTTTACTAATTGTTCGGTCTCCGAAATGGTGTCAATGTAGTGGGTGGGTACATTTTTCTGCTGAAGCATTTTGAAAATTTTTGTGCAGATCGCATTGTTCAAGCGTCCTTTACCTTCAAATGACGCTTTTTTCTGTCCATTAAATGCAGTCGCATCATTTTTATAAACGACACGCAACACATTCGGGTCATCCGTTGTGAACATTTTTTTCGCTTTGCCTTCATATAAAAGCTGACTCATGTAATCTTCCCCTTTTACACTATTGATCAGAATTACGATCGTCTGGTTATTTTAGAAGCAATTAGTCATTCAAGCCTAAACGTTCAAAGATAAAGTCAACATTTTTCAGATGATAGGTTTCATCAAAGCAAGCGTCAATTTCTGCCTGAGACAGTTTGTTCGTAATTCGTTCATCGTTTTCAACGATTTCTTTAAATGGTGTTTCCGTCTCCCAAGACTTCATGGCATTTGGTTGAACAATGTCATAGGCAGCCTCTCGGCTTAGTCCTTTTTCAATCAAAGCAAGCAGTACATGCTGTGAGAAGATCAAACCAAAGGTACGTTTCATGTTCCGTTTCATATTTTCAGGGAATACAGTCAGTTTCTCTAGAATATTAGAGAAACGGCTCAGCATATAATCCAATCCGATCGTCGCGTCCGGAAGAATAATGCGTTCTGCTGAGGAGTGTGAAATATCGCGTTCATGCCAGAGTGGCACGTCATCGTAAGCCGTCATCATATAGCCGCGAATCACACGTGCAATCCCGCACATATTCTCCGAGCCAATTGGGTTGCGCTTATGCGGCATTGCGGACGAACCTTTTTGCCCTTTTGCAAAGTACTCTTCAACTTCACGTACTTCGGAACGCTGCAGGCCACGGACCTCAACCGCAAATTTTTCAATTGAAGTAGCGATTAATGCAAGCACAGACATATAATGTGCATGGCGGTCACGTTGCAACACCTGTGTCGAAATCGGGGCCGGCTTAATCCCAAGATGTTCACAAACATAGTTTTCAACGGCCGGATCAATATTTGCATAAGTGCCGACTGCTCCGGAAAGTTTGCCGTATTGTACTTCATCAGCCGCCCGTTTGAAGCGTTCCAGGTTGCGTTTCATTTCCTCATACCACAAGGCCATAACCAGGCCGAACGTTGTTGGTTCCGCATGTACACCATGGGTACGGCCCATCATGACCGTATTTTTATATTTTTTCGCCTTCTGGCGGATCACTTCAATAAAGTGTTCAATATCTTTTACTAGAATCTCATTCGCTTGCTTGAGCAGGTAACCTTGTGCAGTGTCAACAACATCGGTTGATGTTAAGCCATAATGCACCCATTTCTTTTCTTCGCCAAGCGATTCGGAAACTGTTCTTGTGAATGCAACCACATCATGGCGCGTTTGTTGTTCGATCTCGTGAATTCGGTCAACCGTAAACGTTGCGTTCTTCCTTAATCTTTCAACATCTTCCTTAGGAATTTCCCCGAGTTCGGACCAACCTGCACAGGCAAGAATCTCGACTTCCAGCCAAGCCTTATATCTATTTTCTTCTGTCCAAATGGCGCCCATTTCCGGTCGCGTATAACGATCAATCATGAATGCTTACCTACTTCCTGTTCAATTTTCCATATCCCTAATTTCTCTGCTCTCTCGATAGCTTCTTGCACAGTCTCACCAAGAATGGTGAGATGTCCCATCTTACGTCCGGTTTTCGCCTCATCTTTTCCATATAGATGAAGATGGGCTTCTGATAATAATGCAATCTTGTCCAAAACCGGCTGAACATGTTCACCAAGAATATTGATCATAATGACCGGTTTCAGAAGCTGTGTGCTGGAAAGCGGCAATCCACATATTGCACGGATGTGCTGTTCAAATTGAGAGGTCTCACATGCATTGATTGAGAAATGGCCGGAATTATGTGGACGTGGTGCTGTCTCGTTGACGTAAACCTTTCCATCCGTACCGACAAACATTTCAACAGCCAGCGTGCCGACGAGTTCAAGAGCTTCGGCGAGATGCAAAGCATGTTCGGTTGCTTCGATACGCAGACTTTCAGATATTCTTGCGGGCACTAGAGTATGATGAAGGATATTATGACGATGTATATTTTCAGCGACTGGAAAGACTGAGGTTTCTCCAGCCGTACTGCGTACAACAATAACCGAAATTTCTTTTTCAAAAGGCAGCCATTTCTCCAGTTCAAACGGTGTCTTTCCCACATAAGGAAGAGCTTCCTGAAGGTCTTCTTCAGAATTAAGAACGTATTGTCCCTTCCCATCATAACCGCCTTGCGTTGTTTTCAGAACAGAGGGAAATCCAATCTCATCAATCGCTGCCTTTAATTCATCCTGCGTACGGACAGGCATATAGGGAACAACCGGCAACCCTGCTTCACGGATTGCCGCTTTCTCATTAAGTCTGTCTTTTGTTATTTCAAGCAGGTGGCCGCCTTGAGGAAGATAGCTGTGTTCCTGCAAGTAGTCCACCGTTTGTACAGCTACATTTTCAAATTCATAGGTTACGACGTCGGCACATGCTGCCATTTTCTTTGCGCCTTCGGGATCGTCATAATCCGCAACAATGGCGACATCGGCAACTTGAGCACACGGACAATCGTCAACCGGATCAAGCACAGCGATTCGATACCCCATTTGTTTGGCACTGATCGCCATCATCCGGCCCAGCTGACCGCCGCCGAGAATGCCTATGGTTTGTCCTGGCAAAATCGTTTTTTGCTTCATTTCAGTTCACTTTCCTTTGCCTTTTTGGCGAGAGATTCACGATAGGCTTCCAGTCGATCCTTCAATTGTTCGTCAAAAGCCGACAGCATCTGTGCTGCTAAGAGGGCAGCATTTTTTGCACCTGAATCACCGATTGCCACCGTCGCCACCGGAATTCCGGCCGGCATTTGCACGATTGACAACAGCGAATCCATGCCGCTGAGCGCGCGCGACTTCACCGGAACACCAATAACCGGTAACGTCGTCTTTGCTGCCGTCATACCCGGCAAGTGTGCTGCTCCGCCCGCACCGGCAATAATCACCTTTAATCCGCGATCGCGGGCAGTCTCTGCATAGTCAAACATCAGATCCGGTGTTCGATGTGCAGAAACTACTTTCTTCTCATAAGGAATGTCCAATTCATCTAAAATGTCACATGCATGCTTCATGGTTTCCCAATCCGAACTACTTCCCATGATCACACCAACTACTGCTTGACTCACGATATTGCCTCCCCAAAAAGTACCAAATAAATTTAAAGTCTGGGAATATTTTTCGCTCAATCTCGACATTGAACGACTCGACGCACAACAGTTCCAATCTTTCTTGACCGTCATAATAGGGCTCGAAATCCAGACAATAAAAAGCCCAGAACAGCTGTTTTCCCGGAAAAAGAGAAAACAACCGTCTGGTCTTTTACCGCGGGCAGCGGTTTAAAACAAAACGTAACATTTTCCCTTCATAGTCCGGCAATTATCGGTCGCCAGGTAGAAACAGTTGGGCCATATTCCCAAAAATATATGAGGGTTCGCTTTTCTTTTTTGACACTCTCATCATAACAACAATATTCACAGCATGTCAACCGGATTATCGAACATTAAGTAGGCAAAGAGAATCTATTGTTCGCCTTTTGAGGGTATCTTTCGTCCTTCCATTACGCATTCTCTCCCAATGCATTCTGGACCTTCTGGCGTTTCACGGAATAGTGGCTGCTCAGAGCGTCTGATTGGCGTGTATCCTTCGCTTTTCATTCGATCAAGACATTGAGCGATTGTTTCCGCTTCGCCAACAACAAATTTTTTCTTTAGTGGTTGATCAGTCTGGTTGTTGCTCTTTCTTTTTTTGCTCAAGTACCAATCACGGATTTCATACTCCCTCACCAATGTAGACTTTTAGCAACTTTTATCGAATTTTGTACATTTATTATATCAGTTGCACCTCAATTTCGACAATTTGAAAATGCAAACAGTCAATGGAAATAAAAAGCGAGCGCAACAAAACCAATAACAAAAAACATGGAGCCAAGGACAGCGCCTACAAGATGAAGAACATAGCTTGGAATATGGTCAAGAATAGCTCCCTCAATAGTTCGCGCAATGCTGGCGGAGTTGTCTTTCCCTTCCTCATGTTCAGCATCCTCAAGTAAATGATCGCTTGCTTCACGCATTTTCTTAGTTAAGAAAAAGCCCGCATTCATCAAGATCATACCCAGCACCCAAAATAAAATAGCTAATACTAAAGACATCATTATTTTCACGCCTTTCAGGATTCATTAATCCTTAGCATGTCTCTGATTATCTTTAGGTATTCTCATGTATTTAGACTTAACGGACTCGGATGAATATACTGAGAAAAATTGGGCAAAAAACCGCCAAGTTCTTACGTTCTCATGATGTGGTAGCTTCTGCTTTGCATTTGGCTTTGAATAGCTCCGGTTGCTCGCATCAGCTCGGACAGCCCCGGGCGATCCGTGAGCCTCCATGATCAACCGGTAATCTCTGGGGTCTTACTTCGCTCACATGAACTGGAACGGTCCCGCAGGAGTTTCGCATCTTCGCATTCTGTCCCCTAACTTTGCTTCGTCAAAAATTACAAACTTGCCTTACTTGCAAAAAAAATCTCCTCCAATATACCTGGAGGAGATTTTTCTTAGTGGATTCGTTTATACAAGTGCAAAGAAGATAATAAAGACAAAGAACAGTACATAAACAATCGGATGAATTTCTTTCCAACGTTTAGCGGCAATCATCGTAATTGGGTAAACGATGAAACCAATTGCGATACCGTCTGAGATGCTGTAAGTCAGCGGCATGCCCAGTACTGTTAAGAAGGCAGGAACTGCAATTTCGAACTTATCCCAAGGAATCTGTTTCAGGGCACTTGCCATCAGCACACCAACAATAATCAGTGCAGGAGCCGTTACTTGTGCAGTAACAACTGACAAGAGCGGCGAGAATAGCATGCCGAAAAGGAACAGAATACCAGTGACAACAGCAGTGAATCCGGAGCGTCCACCAACAGCAATACCTGTAGAGGATTCGATATAAGCTGATGTTGGTGATGTACCTACTACAGAACCAACAAGCATCGACGTTGAATCGGCAAGTAGAGCCTGTCCAACTCTTGGCATCTTGTTATTCTTAATGAATCCCGCTTGTTCAGCGAGTCCGATTAACGTACCGGCAGTATCAAAGAACGTCACGAGCAAGAAAGTCAGAACAACAACACCAAGTTGCAGTGTATTAATATCAGGAACATGGGTTATCGCCTTGCCAAAAGTAGGAGCGAGGCTTGGTGCAGCGGAAACAATTGATGTAGGTAGCGAAATCAATTTGAAAATGATGCCGACAATTGAAGTCAAAACCATACCGATAAAGATAGCGCCCGGAACTTTTCTAACCATCAAAATAATTGTTACAATCAAACCGAAAATCGTCAGCCATGTTGTGCCGACATTCAATGGTCCAAAAGCTACCGTTGTTGCCTTATCTGCAACAATCAAGCCGCCTTCATGTAAACCGATGAATGCAATAAAGAGACCGATACCAGCAGCCATTGCCAGTTTCAAGCTCTGTGGAATCGCATCAATGATTATTTCACGTAGTTTAAAAATAGTAATAATAAAGAAGATAATTGACGCAATGAATACACCTGCTAACGCAGTTTCCCAAGGAATTTTCATGCCGATGCAGACAGAATAAGCAAAGAATGCATTGACTCCGAGTCCAGGTGCAATCGCAATTGGATACTTAGCAACAATACCCATGATCAGGCAGCCCAACGCGCTGGCAATAGCTGTGGCGGTGAATACCGCACCTTTGTCCATGCCGGAAGCACTGAGCACGCTTGGATTGACGAAGAGTATGTACGCCATCGAAATAAAAGTAGTTAGTCCTGCCAACGTTTCACGGCCCAAAGTGGTCTTCAACTCTGAAAACTGAAAATAACGTGACAACCAGTTCTCGTTCACAATAATCCCCCTTATGGTCTTATTTTGCTCGTATCAATCTTATTATTCTTTGCATTTCAACCCGTATTCAAACACAGTAGCTCATGAACAAAAAAACAAAAAAAGCTTCAAAGCCATTGAAGCACGAAGAATAAATGCTAATGCAAGGTGATATGCAAAGAAAAATAATTCTTTTGAAACAGGAACAAAATAATAACTCTTTTTACCTCGTTCATTATATCAGCAGAATGCACGATACGTCAACGAAACAACGAACGCTATATTAAATTCATCAAATAACGTTCGGAAATAAGAAAATAAGAGTAGGAAATCCGAGTATACTAAAGAAGCCGATGATCCAATTGAATTGAACGGATCATTCGGCTTTTGGTAATGTGATCACTACTTTGGTTCCAGATTTAAGGTCACTGGTTATTGATAAAGTTCCCCCATGGAGGTCAATGATGTTCTTTGATATCGCAAGGCCAAGACCCGACCCACGACCATTTGATTTTGTTTGATAGAAGGGATCCGTTAATTTTGGAATCTCGTTTTGTTCAATCACGACTCCCCAATCCTTAATCGATATACGAATTGACGTTTGATCTTCGTCAATCGAAGCGATAATTTGCGTACCGGCATCCGCAAATTTTATTGCATTAGCGAGCAAATTGATCAGGACCTGTTGCATTCTGTTTGCATCGGCATCAACGACGACTTTTTTATCATGCTGAATAACAACGCGACAATTTTTTGCGGCTGCTTTCATTTGAATTGAGCGAATGGATCGTTTGAGCACCTCATCAATTCTTATTCTTTCGCGATGTATCGTTAATGTATTCTGTTTCAATTTCGATAAATCAAGTAGATCACCGACTAATTGTGTTAATCGATTAGATTCTTTGCTGATCACAGTCAAACCTTCGCGAAATTCATCTATGGTCGTTGCCTCATCCATAAGCATCGTTTCACTCCACCCTTTGATGCCTGTTAATGGGGTCAATAAATCATGCGATATTGAAGAAATGAATGTGTTCTGTAACCGCTCATTTTTTTGAATCTCATCAGCCATACTATTCAGTGTCTTTGCCAAGTCCCCCAATTCATCCTGATAATCTTCATGCATCCGTATCGTAAAATTACCCGATGCCATTTTTGATGAAACATCAATCATCTGTTTCATCGGTGTCGCAATGGATTGCGCAAGTTTTAAGCTCACAACGAAAACGAGCAACGCGACAGCTCCACCGCAAAGAAGGGATGCAAGCAAGATGATACGCAATTCGTGATCAACAGGAATAAGTGAAGAAAGATAGCGGAGAATGTACACTTTTCCCCTGACATGAACTGGAAAGTACACGGCCATGACCTTTTCACCAGTCGATGCGAGCCGTTCCACCTGAGCGAACTCATTGTTATAAAACAGGGATGCGTTCAGTTCGATTTTAGATGGATCGATTACGTTTGTTGATGAATCGACCATATTGCCACTTGCATCATAGATTTCCAAGGTCGTCCCGGAAAATTTAAAACTATCCATGACCTCATTCAGCGGATTGCTCCATCGATGAATGACCAGTTTGCTATTGAATTTCTTATAGAGGCTATTCGAGTCTTGTGCATGTACTTGTAATGTATTTTCAACGCGATCATAGAAATAATGGCGAACAGCCCAGAACAGCACTGTTTCACTCAAGGCGAGGGTAAGTAAAATAATGATCATAAAATGTAAAACTAATTTGCGCGTCATTTACTGCCACCATGCCAGAAGTAACCTCTACCCCAATGCGTACAAATATATTGAGGATCAGATGGATCCTCTTCTATTTTCTGCCTCAAGCGTCGAATATTAACATCAACAATTTTTGCATCGCCAAAATGAGTGCCCCATACATGTTCAAGCAATTCATCCCGTGAAAGCAGACTATCTTCATGTTCCATTAATGTTTCGATCAACAGAAATTCTGTTGGTGTCAATTCAATTAATTGATCGTCCTTAAAAAACTGTTCATTTTTCTTTGAAAGCTTAAATGGAGATGATGTAATATACTCATTTTGAACTTGAGAAACAGGGTCATTCAGGCGACGTAACACCGCTTTTACACGTGCAATCATTTCAGCAGGACTAAATGGTTTTGTAATATAATCATCAGCACCCAAATCAAGCCCCTGCACCTTATCAGCTTCTTGTATTTTCGCTGTGAGTAGGATGATGCCTATGGATTTATTCCATGCGCGCACTTGTTTTGCAACATCAAATCCATTGATACCTGGAAGCATCACATCTAATAAAATAATTTGTATCATCGGTTTCTCTTCAAGAATCTCCAATGCTTCTTCTCCGGTTTCCGCCTGGAGCACATCAAACCCGGCATGTTTCAGACTTAATACAATAAATCCCCGGATTGATGCTTCATCTTCTACAACCATTATTTGTTCCATTTGATCGTTCACCTCGTATTACCGCTTTGCTCCATGCAAAGCTAATTTCTCTTACTTTTTTTCATCATTATTCATGATAAGCACCCGCAATAACGCCACTTGCCACGTCTCTATATTCTCTTGGCACTGCAAACACATAGTTGCGTGAAGCACCGATTTTCTCCCAACGGCTCTTGTTTCTCGTTAGCCAATTCGTTCTTTTGAATCGAAACACCTCAAGATAAGTTGATCCATTTTTTCCAATGAATTGAACATGATCTCCGGACAATTTCACGCTATTGATTTTCATAGCCGCACCGACGGGTAGATCAATGAAAAATCGTTTCAAACTATCATAATACCTTTCTACAATCGGTATTTGTGACCTGGTCAAGGTGTTCTGGGTAAAAGGGTTCCATCGGAGCGGTATGCGTGCATGAAGATAAACACCTTTTGGTATCCACGTAGGGTCTCTCCATCGCACGACAGAAGTAGTCGTTCCGAAAACGAGCTCTTTTCCCTTGAATAGTGGATTTCTGGAATCAAACCACTGGTTTTGAATCGTTATCCCATCATTTGAGTGCGCACCGCGTTGGTTCATCATCCACTTTTCAAAATGCATCATCTGCGCGCTTCTGTTCTCTCGTTGGATTAACACCGGTACATTTTGTTTCGAAAATTGATAAAGGTCCATCCCAATATTCTGAGATGCTTGAATAGGTCGAAAAACAGCCAATTCAAGAAGTTGATTGTTATTCCCCCATACACCTGTAGCCATACTTGCGAATGGTGAAGACAGCTGTTTGATCAGCCGGCCATGCTTGACTGTGTACACATTCAATTGATTTTGAGGCACACTTTCTCGTGCAATAAAAATTTCTGCTTCTTCATGATGACCCAAAGCAGTAATGGCAACTTTTGAGATGCTTGAAGCATTCATTTCTTCGTCATATATTTTTCGCCATTTGTCTTTGTATTGTGCGATTGCAACAAAATGAATATGATTTTCAATCACATAAAAAAAGAGTGCTGTCCTCCGTCCAAAGACCTCTGGTTTCACCACCATAACTTTTCCCTTATAGTTGGACTGGATCGGAGCAATCAACTGTGCATGTTCTGGTACCGTTTGATTCACAAATTTTAACATTCTTGTATTTGTTTCAGACAATCTTGGTTGCTGAATTAATCTTTGTGGTTGCTCATTGAGTGAGCAGCCTGAAATGATAAAAAGCAGTATAAGCGCAAAGCTCATGATTCTTTTTTTCTGCAAATGCATGATTTCCTCTCTTTTGAGCGACCTTTTATCAATCGAATGGAGTGCTCTAACTTTATTGAGTACTGATTTAATTATACTTCGTCTATACTCATTGATCATGCGATGAAGTGAAACATCCTGATGGTCTTTCCTATTTGGTAAGGTGAGCCACCACGTCACACTAATACTATAAAAAAATATTCACCAATTGGGTAACAAAAAAGTTACGATCTGCCGATTTAAGACATTTTCTGCATCTGGTTGACTAATGTTTGTTGTGATCAGCAAAGGATCTTCAGAGGGTATCGCCCTTAATGATCTGATCTAAAACCGTGCGTTTTCTGAGAAAGGGTAACGATGAAAACAAAAAACATACTCTCAATCTTAATCTGCAGTCTTTTACTAGGAGGTGGAATTCTAGCTGCGCTAATGACATTTAAACAAAACAAGAATCTCATTAGCGCACATCATGCAGTTCAGCCGTTAATTACTAAATCAGCATCTAAGAAGTTATTAACGGTAGATGTGTCTCAATCGAAAATTTTCAAAGAGCGTCTGGTGATTGACCGCCTTATTCATCAAAGTGGGTTCTCAGGCAGTGCACTCATCATCAGTCACGGAAAAGTTATCTTGAGTAAGGGTTATTATTTGAGCAATCTTCGTTCAAAAAAATATAATCAACCGTTGACCGCCTACTATATTGGATCCATTACAAAGTCAGTGACCGCAATTGCTTATATGCAGATGCAAGAACGTGGTTGGATCCATTTAAATGATACAGTATCCAAATTTTATCCTTATTTTCCGAATGGAAACAGGATATCCATGCTTGATCTGTTATGTCACATGTCTGGTCTTCGTGATGTTCCCGAAACCACGCAACCTATGACACGCGATGAAGTGGTTCAAACTATTGAACGGCATTCCGAGAGACTTGCATCGAGACCAGGCACAGTCTGGCACTACTCAGATACCAATTACGCACTTCTTGCTGCCATTCTCGACAGAGTGGTACAGAAAAATGATCACGAATCGTTGCATGACTACATTCGACAGTTTATTTTCCAACGAGCAGGCATGCTTCACTCCGGATTTGGAGATGAAATGCTTCATTACGCTTACCCATCCACCGGATATGTCTTTCAAGATGAGCATGCATTTGTAGAACGTATTCCCTCGTTTACACAGCTGATTGGATGCGGTGATGTGTACGCGACCAGTTGGGATCTTTATCTGTTTGATCGCACAATTGCTCATGCAACGATTATTTCACGAACAAGTCGGCAACAAATCTTAAGCCGCCATTTTCCCGGCGTTTCTTATAGCTGCGGATGGTATATCAACCGAAAAGGCTGGGGAGCCAATACCTATTCCAGTCACGGGGTTCTTGGCGGTTGGAATGGAAGCAACGCCTTTACGAAGGATAAACAAAATTATATTATCCTACTTTCTAATGTGAATACACCAAGAGTGCAATTCAGCAAGTTGAACAGGACGATTTTCCACATTCTTCGTTCAAATTCTCATCATTAAGGAGTGATGCAACAATGAAACTTATTAAATTTGGACGCACAAATCCTGCTCTTTTCTGGACTGTTCGTACACTTTTCTACACAGCAATTCTGTTTGGCCTTGTAATTATTTATGGCTTTTCAGCGGCGCATACCGGCACGTTTATCTACAGTGATTTCTAAGGAGGACTTCAATAATGGATATTCTTGACCACATCAATGAATGGGCGTTGAAAGCGCCCAATCGTCTTTGCTATATTCATCGAGATCATCAACTTACCTATGGTGAATTGAAAGGTGAGTCAGACACAATTGCTCAGTGGATGATTGAAAAATTCGGTACAGATCGATCGCCGATCATTGTTCATGGCCATATGGACCCGATGATGCCTGTCCTTTTTCTCGCATGTGTGAAATCAGGCCATGCCTATATTCCTGTGGATGAATCCGTACCCTCCGAAAGAGTAAGTATGATCGCTCAAAGTTCACAGTCAAAACTTGTATTCAGTAGCACACCAGATTCATTACCCCTACTTAAGGCAGAGATTATCGATGTTCATGAACTGGAAGTTAAACTTCAAAATTCAGTTTATCCACACTTTGATAATCGTTATGCTGTTCAAGATGAGGAAACCTTCTATATCATTTACACATCGGGGAGTACCGGAAAACCAAAGGGAGTACAGATTCCAAGACGTGCACTGACGAGCTTTACAACATGGATGCTCGATGATTTTCAACTTGAAGAAGGATTAACATTTATGAACCAAGCACCTTATTCTTTTGATCTTTCGGTGATGGATCTCTATCCTGCACTGATCTCCGGAGGAACACTATGGGCTATTGATCAAGAGATGATTGCACGTCCAAAAGAATTGTTCGCGTCGCTTGCGCAATCTGGGATCAATGTTTGGACATCAACACCATCATTTGCCGAAATGTGCTTGATGGAACCTAGTTTTTCATCGAGACTTTTGCCGAATTTACGCACCCTACTCTTTTGTGGCGAAACGCTCCCTGTTTCAGTGGCAAAACGGTTGAAAGAACGGTTTCCGAATGCGGACATTATCAACACATATGGTCCAACCGAAACAACAGTTGCTGTCACAAGTATTAAGATCACTCAAGATATGATTGATTCAGGAAATCCCTTTCCTGTAGGCCGTTGCAAGCCAGACTGTACGATTGCCATTCTAGATCAGGACGGTTTGCCCGTACCCGAAGGTGATAAAGGTGAAATTGTTATCTGTGGACCGAGTGTTGGTCAGGGCTACCTTGGTGAATTGGAAAAAACAAAGGCAAGTTTTAATACGGTTCATCGTATGCCTGCCTACCATACGCGCGATGTTGGCAGTCTGATTGACGGTGTGCTCTATTATTTTGGACGTATGGATCATCAGATCAAACTCCATGGATTCAGAATGGAGCTTGAGGAAATTGAGCATGTACTCACTGCATGCCACTATGTGAAACAAGCAATTGTGATTCCAATTAAATCTGGTGACCGATATGACCACCTCGTTGCCGTTGTCGTCCCGGATGAACACCCTTTTGAATCAACATTTAAATTATCATCTGCGTTGCGCCAAGAACTCGCACGTGTCTTACCAAGCTATATGATTCCAAGAAAGTTCACCTATCGGTCATCTCTTCCCATGACAGCCAATGGAAAAGTTGATCGCAGCGTTCCGTTAAAAGAGGTTATTCAATGATTTCCTTTATTCCTTATGCCTCTTTTCGTTTTTTTTGTTTAATCGCTGTCCTACTCTTACCAGTCATTATTCTTGGACTCATGGGAAAGCGGAACTTGCTGTACAACGATTGTGTTGCCATTTTGATGACTTTCTTGATCTTTGCCGCCCAACCAGCACAACTTATTTCTTTTCTTATTTTTATTATCTGGGAAGCGGTATTAATCAGAGGTTATCTTGCACTACGAGCCAGAAAGAATACGGGTCTTTATTTCTATATCGCCATTGTGCTTTCTGTTCTTCCGCTTTTTCTTGTTAAACTCTCAGCAGATGTTACGTCGTTAAGCGTTCTTGGTTTTCTAGGGATCTCTTATGTCTCTTTTAAGTCAATTCAAATGATTATTGACATTCGCGATGGTTTATTAAAAGAGGTTCCACTTAGTCAATTTTTCCGATTCATTACGTTCTTTCCGACAATTTCTTCCGGACCAATTGACCGCTACAGACGGTTCAAGAGCGATATGGATCAAATTCCGTCAGCATTGACGTATCGGACGCTTTTGTATCATGGATTAAATAAAATTTTTCTTGGCTTTCTGTACAAGTACATCATTGGCTATCTGATTCACAAGTACTGGATGGGCTCACCACTACTTGACTCAAACACATTTTCAAGTATTCTGCTCTATATGTACGGATACAGCATGTATTTATTTTTCGACTTTGCGGGTTACAGTCATTTTGCCATTGGCGTTAGCTCCCTAATGGGAATCCAGACGCCTGAGAACTTTAACAAACCGTTTCTTAGCCGCAATATTAAAGACTTCTGGAATCGTTGGCATATGAGCCTGTCTTTTTGGTTTCGTGATTTTATCTACATGCGTTTCGTCTATACCGCAGTGAAAAATAAATGGCTAAAAAATCGATACTTGATTTCTGATATTGGCATCACAGTGAACTTTCTCGTGATGGGCTTCTGGCATGGATTCATGCTACACTACATCATTTATGGAATTTATCATGCCATCGCATTTATCTTATTTGACAAATTTGAGCGTTGGAACAAGACCCATCATCTTTGGGCCAAAGATAATCCATGGGTACATGGTCTTTCCATTGTCATTACATTCCATGTGGTCTGTTTCAGCTTTCTTATTTTCTCGGGGCGGCTTAATTTTCTATGGTAGTTCACTACCAATCGATTCAATAGAGAATTGATACTATATTTTTTACACTATGGGGGTTTTACAATGATCGAAATAACTCAAGAATTTACAGATAAAGTATTCTCTATCCTTGCAGACGTTTGTGACTCTGAGGAAATAAAAGCAAATCCAAATATGAAACTCTTTGATGAAGGATTACTTGATTCATTCGGTACAATTTCACTTGTGGTTGAATTTGAGCAACAGCTGAACATCTCTGTACCCATTTCTGATTTCAACAGAGATGATTGGGCAACACCAATGATGATTGTTCAACAGTTGGCGAAACGCAAATGAAGTTTAACCGATTCGGGCCAATGATCCTTGCAGTCGTGCTTGTTTGCGCGATTATCTTCATGCCCACATCAATAGAACGTAGGATGGTCAGCTCTAAAGATATGGCGAATGCTGCGCAGAGCCTTGATCCTCATGTTTTTCAAGGCATTCTTGCACAACAGAAAATGTTAGAGAACAAGCAGTATCTGCCAATGTATGGTTCATCCGAATTGTTACGACTTGACCGCTATCATCCGGCAAACTATTTCAAGGTGAAACCAGACGGATTTACCCCTTTTCTTATTGGTCGAGGCGGCATGTATTCACTCGTACATTTTCTAAATCTCGCGACCACAGCAAATGAACTAAAGGGCCATAAAATCGTATTCATCCTTTCACCGGAGTGGTTCACGAAAACGGGTCTGGATCCATTACATTTTAAGCCGAATTTTTCCAAAGAACAGGCTTATCATTTTGCATTAAGTAATACAATCAGTCCGGCATTAAAGGAAAAGGTGGCAAAACGTCTCGTACAATTCAAGTTTATTCGTGATGAAGGTACTTTAGGTCGCGTTTTGGAGGATGTCGCCTATCCGAACAGAAGATCACCAATGCTTAAGATTGCAGATCAATTCAGAGCTTATGGCACCTATAAAATACTTACATTACACGACTTGATTGAAATGCACAGAATTAAACCTGGTTATAAACACGCGCAATATCAAAAGCCTGATTTTCGATTGGCAAGTGATAACTGGAGGCAATTGAAACAATCAGCGCGTGAAATGGCAATCCAAAAAACTCGATCTAATTGTTTTCATATTGATCAACCCTTGTACGATAAGTTCATACGTCACCACTTAAATAAATTTAAGAATTATCGTGCCAGCGAAAGTTATGGTCAATCACCCGAATATGCGGATCTCCAACTGGTCCTTGATCTGCTGAAAGAAAAGCATGTCGATGCGCTTTTTATTTCCGTGCCCTTCAATGGAAAATGGTACGATTATGCGGGTGTACCAAAACAGCGACGTGAAATCGCTTATAAAAAAATTGCTGATGAAATTCGAAGCAATGGCTTTAAATTAGCCGATTTCACTCGATTTGATAGTAAACCCTATTTTTTGCAAGACACAATGCATATTGGCCCGATGGGTTGGGCTTATATTGATCAGTCAATAAAAAAGTTCTATGATCATAACTAAAGAAAAAGACAAATGGAGATGCCTTTTAATGAGGCATCTTTTTTTCTTTAGTTCATCTACCTCTGCTCTTCTCCAACCCCTTACATCCTATGGCAGAACACGATTTTAAAAAATTCACAAATTATACATAAACGTTTTAATAAATTGTGTCAGCGCTTTCAATAATGTTGCAATTACGTATCGTGTGCCGTAAATTATACATGTGAAATATTTCACAATGTCATAATTGATTCATATCTAAGGAGGAAAATCAAATGGCTATTCATGAAGAGGCGTTAAACGCAAAGGAAACAAAAAGCGTATCACTAAACGAAACAATTGATCAATTGGTTTCAAACGCACAGAAAGCTTTGGAAGCATTTCGTCCCCTGAATCAAGAACAAATCGATGAGATTGTCCGACAAATGGCTTTAGCCGGCCTTGATCAACACATGTACTTAGCAAAAATGGCCGTTGAAGAAACTAAGCGCGGCGTTTACGAAGATAAAATGATTAAGAACATATTTGCAACGGAATATATCTATAACTCCATTAAAAAGAATAAGACGGTCGGCGTGATTACTGAAGATCCATACGATGAAGTTGTTCAAATTGCAGAGCCGGTGGGTGTGATTGCAGGCGTTACCCCTGTCACGAACCCAACATCAACCACCTTGTTCAAATCACTAATTTCACTTAAGACGAAGAATCCAATCATCTTTGCCTTCCATCCTTCTGCTCAGAAATGTAGCAGTGAGGCAGCCCGCATCGTTCGGGATGCAGCAATTCGAGCAGGCGCACCGGAAAATTGTATTCAGTGGATCGAGACCCCTTCACTCGAAGCTACTCAACTTCTCATGCACCATCCTGGTGTTGCGTTGATTCTTGCTACCGGCGGATCCGGAATGGTAAAGGCTGCCTATAGTTCCGGCAAACCAGCCATCGGTGTTGGTCCTGGAAATGTGCCTGCCTACATTGAAAAAACAGCCGACATCAAACAGGCAGTGAATGATTTGATTCTTTCAAAGACTTTCGATAATGGGATGATCTGTGCCTCTGAACAGGCGGTTGTCATTGATCAACAAATCTATGAGGCCGTGAAACAAGAAATGATTGCGAACAAGTGCTACTTCCTTTCCAGTGATGAAGAGAAGAACGTAGAAAAATTGGTCATTGATGAACGTCGTTGCGCGGTAAATCCGCAAATTGTTGGAAAATCTGCTGCGTATATTGCCGGTCTCGCGGGTATCAAGGTACCTGAGGACACAAAAGTGATCATTGCCGAACTGCAAAGTGTCGGTCCTGAATCGCCGTTATCACGAGAAAAATTGAGTCCTGTACTTGCCTGCTTTAAGGCAAAAACAACCGAAGAAGGATTCAAACGCTGCGAGGAAATGCTTAACTTCGGGGGCATCGGGCACTCTGCTGTCATTCATTCAAACGAGCAACACGTTATCGATGCATTTGCTTTAAGAATGAAAGCCGGACGCCTGATCGTCAATGCACCTTCTTCTTTAGGCGGTATTGGCGATATCTACAATCACTTCATTCCGTCACTCACTTTAGGCTGCGGTACTTATGGGGGAAATTCGGTATCGACAAACGTCGGCACAGCCAACCTCATTAATATTAAAACGATGGCGAATCGCCGCAATACTATGCAATGGTTTAAAGTTCCGCCGAAGATTTATTTTGAAAAAAATGCGACCAAATATCTTTCAGTAATGCCGGACATTACACGGGCATTCATCGTCGCCGATCCTGGTATGGTGAAATTCGGCTATGTGGATCGTGTCCTGCACTTTCTGAGAAAGAGAAACACACCCGTTCATTATGAGGTCTTCTCAGATGTTGAACCTGATCCATCCGTGACGACTGTTATGAAGGGTACAGAAATGATGCGGAAGTTTGAACCGGATGTCATCATTGCCCTTGGTGGCGGTTCAGCAATGGATGCTGCAAAAGGAATGTGGCTCTTCTACGAAAGTCCAGACACCGACTTTTTCGGACTGAAACAGAAATTCTTAGATATACGAAAACGTGTCTTCAAATTCCCGGAACTCGGTAAAAAAGCAAAATTTGTTGCGATTCCAACAACCTCGGGTACCGGATCGGAAGTCACTTCCTTCTCTGTGATTACCGACAAAGAAAATGATATGAAATACCCGCTTGCAGATTACGCATTGACACCAAATGTGGCGATTATTGATCCCGAATTCGTGATGACTGTTCCGAAACGCGTGCTTGCCGACTCCGGTATGGATGTGCTCACGCATGCTATTGAAGCCTATGTATCGAACATGGCAAACGACTTCACTGACGGACTTTGTATCAAAGCCATTCAGCTTGTATTCAACTATTTGCCAAGATCCTATAAAGACGACACTGATAAAGAAGCAAAGGAAAAAATGCATAACGCATCAACAATAGCCGGCATGGCATTCTCCAATGCTTTTCTAGGAATCAACCATAGTTTAGCACACAAGCTTGGCAATGAATTTCATCTGGCACATGGACGCTGCTGTGCGCTCTTATTGCCACATGTCATTCGTTATAATGCTCAGAAGCCAACCAAGTTTTCGGCATTTCCAAAGTATAAACATTTCATTGCTGACGAACGTTATGCAGAAATCGCTCAAATAATCGGCGTTGGCGGTAAGACTACTGAAGAAAGTGTAGAAAATCTTGTTCAAGCCATTAAGAAACTCACGCAAGACCTGAACATGCCGATGAGTATTGAAGCGAATGGTGTAAGCAAAGAAGCGTTTGAGAAAGCCGTAGATAAATTGGCAGACCGAGCATTCGGTGACCAATGTACACCTGCCAATCCTAAAATGCCGCTGGTTACTGAACTTGCAGCTATTTACCGTGAGGCATTTAAAGGCATTTGAACGGAGCAGTATTGATGGCATCCACTCAATATAGGGTGGGTGCTTTTTTGATGAAAGTAAATCTGTGAATCAGGATAAACTCTTTTAAATAGGCTGTTTTCTGTCCTAGGAGCAATGTGTGAGGCGCCTGAGGCAAACGAATACAGGGCAATAGCACCAAAAAACAACAGCGTATCTAAACAAAGCCTTAACTATAAACAATTATCTTTAGCACATAAAAGCATCTACGCTTTAAATTGGATACGTTTACACTATTGAATAAATCCGTTAAAATTAATTGTGAAATCAATCACATGATTAAAAAATGGTCCACCCCATGGAACAATCACCACAACGTGTTGCGACTGAAGGAGGAAGAAATACGATGAAAATTCTCATGTATGGCGTACAGGATCACGAAAAGGCTATTATTCAACACTGGGCGGATAATCATCAGGCTGAAATCACCACCACTTCTGATTTTCTTTCAGAACAAACGGTTACCGCAGTAGAAGGGTTTGACGGAATTTGCATTCAGCAGCCCGTAGTACTTGGTGGGCCCCATCTGTATGCTCAATTGAAAAGTTATGGAATCAAACAGATTGCGACACGTACTGCCGGCTATGACATGATCGACTTGAACGAAGCTAAGAATAATGGGCTGCTCGTAACCAATGTCCCTGCTTATTCGCCTTATGCTGTCGCTGAATTAGCCGTTACACAGGCGATGCAATTGGTACGTCACATTCCCGCCTTCCAAAAACGCATAGCAAATAAGGATTTCCGTTGGAGTGGCCTGCTTTCCAGAGAAATCCGTTCACTGACCATCGGTATTATCGGCACCGGTCGTATTGGCGCAACTGCTGCCGAGCTCTTTAAGGGATTAGGTGCGAACGTCATCGGCTTTGATCAATTCCCAAATGATCAATTGACGAATATTCTTAATTATCGATCATCTTTAGAAGAAGTGCTCAGGGAAGCAGACATCGTTTCGCTACACACTCCACTATTTAATTCAACACGTCACTTGATTAATAAAGATACATTAAAAATAATGAAGAATAGTGCTTATCTGATCAATATTGCTCGAGGCGGGCTGATCAATACCGCTGATTTAATTGAAGCCCTTGAGCATGGTGAAATCGCCGGCGCTGCTCTCGATACCTTTGAAGACGAAACGGTAATTAATAAAAAGTTGAGTGGTCAGCCACTTGGTGACCCGCTCCTTGAAAAATTAATCACCATGGACCAAGTTATGCTCACGCCGCATGTCGGTTTTTTCACGGAGACAGCCATTCAGAACATCGTTGAAGGCGCACTGGATAGCGTAGCTGACGTGCTGGAAACAGGAACTAGTCAAAATCTAGTTCAAGTACATGATTAAGTTTCTCAAATAAAGAGCAGGCGCACGCACCTTCCCGGTGTGTACCCCTGCTCTATTTTTTTACTTATCATGCTTCTGTAATCCCCGTAAACTCATTGCGTTCATTGCCAAATATTGATTAATAAATGGTCTTAATTCATCGATGGTTGTTTCAGGATGTTTTTTCAAATGGTCCATTGCTTGACTCGAATAATACTGATAATGTGAAAACAGTACATGTTGCAAAGTCTTCGTATCAACATCATCTTTCAAATCTAATGCGTTAATCATTTGATTAATAAATTGCGGGACCATTAACTGTAGATCTTTGAAAAGACGGCCCATTTTATCCGTCAATTGCTTCGGTGGTCTGGTAAATGCCTGAACAATCAATTGGTAGAAATCAGGATAGTTTTTACAAAAGAGCAATTCCTGTTCACAATAACCCTTTAATTTTTCCATCAGGTCATCACTTAAATCCCACTTTTTGAAGTCGAGAGCCTTCATTGAGAAATCAAGTGCATAGTTGACGCTTTCCTCAAAGAGCTTTTCTTTGTACCCATAATAGTGAAAGATCAGCCCTTTTGAGGCACCTGCCGACTGTGCAATCTGATTTGTCGATGCTTGCGCGTACCCTTTTACCGCAAATTCATGAATGGCCGCAATCAAGATCGCGTGTTCTTTCGATTCTTCCATTTATACTTTCAAATCCTTCCTTTTGTAAAACCAGAACGTCAACAAACAAGTGATAAAGAGCACGACCAGATCAGTCATTATATAGTTCCACTCGATACCATTTTTGAATACGGCACTTGGCAGCGCTGCATCTACCGGTGAAAAATAGACGAGTACTTGGAAATCATCCTTTAGCTTTCCGACAACTCCCAAAATAAACGTTAGAAAAACAAGGCCAAGTGACAAAGAGGTTGCTGATTTGTTGGAAGAAAGCAAGGAGGATAAAAGAAATCCAACCATGAGAAAAGTTAGCCCCATGATCCAACCGGCAAAGGTCAGTTGCGCAAAAGCTTTGAACAGGTTCGATACAGATGCCCCGGCTTCCTTAAAAATAAGACAACTTACAAAGGCAAAAATCATTGAAATGAGCCAGTAAGTCGTATAGATGAGACTGTTTGCGACCATTTTCGATGCAACAATGGATAAACGCGAAATCGGTTGTGCGTACAGATAACTGATTGTCCCCTCCGATTCTTCTCGTGCCAATGCATTTGTACCAAGCATCGCTGAAAAAATGCCGGTTGCGATCATCACATATTGAAATTCGTAGCCAAAATATCCTTTAATTGTAGACAGTGCCGCCATATCTGAAAGGTTGAATGCCTTCAGCATTTCCTTTGGCATCGCCTTCAAATCCATTTGCTGAAGACCCATATCCTTCATCGCAGGAAAAAGTGAAACCAATCCAAGGGTCAGTAGCGCAACCACAATGATCCAAACCAACAGCGTTTTCCTATGCGTTTTGCACTCCAGTCTGAAAAGTGTCATCACCGTGCCGCCTCCTGATTCTCATACATTGCCATAAATTGTTCTTCGAGATCACGATCACCTACCGTGATATCGTCGAGATCCGCCGCAAACTGAGATAAGGTCGCAAAAAGTCTGCCTAATTCTTGTTCATAGATAAAACGTGCTTCATGATCTTCTTGTTTGATACATTCGGCACCAATCGCTTCCATCTGTTCAACAGGCAGTTTTTCACCTTTTAGGGTTATGATCTTCACCTTTTTATTGACGGTGGTCAAATCTTCCACACCGACGAGACGACCCGCTTTGATAAACGCCACTTTTGAACAGTAATCCTCTACTTCTTTCAGGTTGTGGCTGGATAAAAAAATGGTGACCCCTTGATTTTGTTTTTCCTTCAATAAACGGAAGAGTCTGGCATGCATCAATGGATCCAGCCCGTTGGTTGGTTCATCCATGATCAGTAGCTCTGGATGATGAATCATTGAACAGACAAGGGCCACTTTCTTTTTATTTCCCAGTGAAAGATCACCAAATTTCTTTTTCCGATCAATTTGAAAAAGATCACAATAGCGATCAATTTCCGCCTTGTCTCCTTTGATGTGATGAAAGTCGAGTGTATAGTGAATTAAATCCTGAACACTTAGCTGTGGATAGAAGCGCACATCACTTGGGACATAACCAATCCTTATTTTCACATCAAGCTCATGTTCGGGTATTTGTTGACCGAACAACGCGATTTCACCACGACTCTGTTTGATAAAATTTAAGATCATGTTCATTGTTGTAGATTTACCTGCACCATTAGGTCCGATAAAGCCAAAAAATTCGCCTTTTTCCACGGTAAACGACAAATCATCGACCGCAACAAACTTTCCAAAGCGCTTGCTAATATGGCTCAATTCAATCACGGACATCTCCATGAACCTCCTCTTCTCAAACACATTGACCACTCGGTCAACAATAACTATATACCCCGTTGACCATGTGGTCAATACGTTAAATTCTATGGCAGATCATATAACAAATTACCCCTAGTTTTTATGCAGAGTGTTAACCTTTATTTGTAAATAAATGATGATCTGGGAGGCATTGCAACTATGGCTTATTCTTCAGCAACAGAATTACTATTGGAAGCAAAAGAAAAGAAAAATCTTACTTTTTCCCAAATTGCAGAAGCCGCGGGTTGTTCAGAGGTATTTTGCACAGCCGCCCTCTATGGACAGCAGACACTAAGTCCCGATCAGGCAAAAGCGGTCACTGAATTACTTGAATTACCAGAAGAAGTTGAACGGGAATTAAAATCGATCCCATACCGCGGTACGAATTTCTCCTTGCCGCCAACAGATCCAACCATTTATCGTCTTTACGAACTTGTCCTTGTCTATGGTGATACCATAAAAGCATTGATCCATGAAAAGTTTGGTGACGGCATCATGAGTGCGATTGACTTTAAGATGGATCTGGATAAAGAGGAGGATCCACACGGTGATCGTGTCGTCATTACGCTGAATGGTAAATTTCTCAACTATAAAACATTCTGATACCTGCGCTGTATCCTTAGAATTTTAGGTATATCTCTCCCCCAAGGTCGCATAATAAGGAGCGAAAAATGAGGAGGGATATACAATGGCTAAACCGGATGATCGTTCAGATAATGTAGAAAAAATTTCGAAGAACATCGGTCATACCCTAAAAAACATGGATGAAGCGAATGACTACTTGAAAGCGCATGGGCAACAAATGAGTGAAGAAGAAAAGCAACAAATTAAAGAAAAGAATCAGCGCCGTGAGCAAAGCATTGAAGGCTTACGCGAAGAAATCAAAGACGAAGCTGCATTTAGTAAATCTAGATAACTAAGAAGAGCGTCACCAGGATTCCGGTTGACGCTCTTTATTTCATTAAGCGAAAAAAAACAGCAGAAGAACACACCAAAATTAGATATACTTCACCATCAAATATTCATCCACGTAGCCATCTTTCTCCTTCATCGCATCCCGGTCTTCCCCATAGATGACGAACCCGAATTTTTTGTAAGCTCTGATCGCCGGCTCATTATCTGTCATGACAAAGAGATATATTTTCGTAACACCTGTTTCTTTTACCGCATCAATCATATACTCAATAATCTTTCTTGAAATTTGCTGACCGCGATAATCGGGGTGAACATAAACACTTGTGAGCGTGGCACGGTGGGCCATTTTTGGTAAAGACTCCCGATGAAGCGAGGCAATTGCAATAAGCCGGTCACCATCAAATCCTCCGACGACCAGCATCTGCTCATCGGATAAATGGGTTCTAAAATGATCCATTGATCGATTTTGCTCTGTTTCAAAATCAGAAGCATAGGCTTCAGGATGCGTTTTTAACGCTTCTAATCTAACGGTTCTGTAGAGTTCGGCATGTTCTGCGGTTAATTTTTTAAAAATGACCACGGGCGGACGCCTCCAAAAAGTATTCTCTGTGTTATTATGAGCGTATTCTCTAAATTTATTGGAAGGTGAATCTCATGCGGATTTTTGGAACAGGCATGAGCAATGTTGATTATTTTGTTCGAAAAGGTGCTTATGCTGTTATCTTCTCCGAAGAAGATCCGGAAAAAGTTGCGCTGATTCGCGCCCATGGCAATCAATATTTTCTGCCTGGTGGAGGGATTGAATCCGGTGAAACAGACGAGCAATGCCTTCGACGTGAACTGCTGGAGGAAACGGGGCATTTGATTGATACGATCCAGTATCTTGGTCATGCGCAACGCTATTTCTTATCAACACTACCCGTTGTTCAGCCGATGATCAATGACGGCTACTTTTACACCGCGCGTTTCGGTCCGAAGATTCAAACTCCTGTTGAACCCGACAACTTTCTAGAATGGGTTGATGTTCAGCAAAGTGCGGATCTCATGTTTCATGAGCACCAGGCATGGGCGATTCAAAAAGCACTTGATCACTTAAAGAACCGACCATGAATCATACACGGTGGCTTCGCTTGGTATCTCTTGGTGCTTGAGCCATTCTACTGCTTTTAACACAAGCGGTGATGCATTTTCTAAGTTCAGTTCGCTCAGACTGACCCAATGTGCACCTGAAGAATCCTGGCCATCAAACTGCTTCGGAAGTTCAAATTGACCTTCCATCTGTGTAATCTGGTAGAACACCGCAACGTGATGCACATGTGTAAAATTTCGCCACATCCACGGCAGAAAGAAATCAAACGTACCAATTTGTGAGTAGTTGGAAACCGTCATGCCGGTTTCCTCCTTAATTTCTCGAATTAATGTTGCTTCCAATGATTCACCCGGCTCCTGGCTTCCGCCCGGCAGATCATAGCGATGAATGTACGGTCCGCCAGTCTTGTCGATCACAATCATTTTGCCGTCACGAGCGGCAATACCGTAGCAACCAAACGCCGTGTGGTACTGTTTTTTCTGCTCATTCATGTTGATCACCTCCAAATCGCAGATATTTAGTGCGTGCAGCGTTTATCGATCATTTTCAAAATTTTATCAGTCATTTTGAAATTTTTATCGATCACTTTTAATTTTTTATCGATCGTTTTGAAAAATTTATCAGTCATTTTCAAAATTTTATCGATCATTTTCAATTTTCATGGAGTATATCCCTCGATAAATAGTAAATTCTGGCTTTATTTTTTCCTTCAAAGTAATCGCATAGTGTATGAAGTAATCGTCTAGCAGTTAATTCAGATTTTAATAGTAGAAAATCCCTGCATTTCTGATTCGTGATCTCTGGACCATAGATCAAAAAATAATCACGAAGCGCAGCTAAATGAGTATTTCGTGAGGCATGGCCGCAATTGCATACCCACTTTTGTTTCATTTTGAGTATTGGTACCGTATCGCAATTCGGGCACTGGACACCTTTTATTATATCGTTAGGTTTTAGTTTAGTCGTGAATTTTTTAATCACCCGTGTTTGATGGTTTGCGAGAAGTGCATCAGCTACCTTTTTCAGCGACTCATACGAGACATAGTCTTTAGAAAATTGTTGATTCACTTGGAGAAGTTCCGCTTTGAGTTTGGCTCTTCGCACAATTTTTTTAATCCGATCATTTTTTAAATCGGTGACCTGAAGCTGGGCGGAAGAAGCAATAACGACTCGATCTACAATCGGTATGGATATCCCGTAGTATCGCTCCAGCCAATCAAGCAACTGCATGTTTAGATTCTCAGCTTGCAAAATTGGATCATCAAACACATCAGTTGAATCATCCACTTCCCGAATTAATTGATTTAAATCGGTATCAAAAGTCAGCTTTCCGATAATATTTTTCACTTCTAAAATGAGTGCAAATCTTGAGCATAGGATAAGAAAATCGATCTGAAAATGGTGATGGCCATCAAATAAGCGAAGATCATGAAAAATGAAGAAATCATCCTTGGGGAGATAACTAAGCGGATAGTCCAGCGACTGTTCACCGCGAAAGCCTGCCATTGCTCTTTTGTAGAGCGACGTTAGATCGTCACGATACGCGCTCGGTTTTACTCGACGAATCAGTACCTCAAGCTGTGACACATGGTAAGGAAGTTGAATGGGTTTTACGTACACGCCACCGCCTCACTTTCTTTTAAAAAAAGTTCGCCGGTAACGCTGTGCATTCCTTTTTGCATGAGGCCACTATTGAGACTATTTTGTGAACAATCTGTATGTATCGCTTAAGTAGATCCTACCTTTGTACTGCGTATATCGATCATTTTAAAAATTTTATCAGTCATTTTGAAATTTTTATCGATCACTTT
This sequence comes from Sporolactobacillus kofuensis, assembly GCF_024125425.1. GTDB lineage: Bacteria > Bacillota > Bacilli > Bacillales > Sporolactobacillaceae > Sporolactobacillus > Sporolactobacillus kofuensis. The sequence continues at coordinate 178,181 of NZ_JAMXWN010000004.1, forward strand.
TAAATTTTTATCGATCGTTTTGAAAAATTTATCAGTCACTTTCAAAATTTTATCGATCATTTTCGAAATTCACTTACAATCAGCTCTCTAAAATCAGATCAAGGCTCTGCTTGCCCCCATCGACGATCTCCTGGTTTTTCAGATCATGGCCATACATCAGCAAAGAAACAGTTGTGAAAATCGCTTTCCATCGAGCACGTACCCTCGTCGAAGCATCTGCTTCCCCATATTGTGAATAAAATAATTCTCGCCCGATTCTCGGCAAGAAACTGTACACAATCGATAGGTCTACAGCAGGATCACCGATATGGGCATCGCCCTTTTTCCTTCCATCATACCCTCTCATTGTCTTTTCCTTTTATTAAAGATAATATTAAGTCAAATAAATACAACTTTTCACTGTTTGAATGTGAGTTGAGAAAGATATTCTTCCTACGCTTCCCTTCCCCACCGATGTAAAAGAAGCACTGATGGGTCAAGACAATGAACTTAGAACCCATCTGAGCGGCGTCCTATTACTCGAACAAGCACATTGGGCAGCATTAATCGACTACTTAGAACAATTCACAATTCCAAAACATGCCTACATGACAGCTTATCTCGATGCAATCCGGTGGCAGCAATATCTTCCTTAATCATTTATAACCAATTCCGAGTGTTCTTTGTCAGCTGCGGAAGTGCCAACACTAATAATGCCAGCACACCGCCCATCACTCCGAAACTGATTGAAAAATTCACCCGCTCAATCAGCCATCCTGTAAACGGGAAAAGGACAATCATCGTCACACTGAACAGCATGCTGGACACACTAAGCAATGTTGCACGGCTAGACGACGGAATCAGTTGATTAAAATAGTTGCTGAAGATTGGCTGACTAATCGCGATCAGCACATTCATGCAGATAAAGCAGATGATCAGAACCGCAAGCTGATTTGTAAATGATACGAGAAGAAAAATGCAGAGCAAGAGCGAAAACGTGTGAATAAGCATCATCTGCCCAGCTCTTTTTTCAATTTGAGGAGATATTTTCGCCCCGATGATTTGGAATACTGCAGACACAATCATTAATAGGCTGATTTGAACGCCTTTAAATCCATTCTTGTCGATCAGTGATTGAAAGTAAAAATAATAGGTTGCGGCGACCCCTTGAAAAAGCGCAAAGAAGATCATTAGGAAGCGTAGCCGACTATTTTCCTTGAGAAAGCGTGCTGCATTCTTCAAGATCGTAAAATAACCAGTAACTTTTTCAGTCTTCTTCTCTTTTTTCTCCGGCTCCACCATCATGAACACAGATACTATCGCAAATAATGAGATGACAATCTGAATCCAATACACGCCTTCAAAGTAGCTGTTGACAAACCACCCGGCTACAAAAATCCCTAAAGTATCCGCAAATTCATATATGGCATTAGTATTCGCCGACACCTTAATGTACTTATCTTTCGCATTCAGATTGCGCAATGATTCATAGACGAGCGCGTCAATCGTTCCGGAATTCAAATTATAGGACCATGCGGAAATGATGAACCCAACTGCAAACCAAAGGAAATCATGCGAAAAAATAAGGATGATGCTACTGATTATTGCGCAAACGCGTCCCAAAATCAGAACGGCTCGATAGTTCAGCCGATCCGCAAGTGCACCGCTCGGCACCTCAAAAAGAAAACTGCTGACGTGAAAAATACTTTCCAGCAAGCCCACTTCGACAAGTGACATGCCGCGATGAGTCAAATACAGTACCCAAAGTGCCGTCACACCAAAAAAGGAACAGAAATTATAAATATAGTTGTAACGCACATTGTTGCTTTTGCTTCTTCCCCACACCATCATCCACTCCGTCCGTGCACATCAAAGAATACTCCTTATGTAAGACAATCAACCTATTTATCGTATCAAAAAAGGGTTCCCTGGCATAGGGGACCCCTTATTATTGAAAGAACCGAATGGGTTCATCAATGACAAAATGCTTTAAACTTAGGCCCCTAGGTTTTGAAACTTATCCCTTAGACAAGCCAACAGGAGAGAAGCTCATTTTATTCAATTAACGATTGTCCTAGTAAACGATTGATTTTTATCCCAGACAGATATACCGTTAATGATGAGCACATTAGTTTCCGCTCGATCCTATCTCTTAATCCTTTTTAGTGATTAATGATTTTTTTCAGGAGTGATTTTCTTGAGGAGTCGCGAAGTTATATTAAATTATGCAAAGGGTTTGCATACACGTACGGCTGCAGCTGTTGTCAATACGGCCGACGTGATTCAGAACAAATACCAGGTCCGCTTATTCATTAACTTTCGTGACCGACGTGTACCCGCCACCAGTCTAATGCCGCTGGTTAATTTAAAGATCCGAGACAAGGACAGGCTAATACTTATCGCATCAGGATCGCATGAAGAACAGGCATTGAATGAATTTGAGCACTTATTTGAAAGCGGATTCGAAGATTTAACCACTCAAACAATCAATGATATTGATGACATTTTAAACGAAAATATGATTACGAACGAAGAAATTTTTCATAACATCGCAAATGGGATTATCGTCACGGATCAAGCCGATCGCGTGATTCTCTTTAACTCGTTTGCTGAACGTTTGTTCAAAATGTCGAGCGATCATGTCATTGGCGAACCATTCGCCTCATTACTCCCCTATCCTGATCTAGAGCTTAAAGCAGATGCGCCTGAAACGATGATCCGCAAGGTTATTCATAACCAGGTGCTCTTAATTACCCGACGACCGCTGGTAATCGATGGGAAGGCCCGAGGAACAATTGCCATTTTGCAAAACATCTCCCGGCTGGAAAAAGTCAAAGGAGAATTGAAAGAGGTCAAAGAATTAAAAGAACGCCTTCAATTAATTTTGAAATTTGTGCAAGACGGGATCTGCGTCATGGATAAACAAGGCATCATCAATTATGTCAACGATGCCTATTTAAAAATACAGAAGCTCAAAAGGTCAGATGTTATCGGAAAAAGTATCAGTGAGCTGTCTCCTCATGGCGTCAGACAGACTGTATTAAAAACCGGCCATGGCGTAAAGAACAAAATTATTAAGAAAAACAACGACGTCATGATCATCTCGAACGTCAGCCCGATTGTTGTCGACGATGAGCAAGTCGGCGCGATTTCGATCGTTAAAGATTTTCGTGAAATCCAACACCTTACTGAAAAATTGAATCGCGTGACCTCGCGTGCCGAATATCTTGAAGAGGAATTGATCCGTTCGCGGAATCCAGAGAAGATCTTCAGCAATTTTATTGGTAAAAGTGGAAAGATTATCGATGCCCTATCCGTTGCCCTTAAAGCTGCACGCACGAAAGCAACGATCTTGATCCGCGGAGAAAGCGGTACAGGCAAAGAAATGATCGCCAAAGGAATTCACTATGCGAGCGCTTATCGCAATGGCCCATTCATTCGCGTCAATTGCGCATCGATTCCAGAGAATCTGTTTGAGAGCGAACTGTTTGGCCATGAAAAAGGATCGTTCACCGGAGCTATCTCCCGCCGGCTTGGTAAATTTGAACTGGCGCAGCACGGTACGATTTTTCTCGATGAAATCGGTGAACTGAATACACATATGCAGGCAAAAATTCTCCGCGTGCTGCAAGAAAAAGAGATCCAGCGTATCGGAAGTGAAACGGTTCAGAAGCTGGATATCCGGATCATCGCTGCAACCAACCGCGATTTAGAAGCGATGGTCAAAACCGGTGATTTCCGCGAAGATCTCTATTATCGCTTAAATGTCATTCCGATCTATTTGCCGCCGCTGCGCGAACGAAAGCAAGACATCGCCCTGCTCGTAGACTACTTCATGAATCGATTTCAAAATGATCGCGAGCACCCGCTTCTGGGTATCTCCAATGATGCAATGGAGTCCCTGCTCGCCTATGCATGGCCCGGAAATGTGCGAGAGATCGAGAACTTATTTGAACGTTTATTCACTCTGGTCGACAATGATTACATTGAAGCGGAAGACCTTCCCGCCTACATTCGCGGCAAAAAATTAAGCACGCAACATGTACAGGACCATGATCTATTCGCCTCCGACCGCGTGCTGCCGATGGATGACTATGAAAAAGCAATCATCAAAAAAGCGCTGGAGAAATACGGGAGCTGCAATGCCGCGGGCAAAGCGCTGCATTTAAATCATAAGACCGTTGCTGCCAAAGCAAGAAAATTTAATCTTATCCAATAGAAACCGTTGATATTGGTGCTTATTACCAATATCAACGGTTTTCTTGTTCTTTTTTACCATGTTCCTATTTGGATAATTCAATTCTCATGCCCTTTTCGCTCTCCCACTCAATTGGCATCAAAATTGCTTAAGTAATTATGGCAAGAGAAAGGGGAGACGGACTATGGAAGCGTTTTTGGGTGAATTGGTTGGTACGTTTATTATGGTTCTCTTAGGCGACGGCGCTGTTGCCAATGTCATTTTGAAAAAATCCAAGGCAGAAAATTCGGGCTGGATCGTGATCAGCGCTGGATGGGCATTCGCGGTCGCTCTTCCGGTTTGGCTTTTCGGTAGCATCAGCGGTGCGCATTTTAATCCTGCTGTGACCTTGGGACTTGCCTGCATTGGAAAGTTTCCTTGGAGCAGCGTGGGCTTATATATCACCGCGCAGTTTATCGGAGCCTTTCTTGCGGCTGTTGTTCTTTTCCTTCATTTCTACAAGCATTTTGAAGCAACAACAGATCCAGCAGTTAAATTAGGCGTATTCTCCACTGGACCGGCAATTCGAAGCAAATTTTTCAACTTCTTTGGCGAATTCGTCAATACCTTTGTACTTTTGTTTGGCATTATTGGCATTGTTTCACAGAAAATGGCACCCGGGCTCATGGGGCTCGCAATTGGGATTCTGATCTTTGCTATCGGACTATCGCTTGGGGGAACAACCGGATACGCTATTAACCCCGCGCGGGACCTGGCTCCGAGAATTGCCCATGCACTTCTCCCCATTCCCGGAAAGGGTAGCTCGGACTGGGCCTATGCTTGGGTACCCGTCGCCGCCCCAATTCTCGGCGGTATTTTCGGTGCAGCTGCCTATATTCTTCTCTTCCATTGAATAAAATAGCTTATCAAACGGAGACAGGGAGGCATCAAGATGAAAAAATTGATCAATCAACCGGAAAACAGTTTGAATGAAATGCTGATTGGCATGGCGAAAGCATACCCTGATTATTTAACAAGACTCGACAATACAAACGTCCTTGTTCGTAAAAACTTAACTGAACAGAAGGTAGCCGTTGTCAGTGGTGGCGGCAGCGGCCATGAACCAACGCACGCTGGTTATATTGGCCAAGGCATGCTCGACGCTGCTGTTGCCGGCGACATTTTCACCTCACCAACACCGGATCAAATCTATGAAGCAATCAAAGCCGTGGACAGAGGCAAAGGCGTGCTGCTGGTCGTAAAAAATTACAGTGGTGACGTGATGAACTTTGACATGGCGAAAGAAATGGCTGAAATGGAAGGCATTGCGGTTGAACAAGTTATTGTGAATGATGATGTCGCTGTGGAAGACAGCACGTTTACTACAGGACGCCGCGGAATCGCAGGAACCGTCCTTATTCATAAAATTGCCGGTGCAGCCGCAGAACGTGGATGGGACCTGCAAAAAGTTAAAGAAACAGCAGAAAAAGCGATCAAAAGTATTCACAGTATGGGCATGGCACTCAGTCCATGTATCGTCCCTTCCGCCGGAAAGCCCAACTTCACGTTAGCTGAGGATGAAGTCGAAATCGGCACCGGTATTCACGGCGAACCGGGTACTCATCGTGAAAAGATCAAGTCGGCTGATGAAATTACGCAAGAACTTTTTGATAAAATCCAGGCGGATGCCCCGATTCAGTCAGGCGATGACGTTGCGCTAATGGTAAACGGTATGGGCGCTACCCCACTGATGGAACTTTATATCGTCAATAACAAAGCTCATGATCTTCTCGTATCGCTCGGTGCACACATCCACCGCACCTTTGTCGGTGAATTTATGACCTCGATTGAAATGGCCGGAATGTCGCTGACCGTGCTGAAATTGGACGATCAACTGAAATCGCTTCTTGACGATGCCGCAGATACACCGGCACTCAAAGTAATCAAAAAATAAATAAGGGATGGATGACTTATGGCAGAACTGAATCAACTAATTGGCGCTTTGAATCACGCCGCAGACGTCATTGAAGAAAACAAACAGCATTTGACGGAGCTAGACGGAGCGATCGGCGATGGAGATCACGGAATCAACATGAGCCGCGGCTTCTCCTTCGTGAAGAAAACACTCGATGAAGGCGGGTTTCAAACACCGGCCGATCTATTCAAAAAAAGCGGTATGGCACTCGTTGCCCATGTTGGTGGAGCATCTGGTCCACTGTTCGGCACTGCATTCCTAAGAGCCTCAATGGCACTCAAGGATAAAACAGAGATCAATTCTGAAGATTATATCAGTATCCTCAAGGCTGCCGCTGAAGGAATTAAAATGCGCGGAAAATCGCAAGCCGGTGAAAAAACAATGCTTGATGCCCTGATCCCCGCTTATGAGGCCGGCGAAACAGCATTGTCTCAAGGTAAAGATACTCAGGAAGTTCTTCAGGCAGTCAAAGCAGCCGCAAGAACAGGCGCTACAGATACTGAAAAATTAGTCGCTAAAAAAGGTAGATCCAGCTATCTCGGTGAACGAAGCCTCGGCCACCAGGATCCGGGAGCTGCATCCACCGCACTCATTCTCGGTGCAATTGCTGATTATTTTGCAGCTCTGTAAGACAAAATGGGTACTCTTTTTCATCCCCGACTTTTCATTAAGAACGTCACAATTAATAGAGAAAGGATTTGTTGAAAATGGTTGGAATCGTATTAGTTTCACACAGTCGTAAAATTGTTGAAGGGATAAAAGAACTCGCTTCTCAAATGTCAAAAGATGCACCTGTAGCGCTTGCAGGAGGAACCGACGATGATCGGCTCGGTACCGACATTACAAAAATCAGCAGCGCGATCCATGACGTGTACTCTGATGACGGCGTCCTTGTTTTCTTTGACATGGGCAGTGCTTACATGAACGCACAAATGGCACTCGATTTTCTGGAAGAGGATAGCAGCAAAGTGGAGATCGTCGACGCAGCATTTGTTGAAGGCGCGATCACCGCAATTGTTGACAGCGGATTAAACAAAAGTATGGATGAAATCAAAGCAGACATTGCCTCGATGAAACTCGGAAAGATGCCGTGATCAAGTAGCCACTTGAACACTAAAAATAACAACAGCCCCATCTGCGCAGCAACTACGCGGAAGGGGCTGTTGTTTAATGTCCGGATTAATTATCCCAGTCGTGGATAAGCGGAATCCGGTCGTTCCAGTGGTTTATCCGGTCTTCGGAAAAATTAATCTGGGCATTTTCGAGCATAATTCGGTCGTTATCTCAATTTTTCCGATCCCTATCTAATGTTATAAAAAAAGGGCGTCCCACAGTCCATAACTGACTTTTGGGACACCTCCATTAATCCATTATTCTTTTAGGATCTTCTCTTTTTTCTCCTGTTGCGAACCGTCAAGAACAGCCCAGACAATACAAGGATCATTCCAGCGATAATCGAATTTCTATCAAATTCGTCTCCCGTTTTCGGCAAGGAAGCCTTTGATTTTGTATCCTTGGAAGGACTTGCTGATCCTGTTTTCTTCTCCGCGGGCTGCGTTGTGCTGCTTCCATGATCTTTTCCCTTAGCTCCTTGATGTTGATCCGTAGTTCCAGATGTTTTGGCAAATAATTTATCTGCGTTTTTCACATACAGCATGGTAAAGGTAGAAAACTTCGTAACGTCAAACTGGATGCCGCGTACACCGGATTCATAGTTTACCAATTGACCACGGATAACTTCTCGCGTTCCATCGCTATGCTCGATAAAGATCACCAAATTATTGAGCATCTCATCCGTTAATTGGACATCCGTCGGAATTGGCAACGTCAATGTCACACGATGATTCTGCATGTTGGTTTCAATTTGCATCGGTTGGCCCAGGACTTGCATAGATGATGAATCCCCGTTAAGTACCGCTCTAACAATGGATTGTTGGGTCGCTTGTTCAACGATTCGTTGTCGATCTGATTGGTTTCTCACTGGAACAAGAGAGAAATACAAATCCTGATTAAAATCAGCAAGCGAACGATGGGGCACAAGGATATGTGCATCATTCGTGATGATTTGCAGACCCGTTCTCGATTGGGATAGAGTGTCCACTGCTTGGTTCGGGACGGAAACATTCACTTTCGACACTGGATCTTTTCCATCAGGAATAACGATACTGATAACCTTATTATTGGTGTCGTTAAGATTTTTCACTGCTTCCAACGCATTTGCATTGGTTAACGAAACAGAATTCGTTACTGTACCATCGCTATTTTCAGATTGAGTGATCGGCGTTTTGGTAAGCGTATCTTTTATACTCTTCGATGTGACATCAGCATAGATAATCTTTGATGTAGATTTAGCAGCTTCAGCTCGTGTCACATGCAGTGTATAGGTTCTTTTTGTCACGCCATCAGCAGCTGTGACCACAATCTTGATTGTATTTTTTCCAACAGTGAGCGGAACGTTCGCATGATCACCTTCGACTGGTGATCCGTCTACTGTAACGTTTTGGCTTCCTTCACTTCTAGAAAAAGTAATCGTTAATTGCGCAATCTTATTATCTACCATTGCCATATAATCCGATTGACCAACATTAAATACCGGTGACAAAGTAGCTGAATCTGGAAGTTTCAAAGCTGACAATGTGCTTTCTGCTGACAGCCATTTCGCATAGAATGTTGTATCTCCGGTAACCGGTGTATCGAAATCATACGGTCTATTAAACGCTGAATCACTATACCAACCAGCAAACGTATAACCAGCTCGTATTGGCTCTGCGGGTTTGTTTGCTTTGTCCTCAAAATCAATGGTTTGATCCGAAACGCTACTTCCACCGTTCGAGTCATAAGTGACCGTATAGCGGTTTTTATCCCACTTAGCATACAGTGTTGTGTTCCCTGTTACCGGCGAATGGAAATCATATGGTTCCGTTAGGTCCGAATCCTTGTACCAACCAGCAAATGTATAGCCGGTTCGTGTTGGCTCTGCGGGCTGGCTTGCCTTGTCTTCAAAATCGATGGTTTGATTTGAAATGGCGCTCCCACCGTTCGAATCAAAAGCAACTATATAATGGTTTTTGTTCCATTTCGCATAAAGTGTTGCGTGCCCGGTAACCGGTGTATCGAAATCATATGGGCTATTAAACTCTGTATCACTATACCATCCAGCAAACGTATAACCCGTCCTTGTTGGGTCCGCAGGCTGGCTTGCCTGGTCCTCATAATCGATGTGTTGATCACCTATAGCACTTCCGCCGTTCGAATCAAACGTTACATCATAGCTATTTTTGTCCCACTTCGCATAAAGCTTTACGTTCCCAGTTACCGGTGTCGTGAAATCATATGGGCTATTAAACTCTGTATCACTATACCATCCAGCAAACGTATAACCAGTTCGTGTTGGGTCCGCAGGCTGGCTTGCCTGGTCCTCATAATCGATGTGTTGATCACCTATAGCACTTCCGCCGTTCGAGTCATAAGTGACCGTATAGCTATTTTTGTCCCACTTCGCATAAAGCTTTACGTTCCCAGTTACCGGTGTCGTGAAATCATATGGGCTATTTAACTCTGTATCACTATACCATCCGGCAAACGTATAACCAGTTCGTGTTGGGTCCGCAGGCTGGCTTGCCTTGTCCTCATAATCGATGTGTTGATCACCTATAGCACTTCCACCGTTCGAGTCATAAGTGAACGTATACTGGCTTTTATTCCATTTCGCATATAAGGTCACATTACCTGTGATTGAAAAAGTATCACCTGATTGATAGTCTGTTCCAGACCCGTCTGCTTTTGTATTCCATCCATTGAACGAATACCCCGTTTTTGTAAGGTTTAATGGATTAAGTATGGTAACAAGAGTTCCTGGGCTATAAGACTGATTATCAACAGGCGCCGCTCCACTGGTGTTCCCATTTTCATTATAAGTTACGGAATAGGTTGGATTTACGATCAATAGTGCAGGAATACTCGTAATTACTCCACCAGCATTTGTCACTTTTACATAATATTGCCCTGCATCAGACAATTGTGCATTACTAATTGTTAAAGAAGGTCCTGTCTGACCAATAATCGGAGCCCCATCTTTATACCATTGAAATGTATTTTCAAAGGATAGAGAAAATACTGAGAATGTAGCTGATTGGCCCCTATTAATCGTCTGATTCATCGGCTGTGAAATAATGGATGGCGGCATTACGCTCCATTTTGCATAAAGTGTTGTGTTTCCGGTAACTGGTGTATTGAAATCATATAGATTTGTCAGGTTTGAATCACTATACCAGCCTGAAAATAAAAATCCCGTTTTGAAAGGAATTAGCGGATTTAATATTTTATCCTGATAGGCAATCATTTGTGGCGGAACAGTACTCCCTTCGTTCGAATCAAAAGTGATCGTATACAGGACTTTGTTCCATTGCGCATATAGTGTTGTATTTTCAGTAACAGGTGTATTGAAATCATACGGCTCTGTCAGACCCGAGTCCTTGTACCATCCAGCGAACGCATAGCCGGTTCGTGTCGGCGCTATGGGTTTGCTTACCCTGTTTTCATAATCAACGGTTTGATTTGCAATTGAGCTTCCGCCATTCGAGTTATAAGTAACTGTATACTGGTTTTTGCTCCATTTCGCATATAGTGTTGTATTTTCGGTAACTGGCGTGTTGAAATCATATGTGTTATTAAATTCTGAATCACTATACCACCCACCAAACGTATAGCCGGTCTGTGTTGGGTCAGTAGGTTTGCTTGCCTGACCTTCATAATCGATGGTTTGAGCAGCAACGGCACTCCCACCGTTCGAGTTATAAGTGACCGTATACTGGTTTTTGTTCCATTGCGCATACAACGTCACATTGCCTGTAACTGTCAAAGCAGACTCCGGCTGATAGGCGGTTCCGGTACCATCTGCTTTTGTATTCCAACCATTGAATGAAAAGCCGGTTTTTACTAAATTGCCGCTGTTTCCCTTAACTGTTACTGAATCACCATTACTATAGTTTGTTGGATCAGTTGGAACCGTTCCCGTTCCACCATTCGGATCATAAGTGATTTGATAAGCCTGATCTACTTGGTAGGAGAGTTTTGGATATTCCCCTGGATTCATTTTCCAGATTGAATTAAAATCCCAACCGGCATTCGTATATGTAGACTTTGTTTGCATTTCCACTGTTGATTTAGCTGCGTTATCAGTAGAGCTACTTAAACCGGCTGTTTCTTTATCATAAAAGCTGTTCGTAATCGTTACTCCACTGGAAGCACCTGTAATACCACCAACACTATTAGTACCGGAAATTGATCCACTTGCATAGGAATTACTGATCGTTACAGATCCAGGCATAAAAATCTGCGCTCGCCCAATCAGTCCACCAACCCCATTACTCCCTTGTACTGATCCACTTGCGTAACTGTTGTTGACCGAAATTGGATCTCCAAAAAAGTCAAAATCAGATGATTGAAAATAGCCAACTAAACCACCGACACTGCCGGTACCTTGTACGTGTCCACTTGCAAAGCTCGTATTAATATTTCCATCATTCTCACCAACTAATCCGCCAACTTCCTGAGCTCCTATTACGTCAGCTGTTGAATAACTTCCATTAATCGTGCCCTCACTATATCCTACCAAACCGCCAACATAACTGGATCCATTTATTTCCCCCGACACACTGCTGTTGCTAATTGTGTCTCCTCTATAAAAGCCAACCAATCCACCGACATTGATACGGCCGTTAACATTCACATTTTCCAATTTTACGTTTTTCACAGTCCCATTCTCAAGATGTGCAAATAGCCCGACATCATCTAGATCAGGGCGATTGATTTTTAAATTACTTATCGTGTGTCCGTCACCGTCAAAGGTTCCAGATAATGCTTGTCCATTGTCAATGGTTCCTATTGGCTGCCAATTGTCATAGCTACTAAGGTCAATATCATTGCCCAATTTGTAACTAGCACTTAGGTCATTCCTCACACTGTCAAGTTGCGCAGCTGTAGTGATTATATAAGGATCAGCAGATGTTCCCGATCCTTGCATAGGTATCATTCCGGCATATGCAACGGTTGCTCCGAACGTTGATTGAATGAGATAAATAAACATTATGATGATCAATCCGACTGAGATACTTCGTTTCAATGAATCGTCCCCCTGTTGAAATCGAGATTGCCTAGTGACACAGCAATGTTCTCGATCCCTGTGCATAAGACGAATTCCCCATTTTTTAACAGCGTACGACAAAGCACCTTAAAAAAACCTTAAAAATGACATCAAATAGACACATTTTGCCGCTTAAATACAATGTCTTAAGAGAAAAAGCCGTACCATGGGTTCTCTCCATGATACAGCTCGTCCTTTATTTTTTATTCAGCAGGAATCCGAAACGAAATACAAGTTCCTTTTTCCGGTTCGCTTTGCACATTCAATTCAGTTCCATATTCGTATTTGAGCCGGCTGCTGATATTCTTTAAACCGACACCACGCTCGGAATCTGTTCGTTTCTCCAGTTGGTCAAACCGTTCGCGCGGCATGCCCACACCGTTATCCTCAACTTTAATTACGTAATCTTCTCCAGCAACAAAGGCGGATACTTTCACTCTCCCGCCTTCTTCACGCTTGCTGATTCCATGACGAATCGCATTTTCAACAAGTGGCTGAATCAAGAGCGGGGGGAGTTTGATAGAATCCAATTGTTCATCAATCGCGTACTCAATGTGAATGCGGTCTTTAAATCTCGCTTTCTCAATTGCTACATAAGTGCGCACGAGATGCATTTCTTGACTGAATGGAACGCATTTTTGAATATTACTGAATTGAAAACTACCTCTCAAGTAATCGGCAAGATGCGTGATCAACTTTCGTGAAGCACCCATGTCGGTATAACTTAGCGCAGCAATGCTGTTTAAGGCATTAAAAAGAAAATGCGGTTTGATTTGCGATTGCAAAAAGGCGACTTCCATATCGAGTGCTTTTCGAAACGAATGTTTCATATTGAGCAGACTACTGATCCTCGCCTTCAATTCAGATCGATCAAAGGGCTTGGTCAAAAAATCGTTCGCTCCCGCCTCGAGTGTCGCAACCTTGTCTCTTGGCTCAATAGCTGCCGTCACCATCAGCACAGGAAGTTCTGCCGGCATATATTTTTCTCGAATGTGCTGGCAAACATCGTATCCGGATAATTCAGGCATACGTATGTCTAATATCGCCAAGTCGATCACTCTGGTCTGTTCGATTTGTTCGAGTGCTTCACGCCCATTTTTCACAGCAATCACATCACAATCAAGCGGTTGAAGCGCATCAATCAATATTTTCAGATTGGCAAAGTTGTCGTCGGCGATCAGAACGGTAGACTTGCCTGAACGATTAACGAATAGAGGTGTGGGAAAACGATAATCAGGTTCTTTCTCATTCGCCCATTCATAGTCGTTTCGAACCGCATCACTCTGAGCAATGGGAAGCGTGATGCGAAACGTTGTCCCTTTTCCTTTCTCAGAGGACACTCTAATTTCTCCATTTTGCAGTTCGACCAGCTGTTTAACAATCGAAAGACCAAGGCCGACCCCTTTCTGTTCATCCGATGAATCGAGCGAGAGAAAGGGTTCGAATATGAGCGGCAATTCTTGAATATCAATCCCGTCACCTGTGTCATGAACAACCAGTTCAATGTGTTCTTCTTGAATTGTTGCGTCAACTTCTACACGTCCATTCATCGTATGCTTGATCGCATTATCTAAAAGATTGCTGATGATCTGCCCAAAACGGACTTCATCTGCATAAACAGATGGAAGATGCTCTGGAACAAGGTTTAATAGCTGAATACCTCTTTCCTTTGCACGGTACTCATGTATGCGCACCAGAACATCAACAGTTGTTTGTACATCGACAGGCTCCGGTTTCACCACCAGAATCCCCTGCTTCAGCTTTGAGAAATCGAGAATGTCATACACAAGCTGTGACAAATCTCTGGAAATGTGCGTAATTAATCCAAGGCTCTTCTTCTGTTCGGTACTCAGCGGATGTTCTGAATCGTTCATCATTGATTTAGAAATATTCATGATGCCATGCAGAGGCGATTTGAATTCATGCGACGTCCGTACAAGAAACTCATCTTTTAACTGATCATTTTTAATCAGTCTCTCAGACAGATCGTTGATTTTCTGATAATCATTCGCAAATCTAAGCGACAACAGCAACGCAAGTATGAGCAAGAAGATCAGCGGATCAAACGAGGACAGCTTATAAATAGGAAAAGAAAAATAAACCGATGCACGTTGCGCCAGTACGTACGTGTCTATAGATACTGCAGCAACAACCAGGTACACGCTTCCAGATCTTCGATGAAACATGGCCAGTAAAAAGACATAGGTCGCATACAAAAAGATGAACATTAAATAGACAGTGACGAGAGAAAAACAGAAATTGACGAGAACATGACCGATAAATCCAAGAACCGCCAAAGTGATCAGACTGCCCGCGCCAATACAGCACTTAATTAGCCATTTTGAACAAAAGGTCTGAAATTCCTTTTGTAAATAAAGAAGTAAGGTGATGCACATCCAAACAACAGACAAGATCTGAAGCCGATAGTAAAGCCAGAAAGGTGTTGATCCGAACAGATCATAGAAGATACGTTCTCCGCTTGTCGCCTTGCCTATAGACACAAAGATACAGGTCAATCCTAAAATTATTAGGGAGTGATCTTTTTTTCGCTTCATGAATAAACTGATGTAATAGATTCCGACAATCAGAAAAGAAACAACAATAATCCAGTCATAAGCAAGCGCCTTATTGTACAACCCGGCAATTTGCCCCGCACGCCCAAAATAAACAGAACCATTGATACCACCACTGCCGATCAAGTCATGGTTTGCCACTTGAATCATGATTGTATTCCAACCGCGATGCAGCGTGAAGTAAGAGGCATAGGGTTTGTTTTTCGCCCAATACCCTTCATGCTCTGCCGGACGCCCGCTCTGTCCCACCGTGAGGCCATTCACAATCAACCGATTTGCCATTTGGATGGAAGACGTTTTCAGACCATATACACTTTTGATATCTGAAATTTTAATGTGCAAGACATAAGTGAATGCACCGAGCGCATGCATTTTTTGATAGGCATTGCCCGGAATCGATAGAGTATCCGGATCGTTATCTGCAGACAATTGCTGGTAAGAAAGAAGTTTATTAGGATAGAAATCCCACTGCCCATTCAGCGGGACGGGACCTTCTTTTGCAAAGTTCCACTTGGTCAAATCGAGATTGCCATTGACTGCCTGCGGGGTTGATCGCTCATTATAAGTAAATACGACAAAAAGCACACCTATCATTAGCGCCAGGATACATACCGTGATTGCCAGTGCTTCAATTCTTTTTTTCATTCGCCTCTCCTAACCCCTGCTGCCATTTGTTCATACAGCTCCACGGTTTCCGGTTCCAGAGATGCACCGATATGTTCCTGAACGTAATCACTCAAACGCTGATAAACTTGGAAAGCCTCGCGACGCTTTCCACTTTTCAGATAAAAGTGAATCAGCGCCCGTCCGTCCTGTTCTGAATCGGGTAGCAGTGTTACTAGGCTTTTGAGGCAGTCTTCCTCATTTTCCAAACTTAACGTCTCTTGGAAAGAGGTACAGAGTTTACGCAACACTTGTATGTAACGTTCTTCAAGTCCCGTTTTTCGCACATGTGCCCAGGAGTAATCACAGCCTTCCATGTAGGCGCCGCGATATTGCTGTTTCAAATGATGATAAACATCGGGATCTGCTACATCTTTGGTCAGAACATCCTTTAGCTGCCGCTCCAAATGCTCAACATCATTTTCTAAATTTAACCCCTCGAATAAGAACCCCTTGCCGATCTTATTAATCTGCGCAGGAATATGATTTTCGGATAAATCTTTTCTCAGATAAGATAAACATGTGTACAAATAACTCTTTGCTTTCGTCAAATCATGTTCCGGCCATATTGAAGCGATGATGAAATCTGAATCTACCGGTTCTTTGCTGTGATGAATCAGGAACGCACAGACTTCCTTCTCTTTTTTCGTTTTCCAAGCAAGCGGTTGATTTCCCGGTAAATAAATATCAAAACCACCCATGCATTGAATGGAAAATTCCTTGACCTGAGCTGTTGCGCTTTGACCTTCTTTAAGAGAATCTCTAAGTAATGAGACGCACTTACTCAGCCGTTCCAATGAAAAAGGTTTGAGCAAGTAGTCGCGTGATTGAATTTCGAACGCCTCAACGGCATATTCTGAATAGGCCGTTGTAAAGACGATCATGATTTTTTTATCTGCAGCTCGGATTTTTCGTGCCAGCTCCGTTCCTTTGATCTTAGGCATCTCGATATCCATGAAAACTGCATCAGGATGCAGGCTGTTTATCGCTTCCAGTGCCTGAACGGCATCTGAATACCGGTCGACCACATCCACATCACCAATTTGTCCAAGTAAAATTTCTAATAAATCCAAAGCATCACTTTCATCGTCAATCAAGAGTACCCGCAGCATTACTAAATCCTCCAATGATCATTTCAGACAGGTTGATATGTTATTAAACTAATATACTACGAATCAGTGAAAAACTCGTCCCTGAATTAACATTTATAGTTATGGGTTAAATACGCCTACAGCCAAAAATTTTCCGGTATCAAGAACAACACCCTCCGCTAAAAAGTGGAGGGTGTTGTTCTATTTATCTGAATCAGATCCATCTAGGCCAAGCGTCTGCGCTGTTGATGTATGAATTTCTTGGAACAGCTCTGGGTTTTCCGCTAATGACACGCCATGTGAAGGGATCATTTCTTTTATTTTCGGTTCCCACTCGTTCATCTGATCTGGGAAGCATTTTTGTACTACTTCAAGCATTACGTGAACGGCAGTTGAAGCACCTGGAGAGGCGCCGAGCAATGCAGCGATGGAGCCATCAGCGGATCGAACAACTTCCGTACCAAATTGAAGAGTTCCCCTGCCGCCGGCATCAGTATCCTTGATCACTTGCACGCGTTGCCCTGCAACAACAATATCCCAATCCTCACTTTTGGCTTTAGGAATAAATTCGCGTAACGCTTCCATGCGCTGGTCATTCGATAACAGCACTTGCTGGATCAGATATTTTGTTAAGACTCTTTGCTTTACGCCTGCCGCAAGCATCGTCAAAATATTGTTCGGATTTATCGAACTTATCAAATCCAGATGCGATCCGGATTTTAAGAATTTCGGTGAAAAACCGGCGAACGGTCCGAATAACAAAGTTTGCTTACCTTCGATATATCTTGTATCAAGATGCGGTACGGACATTGGCGGAGCACCAATCTTCGCTTTCCCATATACTTTTGCATGATGCTGCGCAGCAACTTCCGGATTGTGACAGACCATAAATAGACCACTGACCGGAAATCCGCCAATATGTTTGGACTCAGGTATGCCGGTTTTCTGCAGTAAAGACAAACTTCCGCCCCCAGCTCCGATAAAGACGAATTTGGCTTTATGGTCTTCAATTGTCCCGCTCTCGATATCCTGCACAGTCACTTTCCATAAACCGTCACTTGTACGTTTTATCTTCTCAACACGAGTTTTGTAGGTGATCTCGACATTGTTTTGCTTTAAGTGATCAAACAACATCCGTGTTAAAGCACCGAAATTAACATCCGTTCCCGAATCGATTTTTGTTGCAGCAATGGGCTCTGAAGACGTGCGTCCGTCCATGATCAGCGGAATCCATTTCTTCAGTTGTTCCGGATCATCGGAAAACTGCATGCCTTGAAACAGCGGATGATTCGAGAGCGCGTGAAAACGTTTCTTCAAAAAGGCTGTGTTCGTTTCCCCTTCGACAAAACTCATATGCGGAATCGGCCGGATAAAGTCCCGCGGATTATGGAGTTGTCCGCTCTTCACAAGATAGGACCAAAATTGACGTGAAAGCTGAAACTTTTCATTGACGTTGATTGCTTTCGTAATATCAATTGATCCGTCTGGTTTTTCAGGCGTATAGTTCAGTTCACACAGTGCGGAATGTCCGGTTCCTGCATTGTTCCACTCATTCGAGCTCTCTTGTCCGGCATTTGCGAGTTTCTCAAACACTTTGATTTTCCAGTCAGGCGCTAACTCTTTCAATAATGTTCCCAGAGTCGCACTCATGACCCCGGCACCAATTAAGATCACGTCCGTATTCGTCTGATTGCTGCTCATAATAACCTTCCTTGTCCTTATTTATGAAAAAAGCAGGTATTCCTGCTTAGACGTCACAAAAATAAGTGACCACTTAAGAACATGCCTTGTTGGTCTCAACAATAACTCTATCATAATTTATTGTGTTTATAGAATACAACATCTGCTAGTATCCAATAAATGAAACGACTATTTTTATAAAAAAGTGAGCATTTCTCCATAAAGTCATAGAAACATTCAAAAACTATGCCGTTAACTCAGCTTATGGTAATAAAAATTAGTAATGACGTAAAAAGAATGTTCTAAACAAAATGGCTTTATGATTAGAAAAACTGTCTGCACAATGAAAGTTGCAGACAGTTTCACATTTAATCAACGTTTTTATGTACTACAAAATCATTTAATTTTAAATGTCGACACGAGTTGCTGAAGCTCTTCAGCCATTTCTGACAGAGAGGTTGCATTGCTCGCGATTTCTTCCATTGAAGCAGATTGTTCTTCAGAAGCGGCAGAAGCACTTTGGGTTTCACTGCTGACTTTCGAAGTTGCTTCATTAATACTCTTGACAGCTTCATCAACTTGCTTGGTATCTTGGGTAATCAATTTGATTGCCTTTGTCACTTGTTGTACTTCCTCTGATACGCTATGCATGGAATGTGTAATATTCTCAAATGAGTGAGCTGTTACATTTACCAATTCAATACCTTTACTTATCTCACTGCTGCCCGTTGTCATCGATTCTAATGATTTTTTACTCAATTCTTGCAACATGTTCACAACTTCCGAAATCTTCTTTGTAGAATCATTAGACTGCGCAGCTAATTTTCGAATTTCATCAGCTACTACCGCAAATCCACGTCCTTCTTCACCTGCACGAGCTGCTTCGATCGCTGCATTTAGTGATAGTAATTGCGTTTGTTCGGAGATATCATCAATGAGCTGATTCATTTTCTCAATATTGACCACTTGTTTGTTAAATTCTTCGAAAGTTTTTAGTGCTTCAGCTTGTTTTTCATCGATTATTTTAATTTGATTGCTTGTTTGATTTAATGTTGTTTGTCCAAGTTCAACTTTATTCATGGCATCATTTGAAGCTTGGTGCAGTTGATCTGCATTCCCATCGATGTTAATAATTTGTTGTTTAATTGATTCAGTGGAACCGGCAGTTGCCTCCGTTTGTTGATATGAATGATTTGCTCCAATAGCCATTTCTTGAATCGATTTAGCAATCTCATCAATGGTAGCCTTACTTTCTTCTGTCGAAGCTGTTAACTCTTCTGATGAAGAAGCAAGTATTCCTGATTTTTCATTTACGCTACGCAATATATCACTTAATTCATCAATCATTTTATTGAATCCTTCACCCAATTGTTCAAATTCAACAAAACTTTTTATCCTTACTTTTTGCGTTAAGTCTTTACTCATGACACGAGACGATACTTCGGCAATTTTTTTGATCGGTTTTATGATTATCTGAACAATAAATAATGCGATTAGCGATCCTATAATTGCCATGATCACACAAATAATGATTGTCTGAATGAAAATTCCATGTAGGTCAGCATTAATTTCTGTTTCTGAAATATTTCCTATAATAATCCAACCTGTTAATTTATCGTGGATAAAATTTACTTGATGACGATCGCCTTTTTGATTTGAAAAGTACGACCCCTCACTCTTAGTAAGAAGTTCTTTGTTCGGTGCCAGATTCCCTACTTTAACCAAATTGCTTACTAGCGCAATATTTTTACTACTATAAAGGCTTGCATATCCTTCTTTTCCAATATGTACTTTCTTAACTAATTTCTGTAAAGCGCTTATATCTATAGTTAAATTAATGACTCCTTTATTATCTCTAGTTGTTTTGGCTAGCGACACAACATAATTGCCGGTAGATGTTGAACGATAGGGTTCAGTAAGTACCATTTTTCCAGGATGATTCATCGCTAATTTATACCAAGGACGTGATTGGGGTTTAAATCCTTTTGGCGTTTTTTCCCCATTTCCATTAATATTGAATCCTTGTTCATTAGCAGCCGAAACATTTTCTGTTACATGTGTCCCGTGAAATTGACTACTTAACAGTTGCTTCACAGAATCACTCTTCATACGATCAGCCTGAATCATTTTAGCCAGATAGTTTAATCGAACTTCTTGATCGCCAATGGTTTGGTTAATGTTTTCACTGAGTATATTGATACTATTTCGTGCATTACTGTTAATACTATTCATCATTGCTCTTTTAGCACTTTGATACGAAAAAACCCCAACAACGATTGAAGGAATAATAATCATTAATATAGATGTGAGAATTAAAAATGTCTTAAATGTAATTTTAAAATTTCTTCGTTTCTTTTCGAACATCAGGTTGTCTCCTCTAGTGGTTGTTTTTAATTCTCAGTTGTTAAACCCATCGCAAATTTCTATCTATTCCGCCAACTGCCATTATTATTCTCGGTAATCGATTTTGTAAAATTAAGCTCTTCGCAAATAATTCACATTATTTTTTACACATCAAGTAATTCCATATTGAAAAGATCCTTCCGTTCTGATCCTCGATATAATATAAAAAGAGCGCCACTCAGGCGCTCTTTTTGATTTCCGCTATCATTTTGAAAAATTTTCGAATTACAAAGTCGAAAAGCTTCGATCGATGAGATCGTATTCTTCTTTTGAAAGTTCAACTTTAGCTGATTGCACAATTCCCGGAATTTGACCTGCATTACGGGCACCTGGAATCACTGCTGTCAAACTTGGATTAGCCAAATACCATGTCAGCACAATCTGGAGCACATCAACATGATGACGTTGTGCTATTGGGCGGAGTATGTCAACCGCCTCCATCGTGCTTTGGAATAACTTTCCCGTGAATTTCTCATCTTTACTGCGCGAATCATTTTCAGCAAATGTCATATCTTTCGTATACTTGCCGGTAAGCAGGCCCTTCTCAAGCGGGAAGTACGGAACAAAAGAAATATGTGCGTCTTTCAAATACGGGAATAATTTTTCTTCCTCATCACGGTGAATCAGGCTGTAGTAATTCTCGACGATGTCAACATAGCCATCCTGATTCGCTTCCTTAACCTGCTCAAGCGTGAAATTGGAAACACCGATCGCCCGTATTTTTCCTGCCTCTCGCAGTTCCTGAAGAGCGCCGACCGCCTCACTTTTCGGCGTGTTTTCATCAGGAAAATGAATATAGAAAATATCAATATAATCCGTATTCAGTCGCTTTAGTGCATCATCCACCGACTTTTTCAGAAATTGCGGATCATTATTCAGTACAATGTCACCGCTAGAGAAGTCATGAGCCGCTTTATCGGCAACGATCACTTGATCCCTCGGAAAATCTGCAATGACTTCGCCGATTAATTCCTCAGAGCGTCCTTTTCCGTACATATAAGCTGTATCGAGCAGTTGAATTCCCGATTCTAGAGCAGCACGAACTGTCTCCAAACCGTCTGACTCCGATAAATTTGGAAACAAATTGTGTCCGCCGACTTTGTTTGTACCAAGTCCAAGTGGTGCTGTTTCAACTTGACTCTTTCCGACTTTAATCTTGTCCATCAAACATTCCTCCTCGATCATTCTTCATCACCTCGAATATAGCACAGTAACCGTCAAAAATCCGATTTCATGCTTGGTCATTTGGTGCAAAAACAAGGAGTTCAGGCAATACTGTCGACTTTTGGATAAAATCAAGCAGCATAATCAACGTAAAAAGAAAACCCCACCCTTTTTTTGATTCATTACAGAGGAACATAGCATAATCAATCATTCTCCGATTAATAAATTAATCTCAAAAGTTTTATAATTAGAGTCAACAACTGTGATGAAGAGGAGGAAGAGCGATGGTCAATGACTGGATAAATCAGTTACCGCTGGAGGATGTGCGGCAGGTTACACAGATTGGCGGAGGCGACGTCAATAAGGCTTACCGAATCGACACGAGCAAGGAAAGCTATTTTCTCCTCGTTCAGCCGAATCATCCTCAAAGTTTCTACGCAAGTGAAATCGCCGGCTTAAAAGCTTTTAAAGAAGCCGGTATTCTTGCTCCGAGGGTGATCACCAGCGGGCAGATCAACGGTGATGCCTATCTACTGCTTAATTATCTTGAGCACGGCATGGGGAAACAATCGGATCTAGGAAAACTGGTTGCCCATCTTCATCGACATGAAAGCCCGAATGGCCAGTTTGGCTTTGATTATCCCTATTCAGGTTCCAGCATTTCATTCAATAATGATTGGACGGATTCCTGGACGGAATTGTTCGTCAACCGGCGTCTGGATGTGCTTGCTTCGTTACTCCAAAAGAATGGACTGTGGTCCAGCGATGATGTCATATTGTACGAAAAAAGTCGTGACATCATTATGTCTGAGCTAGCACACCATCCGAGTAGACCGGTGCTGCTACATGGTGATTTATGGGGTGGTAACTATATGTTTTTGGCGGATGGATCCCCCGCATTAATCGATCCGGCAGCGGTTTACGGCGATCGGGAACTGGATATTGGCGTGACTACGGTCTTTGGCGGCTTTACCTCTGAATTTTACCGAGCTTACTCCACCGCTTATCCGTTTGACGAAGGCTATGAAAAACGTTTGGCGTTTTATCAGCTGTATTATCTGATGATTCATCTGCATAAATTCGGGATGAGTTATGCTGGCAGTGTTTCCGCAACGTTGCGTGGGATTATAAATGAAAATTAATGATTGTTGAAACCATGTCAATTTCAAATTTTTTCGTTTTTGGCAAATACAATAATCTATTAAAGTACCATAGCAAATCAAAAAAGAGCCTATAAGCCCATAGATACCCAGATTATCTACACTCATTTCACTTTTGTGTGCAATGGAATAGTAGGAATATTGATCGTTATATAAGAATTGGTGGGTATAAAATGATTAATTTACGCACCGCAGAAGAAAAAGATATTCAATTGATCACAGATCTGATGACTAAGGCGTTTAATTATGATACAGCATTTTATTTTGGCACTGGAGTTACAGGTGGACCTCCTGGATATTCTGATGGGAAATTAGCAGAAAAAATCTTGAATAATCCCAACTTAGACACTTTTCTTATTGTGAAGGGTAATAGTCAAATTGTTGGTTTTATATCTCTTGATGAGACAAATCAAATATTGGTATACTTTTGCATAAGTCCAAATTTTATTAATAAAGGTATTGGGACAGCTACTTGGAAAATTGTTGAAAATAGATACACTATAAAAAGTTGGAAAGTCGAAACGCCTTCTTACTCCAAAAGAAATCATCATTTTTATGAAAAACTTGGATTTAAAAAATATGGTGAAAGAAGTTATGGCGAAGATTCAAAATCATTTTTATTTCGACAAGAACCCTCGTAAAATGTTATATAGTTCCTTAGTATCACCGGCAAAGGATGCACTGAGACCACTTTGTCTTGGGCAATCGCATAGTAGAGTAGATTCGCTCAACCGTTTTGTAGCCCACATTCATTTGCCCGCTGACGGTGCTAAGATCCAGATCCCGAACCTTTCGAGGTGGACACCTATCATTTCCTCTCAATGGTTATAAAACCACAGAAGGGACAGCGTTCAGGTCCTGATTGAGCATCGACTTTCAAGATCATTCGGGTTGAGTAATCTTAAATTCAGGCAATCCTAAAGGTAAACGGATTTCCGTTTTCACTCGTAAATTTCTCCATTGGGTTGGGTTATCCAAAGTATTGACAGGAATTTACGAGTTTTTCGTGCCCAAAACTTTTCTTGTTTCACAGAAAATGACCATGAATCTATTTTTTAAAGTGTCGTAAGAGACATGAACATATTGGCTTCAGTTGGATGACACTTTTGTCATGCTAGGCGTGTGGAGATGTTACCTGGCACATACTCCTCTGTGGTTGAGTAACATTTAATTGCATAGCGCTCTCTCTTGGTATATAACACCAAAAAGAATAAAATCGTTGCGCTTTTTTACCAAACTATAATTTGGAAATACTAATTGCAACGCCATTCTTGTTCCCCTACAAGTTGGCACAATAATTGCTTGTGTTAAAATAGTAAAAAAAAGAAGGCACTAAAAAGAGAAGGTTTATAGGCGAATTGATCGGTACATCACTCATGGTTTTTCTAAGTGATGGTGCAGTTGCGCATGCTGTTCTAAAAAAAAATCTAAGGAGGCGTATCTTATTTAATCACGATGAAGCTCGAAGGAAGCCCAGGAAAAAAAGCCTAGGCTCATTCTTTTGCTTTGATAAGCATGAATGTTCGCCTACATCACTTTCTGAATTACCAAACGTTGCTATTCGTCTTATCAATCTGCCTCGAAAAACTATGTCTTTTAAAGGAGCTAGCTGATTATGAAAAAAATAATCAATAATATAGATGATATCGTCTCTGAAATGGTTCACGGGATTGTTTCCAGTTATCCCCAAAAACTGAAAATACTTCCCGGAACACTTGCAATCGCGAGAAATGATGCCGCCTTCTCGGACGATAAAAAGGTTGGCGTCGTATCGGGCGGTGGTAGTGGACATGAACCGCTACACTCAGGATATGTTGGCAAAGGTATGCTTTGTGCGGCTGTATGTGGTCAGATAAATACCTCACCTACTCCCGATCAGATCTATGAAGCGATTAAATATGCCGATAAGGGACAAGGCGTTCTTTTGATCGTAAAAAATTATGCTGGCGATGATATGAACTTTGATATGGCTAAAGAATTAGCAGAATTCGATGATATTAAAGTTGAATCTATTCTCGTTGATGATGATATTTCTGCTGCTGATGATGCAGAGGATACACAAGGCAAAAGAGGAGTTGCCGGCACGGTTTTAGTAGAAAAAATATGTGGTGCCGCAGCTGAACAGGGCATGGAATTACACGAACTAGCACAGCTTGGTCAAAGAGTCATCAATAATACAAAAACTGTCGCTGTTGCTCTGAGCGCCGCTACTGTCCCCGCGGTAGGACATCCTGGTTTTGAACTGGATGATGATCAGATGGAATATGGTGTGGGTATTCACAATGAACGTGGATTCTCAACAGAAAAAATTGCACCATCGAAACAAATCGCAGAAGAATTAATTAATAAAATTTTGAAATCCTATGATCATAATACTGGTGACTATGCAGTTTTGGTTAATGGGTTGGGATCAACTCCTTTAATGGAACAGTTTGTATTTGCTAACGATGTTTTGAATCTTTTAAAAGAAAAAGGAATTAAGGTTTCGTTTACTAAGGTGGGAAATAAAGTTACTGCCATAGATATGCATGGAATATCTTTAACATTGATGAAACTTGAAAATAATTGGATCGAGTACTTGGAAGCGCCAACGGATGCTATTTCTTGGTGATATTTTTAGGAGGATTTATACATGGAATTAACAATCAATCAGGCAAAAAAATGGATCATCTTATGGACGGACTATGTAAAGAATAATGTAGAACTCTTAAATGAAATTGATACTGCAATTGGTGATGGCGATCATGGAACGAACTTAAATCGAGGAACTCAAGCTACGAAAAAAGCATTGGAA
This sequence comes from Sporolactobacillus kofuensis, assembly GCF_024125425.1. GTDB lineage: Bacteria > Bacillota > Bacilli > Bacillales > Sporolactobacillaceae > Sporolactobacillus > Sporolactobacillus kofuensis. Next base: position 203,985 of record NZ_JAMXWN010000004.1, read on the forward strand.
GAAGAGGATCCACAGACTATGCCCTTGGTTTTCCGAACGGTTGCTCTGACATTGGTCAGCACCATTGGCGGAGCATCAGGTGCCTTGTATGGAACCGCCTTTTTAACTATGGCTCGTTTAGTTAAGGACGGGGAAACTCGTTTAGAAGTTTTATTGGTTGAAGCGACTAAAGCAATGAAGAAGCGCGGAAAATCTGATGTAGGCATGAAGACATTAATTGATTTATGGGATCCTGCCAGCAAGGCATTTGCTGAACATAAATTAACTAAAGAATATATCAATGATTGTGTTGAGAAAACAAAGAATATGAAAGCCAAAAAAGGGCGGTCAAGTTATTTACGTGAACGATCTATTGGCCACGTTGATCCGGTTGCCAAGTCTAGTTCTTATCTTTATATTGCATTGTTGGAAGTCATTGATTGACAGTCGATGTAATCCAATTGGGATGAATTGGCCACAAAAATTTGACAGAGTTACTCCCTGTCAAGCAGACAGTCAAGAAAAATAATAGAATTAGCCACTATGCTGAATGACATGATTTTGGTTCTCAACCAGAGTCATGTCATTTAGTTCTTTCTGGCGACGTGAGTGATTGTATCACTCTATGCCTTCTTCAATTAGCCAAACAAGCTCGTCGACTGTGATTTATGAGACGGTAACTATATGTTATTGGCAGATGCTTACCCGTATTAATCGATCCAGCAGCTGTTTACGCCGATCGGGAACCGGATCTTGGCGTGACAATGGTATGAATAACGTGAATCACAGATTAACAATTTAGTTGATTTTGCTCTTTTTCTAGATAAATCTAGTCCAATCTATATTTTTCCAACCGATGTAAGCCCTGACATCTGCTCCTTTTTAGCATTATCGTCATTTGCAATTGAATTAAGTTGTAATTGATAATGAATAAAACGACAAAAGGAGTGAGAGTGATAGGCCTTAATTTTAGTCACTGTGACGCGTATTGGACGTATGGGCTTTTTCATGTGTTCAGAAGAATGCTGGCTGCTGAAATAGGTATGGACTTGAATCAAATGGCAGGATTCAGTGGAACGATCCCATTTTCTGATTTCAACGACCAAATTCTCCCGCTACTTGACCACTCAGACTGCGATGGCAGCTTGTCGGTAGAAGAATGTCGACGAGTTGCGCCGCGATTATACGAGCTAACCGCTCATTGGCCGGAAGTAAACTTTAAACAGGAAATCCGTTCACTCATTGGCGGTATGGAACGCGCCGAGCGAGAAAATCAACCACTCTACTTTTGCTGATCACATGGAGTTATATTAAAGCTTTTCCCCACTTTCCATCTTTTCCTCAAAGGAGCGTGACTGAGTGACTGATCACGACCGCCTTTTTAAAGAATTGCTACACAATTTTTTTGACGAATTCCTTGAAGCTTTTTTCCCAGAAGTTTTCTCCGCACTCGATTTAGCACACAAGAAATTTCTATCAGAAGAATTATTTCCTGATCTCATTGATGGTGATAAAAAACGTGCCGATGTGATTGCCGAAGCTCAATTTAAGGAAAACAAAAAGAATTGCGTGCTCATTATTCACATTGAAGCACAAAATACGCATCAGAAACACTTTCCTCAGCGAATGTTCATCTACTTTTCAATGATTTATTTAAAATTCAGAAAACCTATTTTACCCATCGCCATTTTCAGCTATGATGGAATAAGAGATGAACCCAATGTATTTGTAATCCAAACACCATTTCTTGATGCCATGACCTTCCGTTTTTTCAAGATGGAATTGAGTAAGATGAGTTGGCGTACATTTATGCATGGGAACAATCCTGTTAGTGCCGCTTTGATGAGTAAAATGAACTATAATAAGAAGGAACGAGTAGCAGTTCGGCTTTCCTTCCTAAAACAGATGGCCAGTTTGCAGCTTGATGAAGCGCGAAGCAGCATGATCAACGGTTTTTTGAAACCTATTTAAATCTGAATGAAGATGAGGTGGACCAACTCATGAAGGAAGTACGTGCATTACCAAAAGATGAGCGGGAACAAGTAATCAAATGGCCGAATTCATTCTATGATCGCGGATTGAAGAAAGGTAAGGCTGAGGGTAAAGCCGAAGGGAAAACAGAGGGAAAAGCTGAAGCCCAAAGAGAAATGGCACTTCGCATGCTCCAAAAGAAAATGGAACTCCACACCATCTCCGAGCTAACCGGATTAACTGTAGAACAAATCATCAAGCTGAGAACGTAATCAAAAATAAAGAATAGGTATCAAACCTAACCAAGGCTGGCTTGATGCCTGTTTGCATTAAAGACTCTTTGGTCATCAGTTAAAATCTTTGAATTCAGAAGCAATATTATCTTCCAAATAACCTTAGTTATCTTCCATCTCGTTTCGATTGATCTACTCTTAGAAAGTAGTGAATCATCCAGTTCGTTAATTTCATGCAGAACACGTTCCAACTCTATCTGCTTGGCGTCGAGTAGACCTTGTTTCTTTTTGATTGCTTTTTCGTTTTCCCTCGCGTTTACCGCCAAAGCGAAAGCATTGAAATTCTCGTTCTCTCACCCAGAATAGAATCAAAGCCGTTATACACAGGAACGTCGTGACTATCGGAGAGCTGTGTCCTAATAACCGACGCAAATGTTGATTTTCCAGATCCGTTCTTTGCAAAAATAAAATTCTTTCGTTTCAGAACAACTTCCGGATCCTTGAACTGTTTTATGCCGTCATTAAATTCATGTTTAGATAAGTTAATAGTAATCTCGTCCATCATTACGGATCGAATCTACTGTTGAATTCAAAGGTTAGTCATTATATCGTTTACTAATTCCTCACTCATTTCCAAATCTGCAGACTATTTTTTGAATAATCTTCTAAAGAATCCATCAGCCTTAGTCATAGAAGCTGAATCAACAGTTTTTTCAACAGCAAGACTCCCATTTTTTTGTTTAGCAAACATGTCCACAGCCAGTTTACCAATATACTTACCCAGTGCATTCTCGAAATCACGAGTGTTGTCTGAATATCCCGTCGTTGCGTGCACCAACTCATGAATCAAAGTTTCATAGAAAGATGCGGCACTACTCAGTACCGCTGGTTTCAAGACAATCAATTTTAACTGTGAATCATAGACACCGCGCACATCGCCTGATGTATACTCGTTGATTGTTTTGGATAATTTGATTCGTTTGTCCCACTTTGATAATTCTAGGTACTCCAATAATTGAGTTCGAAGTTTCCAGTTCTGCTGTTGTTTGGCTGTTAATGCTGTATCTTCTACCCAATCATATTCGAAATTATCGTTATATTCCTGCCGAACCACGTCAAACGTGCCAATCGGGTCACCGTTTTCGTCATCTTCGTTCTTCACTCGGTCAAATACCGCATCCGGCACAATGACAAGTTCTCGTCCACTGTCTCGAATCTTCTCTTTATCATCTTCAGTGAGGTCATATGCAGCGAGAGAAGACATGAAGACTGTTGGCTTCAATGCGTTGTATTTCTTGATTGCATATGCCTGAACGTCCATGTAATTGATCTCGTCCCCCTGCGTACCTTCGGGGATCTTCTTAAGCTGCGAAAGCAATACTGAGATTACTTCAAGTGTAGAACTGTTAAGTAGCATACTCTTAATGGTTGCAGAATACGCTGTACGACCTACGGCAGAACGCTCCCGATTTAGAGCTTTTTTTAAAGCGGCGTTCTTTTTTGTAATGTTGTAATCAAAAGTGTAGTTTTCTTCGTCGGCAACTTTTACCCCGTTTACATAGATGCTTGCAGATTGTCCACCTTTTTGATATATCTCACCAAATGAAGTTATATCAAGCGGTGTCTTCTCTTCGAAATACAAAAATAACTTCTTCGCATCTTGAACTTCTTTATCTGTTACTTGCAGTGTAAATTCGGTACCTTCAAAGTCGGGATGAAGCGAATCAGCAAAGACGGCATGTAGTGTTTGCACATCATCAAAGCCTTCTTTACGGTGCATTGCCAGCGTATTATGTGCGTATTTAGAGTCAATTACCACAGAACGTCCCGCCCGATCAAGAACGGCCAATGCATCCTTTAGCCCAACGCCAAATTTACCAATGACATCACTGGACTGCACTTTCTCTGAATTTTGATTTTGCGTGAAGTGTTCATAGTTCAGACCACGACCGTAATCGCGGACATGCCAAAAGCCCTCCCCGTCTTTCACAAATTCAGGTTTCCGACAACCTGTAAGGAGCGTCTCATCAAGCGCGTTGGCAATGATTTCGCGCACTGCGTGGTATACCTCCCAGTTATCGAGGACTTTTTCAATATTCAGATCAAAATAACGTTCACTCATCCGCTTCTCCTCCAAGGATCATTAGTGTATTCGATTACATGATACCGCACCCAATACCATTAAAACAATGGAATTTTGACAGTACCTTCGGCGAGATAGTCCATCGTAAAAAAAGCCACTCCAGATTTCTCCGGACTGGCTCTTCATCTTTGGCAGAAATTTGACCATTCCACCCTATTTCAACCCGTTTCACTTCGTCGAAAGCGCCGTTAAATCAGGCTTTTCTCTTCAAGTGATACCTGCAACTTATTCCCACTCAATGTAGAAGTTAATCTCTATATGCGTTGTTATATCAACGTTTCTGAGTGGTTATTTTATTTTGGCGACAGTGTTGGAGACAGTTGCATTTTCACTGCCTGATTTCCATTAAATGCAACACTGCTTTTCTGTGCTGTTTCAATTTTGATATTTCCATTCATGACTTGTGCAATTTCTTGATCTATCCCTGAATACATATGCGAATAGTGTTTCAATGTAATTTCTGGACTTGAATGACCGAGACGTTTTGACAGTATCAGAACCGACACATTAAACTCATTAATGAGATAGCTTGCGTGACTGTGGCGAAGTCCTTTTGCTTCAATTTCTGGAACGCCTGCAAGTTTTGCATATCGTTTTACAATGCGGGCAATGGTTGACTTAATCATTGGGTTACCATCATAACTGAAAATAAAATCAAGATTGCCGACTTCTTCCGCCTGCCGTTTCTTCCATTTTCTCAGAATTTCAAGCGTATCATCATCAAGGCTGATTATTCTACTTCCTGCTTCCGTCTTTGTGTAGGACTGACGTTGCCATTTTGTCTTGCTTTCAAGTATTAGCATATGCGTTACTCTCAAAGTTTTCTTCTTAAAGTCAACATCGTCCCACCAAAGTGCAGTTCCTTCATTAACTCGAACGCCAGTGTTGAAGTAAAGCCATAACATAACAAAGCAAAGGTGTTCATACAAATCGTCAATGCAAATATGATTGATAACCTTCTCAAAATCTTGCTTCGTCCAATATGCCACTTGTGCTTTTCCTTTTGGGATTGCTTTCACTTTTGAAGCAACATTCGTTTCCAGATATTGCAGACTAACCGCCATCCCTAGAATTTTCTTCAAAGTCGAAAACATCAAACTAGCATAACCATTTGAGTAGTTTGCACCACCTCGCCGTTTTGACAAGAGCCACGTACGAAAATGTTGTACATCCTGAATGGTAATCGCTCGAAGCTGTTTCTTACCGAAACGGTTCATGACGATTTTTAGCATTGGTTTTCGGCTCTGATAAGTCTGTTCAAGCACATCCGTTTCATAAAAAGGCAAATACACATCATTCATGAATTGTTCAAAGGTCATATCATAGTTTGAGTAACCATTTGTTTGAAAGAACTCACTGCGAACACGAGTTAATTCTTTGTAAGCCATCCTTGCAGATGAGAAATGTTTTCCATTCTGATTTTTGCGTGCTTTTTTCTTAATGCGTTTCCCTGTGATAAGATCGAAACCAAGACTGGCTTCGTAATAAAACTGCCCCTTATCATCAGTAAACACACCTGCATATTGTGTTGTTGGCAATTTTTATTCCTCCGTTTCGGACGACAATTCAATATCACCGATAACGGATTTTACCGCCTTCAAAGGAATAACGGACACCCGCTTCCCTTGATAAAACTCATATCCTTGTTGTACCATAAACGCCTTGCCTTGTCGAATGATACTTTTCGCTGTGTAGGGTGGAAAGCCCAAGTGTTCTAAATCTTGCCAATTTACCATTTCTTTATTCATCTTCATCACCAACATTCTTCGTTGCTTTTCTTGTGCTATTTCTTTCCTTCCGAAACTTTCTTGAATCAAGTAACCTTGCAAAGAAATAGGTTTTATCGACTATCAAACTTAACAACAGGGAATTGTTTTTCCTTGCATAGCTAACAAGCGAATCAAAATTAATAAAATCTTGTTCCTCAATAATATCAATCACTGTGTTCAAGAATGTTCCGCTCTCCTGCTCCATTAAAAATTTTGCAATATCAAACCCCGAACCGCTCTCAATATCCTCAATGTTATAAGGTGCTTTATCTGGTGATTGTGCATGTATAAAATAATCGTACATTCCTTTTGGTGAATGAACTGGCTCAACATGCTTCGGGGCATTCAAATTTTCGCTGATTAAATCTGAAACTTGCGAATAACTTTTTAAGCTATCAAAGAACAGCGCCCCATGTTTATGAGCTTTCTTTATTTCCCCTGTTTCTCTATCAACATCTTTATCATGCCACGGACTCAATACAAAGGGCACTTGCAGTTCTTCGAGTATGTCCAGATAATTTTCTGGCACACTTTCCTTGTAAATAATAAACGTCCACTTACTAGAACGCTTCTCTTTTTTCTGTTTTTTCATAGTATCTGTTCCTTTGATTATTGATTACTGGTACATATTGTCGTAGTAATATGTACCGTTTCATTCTTCCTGAAAAATACAGCGGAGCTTCTTTGCCCTTGCCTGTGGCAAGCAAAAGCTCCGCTGTTCTGTTCTATCTAATTCTTGTTCCTTCAAGCCTTAGGTAGCTTTTCGCTCTCTCAATATTTGAAAATGAATACTCGGTAAGCCGATTAGCAAGTTCATCACGCATAGCGTCTTTATTATCCGAAATCATGCCATGTATCCCAAATTCATTAGGGAGTTTCACCATAAACACAACGCTATCATTGCGAACGTCAACAATGGCTTTATTAACCGCCTTGTTGTACCTAAATATCACGTTTGCTTCTTCCTCGTGGGTTGCCCTCATCTGTAAAAACTTTCTTATTCGAGAAGTAAGCCAGATTGATTTACCAATGTTTATCACTGAATCCTTCAAAACCCTTGTAATGACTTCGGGTAAGATAATCGCAAGTGTGATTAAAATCGAAACGATTAGCACCTGTTGCAATCCGTGTTGAACAATCACCACATACTTATTGAGAAATTGATTGTATTTAACCATATTGCCGTTTTCTTGACCTTGCAGGAATATCCCAATCAACTTAAAACCGAAATCAGCAACAAATAGCAATACAGAAATTAATAGCAAGTAGCCATTCAAACGGAACGTTCGCATAAAATACGATTTTTTCATTTTACATTATCCCTTCTAATTTATTGAATGTAGGCGTTAGCAACGGAACAATCTGAAAAGGGTGCTCGGAGTCTATCACCTGTATCAATCCCGTCCCGATACCTTGAGGTATAACTATTCCTTCAAGCGACAGGTCAGGGAACAAAAATTGAGTGGTTTTAGAATTGATGTTACCAACCTGGATGAGCACATTTAATTGTTCCCGAACCGATATAGGTATTGCGTTATTATCAAAACGCTGTGAAACCAAGAGCAGATGTACTTTGCTTGCCCTGCCCAATAGCGCTATCTGCGAAAGCAAACTAAAGAATGCGTCTTTTATTGGCTTCGCCACACCATCACTCAAGGCTAAAACTTCATCTATAACTACCGTATAATGTTCAAAATCTGCGGTAGGATTGTTATATAGCACTTGCTGGCGTTGTTGAATTAATTCAAGCGCCTTACTCAATTCACTATTCACTTCTGAAACAAAATCAGACTTGCTTCTACTTGCATTGGGCGCAACGACAGGCACATTGTTTTTTCTGCCCCATCTGCTTGGCATATCAAATTTGGGGTCAATGATAACAAGTTGTGACGACCGTTTCAGCACACAAAGCATATAAGTGAGTGCATAAGATTTACCTGAACCGCTGTTCCCTGCGATAGCAATACTTGTCACTTTATTCAAATCTACCGTTAGATTTTCCATGATAGGAATTTTGTTGAGTGGTAATCGTTCGACAAAACCATCAATATCTGAAATCACAAGCCGTTTTGAAATACCCTTCACCCACGAAAAGAATAAAGCACGTTCGACATGAATATTATCCGTATCTAATGGAACAAAATATGCTCCTGATTGTTTTAGCAAAGTGTATTTGGGGTAAAGCATAGCGTTCATGATAAGAAATATTTTTTGATAAAGGTCATCATCAACAAGATAGCTTGCAGGCATGCGGGGGATGAAGTAGACCCCTTCATCCGTTACCTTTACATCAAACGAATTTGAGTAACTGGTTTCTCCGCTAATCTGCAATGCCATGTTTAGCCCCTGCAATAAATACTTTGCAAGCTCTAAACTGTTTTTCATCATTTAACCACTCGTACCCCTTCTGCACGGAAGTAAACATTAGAGCGAATTTCAATCGCTTCTAAGTTATCAAGTTTCACTTCTGAGAGGAACGGAGGCAATGACGGCATTTTTTTTGCAAACTTCACAGCAAAGGGATTTACACCCTCCTGCGCAAAGTAAAGTTTATGACCTTTAATTTCATCTGTACGCTTGTTCTCAATGTAGTTGTATTGAGTTTCAATTTCAGATGATACACAGTAAATTGGTTTATCCTCCGAAATGTATTTTGTCGTTGTTTCTGAGCTGTAAGAGCTTTGCGAATTACGTGTTCTCATGGTTTTGCACCTCGTATAATTTAGTAGTATCGGCTATCAGCAGTTCGCCAACCCTTCCGCCGTGTCGTTTGCAACCAACATGGCAATTCATCATCAAGCACTGCTTTACTTGATGAGTACAGTATAGATGACTAAAATTCGCGACGTGTCCGAAGCAGACACTGCCAAAAAAAGAAAAGTTCCCACATTTCAAGTGAGAACTTTCCTTAAATTTCGTGTTAAACTGTGGGATTTACCTACAATGAATTATCATCTGCTAACTCGTTAATCATTTCAGGAAGAATTTTTTCATTCATAAATGGCAAAAACACTTCATCTACAAATTTTTTAATTTCTTCCGAAAAGTGTTCAAAACTACCAAAGGTCAATACTTTCTCTTGTAACTGAACGTCTTCGACATTAACAATTTCTGAACCAACTTGCCTATCCATTAATATGGCTTTGCTATCATCTGTTGCAATCCATTTAACCGTATCATACTTATTTTCGGTAAACTCTTTAAATCGTGATAATAGTGATTTTTCTCCAACAATAATATCTGAATGACTGTTATAAAATTCTTGAATGGTTTTTTCATCTTTTGGAAAATCAGGAAGTAACTTACCTCCATATTTACTATTTTGAGCCACTTCCAAAGCTAAGACTTTGAAGAAGCTTTCAAAGTACTGTATGGGTTCTTTTCCCCAATATAGTTCATGTAAATCGTTGAACAGTCCATTAGTATGCTCACTTTTTACAAGGGAAAAGTCTAAACCATAAGGTATAAAACCTGAATAATCCCAATTTGAAGGTAATTTTTCATGATAGCTGATGACTGCACCAAGTATCTTTCTACCCTGATAAATCTCAGACATTGACACACGCCGTGGTTTTTCAGAATTTTTCCATTGTCGATATTTTTCATCAACACGCTCAGAAACAAGCCGATAGAAAAAGTCACACGTTGCCGGGAACTCGCCTGCTCTAATCTCGTATCTAGCCAAGTTACTCATCCTCCCCAATGTCATACTTAGGAGATTTTTCAGCAACCATTGGCAAGTCATTATCAGTCAGCGATTGATAATCAATTACCTTGTTATCCTCCACAATTTCAAGCGGTGGCAAACTGTTTACCAACCCAACGGTCTGCATAGATACATTTATAATACTTAGTAGCAAATTCAAGATATATTTCGGGTCGTCTGAAAAGTCGTTCGGGTCATCTGTGATACCTGACTTTTTATCAGTTTTCACTTGATACTGGTCAATTATCCACTCAATCGCAGGGCGACCGTTTACCACGTATTCATAGGCTTGTTCAGGAATATTGGTAATCATGATATTTTCATTGTAAATGATAGTATCTAGCACGCCTTTTTTCGGGTGTTTCATTTTCTTCACACGATAGGAACCGTTTACGTCTGAAATGTTTACTTGCACACCTTCGTAACTTGGTTGATTTTCGTAGTTTAAATGTAAATCAGCAAGTTTGCGACCAACCTCAATGTATGTGTCCTTATTCTTTACAATTGGAAGACGTGGAAACGACTTAGACAAATCTTCAAAATACATTTTTTCATATTCTTTACTATGAAAAATTCCATAAACATAATATAGAACTTCATCTTCAGAAAGTCCGTGAATTCTTGAGAGGACTTCCGTACGAATAGCTGAATATTCGCCCATATTGTCATACAAATATTTTGGAAGGTTTTGCGAACCACCCGCAAATAAATTGACATCAGGTATAACATTTAACATGAGTGAAGTAAATTTTTTACCCTCTGTTTTATTTGAAATTCCAATCATCAAATTTTGAGAATCAGCAGTCGGCAATACTTTTGTCATTTGATATTGCTGGTCAGTCCAAGCAGGGTCATAATAAACGTATTTTTTTGTAAATGGGCGATACATTCCAACATACATACGTTCAGCATTAAACCGTTGTAATTCTCGTTTTTCAAATCGTTGCTTCAAAGACCGGGTCCACGAAATTTCATTTGTATTAATGTCGTAAACACTCGTATCTCCAATATGCTCATTATAATAATTGATACTCATATTCATATTTTGTTCTGAATTTTCTTTTGAAAAACTAGTTGTCCAAGCGTCTCTTCCTGTTTTAATTCCTCCCGTATAATTTAGGAATAGTGCATCATCAGACCTTTTATCTCCCAACTTAATTAACTCATCAAAATTTGAATTACGTTGATTAAGCCAATCTCCTTTTTCATTTGGAATTATTTCATCAAAGCTAATAATGTTGTCAATACTACCAATTTGAACAACTTTATCGAGCTTTTCTTTTTTTGATAATTTATCACCGATATTAAAATAGTGAAGTTTTCCATTTCCTTGATAATCTTTATCTTTTACAAAAATAGATATAGCGACACCAGTCATAATATCGAATATATTTCCTCCCTCAATTTTAGCTTGCTCCCGACTTCTTCGACGAATTTGTCCTTTTAAATCAACAATATAAATATCTGAAAATTCTTCAAGTAACGATTTTCTCATTCCATCCATTGCTATTCCGTCAATATAAGAACTGTTTGTTATAAAGCCAATTATGCCTGAACCTTCAATTCTATTAGCAGACCAACGAATAGCCCTAATATAAGAATCTAACAAACCATTTTTATTTGTTGCAGTTGACGTTTCAATCCACATATTCCGAAGTGATTCATCCAATTTTGGATAAACAATTCTTGACTGATTACCATCTTCATTGTCTTGTTTAGCCGAATAAGGCGGATTACCAATAATAGCTGTAATCGGCAACTCTTGCTGACGTTTCAAACGTTCGTCATTTGTTCCAAAATATTCATCATCTATTGTATCTTCTGTTTCAGTACTTTCAAAAGTATCGGTCAATACAATTCCTTCAAACGGAACATAGCTTTCTTCGCCATTGATTTCATCGAAAGTAGCTTCAATGTTAATTGCTGCAATATAGTAGCTCAACAGCACAATTTCATTGGCGTGAAGTTCTTGCGTGTATTTTCTTACAATATCAGAAAGTGTTATTTCTCCATCATCCAATTTTTGTTTCAAATAAGTGAGTGTCCGCACAATAAATGTTCCCGTGCCGGTGAATGGATCTAAGATATTCACACCCTTATCTGCTAACGATTTACCAAAATGTTTTTTCAATACATCGTCAACGGAATGAACAATAAAGTCCACCACTTCAACAGGTGTAAATACAATCCCTAAACGTTCCGTTGTTGACTTAAAGCCAGTAGAGAAGAACTTATCATACAAGGTCACAATAATTTTCTGTTTACCTTCCGCATTATCAATCCCACTTGCCCGAAGTTTTACCGACTCATAGAATGGTTCAAGTTTTTCTTGCTCTTTCTCGAAGCCTGCTTTCTGCAATTCAGCAACGATTGACTCCATGGCTGAAGAAACAGGGTTATTGTTTACAAAACTATATTCATCAAACAACGCTTCAAAGACTGGTTTTGTAATCAAGTGCTGTGCCAACATTTCAACAGCTGACTCTTGTGTGATACTTTCATTGATATTATGGCGCAGACTGCTGATAAACTTATCAAATTCTTCTTTGATAGGGTTGTCTTTATCTTCTAAGCGCTCATTGATCCAACGAATGTATCGTTGGGCAATTTCATTTACATCTTTCGACCAATCTTCAAGATAGCGTCTGTCGCCAACCTTTTGAACAATCTTCCCAAAAATAGCGTCCTCAATATTATCCCAGAGCTCTAATTCTGTTTGTTGTGGAGTATCGACATCTACACCATTTGAAGTATCTGTTTCAGAATAAGGTTTTCTTGGGCGACCTTTTCCGGGGTTGATGATATTAATGTTTTCAGGTTTTTTCTTGTTTAACTGCAACTGATTGACAATCGCATTGAAACGTTCATCTGTTGAACGAAGTGCATTCAATACTTGCCAAACTGCCGCATAAGTCTTGTTATCATCTAACACATTTTCAGGCGTTACACCCGCAGGAATAACAATAGGCAGAATGATATAACCGTATTCTTTGCCTTCAAACTTACGCATGATACGTCCGACTGCCTGCACAATATCTACTTGTGATTTTTTCGGCGAGAAGAATATAACAGCGTCAAGGTTCGGTACGTCAATCCCTTCGGTTAGGAATTTTACGTTAGATAAAACACGGGCTTCATCAATATCAATATCACCTGCAAGCCAATCAATCGCATCTTTTTTCTGTAAAGCGTTCAATGTACCATCTACGTGTTTCACTTCGATATGGAAACTGTCTTCCGCATTGTCGCCAAGATATTCATTTACTACGGTATTGAATTTTTCGGCAATTTTTTCAGAGTTTTTGATTGTATCAATGAATGAAATAGCCCGCTTCATAGGCGTGCCACTAACTTTACCTGTTGCGCCTTCACGTTTAATCATGGCATTCCAAACACCAACGATACGACCGACATCATCGATATTTAAGCCATTTTCTGGGTCAGCAAGTGTCTGTTGAAGATTTTTAGTCATGGCTTCTTCTTCAACAGTTAGCACCATAACTTTATAGTCCGTTAAATAACCACGAGCAACGGCTTCACCAAAGCCTAAACGAAATATTTCAGTACCGAAAATTGACTCATCATCCATTGAAGCAATGATAACACTCTTTTCAATTCCTTTAGATTTTGCGTCATCAGAATAGATTTTCGGTGTAGCGGTTTGATACAAGCGTAATTTCCCTTTTACGTTCTTATTACTATGAACTTTTGCAAAAGGACTTTCTTCTTGGTTTTGCTCATGAAAACCCGTTGTGCGGTGTGCTTCATCCGAGATAATAAAGTCAAATTCGGGAAAGCCGTTTTCTTGCGCTTCGTGCATAACATTAATTGATTGATATGTGCTAAAAACAACATTCAAACGAATTTTATCTGACGGTTCAGATAGGCTTTCATAATTTTTTACAACGTCACTAGCCTTTGTTGTTGCAGGAAAGCCAATATCAGTTGCTTGAATATCTGTGTCATCATCATTTGCTTTTTTCTTGGTAGCTTTTCTATCAGAAGTTACTGCAAATGAATTCATTTCAAAGCCATCCGACACATCCGAGTTCCAACTAAATAGCGATTGTGTTAAAAGTTGAATACTTGGTACAAGGTACAAAACGTTATAAATTTTTTGCTCGCTGTCCTTAGCAAATTGCTCAACCATTTTTAAGGAAGTGAACGTTTTCCCCGTACCTGGTGCCATTACCAACATACCACGGTCATGAGTCTTAAAATATTCGCTTGCTTTGTTAATTGCCAGCTCCTGATAATCACGTAGCCCTTTGTTTGATTTAACGATAACTTCTTTCGGCTTTTCAAAGTTCACACTCGACCAATCAATTTTTGAATGACGCAAATCAGATAAACCAATCAGTTGAACTTGCTTCGTTTGTTCTTGTACTGTTGTAAGAGCATTTTGGTTCCATTCATCCGTAGTGGATACAATCATCCCTAATGAATAATAATCTTTTCCGAGTTCCGCAATGAATGAGTTGATTTCATCTTTCCCGACTTTACCTGAATAAAATTTTGCCTGAATCGCAGTTAATTCACCCGTATTTTTATTGCGTGCGACTAAATCAACACCAGTATCTTTTTTAGAAATACCATACTCAGCAGGTACTTCATGTAAAAGCCAAACATCTGAATATAAATTTTTGTAGATTGGCTCATTTTGAAGATAAATCGCAACAAGCTTTTCAAAATATGTACCCCGGTCACGTTGAACGCTTCCTGCCGACTCGTTTATTTGTTTGAGTAATTTATCAAATGTTTTCTCTGAATCATTTGATACTTGATAATTCGTCATTTCTTCAGACATTTACGCCACCTCCGATTTCAAGGCAACATAAATAGCCGAACCTGATAATTTCAGCTTCGTTAATTCATGTTTTAAAAAATGCGCATTGATTACGCTGTGCTGTGCTATGCTATACCGTGTCATTTTACGGCTCCTTTATAATCTGTCAATTATTTTTCTAACAGATTGAACTTTACTATATAGTTTATTGTATCATCTAACAACTTCATCCGCCGTCCACGAGGAACGGCTAAAATTTCATAAGTAAAAAGCCGCCCACGAGGAACGGCTAAAGTTTTGGAGACAGTTTTGGAGACAATTCAAACGAATTTTCATCTTTTTTCGTCTCTTGAGTTTTATCTAAATGGCGTTAAATCAACGTTTTCAGTAATATATTTTGCCGCTTCTTTATTCCCACTCAATCGTTGCCGGTGGCTTGGAGGTGACGTCATACACGATACGGTTGACGTGTTCGACTTCGTTGACGATTCGGGTTGAGATCTTTTCAAGCACGTCCCACGGGATGCGTGCCCAGTCGGAGGTCATGCCGTCGATCGAAGTGACAGCGCGGATGGCGATGCAGTGGTCGTAGGTCCGACCGTCGCCCATGACGCCAACGCTTTGAATATTTGGCAGCACGGTGAAGTATTGCCAAATATCGCGGTCGAGGCCGGCTTTTTTGATTTCATCACGCAGGATCGCGTCGGATTCACGCACGAGTTTAAGCTTTTCTTCGTCAATCGCACCGAGGACGCGGATGCCAAGGCCCGGTCCTGGGAACGGCTGGCGCCAAACGATGTCGTCGGAGAGGCCGAGTTCAGTACCGAGCGCACGAACCTCATCTTTGAACAGCGTGTTCAGTGGTTCGATCAGCTTGAACTTCATGTCTTCCGGGAGACCGCCGACGTTGTGGTGCGATTTAATGTTCTGAGATGAGCCGCCGGCGCCGCTTTCGACAACGTCGGTGTAGAGCGTTCCTTGTACGAGGTAAGAAATATCCTCAAGTTTGTTGGCTTCATCCTGGAATAAATAGATAAATTCATTGCCGATGATCTTACGCTTGCGTTCCGGATCGCTGACACCTTCGAGCTTATCGAGGAAACGCTTCTTTGCGTCGACATGAATAAAGTTCATATGGAAATGGTTCTGGAATGTATCAACCACGCCTTCCGCTTCGCCTTTGCGGAGCAAACCATGGTCAACGAAAATACAAGTCAGCTGATCGCCGATTGCTTTATGAACCAGTGCTGCTGCAACGGATGAGTCAACCCCACCGCTCAACGCGCACAGTACTTTCTGATCACCAACTGTTGCTTGGATCTTTTCCACTTGTTCGTCGATAAAGTGTTCCATCGACCAACTTTTCTCAGCACCACAGATACCGAACACAAAATTGCTGAGCAGTTCATTGCCATGTACGGAGTGGCGTACTTCTGGGTGGAACTGAACGGCATAAACCTTTTTCGTAGTATTTGCCATTGCTGCAACCGGACAGGATTCGCTGCTTGCCTCAATAACAAAGCCTTCCGGCAGCGTCTTGACGCGGTCACCGTGGCTCATCCACACAGTCTGCTGTTCGGGTAGCCCTTGGAAAAGTGCGTTATCCGTATTGGCCGTTATTTCGGCTTTGCCGTATTCACGGTGATCCGCACGTTCAACCGTCGATCCGAAGTGCTTACTGATCAGTTGCAAGCCGTAGCAGATACCGAGAATCGGAATGTTCAAATCAAAAATTGCCGGATCACACAACGGTGCGCCTTCATCATAGACACTGTTCGGTCCACCTGAGAAGATAATACCTTTAGGATTTTTTTCTTTAATTTGTTCCGCAGTCAGCGTATTCGGAAACAGCTCGCTGTAAACGCCCAAATCACGAATACGTCTTGCGATCAGCTGATTATACTGACCGCCGAAGTCCATAACGATAATCAAGTTATTCGGTTGTGCCATCCTTCTGTTCCACCCCATCTGTTATGATCGATCCGACTCGCGGACCGTCTCCGTGTCGATTAGAAGTCAACTATTTAAAAAGCCGGAGGCCAAGAGGCTTCCAGTTCTGCTTTTACACTCGCATTATTCAACAGGATTCAACAAATTGAATTACTTTTCCTATTTTAACAATGAATGCTGCGTTCAGCAACCCATCAAACTAAATACCTGAAATAGATATAAAGCGTAGAAATGACCATGGATAGGAGCATGACCGGAATGCCCACTTTCATAAAACGAATAAAAGTAATCGGGTGACCGGTTCTACCGGAAATACCGGCAACAACTAAGTTCGCGCTGGCACCGATCAGGAGTCCATTGCCGCCAAGACATGCACCGAGCGAAAGGCTCCACCACAACGGTTCCAGCTGAGTAATGCCGAGTTCGCCCATATCCTTAATCAACGGAATCATCGTTGCCACAAACGGAATATTATCAATGAAGGATGACGTGAACGCGCTCATCCATAGGATCAGAAACGTTGTTGGCACCATGGCCCCATTGGTCAACTGAATCGCATGCTGAGCGAGACTCGAGATCACACCTGTTTCAACAAGACCTGCAACCAAGACAAACAAGCCGACAAAGAAGAAGATGGTCGTCCACTCAACGCCGGCTAACGCACGTTCAAGATGCCGTTCTCCACAGATCAATAATAAGAAAAAGGCTCCTGAGAGGGCAATTGTAGCCGTTTCAACGCCTAATCTTTGATGGAGAAAAAAGCCCATGATCGTGAGTAGGAGCACGCCTACTGCCTTAATTAGTAGCACATCATCTTTAATCGCATCGGCCGCATGCAGATCGTTCAGGCGCACACGCGCCTCGCGATCTCCATGAAGTTCGTGACGATAGTAAGCAACAAGAAACAATAGCGTCACGAGCGTAATAATGAGAATGACCGGTGCTAAATTCGTAATAAAGTCCATAAAACTTAATTCAGGCACCGCGCTGCCAATCATAATATTCGGGGGATCACCGATCATGGTTGCTGTGCCACCAATGTTGGCCATGAAAATCTCCGACATCAAGAATGGCATAGGTGAAATGCCTAACTGTTTCGCAATACTAAGTGTTACCGGGACAACAAGTAAAACGGTGGTGACATTATCCAAGAAAGCAGAACCCACTGCCGTAATCAATGAAAAGACAACAAGTAGAGCAATAGGGTTCCCGTGTACGAGTTGTGCGGTACGAATTGAAATGTACTTAAATAAACCGGTTTCCGCTGTGATCGATACAATGAGCATCATCCCGGTCAAGAGACCAATTGTATTAAAATCGATATGCCGAATTGCAGCACTCTGACTCACAACACCTAAGACAATTAACAGACAGGCACCGGCCATCGCTACAATGGTTCTGTGAATTTTCTCCGTAATGATCAATACATAAGCTATGATGAAAACAATAATTGCAATTTGTGCTTCGCTTTCCATAATCCTCTTCCTTTTTTATATTTACCATTTGGCGCATGCAAAAAAATTTGCCACATGTTCCAAAATATTTTCTCTTTGAATCCGTTCGCTAACATGTGCGATAATCAATGCAGTAGATCTTGATGAAATTCGTGTTCTTAGATTCATTATTTCCATAACGTTCACTACACTCATTAATGATTTGAAGGAGTATCGAGAATATGAAAATCGCATCGATTCAGCTTGAAATCAATGACGCACAGTCTGCACAAGAGCGAATGAAAAGAGCAGACAATCTCCTCAATAATCTCAAGGGCTATGACCTGATCCTTCTTCCGGAAATTTGGATGACCGGATACAATAGCTTTGATCGTTACCTTGAAGAAGCTGAAACGCTTCAAGGTAATTTCGTAGCCCATTATGCACAGAAAGCGAAAGCATTAAATGCCTATCTTTTCGCTGGTAGTTTTGTTGAAAAATCCGGTGATCAGTTCTACAACACAAGTCTTTTGTTTGATCGTGAAGGCACGCTTATTGCTTCTTACCGAAAAATCCATCTGTTTCGCTATGGATCAAAAGAAGGCGATTTGTTAACCCGCGGCACGGAACCGATTACTGTAGAAACCGAATTCGGTAAAGTCGGCCTGTCCACCTGTTATGATCTGCGTTTTCCGGAACAGTTCCGCAAAGAACTAGATCTCGGTGCCAAACTCTTTCTCGTTACCTCGGCATGGCCGCTGGCACGACTTGCTCATTGGAATTTGTTTAACGCCGCTCGGGCTGTGGAAAACCAATGCTTTCTCGTCTCTTGCAACTGTGTCGGTTCCAACCAAGGTGTCGTCCTTGGCGGGCATAGCCAGATCGTTGATCCATGGGGGAACGTGATTGCAACCGGTGATGAACATGAAGCTGTCGTAACTGCTGAGATTGATCTGGAAACTGTTGATAAAACCAGAGAAGAGTTCCCGCAGCTCAAACATCGCGTTCCGATCAACTAATCTAAATCGAGCTCTTCTACGCGTACATTAATCCGTACGCGTTTTCTTTTTCAACAAATCTAATTTGTCTTCGCGTTCAAATAATACCTTAAGCAAAGGCGGCGTAACGAGTGTAGTCAGGATCACAACGATGATTAACGGCGTGTAATAACTTTCTTGTAGCAGATGAGATTGAATACCAAGTGATGCAAGAATCAGTGCTACTTCGCCTCTAGAAATCATTCCTGAGCCAATGCTCATTGAAGCATTCAGTGAAAACCCGGTTAACCACGCACCAGTACCTGAACCTACGAACTTTGTGGCAATTGCGAGTAATGTAATACCGATGATGAACCATAACTGATCCAGAAGTCCGGTAAAGCTTACCTTGAGTCCGACACTGGCAAAGAAAACGGGCACAAACAGACTATAAGCCAACGGTTCGATCTTTTGTTCAACTTTCCGCTTAAAATCAGTCTGAGCAATGGCAACACCTGCAATGAATGAACCGATGATTCCGGCAACACCAAGCTTCTCTGCATACCAGGCAAAGGCAAGGCAGAGCACTACAGCCATGCTGATCACTGGTTCACTCACTTTCAATCGACCGCTCAAGCGGATGAGAAAGGGTATCCCTTTCCAAGCAATCAGAAGAGCCGTCGTAAAGAACAGGATCTTCTCGCCAATAACCCACCAAACATTAGTATTTCCATCACCAAACATGCTCATCGCAAAAGCTAACAAAACAATAACAAGCACATCATCCAACACTGCCGCACCAAGTAATGTTGTACTTTCCTTGGTTTGCAACTTTCCAATTTCCTTTAAAGTCTGAACGGAAATGCTCACTGATGTAGCTGATAGAATAAGTCCAAGGAATACCGCATGTGCCGTATCCATACCAAAGAAAATACCAGAAAGCGTTCCGAATCCAAGCGGTAAGAGAACGCCTCCAACCGCAACTGCAATTGACGAATGCACACTATTTTTTAATCCTTCTAGGTCTGATTCCAATCCCGCAATAAACATCAACAGAAGGACGCCAAGTTCACTGAAAACATGAATCATTTCAGAATCCGGTACCCATCCAAATACTGCCGGGCCAATGATTATGCCAACGAGTAATTCTCCAAGTACTGCAGGCTGCCCCATGCGAACACTCAAATGCCCTGCTCCCTTTGTGGCAACAACAATGATCGCTAAATGAATAAGAAATCCCATGACTTCCCCCTCTCTCCTAAAAAAAGCACAAAAAAGGAGCCTTTGTTGACAGGCTCCACCGTTTGTTGCGCTTTATTCATCTCATGATTTTGCTTAATACTACCAAAATATTTTGTAAAATGTCAACCCCTACACTTTCTCATGAGTTAATCGTTATCTCTTATGTAAAATTTGTTTCTATTATTCATAAACTCTTGAAAACTCGTAATCTACCTACGATAATAATCATAAAGAATCACATTTTTGAAAGAAAGGAGATCATTTGTCGACCATTTTGCAATTTAAGGGAGAGTAAAAAGTGAATAAGCTTACAAAAATCCTTGCCATTTCCCTATTATTCTTCTCATTAGCGGTTGAGAGCGTCTTTACTCCATTTGGGAATACGGCCCACGCATCCTCATCTTTTCAAGCGCGAGTTACCGTAAGCAAAGCAAAAGTACACACCGGTCCTGGGGGAAAATACAGATCAATTGGCACATTGTATCGAAATGATTCGGTCTCGGTTCTAGGAAAAAAAGGAAACTGGGACAAGATCAGCTTCAAAGGGAAAACCCGCTACATATACGGAAAATACGCAGCAAGAACCATCCGGGCGAAATTCTCCTCATATAAAGCCTATGTCAAATCATACTCCTTGAAGATCCGTAATAAAGCAAGCAGCAGATTCAAAACAATTCGCACGATTCACATGAACACCAAAGTCACGATCATTGGTGCCAAAGGCAGTTATGCATATATTTACTCTGGTGGAAAAAAAGGGTATGTGCAAAAAAAGTGGCTAAAATCAAAAATCAGTTCCTATAATGCGTACGTCACTGCCAAAACATTAAACATGCGCTCAGGACCAAGCACAAAATACAAGCACATCATCTATCTGCATAATCGTGACACGGTCACCGTTTCGGGAAGTAGCAACGGTTGGTACAGGATTCAATTCGCTAACATAACAGGTTACGTTAAAGGGCAGTACATAAGAAAAGGTACTCCACCGGTAGTGAGTGCAACACCCGCACCCGCGCCTGCGCCACAGCCAGCTCCAGCACCGCAGCCTACACCGGCTCCTACACCGCAGCCCGTAGTGGATCAGCCAATTAATACTTTACCACTACGTAGCGAACAAAATTTTAGAACGTACCAGGCATACGTTATTGTTGCTACCCAGGACGTATACTCATCTGCGAAAGTTGATAGTACACAGATAATAGGCCAATTAAATAAATATGATGTGATAACTGTTAAATGGGAGACTGGGAATTTTGTAAAGATTGACTTTGGTGGAAGAGACGGCTATATTCCCGCTTCGTCTATACTCAAAGGTACTCGTTCAACCTCTGATGGTTCTGTAACTGATCCACCAACTACTTCAACAAGTGTTAATGGTATCGATATCTCTCATCATCAAAATGATAGTGGTCAAATTGATTTTGGATCTTTAAAAAGTGCAGGTATTTCTTTTGTCATTGCAAAAGCATCTGAAGGGTACGACTATGTAGATCCTAAATTTGTAGATAATTATACAAATGCAAATGCTGCAGGTTTAAAAACCTATGCATATCATTTCCTTTTTGATCCGCAAAACGCTGTCAATGAAGCGAAAAATTTTCTTCAAACATTACATAATGTTAACTATCCGACAGACAGATACGTTTTTCTCGATATCGAGTCTATCCCAGGTCATAACGATCAAAACTATAAAAATTTAGATGCAAAAACTTTGACAAATGATGTTGATATCTTTTTAAGTGAGTTAAACAAAAATGGCTATACAAAATTCGGGATTTATACGGGAAGTTATTTTTACTACAATAATTTACTTCCACAAAATCTCCCTAAGGATGCACTAATTTGGATCGCAAGATACGGGACTGATGCTAAACCTAATCGTTTAGGGCCAACCGTACCTGCAGATATATGGCAATACCGATCAGACGGTTCGGTTAATGGAATTAGCGGCAATGTCGATCTTGACATTTGGTACTATGATCCATCAAATCCGATATGATCATCCTATTTTGACCTTCATTCGAAGGTCTTTTTTTTGCAAAAAAAGGAGCACCTATGATTTAGGCGCTCAAGAGTTGATTCTATAAAAAGGGGAAGTTAAACATGTTATTGGTTTAACATCCTTTATATTAATGGACAATCCTTAACAAAGGATTAATGAAATACCGTATGATTTCTATATTTGTGAAAAGACAACCGTATTTTTAGATATCTAGACAGTACCTAGTCATTACCGCAAAAAAATAAACCCTTTCTCAAGGGTTCTAAATAAATCTTATAGTACAGGGGGAAGTAAACAAACACAATTTATTGAACAAATACAGCATAACCCATATTCGCCACTTCCCAGTAATTTCGGTAAAATTTCCAAATATTTGTTAGCCATTTCACATTATTCATGATCTTTTATAAAAACATGGTAAGGAACTCTCAGATGAATAATTCCATTTGAGTATGGAGCAACTTCATATTCTTGAAAAACAATCACAATCCCATCATCGTAAAAATAAAACTGTCCCTGATCCAGATCTACGCTCTTAAAGGCATCAAGAAAGAAATCATACCGGCCTTCGTTCTTCAGCTTGATCATTTGTTTTTTCAAATACGCATTCACTTTCTTTAATTCCCGTTTCTTGCGAATGATCTCCTTCAGCGTGTATTGTCGGCCGCTTCGTGTATCATAATTGTACACTTTCTCATAGTGCATGCCATGTGCGCCGCCGGTATATGATTCATCGAGAGATGCAACACTAATCAGACAATTGTCATTGTAACGGATCGTCGGTTGCGTATGCGCGTAGTAAGGTCCTGCCGCACTGATGAGTTGGTCATGTTCATAGTGTTTCTTATACTTTTTATCTGTCCGCAGTATATTTTCTGCGTGATGACGAAAAGTCCTATTGATCTGATCCATGATTTGCGCACTACCTGTACCAGAAACAATAACCGGATAATAGATGCCCTCGGACAATCTATCGATCCTTACTTTTACAGGTTTGCATTGAGCAGCTTTTGATTGGGGTGGGTATGTCATGAGTAGAAGACAACAAATTGCAAGCAGACTAATGGTCACTCTTCTAAAGGCACAGTTCATGATCATTGACTAACGCTCCTTTCCGTTCTTTCGCTTAGTATGTCCAGCAAAAGAATGTCTATCAGGGGCATCACATTCACTTTTATTTCTTTATTCTTGATTAATCAATGATCGTGTAAACTAGTGTTGAGGTGATGCAAATGAAAGCTTATCTTTGGCTGATTTTGATTTATTCACTCGCAAATATGTTAGGCACTTTTCTTTATTTTTTAGCAATCGTTGTGGCGGCCTTTTCCGTCGACAGTGGTCCTATGACCTTTTTAACCTTCCTGATTCTTTATGTACCTATTTTTCTCGTTCATCTCATCCTCTTGCTGATTACACTCGCCATTAGAAAAATTACCCTCCCGCCGGCAAAAAAAGTACTGTTCGCCGGTGCCTATATGTCTGTCGTGCTGACCCTCTATTCATGGATATTATTTACACATTTCATTTAACAACTCAGAGCAAGAAAAAGGAATCGGATAAAAAGATCCGATTCCTTTCTTTCAGCCTAAACTTGGATTTAATTCGGAAATCGGAACTGAGCTCAATTTTTATCCGTGAAAAAGCCGGAACGATCCGTAAAAAGGTGCGCCTAATCCGGGAATGGATTTAAGCACATGCTTAACCCAGGTAAACTTGGAATTTTTCGCACATTGATCCTGCGTTCCGCGCATTAGCTTGAACTCTTCGCGCATTGATCCTGTTGCTCCGCGCATTGACGTGAACTTTCCGCGTATTAAATCCCTAAACCACAAAAAAGAAGCTTGCCAAATGGCAGGCTTCCTTTTTGTCGTGACGCGTTGTTCCTATTCATTTTTATTTAATGAGACGCCTAAAATCTTGGCAACTTTAACTAAATTTTCACGATTTATCTTAATCAATTTTGTGATCTCCGATGGATTCTGACTCTTCACCGCATCTTGCAGTTCATCGTATTTTCCATGGATCTCTTCTGCATAGGCTGCTCCTTTTTTCTCTTTCAAAGGAGGCACAATATGCATATGAAATACATTGTGCAGGTTGTTTGCAACAGATGTTGCGGACTTAAAATCCTTTTTCTTTACATCTTTTTCAATCGTCTTAAAACCGTTCAATTCATCCTCAAAAGCTTTAGGCAATGCCTTCTTCCCCATCGGCATATTTTCCATTGACGTATCTTTAGCCGACTGCGAGTCATTATCTTTATGGACTGTTCCGCACCCTGCAAAGCTGAGAACGAGAACCGCACCCATGATGATTGCACTAATTTTTTTACCCATTCCTTCTTCTCTTTCCTTTTCTTATTTTCAGTACAAAGCTGATCCACATCCAAATTCCTGAGATACTGAGAACGATCATACAGATTGCACCGAGATCGGTAACCCAAACAATTGATGTATTTCCAATATTTCCAGAATGCAGTGCAAATATTAGTTCCTGCATGCGCATCGACGTTTTGGATGAATAACCAATAAGCGTGCGATGGTTCAGAAGAATCCCTGTTACAGCCATTAAGAGAACGATTATTGAACCGACTAATCCAGCAGTATAGTGGATCATTCTCAGATATTTAAACATTGACAGCACTCACGATCTATTGTTTCTTCGGAACAACAAATGAAAGTTCCATCTATGAAATATATCACAAGTTGGTCATCATCTTCTACTTTTTCGTTTGAGAATTCGGTCACATCCACCGGGATGGTCAATCCGTGGCAATATCTAATAGTGCAAGGAGCATGGAAATAACGATTTGGGTGATGAACTGGATAACTATCGACTGCATGAAATAATCGAGAGTACTAATGACAGTCAAATTGATTGCACTATAGGATATGAATAGGATGATATAGTTCAGAATTCGATTTTGTTCAATCAATATATCTTTCAACAGCATACGAACAAGTTTTTCGAAAACATCTGCAAAACATGAAAAAATGAGAAAAAGGAGGGTGAAAAGAAACAAGGCGAGTAGATTGTCATATTGAATACCTAACAGATTAAATAATCCAAGAAAGCCAAAATAGAAAATACCAAACATCAGTGCAAGCACAGTCAAAATGATTACACTTAACGAACAAATAACAAATAGTTTTCCTGATAAAGACTCATTTTCGAACAGTTTATGAGGTGCCATTGATGTTCTCCTTACAATGTGAATGTCTGAAACACTATTTAAGTACACCCTCCCATAAACAGTCAATCTAGTCAAATCCATGAGACGCCACCCATGTTCTTTACCTTTGTTTTTTTTTGTTAAGCTCTTTTGCAACTACTTCTGCGGCTGTTTATTTCTTATGGGTGATGACATAATGCAAATGATCTATTTACATGGTTACGAAGGCACAAAAAAAAGAGGTCTCACAAAGGTTTGAAACCATCATGAGAAACCTCTATTTTCCTTGGACCCTTATTTGCACATCATGGGTTCAGGTGTTTATTACATCATACCCATGCCTGGTCCGCCTGCTGGCATTTGTGGTTCTGGATGTTCTTCCGGCTTGTCAGCAACAACAGCTTCAGTAGTCAGCAGCATTGCGGATACGGAAGCAGCGTTTTGCAGTGCGGAACGCGTAACCTTAGTAGGGTCAACAATACCGGCAGCGATCATATCTACCCATTGATCTTTGGCAGCATCATAGCCAATGCCTGGTTTCTGAGACTTGAGTTTTTCAACGATGACAGAACCTTCAAGGCCTGCATTTTCACCAATTTGGCGAACAGGTTCTTCAAGGGCACGAACGACGATATTCACACCGGTCTTTTCATCGCCTTCAGCGACGACTGCTTCGACATTCTTAATCACGTTAGCAAGTGCAGTACCACCACCAGCTACGATACCTTCCTGAACAGCAGCACGTGTCGAGTTCAAGGCATCTTCGATACGCAGCTTGCGTTCTTTCAGTTCGGTTTCGGTAGCAGCACCGACTTTGATCACTGCTACACCGCCGGACAGCTTAGCCAGACGTTCTTGCAGTTTTTCTTTGTCGAAGTCAGAAGTTGTTTCTTCCAATTGTGCTTTGATTTGGCTGACGCGTCCGGCAATCTTATCTGATTCGCCAGCGCCTTCAACAACTGTCGTGTTGTCTTTCGTCACGATGACTTTTCCAGCCGTTCCTAGTTGATCAACCGTTGTTTCTTTCAATTCGAGACCGAGGTCACTTGTGATCACCTGTCCACCGGTCAGTACGGCAATGTCTTCAAGCATTGCTTTTCTGCGGTCACCGAAGCCAGGAGCCTTAACAGCAACAACATTGAATGTACCACGCAGTTTGTTCAGTACGAGCGTTGCCAGTGCTTCGCCTTCAACATCTTCAGCGATGATCAGCATTGGTTTGCCTTGTTGAACAACTTTCTCAAGAACAGGAAGGATTTCCTGAATGTTTGAGATTTTCTTGTCCGTAATCAGGATGTATGGATTATCAAGAACTGCTTCCATCTTATCTTGGTCTGTAACCATGTATGCAGAAGCATAGCCACGGTCGAATTGCATCCCTTCAACAACATCAAGTTCAGTTGCGAAGCCTTTGGATTCTTCCAAGGTAACAACGCCATCGTTGCCAACCTTTTCCATTGCTTCAGCAATCAATTCGCCGACTTTTTCGTCTGCAGCAGAAATTGCAGCAACTTGTGCAATCGATGCTTTGCCTTCGATTGGTTTCGAGATTTCTTTCAAGCCTTCAACGGCTGCTTGTGTTGCTTTTTCAATACCACGACGAATACCCATTGGGTTAGCGCCTGAAGCAACGTTCTTTAGACCTTCACGGATCATTGATTGAGCAAGAACCGTTGCAGTTGTTGTACCGTCACCAGCAACATCATTCGTCTTGCTGGCAACTTCGGAAACCAGGCGTGCGCCCATGTTTTCAAATTTGTCTTCAAGTTCGATTTCTTTTGCAATCGTTACACCGTCATTTGTAATCAGCGGTGAGCCGTATTTCTTATCGAGTACAACGTTACGGCCTTTCGGTCCGAGCGTTACTTTTACTGCATCTGCCAAAACATCAACACCGCGCAGCATAGAACGGCGTGCTTCTTCACCAAATTTAATATCTTTTGCCATTGTGAATAGTCCCTCCTAATATCAAATCTTAAAATGAGGATCTTATGCTCTATACAGTGATTCTTCGCCTAAGGTTGAATCACAACATGTTAATCAATAACAGCTAAAATGTCGTCCTGACGAACAACAAGATACGTCTTGCCGTCATATTTTACTTCAGTACCTGCATATTTTGAGAAGATTACTTTTTCTCCTTCTTTTACGTCCAAAGCGATGCGTTCGCCTTTGTCGGATACCTTGCCGGTACCAACGGCAACAACGTGGCCTTCTTGTGGCTTTTCTTTTGCCGAGTCAGGAAGTACGATACCGCTTGCTGTTTTTTCTTCTTTTTCTTGTGGTTCGATCACAATACGATCGCCTAATGGCTTTAACATGTTGAAATACCCTCCTTAAAAGTGTTAAGTTAAGTACTTTGTTAGCACTCGGATCACCTGAGTGCTAATCCATCTAATATAATAATCAATTCCAAAATGATTTGCAAGTTTTTCCTGAAAAATATCTACACGATTATCATCCCTAAGAGAAACTAAGCAAGAATCAACTGCCCGGTTCTTATTTTGTACAAATCTGCTTCGATCGTCTCGCTTCGCTGCTTTTTACACAAGAAACCTTATTCTTCTAAAAGAGACCGGAAGAGATAATCAAAATGAGCTATGGTAAAATAAAACCATGGTTCGTGTACATACTATTTACTTTCAAATGTACAACAATGCTTTCAGTTTAATACAAAGGTTACGAAACTATACAAATGAATCTGAGGTGTCGGATTTGGTTCTAAGGTACATCAGTATCGTGCTTATCTATCTCATTTGTTTTATCTCACCGCTTATTCCTGGATTTCCACAGCAAGAGCCGGCCCACGGTAACGCCTACACAGTTGTGTTCTTTGCGACACTGATTATTGTGCTACTGCTCTTGATTCCGGAACGAAAATTGGAACGCGGTCCGGTTGCATCGGTCGGTGAATCCATTGCCTGGGCAATCTGTGGTGTTTTTCTGTTGTTTGTACTTCAGATCATTACTGCCTTAATCAACAGCATCATTCTTGGTCAACCGATGAAATCAGAACATACTCAGGATGTTGTTGGCTTAGCTCGTAGCGCGCCTTTATTTATACTCACAGCGAGTATTATTGGGCCAATGCTTGAAGAGATTGTTTTTCGTAAAATTTTCTTCGGCAGCTTGAAAAAGAAAATCGGCTTTTTCTTTGCGGCATTGATTAGCTCGCTTGTATTCGCTGCTTTTCATTTTGATTTCAGTCATCTGCTCATCTATTTTGTTATTGGCTTTTTCCTCTGCTACGTCTATCACAAAACCGGCCGAATTGTTGTCAACATGTTCATGCATGCAGCGATGAACGCGGTCGTTGTGCTCATAAGCATGAACGTGCAGATCCCGAGCACACCAGGATGGATTCATCTGTTCTGAAAACCACAAGAGAAAATTGGATGATTCCAAATAACCGCATTCAGGACCGAAATCGTCCCACATTTCAAATCAGATATGTTCCTAGAAAAAAGAAAAGGCGTCTCATAGGCAAAAGAGCTGTGAGACACCTTTTTGGTGTGCGCTTTCCAGTGCGTTTCGCGTGGGTTTTTTCCCGTTTCGCGCGAACTTCTTTTTATTCTTCATTTACACTTTAATCCAACCAGTAATAGCCCCTGATCATCGAATCAATTTTCTCATAACCCGCCTTGTTATAAATATGAATAGCCGGTGGGACATTGGAATAAAGATAGCTTGTTGTTTCTAAATTTTTTCGATTGAAATCCGTTAAAAAATTGATTAGTTGGCTGGCATAGCCTTGGCCCCGTTTATTTTTCTTGGTAAAAACATCATTAATTCTGGAAATGTCACCCCGTCTGTATAGTGAAGCGAGACAAACAAGTTCCCCAGAAGCATAACCACCAAATAAGTAGAAATTCGGATGGGTTACTGGCTTAAATAAACTTTTATAGGCCCATTCACCTTGATCGGGATCCGACGCAAAGAGCGTGTCAATTGATGCGTCAATTGTGGCGATGCGAGAAAAGTGTAAGGTGACCGGCGTGTCGATGATTTTGGCCGTTGTTTGCACGAAAAAGCTTTGCCCTTCAACACGATGGCGAAAACCGTTGTTTGCGAGATAACGCCCAACTTTGCTCTCCTGCATGGAAAATGTATAGATACGTGGCGGCAGTCCTAACGATCGAAACACAGTGACAACATCCTGTACTGCGGGTCCAAATTCAGCATTTTCCTCAATATAAGCATGATTACTGTCATAAGATAACGGATTCTCTGTATCATGAAAAATCCGACCATAAG
This sequence comes from Sporolactobacillus kofuensis, assembly GCF_024125425.1. Lineage (GTDB taxonomy): Bacteria > Bacillota > Bacilli > Bacillales > Sporolactobacillaceae > Sporolactobacillus > Sporolactobacillus kofuensis. Next base: position 233,605 of record NZ_JAMXWN010000004.1, read on the forward strand.
GTTTTTCAATGACTTCTGACTGGACTTCCCCAAAATTGTTCTCAAAAGCAATCAATTGATCTGTAATCATGTCGATTTGTTCTCCGTTCTATAAATCATTTCGTATTGGATAAAGTAAATCCCGAGCAAAAGATCCTTCTTATGCTCGGGGATTATGATCATGATTAAAATGTACTTTCTCGGTCATTTGACGTTTAATGCGCGTCTGTTACATCAAGTGCAGTCAGTATTTCCGGACCGTCTTTTGTAATCGCCAAGGTATGCTCATATTGCGCCGAAAGCGATCCATCAACCGTACGTGCTGTCCATCCGTTCGGATCAACCTTTGCACGCCAGTCTCCAATGTTCAGCATCGGTTCAATGGTAATCGTCATGCCTTCTCTAAGACGAAGTCCGCGCCCCGGACGGCCATAATGAGCAACCGGCGGATCTTCATGCATCGTCGGTCCAATACCATGACCAACAAATTCACGTACAACGCTCAGTCCACGGTCTTCAGCGTATTTCTGAATGGCATACCCGATGTCGCCCAGTCGATTTCCCACAACAGACTGCTTGATTCCCTCATAGAGTGCTTCTTCCGTTGTTTTCAGTAAATGCTTGGCTTCATCGGAAATATCACCCACTGCATAGCTCCACGCTGAGTCTGACATCGCACCGTTTAAATTGACAACCATATCAATGGTGACGATGTCCCCGTTTTTCAGCGCTTTTTTGTTCGGAAAGCCATGGCAAATTTCATCATTTACAGAGGCACACGTTGCAAATTGATAGCCTTCAAAACCTTTTTCTTCCGGAATTGCCCCGTGCTTTTCCAGAAATTCATTCACAAATTCTTCGATCTCCCACGTCGTTACGCCGGGACGAATCATCGACTTGATATGCTGATGTGCCTGAGCAAGCAGTTGCCCGGATTTTTTCATCTCAGCAATTTCATTCTGTGATTTTAATTGGATCATTCCTGCATTCCACCCTTATTGTAAAAAAACATTGATCACCATTATTTTATTTCTTGGCTTTGTTAAATTTGCCGTTGTTTGTTAATGTTTCTTGCCCTGTGTTCTTCCACGCACATATCAAAAGTAGCGCATCTGTATTTTACCACTTAATCCTTACGATTTCCTTTCTTCCATCGCGTGATTAAGAAAATAGATTAAAGCCTGAAGTTCAACCGTCATATCCACATGCCGCACATAAGCATCTTGCGGCAGGACCAACCGAGTAGGCGAAAAATTCAAGAACCCATGTATACCGGAGGCAATGGCCAAATCAGCAGCCTTCTGTGCATGAGCAGCGGGCACAGTCAGTATCGCTGCTGTGATCTCGCGATTATCATCCGTCTCAAGTTCGTCCATGGAATGGACTGAGGTACCACTTATTTCCGTACCAATCTTTAACGGATCGACGTCATAAGCCTTTACAATTTTGGTATTGTTGTTCTTTTGAAAATTGTGGTTGAGCAGTGCCGTTCCCAAATGACCGACGCCAATAAGAATAACCTTAGATAACTCATCTTGATACAAGATCTTCTTTAAAAATTCCATTAAATGTTGTGTATCATAACCATAACCTTTTCTTCCCAATGCACCAAAATATGAAAAGTCCTTACGGATTGTTGTTGAATCAATTTGCACAATCCCACCAAATTCTGATGAAGAGATGCGCGTTTTTCCTATCGCAACCAAGCGCTGCAACGTTCGGTAATAGAGCGGCAACCGCTCGGCTGTTGCTTGTGGTACATTCTGATTTGCCATGACCGGGTCCCCCATTTTCACCATGCTCATCTACGTCGTTCCACCCATGTCTCTTGTTCCACTATACTATAAACACAAGCATTTTTGTTAATTATTTCACAATGTTAACTCTTTTCGTCTTTCTACTGAAGGTACAGTTGCCGAATAAATTAGGATTAAGCTAAAATGAAACTATATATATTTCCACAACAAGGCGCTATAGCCTTGCCGCCCTTTATTCCTAATTCTCTTGAGGTGAAGATCGTGTTGCTTTTACAAACCAACGAGATCAGCAAGTCCTTCGTCACTGATCTTGTTCTATCAAATATATCGATTGAAGTAAAGCTTGGTGAACGTGTCGCGCTTGTTGGACGCAATGGCGCCGGCAAATCAACGCTACTTAAAATTATTGCGGGTGAGCTGAGTGCCGACAGTGGGGAAGTCATCATGCCGAAGAACCGGACCATGGGCTATTTGCCTCAGAACGCAACCCTCGACTCGAAAAGAGGAATTTATGCAGAATTGCTCTCCGTCTTCAGCCCTTTGATTGCCCTAGAGAAGAAAATGCGCATGATGGAGGAGCAGATGGCTGATCCCGGCAGCTTCTCCAGTCCAAAAGACTATGACCAGCTCTTGAAAAATTATGATAACCTCCAAGCCGATTTCCGTGCGCAAGGCGGCTTTACCTATCAAGCCGAAACACGGAGCGTCCTGAACGGATTGAATTTCGGTGGATTCCCAGACGAAACCCCGGTCAGCAATTTATCGGGTGGTCAGAAGACGCAGCTTGCCCTTGGCAAACTGCTGCTCATTAAGCCTGATTTACTGATTCTTGACGAACCCACAAACCACTTGGACATTGATACACTATCCTGGCTTGAGGGTTATCTTCAACGCTATAGTGGAAGTGTGCTTGTTGTTTCCCATGACCGTTATTTTCTCGATAAAATTGCGACCAAGGTGTATGAGGTCGCTAGCCACAAAGTACGGAAATATACCGGTAATTACTCACGTTATCTTGAATTGCGTGCCGCTGAATACGAAAGTGAATTGAAGACCTATGACAAGCAGCAGAAAGAAATTACAAAACTGAAAGACTTTGTACAAAAAAATATTGTACGGGCCTCAACAACGAAACGCGCACAAAGCAGAAGAAAACAATTAGAAAAAATGGATTTAGTGAATAAACCACTTGGCGATGAAAAATCAGCGACATTTTCGTTTACGATTGAACAACAAAGCGGTCGTGATGTCCTGTCTGTCGCAGATCTCTCGGTAGGCTATACGCATCAGTCACCAATGATTTCAGAACTTACTTTTCACATCAGTAGAGGCGACCGTGTCGCACTTGTTGGCCCAAATGGGATCGGAAAATCAACACTGTTGAAGGCCATTGCAGGCGGAACGACTCGACAAGATGGCGAAGTGGTACTTGGCAGCCATGTCAGTCTTGGTTACTACGATCAGGAACAGAAAAGCCTGAATCCCGTAAATACGGTCCTAGATGAATTATGGAACGATTATCCACTAAAGCCTGAGAATGATATACGCACGGTTCTTGGCGGTTTCCTGTTCTCCGGTGATGATGTCTCCAAAGTTGTTTCCCAGCTTAGCGGTGGCGAGAAAGCCCGACTCATGCTTGCGAAACTGATGATGCGTCATGATAATTTACTGATTCTCGATGAACCGACGAATCACTTGGACTTAGACAGTAAAGAAGTTCTCGAAGGTGCACTCATTGATTATCCGGGAACAATCTTATTTGTCTCCCATGATCGCTATTTTATTAACAATATCGCCAGTAGAGTATTTGAATTGACGAGAGAAGGCATTACTGAATATCTTGGCGACTATGATTACTATATTGATAAAAAGACCGAGCAAGAGCAAATTGCCGAGCTCGAAGCACAGCCCGCGGCACCACAAAAACAAGAAAGTACGATCGGAGAAGGAAAAGATCAATTCTTAAAAGACAAAGAACAAAAAAAGAAAAAGCGCCAGCTTATTCGCTTCATTGAACAATCTGAGGCAGACATTAGTACCCTTGAAGAAAAAATTGACAAGAACCAGCAATCTCTGCTTTTGCCGGATGTCTTTAATGACACAAAGAAAGCGAAAGAGGTTCAAGCTGAAATTGAGCATGATCAGTTGCAACTTAGTGAACTGATGGAGAAATGGGAATCTGCCCAAATGGAACTCGATGCCTTTGAAAATTAACATTGTCCACAGATTTAACCGTACTTATGCACCTATTCATTGAGTTATCCCCAATTTATCCAGTGGGAAAGAGCACTTATTCACATGATCTGTGGATATGTGCTCTTTTTATTATGGATAAACAGTTATCCACATGTGAATACTTTTCAGCTTCTGCACAGTAGGCTCGAGCAAGAAATAAATACGAAACAGGAATCGCTTTTACTCGATGATTGGGGACCCTTAACGTTTATTATCTCTGTCTCGAATATTCCATGCATAAACCGCTCATCATTCCGCTATTCACGCGAGTTCAGATGAGTTTCGTGCGAGTTCATCGTTTTTTGCACACTTTCAAATCGATTTCGCTTGGCATGACCAAAGGTTCGCGAATAACCCCCGCCACGCACAATCCACAAGTCGCTAGTCTATGATTTCCGAGATAATGAAAAAAAGAAACGAAGAGCATCGTTCTCTCTTCGTTTCCCAGATCGCTATTGCTATTAGGTCATTGACAAAAAGACTTGCTTCATCTGATTAGAAATCTTCAATGGCGAGGTTGGCTTTTCCATTCAATGACAAATCTGCCCGCATCCCTTTCAGAAAACCAATGGTTCCCGAGGCAGCAATCATTGCCGCATTATCCGTACATAGTGACAAAGGCGGAATGCTCAACGGAATGCCTCTCGTGTTCGCTGCCCGCTCCATCTCAGACCTGACTTTACTGTTAGCAGATACACCGCCGGCGACAAGGATTTGTTTTGCATGAACCCGCTCCGCTGCGATCATTGTCTTTTTCACAAGAACTTCACTGACACTTTCTTGGAAACTAGCCGCAATATCTGCGTGATTTAATTCATGACCACGTTGTTGTTCATTGTGAATATAGTTGATGACCGCCGACTTCAAGCCGCTGAAACTAAAATCAAGAGAGCCTTCCTCGAGCCATGCTCTTGGAAAATTAATTGTAGGTTGTCCTCCCTTGGCCAGCTTGTCGATTTCCGGTCCTCCAGGATAGGGTAATCCAATCGTACGCGCTACCTTGTCAAAGGCCTCACCGGCAGCATCATCACGCGTTGTGCCAATGACTTCATAAGATCCATGCTCTTTCATATGAACCAGCTCTGTGTGTCCACCTGAGACTACTAAAGCAATCAATGGAAATTCAAGTTCCTGTACAAACCGATTCGCGTAGATATGACCGGTAATATGATGAACAGGAACGAGTGGCACCTGATGTGCATAGGCCAACGCTTTGGCTCCGTTCACACCGACAAGCAGTGCACCGATTAATCCCGGACCCTGAGTCACAGCAATCGCATCGAGGTCATCCCAAGAAATGCCGGAATTGTTCATTGCTTCCTCACAGACCAGCGTAATCTGATCTACATGATGGCGAGAGGCCACCTCGGGGACAACACCACCAAAGCGGCGGTGAATATCAATCTGAGAAGCGACCGCATTTGAACGAATGACCGTGCCATTCTCTACAACAGCTGCAGCGGTTTCATCACAACTTGTTTCTATTCCTAAAATCATTGTCTTCTTCTTTACATCTACATTCATATTCTCACCCACATGACCAACGCATCTTCACCGTTATTTGAATAATAGTTTTTACGAATTCCGCCATCTCGAAAGCCTAGCTTACGATATAGGTTTTGTGCAATCGTGTTGCTGACACGAACTTCCAAGCTGATGGAATGTGCTCGTTGTGATACGGCATAAAGAATCACCTGTCGAAGCAACGTTTCCCCCACTTTGAATCCTCGATATCCACTAAGCACAGCCAGATTGGTAATATGCGCTTCATCGACAATAACCCAGACACCGCAATAACCAATAATTTTTCCCTCTAACTCTGCGACAAAATAGTTGGCAAAGTGATTATTCGTAAGTTCATTCTCAAAAGCTTTTCTTGACCAGGGGACATCAAAGGCACTGTATTCTACGACCATAACCTGATCAATATCTTCCGTTGTCATTGGACGAATATTGACTGCATTTAGCTCCGGCATGCTCATCACTCCTGTTTGGCCAGCCATTTTGCTTCTGCCTCTGCTAAGCGTAGATATGCCGGCAGAAAATGATGAATGTCTAATACAGGTTTTTTCTGAATACCAATACGTGCTAATTCTGCAGCTCTCGGCACATTTTGCGTGCTTTCACCAAGAACAGCAAAAGGATATGTCCGTAAGAGTTCTCCCCACTTATCAAAATCATTACTTAAAAAAAGAACAGGCTTATTTAATTTACTGAGTTCAGCCAGCCAATCTTTGATCAGTACTAATTGATCAGGGACAACCTGAACAATAGCCCCATCCTTCATTTCATAGAGTCCGGCAAATACCTGCCCACGTCTTGCATCAAAGAAGGGTGCAATGAGACCATCAAAGTAGCGGCCATTTTGCGCAACGATTTCCAAGCTGGACACACCAACGAGTTCTTTCTTGAGCGTCCAAGCCATCAATTTCGCAATCGTAACACCAATGCGTAGCCCAGTATAAGAACCCGGTCCTTCTGCAACTACTATTCGATCGAGATCGATGGGCTGAATGGCAACCTTTTCAAGCAATTCAGCGATTGCGGGCATTAATCGTTCCGAATGATTCTTTTTACTGTTTGTCGTCAATTCGCCAAGCACCTTCTGCTCAGTCGCCACTGCAACGCCCATGACTAAGTTTGATGTATCAATGGCTAGTACGTTCATGTTTCGATATCTCCTCATTTATGCGCTCAGATCTGCTTCCATGCGCGGTGCACGTAATCATTCGCTCATGTTCACTGATGCGTTTAATATCAATGGAGAGCACATCATCGGGAAGCCATGAAGGAATGTTTTCCGCCCATTCAATGACGGACACCCCATCCCCTTCAATATAATCTTCTAAACCGATGTCTTCTTCATCACTGATCCTATACACATCCATATGATAAAGCGGCAATTGTCCGCTCGTATATTCTTTAACGATGGTAAACGTCGGACTATTAACCATTTCGTGTATACCAAGGCCTTTAGCCAACCCTTTTGTAAAAATCGTTTTTCCTGCGCCAAGATCCCCTGATAATGTAAGAACATCTCCCGCTTGCAAATAGTGCGCGAACTGTTCGGAAAAATTCATAGTCTCTTCAGGGGAATGGGTCTTCAACTGGTACATTGCGTTCACCTTTTCCAATTCCTTTTCTCAGATGGAAAATCTAAACTTAGTGTACCATAATTAATCAACAATTTCTTTCTTAGCAAAAAAGCCAGTCCTCCACTTTACCAGACACGTTGAGAAAAATGGACAAAAACCCGTCCAATTCTTATTTTGCATCAATGTGCTTCGATCGCTCTTACAGCGCGCTTCTCTTATTTTCGGAGTCTCAGCAGAAGCTCTCGCATTATACGTTCTTCTCTAAAAAAAACAAGCGTCTCTCGA
>NZ_JAMXWN010000040.1 GCF_024125425.1 Sporolactobacillus kofuensis
TCGTCCATGACAAATGAATCTCTTTGTTTCGAATTATTAATCGGCATGTCGAAATATTCAACTCCATTTCCAATATCAGCATTAAAGGCTATTTCTGATTCTGACCACTTTGTTCCAGTAACAATAGAGAATCTTCGTCCTCAGATAAACAAGGTGGTTATTAAACATATTTAAAACTCCCGAAGTAATAATTTCGGGAGTTCTCCTTTTTTTACATAGATGCCTATTGTTCTGTTATTTAATCCCCAGCCACAGTCACACTTCCGACTGCTCCTTCATGCTGGGAACGATCCA
>NZ_JAMXWN010000041.1 GCF_024125425.1 Sporolactobacillus kofuensis
ATCCAGTTTTCAAGGTTCATAATGCCGTAATAGACATAATAATGGTGGAGCCTAGGGGGATCGAACCCCTGACCTCCTGCGTGCAAAGCAGGCGCTCTCCCAGCTGAGCTAAGGCCCCAAAATAAATGGTGGGCCTGAGTGGACTTGAACCACCGACCTCACGCTTATCAGGCGTGCGCTCTAACCAGCTGAGCTACAGGCCCCCACCAATTAAAAATAGATAATGCACTGAAGGAATGATTCCTTCAAAACCAAACAAAAGCTCAAA
>NZ_JAMXWN010000042.1 GCF_024125425.1 Sporolactobacillus kofuensis
CATTTCTTTATTTGACTGTTATTTTTAGTTATCAATAGTTGGTCAACCTGTTTATTAATATCATGATGATCTTTAAAATTATATCCATAGAATGGAATAACTAACACGACGAAAAAAACAATGCAAGATATTACAATTTTTTGTCTTTTCAAAAGAAAGCCCCCAATTAGTGGTATGGTTACTTACGATAGTTTTAATAATTAACCCAATTTTAAGGAGATCCTACAATGTGAAAAAATTTATAACTTTTTTTGTAAGCATTTTGG
>NZ_JAMXWN010000043.1 GCF_024125425.1 Sporolactobacillus kofuensis
TGAATGCGTGATGAGCGGCGAATCTCTTCGTCAGCTTGTTCCCTGTGCTTCCTCATGTAGGGTTAAATCTACACTCCGGTTCTCGGAAACGGCGCTTCCTCGATCTTCTTGCTCCTGACGCATTCCAACTATACGGTCATTAATCATGAACGAATCATCATCAATGAACCGCTTGGATGTTTCTTGACTTTGCTTACTTTCGTT
>NZ_JAMXWN010000005.1 GCF_024125425.1 Sporolactobacillus kofuensis
GTTGCTCTATCCAGCTGAGCTACTGGGACAAATTTCAAATTTCATGACGACCTTTATTATTTTAAAGAATGTGATAAGATCTGTCAATGGTTGAATCGTAATAATTTATTCTTTTCCCTTTTCCACTGTTCAATAATTTATGCTGTTCCTTCAAACGAGCACCTTTTTCAGAAACAGGATAATTTTTCATAAGAGCTATGGAGGTCATTGACCAGTCATGCTGTTTATGATCTTTGAAGTGAATATAGTAGACAAAATAGGGTATGTTCAGGAATAAATGCTAACATCAAACTATCGGAAGGCAGAAATGTAGTGTAAGGCTTTCATATCTGTGAAAATCCACTGGAATAAAGGAGCGATAAGAATTGAATCAAGAGTATCCCGCTTTCGAACAACTGTTAAAAGACGCTCATAATCAATTAGATCGAGTGGAACAAGGCATTGTACTTATTAATAAACTTTGTGACAGGATTGAAATAGAGCATTCACTATCGGAAGAAAGACAAATCTCATCAGCGTGTTGAGTGGCAATTTCTAATTATCTCCAATTACAATATCAAACATCACAGTAATGAAAACCTACTTTCTGTATACTGAGGAAAGTAGGTTTTCAATGTTTTCTGGGGCTGAAATAGAGGAGATAACACAGGAAAACTGATTTTGGTGGATAAGGTCGAAATAAAGGTCATTGAAGAACCTTCGTGTTCGATGATAACTACACAATAAAAGGGGACGTGTATGATGAAAAGAATCGTTACGCTGAACACAATGAATCTAAAAGAATCTGTAAATCATGGTGGACATGGTGAATGCCAAACTTCATGCCAATCGGCTTGTAAAACATCTTGTGGTGTTGCTAACCAGAAATGTGCCGAACCGACAAATCGATAAGCACTAGAACTCTACCGCCCAACTGTCTTTCGCAGCTGGGCGGCTATTTTTTGGAAAGAGGGAGTAGAGGTATGATTCATCAATACAAATTAAACGGATACAATATTGTCCTGGATACATTTAGTGGTTCAGTCCATGCTGTCGACGATTTGGCATATGACGCGATTGCACTTTATGAACAGAACAGCACTGATGAAATTGTTGCTCAATTGCTTGATCACTATTCGAAACAAGAGGATGTAACAGAAGAAAGCATACGTGAGACCTTAGACGATATTGCCCAGTTAAAAGAAAACGGACAGCTCTTCTCTGAGGATGAATTTAAGGATCTTTCCTTTAACTTGAAAAAGCGTAAAACCTATACAAAAGCGCTTTGTCTCAACGTTGCACATACCTGCAACCTCTCGTGTGAATACTGTTTCGCCAGTCAAGGAAAGTACCATGGTGAGCGAGCCATCATGAGCTATGAAGTTGGCAAACGTGCCATTGACTTCTTACTCGAAAATTGCGGCTTTCATCGTAATCTTGATGTCGACTTCTTTGGCGGTGAGCCACTGATGGATTGGAAAGTCGTAAAGCAACTCGTTGCCTATGCCCGGAGCAAGGAAGAAGAATGTAACAAACATTTTCGTTTCACATTGACCACGAATGGGCTATTACTTAACGATGAGGTTATTGATTTTCTGAATAAAGAAATGCACAATGTCGTTCTGAGTCTTGATGGTCGAAAAGAAGTGCATGATCGACTGCGTAAAACGATTAATGGAAAAGGCAGTTATGAGTACATCGTCCCTAAATTCCAGAATTTCGTGAAGAAACGGGGAGATAAAGAATACTATGTACGCGGTACATTTACACATAATAACATCGACTTCACAAACGATATTTTCCATATGGCAGATCTTGGTTTTGATCGTCTTTCAATGGAACCGGTGATTTGTGATCCAAAAGAACCTTATGCACTGAAGGAAGAGGACCTTCCTGAAATCTACAACCAATATGAAATTCTGGCGAAAGAGATGTTGAAACGTGAGGAAGAAGGTCGGGGTTTTGTCTTCTATCATTACATGCTCGATCTCTCTGAAGGGCCATGTATCTTTAAAAGAATTTCGGGTTGCGGATCAGGCACCGAATATCTAGCGGTGACACCGTGGGGAGAGCTTTACCCTTGTCATCAATTTGTAGGCGATGGCGACTACAGCATGGGCAATATTTGGGATGGGATTAAAAATAGCGAAATACAGGAACAATTTAAAGAAACGAACTGTTATTCCAAACCCGAATGTCAAGATTGCTGGGCAAAACTGTATTGCAGTGGTGGCTGCCCGGCTAATTCGTTGCATGCGACGGGTTCTCTTAACGGGAATTTTGAATTCGGTTGTGATATTTTTCGTAAGCGCATTGAGTGTGCGATGATGGTTAAAGTGGCACAATCGATGAGAACGATGAACGAAGAACAGCAAGCGGTCAACAATTAAGGTCGGAAATAAAGCCGCACATCAATCATTTATGACTGATGTGCGGCTTTTATTTATCTATAAAATTCTGAAAATCATTTGTTTCTTAGGCATTTAATTGATTACTTTTTTTCCCGAACTTGCTGCTAAATGTTTGACGAATCCAAGGAATAACCCAATAGTCCCCGCCCCATTTACCTGCATTAAACCCAGCAAAAAGAATGATTCCACCAATAAGAATATAGAGCGGATTACTTGATACCGTGCCAGCGAATAAATACATAAAGTTCATTAATAAGGCGAAGAATACAGCGGCGGTGGTCAGTGTGCCAAGAAGTAGGCCTAAACCGCAGAGCAGTTCCCCCCATTTAACCAAGAAACTGAAAAATCCTGATCCTGGCAAGGCGATGTGCTGAATAAAGGCATTGAACGGTCCATAGAGCACGTTTCCTGTGGGACCTTTAACTGGATTAGCAATTACACCTTTCATAAAACCAGAAGCATCAAAAGGTTGAGCACCAAACACTTTATGAATGCCGTCCACCAACCACTGCCAGCCTAACCAAACACGCAAGACTAATAATATAAATGATGCCGGTTTACTTGTTCTTAACCATTGAACCATGTTTATCCATCCTCCTTTTCATGGTACCGCTTACATTGATTACAAGTGATACCCTGATTACAGTATAATTCTTGAGTGTCGTTAATGATTACAATTTTTGTTACATAAATGTGAATTGTTTCTCAAAATAATTTTTGCAGGATTTAATCATTTTAATGTAGAACAATAAACTAATAAAGCATCATAATAGATCGATATAACTATTTATGTGATATACTTATTGTTGATCTACTTTATGAGCATCTCTTTCGGTAGCTCTGTTCTTCTAAGTACTACGATTATTTGTGATCGTTTCCATGTATGCAGATAAAAAATGATAATTTTTGGGGTAAGGGGATGCAGATGGATACAAAGTATCTGGATTTACTCGCTGAGAAATATGATTGTGAGGAAAAAGTTGCGACGGAAATTATTAATCTAGAGGCGATCTTGAACTTGCCAAAGGGAACGGAACACTTTGTGAGCGACTTACATGGGGAATATTATGCTTTTCAACACGTACTCCGCAATGGTTCCGGGAATGTGAAAGAAAAAATTAAGGATCTGTACAAGGAGAAATGGACCCAGAAACAGATCAATTCGTTCGCAACGCTGGTCTATTACCCTGAAGAGAAGCTCGAGCTCGTAAAAAAAAATATTGAATCACCCCAACGCTTAAATCAGTGGTATGCAGAAACGATCGGACATATGATTAAGCTGACAGCATTTGCATCAACGAAATACACACGTTCCAAGGTACGTAAAGCGTTGCCGGTACAATTTGTCTATATCATCGAAGAACTGTTATATAAAACCGATGAATTCACGAATAAAAAGGAATACTATACGAAAATTATTAACCGAATCATCTCACTTGGAATGGCAAGCAAACTGATTACTGGTCTTGCCTACACCATTCAGCGACTGGTTGTCGATCATCTCCATGTTGTCGGAGATATCTATGATCGTGGCGCAAATCCGGATAGAATCATGGACACGTTAATGAACTATCATTCTGTTGATATTCAATGGGGAAATCATGATGTCCTTTGGATGGGTGCCTATGCAGGCTCTAAGGTATGTCTGGCAAATATCATCCGTATTTGTGCAAGATACAACAATCTGGACATCATTGAAGATTTCTACGGTATTAATCTTATTCCGCTACTCAACCTTGCTGAAAAATACTATCAAGATAACCCCGCCTTCCGTCCAAAGATCTCAGCAGAAGATCGTGTTTCAGAAAATGAGAAACTACAAATTACGAAAATTCATCAAGCAATCGCAATGATTCAATTCAAATTGGAAATGCCCATAATCAAGAGATGTCCTGATTTCCAAATGAAGCAACGGCTCTTGTTAGAAAAAATAGATTATGCGCGTCAGACCATTTGTTTGAATGGCAAGACCTATCCACTTACAAACACCTGCTTTGCGACGATTAATCCGGAACATCCCGAGGACCTTACAACAGAAGAAGAGCAAGTGCTCGAGCGTTTATTGCATTCAATCCAGCATTCTGAAAAGCTCGGTAGACAAATGAATTTCCTGCTAGATAAGGGAAGCCTCTATCTGAAATACAATGGAAATTTGCTTATTCATGGCTGTATTCCGTTAAATGAAGACGGAAGCTTAAAGAAAATGAGGATTCAAGGAATAAATTATTCTGGAAAGGCACTTCTTGATGTTTTTGAGCACTATTTACGTGAGAGTTGCGCGCATCCATCACTTCACGATGACTTTGCCACCGACATGGTATGGTATTTATGGACAGGCGAAAATTCATCACTTTTTGGGAAGAAAGAGATGACCACTTTTGAGCGGTATTTTATTGCCGATAAGGAGACACATCGAGAACAGAAGAATCCCTACTACAAACTGCGTGAACTAGAAACCACTTGTCGTCGGATCCTAGGAGAATTTGATCTCGATCCCGAAGAAGGGCACATTATCAACGGACATACACCGGTCCAAGAAATTAATGGAGAAAATCCAATCAAGGCAAATGGCAAGATGATCGTGATTGACGGTGGTTTCTCCAAAGCCTATCAATCGGAGACGGGCATTGCTGGTTATACGCTTCTATACAATTCTTATGGTATGCAATTAGTTGCCCATCAACGCTTTACATCAAAAGAAGATGTTGTGTTGAAGGGGACGGATGTGCTTTCGGTGCGTAGACTTGTCGATCGTGAACTCAGACGCAAAAAAGTTATGGAAACAAATATTGGTCAATCATTAAAAGATCAAATCGCTGTTCTGAACCAACTATTGATGTATCGCTATGCGAACCGTTGATCGTTGAAAAAAATAGGCAGGGCACAGTTCCTTTGAGGATTTGTGCCCTGTTTTAATCAAGTCATCTTGTCATAAGGTTATTCTATTCACCGCGTCTTCTTTCTATAAATAAGGAGCAAAGTGATGATCCCAACTGCAATTAGGCCGAGAATAAGCAATGCAGCATGGAGAAAGAACGTCTCTGGCAAAATGTTAATCACCGGATCTGTTTGTGCGTCGAAAATCCAGTAATTATTACGAAAAAAGAGTTTATGAAAGAGTATGAATGTGCCGTTGAAATCAATAGCAAAGGCAACAAGCGGAAGAATTGTGAACACTGTAAGCAAAAGAGCCGCAGTTCGCAAATAGTAATAATCATGATATTTTCTTTTAATCCAAATGCCAATTGCACTGAAGACCCCGGTCACTACGAGAATTAGATCAATGAGGAAGAAAAGGTGCTTAACGTCTTGAAAGTGAATTCTGCCTGGATTTGAATAGGGAATAGAGGGCAGATCAAAAGTTTGCGGAAGTGGATTCAGCAAATAATGAATCATGTAGCGATAATTTTCGATAATTTGTGTTCTATCCATCCCAGATTGTTTTGCGATATCTAGGAACCAAACATCAAGATAATAAAGTGGTGTGAACAGCAGTGTAAGCTGAATGGCGGAACAAATGATAAATAGTGCCATACAGAGTGACAAAAGAAACTGTAAGAAACGGTACGCGGAAAAAGACAAAACCATACACATCCCAGCATCAAGGTATAGTCAACGATCCGTATTGAATAGATCTATTATCTATGATTTGATGAAGAAATACAAAAAATTGATTATCAGTCATTTTTTTTGACAACGCACACGATGATCAATTCTTAAATTCGGAAAAAGGTTTGTTTGAAATCAGGAATCAAGCGTCATTGATCATAATCAGTTTATAATAGAAGTGTAGCGTCAAGTGTTCTGTTTATTTTTTTTAAGAGAGGCGATTATTTTTGGATAATTTCGTATTTCACAACCCGACAACATTGATCTTTGGTAAGGGCCAATTGGAAGCATTGAAAACTCAAGTTCCAAACTATGGAAAACGTGTTTTGCTTGTCTACGGCGGTGGAAGCATCAAACGTACCGGCTTATATGATCAAGTGATGAAATTGTTAAAAGAAGTCAATGCAGAGGTGCATGAACTGTCTGGAGTTGAACCGAATCCACGCCTTTCAACGGTTAAGAAGGGTATTTCTATCTGTGCCGAACAGGATATTCAATTTCTGCTTGCGGTTGGCGGTGGAAGTGTCATTGATTGTACGAAAGCAATTGCTGTTGGTGCAAAATTCGATGGCGACCCTTGGACATTCATTACGAGAAAGAAAGCTGTCCATGACGCGCTTCCTTTCGGCACAGTATTAACGATTGCAGCGACTGGTTCTGAAATGAATCCTGCTTCCGTAATTACCAACTGGGATACACATGAAAAATATGGGTGGGGGAGTGCGTATTCCTATCCGGCATTCTCGATCCTTGATCCAACGGTTACTTTTTCAGTCCCGAAAAATCAAACGATCTATGGAATGGTTGACATGATGGCCCATGTATTTGAACATTATTTTCATCCAACTGAACATACGCCGTTGCAAGACAGACTCTGTGAATCTATTTTGCAGACAGTTATTGAGACAGCACCGAAACTGGTTAATGATCTTGAAAATTATGATTTGCGTGAGACGATTCTTTATTGTGGGACGATGGCATTGAATGGCATGGTTTCTATGGGCTTCAATGGGGATTGGGCATCGCATAATTTGGAACATGCGGTTTCAGCTGTCTATGACATTCCGCATGGAGGTGGCCTTGCGATTATTTTCCCGAACTGGATGAGGCATAACCTTGATGTAAATGTCGGTCGATTTAAACAGATGGCTGAACGTGTTTTCCATATCGATCCAAAGGGGAAGAGCGATCGAGATGTTGCGTTGGAAGGCATTCAGGCGTTGCGTGACTTCTGGACGAGCATTGGTGCGCCAAGCCGGCTTGCCGACTATGACATCGACGACAGTAAGCTTGATTTGCTCGTTGATCGTGCGATGGCGCGAGGTGTATTTGGACAATTTAAGCGATTGGATCGTGATGATGTTTTAGCAATATACCGCGCTTCACTGTGAGTCATATAGAAAAAGTCCGCTTGCTCAATATATTGGGAGCAAACGGACTTTTTTCTTATACGTTTCGTGTAGTGACATGAAGAGTAGACAAGTTTTGTGTCCCAAAATGAGGGTGAAAAGTGCATCATAGCTTTTCAATCAAATATGGGGCATTGTGACGTGGAGAATTTACATCTTGTGATACTTCGTATGCCTGCATTTGATTGGAATTATATGGCTGCATTATGTTCATTAAGGTTTGACTGTCTGTTGTGGGATCAAGCCACTGTGCTTCATTTTCTTTTCTCAGTATGATCGGCATACGATCATGAATCGGTTGCATGATTGTATTGGCTTCTGTTGTGATGATTGTACAACTGTGAATGACGCGTTGATTTGATGTTCGCCATGATTCCCATAATCCGGCCATCGCGAAGAGCTCACCTGTTTTCATCATGAAACGATAGGGCTTTTTTTCTTTTGGCTGTCGATGCGTCCATTCATAGAATGAATCAGCAACAATTAAACAGCGCCTTTTGTGAAATGCATCCCGAAAGCTCGGTTTTTCTCGGATACTCTCCACTCGAGCGTTGATTAGTTTATAGCCGATTTTTTCATCCTTGGCCCAAGAAGGGATGAGGCCCCATCGCAGATACCCCATCCGGTTTCCGTTATTCCCTCTAATCACTGTAAGGATGTTTTGCCCTGGAGCGACATTATAATTTGCACGATAAAGTTCTTTCCCAGTGGCATGCTTCACGTGGAAGCGATCAATGATATATTCATAAGGTGCGATGATTGTGAAACGTCCGCACATAGAATCACCTCATTCTCCATTTAAGTATAAAAGCAAGTATTGATGAATGGGAATGCTCAACGAATAAAATTATTCGAGATCAAGATAGGTTTTCCTTTTTGTCGACTGTTCAGATTTGAGCAAATAAGGACTAAAAATGCGGCAGTAGATCACAAAGTTTGATGTTGCGAATCTCCGTTGATTGGCGCGCTGTATGCAACATCGATGAGATCATGTGCAGCGATTGTCCAGCGGATACCAAATGAATCAGTGATTTGTAGGCTTTGACCGTTTTGATTCAAATTCACTTCACTGTTTGATAAGTCTTTGATCGCTCCGTCTTTATAATACGAGACATTTAATCTTTTTCTATGGTATATGGCGTCATGCACAATTCTTTCGATTTCCTCCCACTTCTGTTCATCTAGTTGAGGTTTGCTGATTTTTGTCTCTTCATTTGCGAGTGCTCGTAGTGCCTGAACATGTTCGGGAAGCATCATTCTGCTTGATTCCCAACGCATATTTGATCCATTGGTTAATTTGTTCGTTTTCAATTCAAACCTTCTTTCTCATTTCATGCTGAATCTACTCACTAAATCATGATTAATTTCATTATATACGAATGTATGTTCTTGTAAACATCTAAAAAGATAATGTGTGATTCCCAATGTTTCCCATCCGCACCAAGTCGTCTATAATGAAACAATAAATGATGGAGGTTTGTTACTATGGATACATTTAAGGAATCATTGCAAAAATTTGCAAAGCTGGCGATTAAGACAGGGATTAATCTACAACCTGGGCAAGGTGTTTTTCTTACGTCACCAATTGAGGCAGCTGATTTTGCGCACCTTGTGACCGAGGAAGCTTATAAAGCAGGAGCAAAGGATGTGACCATACGATGGGGGGATGATACTGTCGATCGGTTGCGGTTAAATTATGCACCATTGGATGCTCTTGAAACTATTCCCGATTGGAAATTTGCCGCTCAGAATGCAGCAGTTCGAGACAACTATGCAGTACTCCATATCTATGGACCTAATCCTGATTTATATGACGGAATTGATAGTGGACGTGTCGGTGCATTTATGAAAGCATCAAGTCAAGGATTGAAGGATTATATGCAGTGCATTATGAAGGATGAAACGCAATGGTCCATTGTTGCCTATCCAACAATTGCGTGGGCGAAGAAAGTATTTCCGGATAAGCCGATTGAAGAAGCGAAGCATGCATTACTAGAAGAAATTTTACGAATTAGCAGAGTAAGTGGTCACGAGGATCCGATTGCTGCTTGGGACGTACATAACGAAACGATGCATAAAGCAAGCACATTTATGAATCGTAAAAAATTCAAACAGTTGATTTATCGCGCCCCAGGAACGAATTTAACTATTGATTTGCCAGTCGGACATATCTGGAGTGGCGGTTCAGGACCATCAACAGCAGGCATTGTCTTTAATGCTAATATACCGACCGAAGAAGTGTTTACACTCCCGGATAAACGTGGTGTGAATGGAACGGTGATGAGTACAATGCCTTTGAATTCTGATGGAGGAATCATTGATCACTTTTCATTAACATTCAAAGATGGAGAAGTGGTTGATTTTAAAGCGGAAAAAGGTGAAGAAACACTGAAACATCTCCTTGAATCAGATCCTGGTGCACGACGGCTAGGCGAGGTTGCTCTTGTACCGCATCATTCACCGGTTTCTGAATCCGGGCTAGTTTTTTTCAATACTCTATTTGATGAGAATGCATCATGCCATCTGGCACTCGGTAAAGCCTATCCGACCTGCATTGAAGGCGGTAATGAGCTGGATGAATCCGGTCTTGATCAAGCAGGTGTGAATGACAGCTTAATCCATGAAGATTTTATGGTCGGATCCGCAGAGCTTGATATTGACGGTGTGACAAGTGATGGAGTGCGGGTACCGGTTTTCCGAAAGGGTGCATGGGCGTTCTCATTTGAATAAGAACGGTCTGTTCATTGCTATGGAAGAACGAAACTGATATTCTAAACACAAAGACGACGGAAGCGGGACATGCAAGATGAAGAACAATGGAAAGACAAATCGTGATAACAGCAAGCTGGTCATGTTCCCTCATTTGGATGAACGGCTGCTGGCAAAGGCAATGGAGCTGGTGGAAGAGAAAAATTATAATCAAGCCCGCGATTTGTTTGGAGAAATGCTTGAAATCGATGAACATGACATCCGTGGCCTGTATGGCTGGTCGGTTTGTTCCGTAGAACTAGGTGATTATCGTGCTGCCGAAGAATCGGTTGTTTTACTGCTGGAGGAAGATACGCCCTATTACTATGACGTGTTCCGTCTCTATTTAACCATTCTCATTGAGCGGAAAGATTATAAAAGCGCATTGCAAGAGATAATGAAAGCCAATAAGAAACATAATGTACCGCTTGAATTAAAGGATTTCTTTCTTCAGATGCAGAAGTTCTGCCGAATTCGGCTTCATGAACCAGAATGGAACCAATCAATAGGTGAGGACGTCGGTGCTCTCCCAAATAAGCAGCAACGCGAACAGGGAGCAGAACAGAGTCTTGATTGGCCGGCTTTAGAAAAAGCTGATTCGAACACTCAAATGCTCCTTCTCCATAATTTAACAGGCCAGTTAAAAACAAAGCATCTTCCGGAAATCGAGCGTTTCTTGATGGATGAGCATCAGCAACCTGAAATCAAAACCATGTTGCTCTGTGCCGTCAAGGAAGGCAAACTGGCTAGTGAGATCTCCATGAAGAAATTTGGGGCGGTCTATCACGTCCAATTGGACAGCGAGGATTTTCTCAATAAGCGCTTTGCCGATCAGATTGAAGAGGAAATCAGGCGGAAATTGGATTCAGACAATCCAACGTTAGCGGATTTAGCGGTTGACATGGAACGGTTCTTTACAATGAATGTCTATCCAAAACCGTTTGTACCGGCCTCCGTCCCATTATGGGCTGCCGTTTTTTCTATTCGAGCAATGGGGGGCTCTTCTGCGGATGAGATAAAATTATTGAGTCGATTTGGTGTGGAGGAAGAAGAGTATCATTCAGCGGTAAGCATGGTGCAAGATGTTGAAAGTTACGGAATTTGGTCCTCTTAATGATCCTTTGAAGCATATCAGCGACAATTTCGTACAAATAAGTTTTTCACAAGAAACTCTTATGTTATAATAACAGGGTTGTCATTGCTTTGCTGCAGGGCATCCCCAGAGATGCACTCACGTCGGCATAACAAATGGCGGATGTTTGCGCGTGATTCAGGCAAAAAGCCAATATGCTGAAAAAGCATGAAGATAGATGGTGGAGGTAAGAATAAATGACTGTAGAAGCAAAATGGGAAAAAAAAGAAGGTAATGTTGGCACATTAACTTTTGAAGTTGATGCGGATAGCTTTAACGAAGCTCTGGACAAAGCCTTCAAAAAAGTCGTTAAGAAAGTCAACGTTCCTGGTTTTCGTAAAGGTAGAGTACCGCGCGTGTTATTTGAACAACGCTTCGGTGTAGAAGCACTTTATGAAGATGCAATTGATTTTGTCCTTCCAGATGCTTACTCTGAAGCAATTGATCAGACGGGTATCGAACCGGTGGACAAGCCGCAAGTTGATGTTGAAGAAATCGGTAAAGGCAAAAAGTTGGTACTCAAAGCAGATGTCACTGTAAAGCCGGAAGTTAAACTCGGCGACTACAAAGGCCTCGAAGTTGAAGAAAAGAGTACGGAAGTCACTGATGAAGATGTCGATCATGAAATTAAACATCTTCAAGAACGCTATGCAGAATTAGTTGTTAAAGAAGACGGTGAAGTGGAACAAGGCGATACTGCTCTTATCGATTTTGACGGTTATGTTGACGGCAAACAATTCGAAGGCGGCAAAGCTGAAAACTACTCACTCGAAATTGGTTCTGGTTCCTTTATCCCAGGTTTTGAAGACCAGCTCGTTGGTGTTAAAGTCGGTGCAGAAAAAGATGTTGTTGTCACTTT
Organism: Sporolactobacillus kofuensis; assembly: GCF_024125425.1. Lineage (GTDB taxonomy): Bacteria > Bacillota > Bacilli > Bacillales > Sporolactobacillaceae > Sporolactobacillus > Sporolactobacillus kofuensis. Next base: position 12,148 of record NZ_JAMXWN010000005.1, read on the forward strand.
CCCTGAAGATTATCATGCTGAAGAATTGAAAGGAAAAGAAGCAACATTTAAAGTAAAGGTTAATGAAATCAAGCAGAAACAACTTCCTGAACTGGATGACGAATTTGCTAAAGATGTCGATGAAGAAGTTGAAACACTTGATGCCCTGAAAGAAAAAATCAAGAATCATCAAAAGGAACACAAAGCAGCAGATGCTGAGAACAGCAAACGCGACAGTGTTGTGCAGCAAGCTGCAGCAAATGCTGAAATCGATGTTCCTGAAGTAATGATTTCAAACGAACAGGATAACATTCTAAAGGAATTCGAACAACGTTTGAAGGCTCAAGGAATGACGTTAGAAATGTATACTTCCCTTTCAGGTCAAGACAAGGACGCTCTGCGTGATCAGATGAAAGACGATGCTGAGAAACGCGTTCGTGCTAACTTGACACTTGAAGCCATTGCCAAAGCAGAATCAATCGAAGCATCGGATGAAGATGTTGAAGAAGAACTGAAAAAAATGGCTGACCAATATAAGATTAGCGTTGATCAAATCAAAGCTGCAATGGGCGGTACGGATCTGATCAAGGGTGATATCCAATTGCGTAAAGCGGTAGATTTTCTTGTTGAAAACAGCAAACCAAAAGCTGCCGAAGAAAAATAAGCAAGCAAGAACATAATTGAATGAATGTTGGTGGACGAATCTACGGGTTCGTCCACCAACTATTATTTTTATTCGCAAAGGAAAATGAATGATTTTTCCTTTGCCATACATATTTTCTTACAGAAAGCATATGGCTTATCGGAAGAGTTATTTTATGTTACAATGCCTACATAGAACTTGCTATAGGGCAAGCTGTAACACCCAATCGTGTGAGGCACACAGTTAGGTGACAAAATTTACTAGTAAATGAAATGGTTCTTTGCTGCAACGATTTCCTGTTCATTTTACAGGGCGGTGCGGCTGTAATGGGTATCATTCATCTCGTGTACTTTTCCAAAAGACTACGCGATTTGTGGGAAAAAGGGAAAGATACTAAAAAGCGGCGTTCATCAATGAATGGTCGGTAAAACAGCCGAGAAGCCCAGGTTTCGCTTTTTGTAAGAAACGCGAATAAAGGAATGTATGAATAGGGGTGAAAGAATGTTTAAATTCAACGAAGAAAAAGGGCAGCTGAAATGCTCTTTCTGTGGAAAGACTCAAGACCAGGTACGCAAACTTGTAGCCGGACCAGGTGTTTATATTTGTGATGAATGTATTGAATTGTGTACGGAAATCGTTGAAGAGGAATTAGGTACGGATGAAGAAGTAGAATTCAAAGATATTCCGAAACCGCAAGAAATCTGCTCAATCTTGGAAGATTACGTTATTGGTCAGAATGATGCGAAGAAAAGTTTGTCGGTAGCGGTATATAACCACTATAAACGTATCAACAGTAAGCAAAAGCCCGATGATGTTGAACTTTCAAAAAGTAATATCATGATGATCGGACCGACGGGTAGCGGAAAAACATTGCTCGCGCAAACGTTGGCAAGAATTTTAAATGTACCTTTTGCCATTGCCGATGCAACATCGCTGACTGAAGCGGGCTATGTCGGTGAAGATGTCGAGAATATTCTTTTGAAATTGATTCAGGCTGCTGATTATGATGTTGAAAAAGCTGAAAAGGGCATTATCTACATCGATGAAATTGATAAAATCGCACGAAAATCAGAAAATCCATCGATTACACGTGATGTATCCGGTGAAGGCGTTCAACAGGCATTGTTGAAGATTCTTGAAGGAACAGTTGCCAGTGTTCCGCCTCAAGGTGGAAGAAAACACCCGCATCAGGAATTTATTCAAATCGATACAACAAACATTTTGTTTATCTGCGGCGGTGCTTTTGATGGCATTGAACAGATTATTAAACGTCGTCTCGGTAAGAAGGTTATCGGATTTGGTGCCGGTAATAAGGCACAGGACATGCATCGGGATGATGCGTTGAAGAATGTTCTTCCTGAAGATTTACTTAAATTCGGACTGATTCCTGAATTTATCGGACGTCTCCCAGTTATTAGTACATTGAAACAACTGGATGAGAAAGCACTGGTTGACATCTTGACCAAACCAAAAAATGCACTTGTAAAGCAATATAAGAAGTTGCTTGAACTTGATGATGTTGATCTGGAATTTACAGATGACGCACTTGAGTCCATTGCTAAACTTGCCATTGAACGTAAAACAGGTGCGCGTGGCTTACGGTCGATCATTGAAGGCATGATGCTTGATGTGATGTATGAATTACCATCGCGCGAGGACATTGAAAAATGCGTAATCACTAAAGAAACAGTTGATGGAAAATCACGTCCCACTTTGATTCTGAGTGATGGCACGGAAGTCAGCGTTGAAACACCTAAAGAAAGTGCATAAACTAATTTAATGATACGACGTTCGCTCTTAATTCGGAGCGAACGTTTTTTTATGAGCAAGAATGAGGCTTTTTGCGTAAACCGAGCAAATATGCGGAATTCCAGCGGGATCGGCGTTCCAAACCACGTAGATTTTTGGTTGTATGAGGAGGCTCGCGGTGCGCCTGCGGCAAGTGAGCAATCGAAGCAAAACCGATGCAAAATAAGAATAGTGCGGCATTTGCCCAGGTGTTATTCTGAAAATGAAAGTCTAAGGCTTTTTGATTAAAAATGGAGCGAAGAAGCGAGACGCCAGCAGGATCAGCGTTCCAGAGAAACCCCGTAGATTTTTGGTTGTATGAGGAGGCTCACAGTGCGCCCGCGGCAAGCGAGCAATCGAAGCAAAACCGATGCAAAATAAAGACAGTGCGGCATTTGCCGAGCATTTTTCTCATAATCGTGAACAATAAATAAAAGATAAAAAGCGTAGAGGAAAAAAGTATAAGTTCAACTAAGGCTCAGCCATCGCCGACGCTTAGCTTTACCAAGTTTTCTTCATGGTCACTGTTTAGTTGCTTTTGCGAATGGAGATAATGCCTTTATACGAAATTTCTATGGGGCAAGTCGCAGGATGCGGCTGTTTCTCCGGGAGGCAAAACAACAGATGAGCTGGATGGTACTATTAATTGTTACACAAATTTTCTTCGGAGCGATCATTGGACTTTATTTCTGGAGCCTACTGCGTAATCAGCACGTGCAGAAGATTTCAATAGATAGAGAATCAAAAAAAGAAATGGACACATTGAATCGAATGCGCCAAAATTCCCTGGCTGAACCTCTCTCTGAACGGATTCGTCCTAGAACTTTAGATGATGTGATTGGCCAAGAGGATGGCATTGTGGCACTTCGCGCTGCACTTTGTGGTGCGAATCCGCAACACGTCATAATTTATGGACCACCTGGAATTGGTAAGACGGCAGCGGCACGTCTTGTACTCGAGGAAGCAAGAAAGAATCCAGATTCACCATTCAAACCCACTGCCCCATTTGTCGAGCTTGATGGTGCGACGGCACGATTTGATGAACGCGGGATTGCTGATCCACTGATCGGTTCGGTGCATGACCCCATTTATCAAGGGGCAGGAGCCATGGGACAGGCGGGTATTCCACAGCCGAAGGAAGGTGCGGTGACACATGCGCATGGAGGCGTTCTGTTTATTGATGAAATCGGTGAATTGCACCCGATTCAATTAAATAAATTGCTGAAAGTGTTGGAAGATCGCAAGGTATTTCTGGAAAGTGCGTATTATAATTCAGAAAATCAGCAAATCCCTGCGTATATTCATGATATTTTTCAGAGAGGCTTACCTGCAGATTTTAGACTAATTGGCGCAACAACACGCCGCCCTGAAGAAATTCCGCCTGCGATTCGTTCAAGATGCCTCGAAGTATTTTTTTCGGAGCTGACCCGCACTGATATTCGAAAGATTGTGAAACGTTCTGCGGCTAAATTAGGCATTGATGTATCAAGTGCTTGTGTTGAAAAAATTGCAGATTATGCAAAAAATGGGCGTGAGGCTGTGAACATCATGCAAATTGCAGCCGGCGTTGCCTTAGCCAAACATAAAGAAGCAAGCATCATTGGTATCGATGAAATTGAATGGGTGATTCGTTCGAGCAGGCTTACTCCGAAACCGAGTCGCAAGGTTCAAGCCAATCCTGAAGTGGGGCTAGTGAATGGGCTTGCAGTATATGGACCAGGGCTAGGCACGCTTTTAGAAGTCGAAGCTACTGCAGTGAAGAGCAGACATGAAGGCAGTATAACCATCACAGGCATCGCTGAAGAGGAATCCATGGGGACTTCCGGACGTTCAATTACCAGAAAAAGTATGGCGCGTGCATCAGTGGAAAATGTCCTGACTGTACTCAATCGGATGGGCTTTGCTGCCTATCGCTATCACATTCACGTCAATTTTCCTGGGGGCGCATTAGTCGACGGACCATCTGCCGGTATCGCTATGGCTGTGGCGATCAGTTCGGCGATTTCCCGACGGAAAGTGTACTCAGATATTGCAATGACTGGAGAGCTAGGGCTTCATGGACAGGTCAAGCCAATTGGTGGAGTCATGGCGAAGATCGAAGCTGCCGTTGAAGCTGGGGCAAAACGTGTCATTATTCCGAGTGAAAATATGCAAGAGACTTTGAAAAATTATGATCGGGCGACGATTATTCCGGTAGACGCGTTACATCAAGTTTTTGAATTGTCCCTGTACCCCGAAATGGAACAACCGCAAAAAGAAGAACAGTCATCATTTTCGGACCAGATTCTGAATCGGACACTCTCTGCACACTCAGCAGAATCAGGTGTTGAAAAGCAAGGTTAATCGATTACTTGAGCAGCTGGGTCAATTTGATCCGGCTTTTTTTATACAAACGGATGGCCATGTTTAACACGAATGGTGTCTATGGTGGATTTGGTGCAAGATGCTTGTGGTCATCGCGCACCAAGTCGGCCCTAGAGATAAGGCGCATGTATAGGGGGAACGTGGATCGTCTTCGGCAAGCGGGCACCGAGCGTACATCAGCAACTCTATTGGACAGCAGTAATGAACATAAGATAGAATGATGGAGACACAACAGGTTCACGTCATGCACGATGTTGGCGCAATCTGAGGAGAGATGACGATGAAAATAACACAGGCGGAATACGTGATAAGTGCTGTCGGACCGGCACAATACCCAGTAGATGGGCTGCCGGAAATAGCATTAGCAGGACGATCCAATGTTGGAAAGTCTTCATTTATTAATAAAATTTTAAACCGAAGAAATTTGGTCCGTACCTCTGAAAAACCTGGGAAAACGCAAAAATTGAACTATTTTATTGTGAATCATGCCTTCTACTTTGTTGATGTGCCCGGTTATGGCTACGCAAAAGTTTCAAAAAAAGATAAAGAGGCTTGGGGGCGAATGCTGGAAACTTATTTTTCGGAAAGGGAGCCGCTGAAGGCGGTCGTTCAATTGGTTGATTTACGCCATCCACCGTCCAAAGAAGACATTCAAATGCATGATTATTTGGCCTATTTTGGACATCCTGTGATCACTGTGGCGACGAAATCAGACAAAGTACCGAGAAGTAAGCATCAAAAGCATAAGCAAATCATAAAGAAGGCACTCGGTTTGCAGGCAGATGATCCGTTCTTGATTTTTTCCTCGCTGAATGGTACGGGAAAAGATGAAGCTTGGCAAGCATTAGAACCCTATTTGCACTAATAACGACGATCCAAAATGAACAACTTAACAATTTTTTGATCAATCAAGTACATGATTGAGAATCTATACAAATCAGGATGAGAACCTTTGTTGTCGTCCTGATTTTTTTATAGTGAAAACCACGTACCTCCTTCAGCTATGAAAAAATAAATTAGATGGAGCATTTGATGCATCGCATGAAATATTTATTCTATTTCTGCTCACACTAACTATGTTTTCAAGTCAATAATCGTCTGAAGGTGAACCGAACATGCACTTTGTCAAAATAGCGATTGAGTTAATCATTGGTTTTTCTGGGCTTTTCATTATGACAAAAATTCTCGGAAAGGCGACACTCGCACAGGTCACGGCATTTGATTTTATTTCTGCTATCGTTCTTGGGGAGTTTGTCGGAAATGCATTATACGATAAGAACGTGGGTATTGGTTCCATATTGTATGCCATTGCACTATGGGGTTTATTGATTTATTTGGTTGAGTGGTGCACCCAGAAATTTCGTTCATCTCGATCTTTCCTCGAAGGGAAACCAGCAATTATTATTCGGAATGGGCACTTGGATCGAACTGCGATGAAAAAAGAGAAACTCGACATTGATATGCTTCTTAATTTATTAAGACAAAAGAGTGTTTTCTCGATTCGGGAAGTAGCTTATGCGATCTTGGAAACCGACGGAACGGTAAGCGTACTTAAAAAGTCTCAATACGACACACCGACCATGGAAGACTTAAGTCAACCGAAGAAATCGGTCTACTTGCCGATCACAATTATTAGCGATGGTGAAGTTGACTGGGAAAATGTGAAAGAAGCGGGTCTGAATGAAGAATGGCTCTTGAAAAATCTTCGCTTACACCATATTCATAATTACAAGGATGTATTTTATTGTGAATGGAAAAAGGATGAAGGCATTTTTATTGAAAAAATGTAAAAGTGAGTTTCAACCATCTTATCCATAACTTTCTTTTTCATGATCGTTGTGTCATGGAGCAAACAGTCCAAAGAAACGGATTAATCCGCGCGTTCGTTTACTTAGTAAATAAGAATCATCGGGCATATTTCCATCCTCCAAGCATAGAACATTAATAAGAATGGATGAGAGGGTGGAAGGAATGTCTCAATCTTCGAATGATCGCTTGCAGTTTTCGATAAATGAATCCGTATGGCTTCGAGATGATGCACCTGCAGACGAAATATTGTCAATGGCGCTAGAACCCGATATCACTGTCGAAGAAAGTTGGAATGACATCACCATTAAAGGCTTTCTTCGATTAACAGGCGAATATCGACCATCTGAGGTACAGGCAGACGGGGTAAGTGATTTTGAAAATCAAACCGCGCCCTTCCGTACGATTGATGAAATTATGGAAACAGGCAGTGGAACGGACACGTTAGAACATCATTTTCCAATTGACATTACGATCCCGGCAGATCGCGTGCCAAATCTGGAGAATTTATTTGTGATTATTGACTCGTTTGATTATGAGCTTTCCGAGCATCGTCATATCCAGCTGCAAGCAGACATAGCTATCACAGGTTTGTCAGAGTCGACATATCAAGAGCGCAAAGAAAAAGCAAAGGCGCCTGTTCAGGCACCGGCAGCAGAAACACAGAAGCCAATGAAACAAGAAGCACCGCTACCAACTGAAAAACCAAAGAAACCGGTGGAAGCAGAAGCAACGGTTGAAAAACCAAAGAAACCGGTGGAAGCAGAAGCAACGGTTGAAAAGCCAAAGAAACCGGTGGAAGCAGAAGCGAACGTTGAAAAGCCAAAGAAACCGGTGGAAGCAGAAGCAACGGTTGAAAAGCCAAAGAAACCGGTGGAAGCACAAGCAACGGTTGAAAAGCCAAAGAAACCGGTGGAAGCAGAAGCAACGGTTGAAAAGCCAAAGAAGTCGGTGGAAGCAGAAGCAAACGTTGAAAAACCAAAGAAGTCGGTAGAAAATGCTAAACCCCTTGAAAAAACAATAGCAGCTAAGAATGAAGAAGCTCTTGAAAAAGCACCTAAAGAAAAGAAACCAACCAAAAAAGGAAAAAGATTTTCCAAAGATGAGAGTTCACTTGCCGACTCTGATTTTTCATCTTATTTTGATGAGATGCCTATAAATCAATTGGGTGATGATGAACATACTGATTTCCACTATGAGGCATTCCGCAAGAGAGAACTTGAGGATGGAGCGGATGCGTCGTCGCCGTTTGTTGCTTTTAATGAAACATCGGAGAGATCTGAAGAATTACCACAAGCGGGTCAGGCAGCACCGCAAACGGTTCCTGAAGCTGGGCAAAAGCCTTCCATTCAAAAGGAAGCTCTTCAATCTGAGGAACAGGAAAAGAAAGAAGAGGGCAAATCTTCTGAAGCGACCAGTCAGTACCTAACTAAAGTACTTGCTGGTGAAGAAAAGGATCAAAAAACTCGGGTCAAGATTTGTATTGTTCAATCGGGCGAATCGCTGGAGAGTATTTCCGAACGATACCATGTACCGGTCACGACGCTTCTGAGAAAGAATGAATTGTCCACTGGAGAAATTCAGGCAGGTGAATTGCTTTATATACCAAAAAGTTCGAAGGCAGCGAAGGATGAATAATCAGCAATCTTTATTAATGTCTGCCATACAATCTAATTACCGGTTTAAACAAATTAATAGGGTAAATGAACAACCATTCCTCATTGAAACCGAACGTGGATTGAAAAAAATCAGAATATGGGATAACGAAGCCATGCTCAAGCTGCATTTGAAATGGCGGGAACAATTGGTTACTGATCGATTTTTTATAGACCGCATGTATGTGACACGTTCCGGTCTCCCCTTTGTTCGTGTGGGACATTACGCAGTTACGTGTCATGATGCTCCCTATGAAGTCGCTCCGATTGCGGGTCATGAGGGGCTTTGGGCAGACTTGATCACGCATCTTATGATGAGAAGTAGAAGTACCCCTGTAACTGAAGAGCATTTTTCAATGGCTAGCCATGTCCAGAATGTTTTTGAACAAGCAAAGACTTTCCAGGTTATGGACCATGAAGAATGGAAACTGATCCATTCATGCTTTTCTTCGGTATTCACGCGTGCGGAAAAGGCGGATCATCTGCGGGAATCCAATAAGCACCAAATGAAGACATTCTTACTACCAGAGGATTTCTCAAGCCATTCATGCACACAACTTTTTGATACCCTCTTCTGTGAATTAGGGCAATCACAACCAATGGATGGGTACCGCCTTTTGGCTGACCTCCTTCTTAGAGAAGCATTAGAACATGAGGAGCAGTCCGTGCATCACTTGCTCCAACATCTGAGTCGAAACGACGCCATTGACCAAAGAAGTGCAGATCTTATGCTTGCACAATGGTTTGAACCTACTGAGTGGGTTCAGTTCGTGTACAGTACTGTTCAAAAAGATCAGGGTATTCGAACTGACATTACGGTGCAAAAGTTTAAGCACGTCTGGGATCAAAAAGTACGGCTGATCCATGAATTCAGCACGCTTTTTCTGCAAACAGGAGCATCCGTTGGAGGTACATGATTTGGGGCCAACAGTGAGTAATCAGATCAATCGAATACTTTATCAATATGACCTATACCCCCATCATTTCGACGATCAAGGAAATCTAATTAAGATTGAAACGTATTCAGGAACATTTGCACTTAAGAGGAAAGCGCTGAATGATCAGCAAATCCGTAAGTTACAAACGGTCTATTCTCTGGCACGACAAATGACGATTGATGCCGTTTGCCCACTTTCATCAAAATATGGCGACCTCATTATCCGCACGGATGAACTCTGCTATTATTTAATGCCCTGGTTTCGTGAGACGGTTGATGCATCCGACTTGCTCGAACGCTATCGTCATCTCTTTATTAAAGCGGGTCAATTACATCGACAGACGCTTGAAAAAGAAACAGAGTGTATGACGCTCTATCAGGACATGGTACGGGTGATCAATCAAAGGCAAATGGTCTGGGAGCAATTCCTGTATCAAGCAGAGCACCATGTCTATCCGTCCCCTTTCGAGCAGATGGTATTTAAATCTGCTGCGATTTATCTTGTCAATATGCAGCGTGCTCGAGATTTTTTTTCTCGTGATCACGACGACGAAGGAAAAGGCAAGCTTATGCGGCGCGCTCTATGTCATGGAAGGCTGAGTCCGTTGCATTTACTTATACAAGAAGAAAGAAGCGCCCTCACTAATTTTGAGAATAGTGAGTACGGCTTTTTTGTGGTTGAAATCGCCACTCTTTTTGAACAATCAAGTGTAACACTTGGAACGAAGAAAACGGACTGGAAAGGTTTTTTTCGATCCTATGAGGCTGCTTGTCCCATGTCAGATGAAGAGCATGAATTTCTACTTCATTTTCTATTATTTCCGAGTGCACATGCAGAGTTGCTTCAACGCTACATGCAAACAGACCAGAGGAGTGAGCAATGGTTTGTGAGCAGATGGACGAAGCTGTGCCGTGTCCATCAAGAAATGTTTACAACAATTAAGTTGGAAATAGATGAAGAGCGCAAGAAAAAGGAAACGATTCAAGCTGAAGTAGATAAAAAAATGAAAAATGAAGACGCGTAGTGCACGCCTACTAGAGCCATTTTTTTAAAAAACCGACATAGATAAAGAAGAGTAGGGCGCAGAGCAGTACATCCATGGTTGTTGGCAAAAAAATAGTACGGAGTAATTGAAAAATAGCGAGTGGAAGTACAATAATACTCAAACCTTCACGACATTTTTTAAAGAACGGTTGAAAACGATTGTTCTTAAACATAGGGAAGCACCTCTCTGGATAGCATTTAACTTGGCTATTTGTAGTTTATGTACACTGTATGATGCTTGTGCAAAGCCGATTATAAAAAAAATTCGAGTCAACATTGACGAGAGCAGTAGAAAGTTTATATAATGAGTACAAAACACATGAGCTCATGTGCCAAAGTGAACATGCTGAGACAGGGAGTAGTACATATCTTTCAGCTAACAGAGAGAGAAGCCGATACGCTGAAAAGCTTCTTTAGCCCACGATATCGAAGTAACCCTTGAGCAGTCTTTCTGAACAACACTTGTCGTCTAGTAGGAATGACCGGAGTTTCCGTTATCGAATGAATGAGGCGTGTTTCATGCACGTAAATTATAGGTGGTACCACGGAGCTTTCTTCGTCCTTGCGATGGAGAAAGCTCTTTTTGACGTTCACTGACACGATGAGCATACAGTATAAGTTTCATTAAGGAGCGGTTCAGGATGGATAAAGAATTAGCAACCAAATATGATCCCAGCCAGACTGAAGAAAAATGGTATAAGACTTGGCTGGAAAACGATTATTTTAAAGCAGAAGGCGATCCGGAGAAGAAACCGTATTCGATCGTTATTCCGCCACCAAACGTAACAGGTAAACTTCATCTCGGACATGCCTGGGATACAACGATGCAGGATTTGCTCATCCGGTTCAAACGGATGCAAGGCTATGATGCGCTGTATCTTCCCGGCATGGATCATGCGGGTATTGCGACACAAGCAAAGGTTGATGCGAAACTGCGTGCAGAGGGAAAGTCACGTTATGATCTTGGCCGTGAGAAATTCCTTGAAGTAGCTTGGGAATGGAAAAAAGAATATTCCACTTTTATTCGAAAACAATGGGCAAAGCTTGGCTTATCCTTGGACTATTCAAGAGAGCGATTCACACTGGATGAAGGCTTGTCAAAGGCGGTTCGCAAAGTGTTCGTTCAGCTCTATGAAAAGGGGTTGATCTACCGTGGCGCATACATCATTAACTGGGATCCGGCAGCACGGACGGCGTTGTCCGATATTGAAGTTATTTATAAAGAGGTTCCTGGCTTTCTCTGGCATGTGAATTATCCGCTATCCGATGGAACAGGTTCGATTCAGATTGCGACGACGCGTCCTGAAACTATGCTTGGAGATACCGCCATTGCGGTTCATCCTGATGATGAACGTTATAAAGATATTGTGGGCAAAACAGCCATAGTACCGATTGTGGGACGGGAGATTCCAATTGTTGCCGACAGTTACGTTGACCAATCTTTTGGAACCGGCGCTGTGAAGATTACTCCTGCGCATGATCCAAATGACTTTGAAGTAGGCAATCGCCATCATTTACCGCGTATTCTTGTCATTGATGAAGCCGGTAAAATGAACGAGAATGCGGGTACATATCAAGGAATGGATCGTGACGAATGCCGTAAGCAAATTGTGAAAGATCTTGAAACAGCTGGTGCGCTCGCATATGTTGAAGAACATACGCATACGGTTGGTCACTCAGAACGAACCGGTGTCGTTGTCGAACCCATTTTGTCGACGCAATGGTTTGTAAAAATGCAGCCACTCGCCGATGCATCACTCGACATGCAAAAAAGTAAGGACAAAGTAAATTTTGTTCCCGAACGTTTTGAAGGGACTTATAAGCATTGGATGGAAAATATTCGTGATTGGTGCATCTCAAGGCAGCTATGGTGGGGTCACCGTATCCCGGCTTGGTATAACAAACAAACCGGTGAAGTTTATGTAGGAATGGAAGCGCCAAACGATATTGAGAACTGGAAACAGGATGAAGATGTCTTGGATACTTGGTTCAGTTCTGCACTCTGGCCTTTTTCAACAATGGGCTGGCCGGATGAAGAAGCTGCTGATTTCAAACATTATTTTCCAACCAACGCTCTGGTCACCGGTTATGATATTATCTTCTTCTGGGTTGCACGTATGATGTTCCAGTCCACAGAATTTACCGGCAAGAGCCCATTTAGAGATGTGCTGATTCACGGTCTCGTACGTGATGAGCAAGGACGGAAGATGAGTAAGTCGCTTGGAAATGGCATTGATCCAATGGATGTCATTGCAAAATACGGCGCAGATGCGCTTCGCTATACATTGGCAACAGGGACAACCCCAGGTCAAGATCTCACGTTCCAATGGTCAAAAGTGGAAGCCAATTGGAACTTTGCCAATAAAATCTGGAATGCTTCACGTTTTGTCATTATGAATTTTGAAGGATTCACACTCGAAGATATGGATCTTTCTGGTGAACTTTCGGTTGCAGATCGTTGGATCATGACACGTTTGAATGCAACGATTGAAAAGGTGACGGCACTTTACGAAAGCTACGATTTCGGTGAAGCCGGCCATTACCTGTATCAATTCATCTGGGATGATTTCTGTGATTGGTACATTGAAATGGCGAAATTACCGCTTTATGGTGAAAATGATGCTGCAAAAAAGACAACCAAATCCGTACTTACTTATGTACTGGACAAAATTTTAAAATTGCTTCATCCGATTATGCCTTTTGTAACTGAAGAAATCTGGCAGCATATCCCTCATGAAGGGGCAACGATCATGCATAGCCAATGGCCGACGGTTCATCCCGAATGGAACGATGCGGATGCTGAAAATGACATGCGCGCTCTTCAAAATGTGATCCGCTCTGTACGTAATATTCGTGCAGAAATGAATGTTGCACCAAAGAAACCAGTGGATATGCTGATCAAAACGGTATCCGATCGTGAAACAGCTATTTTCGAAGCAAACAAAGACTATATTGAACGCTTCTGCAATCCTGAGCGTTTGCTGATCAGCACGGCTATTCAAGCACCTGATAAAGCTGTTTCTGCGGTCATTTCCGGTGCGGATATTTATTTGCCACTCTCTGGATTGATCAACATTGAGGATGAAATTAGTCGGCTCATGAAAGAACTGGAGAAAATGAACGCTGAAGTAGAACGCGTGGAAAAGAAGTTAAGTAATCCAAGGTTCGTTGATAAAGCACCAGAACAAGTAGTGAACAAAGAGCGAGAAAAACAAGCAGACTATATGCAAAAACGTGATAAACTTCAGGCAAGAATTGCTGAACTTAAGGCATAACTGTAGATAGAGAATTGAATAGTCATGAATGCTTACGGAGACATCCACTTGACAAAATAACGAATACGGTGATTAGAGAAAATGGATGACTTCCGTTAAAGATCTTTATATAAACAGATTATGGACACGATGATCACTAAGTATTATTTCTACTTGATCATCGTGTAAAATAAGAATGGACCATTCAATCACTGATGACGGTGGTGGGAGCTGACTGCCCGCCACCGTTTTTTTACAAAGATAAGAAAAGCAGTGAAGATGCGGGACATCGCTCAGTTGTTCCTAATAATTAGAAAGAATTGTGTAATTTTTGATAAGTTCAGATCAGTTCGATCTCTGCGCATAGTGACATCACGATAAATCATTTAGTTAACTGGAGGGCTAATCATGTTTGAAACAATTGATGAAACACTACAATGGATACACGGTTTAATTCCCCATGGGATCAAACCCGGAACAAAAAGGATGGAATGGATGCTGACAAAGCTTGGAAATCCGGAAAAAACGATGCGCACCATCCATGTTGGAGGAACCAACGGTAAAGGTTCGACGGTATGCTATCTTTGGCATATTTTTGAGGCAGCCGGTTTCAAGGTTGGTACCTATATATCTCCTTACATTACAACCTTTAATGAACGAATGATGGTAAATGGAACGCCGATCAGTAACGATGATCTTGTGAGAGCGGCTAATAGTGTTTACCCATTGACGCTTGCAGTTGATCAAGAAACTGATCTGGGTACTCCAACGGAATTTGAAGTGGTGACCATGATCAGCTTTGTCTATTTCGGTCAGCTTAATCCGTGTGATCTTGTTATTTATGAAGTAGGTCTTGGTGGGCGATTGGATTCGACGAATGTGATTCATCCGCTTGTTTCCGTGATTACAAATGTTGCTATGGATCATATGAAATTACTTGGCAACACCATTTCAGAAATTGCCTTCGAGAAGGCAGGGATTATTAAAGAAGGTGTTGGCATTGTCACTTCTGCAGAACATCCCGATGCACTTCAGGTGATCCGTGGGAAAGCGGAGGAAAAGAAAGCAAAACTGTTTGTCCTTGGACAGGAATTTCAGGTACATGCACATGGTCATGACGAACAGGGGGAACATTTTGATTTTGAATCGACGATTTTTACTCGATCTGATCTTACCATTCATATGAAAGGCGAACATCAACTGAAAAATGCGGCTGCAGCACTAATGGCTGTCGGATATCTTAAAAATTACTGCGGAATTGAGGTTGATGATCAAGCAATACAGACCGGGCTTGAGCATGCAGCATGGCCGGGACGATTTGAACGGATGTTAAAAAAACCACTTGTAATCATTGATGGTGCACATAATGTCCAGGGAACTGAGGCACTTGTGAATACGGTAAAAAGGTACTATTCCGGCAAAAAAATTCATTTGCTCTATGCCGCTTTGCAAGATAAAGAGTATGTGAAAATGATCCGATTGATTGAGACAGTAGTTCATGACGTAACCCTGACAACATTTGATTATCCTCGTGCTGCAAGCAGCGACCTTCTCTATGCTGCTTCGCTGCACAAATTAAAAAGTAATCAGGCCAACTGGAAATCTGCGTTACATCAGCTGATGCAACAAACCAATGAAGATGAGATGCTGCTTGTTTGCGGTTCACTCTATTTTATTGCCGTTGTTCGACATGAACTATTACATCTGCAAAGCTTGTAAAAGATGTATTTTTCAGAAAAAGAAAAGACGGTGTTCATCAGCATATTTTGTAAAAAGTTGAGAAGGTTTTGAAAAAGCTTTTCATCTTGTCCTTATTTTGCTACAATACACTTAGTAAAATAGTCTTAGAACAGTTTCAACTAAGAAAATCGCACAAGTCATTATAAAGGGGGAAGTGCGATTGAGCAAAGTGAAGCAGCGAGTGGTCGGTGCAATCTGGTTTTTCTCATTCATAGTTACTATGCCTCTTTTATATATAACCGATCCTCCACGAAATATAACACCTTCTTCTCTGATTACTGTAGGCTTAGTATTTGTGCTCACCGCTCTTTTCAGTTTTAAAGTCAAAGGAACAGATATTATTGCACTTCAAGGAATAGGGCTTGCCGGATTCCTTATTTTCGGTTTATTTGTTGAGACATTACTGACACAATTCGGCATCCTTGTTTATCTACTATCCCAGAGAATTGGAAAAAACGATGTCTATCGATTACCGCTAAACTCTGTGATGTTTCTCTTAGTTTCCCTTTCCGCCGGCAGTGCATATTACGCGCTAGGCGGGGAAATAGGTGTCGTTTCGGGTAATGTTCTTGATCTTAGTTTAATTCCAATTATTGGTTTTTATCTTTCAGCATATCTCGTGAATACACTATGCCTTGACTTAATCAGGAGATGGTTGCTTAGCCTCCCGGTGAAAGCAAAAGTATTTGATAAGGATGCTGTATGGGAAATTGTTGTGACGGCAATGATGATGCCTCTTGGTATTGCCTTTTATCTCATGTATGGAACCAAAGGTTGGCTCGGAATGATGATTATTGCTGTTCCTATGGTTACACTCTCGGTCATCGTTCGTCTCATTAACAATAGCCAAGAATTAATTAAATTTCTTCAAAGTGTGAATCATCTTGGTCAACAGCTTACAGAAGAACTTTCTGTCAAGCGTGTATTGGATTTGCTTTTTGAGAAAATGCCAGACATACTGCCTGTTGACTATCTCTATGTTGTTATGTATACCAAACCCGAGAAACCGAAACTCATTCGAATGTTTCGTAAGGACGAGGGAGAATCATTTGTTCCCTTCCAACAAGAAGCTGATATTAGTCTGCGCGTATATCGCCAAGCAAAAGCGGTGATTGGTTCTGGAAATGCTGGTGAGATGTACCCATTCCTAGACGCGCTCTCTGATGGACGAGCAAGATCATACCTATCTGTTCCGATGATGCACCGCGGGCAAGTTCTGGGTGTGATGACACTTGCCTCACACATCAACAAAGCGTATACAAAGACCAGTAGAATAGGGATGGAAATTGTTGGCGACTTTCTGGCCATTGCCCTAGAAAACGCCAAAAATTTTGAAATTCGGAAAAAAGAAAGTGAGCGTTGTCCGCTTACTGATCTATTTAATTATCGGTACTTAATGAAGGCAATAAGCAAGTTATTCAATAATCCAGCATTAGAGTCTTTTTCTATTATTATGTTAGATATTGATAATTTTAAAAGAATCAATGATACTTATGGACATCAAAACGGTAATGCCATTCTGATTGGCGTTGCTAACCGCTTAAGAAAAACGGTTGGTCATAAAGGTATTGTCGCAAGATATGGTGGGGAGGAATTTACCGTTCTTCTTCCGGGACTTGATCGAAATCTCTGCTTTGCGGTCGCGGAAACGATTCGACTCGCTGTTGCTGCCGAACCGTTTATGATTTTCAATGAATCTGACAATCGTTACGACCAAATCTATGTAACGATTAGCTTAGGTACCTCAACTGCACCAGCTGATGCAACAGAATCCTCGGAATTGATTTACAATGCAGATCATGCGATGTATAAAGGTGCTAAGCAGAAAGGCAAAAATCGAGTTGCTCGCTATGTATGATCGTTTTACCTTTTGATTTTACTCTCAGTATTGCAAATGAGAAGAACAACATGAATAATAGCGAAAAAAGTTTTAGACAAGACGACAAATGTCTTGTCTTTTTTTATATATTCTGTGCTACTATCTTTGAAAGAAAAGCTTGTCTCACTGTGAAGGGGGATCAATGTGCCCGAAAAGAAACAACAGAAGCCCCACGTGACGGTCATGATAAATGGGGAAAAACATAGCCTTGATGAGTGGACAAGAACAGAAACTGCTGCTGATAAGGATACATCTTTGGATTGGCATGGCGCTTTTTCTTCTCATGAACATACGTTGCAAAGTGAGCAATCACGAACTTTTTCAGATAGGGATCATGATCCGCTTAGTCGCCACAAACCAACCCTTTTCAAAAAGAAAAAGGGTTGGAAAACGAATCAGAATCAGCACATGCGACCTCTACGGATGATTCGTATGTTCTGGTTACCCGGAACTGCTGCAATAGTTGTCGGACTCGTGATCGGACTGTCTATGTTAATGATCCTTAGTGAACAAAACAATATGATTAAGGGAAGTAGGCTTGGTAAAAGTAGTGTGAATACAACGGAAGAAGCGCAAACCGTTCAGCGCCGTAATCTCAACTTGTCGGTCTATATGATCCAGGCTGGCGTCTTTGAATCGAGAAGTACAGCAACCCAAATGGCCACCAAACTCAAGGAACAAGGTTCTGCTGCGGTCATGCCTACATCTGAAGGAACGGCAATATTTGTTGGTATTTCAAAGACAGCAACCGGCTCAGAACCATTACTAATGCACAATAAACAGTTAGGCATGACTGTTTTCAAAAAACAAATAGCAATCAAACCAACTTCACTTTTTCAAGGTGATGATCGACGTGCCACGGTGGCATATTATGGGAACAAGTTAATCATGACAATGCTTGACCTATCTGATCAAGTAGAATTAGGCAAAAAGTCGCCGTCATCACGTACAATTAAAACGATGGAAAAATGGTATACCATTTGTAAACAGAAGGGATCCTCGGTAAAAGATCCGGAAACGAACCGTTTTCTAACCGATCTTTCTTTAGCTCGAGAGGCTGCAAAAACAGTGTCGTTTGGGTATACTGATGACCACTTCGCACATTATCAACAAACGCTCCTTGAATCAGTTATTGAATATAACCGTTTCATTCAAACTGGAAAAAAATAAATTACCCTATTTTTGCGCTTTATTGACATAAATACAGGTTTATCGTCGAAAATAATGAGCGACTAATTGATTAAACAGGGCTTTTTTGGCTTTTCCCATTCTGCAGAAGTGTACCAGCAACGGTAAAGTGTAAGGTAAATGGTATTGTCTTCAGAGAATGGGGGAGCCGAAACATGAACAAAAACGTGATGATGAAAGATATACCACAGGATGACCGACCTAGAGAACGTTTGATCCGAAATGGTGCCGCTTCATTATCCAATCAAGAATTACTTGCTCTATTGCTTCATTCTGGAACAAGGAATGAATCCGTCATGCAACTTGCTGAGCGCCTTTTCAGCCAATTCGAGGGCCTTGAACTACTGAGAGAGGCGAGCATTGAAGAATTGAAACAGGTGAAAGGGATCGGAGAGGCGAAAGCGGTTCAACTCCTGGCAAGCTTTGAGATCGGACAGCGTATGGCCAGAGGATTGCCTCATTCTCGTTATACAATTCGTTCACCGGAAGATGGCGCAGATTTTGTTATGGAAGAGATGCGCACACTTAAACAAGAACATTTTACAGTTTTGTTTCTCAATACCAAGAACCAAGTCTTGCAAAAGAAGACAATCTTCGTCGGAAGCTTGAACGCATCGATCGTCCATCCACCGCTAAAATGAGCTTTAACTAAAGCTTTTTTAACTGGCAATATTCATCGAGTGACATAAAAGTGACAAACTATAGAACCTCATCTAACTTATCTAACGCTTCAGCTTTACTCGATTCCTCCAAATGACTGTACGTTTCGATTGTTTCGCGAATATTCTTATGCCCTAACTGCTCCTGAATGATCTTAAAATTTACGCCTTTTAGTACAAGCAGAGATGCACATGTATGTCTAAGTCCGTGAAAATTGAGGTAAGGAAGATTAGGGTGTTTTTTTAAAAACTTTATCCATTCATTCCCCATACTGTTTATATGGTTTGGGTAGCCGATTTCATTTGTGAAAAGCAAATCAATTGGCTGCTTATTTATGATAAGTGGTTTCCATGCTTCCCCACATTTCTTTTGCAGCCAGTTATGCCAATATACGTATTCCTTCAACTCGCCCTGCATAAATTTCTGCGGCACATTGACTATCCGCGGCATTTTATTTTTAACCGGACCGAGAAAAAACTTTTTTGTTTCTTTATCATATTGAAGTGTTCGATCGATACGTATTTTGTTATGCACAAAGTCAAAACAATCTTTTCGTAATCCTGCGATCTCTGCCAAACGTAATCCAACAAAGCAAGCTAATTTTGACTGTATTCGTAGCTTTTTAAAAGCATCACGATCGAGAACTGCTAGAACTTTTTTTAATTGTACTTCTGTATATGCTTTAAACGGTCTTTCACGTTTTGAACGCTCCTGTGGCTCATCAACATTTTTCATCGGTGAATTTTCAATCACACCCCACTTGACCGCTTTTGTAAAGATACTACATAAGCATAAATATTTTCCTTTCAACGATCCAGCATTGATCTTCTTTTGTTCAGCGAAGAATTTTTCTACATGGTATGTTTTTATTTTAGCAAGTTGCATATCACCAAAATAATCGATCGGTCCATTATCAAGACATGTTTTATAGGTATTACGCGTTTTGACCGTAAGCTTTGGACGTACATACACATTCATCCACCGATCGGCAAACTGTTCAAATTTTATTTTAGATAAGTTTTCGCTTTGCTTACTTACTTCAATTTCAAATTCAGTAATGGCTTTTTTTAAAGCACGATCTGATTTGGCAACGATTGTTTTTGTTCTACGTTTTCTTTTCTGTCCTTCTTCTGTTTCTACGTCTACATATATTTTGAATTTGTTTGGTGCGATCTCCTGGTACGATGCCATTTTCATTCTCACCTCCTTTCAAGGGAATGTATGTTCTATGTATAGGATAAAAAGGGCCCGATAAAAAGGGCAGATTATGTTAAAAAGCGACAACCAATTTCTTCAATTTACCAATGATCTTTACTTCACCGCTTGTAATGATGATAGGCTTATACTTTGGATTTTCTGACTGGAGGATTAATGTTCCATTCTGTTTATATACCCGCTTTAAAACGGCTTCACCGTCAAAATAAACCGCGGCTATTTCTCCATCTTCTATTTCTTCTTGTTTTCTAATCAGCAGCAGATCTCCATCGTGGATACGTGCACCTTCCATACTGTCGCCCTTAGCCCGGAGATAAAAATATTCGCCACCATTCAGCCAGTTTTTTGGGGTTGCTTCGTAACCTTCAATTTCTTCCAGTGCGACTATACCGTTACCACAAGAAACTTTACCAACAATCGGTAATTCCACAATTGGCGATACTTCATAATTTTCATTCGTCTCCCTGATTACATCTTCTTTATCAAAGAAGTATGTAACGGAAACTCCAAAAATTTTAGATAAAATGGAGAGCTTATCCATTAAAGGACGATTATCATCACGTTCCCATGCGGATACTGCAGTCGGTGCGACACCTAATTTCTTAGCAAGATCAGCCTGTGTTAATCCTTCACGCTTACGTAATGATTTAATCTTTTCCCCTAGCTTCATCTTTATAAATCCTCCTTTTGTTATTTATATTGTACACTGTATCTGTAATTATGTACAGTATTTCTGTATTATATTCAATAAAAATTATTTTTATGCAGAAAATCTGTAAATTGTTATTGCAAGTAAAGAAAATCTGTAGTAATATTTGGATATCGGGAGGTGAGAACATGAGGTACACAATTGCTCAAGCAAGAATTTTGGCTGGCCTTACTCAAGTGAAAATGGCTGAACGACTTGGTATGTCTGAGAAAACGTACATTCAATACGAAAAATACCGCAAAGTATTTCGCATGAATGACGGTATGAATTTTTCTCGGATCACTGGTATCAAGTTAGACAGCATTATTTTTTTTAATCCTAAACTACAGATAAACTGTAGTGAAGAGGAAGTGGGGTAAATGAGAAAGGTTCGAGGTGCAAAAGCATTATCTGATTATTTAGATTCAATTGGTTGCCCAATGTCACGTAGCACGATTCAAACCTTGCAAAGAACAAATTCGATTCCGTTTAGTAAGCCATCTCCACGAGTTCTGATTTTTGACCTTGATGAGATCGACACCTGGCTAGGATCGGATTGCGAGGAGGTACAAGCCCAATGACTGACGCTGAAAAAGCACAAAATCTAATCGATGATCTGTCCTGGGTCATGGGCCTTGAAACGTACCAACGTTTCCTCGTCCATTACGACCACCTATGCCGACAGAACGAAGTGGGGAGGGGCAGTGATGTATCGGGTAGTTGACCACATTCATGGTTGTAAGAAAACGAAGTATGACACCATCAACGAAGCCCTTGCAGTGGCGTTTAGACTAGCTCAGATGCAAACGATCTTTAGCAACAAACGTATTCATTTGTCAGTCATGGACGGCAGCAAACAAGCAATTGATATCAATGTCAATCAACGAGAGGAGGCAAAGTGATTGGCACTTACCGTAGGAGCTTGGTCAGAACTTGCTGTATCAGTAGTCGTACTTATCACTTATGCGCTTGTTGATGATTGGTGGATGAAAAGAAAGTCAACGAAAGGGGGTGGGAGATCTTAAACGTCTGCTTGAAGCCAAATGAAAGGGGGGTGACAGCCAATGACACCGGAAGCAAAAGAAAAGCTTGAAGCACACATCATTGATTTAAAACAAAGCATCAATGCACCTGATCAAATTAAACGGATTACTTCTATGGCATCGGTTAATGAATTAATTAAAATTCGTAGAATCATGAACGATCCTGATTTTGACGATGTGATGCAACAGCATCTTCAAGATTTTGCAAAAGGCGTTTTATTTAACCTGATGCTGATTAATGAAGGAATATCAATCAAGCCAATAAAATAAGCCGTCTCTGCAAAGACGACTAAACAAATCTACCTGTGCTCAGTATAGCACGAAAGGACTGATTTATGCATGGAAATTACCATACACCTACCTGAAGCCGATAAATTGGCACAAGCTGTCACACTTCTTGCCGCTGCACTCGGCGACAAAAGCGCCGCTGCATTGATGCGCGAACAGAAATGGAACGCCAATGCAGAACTACAACATCCTGATGAAGACCCGAAGCCTGTTCAACCGATAACAACTACCGCTGAGGCACTTCAAACAGTGCAACAAACCGCGCCAGTTCAGCAGGCGCCAACTTATCAAGCTGTGCCAACTGCCGCACCACAACAGCCAGTCACACAGCCGCAGACGGCTCCAGTTCAGTCAGTACCAACAACCGTACCGACTACAGCCAAAACGTACACCCTGCCTGAGCTTGCGAAGGCAGCAGGGCAACTCATGGACAGCGGAAAACAGCAGCAGTTAATTGATCTGCTTAACAAGACTTTTGGGGTACAAGCACTAAACTTCCTGCCGGTTGAACGTTATGGCGACTTCGCAACAGCGCTACGCGGTCTAGGTGCACAGCTATGACAGCAGTCAAAGAGATTGACCATGCACACCGCAGCCATGCGCTGCTTGGTGCAAGTGGCGCGCATAAGTGGCTGAACTGTACACCAAGCGCACGACTGGAAGAGCAGTTCCCAGATACGACTAGCGAGTATGCAAAGGAAGGTACGCTGGCGCATGAGATCGCCGAACTCAAGCTGCGGAAGTATTTCATCGAGCCAATGAGTAGCCGCACCTATAACACACGTATGAACAAGTTCAAGCGCGACGAGCACTACGATGACGAAATGGACAAGCACACGGACACGTACCTTGAGTACCTGAAGGAGCTGTCCATGAGCCGACCGAACGCACCGTTCGTCACGATCGAACAGCGGATGGACTATAGCGATTATGCACCTGGCGGATTCGGCACAGCCGACTGCATCATGATCGAGGGCGACACACTTTTCCTTAACGATTTTAAGTATGGCAAGGGCGTTCCAGTATCAGCAGAAAACAATCCGCAAATGATGTTATACGCGCTGGGTGCTCTGAAGAAGTACGGCATCTTGTACCCGATTGAGCAGGTGCATTTAGCCATTATCCAACCGAGATTAGACAACATCAGCGAATGGGTTTTTCGGCGGGAAGATCTTGTGATCTGGGGTAAGAATTTAGTTAAACCGAAAGCAGCATTGGCAGATGCGGGAGAGGGTGAGTTTGTACCTGGCGATCACTGCCGGTTCTGCCGGGCAAAAGCACAGTGCCGAGCCTATGCCGGACAATTTACAGCACTACAAGACTTTGGTGCGCCGGTTAAAAAGCCCGCGCTCCTGACGGATGAGGAAATCGGCAAGGTGATTAACATTGGCCAGCATCTTGATAACTGGATCAAGGCGGTTAAAGAGTACGCACTCAGCCAATGTCTTGCCGGCAACGAGATTCCTGGATGGAAAGCAGTCGAGGGACGCGGCTCGAGAAACTACGTTGACCAGGATAAAGCCTTTGCCTACCTCACAGAACACGGTATTGATGAAAACATACTCTACGATCGTGTACCACTGACCGTTCCAAAGGTTGAGAAGTTGCTTAAGAAAAAGCAATACGATGAGCTGCTTGTTGTACCCGGACTTGTTGAAAAGACGCAAGGCAAGCCAACGCTTGCACCGGCAAAGGATAAGCGCCAGGCGATTACCTCAGCAACACAGGATTTTAGCTGATGTATGGCATTTATAGCGCAGTTTCACGCAAATTCATTTTCGGAATTGCCGAGAAAAGCAAACGCGCTGCCTTCCGTAAACTAAGACAAAAAATAGGCACGGACGCACTTAAGTATCGTTTCGTAGCCATAAAACTAAAGGAGACTAAATCAATTATGCCAAATTCACAAAACTCTTATGCAACACGTGTGGTTACACCGGAAGAAGTTCGTTTCAGCTATGTAAATCTACTAAAACCAAAAGCTAGTACGTTCGGCGGCGATCCAAAATTCAGCGCCGTACTGCTTATTCCGAAGGCTCATACACAAACGAAAGCTGCTCTTGACGCCGCGGTTAATGCAGCCACGCAAAAAGGTAAAGCAGAAAAGTGGGGCAATGTCATTCCGCCACGGCTCCGGCTGCCAATTCACGATGGCGACGGTGTAAAGGAAAGCGACGGACTACCATACGGTCCTGAATGCAAAGGACACTGGGTGCTTGCGGTAAGCAGCGGCACAGATTATCCGCCAAAGATTGTTGGTCCGGATCTACAACCAATTATGGATGCAACTGAAGTTTACAGCGGCATGTTCGGACGTATTGCAGTTAACTTTGCACCATACAACAGCAACGGTAACAAAGGTGTCGGTGCTTATATCTCGACTAACGTCATGAAAACTCGTGATGGCGAACCGCTAGGTGCTTCTGCTCCGGATGCAGGTAGTGACTTCGGCGGTGCACCTGCTCAGGCAGCTCCGCAGTATCAGCAACCGCCATACGGTCAGCAGGCATATGGCCAGACTGCTCAACCAGCAGCACCTCAGCCATATGGTCAAACACAAGGACAAGGCCAGCGATTTGATCCATTAACTGGGCAATTTCTGTGAGGTGCTGACCAATGAATGAACAACTAAACAGAGGGCATCCAGTTATGCCCTCTTTAAATTTACCTAAAAGTCACTTAAATATTGACCTTGAAACGTTTTCAAGTGTGGAAATCAGTAAGAGCGGATCGTACAAATACATCCAGTCAGACGACTTTGAAATCCTATTACTCTCTTACTCTTTTAATGGTGGTGAGGTCATCACGATTGATCTTTTGCAAGGTGAGACCGTGCCGCAAGAAGTGATCAATGCCTTGGCTGATCCAAACGTCATCAAGCATGCATACAACGCAGCATTTGAGTGGTACGCGCTGAACAAGTTTTGGCACAGTCCGATTGAACAGTGGCAAGACACCATGATACACGGACTGTACTGCGGCTTTACGAGCGGGCTTGATATTACCGCTAAAGTGCTAGGGCTGCCGCAAGATAAACAGAAAATGACCGTTGGGCGTAACCTCATTAAAATCTTTTGTACACCGACGACACCCAACAAGCGAAATGGCAATCGCACGCGAACACTTCCGCACCATGAGCCTGAGAAGTGGCAGCTGTTCAAGGACTATAACAACCAAGACGTTGCAGTGGAAATGGAGATCGAGAAACGGCTCGGGCGTTTCCCGGTACCTGATGATGTTTGGCAGCAATGGCGACTCGATATGCAGACCAATGCCCATGGCATACAGCTAGACGAGGAACTTATTAACGGTGCGCTTTACATCGACCAGTTATCAACGTCCCAGCTTAAAGATGAAGCAAAGGCATTAACCGGTCTCGATAACCCGAACAGTGCCGCGCAGCTGACCAAGTGGCTAGCGGAAAAGGGTGTAGAAGTTGAGAACCTTCAAAAAGACACAGTCGCTGAACTCGTTAAAACAACTACCGGTGAAGTGAAAAAGGTGCTAGAGATCCGGCAGCAACTTTCCAAAACAAGCATTAAGAAATACAAAGCTATGGACGCAGCAATCTGCGCTGATGGACGCGTGAGAGGACTTCTGCAGTTCTACGGCGCCAATCGTACCGGACGATGGGCAGGACGGCTTGTCCAGGTTCAGAACCTCAGCAAGAACCATATGAGCACCTTGGACTTGGCACGTGACTTGGTGAAGAACAAGAAAGCTGATTTACTATCTTTCACCTATGGGAACACCTCAGATGTACTCAGCCAGCTTGTACGGACGGCTTTTGTTCCGGCACCTGGGCATAAGATCGTCGTTGCCGATTTCTCAGCGATTGAAGCCCGCGTTATTGCGTGGCTCTCCGGAGAACAGTGGCGGTTAGATGTGTTCAACACACATGGCAAAATTTATGAAGCGTCTGCGTCCCAAATGTTCGGCATCCCGATCGATCAGATCAAAAAAGGGTCTTCACTGAGGCAACAGGGCAAAGTTGCAGAACTCGCCCTTGGCTATCAAGGCAGTGTTGGTGCAATGAAGCGCATGGACTTCGGAGGGAAGATCAGACCAGATGATATGAGCGATGAAGCAGTTAGAGTATTCGCCAACGAAAATGGAGACTTTCTATCCGAGGACGCAGGAGAAGATCAGTATCAACTTGCTAGAGACGCCATGATCGACGCCAACTATCTCAGCATAGTGCGGAAGTGGCGGGCAGCAAGCAAGCACATCGTCAACATGTGGTACGCCTTTGAAAATGCGGCGCTATCTGTCATGAACGATGGACGACCAGCTGGAACACACGGCTTAATCTTCGCTCGTGAGAGCGATATTGTGAACGGTCTTGACTTCCTGACCATTCAGCTGCCAAGCAAGCGCAAGCTCTACTACGTTAAGCCGTTCATCGCGCAGAACCAGTTTGAAAAAGATGCCCTTTACTATTACGGACTCGATCAGGAAAAACACAAGTGGGTGAAACAAAGCACCTACGGTGGCAAACTTGTGGAAAACGTCGTACAGGCAATCGCTCGTGACTGCCTAGCAGTCACGCTGAACCGACTAGCCTCAGCAGGCTATCAAACCGTTATGACCATACACGATGAAGTGGTACTGGACGTGCCGGCAGAACGCGCTGACCTTGATCACGTGGTTGATCTGATGAAACAGCCGATCGAGTGGGCACCAGGGCTGCCGCTGAATGCAGATGGATTCGTGAACGACTACTACAAAAAGGATGATTGATAAATGAGTAACGTCATTAAAAATGATGCCATCAACCGTGCCATTGAAAAAACTAAAGCAGAAATTCATGCCAGTGACGAATCAAAAGACTCCACCTCACCAAGCTACTACAAACATGGTGGCATTGAGACGTGGGACTACATCATTGCTAAAGGGCTTAATTATCTCGAAGGCAACATCGTCAAATATGTGACACGTTGGCATGATAAGAACGGTGTTGAGGACTTGAAAAAGGCACGTGTGTATCTGGACAAGCTGATTGAGGAGGCTGAAAAGAAATGATTTCATATACGACATTCATCAAACATGCAAGCAAAGTAACAAAGGCAGCAAATGAAGCGCGACCGACACTGAAAGGCATCTTCCATCGCACAGATGGTGTGCTCATTGCAACTGACTCACATCGACTCTATCGAGCAGAAGGACTTTACAACGGAATTCAAGAGCGATTGATCAATCCGGAAACTGGCGAACTGATCGAGGGCACTTACCCTGACACTGATCGGCTCATCCCTACTAACCCGAAAACTACCTTCCAAATTTGGCATATCGGCAAAATCTCAAAGATTACTAAAATCCTTTGGGAAGCAGCACGATACCCAGAAGATCTAGATAAGTCCGCTGATAACAAAAAGCATGTACTTCTCAGCTTTGATTCAGCAAACGGAAAAATTTGGCTGAACACACGAGGTGATCGGGCAATCGAGGCAAGCGTACAAATTGGGCTATCAGAAGAAAAGATCGATTTGGCGGTTAACGCAGGTTATCTATTTGAAGCGTTTGACCTTTTTGGCGACTGCGGCTTTGACGATCTGACGGTTGAATACTACGGAAACATGAGACCGCTTGTGTTCAAGAAAGATAATCTCTTGGCGCTTGTTCTGCCGGTGCGGGCGTGGTGATGAAAATGAAACTCTACCAAGCAATTTTAATCCTGCTCATCATTGCCGGTATCTTTGGCACGTTTGGTGATAACGAAGAACGATCAATGCGGTTTGTGTTTGCTTTAATCACTGTATCATCGTCTGTTGCCCTATTTATAACGCTTGCCATGCCGCACATTGCGCGGTGATGCCAAGTGGACAAGCATGCGATCAGAATCGAGATCGGGAAGATATTGGATCAGCATTGCCACGGATGCAAGTTGGTTGAAGGTCATTCATCTTTGTCTCAAAACGTGATTAAAATTTGCCAAACGTGCCCGCATTATAAAAAAATACGTCAGCTAGGAAATCAACTGATTACAGATGAGGGAGGATTAAAAATGTCACCACTTGATAATTTAACCGCTACACATTTTGCTGAATTGAATAAATCGGGAAAGACATATAAAGCCATCGCCAATAAATATGGTGTAGCTTTATCGGCATTGAACAACTGGGTAACCAAGCACAAGGAAGAAATTAAGGAAGCCAAGCTGAAACTACGAGTTAAGCCAGGAAGGAAAACAAGCAATAATGTACCGAAAACAGCTAAAAATGATCAAAAAACAAGTGGAAATGATCAAAATGAAAAAACGATCAACAAAGAACTGGCGGCTTACAAAACTATGGTTGAAGAACGTTCAAAGCGAATGAATGAAGCATTACAAGCAAAGAGCCAACTGATAGTGAGATTGGACGAAGTTCAAAAAGAACTACTTATTGCCAATGATAAATACGAACGTGAAACACGTGCAAATTATTCACTGTGCCAAGAGATTGAGAAATTAAGCAAGGCATTTACAGATGCTAATTCCAATTACAACGCTAAATGCAAACAAGTAGAAGACCTCAATGCTGCAGCTGACGACCTCGAAGCTGAAATCATTGGACTGCGTAACGACAAGACTGACCTTGAACATCAGCTGGCTTACACAGGGCAAGAACGTGACCGATTTTTCAATCTCTACAACCAATCTGACAAACAGTTAAAAGCACTGGAAGCATACGTCCTGACCAGATTAGAGCCGGAGAAGTGATGCTCTATGGACAAGCACAAACAAATACAGATTATCAACAAACTACTTGATCAGTGTGGTGATTGCCCACTACGGTACCGGCAAGATGGGCATCCAGATAAGGTACATGGGCATTGCGCACTTTATCATGAGATGCGTAAAGTTGGTAAGCCATTGTGGGCGGAAAAACATCGAGATAAATACGTCAAGCTCGTTATAAGTTCGGACGAGTATATGGAGCTACGCAATATAGGTTTCAACGATGAAGAAATCGCTTTTGAAAAAGGCGTGTCCACGTCCACGATCAGGCGATGGAAACAGAAAAATGGTATACGAGTAGGTCGGTCAAAATACAAAAGCAAAATTGACAAAATAGACTATGAAGAATTGGTTAAAGAAGGTTTGCGACCATCACAGATACAAAAACGATTAGGTGTATCGCGTGGACAACTTGAGCTGTTTCGACATGCGAACGGTTATAAATTGGATGGACTTAGAAAACCTTTGTCAAGCGATAAAGAGATCCTACAAGCGATCATCGATAAAAAGTCTAATTGGTGGATACAGAAGTATCTACATGCAGGAGCAAAGCGTGTAAATCGGATAGCGAGGGAACACGGTATTGCACGGTAGACAGCAAATGTGAAGGAGATGAAATAAGTATGGCATATAAAAAAATCGGTACTATTGATAATATATCTCAAATTCCATTTAATAAAAATCTTATAGTGACTGGGAGAATGGGAAATGGTTGGTCATGGCACATGCCAGGGGTTTTTAAGAAACAAGGAAACAAGATAGTTTTTAGAAATGTGCATGAGATGTCTACTGAAATAGACAAGAATACAATTATTGGTTTAAACATTTTGGAAGAGATATAGATTTCGATTAATTCGCAGTTCGACACGGATGCGCAACAAGAGAGGAGACTTAATTCATGATTAAACCGCCACTCGGAGTAACGCCAAGAAGTATATGGCTTCAGTATAGATTAACTGATTTGATCGAGGCAATTGATCGCTACGATGCGGCAGGATTAGATCCGAACAAAGAATGGATTGAAGAACGTAACCAATTATTTTTTGATCTGTATGGAAGTAACAAGTGACAGTAGGTGAAGCCTTATGGCTGTAGTTAACGATCGACAACTCAATATCTCGACCGCTGGAACCCGAACAGCAAAGCTATGGCAACAGCAGACGATCTACTGGTCAGAGCTTGCTGAACGACTACGGACAGCAGCGCGAGGAAAGGAGACACTGGAAGATTACCTACGCTTGCCAAAGCGTCAGCAGGACGATCTGAAGGACGTGGGGGGCTTTGTCGGTGGATCACTTGAAGGTGGGCACCGGAAGGCGTCAGCAGTTACCGGGCGTGACCTGATCACCTTAGACCTCGACAACATTCCTGCCGGTGGAACGGATGATGTGCTAAAACGGTTGAACAGCTTCAACTGTGCTTATGTCGTGTACAGTACACGCAAACATGAGCCAGGTAAACCGCGTCTGCGCTGCCTGTTTCCGCTGGATCGTACGGCAACTGCAGACGAGTACGAGCCAATCGCACGGAAACTCGGATCTATCATTGGCATGGCTTTTATGGATCCGA
Source organism: Sporolactobacillus kofuensis (assembly GCF_024125425.1). GTDB lineage: Bacteria > Bacillota > Bacilli > Bacillales > Sporolactobacillaceae > Sporolactobacillus > Sporolactobacillus kofuensis. The sequence goes on from NZ_JAMXWN010000005.1 coordinate 42,607, forward strand.
CGACGTTCGAAGCAAGTCGGCTAATGTACTGGCCATCATGCTGCGCAAATAGTCAATATGTGTACGAGTTCTCGGACAATCCTTTCTTATCGGTAGATGGGCTACTGAGCATGTACGACGACTGGCGCGATGTGGATACCTGGCCGGTTGTGCCAGGCACAGAGAATAAGCATGTGCGTCTGGCAGCAAAGCAGGGTAACCCACTTGAAAAGCATGGCATCGTTGGTGCGTTTTGCCGGCAGTACGATATCTACCAGGCGATTGATAAGTTCCTGCCTGGTGTGTATGAAGAAGTGGAAGGAAAAGCCGATCGACTGACCTTTATTGAAGGATCAACGGTTGGTGGTGCGATCGTGTACGAGGATGGCAAGTTCTTGTACAGCCATCATGCGACGGATCCGGTAAGTGGTCGTCTCGTCAATAGTTTTGACCTGGTGCGCACGCACAAATTCGGGGATGAGGACGACGATGCAGAGCCAGGAACACCGGTCAATCGTCTACCCAGCTACAGTCGGATGAGTGCATTTGCACTTGAGGATGATGCTGTAGCCGGCGAATTGTCGCAGAAGCGATACGAACAGGCAGTTCAGGACTTTGGGCCTCAGGAACAGCAAGAGCCAGGGCAAGAAAAGGTTCAATCAAAGCCGGATACCAGTTTTATCCGAAAGCTAAAGCTGCATCCATCAACCGGTCAGCCGATGAAAACGATCGAGAACATATTAATCGTTCTTGAGGGTGACCCTGCACTAACCGGACGGATCAGGAAGGACACGTTCGCCGAGAGCATTGTAGGTGTTGCACCGATGCCATGGGCGCCACGCGACCAAGAGAACGAGCCCTTTCTATGGACAGAAGACGACGATAGTGGACTCGCACTCTATCTTGAAAAACTCTTAAACTTCCAATCTGCCGACAAGATCAAACATGCACTCAGTCAGTGCTCGGCAAAGAACCGATTTAATCCGGTAGCTGACTTCTTGAATAGTCTCACCTGGGACGGCAAGAAGCGCCTTGATGATCTATTCATCGATTATCTCGGTGCAGCAGACACGCCCTATGTGCGAGCCGTGACACGCAAATCATTCGTGGCTGCCGTTGCCCGTGCAATGAAGCCTGGCGTTAAGTACGACACAATGCCAGTCCTTACCGGCACGCAGGGATTGGGCAAAACGACACTGATTCAAAAGCTGGGTAAAGACTGGTTCACGAACAGTGTGGAATCGTTTGAGGGCAAAGACGCTGCAGAACTACTGCAAGGTGTCTGGATTGTCGAGATTGGCGAAATGAGTGCTTATAAGAAGTCTGACCTGGATACGATTAAAGGGTTTCTCAGCCGCACAGAGGACCAGTATCGGGCAGCTTATGCGCGGAAAACGGAGAAGCACCCGAGACGCTGCGTGTTTTTTGGTACATCAAATCGGAGCGACTATTTAAGAGATCCAACAGGTGGCCGACGATTTCTTCCGATTGATGTTGGCGTGCAGCGTCCGACTAAAAGTGTTTTTGATGATCTCGATAGTGAAGTGGATCAGTTATGGGCTGAAGCCGTGATGCATTGGCGGCTGGGCGAGAGCCTGTTTCTCACGGGTGAACTGGAACAGGAGGCAAAGCGGCAGCAGGAGGAACACTCTGAAAGTGACCCGTGGGAAGCCGCTATTAATGAATTTGTCGAGCGAAAGGTACCCGCAGACTGGGACAAAAAAGATATTAATGCCCGCATGATGTACTGGAATAGTGAGTTCGGCAAGCCGGAGCAACCCGTTGAAACGATTCAGAGAGACCGCGTATGCGCCCAAGAAATATGGGTGGAGTGCTTAGGTAACCGTGATTTACGGTTCATGAAACGCCGTGATGTTGCCGTGATTAACGACATTCTTGGGCGAATTAAGGGCTGGGAAAAGGTCAAAAATTCATATCGATTTGGGCCCTATGGGAGGGTTAAAGGTGGATTTATTCGGGGATAATTGGAAAATAATGGGTCAACCTTCTTGTCAACCTTCTACCCATTTTGTCAACCTTGTAAAATTTGGAAATACAACCTTGTCAACCTTCTAAACTATGAAGGTTGACACAAAGGTTGACAGAAAAATCCCTTTATATCAGTAAATATTAACTAATGTATACCTTGTCAACCTTAAATACTATATAGATAGATAAATAGGTAAATAGAGGATTTAGAGAGTATATATACCCTCAAATTACCTAATTTAGAATCATATACGCGTATAGGGTAAAAGGTTGACAAGCCCACTTTTGAAAGTGAGGTTTGTAGAATGCGAGAGCGAGAGATTGAAACGTACCTCCGGGAACAAGTGAAGAAAGCTGGAGGGAAAGCATACAAGTTTGAATCGCCAGGAAATGATGGAGTGCCAGATCGATTGGTGGTTTTCCCTGGCAATCGAATTTATTTCGTCGAATTGAAACGACCAGGTGGAAAGCCAAGGCCGTTGCAAGTTAAGAAGATTAGTGAACTACAAGGATTTAACTGCCGGGTACTTGTTATCGATTCAAAAGAACAGGTTGATACTTTTGTTTGGGAAGAATTATGTGTTTCAAGGCATTTAAAATGACAAAACGAAAGGCAGGTGATGCCACATGATGTTCAAACCGCACGACTATCAGAAGTTTGCAATCGAAAAAGTGATTGATCGACCGGCTGTGGGGTTGTTTTTGGACATGGGACTTGGCAAAACGGCCATCACGTTAACCGCAATCAATGATCTGAAATATAACCGATTTGCAATCAACAAAGTACTGGTTGTGGCACCTAAGAAAGTGGCACAAGCAACCTGGCAGAAAGAAGCGCAGCAGTGGGACCATCTGAAATTGATTCGTTTTTCAACTTGCCTAGGATCGCAGACGAAACGAGTCAGAGCATTGAATACTCCTGCAGATATTTATGTGATCAATCGAGAAAACATTCCATGGTTGGTTGAATATTACCGAAACAATTGGCCGTTTGACATGGTGGTTTTGGATGAATCATCAAGCTTTAAGAACCATCAGGCGAAACGGTTTAAGGCCATGAGAATGGTTCGGCCGCACATCAAACGGATTGTTGAATTGACGGGTACACCAGCGCCGAACGGATTGATGGACCTGTGGGCACAGGTTTATCTCCTAGATCAAGGGGAGCGCTTAGGCAAACGCATCACAGGATTCCGTGAACGGTACTTTGAACCGGATCAACGAGGGCGTGACAAGGTTTACAGCTACAAGCCTAAAGATGGCGGAGATAATGCAGTGCAAAAGTTGATTGGCGATATCTGTGTGAGCATGAAAGCCGATGATTATCTGCAACTTCCTGATCTGATTTCGGATCAGATTCCTGTGATCCTGGATCCAAAAGCAAAACGAGCGTATGAGAAGCTTGAGCAGGATATGATCTTGAAGATAGACGAGTCAACGATCGATGCCGGGTCTGCAGCCGTACTTGGCAATAAGCTGCTACAGCTTTGCGATGGTGCTGTGTATGACGGTGAACGGAACATTGTTGAAATCCATAACTGTAAGATCGACGCATTTACAGAGTTGATCGAAGGGCTTGCTAGAAAACCTGCACTTGTATTTTATAACTATCAGCATGATAAGGCACGTATCTTGAAAGCATTGAAGGATTCAATGCTTCGTGTACGTGAGTTGAAGACCGAACAAGATCAGCAGGATTGGAATGACCACAAGATTGATATCCTCTTGGCGCATCCTGCAAGCGCAGCATACGGATTGAACCTGCAATACGGCGGCAATCACGTGATTTGGTTTAGCTTGCCTTGGGGGTTGGAACTCTTCCAGCAGGCAAATAAGCGTCTGCATCGGCAAGGGCAGACCCAGAAGGTGATCATGCACATGCTGACGGTTTCGGGAGGAATGGATGAGGACGTGGTTGCACGGCTAACGGATAAAGCAAGCACGCAGGATGAGCTGATCGAATCTTTGAAAGCGAGGATTAAGCGTGTGAAACAGGAGGTAACAGGATGACGGAAACGAAATTAAAACCCGCAGTGTTTAAATATATTGAGTCAGAACTTTATGATTATCCGGAGACAAAGAAAGAAATAAAGCGACTTCGAGAACAAATTATATACGGTTCGTCATCCGAAGATAATATCGGTGGTGGTCGACCAAGCGAACCAGGACGGCCAACAGAACGAATTGCGTCAAGGTTAGTCAATAATCGTAAACTTCGAAACATGGAAGAGGTCATTGACGCAATCGAATCAGCGTATCAGCAGATACCTAGCGAATATCAAAAAATAATTCGAATGAAATATTGGGATCGCCAGTCGATGCAGTGGAAAGAGGTTGCTGACAAGTGTTTTGTTCATCCAAATACGGTAACAAAATACAGACGTCGATTTGTTTATCTTGTTGCTGACAAGATAGGCGTGTGATTACCGTGTGATTTTGAACAGCAATTCCATGGTATTATGATAGTGTGGTAATGATATAGATATTGCCTAAAGCGCCTGATGAGGGCGCTTTTATTAAGTCTTGGTGATGAATATGGTTCTCATGAAGTTCTGCGCACACTGTCATAAGTTAATACCTGCCGGTCAACGATACTGCACTGATTGTCAAGCAATCATGGATCAGCGACGTGAACAGTCAGATAAGTATCGGCATCGAAGGTACAACAGACAGCGTACTGATAAGCGTGAGCAACAGTTCTATAAGTCAAGACAATGGGAACAGTTGAGACAATACTTGGCTGGTTACTATCATGGCTTATGTGTGTACTCATATCTGGTTGAGCATAAGATCGTACCGTACTACACGATGCACCACATCATACCGGTTAAGGATGATTGGTCAAAACGATTCAATAGCAACTGCATCATACCTTTGTGTGAGTCAGTACATCAACGAGTCGAGAAAGCATACCGTGAAGGACGGAAGAAAGAGACGCAAGAACAGCTGTTTGAACTGTTGAAGCGATGGCGAGATGGGGCAGGGGGTACTGAAAAAGTATGACGCGATCCCACAGGGAACGCGGCTCCCAGGATTCTCTCGCAAAAACTCCCTTTTTGAAATTTTGAGATTAGGAGGTGATCCGGATGCCAGGACGCCAAAAACAACCAACAGATTTGCTCTTGGTCAAAGGCAAAAAGCATTTGACGAAGGCTGAGATTGAAAAACGAAAATCAGAAGAAGTTAAGGCGCCATCGGATAAGATCCGGGCGCCTTCTTACTTGACCAATGACTTAAAAAAAGAATTTCGTAAGCTTGCAAAAGAGCTTGTTGAAATAAATATAATGAGTAACTTGGATGTTGATGCACTGGCACGCTTTGTTATGTCTCGCAAATTGTACAACGACCTCATGACTAAGCTTTTGAATAAGCCTGACTTGATGCTTGATAAAGATTTTGCGTCTGCACAGGATAAGCTGTTTAAACAATGTCGTGCTTCCGCTACCGATCTTGGCTTAACCATCACATCGCGCTGCAAACTCGTTGTACCGAAAAAAGAGGAAGACAAACCTAAAAGCAAATGGGATAAATTTGCATGATCGATCGAGTTACCCAGTATGCACAAGACGTGGTGGATGGTAAATATACAAAAGGCAGGCTTGAAATTCTTGCATGCAAGCGGCATTTGAATGATTTAAAACGACAAGATACAGACGAATTTCCGTATCACTGGGACGCGGACCAAGCGAGCCGAATGATTGATTTTTCTGAGACACTGACGCTTGCCGAAGGTGAAGAACCGCAACCGATGAAGCTTTATGCCTTTCAGGATTTTGTATTTGGTTCCTGGAACGGCTGGCTGAGGTCAGGAACGCCATACCGGCGTTTTCGAACAAGTTATATGCAGGTGGCAAGGCAAAATGGTAAATCAGTTGGTAATGCGGTTCCGTCAATGTACTATGGAAATTTTGCTGGCTATCAGTATCCACAGATTTACGTGGTAGCAACCAAGGAGCAGCAAGCAAAGATTGTTTTAAAAGAGTGCTATAAATTTATCAATGCTGATCGTGATTTGTCCGGGACGAAAACGAAGCCCGGACTGTTTACGATAAAAGATTACAAGTCGGAAATAGAATGCAATCTAACGAACGGAAACATCAAGGCACTCGGTCGTGATACCGAAAGCATTGACGGTTTCCGTCCATTTTTTGGTTCTGTTGATGAGTACCATAAACACAAGACGAACCAAATGTATAAGCTGCTTTCTGACGGTACGAAAAAGCTGAAGCAATCGCTGATTTCGGTCATTACAACAGCCGGATTTGACATCAATTCACCCTGCAAAGAACTTTACGACTACTGTGTGAAGGTGCTTGAAGGGCGGATCCCAGACGAAACGCAATTTGTTTTTATCGCTCAGTTGGATCCGGATGACGATATCTGGGATGAAAAGAACTGGCCTAAAGCTAACCCACTTTGGACAGACGAAACACTGGAAAACTTACGGAATGATGCAGTCAAAGCAAAGGAAATGCAAGGCACAGAACTTCGTAATTTTTTGACGAAGGACCTCAACATGTGGGTTCAAATGGCGGATGAAGACTACATCAATGCTGAAAATTGGAAAGCGTGTGCATCAGATCTGACGCTAGAGGATTTTCGTGGCCAAGAATGCGTCGTTGGTTTGGACTTATCGAGTGGTGGCGACTTAACATCACTTGCACTTGAATTTCAGATACCTGGCGGATATATGCCGAAAGTATTTTTACATCAGCATTCATTTATCCCTAAAATGCGTTTGAATGAGCATATTTTGACTGATAAAGCACCGTATGATATTTGGCATAGGCAAGGATTAATTACAGCCACTGAGACGCTTGCGGGCGTTAAAACGGATTACAAGTATATTATCCAATATCTTAAAGAACTGCGAGATCAATACAACTTAAAATTTAAAGCAATCGCCTACGACCCACACAATGCAGATACATTCTTGGCTGACCTCGAAGAGTTTGGATGTGATTGCATCGAAATTGTACAGAGCGCTAAAAGCTTGAACACTCCAACGGAAGATTTCAAGCTATCAGTTGATGCAAAAAGCGTGCTCTACAACAAAGATGATGGGCTTTTGACATGGTGTGCGTTAAACGCAAAGCTAACATACAACAGCTTCAAAGAAATGAAGATCGATAAAGAGCACCGGACGGAGCGTATTGACCCAATCGATGCTGCTATTGATGCACATAAAATTGTGTTAATGAACAGGGAAAATGAAATTGATATCAATGAATCTGCAGACGACTATCTGAAGATGATGGGATGGGATTAGATGGTTAGCCATAAATTATGCCCGGTGGAGGTGATCCAGATTTGAATATATTTCAACGATTTTTTAGCAGCGTACGATCACGGGTACGGCGTACCATTGTCAATCTCATCTCACCTACTGGAACGGTTGGACTACAAGACGAAGAATTGCTTGAATGGCTAGGCATCTCACAAACATCAAAAAGTGTTTTGGGCGAAACAACTTATTTCACCTGTTTGAAAATGTTGTCTGAAACACTCGGGAAAATGCCGTTAAAGTATTACCAGGACACCGAAAATGGCATTGAAAAAGCGGCATCAAACCGAGTTCATCAGCTTCTAAGTCGCCGACCTAATCCATACATGACACCATCAACGTTTTGGGCAGCGGTTGAGCAAAACCGAAACCATTTTGGCAATGCTTACGTGTGGATCAGGAGAAAATTGACGCTTTATCAGTTCGGCGGCAATTACGAAGTGCAAGATTTTTGGATTATGCCTAGTGATTCGGTGACCATTTATTACGATGATGCAGGATTATTTGGCGAACCTGATGCACTTTGGTATCAATATTCGGACAAGTATACTGGAAAACGATACTTTTTCCGTAGCCGTGATGTGTTGCATTTTAAAACATCATACAGTTTTGACGGTGTTTCCGGTGCGGCTGTTAAAGATATTTTGAAAGCTACGGTAGAGGGCGGACTTGAGAGTCAAAACTTTATGAACAACCTTTATAAGAGTGGTCTTACAGCAAAAGCAGTACTTGAATATACCGGTGACCTTGACAAGAGTAAGCAGGCAAAGCTTAAAGCTGGCATGGAAGAATTTGCAAACGGATCTGCTAACGCTGGCAAGATTATACCGGTACCACTCGGAATGAAATTGACGCCACTCAATATTAAACTCACGGATAGCCAATTCTTTGAATTGAAAAAATTTGGAGCACTGCAAATTGCGGCGGCGTTCGGCATTAAGCCAAATCAGATCAATGACTATGAAAAGTCGTCTTACTCAAACTCGGAAATGCAGCAGCTTAGTTTTTATGTAGATACCGAACTGTACATCCTGAAACAGTACGAAGAAGAATTAAATTTTAAACTCTTAACCGATCAAGAAATGACGGCCGGCTATTTCTTAAAGTTTAACGAGAAAGTCATCCTTCGTACAGATAGCAAGTCGCAAATGGAATCCTTAACAAAGGCTGTTGACTCAGGGATTTACAGCAGAAATGAAGCGCGTGAGTTGCTGAATCTGCCACGTAAAGATGGCGGGGATGTCTTGGCCGCAAATGGAAACTTAATCCCTGTAGTAATGGCAGGGGAACAGTATAAAAAGGCTGACAACGAGGATAAAGCAGTGCTGACTGTTAATGAACGACGTGCTGCCATTGGATTGCCACCGATTGAAGGCGGAGACGCTATTTACATGCCGGCTAGTGAAATTCCAAGTATTGATGTGAATGATTCGGGCGGTGATGGCATGTGAAACCCTTATTTGGCAGTATTAGTCAGACGATTGGAAAGACAATCGCTCGTAACTCACCAAAGTATAGCAAAATTGTTGAGCCATTCGGAGATAAAGGCACGTTTGCATTATTCGTGGAGAAAAAGCCAGCAAATTCACATGTTGTTAACGTGGTTGATCCGGTCCTTTTCAATGCTTTTTTGTTCGCACAAAGCTATTCTGGTAGTGACTTTTCAGCACTTAAAAAAATGGATTGGGTCGGATCGCAAGAAGCTTTTGACGCTGCTATGAGCATTTCGGACACAGAAACAGGTGTTCAAGGCTTTTACCGGTTCATTTATCTGAAAAAATTTGGCATGAAGATGCTTGGAGCAGACCAACCAACTTTCGACATTTTTAGTACTGGTGTGGATGTTAAAAATTCACTGTTTTCTTTGCCCATGATGAAGGCATTACTTAAAAAGGTGACCTTTACTAACGATGATCCGCTGAGCATGATTCCGTCAGATGGCTTTATGATCCTTGTTCCACCACCTGATCAGATTGATACAGTCAAATCACGATTAAAGGGCCTATCCGGCTCTTTTTTCTTTGCAGGAAAAGCTGCTGATGGTGATGCAGTTATTTCTGATGCTGAAGCACTTCCGGACTTGAATGTACATGCTCAGAAAGTGGCATCGATCATGATGAACACGTATTCATTTATCACGAATTATGACTCACGGCTAGAACCTATTGATCCGGAAGTGCTTAAGTCTGGGATGAACATGTGAGGGAGGTGATTACGGATGAAAATAAACGTTATCTGGGGTGCTCCGGAAAGTGGAAAAACGACTTACGTCAATGAGCATAAAGCGGAAAATAATTTAATATTCGATTTTGATTTGCTCATGCGTGACTTATCCGGACTTTCGCTTTATGAACGTAACGAGTACATCATCTCGTATATTACCGACTTTCGTCAAACCATCGTCAATCGCATGGATCGAGAACGCAACATTGACAGTGCTTGGATGATTATCTCTTATCCAGCTGATCCGCTCAAAATGCAGCTTGAAGATTTAGGCGCAGAATTTATTCTGATGAAAGCGACTAGGCAAGAGTGCTTGGATCGCCTCGCACTCGATGAAGCTCGCAAGGACAAAAGTGAATGGGCACAGGTTATCAATGACTGGTTTGATCGTTATGAAGATGAGTACGGTAACGATCAAAATAGTGAAAATTTCACCGAAAGGAGGGTTGTAAATATGTCAAAACGATTTTGGAACTTCGTTAAGAACGAAGATACAGGTAGCGCAGAGTTACGCATTGATGGCGACATTATTTCAGACGATGATGCTTGGTTGTATGAATGGTTTGACATTAAGGCTACAGCGCCAAATGCGTTTCGAGAAGCATTGAAAGACTATGATGGACAACCGATTGATGTCTGGATTGATAGTTACGGTGGCGATGTCTTTGCAGCAGCTGGAATCTACAATGCGCTTAAGGCTCATAACGGAAAAGTAACAACGAAAATCGATGGAAAAGCGATGTCTGCTGCATCTGTCATTGCAATGGCTGGAGACGAGGTGCTTATGTCGCCACTTGCAGTGATGATGATCCATAATCCACTTAGCGCCGCTCAAGGGTACGCGAGCGACCTGAGAAAACAGGCGGAGGTGCTTGACACTGTTAAAGAGACGATTATTAATGCCTATCAAGCCAAGACACATAAATCTCGTTCGAAGTTATCCGCCTTAATGGATGACGAAACGTACATGGATAGCAAGTTGGCTATTAAAAATGGTTTTGCTGATGGCGAACTTAATCAGGACAAGCAGCCTGCAGCTGTCAATATGGCTTTTAATCGTTACGCAATTGTTAACAGTGCTAAGTTATCGATGCGCCGGCTGGTTGATTTTGAAAAAATGCGCGATGTGCAAAATGCAGCCGATCATCAGCAGCAAGACCGCGAGCAGGAAAAACAAGCTTTGCTCGATGAATTAGACCTAATTTAAGGAGATGGACAATTTGAACAAGAAATTGCTTGAAATGCTGAATGCAATTAATGCAAAAAAACAAGAAGTGAAAGATTTAATTGCTGCGGATAAACTCGATGAAGCAAAGGCAGCAAAAAATGAACTGGTTAACCTGCAGAACAAGTTTGATTTGGCCAAAGATCTTTATGATGAAGAAGAAAAGACCGCTACTAATAATGCGCAGCCGGCTACACCAGTTGTTGAAGACAAAGCGAAACAGCATGAAGCGTTCGTTAATATCATCAAAGCTGGTCTTTCTAAACAAGCAGTAAACGAAGAAGATTTGAAAATCTACAACGCAATGACTGAAGCTGATCCTGTCGCAGGGATATCTGAAGGTGGAGTTACAGTACCTCAAGATATTCGTACACAGATTATGGAGATGAGACGAAATCTTGATGCCCTTGAACCGCTTGTACATGTGGAACCAGTAACAACGCTAACCGGTTCGCGCGTGATCGAAGTTACTGCCGATCAAGTACCGTTTGACAATGTCGATGAAGCAGCTCAATTTCCAGATGTTGCAACACCAGAGTTTACAACCATTGAATATAAAGTAGCAAAAAAAGGCGGAATCTTGAAATCATCTCGTGAATTATTACAAGATACTGCAGAAAATATTCTCGCGTATCTAGGAAACTGGATTCAGAAAAAAGCTCGTGTTACACGAAACTTTATGATTCTGTCCCAATTAAACACAATCACTGCTGGAAAAGAAGTCACAATTGCTGATTTTGATGACTTCAAAGATGTATTCAACGTCATCCTCGACCCAGCGATTGCTATCTCGTCTGTTGTTTTGACAAACCAGGACGGTTTCAACTGGATGGACAAGCAGAAAGACAGTGAAGGTAATTACATTCTGCAGAAAGATCCGACACAAGCGACACGCAAGCTGCTTTTCGGTATATATCCAGTACATGTTGTATCTAACAAAGTGCTTCCTTCTGTCGCTGTTGGTGATCCGGTTACTAGCCATACTGTACCGGTCTACATGGGCGATTTTAAAGAAGCGATCACGATTTTTGACCGCGAAACCTTGTCAATCGAAATTTCAACAGAAGCTGGAGACCTGTGGGGTAAAGACCAGACAGGCATTAAGGTCCGTGAACGTCTTGATATTAAAACTGTTGACGGTGAAGCAGCTGTTAAAGGTCAGATCAGCATTCCAGTAGCATAAGGAGTTGACGCCTTATGGCAATCTTAACACCTGATGAAGCGCGGGAATATCTTCGGGCAACGCCTGATGAACTCGGTGATAATGAAGCAAACAGCTATATATCGGCAGCTGAAACCTATCTGATTGGTGCTGGTTGTACGCTTAATCCTGACGATGAACTCGCAAAGATTGCCGCAAAAATGCTGATTGTTGATCATTATGAAAATCGAGATCCAGAGAGCAGATCTACTGGAAAACTTGATGCTGGTTTGAAAGGTATTATCACGCAGCTACAGCTGACTGATCCGGTGGTGTAAGCCGATGAATCCAGGTAAATTCAATCGAAAGATTACTTTTCAATCGATGCAACCAGTTTATGATGCAGACGGCTTTCAGACGGGGACCGATTGGACAGATGTAAAGACCGTTTATGCTTGGCCAAAGACGTTGAGTGGTCGTGAATTCGTAGCGGCAAATAGCGATCAGAATAGTCGATCAGAACGTTGGCGAATTCGCTATACAACTGGATTATCTGAGGATATGCGCATCCGCTACGGGACGCGTTTTTTTAATATCACAGCGATCCTGCAAGATGACGAGTTACGTCAAACGCTAACTTGTGTTTGCGAGGAGGTGATCCCGGATGCCTCTGAAATTTGAGGGAATGGACGATCTTTTATCTAAACTGAGTCAATTGGAGCATCCGGAATTTGCTAAAGAACGAGCGCTTGACGTTGGGGCGGAACATATGCGGCAGAAAATAGCCGAAAGTGTGCCACGCGGATCCGGAAGTGATCATGCCGCGGATCACATTATTGTTAAAAAAGAAAATGGTACCCGCGAGATTGGCCCCGATCACGGTTATTGGTATTTGAAGTTTCCTGAGTTTGGGACGTCGACACAACCAGCGCAAGGATTTATGGCTAAGACGTTTCATGCGGAAATTAAGACAACACAGAACAAGATGGCTGATTCCATCCGAAAGGACTTGGGATTATGAGCCGGAATAGTGAAGTATTAACAGCATTGGCGAGTATCGGTGTGCCGGTAAATTACCAGTTTTATAATGGTTCAGCGCTCACCTATGCCACGTTTTTGTTTATTGACGAGACAGAAGCATTGACGGCTGATGATGAGGAACAGCTGACCAACTATTATTTGCAGGTTGATCTTTGGGCGAAGCCGAACAGCAGTGGAAATTATACGAATACGTTGCCAATTGAAGCGGCAGTTAAAGCAGCATTGAATGGTATCTACTATGCTCGGACCGGGGCTTATGATCTGCCCGAGATGGATACAAAGATCATGCACAGAGCAATACGATTTAAAAAAACTGACGTGCCTAATTTGTAGGTGCGTTTTAATTTTTAGGAGGACAGTACAATGGCACAAATTGGTTTAAAAGATCTGTATTATTGCAAACTTCTCACTGATGATACTACAGGCGTCACTTATGATACGACACCAAAAAAAATTGCCGGTCTAATTAATGCAAATATCAATCCAACTTATAATGATGGTACTTTATTTGCAGATGACGGACCAGCAGAAACTGCATCAAGTCTTGGCGGTATCGCAGTGACAATCGGTACAAAAGATATTTCTACGGAAGACGAAGCAGCACTGCTCGGGAAAACTGTAGATACAAATGGGGTGATTGTGGATAGTACAGATGATAATCCTCCATATGTGGCGATTGGATTTCGGTCGCTTAAATCCGACAATACGTACCTTTATGTTTGGCTGCTTAAAGGAAAATTCCAGCCATACCAAGAGCAATTCCAAACGAAAGATAACAATATCAATTTTCAAACGCCGTCGATTACGGGAAATTTTGTTGCACGAAATAATGATGGTAAATGGCGTTTCAAGGCGCAGAGTGGCGACGAAGGAATTGCTGCCAATTTGATTTCAAGCTGGTTTACCAAAGTGTATGACGGAACTACTCCAGCTTAATTTATGGACTCTTCGGAGTCCTTTTTTATTTTGAATATGAGGTGATTTACATTGGAAGTCACATTAACTATAGATGGCAAAGAAAAGAAATTTTCATCGGGTAAAGTTTATTTGGCAGCATTGATTAATCTTACTGAAATGCAGACAAGAATTGACTTCAAAACACTTGATAAGAAAGAAGACATTCAGGAATTTGCTCAATTTATAGCTGATGATATTTTTCATGGGCAGTTTACTTCAGAAGAATTAATAAACGGTATCGATATGATCGAGTGGAATAAAAAATATCTTGAATTTTTTGATGTTGTTATGGGTATTCTCCCATCCGCAGAAACAGAAGAAGAAAAAAACTAACGCCGCGCGATAAGTTTGAGAATATAAAAAAACTTTATCGCGCGTTGCAAAAAAATGGCATGACGGACAAAGAGATCAACGAGATCGATGCCCGGATGTTTTTTATTATGAACAAGCCTGAACGTGTGTACATCGATCAATTGCTGTAGGAGGTGAGAGTATGGCAGACCAAGAAATAGGTGCACTTAAAATCAGTCTCAGTCTTCAAGAGGCTGATTTTTCTAAGTCCATGGGTGAAATCACTCGGAAAATACGCGGTGTCAACAGCGAATTTAAAGTCGCAGCTGCAGGTGTTGATGGTTTTGACAAAACGCTGGCAGGGATGCAGGCCAACTCTCGCCGCCTAACTAGCATATTAGAACTGCAAAGATCACGTGTAGCATCGTTAAAGTCTGAATATGATCGAGCATCAAATTCTGCGGAAATTAATCAAAAAGAAGTCGATAATCTATCCAAACGCTATAACAACAGCGTAGCGGCAATGAAAAATACAGAAGCTCAACTTGGTCGGGTAAATAAACAGATTGCTGAACAATCCACATTTTGGGGACGTGCGGCCGCAAATGCGGACAGGTTTCGTGATGTTGGTGATCGTGTTTCTGCAACTGGATCGACAATGATGCGTACGTTTGGTGTTGCTACGACTGCCATCGGTGGAGGTCTCGGTCTTGCTGCTAAGTCAGCTATGGACTTTGAATCGCAGATGTCCGGAGTAAAGTCAGTAATGGCACCTGATGAAGTCCGCAGGTATAGTAAAGAGCTTGAAAATCTAGCCATTGTACAAGGATCAAAAACGGCGTACAGTGCAACACAGGCAGCACAAGCCGAAGAAGAATTAGTTAAAGCTGGGGTGTCTGTTAAGGACATAATCCATGGCGGACTTTCAGGCGCACTTAACCTTGCTACTGCTGGTTCTCTTAATCTAAAAGATGCCGCTGAAATTGCATCAACTGCGCTTAATGCTTTCAAGAATGACAATCTTTCAGTTTCTCAAGCTGCAGATATTTTAGCCGGTGCGGCTAATGCCTCCGCTACGGATGTTGGAGAGCTTAAATTTGGCTTATCTGCTGTTTCTACGGTCGCCGCTGGCGTTGGTTGGAGTTTTAAAGACACAAGCACTGCACTTGCTGAATTCGCTCAGAACGGGCTTAAGGGACAGGATGCAGGGACATCGCTCAAGACAATGCTCTTAAACTTGCAACCGCAAACGACTAAGGCAGCAGGTGCGATGAAAGACCTGGGCCTCATCACCAAAGACGGTAACAATTTATTTATTGATGCACATGGGCGATTCAAAAATCTTGCCGATATTTCCGAAATTTTACGTACACACATGGATAACTTAACGGAAGCCCAACAACAACAGGCTTTAAAAACCATGTTTGGTACGGATGCCGTTCGTGCGTCCAACATCTTAATGCGCGAAGGCGCTAAGGGTGCAACCGATATGGCGACCGCGATTAGTAAAATATCGGCAGCAGACGTAGCCAAGCAGAAGCTCGATAATATGAAAGGCACCTTAGAGCAATTACGCGGCTCTTTAGAAACAGCGGGCATTACAGTCGGTAATGCGCTATTACCATCGCTAAGGAGCCTGACAAAGGACGTCCAGGGCGTTGTTGACTGGTTTAATAAGCTTGATCCTGCTACCCAGCAATGGATTGCTAAAGCGGCTCTCGGAACGACTGCAACGTTAGGTGTTGGCACTGCTATGGGTGCGATGACCATGGCGATTGGCGGAGGAATTAAGCAGTTTGGAAGCCTTGCTATTGGAATTAATGCGGTCAATACAGCTTTCCGGGAAGTTAAAGCTGCACGTGCTGCTGAATCGGTAGCTGATATTGGTGCAGGGGCATCAGGAGCGGCTGGTAAAGTTGGCACGCTGACTAAAGGTGCTGGATTACTAACAGGAGCGATTGGCGCCCTAACGAGCCCTGTTGGCCTTGTTACGCTTGGTATTGGTGCCGCTGGCCTTGCGGCTTATGGTTTATATCATCACTTTACCAAAATACAGGACACGTCGACTGCGGCGGCCGATGCAATTGGTAAGCAACGCGCAGAACTCACACCGCTAATCAACCGATATGATGAACTAACCGGAAAATCTAAGCTAACATCGAATGAATTTGGAAGATTTGTCGATATTCAGTCACAGCTTAAAAAAACGTCTAGTGCAAATGAAATTAAGAAACTCAAAGATGAAGCCGATCAGCTGCAAAATAAGTCGGGACTATCCAATAAGCAACTGTCTGAAATGGTTGATTTAAACGGTAAGCTTGTCAAATCTGTACCAGGTGCAACGGATAAAATTACGGATCAAGGAAATCGTATTGCCGAAAATACAAAGAAAGCAAAAGCATATAATTCGCAACTACTAGAACAACAGTTACGTGAACTAGAGATTAAGAAGAATGCTGCTGAAGGCAATGAAGCGAAATACAAAAAAGAGATTGCTAATTTACAAAGTAATCTTAACGTTGGCTTAGCGCATGAAAACGACTTATCAAAGATCGCAAATTACTTAAATGAGCACGGTGTTGAAGCAACAAAAGAACATTTTCGCTATCGCCGTGACATCAATCAATTGCTTTCGAATAACGGAGCATCTCTAAAATCGCAGTTGTCGACAATGATGTCCCAGAATGACGAAGCTAAAAAAAAGATCGGCTATGATAAGGAACAACTTGATCGTTCAAATCAACTTAAAGCAAATATCGCTAATGTTTATCTGAAGTCTGTGGGTATCACTGAGCAGGGGCATGCCGGAATAAGTGCACTTGCTCAGCAAGTAGAAAAATTGAAACAACAAGGTGACCAACTAGCTAAAAACCATGCATCCGGAAAGTTATCAACTGCCCAATATAATCAAGGTCGAGAAGCAATCCAAGGCCAGATTGATAAGCTTACAGGTGTTGGCCACAAGATTTCTAATGCTACTGACGGAGCATACAGCCTGAATAAGGAATTGAGAAAGGACATCAATAAGGATGTTAATTCTCATACACACACAGATGGAACCTATAAAAGCCTTGATAATGCAGTTAGTAAAAGTGTGAACGTAAAGGTTAACAAACCAAAAGATTATTACAATCTAACTGACGACATTACAAAAAATCTTTATGTTAAGGTCCACGCATCTAAGTTGCAGGAATATGTAAATAGTCATGCTACTGGTGCCAGAAACATACCGCATGATGAGGTCGCACTCGTGGGTGAAGCTGGCCGTGAATTTGTCCATGATAAGAAATTTGGTACGTACCTGGTCAATGAACCGACGATCGTTCCGTTGTCTGCTGGTTCTTCTGTGCTTAAAAACGCGGACACCGAACGATTAGGTAAAGCACTCGGGTTGAGAGGTTTTGCTGTCGGTGTTGGTGACGCGTTCGATAGTTTGATGAATCGGTACGTGCCGGACGTGAGTCAGACGGCGGCTGCCCCGCAGGTAACTGTGAACAATGATAACTCGGCGTTGCTTATGGCCATGAAACAGCAACTTGCTATGGCGCAACAAACGGTCGATTTATTAGCCAAGATTTTGATGAAGGATCCTAATATTAATTTAAATCCGAATGATTTTGACACTTTTATGAGTAAACGATTTGGAAAGATGTACAGCAATGCTATATACATGAGTAGGTGAGCGTTATGGAAACTCTGACAATCGAACGATTAGACGGAACCAAAGAAGATATCCAGGATATTAATGGGGCAATGCTCTTAACTTGTGATGATCAGGGTCCTCAGCCTGTGATTAATTACAGTCAGATGGCTGGGGTTGATGGCAAGCAGGATAATGGGACAACCTTTGATTCACGCCCCATCACTGCGACGTTTTCCTTAGCCGGTATTGATAAGTACTCTTATACGCTGGCTACTCGTGCTATATGGTCAAAATTATTCAGCCGTGAGCCTTATTATATCAGCTGGTCTCGAATGCCGGGCATGCGTTATCTCGTCCATTGCCAACCGTTTCAATATTCTCGTTTAAATGCATGGACAGCATCGTACACGGTCCAGTTCGATGCATTCAAGGGCTATCCTGAATCAGTTGGCCGAACTGATCTTGACCCGATTAACATGCTGTCTGATAAATATCAGATGATTGGCCAAGGCTTTGACATGTCTGAAGACCCGATCTACCATCACACAGAAAGTAGTTTTCGAATTTTTAACGCTGGCAGTGAAACGATTAATCCACGCCAGCACTTTCTTTTAATCTCGATCAAAGGTGTAGGCACCCCAACACTGACAAATCTTACAACTGGTGATGTTTTTCAGTACAATAGTGAACTATCTGCGGATGATGAATTGACGATCGAAGGAGTTTATCCAAAGCTTAACGGTGTTAATTGTGGGCGAGATACCAACCATGGATTGATTACAATCGCTCCTGGTTGGAATGATATGGAGCTGACCGGGTTAAGCAATCCAGAGTCAACCTTCGGATTTTATTTCTTGTACACGAAATGAGGTTAGATATTATGGATGATTTACTGATAAATGATGGGGTAAACGAAGAAATATTGATCGACTTTGATCCAGATAGTTTTAAAGAAGATTGGCAGAAAAACAGTGCCTGGTCAATTGGTTTCACCGTTCCTCGAACAGTACGGAATGCCATCACCTACGATATGATACAAGGCGATAAAATTATCATCTATGAAGGTCAGCAGTTTATTATTAAAAGTCTTAACCCAAATGCAACCGGCCCGGTAACTTACAAAGAAGTCACTGCACCGCATATTTATTTTACATGCCAAGATCATCGGCAGTATGACCAGCAGTCAAAAATTTGGTCGATTGATGAAGCGATGCACTGGGCGTTTGATAACAATGTGCTGGGGTTTGATTTTGAGATCATTGGTTCATTTCCGACCGTACAGATTGACAATTTTGGCGATAATGACGCACTATCTATGCTTAGCGATATCTTAAATAAGTTTGGTGCCATCCTAGAAGCAGATAATAAGCATCTTATTCTGTATTCGGCTGCTGAATGGGGGTCCATATCAGAAAAAGTGATCCGGTATCAGCACAACACAGACGGCGTTCAGTGTACGGTCGACACGAGTAATCTTAAGACAGTGATTAGGGGCTACGGGAAGCAAAATGATGATGGCTCATATGTATTTGATCCGGTTACTTACACAAGCCCGAACATAACAAAATACGGAGAACGACATGCTGCGCCGATCAGAGATGATCGGTTTTTATATGCCGATTCGATGCTTACTTATTTGCAAACGCAGCTACAAGATGAGCCCGTTGTCAGCTTGTCTGCGCCGTTAAAGACAAAAGAGGATATCAGCCGCGGAGAGCACCGCTTACTAATTTACGAGCCGCTAAATCTTGATACAGATGTCCAGATTATCGCTTATTCGAAGTATCCGCGCTCAAATAAGCCACCTGAAGTCACTTTTAGTAACTCAACGAAAAACATGGTTGATGTTATGTCGAGTTTTGCTAACGTTGGAACGACAGTAGGTAAGGTGATTGACGACAACGGTCAGGTAAGAACTGAAGCACTAGGAACGACTGTTGCAGACGCGGTACAGAAGATTAATAGTGTAGTGACAAGTGATGATCTGCTTGACTTAACGAAATCGACTGGAAAAATACAAGAATCACAGGCGCGTATTGGACCCGGTACCACGTTTGCGGCTGGGTATGATCCTATACAGCAAGACGGCATACCACTTGCCACGGATGCCATTGACGGCTTATTGAGCAAAGAGTATCACCAAATTGTTGCTTCACTTCCTGAGGTCGGCATTGTCGGGCCAGGTGGACAAGTTACTTATAAGGTTCTTGTTTCAGATGTCGTATTCGGCGGTCTAATGTCGCCTGAAGATGTTAAAAAGGTACACTCATTACTTGCTAATGAGGATGGCAGTGTTGCTGAAGCCACAGAAACAGATGATGGGTTACTCGGTTTCATAGATAAGCAGAACCTAAATAAATTGTCACTTTGGTTTAGCGGAAGTGGCTTTAATCCGAAAGTCGAAGATCCTAAGAATTCAGGAACGTATGTGAATCTTTCGGACGTTTTATCTAATTTTGAAACAAGGATTGCAACACTCGAAGGAGGTACACCCTAATGAAATGGCCATATAGTTTTGACATGATCGAATCCATGAAAGCTTTTTATGATCGATTAAAACAGCTATTTGCTGATGTTGGCAGTGACATGCAGGAACAGAAGACACGTGTAGATAACCTCGTCAATGGCGTAGAGCAACCGTCTGAGGTTGTCGACATGCATCTTGGTAGAGATAGCCAAACCTATCCAGTTGCTAGGGATATGGTACTTGGCGAGATCGGGAAAACAGAAGCTGCACAGGCGGTAATTAATGCAGACACTGCTGCGCAGTTGGCGACTCAGAACGATTCTGTTGCTGCGCAGTTGGCGGATGAGGCGCAACAAAGACAAATTAAAGATGAAGATTTAGAAATTAAAAAGGCTCAAAAAAGCGATGTAGTTTCTCTACAGTCACAATTTAATACTTTGGTCGCAAATGCTGGAAATACTGATGGCAATGCAGAACTTTTAGGGATACGATCAGATTCGATTGGCAGTTCTTTTACAACATCTGGTGACAGGATAACAAATATAGAAAAAACCATGGTAACAGGTCTATCTAAATTTGAACCCGGTGATTGGGAGTCTGGCAATTTAGATGCAAATGGGAATAATGCATCATCAAATCAACGAATAAGAACAGCGAACTTTCACGGCTTTAGCGGGGAAACAATTCATCTTCATGTGAATGCTGGTTATGGATTAAGTATGTTCTATTTTGATGACGATAAAAATTATATTGGGAAATCTTCATATAATTCAGATATGGATGTTGTGATGAGTCACCCATATTATAAATTCGCTATTGGAGCAAATGGGGATCCAGTAATTAATGTGTCAGCCGCATTAAATATTGAGATGTATGTTAAAGTAAATCTTTATATAAATGATGGGGCAGTTACTACAGAAAAGTTAGGAAATAAGTCTGTAACTGATGATAAGATTAATCTATCAAATATAGCAGCATTTAAAAATTTGATTTACAATTATGCAACAAATATTGGTGCGCCCAAAACTGGAGGCTATCTTAATTCTGGATTATTAACAACTGAATTAAGTTCTAACGTTGAATATTTATTTCTTGTTGATTTATCCACAGCTTTTAACAAGATTGAGGGATACTCTAACCCAGGATTAACTATATTAATATATAGCGGTAATAACAATCTTGGCGTTCAGGCAGTTGTTTCTCCAATAAATGTCAACGAGAGAAGATTTATACTGTTCAGTAGATCGTTTTCAGATTATGAATTGTCTGGGGACATTAGATTGTATATAACTGTAACTAATAAAACAGCCGATCAAGCACTAACGTATACGATAAATAGTCTTATGCTTATTCCTATGGATAATCCTAATTTAAGTACTGATACTTATGGAAAATTGCTTAAACTATGGAATGATGAAAAAGGTTTTTCGGAACTGTATTCTATAGTAATTAATACGGTTAAAGCTATTGAAAGTTCATCTGATGATAGTGATAAAAGTGAAGATTCATGGGGGGACAGCTTGACTCAAGGAGCGGGCGGAAATGGCATAAGATACCCAGATGTTTTACAGTCTTTGTTAGGCACTGACCACACAGTAACTAACTATGGTGTAGGAGGAGAACAGACGCAAACCATAGCATCCAGGCAAGGTGGCATGGTGATGTTAGTGAATAACATAACCATTCCAGCGGATACAAATCCTGTTCAGATTGGTGGGACAAATACTGGAATTTTAACCAATTACGGAACATATTCATTTCCATTGCGTCAAGGTAGTTCTGGTGTAAATCCTTGCTATATAAACGGGGTCAAAGGAACACTATCTATAAGCCAAACATCTATTTCATCTACTGATGTTATTTATTATTTCACAAGAGAAACCGCTGGTGATGCAGTCATTATTAATCGTCCAACAGCATTGATTACAGACTATCAAAAGAATAAAAAAAGGAGCATTCCTATTATTTGGATAGGTCAAAATGGCGGCTGGAATAACGATCCTCAAACTTTAGTTGATCAGTATGAAATGATGATTGATTATGCGGGCAATAAAAAATATCTAGTGATCGGACTAACATCAGGTTCTGCAGCAGATAGACAGTCTCTTGAGGCCTTAATGAATAAAAAATTTGGAAGGCATTATGTAAACTTGCGTGATTATATATCACAATATGGCATGGATGACGCAGGATTAATACCAACTAGTACTGATATGGATCAGATGTCCCAAGGAATTGTTCCTGACTCGCTGCGTGTAGATACAGTACATTTCAATGAACATGGATATCCAATTGTTGCTAATCAAATATATAAGCGTGGACAAGAATTAGGATATTGGTAACGGTATTTTTTCCAACTACACAAATTCATTATTAATAATATGATATAATTTTTTAGATTGTATATATCTAGTTAAGAAGGTGTGTTTGTGAAAAAAATATTCGTTATATTCGTTGCAATTTTATGTTTAAGTGTTATTTTAATTGGAAAACATCACTATGATTCTAATCTAGCTAATACAAATCATCGAGCTTTAGCTTATCAAGCTGAAGTTGACAAAAAAACAGGTGAAATTAATTCAATTAAAAAATCAATTTATAATGATATACCAGGTATTGTAGTTTGGGGAGACAGTTTAACCCAGGGTGCAGGAGGAAATGGTACTACCTATCCTGACGTACTACATCAATTGATCACAAAAAATATTTTTGATATTCCCGTTATTAATATGGGTGTAGGCGGAGAGAATACTCAAACAATTATGGCAAGGGCAGGTAGTCAAAATTTTGTGACCGATTCTTTCACTATTCCAGATGATACATCAAAAGTTAAAATTAATATAAAATCATCTAATGGAAATCAGGTTGCTCCACTGCGTCAAGGTGACGGAGGAATAAATCCAGTAACTATTGATGGTGTTAAAGGGACTATTAGCATTGAACAAGACTCGGTTTCTAGTAAAAATTTTGCTTACAATTTTCAACGATTGGGAACAGGGATAAGTAAAGAAGCTAGAGATGGAACAGTTGTAAAAATAGATTCACAATCTAAATTTGAAAACTATGTTCCCGTTGTTTTCATGGGACAAAACGGAGGATATGCTTCCCCAGATGACTTAATAAAGCAAATTCATTCAATTTTAAATTTGAGCAAATCAAATAAAAAGTACCTAGTTCTTGGCTTGACCTCAGGTAATGCGGTTAATAGATCTGAATTAGAAAAAGCTATGGAAAATGAATTTGGCAAAAAATATCTAAACCTTCGAGAATTTATCAGCAAAAACGGAATTAAATTAGCTGGTTTAAAACCTTCCTCAGCTGATAAGCAAGCGATGAGTGAGGGAGCCGTTCCACCAAGCTTATTATCTGACCAAGTCCATTTTAAATCATATGGATATGAAATAATTGGTAAAGCAGTGTACGAAAGAATGAACAAATTAGGATATTTTAATGGCATATTGAAGAGTGCTGAAAAGATAAATGCGTTGCAGTAGGACACTACTGCGCAACAACTTAAAAATTGATTAAGAGCCTATCATGGCTCTTTTTTCATACCCCATTAAAAGAGGTGAACCATCTTCAGACCTTTTCGAGGTCTATTTTTTATGCATAATTTTCGAGGTGATGAGGATGGAAGTGGGAGACGACAGGGTGTGGGCAATGCTTCTGCAGATAAGGCAGGAGCTTTCAGAATTAAAGGGTGAGTTAAAAGGTTTTAACGCATCAGTCGCAAAAATTGATGAAGCAGACGCACGATCACGTAAGGCGCTGGCAATCGCAATGGAAGGTCAGCACGATCTTCAGGAGGTTAAGGCTGATATTGAACAGCACAAGGAAAATCAAGCACGCCGAGAGGACAAGCTGCAAGCAGACCGAGTCAGCACACGCAGGTGGCTTGTCGGTGTACTGTTATCGGTTGTCGGGTTGATCGTAACTGTATTAATTAGCTTATTTCATTAAGGCACTCAATCGGGTGCCTATTTTAATTGGAGGGATTTACTATGTATGATTTCAATTTCGTTTCTAGAGCAAAGGAACTGGTTGCTGAGTACACAAATCACCACATTGATAAAACAGACTCAGTTTCAGTTAAACCAGAAGAAGTTTACATTGTTTGGTTTACTAAAACTCTACAGAACGCTAAGGTGCTTCTAAGTACGAACCTTCCTGACGGTATGTACTATGAGGTGACCTACAACGGTGACAAAGAAGAATATTATCTTGATGCTTACAAGAAATTTAGCAACGGTCGTTACAGCAAATAAGGAGGGGATTCACATGACATTATCAGTAGATTGGTTAATCAGTAAGGCAAATAGAAAACTAGACGATACAGGCATGTTGGCGGCGGTTGCCGACAAGACACGAGCCGTGATTAAAAAATTGGCGGCTGAAGGCATCTATATCTGCGTGGCACAAGGATATCGTTCAAAGGCTGACCAGGATACATTGTACGCACTTGGTCGTACCAAGTCAGGCAAGATTGTCACCAACGCACGTGGTGGTCAGAGTAATCACAACTTCGGTGTTGCCGTGGATCTATGCTTGTACTCGGCAGACGGCAGCTCCGTATCCTGGCAAACAGGCGGACTATTCAACAAGGTTGTCGCGGCCATGAAGGCAGAAGGTTTCAAGTGGGGCGGTGACTGGCGTTCATTTAAGGATAATCCACATTTTGAATTGTATGACGCAGCAGGTGGAGAGAAAGCACCGACTGCCGTCAAAAAGTCTGTTAAACCTACGAAACCGAAAACATCGAAAAAGGCGACAATATCCGTCGTTAAGTTCCCCGGTATTTTGAAACAGGGAAGCAAAGGTAAAGACGTTCAACGCGTGCAGAATGCGGTTGGCGTAAAAGCGGATGGCAAGTTTGGTCCTGCAACTAAAAAAGCGGTACAAGCCTACCAAAAGCGGCATGGGCTTGTTGCTGATGGCATTATCGGTGAAAAAACTTGGGGAGTGATGTTTTGATGGCAAAGATTAATTGGAAACTTAGATTACAAAACAAGGTAACAGTGATGGCAATTGCCACTGCAAGTATTGCTGTAGCATCAGCTGTGGTCAATCTAGGTAATGTGGCAGGATTATGGTCGATTAAGTTTGATAGTGCTCAGGTGACGAGTGTGACGCTTAATGCAATCACCGTAGTGTTTGGGGCACTCGGTTCACTCGGCATCGTCCATGACCCTACAACTGCAGGTGTGGGTGATAGTGAGCAAGCATTGACATACACAGAACCTAAGAAATGACATAATGATTTATTGCCTGGCATAGCCGGGCATCATGGTGTCGGATGGCGAAAGCCAAAGGATGCCTCCATACATAATAAAACCCCGGTCAACTGCCGGAGTTATTTTCCTTTTATTTTAATTAGGTCATTTTTGTCCATAATCCATGTCTTACCTATCTTTTTTGCAGGTATTTCTCCGGAAGCACATTTATTTTTTACTGTACCAGGAGATAGGTTTAGAATATCTGCTGCATAGTCAACACCTGCTAACATATCTAAATCAGTATTTTTTTTGTAATATCCATATAAAAATTTAGGATCGAGCGGATCGTTTGTATATTCGTCGTCATCAAGCGAACTGATAATTTCTTCTAGCATTTTAAACAAATAGCCTTGTGACGGTTTAAATTGTGGCGCGTATTGCATCACGTCCTTATGCAACTCCATCAATCCATCAACAGGGCGTTGAGCAAAACGGTCAAACTTTTCTTTGGTCAACAATTGTTGTTTGTGATTAAAAAGTTGATTGTAAAGTGTATCTAAGATGCTTAATGCCTGACCAAATTTTACTGCCCTAAGTTCCTTGTCCAATGTAATCCCTCCAATTATGCAGTATAGCCAATGTCGATTAGATCAAAACAGTTTAGCGATTACCTTTGCGTTTTTGATAACGACTTCGCCAACATCACCTGTTTCGTTCGTGCGTCCATAGTCTCCAGCGATAAAGTAGCAATGGTTTGTTGTAAAACTGCTGTAACTATAATTATCAATGTCACGGATAAACTCACAATCGGTATCCCATGCGCATGTGCCATCAAGTTCTTCCATTTCTTCATATTCGTCTGTTCCATATTCCGGAAAATCTCGCTCATCTTCACGATCTTCGTTGTGGCGGCTGTTTTCACAAATTTCACCGATCACACGATCCTTATCCTCGAAGCGTACACCGACAACATCGTAATCATAGTACAAATCATCAGCCAATTTTTTGATTGTTTCGGACATGTTAGTGAGTACAGTAGTCATTTTAATCGCTCCTTTATAATGCGTTATCGCATCTCATGTATATAATATACCATGTGCGACACCGCATGTAAAGGGTTTTATAAAAAAATATTTTATAAGATGGATCATTAAAAAGCGCATAAAAATACCCGTCCTGACCTAAGGACGGGTACTATGCCATTTAGCCGCTGACTAGGCAGCCTTCCCAACAACTTTATTATGCATAAAACTTTTAAATACCGCAAATTACCTTTTTGCTAAAAATAACGGTTAAAAGTAGTTAATTTGAATAGTTTTATACACTACGAATGGTTAAATGCTACGATTTTTTTTAATTCTGTAGTGTTTGAAGTTGGCTTGCCACGTCATTATCGTACTGGTTAAAATCTTCTGTATAGGACTGCAACGTACCTGAAGGATCAATTGATAAATTGTAAAATTTGCTTACTAAGTCGTATAGCTTTTTGGCATCATCATATTTTGCTTGATTGGCTAATGTTAACGAATCAGTCATAATGTCAAACTGTACTTTCATCGAATCGAAAGCCTCTTTGGCATCTTTATTTTTACCATTGGCTTCGAACACATCATACTGTGCTTGGATTGAGTCATTGAAATCAGTGTATCGTTTCCCCTTGATTGTCACGCTATCATCAAAAATTGTCTTCTGCCATACATCGTGGTATTTTCCGCCGATTTCTTCAGCATCTTGAGCCGTAGTCGTTGCAAAACCGACGAATAAATCGTATGCACCTGAAAAGTCTTTTTTCTTCTGCTTTTCTGCTTTGGCTGCTTTTGCTTGCACTGCAACCGCTTTTTCATGCGCAGCGGCTTTAGCGTTGCGCTCCTGCATCTGCTGTACTTGGTTGACGCTAAAAATGACGATGGCTACGAGTAGGATAGCACCGATAATGCTACCACCGATGATGGCTAATTTCTTGTTCATTAAATTTTCCCCTGTCTTTTTTCCTTAATTATACATTAATCGTCCTCATGTGCGGCATCAATTTTCCGGTCTATCTCCCTCGCTTCTGCCTCTAATAAACCGAATATCTCATGTTTATTCATTCCGCTCCTACGGGCATTGATATATGCAAGCACAAATGCTTTTTGGGCCAATAATTTATGCTTTAAAAATTCGCTCTCAAGTTCCGAAATCCCAAGCGTTACCTTTGCCTTACCTGAGAGGTTAATCATATTGTTATAATTTTTTCTACAATCGTTATTAAGTTCGGCCC
Organism: Sporolactobacillus kofuensis; assembly: GCF_024125425.1. Classification (GTDB taxonomy): domain Bacteria; phylum Bacillota; class Bacilli; order Bacillales; family Sporolactobacillaceae; genus Sporolactobacillus; species Sporolactobacillus kofuensis. Next base: position 70,320 of record NZ_JAMXWN010000005.1, read on the forward strand.
AAAAAGAGATAATTTCTTCATAGCTTTTCATTTTTGAACAGCTCCTTTTAATAATTCTTCAACATTGCGTGTTTGCAGCACTCCTGCGCCTTCAATACGACGATCGCCGATGATCCAAATATTTGGGAATAGCTTCTTATCATGACGCTGCCAGTCGAGTTTTTCCCATTCACGGCTGTACTTATAGTTCTCGTATCTAGCCAACTTTTTTGTAATAATGCTGTTAATATAATTGGATTGCTGGACCTCGATAAAAAACGGTGCGCGTTTCCAAATGGCAAAGATATCGGGCTCAACTGTTCCTTTCGGTCCAAGCTTTGGTTCAACATCAAATCGCTCGAGCAATCCGTTTCGACGCAGATCCTTATACACTTTAAAGATACCTCGGAAATGTTCAATCTTTTGGCTATTGGTATTAATGTTAAATTCGGCTGGAAAGTAAAGGTACGGGCTATGCGTCCGATCGACTTTAATCAATCCTCGATCTGCAAGCCGGCGCAGAACTTCATTCGCTCGAGATATTTTTTTAACCAGGCCACTAAAATGAAGATCAATTAAATCGTCTCGAGACAGGCAGCGGAACCGTGCCAGGTCTTTGAGTATCCGGGTATCTCGCTCACGCATCGTCAGCACCCCCGAGTAGGTCAAAGAGTTGTTTCGGTTCTTGCTCGGGTACGATTTCAGACAAGCCGTCATCTACCCGAGTACGGATTGGATCAAGTAGCGTTCTTGCCCGGGCAACGTCCAAGTATGGAGACTGTACAGCCCGAGTATCCATAATCTTTAACAGACCTCTACCCGGGTGAGTGAGATCTTCCGCACCGGAATCACCGAGTACAATCCGACTATTAACTTTATCCGCTTGTTTGTAGGAGATCCGAACAGTCAAGTTGTTTTTTAGCTTGCCGTCTAATACCTGTGCATCTGGTCTCTGCATGGACAGGATTAGATAAACACCAAGTGCTCTTCCGATTGCACTAATATCCTCAATTGCAGCCATGATCTTTTTCTCTTTTTTGAGTAGAGCAACCTCGTCAATCGCAACGATGATATCTGGAAGATCCGTTTCTGCCGTACTAGTCAATCCTTTATCATCAAGCAGTTTGCCACGCTTTTCTAGTTCGGACATCACTTTATCAAGAGCGATGGATAACTGGCCAGCATCTGTACAGAGTGCATCAACTGGTTCGCAATTTCGGAAAACGTGAAACTCTGAACGCTTAAGATCACCAAGAATAAAACGCACAGATGGTCGGCAGATCATGAGTGTAGTAAGAACGGCCCGGAGCTCCGTAGACTTGCCATATCCTGTTTCACCAGCGATGAGTAGGTGTGGATGTTTTCGCATGTCATAAGCAATAAGTGAAGCAGTTTGGTCGTAGCCAGCAATGATTGGTATAGCCATATCGCCGATGGCCGTTTTAACATCATCCGGCTTATATTTGATCGCTGCTGGCATGCTGTGCCGATAAATGTGAACGGTGAACTTTTTTAAGTCACCGACAACTACCGTGTTGCGGCCAAACTCTTGTTTAAAAGCATAGTCGCACTTTTTTACCGATGACGGATCCATACCAGTCGGTAGAGTAAAGGTCAGGATGGTTTCGGACAATTTGCGCTGCACCGCATGAATCGTAGGGCGCACCTCATACGTATTGTTGCCGATCGTCCATTGTCGGCAGAGACCAGCAGCACGAAAACAATGCCGTAGTCTTTTATAGTACGGATCCCATTTTAAGAAGATCATCTGCCACACTCCTTACAATAAAACCCTTCATGTTCTGTTACCCTTCCGCAACGCCCACAAAAAGAAAAATAATTGAGATACATAAGTAGATAGATCATCGAAACAACCCCCATAATGGATTTTTTATAACAAGCCAGGCAAAGCCGACAAAGCCAAGCACCATTAAAGTGCCAATTACAAAAACGGCAACTTCATGTGCTCGATAGCTCCCACGTTCGGCAAGCTTTCGTTCCAGATGTGCAGCTAAAATTGCGCTACCTCCAACAATGACAATAACTCCAAGACCAAGTGCCATTTGAGGAGAAAGAGTGAGCAAACTTCCGGCTGTTACAGGAGCAATTCGGCATTTTTTTTGCTCATCAAAAATTTCGCGCCAGTCGACCACTTGTAAATACATTTTTTTTAAACACCTTTCATTACAAATTTTAAAAACCCTTTTGTATTAGGTAAGGACAAATTATAAACTCGGGTACGTCTACCCGAGTGATGCCCTGGGCAGCTGCTCTGGTAGATACTATGGTCAATTGGGCTTGTCCGTTGCCTGTCCTTTACTAAAAATAAATAAAGGACAAGCAGAAAATTTGAAGAAATGATAAGCAGAGGTGAAATGGACGTGAATAAAATTGCACGGATTATCGAAGAAAAAGGATTACGCAAAGGATTTATTGCAAACAAGTGCGGAATCTCGCCGGGTACATTATCGAAGATCATTAGTGGAGAAACAAAAGAGCCATCCTTAAGTGTAGCTATAAGACTGGCCAGAGCACTCGGAACGACTGTAGAGGATCTATGGGGAAATATGGATTAAATTACTAATAAATTGGTTACATTTACCATTTCAAAATTTACAGAAAAATCTTATACTGTATTCATAACTTGGTCAACAACCAAGTACCCCGCAGGGATGGCGGATAAAAACCGCCTAAAGCCGTTTATACTCAATCCACTCATATAAGTCCTCAACCTTACAATGCAGGATTCTGGAAGCCAGGACAGCGTTGTCTAAATTCATTTTTTGTCTGCCAGTAATCCAATGTGATACGGTCGATTCTGTGACTTCCATCTTTCGGGCAAATTCAGCTTGAGAAATATTGAGTTGATCTTTTAAACGACATCTCCCTTTACGGAGTGCCATATTTTTCCTCCTTAATTACATATCAACATTATAGCAAACAACAAACGAAAGTGGGGACACGGTATGACTGATGAGAGAAAAAATAAGTATTGCCGCTTTTGTGGAAATGAGGTACACATTTTCAAAACGTTTGATTATGACACAATGAGGGAAACAATCATCAGAGAGTGCGGTAACTGCAAAAAAATAACGGAGTGGCCAACAAAAAAAGAGACCCCACAATGGAGTCTCAATAGGGGTTTGCCTTAATCGGCAAGCTCCTTATTTTGTTGTTCAAGGTATTCGATCTCATGAACGACTGCCCAGTAAATCGCATCTACTGGTAAGTTGTGACGATGGTCTATTTCGTATTTTCTTAGAACACTCAGTTTGTGATTATTTGCTGTAATCAGCGTATCTGATGCGCTAAATTTAATCATTTTTTGTTCGCTCCTTTTTAACCTACATAAACACTAGAGTTTTTGCGAAAGTTAATTAAGTCATCAGGTGACACAAAAGTGACAAACCAAATAATTTAAGGCAAGTTTTATCAAGCTAAGTTAATCAATCAATAAAATTAAAAAGCATTAGACAAGCTGTTTAATTCTTAATTAACACAAGATGATATTTCGAATACCAAACGCATCGATCGTCCATCCCCGTGAAGTGTTTAAGGAAGCAGTAAGACAGTCAGCGGCATCGATCATTTGTTTTCACAATCATCCGAGCGGAGATCCCACGCCTAGTAGAGAAGACATCGATGTGACCAAAAGACTTGTCTCATGCGGAAAAATGCTTGGTGTTGATGTATTGGATCATATCGTCATAGGTGACCGTAAATTTATTAGTCTAAAGCAAAAAAGTTTAATCTAAGGGTCTATGTCTAAACCGTTAGTGAGCAGTTTTTGTGTTCATTTTAGTCAAGCCCTACAAATTCAAGATCAATTAAGATATAATAAAGTGCATGAGTTTTGCAACTTGAAGGGAGATTACATAGATGTTTGGCGGATTTTCTAAAGATATGGGCATTGACCTCGGAACAGCCAACACGTTGGTATATGTTAAAGGAAAAGGTGTGGTTGTTAGAGAACCATCAGTCGTCGCATTGCATACGGACACTGGTCTGATCGAAGCGGTCGGCACGCCAGCCAAGAATATGATTGGGCGAACACCAGGTAATATCGTAGCTGTACGACCAATGAAAAATGGTGTGATTGCAGATTTTGAAACAACAGCAACAATGATGAAATATTTTATAGATGAGGCTCAAAAACAACGGTCAATTTTTTCCCGTAAACCGAATGTAATGGTTTGCGTACCTTCTGGAATCACAGCAGTTGAAAAACGTGCGGTAGAAGATGCCACCAAGCAAGCAGGTGCACGTGAAGCTTATACAATAGAGGAACCTTTTGCAGCTGCAGTTGGTGCTGATCTTCCGGTTTGGGAACCAACAGGAAGTATGGTTGTTGATATCGGCGGAGGAACGACTGAAGTAGCGATTATTTCATTAGGCGGTATTGTAACGAGCCAATCCATTAGAATCGCTGGCGATGATATGGACGAGGCAATTGTCCAATACGTGAAGAAAACCTATAATTTGATGATTGGTGAGCGATCTGCTGAATCATTGAAGATTGAAATAGGCTCTGCCGGTGGATCGGAAGAAATGGAAAATGCAAAGATGGAAGTTCGTGGTCGTGATCTGTTAACCGGTCTTCCAAAGACAATTGAGATTTCCGGAAAAGAAATTGCATCAGCACTGCATGATTCGGTGAATCAAATTGTTGAAGCCGTCAAAGTTACATTGGAAAAAACACCACCGGAACTTGCGGCAGATATTATGGATCGTGGTATTGTCCTGACAGGTGGCGGTGCGCTGCTCAATAACCTGGATCACGTACTTAGTGACGAAACGAAAATGCCGGTTATGGTTGCGGAAAATCCACTTGACTGCGTGGCCATCGGAACAGGTCGTTCACTGGAAAATTTGCCGTTAATTCGTGCAAAAGCTAAGTCAGTATCAATGTCAAATAAAAAATAATTTCGCTTGAAACGGAATGTAAATGATTAAGCAGGTGTCCCTATGCCTTCATTTTTCTCAAATAAAAAATTGATTATCCTTCTCACTGGACTTATCGTATTGATTGCCCTGATTAGTTATTCGTTAAAAGAGGGTGCCCGAGCAACTTGGTCGGAACAATTTGTTCAGGATATTGTCGGAGGGTTCCAATATGTAGTCAATGTACCCGCTCGCTATGTAGCGGGTTTCTTTCAGAATGTCAATGATATAGAAAACGCTTATAAAGAGAACAAGCATCTTAAAGAAAATCTAGCAAATTATGCAAGCGTTGAGCAACAGAACAGCGATCTTTCTGTTCAGAACAAAGAGCTAAAAGCTCAACTGAAAATGCTCAATGATCCTTCTTTATCCGATTTCAAAAAGTACTCAGCTACTGTGGTTGGTAGATCTTTTGACCAATGGAATCAACTGGTGACGTTGGACAAAGGGAAAGTTAATGGCATTAGAAATGGTATGCCGGTTATTACTTCAGGTAAAAGGTTAATCGGAAGTATTACCAAAACTGGTAATTTTACAAGTAAGGTCTCATTGATCTCTGATCATCAAAATGTGAATCAAATTTCGGCAGTAATTGAAGGCACTCGAGTCTATGGGATGATCGAAGGTTATGATCAGAATAAAGGTGTATTGCTCTTTCAAAAAATTCCTATTAAAGCAAAAGTCAAGAAGGGCCAGGTTGTTTCAACTTCAGGTCTGAGTGGCAAATATTCACGCGGTTTAATTATCGGCAAGATCACACATGTGACTACAGATCAATACGGACTTACAAAGGCAGCCGAGGTGAAGCCTGCCGCCGACTTGAATGATCTGACGAATGTGATGGTCATTGAGAGAAAGGCAGCAACTGTTGGCAGTGGGGTGAAAGGCAATTGAAGCAGATAAAAGTCTTCATTTTTCTTTTCATCCTTTTTCTCATTCAAGGTACGGTTATGCCGTTGATTCCCATGAATGGACTGTGGAAAAATCTACAGTTTATTCCGGACTTTGTGCTTGTTGCCCTGCTTATGATTGCTTTCTTTGGTTCGCTCAGTTGGGGACTTAAGTATGCTATGGTATTTGGCTTTTTAATCGATCTGACTTACTCAACAGTTCTGGGTGTTTATGCTTTCTGTCTGGTACTCACGGTCTATTGTGTGTACACGATCTCACGATGGGTGAACATGAATACGGCGATGACGCTATTATTAAGCGCTGTAGGTGTATGCTTCATGCAGTTAGGTGTGTACGTAATCTATTTGATGATTGGTTTAACGGATCAAACATTTGTTGATTTTATACAATTGCGCCTTTTACCTACAGTTGTTCTTAATGCTTTATTCGCAGCGATTATTTATTTACCCTTTAGAAGATATTTGGAAAAGATAACGAACGGGCCTGAAAATTAATCGTTATTCGTCCGATAAATTAAACAGTATCACTATTTTTTTGCGAATACCGATTCAAAAATGAAGGAATTTAGTACTTCTACATTGAATATCAAACGTATCGAGGTGAAAATCCCGATGTCACTCAATCATCCATTTGTGACGATTAAAGGCAGAAAAGACGGGCTTGTACTTGTCATGGATGATTCTTGTGCTTATAACGATTTGTTGCATGAACTGAAAGAAAAATTGACGATGAACACCAATATGTATCAGAAAAATGGTCCGGATATCTCAGTAAAAGTTCAAGCAGGAAATCGTTATCTCAGCGAGTCTCAAAGAGAAGAATTAAAACAAATGATTCATACATTTGACTATTTAAAGGTTGAAGATATACATTCAAATGTGATGACTGTTGAGGAATTCTCTAAGAAGAAGGCACAAGAAAGGATCGTGCCGATAGCAAGAATTATCCGTTCCGGACAAAAGCTTTCCGTTGAGGGAGATCTGTTATTAATTGGCGATGTAAATCCAGGAGGTACCGTTATTGCAACGGGAAATATTTATATTCTTGGTACACTACGCGGGGTTGCGATTGCTGGCTCATTAGACGATGGCAAACACGCTGTAATTGTTGCATCAGTTATGTTACCGACACAGTTGAAGATTGGTCAGGTAATCAGTCGGACTGATGATGAAGAACGTCGAGAAGACACAATAAATAAACATATACCGGAATGTGCCTATCTGGATGGAACGATTGGTAAAATTGTCATTGACAGGATGCAAGCCGTACTGAAAAAACATAATTTGCCTTACTCACTTGAGAAAATGTAACATTATTGAAGAGGGGTGCAACCATGGGGGAAGCAATCGTTGTGACTTCAGGCAAAGGCGGTGTCGGCAAGACGACAACTTCGGCAAATGTCGGCACAGTTCTTGCTTTGCAGGGAAAGAAAGTTTGTCTTGTGGATACGGATATCGGTTTACGGAATCTAGACGTAGTCATGGGTCTAGAAAATCGTATTATCTATGATCTTGTTGATGTCGCTCAAGGCCGGTGTAAATTAAATCAGGCACTCGTCAAAGATAAACGCTTTGACTGTTTGAGTATGCTTCCGGCTGCCCAGACGACTGACAAAACCGCAGTAAAACCTTCAGAGATGAAGAAAATGGTTGATCAATTAAAAGCTGACTTTGACTACATCATTATTGATTGTCCGGCGGGGATCGAACGTGGTTTTCGAAATGCCGTAGCGGGTGCCGACCATGCGATTGTCGTCACCACTCCGGAAATTTCATCGGTCCGGGATGCCGACCGAATCATAGGACTACTCGAGCAAGAAAAGCAAATTACACCGCCTCGCTTGATCATTAATAGAATTCGCCAACATATGCTCAAAAAGGGAGAAATGCTGGAGATCGACGAAATTATGAACATACTCGCCATTGATTTATTGGGTATTGTTCTGGATGATGACGGTGTTATTTCTTCCTCAAATAAAGGGGAACCGGTAGCACTCAATCCGTCTTCTAAGGCCGCTCAAGCGTACCGTAATATCGGGCGTAGAATTCTTGGTGAGACAGTCCCATTAATGGCGATTGAAGAGAAAAACGGATTTTTCCAACGCTTCAAATCATTGCTTGGAATGCGCTAAAAAGAGAATACTTGACTAAAACCGTCACGTAGAAAATACTGCGTGGCGATTTATTTTTTTGGGCTAAAAAGCAGCAAAGAAGCGAGACGCCAGCGGGACTGTTCCAGATGATCGGCGTGCCAGCGAGACCCCGCAGATTCTGGCCTGTTCGAGGAGGCTCGCGGTGCGCCCGCGGCAAACGAGCAATCGAATCAAAACCGATGCAAAATAAGGACCGGACAGTATTTTCTCAGTGTTTTCTCAACGCGTTAATACGATATAAAAAAAATGCAACTAAGCCCCATCCGTCGCTGACGATTGGCTTCGCCAAGCATTCTAATAGTCTCATTTTTGTTTCTATGATTATCAAAAACCGTGGATATTCACAAAGATAACAAAATACATAAAGTTGTCCACCTGCGCATAAAGTGTCCATAGAAGCTTTGTTCTGACATACGCTTAAACCATCCATGATTAATCCTTACGATTAAGTCGGACAATGGAGAAAGGGAGCTTTTTATGAGCGCACTTATGGACTATAAAAAAAGGCATTTAGATCGTAAAAGAAAAAAATTGATGGCTCTTCACTCTTACCCGAAAGCCTACCAGGAACCGAAACAGACAAGCCATTATCGGAACGGTTCCCCCTATTGGGAATTTCCCGATGAACCGAAACGACCTCAGGTCAATCCTACACGTCGTTTTCTCGTTCAGTGTATGGTTTCGGCAATGCTTGTTGGTTCCGTTTACTGGGTCAATACAAGCGGTGGAAGTCACTTTCACGCATTAAAAAGTTCTGTTCAAACGGCAATGACACAAGAATTTCAATTTGTCGCTGTCTCCAACTGGTATGAGAAAAATCTAGGCGATCCGATGAGCTTCTTGCCCAGTTTTTCCAGTAAAACAACGCAGTCAGCCACTACGGATCATTCGTTAAGTGCAGAAAACAAACAGTCCTCATTTGCTGAGCCGGTGATTGGGGAGGTAAAATCTCCTTACAGCAACACAACCAAAGGGGTAACCGTAGAAACTTCATCTCATTCATCAGTTAGAGCGGTTAAAGACGGACTAGTTGTCTTTGTCGGTCATAAGAAGAACATTGGTGAGACGGTCATCATCCAGCATAAAGATAGCGATGAGTCTTGGTATGGTAAGCTTGATAAAGCAAATGTAAAAGTGTACCAGGAGGTGAAGAAAGGCCAGAATATCGGCATAACCTCCGGAAAAGATAAAAAAGGAACGGTTTACTTTGCTCTGAAAAAAGGTGAAAAATTTATTGATCCAATACAGGTGATGTCTTTTGAATAGTCATCGATTTTCAAAGATCAGCATACATCCACTTTTTTGGCTGATGATCGCTGCTGGAATACTTACTGGACATCTTTGGGAGACAGTCATTGCTTTTACGGTTGTGTTTATTCATGAACTTGGTCATGCGCTTGTCGCACAATGGTTTGGCTGGGACGTAACCGAAATAGAATTGCTGCCCTTTGGGGGAGTAGCAAAAATTGATAGCCATAATGAACATCCTTTTCATGAAGAATGTCTTGTGTTGATTGCCGGTCCATTGCAGAATCTCTGGTTGCCGCTGCTCTCATTTGGACTTTTGAATTTTTCCTTTTGGGGGGAGGCGCAACATCAGATTTTTCTTGCTCAGAATAACGCGTTGCTTTTGTTTAATTTGCTCCCTATTTGGCCACTGGATGGTGGAAGACTTTTGCATGTCTTTCTAGACATGGTGTATCCGTATAAGTCCGCCTACAAACGCGTACTTTACTTCTCGACTGCTGCACTTTTTGTTTTTGGGTTGCTCGTCTGTTGGCACTATCCATTCTCTGTAAACCTTTGGATGGTTGTCATATTTATCCTATTTGCAATCTATAAAGAGAGGCGGTTACTCCCTCTTCGTCTACTTCGCTTTCTACTCGCTGTCTCGAGCAGAAAAAACGTATACCCGCGTTTCAAAAATCTTACAGTCACAAAGGGCACAACCTTTGCAGAAATCTTCACTCTGTTCTATAGAAATGCAGAACATCATATTCGGATCAAAGATCGGAATGATCCACCCATTGATGGGAAAAGATTAGCCAATGCCTATTTTAATGGCACTTTAGAAGGCGATACAATCGGCGACTATCGGTGATCACCCTCTATGTTGCACCTGTCTCTGTCATTTGCGATAATATTTGGAGAATACAGGTAGCGGGTGATGCTGTGTCGAGTGAACAGATAACGTTGGTTGTGGAAAAAGAAGATGAAGGAATGCGGGCTGCTCTCATAGAACATGATGAGGTTGTCTCATTCTACTTCCAATCCGACACAAAAGAGGGCTACCTAGGGGACCTCTTTCTTGGCAAAGTATTAGAGAACCGCTTAAGCCAAGTGGGTTGGTTTATTTCCCTAGGTAATGACTTAACCGGATTTTTACCGAGGAATAAATGTGGGAATGGACCACTGCCTGAGACGGGAGCGTTCCGTCTTGTTCAGATTGATAAAGAAGCACGGGACGGTAAAGAAGCGGGGCTAACTGAGAATATTCAAATCACAGGTGAGCACATTATTTTGCTGCCCCGACGATCGTATGTAGCGGTATCGAAGAAGATTCTTGTTCAGTGTGGTGAGCGCTTAAAAAGGATGGTATCCGGTTGGTGTTCCGAGGGGGAAGGCGCAATCATTCGTACTGCTGCGGCACAGCTGGACGATGACACCCTATACGCGGAATTTATGGCGTTGAAACAAAGATGGCATAAACTAATCAATCAACTTGAGGTTGAGAACGAACAGAAACGGATCTTTCGCCAGTTCTCATTTGTTCCCGCATTGATCAATGAAAATCATTTTCCATCAAAATGTTTGCTGTATTCCAATGTTGCACTTTCATTAGATGGATTGTCCGCATCTACAATCATTCAATCGACGATCCAAGCACATCCATTCCGAGCTCATCATCTTGAATCTATTTATGAGGCTGCATTGCAACCTTCAGTACCGCTTCAATCAGGTGCCTCATTGATTATTGAATATACGGAGACTTTGACAACCATTGATGTGAATTCGGGTGCAATGCGTTTTCATGATAATTGGGAACATACTGCCTATCAGATCAATTGTATGGCAGCAAAAGAAATAGCAAAGCAGCTGAGACTTAGGCAGATTGGCGGTATGATTCTGATTGATTTTCTCAGAATGAAAGAAGCATCCAGTAGGGAAAAGTTGCTTGAAAAATTTTCAAAGTACACAACAGCAGATCCAAGTTTAGTACATATCCATGGCTATACGAAGATGGGACTTGTCGAATTGACAAGGAAAAGAAAGCGGTATGGGCTCCGTGATCGAACCGTAGATCGCCGAAGGAACACCAGAAGAAATGTTGACAGTTAATTGATCTTTGTGTTACTATCAACTTGTTATTGTGTTGTTAGAGGACTAAGGAGCATCTCGCTCCAACCGCTCAGAACAGGCCTTCAATGCCCAATCCGGCAGCCTTTCTCTGGCGAGTCTGAGAATGACAGAGTATGTTTTGAAGACATGGTATGTCCATGTATTTCAAACATGATCCTAAAGGAGGTGCATCAGAATGTACGCAATTATTGAAACTGGCGGCAAACAGCTTAAGGTAGAAGAAGGAAAGTCGATCGTTGTTGAAAAACTTGCTGCTGAAGCAGGTGACACGGTTACGTTTGACAAGGTGCTTTTCGTTGGTGGCGAATCTGTGAAGGTTGGCGCTCCAACTGTTGATGGTGCAACAGTTACAGCGAAAGTTGTAGAACAAGGCCGAGACAAGAAAATCATCGTGTTCAAATTCAAGAAAAGAAAGAATTATCGTCGCAAACAAGGACACAGACAACCGTTCACGAAAGTCATTATTGAAAAGATTAATGCCTAAGGGTGAACGCCAGTGGTTAAGCTAACCATTCGGCGGGATCATTATGGAAAAATTGTCGCATTTAAGTTGACTGGGCATGCGGACAGCGGACCTCACGGACAAGATTTGGTCTGCGCAGCCGTCTCTGCCATAGCATTTGGCTCAGTGAATGCCGTAGAATCTCTTGCTAAACTAAGAATGGATGTGGCGCAAAGGGATGAGGGCGGATATCTTGAATGTGAAATTTCCGATTGTCCGGCTGATGCTCATCTGGAGAAGGCCCAATTGATCTTGGAAGCAATGCTTGTTTCAATGCGAACGATTGAAAAGTCCTACGGGCAATATATACGAATAACTGATTAAGGAGGTGCTGAACATGCTTAAACTTGATCTTCAGTATTTTTCATCCAAAAAAGGTGTCGGCAGTACAAAAAACGGTCGTGATTCCATCTCAAAACGTCTGGGTGCGAAAAGAGCAGACGGACAATTGGTAACAGGTGGATCAATTCTCTATCGTCAACGCGGCACGAAGATTTATCCGGGCACAAATGTTGGCCGTGGCGGTGACGATACTTTGTTTGCCAAAGTGGACGGCGTTGTTAAGTTCGAAAAGTTCGGACATGCTCGTAAAAGAGTTAGCGTTTATCCTGTAGCAGCTGTTAAAGAAGCGTAATTTCTCCTTTAAAGCACATAGCAATTTGAGGCGGCAGATGATTTTTTTGCTCAAGCAAAGAATGACATCTGCCGCCTTTTTATTCTGTTATCTTCAAAATGGGGAGAAGTGTCTAATCACTCAGAGGATCCGAAAAAATGAATCGAGGCTAATGGGTTTAGGCACGAATTCAATCCGAACCAGACTATTTCTGATATACTTAGAAATAGGATTTTTTTGGAGAGGTTGGCAATGTACTATGTTCAATCCGAAGGATGAAGTCGATTTATTGTGTTCTGCTCGGCATGATTTTCTCAATGATCTTCAATTGATTAAAGGATATCTTTTTTTGAAGAAGCCGGATAAAGCAGAAGAAATTATCGGACGAGTCACACAAAAGTTGAATCAGCAATCGCGTCTGTCGCATTTACACTTGCCAAACTGCTCGGTTTATCTCATGCAGTATGGTTGGTCCTCATCTCATGCGTTTCGATTGACTTATGAAGTTCTTGGACATGAAGACAATCTTGCACAGTATGATGACGATCTGACAGAAATGTTTCAGCAATTGTTCGCTTTTCTTGAAGAAAGTTCTTCACCAGTGGGGAATAATAGTGTTCGGATTGTGCTCGATACGGAAGAGAAATTGCGTATTCTTCTTATTTTTGAAGGAAAATTACAGGAGAAAGAAAAAGCTTCACAGCAATTAAGCAAGGTGCCAGTGAATCAATCTTTTCAATGGGTTGAACACTATATGATAAATACAGACAGTGATGGAAGTGTGAGGTGGACGATGTGTTTGTCGATCAAGTAAATGTATTCGTTAAAGGCGGCGACGGAGGAAACGGAATGGTTGCCTTCAGACGTGAAAAATATGTACCTGACGGTGGTCCTGCTGGTGGAGATGGAGGCAAAGGCGCCGATGTTGTGTTTGCCGTTAATGAAGGACTACGAACTTTGATGGATTTTCGCTATAAAAGGCATTTTAAAGGTCAAAAAGGTGAAAACGGACGTACCAAAAATCAACATGGGAAAAGTGCGAGTTCGCTCGTTGTTCAGGTTCCGCCAGGTACTGTGGTACGGGATAAAGAAACTGGTGAAGTGATTGCCGATTTGACAGAGAATGGTCAAACTGCAGTAATTGCTGCAGGTGGACGAGGTGGGCGTGGCAACACACGTTTCTCAACGCCAGCAAATCCTGCACCCTATATTTCTGAAAATGGTGAGCCTGGGGTTGAACGAGAAGTTCAGCTCGAACTAAAATTACTGGCTGATGCCGGACTTGTCGGTTTTCCAAGTGTTGGGAAATCAACGTTATTATCCATTGTAACCTCAGCAAAACCGAAGATCGCTGCTTATCATTTTACAACGTTGGCTCCTAACTTAGGCGTTGTTTCGGTTGATGAAGGGCGAAGTTTCGTTCTTGCTGATCTTCCTGGTCTTATTGAAGGTGCGAGTAGCGGTGCGGGTCTCGGTTATCAGTTTCTGCGTCACATTGAACGCACAAGAGTGATCATTCATGTTGTGGACATGTCAGGAAGCGAAGGAAGAGATCCTTACGAAGATTATTTAAAAATTAACGAAGAATTAAAGAGCTATCAGCTGCGCTTACTTGAGCGTCCACAAGTTATTGCTGCAAGTAAAATGGATATGCCGGATTCAGAGAAGAATCTTGAACAATTTAAAAAGAAAATTGATCCTGATGTTCCAGTTTTTCCGATCTCTTCTGTTACTCAAGAAGGATTGAAAGCATTAATCAATGCTGTTTATGATCGCATTTTAACTACTCCTGAATTTCCTTTAGAAGAGGAAGAAACAACAGATGAAAAGGCTCTCTATACTTATGAAAAGGAAGAGGCACCGTTTGTTATTTCGAGGGATGATGATGGTGTATTCAATGTATCTGGGCCAAAAGTTGAATTGTTGTTCAAAATGACAAACTTTCAGCATGACGAAGCGATCCGAAGATTTGCACGGCAATTGCGAGGTATGGGTGTAGATGATGCACTAAGGGCAAAAGGCGTGACTGAAGGAGATACCGTACGGATCATGGATTTTGAATTTGAATATACAGACTAAACAGGCGGGTTACAGCAGATAACCTGCCTGTTTTAATGAGTGAACTGCTTCTTCCATTTGTTCAGGCTTCTCCGCTTCGAGTTCGTGTAGGTGGACACCATCTGTCAATGATGAGAGTAATGATGCACCTGTACTTTCGAGATTCTGAACAAAATTTTGGACATCAGATCGATTGCGAATCATTAATGAACGTGTTATTTCTCCATACAAAGGATGTTCTACGGTTACATTGAGAATAGTTACACCACAGGACACAATTCGTGTTAATTCATCTTCTGTTTCGCTTACAGTGTGATTGCAGGCGACAATTTTTCTAATCCCATTTGTTTGTGCTTGATTTAATAAGAGGTAACCCTGTGAAGTGGCAATGATGGGCTGACCCTCTGCTTTAAGTAAAGAAATATCCTGAACGATCACTTGTCTGCTTACGTTCATGAATTCAGCAAGGTCATTTCCCTTTATCGGATCTGATGTTTTTTGCAAACGCTTTAAGATTGAATTTCTGCGTACCTGAGCGGATATACGTTTCTCTTTTGCCTGTGTCATAGGGATACACTCCAATCGTTCATTTGTGTTGTGGTCGGTTAGGACATGAAGTTTCTTGTTAAAAAAGATCAGAACCATTCATGACTCACTTGGGGCGGTGGGACACCGCTTGAATGAAAATATAAAATCCTTGTCAAAATAGAGGATCAAACACGAATGTGCGAGATTCCTGCCGGACCGGCTCTAGTGATGCGCGTTCGGGGAGACCCGAAACAGCGGATCAATCAGGCTTCCGGATCACCCACGGTCGCACCCGTTTATGTCAGCAACTGAAGTGTCAGTGATGGTATTGATGCACAACTATGAAGATTTAAGCTGCATAAAGAGTGACAGCCAAGAACGTCGCTTAACCAAATTTTTCTCACTGAGAAAGTTTGGCTACTTATAGTATAAACAAAAGACAACTTCTGCGCATAATTTTCAAAAGGAAAGAGTGGCAAAAAGCCTAAACCGGCCATATATATAAAATGACTTTCACAGGAGGGATGAATGACCGTGAAACTATATGTTGTCCAAAAAGATGATACATTGGCGGAAATTGCGCGTAAGCATGGCATGACCATTGACGAATTTAGGAAAATGAATACAGGATTATCCGAAGAATCGCTAACACAAGGGATGAAAGTAAAAGTAGCAATTGGAAAGCAGCCACTCAAACGAGTTATTCAGGCAAATGACCGAGCTGAGGCACCACATGTTCAAGCACCACAGACGCAACAAGTGCCATCAGCTCCGGTTGACCAACAACCAACAAGCCAACAACAACCAACTATGGAAGCACCAACACCTGCCCCAACACCAGAACAAATGCCAATGACACCAAACGTTACATTAGGAGCAACAGCACAACAACCATCGGCGAATACAGGTTTGCAAGGTACAGAAGCAGCACCGACAGAGTATCCGAATATTTTTTATCCGAAGCATCCCATGATGCAAGAGAATTGGACTACATCGGGAGCAGACGCTTATCCAAATAGTTCGGGACCTCATGGCCAAACAGGCATTAGTCCTGCGACTCAAGGTACGATGTGGAATGCAGTTAGCCCTGCTTCCCAAGGAGTCTCAAGTCCATACTATCCGAATACTGGGGGGATGGTTAGTCCGGAAACTCAGGGAAATGCGCTCAATCCTTATTACCCCACAGACGATGGCGGCAGTTTAATCAGTCCTGCCATGACCCCGGGAAGCAATGCAGCTGGTACTATGGGGAGTTTTGTGAATCCGATGATGCAGGGAGCAAGTGTCAACCCTTATTATCCAATGGGAAGTGGCGGAAATGTCATGAGTCCTGCGATGCAGGAAAATAATGCAAAGAGTTACCCTCAACCGACAAGCATGGCAGGCGAATCAACACCGCAGGTCGCACCAATGAATCCCTATCATCCGACCACTCAAATGGGGCAGATGAGTCCCTATTATCCACCGATGACGCCATGGAGCGGGAATAAACCTCAGTATCCGGTTAGTCATGGAACAATTAAGCTTGATCAGCCCTATGCAGGTGTAAGTGAAACAATGCCGAAAACACTTCCTTGGTCGAATACGCAAAACGCGAGCGCATCGACGCAAAGTAATCCATCAATGATGAAACCAAGTACAGGAAAATTATCCCCGGCAGGATCGGGAAAAGTTGGTGGTTATTCTTCTCCATACATGCCGGCAGCGAAGAGACCATGTACGGATTGTGGAGGGCCAACACTCTATTCTCCATATGCACAAATGCCTGTTGGAAGTTATTATGCAGGAAATCAACCGCCGCAAGCGCAGCCTATGCCCTATTCAGCATTGTCAAATCCAAATGCACCGATTTATCAACCAGAAGCATCAAAAAAACGTGAATGAAAGCATTCGTTCAAAAATCGCCGGGATAATGGGTTTAACGTAGGATGAATGACACCTATTTCTTCTAATTTTTGTTAATTAAACGGAAAAAATTCTTAAGCGTAAAAAAGCTCCTCTTCACACATGCTAAATGTGAAAGGGGGAGTAAAAGTGAAAAAAGCATTTATGAAATTGGGAACAGTACTGACATTAAGCGCATTTCTTGCTGGCTGTCAGGCAGATAATGCTGCTTATAATCGACCGGGAACACCACGTGACGTAAATTATCGCACAGGGTATAACAATCCAAATGGCACAGGGTATAACAATCCAAATGGAATGGGATATAACAATCCGAATGCCAATGGTGTACCGCCTACATCACCGGACTACACAAACTTTAATGGTAATGGTAACCAAATTAACAGGGTCAGCTACACGGATCAGAAACGGTTAGCGAAACGGATCGCAGATCGTGCGAATTCGGTAAAGGGCATAAAAGAGGCTCATGTTATTGTGACAGGGAATAATGTAGCGATTGGTGCCATTCCTGAAAAAGGACAGAACAATTACGCAAATCTTAGAAAAAAAGTACGTTTAGCTGTGTTGCCACTTGCCGGTGATCGTGAGGTACTGGTCTCTACCGACAAACGGTATGTCAAACGTATTACGGCAACAGAAGCCAACTTTAATGCAGGAAAAGCCACTCGAGAAGTCCGTTCAGACATTGTTGGGATCATGGATGACCTTTCCAAAGCAATCAAACGTCCATTTCAAAATAACACGAAATAAGTAAAGTATGTTCCAGGAAAAGAGCAAGGGCAAACCCTTGCTCTTTTTTTTAGTATAAAAAATGGGTATAATGGGAACGGAATGAGTTTTGCGGAGTACGTTGAACGTATGGCGAGGAACATAACCCGCTAAAAAGTGGGGTCATCAGGGGTACGGCTGTGACCGGCTCTTTTTAGTGTTTATGTTTTTTTCTGTACAGTTTACGTTGTTCGAACCCGCAATCATCTTGAGAGGAGAAAAGACAATGTCTGGACATTCAAAGTGGAATAACATACAACATAAGAAAAATGCAATGGATGCCGCACGTGGAAAAGTGTTTATGCGGCTATCTAAGGATATCTTTCTTGAAGCCCGTCATGGGGGCGGAGATCCGAGCATGAATGCCGGCTTGAGGCATGCAATCGAAAAGGCCAAAAGTGCAAATATGCCAAACGATAACATTTCCCGGGCAATCAAGAAAGCGACTGGTAACTTGGATGGCGTCACTTATGAGGAGATTACCTATGAAGGTTACGGACCAGGCGGAGTTGCTGTCATGGTTGACGTATTGACGGATAATCGAAATCGCTCAGCTTCAGATATCCGTCACGCCTTTACAAAAAGCGGTGGTAATCTTGGTGAATCTGGGAGCGTATCTTTCTTGTTTGATAAACAAGGAATTATTGAGATCGAAGCCAAGGACGGTCTGGATGAAGACGAAGTCATGATGGATGCTGTTGAAGCCGGTGCCGATGATATGAGAACTGAGGATGATCGTTTTATTATCGTAACAACACCGGAAGCATTCGAGGATGTTCGGAAATCGTTGACGGAAGAGAAAGGTTATGAAATTGATCGTGCTGAAGTCACGATGATTCCAACGACAAAAACAGCGTTGACGGGTACGGATCTGGAAAAGATGGAAACTCTGATTGAAACACTTGAAGATAACGATGATGTTCAGGATATCTACAGCAATCTTGATGAGGATTAATGATTGAATAAATAATGTGGATAGACTTAATGGGACATTCGACTCCGAATGTCCTTTTCTATCGGTTGAGCGTCTATTTGGTTTTTCTTGGGGCAAACGTCTGCCTTATGATATGATAGACGAAGGTTAAGTAAAGATCGAAGTTATCGATAGATGAGGGGTTAAATTCGTGTTTGATTATATCAAAGGCATTCTGACGTATCTCTCTGGTAATGGTATTGTTATCGAAAATGGTGGTTTCGGCTACCGTATACTTTGTGCCAATCCCTTTAGTTATCAGCCGTTGCTGAACAAAGAGACAAAGGTTTATCTCTACCAGTATTTACGTGAGGATGCAAGCCTGCTCTATGGGTTCCAAACAAGAGAAGAGCGAGAACTTTTTGTTCGATTACTCTCTGTTTCGGGAATCGGTCCTAAAAATGCACTGGCCATTCTTGCTTCGGGTGATCCGGATGAGGTGATTCAGGCTATCGAAGCAGAGGACGAAAAATTTCTGACACGTTTTCCGGGTATTGGTCGTAAAACCGCAGGACAAATTGTGCTTGATTTAAAAGGGAAACTTAAAGAATTTTCGATTCAACCTTCCCTTTCAAAGGAAAGTGAAACCGATACACAACTGGAGAACACATTGGCTGAAGCCGTTGATGTTCTATCCATGCTCGGTTATTCCGAACGTGAGATCCGCAAGGTTGTTCCAGAATTAAGAAAACAGAACCTATCTGCTGAAAACTATGTGAAAGTAGCTCTGAAACAACTATCAAAACGCTAAGGAGGGCGATGTTTTGGAAGACGATCATTTACTTTCAAGTGACTCCATGCTTGAAGATCAAGGGCTTGACCGGTCCATTCGCCCTTCAGATCTTGACCAATATATTGGTCAGGAAGAAATCAAACAGAATCTAAAAGTGTTTATTCGTGCAGCGAAAGAAAGGCAGGAACCACTTGATCATGTACTGTTGTATGGACCGCCAGGCCTTGGAAAAACGACACTTTCTATGATTATTGCAGCGGAGATGGGCGCTGGTATTCGAACAACTTCAGGGCCGGCACTTGAACGCCCAGGAGACCTTGCAGCAGTACTGTCTTCGCTTGAACCCGGTGATGTGCTTTTCATCGATGAAATTCATCGCTTGCCACGCCATGTTGAGGAAATCCTTTATCCGGCGATGGAAGATTTTTGTATGGATATTGTCATTGGAAAAGATGAGACCGCACATTCAGTACGGATTAACTTGCCGCCTTTTACATTAGTTGGTGCGACCACTCGTGCGGGATATCTCTCTCCGCCGCTTCGAGATCGGTTTGGCGTTATCAGCCGATTGCAATTCTATACACCGGAAGAGTTGGCGATGATTATTAAGAGAACCGCTTCAGTGTTGGTCACAGATATCGAAGAGGATGCATGCTTCGAAATTGCGCGCCGCTCACGTGGTACACCTCGGATTGCCAATCGTTTGTTGAAGCGTATACGTGACTTCGCACAAGTGGAAAGTGACGGTATTATTGATCAGAAAACCGCACGTAATGGTTTGAAACGTTTGCATGTTGATGAAGCAGGCTTAGACCGCGTCGATCACCAGCTGCTGCTCGGGATCATCGGCCAGTTCCATGGGGGACCGGTTGGATTGGATACATTGGCCGCTGCGATTGGTGAAGAACGCCATACCATTGAAGATGTTCATGAGCCCTATCTGCTTCAAATTGGCTTTATTCAGAGAACGCCCCGCGGACGTGTTGCAACGGAACAAGCCTATGCGCACTTTCATATGGAGAGGAAGGAACGGAACTGATGGGTGACTTCGGCAAAGTTCTTATGATCATTGGTGTTGTCCTCTTTTTAATTGGCCTCTGTTGGCCGCTCATGGGTCGTTTGCCCGGTGACCTCTTTGTTAAAAAAGGGAATGTCACAATAATTTTCCCTATTGTTTCATGCATTATCATTAGTCTTGTTTTATCACTAATTATGTATATTATTAATCATTTTAGATAAATGGAAGAGAGTGCTCAAATGGACGTATCAGATTTTGACTATGAACTACCGGAAGAATTGATTGCACAAACACCACTAAAAGATCGCGCAGCATCCCGTCTCATGGTATTGAATCCGAATAAGGACCGCATTGCGCATCATACTTTTAGTGAAATTATTGATTATCTGAATCCTGGCGATAGTCTCGTATTGAATGATACCAAAGTGCTTCCTGCACGTTTAATCGGTCATAAAGAAGAAACGGGTGCGAAGATTGAACTTTTGCTCTTGAAGCAAAAAGAAGGAGATTCATGGGAATGTTTAGCAAAGCCAGCGAAACGTGTGCATGAAGGTGCACGTATTTCCTTTGGTGATGGAACGCTCGTGGCAGAATGTACGGAGGAACTTGATGAAGGCCGTCGCATGGTGACTTTCCACTATCAAGGTATTTTTTATGAAGTGCTTGAGGCACTGGGGAAAATGCCATTACCGCCTTACATTAAAGAACAACTCGATGATCCGGATCTCTACCAAACCGTATATGCGAAGCATCGCGGCTCAGCAGCAGCACCAACAGCAGGTTTGCATTTTACAAAAGAATTACTTGCGGAAATTGAGAAGAAAGGCGTGCATCTTGTGTTCATCACCTTGCATGTCGGACTCGGCACGTTCAGACCTGTAAAAGTGGACAAGATCGAGGAACATACCATGCACTCTGAATTCTATCAGATGTCCGCTCAGGCAGCAGAACAGCTCACAAAAACGCGCAAAGAAGGAAAACGTATTATTGCTTGTGGGACGACCGTTATTCGTACACTAGAGACCATAACAGCAAAATTTGACGGCAAGTTTGAAGAAACTTCCGGTTGGACGGATATCTTCATTTATCCAGGCTTCCGTTATCGTTCTATAGATGGTATGATCACTAATTTCCACTTACCAAAGTCAACATTGATCATGCTTGTCAGTGCATTTGCGGGTCAAGACTTTACGATGAAAGCATATCGTGAAGCAGTTAAGGAAAGGTATCGTTTCTTCAGCTTTGGCGATGCTATGTTTATTGAGGAAGGAATTCATCATTCATGAACCATGCTGCAGTAACTTATGAATTAATCAAGACGGATAAAAAAACCGGTGCAAGGCTAGGTAAACTTCATACACCACATGGTACGTTTGACACGCCGATGTTCATGCCCGTTGGGACACAAGCAACCGTTAAGACGATGAGCCCCGAAGAATTGAAGGAGATGGGTGCTGGCGTTATCCTCAGCAACACCTACCACTTGTGGCTGCGACCGGGTGAACAAATCGTAGAAGAAGCCGGTGGTTTGCACAAATTCATGAACTGGGATCAAGGCATTCTCACTGATTCCGGCGGCTTTCAAGTGTTCAGTCTGAGTAAGCTTCGAGATATTTCTGAAGAAGGTGTACATTTCCGCAATCATTTAAACGGTGAAAAATTGTTCTTGTCCCCTGAAAAATCGATTGCGATTCAAAATGCACTGGGGTCAGATATTATGATGGCATTTGACGAATGCCCTCCGTTTGACTCATCTTTCGATTACATGAAAACCTCAGTTGAACGGACCAGTCGATGGGCGGAGCGCTGTCTCGCTTCAAACATACACCCGGAACGGCAAGCTTTGTTTGGGATTGTTCAAGGTGGCGGTATTAAAGAACTGCGCGAACAGTCTGCGCGTGATCTAACTTCACTTGATTTTCCAGGCTATGCAATTGGCGGCTTGTCCGTAGGTGAACCTAAGGAAAAAATGAACGAAATGCTGAGTTATACGACACCGTTACTCCCATCGAATAAACCGCGCTATCTGATGGGGGTTGGGTCTCCGGATTCGTTAATTGATGGCGCAATCCGAGGCATCGACATGTTTGATTGCGTCTTGCCGACGCGAATTGCTCGAAATGGTACCTGCATGACCGAACATGGGCGGCTGGTCATTCGAAATGCAAAATATGCCCATGATTTCGGGCCAATTGATGCTTCATGCGATTGTAAAGTGTGCAGAAATTATTCGCGTGCTTATATTCGGCACTTGGTGAAAGCAAATGAAACGTTCGGATTTCGTCTAACTACTTACCATAACCTTTATTTTCTGATAAAATTAATGAAGCGTGTCCGAGCCGCAATCAGAGAAGATCGGTTGCTTGAGTTCAGGGAATCATTCTTTGATTCTTACGGTTTTAACAAACCGGATGCAAAAAACTTTTGAAATGAGAAGGGAAGATATTCATTGAACCTGATGCAATTTTTACCGTTATTAGTGTTCGTGGCGATTTTTTATTTTCTTCTGATTCGCCCGCAGCAAAAAAGAACGAAACAAACTAGAGAAATGCAGGCTTCATTGTCCAGAGGCGACAAGGTTATTACGGTCGGTGGACTCCAAGGTACGATCGATTCCATTGACGATCAGAATGCAGTACTTCGTTGCGGCGGAAACAAGTTGACTTTCGAACGTAATGCAATCCGTTCGGTCCTGAAAAAGGCTAATGCACCTGAACCGGCTGCGGAAGCGGAAGAAAAAAGCGAAAAATAAAGATCATGAACTGTCAGTTAAGCCATCGTTCCGGCCTAGACTGAACCTTCTTTGCACATACTTCAGATTTTGCAGAATTACTTTATTAATGATGAAAAAAGCGCCCGAGTATTCTTTCGGCCGCTTTTTTTCATGCATATAAGTAGGATGCGCTCAAATACATACAACGTTTCTTTACACAACCTTCTTGATCACTTAATGCTTTAAGGAAAAAAGATTAACGCCAATTACGCCGCCGAGTGATGAAGCAGCAATGTTGGCGATAGAAAAGAGGTATTGATTTAGACTTGGGTGCTGATCGAGTCCAAGAAACTGAAAAAAAAGACTGAACAAGCTATAAGCAAGCCCTGTTAAAGCACCAATTACTAATCCTTTTTCTTTCATCTTTGATCCTGAGATCATTCCGCCAATGAATAAAGCGAGAATTGAGATGATAATGGGAAGAATCGATCCGCTGCCTTCAGCAAATGACGTGAAACGCAAAAGTGAAGCCAGTAAGAAGGCAGAAGCGAGCACAATGATGATCGCAGCGATCATTCCGTAAGTGACGGCACTTAGCCAATTTCGAGACATGTATCATTCCTCCTTTGGATAATATCAATGAAAAAAGTAACTTAAGGTAACTGTCAAATGCTACACCATGACCTAT
The DNA here is from genome assembly GCF_024125425.1 of Sporolactobacillus kofuensis. Lineage (GTDB taxonomy): Bacteria > Bacillota > Bacilli > Bacillales > Sporolactobacillaceae > Sporolactobacillus > Sporolactobacillus kofuensis. Next base: position 94,163 of record NZ_JAMXWN010000005.1, read on the forward strand.
TCATAGTTATGTTTATTCGGACAAGACACTTTTGATGACCTGTCCGATTCATGAAATTCTGTGCTTTGCTCATAATAAATACGAATCAGAATTATGAGGAGGAGCGGAATGGGGACTTCATCAACACGGATCATTGTATTGGCGTTACTCATGTTTTTTGGATTTAGAAAGTCATTATCCACCAAAATGTCGGATCAATCATGTTCGGAAGTTCTGATGATTTTTTCTGCTGTGGAATTCGCCGTTGCAGCGATCCTTCAACCGTACAAACCGTTGCTCCCTATTTTAGTTCCTCTTCTTATTCTTATTTGTTTCTACCGAGGACGATTTTTGTGCTATCGGATCATGGCGGAATGGTCGAATCGAAATCGCCTTATTGAATTTTTGGATAAACACGAGCTAAAAAAGAAACGTCAAACATCGACGAAACACGAATCGGCGATTAACGAGCCGCCTAGGATGGGAATCGCACTTATCGAGGACGGAAAGGTTCGCGGTGATCACTTGAAACAGATCGGAAAGACGCCACTTTGGCTAAGACAGGAATTAAGAAAGTTTGGTTACCGCAACCTTCGACAGGTGAATTATCTGACCATGGATCTTCTTGGTAATTTCTACATGGACGTAAATAAACGCTTGCGTAAAGATTAGTTGAACCATTTCCCAATCATAGGAAGTTGGCTCAGTTGTTCTTTTTGCAGGAGGCCAAGAAACAAAGCAAGCATCAGGTAAAAGATGGTGATTAAGCTGAGCAGAATGAACGTGCGAGGCAGAAGCGCTAAACCTGTGAAACTACGCTGAATCAGAATGTGTGCAACAAAACCTGAAAAGGCAATGAGGATGCCAGTCCGAATATAGTCTCGAATAATTAGTGAGAATCCAATCGCTTTGAACATGACCACCGCATGGAGAACAGTAACCAGGACAACATTCGTACAAATTGCTAATGCCGTGCCCCTAATTCCAAACTCAGGGCGACAGGTAAGCACGAAAAGCATTGCTGTTTTCACAATCATTCCGATGAGGGTGTTATACATAGCTGCTTTGGCAAGATCAAGGGCCTGAAGTACCGCATGCATGGGCGCTTGGAAATAAAAAATAAGAAAGAATGGGGTCATCCAATATAAAAATTGTGCAGATTCCGGGGAATCATATATGATCTCCATTAAAGGCTCTGCAAACATATACGTCACAACAATGGAAAGACCACCGGTGAGCATTGCGATTCGAAGTGCTTGGTTTAAGCGATAGTGAATCAAATGATAAGATTTACGGGCATACGCTTCACTGACTGCAGGGACGAGTGAAACGTGTAGTGCATGAGTAATAAAGCTCGGCAATAAGAGCAGCGTCATGGCGTACCCTGTTAATTGTCCGTAGAGTTGTGTAGACGTTGCGACGGAAAAGCCAGCAATTACCAATGCATGTGAAACGATCATAGGTTCAAAGAAGTTACCGAGCGATGAAATGAGACGGCTTCCCATCGTCGGTAAACCGATACGGAGCAATTCACTGAGAATTTCACGTGTTCCTCTCAAAGATTTCCTCTTTGGCCCTTTAAGCTTAATGCGCTCTTCGCGTTTAAATACATGAAGCATATAAAGGAGAGAGGCACATTCTCCAGCTGAACCGGCAATCATTGCACCCGCAGCAGCATAGGCAACACCGTAAGGCATAAGCAGATTAGCAAGCGTTGCCACAAGGGAAATACGAACGATTTGTTCGACAATTCCTGAAAAAGCATAAGGCTTCATATTTCGTATCCCTTGAAAATAGCCGCGAAGCACTGAGCTCACCGCAACAATCGGTATAACAGGGGTAATGGCAAGCAATGGATAGACAACACGGGTATCGGCAAATAAATACTTTGCAGTAATAGGAATGATAAGGAGCATCACGGTTGTCAGAATGACACTGACAATACTCACAATAGCGAGTGACCAAACCAAAACTAATTTTATTTTTCGATAGTTTCCAAATGCTTGCGCCTCTGCCACGAGCTTTGAAATCGCTACGGGTAAGCCAATTTCAGTCAAAGTGACAACAAGGAGCATTGCAGGAAACGCCATCATAAACAGCCCGACCCCTTCATCACCAATAACTCTTGCCAGAACCATCCCATTAATCATTCCAAGAATGCGTGTAACGAGTCCCGCAGACATTAAGATAAAGGAGCCTTTTAAAAAGGATTGTCTTGTCATTGTTTGTCCGCCTTTTACTGTTGCATTTAGATAAAGTTCGCCTTGGTTTACCACAAGTGTTTGTACACTTAGCTGTGGGCTAATTGAATTATATGCATTGAGGATGGATAAGCATGACAAGCTGTCACTGATTTCTGCATATTTAATGAAATAGGCGGTCAGTCCATTCAAATTGTGTTTCGTATTCTTTCTCAAATATGCTATTATAGGCATTATGGGAGGAATCGAAATGCCGGATGGACAAATTGATGATATGGAAAAATGGCGAACGATAATCGAGCCATTTCTTAAAAGCAAATTAAATGAGTTTCATCTGCTTGGCCTTAATCACTTGAAAATGGATGAGTTCTGGCAATTCGTGAAAGAATCACTGGAAAAAAAGAAAGATGAAAAACCCGAACGAATACATGAAGTGGTAGCGGCGGTCATGGCGCTTACAGTGAATGATTATATGAACAAGTTGCGCGTTGACTTGTTCAAAAACAGTTCGAAAGACCGCGACCCGTCGTTCTTCAGATAAATGAGATTCGCAAACGGGGGGGTGCTTTCGCTTTTAAGCGAGAGCTGGATAAAGAGAAGGGAGTAGGCTTAGACAATGGTTAAAAAAGGACCGATTTTTTCCTTTTTCGCACTTATAATTGTGCTGGGAATCATCATTGGTTTTGCAGTAAATCCCATCATACATAGGGTTAACTTGGGACTTGACTTAAAAGGTGGCTTTGAAGTTCTGTATCAGGTCAAACCACTGAAGGCAGGTCAAAAAATCGACAGTGATACAATGAGCAACGCAGTAGCAGCAATTAATAAACGAATCAATGTGCTCGGTGTTAGTGAACCAAACATTTCGATTGAGAACGGAAATCGAATTCGGGTTCAGCTTCCAGGCGTTAAAAATGAAAAACGTGCCCGTCAGTTGCTATCGACAACCGCAAAATTGGAATTTCGCGATTATAAGGATCGGCTGATGATGGATGGCTCGGATTTGAAACCGGGAAAGGCGAAGGTTGCCTTCGATGAAATGAATAAACCGATGGTTACCCTTCAGCTCAAAGATCCTGAAAAATTCGCAAATGTTACTAAGAAGATTTCGAGTTATCCAAGCATTCCAAATCGCGATAATGTGCTTGTTATTTGGATGGATTACAAGAAAGGCGATTCTTATCAAAAAGAAGTTGGGAAAAAGAATCATAAATTTATTTCAGACCCTAGTGTAACCAGTGAGTTGAATACATCCGATGTACAAATTACCGGAAGCTTTACGATGCAAGAAGCAACTACGTTGAAGGATTTGCTGAACTCCGGTTCTTTGCCAGTACGGATGGATGAAATCTATTCTACTTCAGTAGGTGCACAATTCGGACAAGACTCCATGAAAGAAACAATCTATGCAGGTGCACTTGCGATAGCAGCGATCATGCTTTTCATGCTTGCGTTCTATCGTTTGGGTGGTTTAATCGCAAACATAACCCTGGTCATTTATATGGCGATTGTCATGGGCGTGTTTGTGGGCTTGCAAGCAGTGCTTACGTTACCAGGTATCGCCGCGATGATTCTTGGTATCGGAATGGCCGTCGATGCGAATATTATTACGCTTGAGCGTATTAAAGATGAACTACGGGGTGGCAAGTCGGTGCTCTCTGCATTCAAGGCAGGAAATCATCGAGCGTTGCCGACTGTAGTCGATGCCAACCTAACGACGATCATTGCGGCAGCTGTTCTATTCGTACTCGGCGTCAGTGCAGTTAAAGGATTCGCTGTAATGCTGTTGATCAGTAATGTGGTTACATTCTTGACATCCGTTTATGGTGCTCGTCTGCTTCTCGGACTTCTAGTTCACAGCCGCGTTCTCAATGACCACCCATGGCTGCTTGGCGTGAAGAGGAGGGATATTCGTGGAAATGAATGATAAAATGAATTATAAACATTACAATAAATTTTATGACCACTTTGATTTTATGAAATACAGAAATGTGTTCTTTACTCTTTCTGCTGTTCTTATACTGCTGGGTATTGTTTCACTCTTTGTGTTTAAACTGAATCTGGGTATTGATTTCTCAAGCGGTACCCGGGTAGATGTACAAAGCAACCAGCCGATCTCTATTGAGAAAGTTGACCAAGCTTTTCGGGCAATGCATTATGACCCGGAACGTCCGGTAATTTCCGGTACACATAAAAATATCGCAACCGTGCGTATTAACAAAGAACTTAATCAGCATCAAATTGCTGCAGTTAAGAGCAAAATTAAGGATCAATTCGGAATTGAGCCTAATGTAAGCACTGTATCGCCTCAAGTCGGACGAGATCTTGCGAAAAACGGGATTTTTGCTTTAATCCTTGCATCAATTGGGATCATTATCTATGTCTGGATTCGCTTTGAATTTCTCCAAGGTTTAACTGCTGTGCTTGCCTTGATTCACGATGCATTTTTCATCGTGACCGTCTTTAGTTTGTTCCATATTGAGGTCGACATTTTAATTATTCCAGCCATTTTGACAATTGTCGGTTATTCCATTAATGATACGATCGTCACCTTTGACCGTGTCCGTGAGAATCTGAAGCTTAGCCGCAGACGACTATCGACAATTGAAGAAATTGGCGAGATTGTGAACTTAAGTATTCGCGAGACATTAACAAGATCAATCAATACTGTATTAACGGTACTGTTGCCTGTTATCTTGTTAATGATCTTCGGGAGTGAATCGATTCGTACGTTCACACTCGCTTTGTTTGTTGGGTTGATTACCGGTGTCTATTCATCCATCTGTATTGCTTGCCCACTTTGGGCTGTGATGAAAGTTCGCTATCTCGATAGACGGAAGAAAAAGAGAACAGTTCAGACGCAAGCAGAGTAATCCGGAGGAATTGGAGGTGTCCGTAAAGTGAAAAAGCAATGGAGAATACTGCTTGTATTGGTATTCACGTTAATCATTGTTCTTTTTTCCATTGCAAATGTGGATACGGTGCGTTTTAGTTACTTGTTCGGATCGTTAAGAATGCCGTTAATCCTTGTCATTATCGGTTCAATCCTTATCGGTGCTCTATTGATTGGATTCTTTACCTATTCGACAATCTACAAGCAGCGGCACCGAATAAGCAAATTGGAACGTGAACTTCATCGATTAATCGAACTTCATCCGGAAGATTCCGATCGGATAAAAGTAGAAATCACTGATGAAGATGACACGGCGAGAGAGACACGAACCGCTGAGCGGCGATCAAAACGATGAAGTTAAGCCTCAGCCGAGGATCCGATTATTGAAGGAGGCGCAGAGGCGGAATGCTGAAATCGAATAACCATTGGACAATAAAAAAAATAGATGAAGAAAAGGTGCAGCGGCTCTCAGAGTCGCTGCATATTTCTGTGATTACTGCACGTTTACTTGTGGCGCGCGGACTTGAAGATCCCGAAGCTGCTCGGAAATTTTTACACTGTGACGAGACTACATTCTATGATTCTTTGAAAATGAAAGGAATGCATGCTGCATCTGAGAGAATTTGTCAGGCTATCGATCGTGGAGAGCCGATCCGAATCTTTGGTGATTATGATGCTGATGGGGTGACGTCTACTGCAATACTTGTCCGTGCATTGCGCGCTTTGGGTGCACAAGTTTCCAGCTATATTCCTAATCGATTTAAAAATGGTTATGGACCTAATGTTGAAGCTGTGGAACAAGCAAGAAAAGATCATATTCGCTTAATTGTGACTGTAGATTCAGGGATTGCGGCTCGCGAGCCTGCTGAGTTAGCCAAAAAACTAGGTATCGATTATATTATTACGGATCATCACGAACCACCGGCCCACCTTCCGGATGCAGACACGATCCTTAATCCAAAACAAACAGATTGCATGTATCCTTTCAAAGGCCTCTCTGGAGCAGGTGTAGCGCTTAAATTGGTTCAAGCAATCTGTCCACCAAATTTATTTGATGAAAATTGGGTTGCACTGGCTGCGATCGGAACCATAGCAGATCTTGTTCCACTTATCGCCGAAAATCGACTGATTGCGGTAAAAGGGTTGAAAAGGATAAACGAAGGCTCATTGGTCGGAATTGATGCGCTGAAAACGAAGGCATCAGGAGCAGGTCCGGTTGATAGCGAAGTGATTGGTTTTCAGGTGGCTCCACGAATTAATGCGGCAGGAAGAATGGATGATGCACAAATTGCACTGGATTTGTTGCTCACTGATGACACAGAGGAAGCGGCAATGTTCGCCGAACAGCTGGAACGTTTGAATCAGGAGCGAAGAGCAATTGTTGAACAAATCGCGAAAGAGGCAGATGAACAGGCAGCCGGTTACGTGGAACGCGGAGATAAGGCTCTTGTTCTTGCCGGGATGAATTGGCATCAAGGCGTGATTGGCATTGCCGCTTCGAAAATTGTAAATAAGTACTACCGACCGGTCATCATTCTAAGTGTGGACCCTGAGACAGGTCTTGCGAAAGGTTCTGGGAGGAGCATTGAAGGCTTTAACCTTTACCAAGGGTTGGTGGATAGTGCGGATGCTCTGATTCAATTTGGCGGTCACCAAATGGCGGCCGGTTTAACCCTTGCAAGCTCAAAAATTGATCAATTTAGAGAGACTTTTGTTGCGGCGGCGGAACATGCCCTTGATCCAGAGGATCTTGTGCCTCAGCTTATCTGTGATGGAATATCTAAAGTGGATGATCTTTCGGTTGAATTAATTGAAGAAATAGCAAAGCTATCACCGTTCGGCACGGACAATCCACGACCGATTTTCCAGATTGAAAAGACTCCAATTTCAAAAATTGGTGCGGTTGGACGTGACAGTAGTCATTTGAAAATGACCTTTAAGGGTGAGCAGAAAGAATTAGATGCTATTGGTTTTGGCTTTGGAAAATGGATGAACATGATCTCTCCGGATGATGAAGTTGCTGCTGTTGGTGAGTTAAGTATCAATGAATGGAATGGTTTTAGAAAACCACAACTGATGATTCGAGATCTGCGCGTAGAAGACGTTCAGGTGTATGATTGGCGATCAGAAAAGATGTTCGCAGAGAAAATGAGTCTCTTGCTTGATGACTCAGTAACATTTCTCGCTTTTCATCAAGAGACGATTGATCATTTTCAGCTGGGGGCAGATACTCTTCTCTTTGAATCAGGTATCAGCATTTCAGACAATGCACTTGTACTGCTCGATTTACCGGACACTGAAGATCAGCTTGTGCAACTTATTCAGAAAAACAGGCATATCAATCGTTTCTATTGTGTGTTTTACCATTCGCAGGATCATTATTTCTCTGCATTTCCAGATCGTGAACATTTTGTTTGGTACTATGCACTGATTCGTCAAAGACACTCATTTGATCTCGCATCGATGACTCGTCAGATTTCAGGATACAAAGGGTGGACGGAGCATGCGATTTCATTTATGACACAGGTGTTTTTTGATCTTGGTTTTGTTAAAATAGATAAGGGTATTTTAACGGACGTTCCTGCACCTGAAAAGGTACCGCTAACAACGTCAACAGTATATCAACATGAGAAGAAGATGCGAGAAATAGAAGCACTTTTCTGTTATTCGCCGATGGCAACAATAAAAGAATGGTTTCGTCGTCATCTGAGTGTAGACACAAATCTCGTTGAACGGTCGTAATGCAAAGGAACTTTTAAAATGTAAAGACGTACTCATCATCGAAGAGAGACAGGAAACATAATCGAAACGGAGAGAAAACAAAGCATGGATTATGAAAAGTATATTAAGTCAGTCATGGATTTCCCATCAAAAGGGATTAACTTTCGAGATATTACCTCATTGCTTGAGGAAGGACCGGTTTACCAATCCGCAATTAACGATTTAGCAAAATTCGCAAAAAGCAAGAATGCTGAAATTGTTGTCGGACCTGAGGCGCGTGGATTTGTGATTGGTGGCCCACTTGCCTATTCGCTAGGCATCGGGTTTGTTCCTGTACGGAAACCAGGCAAACTGCCTCGTGAAGTTGCCACTGTCTCCTATGAAAAAGAATATGGCACAGACACTTTGTGTATCCATAAGGATTCAATTAAGCCAGGGCAACGCGTCATCGTCACTGACGACCTTTTGGCAACAGGAGGAACGATTGAAGCGACGATTAAATTGGTGAAGGAATTAGGCGGCATCGTGGTTGGTGTTGTCTTTCTGATTGAATTGACAGAACTTAACGGAAGCGAATTGCTCAAAGATTACGATGTATGCTCATTGATTAAATACTAAATCTTTTTATCGGAGTGCCTGAAGAAGGGCACTCCCTTTTCTACTCTATTGGATTCATGTCGGTGGGGTTTTATCGTCCGTTCGAATGGACAAACTGATAAATACTTTACATTATTGGCTGTTTCTTTGATAATGATCATTAAAGGTACAGAGTTTTTTGGTTAATTGCTATCAATAGGACAATGACATAAGTGAACAAATGCGTGTTACGATCTGTGAAAGAATTAGCTGGGTCTTATTTTAAGATAATCATTTATTCCTCCTTTATTAATGAATGACAAGAATCTGATAACATGAGTCTCGATAAGAGATTGCGCTTATAGGTGATGATATGATGACAATGGATGAACTCATTCAACAGGCTTCTACCTATCTTGATAAAAATGATATTGCACTACTCAAGAAAGCCTATGAATTTGCAAATGAGGCGCATAAGGGACAGGTTCGTAAATCAGGCGAGCCATATATCATGCATCCCATTGAAGTTGCCGGTATTCTGGTAGAACTGAAGATGGATGTGATTACGATTGTGAGCGGCTTTCTGCACGATGTTGTGGAGGATACGCCGATTACTTTAGAGGACATCCGCGAGAAATTTGGTGACAACGTTGCCGAACTTGTTGATGGCGTGACCAAATTACGGCATTTTGAGTATACATCTAAGGAAGATCAACAGGCGGAAAATCATCGTAAAATGTTTGTGGCGATGGCGCGTGATTTGCGCTGCGTGATTGTGAAACTTGCAGACCGTCTGCACAATATGCGGACGCTTAAGTTCATGAGCCATGAAAAGCAAATTCAAAAGGCTAATGAAACAATGGAGATCTTTGCCCCTCTGGCGAATCGTCTCGGTATTTCCACGATAAAATGGGAGCTTGAGGATATTTCTCTGCGCTATCTGAAGCCGCAGCAATATTACAAAATTGTCAACTTGATGAAGCAAAAAAGAGATGAACGTGAAGCGTATGTTGCACAGGTTGTTGAAGATCTGAAGCAATATGTGAAGTCCGTACATATTGATGCTGAAATATCAGGTAGGCCAAAGCATATTTACAGCATCTATCGAAAAATGGTGAATCAACATAAACAGTTCAATGAAATCTATGATCTGTTTGCTGTCCGGATCATTGTGAAGAGTATAAAAGATTGCTATGCCATCTTAGGTATTATTCATACACACTGGAAACCAATGCCGGGGCGATTTAAAGATTACATTGCCATGCCGAAAGCCAATATGTACCAATCACTCCATACAACGGTAATCGGTCCTAAAGGCGATCCGCTCGAAGTTCAGATTCGTACTGAAGAGATGCATGATGTCGCTGAATATGGTATTGCTGCGCACTGGGCATACAAAGAAGGAAAAGTTAAGAATATCAATAACAAATTTGAAGATAAACTGACGTGGTTCCGAGAAATTCTTGAGTATCAAAAAGAAACGGATGATGCCAAAGAATTCATGGAATCTCTGAAAATGGATTTGTTTTCCGATACAGTATTTGTCTTTACACCAAAAGGCGATGTGATTGAATTACCGGTAGGTTCCGTTCCGATTGATTTTGCCTATAGAATTCACACTGAGATTGGGAATAAGACCGTTGGTGCAAAAGTTAATGGGAAAATGGTCCCGCTGGACTATAAGTTAAAAACCGGGGATATTGTCGATGTAATGACGTCCTCCCATTCATATGGGCCGAGTCGAGACTGGTTGAAGATTGCGCAAAGCTCAGCGGTTAAGAATAAGATTAGACAATGGTTCAAGCGTCAGCAACGTCAAGAAAATGTGGCGAAGGGACACGAAATGCTGGAAAAGGAACTCCGCAGCCAGAATCTGAGCTTGAAGGACAATTTGACTGAAGAAAAAATCATGCACGTTGCGAAGAAATTCAATTTTTCTCATGAAAATGAGCTGTTCGCAGCGATTAGCTATGGTGGCATTACTGCGAAGCAAGTGGTGACACGGCTGACAGAGGATGATCACAAACCATCTGAAGCAGCAGAAGCAGAAGAACGGATCAAGCAGTTTTCAGAAAATAAGCCAAGTGCAAATCAACATCGGAAAACATCGCTTGGTGTTCGTGTTAAAGGTGTTGATAATCTGCTGGTTCGGCTTGCACGATGTTGCAATCCGGTTCCAGGTGATGCAATTGTCGGCTATATTACCCGTGGCCGAGGGGTAACGATTCATCGCATCGATTGCCCCAATATCAAGAATGAAGAACATCAGCGATTAATGAACGTTGAGTGGGAAAATAATGAATCGAAATCGAAAGCTTATAATGTCGATATCGAAATTATGGGCTATGATCGAAGCGGATTATTAAATGAAGTGCTTCAATGCGTATCGGATGCACATACGCCTATAAATGGTGTTTCCGGTCGAGCAGATAAAAATAAAGTAGCGACAATTCACATGACCATTGCAATCACTAATATTGATCATCTCTACCGCGTTGTTGAGAAAATCAAGCGGATTCCAGAAATTTATTCTGTACGCCGTGTGATGCAATAGAAAAGGGTGACATTCAGTGAGAGTTGTTTTGCAACGTGTGACACATGCACAAGTCGAGGTTGAAAATAAAGTTGTCGGGCGTATTGACCATGGCTTACTTCTACTCGTAGGGATCAAAATGGGTGATACCGAGGAAGATATTCAATACGTTTCGGATAAAATCGTGGGTTTACGTATTTTTGAAGATCAGGTTGGAAAAATGAATCAATCAATTATGGACGCCGGCGGGGCAATCCTCTCTGTGTCACAGTTTACGCTTTATGGGGATACATCAAAGGGGAGAAGACCAAGTTTTATTGAGGCTGCACGGCCTGAAATAGCCAAGCCGCTTTATGAGCGATTTAATCGGAACTTGAGTGCAAATGGTTTACACGTTGAAACGGGGGTATTTGGTGCAGACATGGCTGTTTCATTGGTCAATGACGGTCCAGTTACCCTTATAGTGGAAAGTAAAAATCACTAATAAAGCAGCAAATGGTCAGAAAAGGCATTTTTTGCGAACCCTTGACATTTTTATCGAAGATACGTAGTATAAAAGAACGAACAATGCCAGTGACGAAGAGGTTTTTGGGAAATCGGTCATCAGAGAATGCATGCCATGGGCTGAGAGCATGTCGGCAAAGATTCCTAGACAACAGACACTTCAGAGGCGTTCCTTTGAACAGGTTGAGGATTGTACATCAACACTCAGTAGGGGGAAACGTATTCCGGGCGTTAACCGGTTTTCAGAGGAAGCGTTTTTTGAAATGCTTCAAATGAGGGTGGTACCACGAATGTTCATTCGTCCCTTGTCTGTCGGTTTACCGATGGACAAGGGCTTTTGTTTTTTTTAGCTTTTTTTACGACCCAATAAAGGAAGTTGAAATGGACTTCCACTAACCACGCGTACGTCCGCTGTACAATGTGGAAGTCACCGTATCCAGCGGAAATTCAGCGATTTCCAAAGGTTTGGCGTGCCCAGTTTACCGGACGCATAAATTAAATTTTTTGCACAGAAAGAGATGTTGCTGCGATAAGCGGCATTGATGCGAACATGGTTAAAGGAGGAAACTATTCTGTGACTATTCAAATTCCCCGCGGTACTTATGATGTCCTGCCTGAGGATGCAGTAAAATGGCAGAAAATCGAAGCAATCGCAAGAGAGATCTGCGCCTTATTTAATTACAAAGAAATACGAACACCGATCTTTGAATCCACCGACTTATTTCAGCGAGGCGTCGGCGATACCACGGATATCGTACAAAAGGAAATGTATTCGTTTAAGGATCGTGGTGATCGCGATCTGACGTTACGACCGGAAGGAACAGCTTCGGTCGTCCGCGCTTATGTTGAACACAAGCTATACGGAGCGCCAAATCAACCGCAGAAACTTTATTACATTGGACCGATGTTCCGTTATGAACGGCCACAGGCAGGGCGCAACCGCCAATTTACACAATTCGGTTGCGAAGTGCTTGGATCAGCGGATCCATCAATCGACGCAGAAGTCATTGCGCTTGCACTGTCTTTTTATCGCAAAATCGGCTTGAAGAAGCTGAAACTCGTGCTGAACAGTCTCGGTGATCCGGAAAGCCGTAAAGCACACCGAGAAGCGCTGATCGCACATTTCAAACCGTCGATCGGAGAATTTTGTGAAGACTGCCAAAATCGTCTGGAAAAGAATCCGCTGCGTATTCTCGATTGCAAAGAGGACCACAATCATCCATTGATGGTGTCAGCACCTTCAATTGTTGATTACCTCAATGAGGCGTCGCATGATTATTTTGAAAAAGTTAAGGCGATTTTGGATGGGATGGGCATTGATTATGAGCTAGATCCAACGCTTGTCCGTGGGCTTGACTATTACAACCACACCACTTTTGAGATCATGGGTGCGAGCCAAGGTGCGATCACTACATTGATGGGTGGCGGTCGTTATAACGGACTTGTCAGCGAACTTGGCGGTCCGGAAACACCGGGTATTGGCTTTGCACTAAGCATTGAACGTCTGCTTCTTGCGCTTGAAGTTGAAAAGATTGAGCTCGATGCGGATGCGTTGCTTGATTGTTTTGTCGTCGCAATCGGCGATCCTGCTGAGCAGAAAGCACCGGTACTATTGAATCAATTGCGCCAAGCCGGTCTACGTGCCGACAAGGATTATATGGCCCGTAAGGTCAAAGGTCAGTTTAAACAGGCAGATCGCGAACGTGCACGATTTGTGATTGTGATCGGCGATGAAGAGCTTGACGCACAGAAAGCTGTTGTCAAGAATATGGCAGACGGTACGCAGGAAAACATCGCATTTGATGAATTAACCAATTATCTAAAAGAAAAGCTTTGATTCATACAGCTGATATTTTTCACTGTAAAGTGAACCCTGTGAGCAATGAATTATACCATTGATTGATTCTAAGGAGGAAAAGTAATGTATCGCAACGCGAATTGCGGCGAATTAACCGAAGTATCCGCCGGTCAAAAAGTAACCTTAGCCGGATGGGTGCAAAAACGAAGGGACTTGGGTGGTGTCATTTTTATTGACCTGCGCGATCGTTCCGGAATCGTTCAAATCGTTTTCAATCCTCAGGTGTCTCAAGAAGCATGGAACAAGGCAGACAAACTGCGCAGTGAGTATTGTGTGACTGTTACCGGTGAAGTCACAAAGCGCGAACCGGAAGCGATCAATGAGAAGATTAAAACCGGTATGATCGAAGTCATGATCAGCGATATTACCTTGTTAAATAAATCAAAGACGCCGCCGTTTCCAATCGAAGACGAAATTGGCGCATCAGAAGATGTACGCTTGAAATATCGTTATCTCGATCTTAGGCGTCCGGAAATGCTGGAAACTCTGAAGATGCGCCACAAAATTACACATACCTTGCGTGAATTTCTTGATGGGAAAGGATTTCTCGATGTCGAGACGCCGATCCTGACCAAGAGCACTCCGGAAGGCGCACGCGACTACCTTGTCCCGAGCCGTGTTCATCCTGGCGAATTCTATGCGCTGCCGCAATCGCCACAGTTGTTCAAACAATTACTGATGGCATCCGGAATTGAAAAATACTATCAAATTGCTCGCTGTTTCCGTGATGAAGACCTGCGTGCTGATCGCCAGCCTGAATTTACTCAGGTTGACATGGAAATGTCGTTCTTCGAAGTGGAGACCTTCCAAAACATGATCGAAGACATGCTCGTTCGTGTGATGAAAGACGTGAAGGGGATTGAAATCCCGCGTCCATTTAAACGCTTGACCTATGCAGAAGCGATTGATTTGTACGGCAGCGACAAACCGGACACGCGTTTCGGCATGACACTGATTAATCTGACTGACATCGCTGCAGACAGCACACTCAAGGTATTCAAGGAAGTTCAGGAAAAAGGCGGACTCGTAAAAGCGATCAATGCCAAAGGTGCCGCATCGCAATTCTCACGCAAACAAGTCGATGAAGATCTGAAAGCTATTGTTACACCTTATGGAGCTAAAGGGTTGGCATGGTTGAAAGTTGAAGAAGGCGGAATGAAAGGCCCAATCGCGAAATTCTTTGACGAAGCATTGACTGCGCGTATTATTGAACGGACGAATGCGGAACCGGGAGATTTATTGCTCTTTGTTGCCGATAAGAAGAAAATTGTTGCCGACAGTCTGGGCGCTTTGCGTCTACATCTTGGCAAGATTCTCGGTCTGATCGATGAAAAAGCCTTCAATTTCTTATGGGTAACGCATTTCCCATTGCTCTCATACAGCGAAGAAGAGCATCGCTATGTAGCAGAACACCATCCGTTTACGATGCCTGTTGTCGAGGATCTCGACCGAATTGAGAGCGATCCGGGTAGCGTACGCGCCCAATCCTTCGACATGGTCTTGAATGGCTTTGAACTTGGTAGTGGCTCTCAGCGTATTAGCGATCCTGAGATGCAAGAACGTATGTTTAAGTTGCTCGGCTTTACTGAAGAACGTGCCAAAAAGCAATTTGGATTCTTGCTGGATGCCTTTGAATACGGGGTTCCGCCACATGGCGGTATGGCGCTTGGTATCGACCGCATTGTGATGCTGCTTGCCGGCCGCACAAGTCTGCGCGATACCATCGCATTCCCGAAAACCGCAAGCGCGAGTGACGTGATGACTAAGGCGCCAAGCGAAGTCAGCCTTGCCCAGCTGAGTGAGCTGCATCTTGATGTCGCAACGATTCTAAAATAACTGCCAGTATTATCCAGGCTGAACAGCCTTGATAAGCGCTTTCAGATATGTTAAGATAAATGCATCAGTTAAGAAGAAAATCCTGAAGTGTTAGTCGAATGTCGTTATGTTTTGACCGAACATGTTTTGATAGGGAGTCTGAAGTTTTCACTCGGAGCGCATGCCCGCGCAAGGGACCCGCAAACTGTGGAACAGGGCACCCACCTGCTTATAAGTGCGGGTTTCAAAGCTGCGGCTTCGCAACGGCACGTTCGGGATTTTTTTATTTTGCAGAAAAATAAATCCGGAGCCGGGAGATCACATCCCCAGTTCCGGATTTTTGCTTTATTTTAGAAATAATATTATTTAGCTGAGTACAGGGTAATAGTCAGTACCATCTGAGCAGACGGCTCAGATGCAGCAGAAGATGAACTGCTGTCATTCTGTGATTGAGCATCAGTCTGACTGCTGTCTGACGTGCTTGTCTGGTCATCCGAACCATCCGCGTTTGTCTGAACTGCTGATGGTTCCTTCTGTGCTGTAGAGGAGGAATCATCGGAGGATGAAACAACAGAACTTTCTCCGGTGTTTGAACTCTGGCTTGTCCGTGTTGAGGTTACCTTATCGATGACCAGCAGCCTTCTCTGTGTTTCAAGGTAACCGACAAATGCATAAAGTTGAGCATTCGTAGATGAATTTAGGGTGATCTGATAAGTGTTCGCTGTGAGTAATTTATTCAGATCAGCTTTTGATTGCGTAGCCGCTTTGGCGCCCGTACTTGAGCTGCTGCTTGAGTCGGGGGGACCACTCGATGATGACGTCCCCGACAAAGCGCTGTCTCCAGAATCCGTATTGCTCTTAACAATTGATACAAAGGAAATGCCCATAGATGCAGCCTTATTCTGAGCAGAAGAGAAGAAGGCTTCCACGCGCGGGTCCTTTGGCAAAATCGATTGATCCACTTTCTGCCCGAGCAGTTCTTCCTCTTTCGCTTGTTTCTTTTTTTCCGCTAAAGCTTTCTTTTGCTCTTTGAGCTGTTTCTGCTTGAGTGCCACCGTGTCTTTATACATAGCTATGTTCTTTTTTGAGTACGCAAGATCATCCTGAACAGGCGCGATTTTTAAAAAATAGAAGAGGGTAAACCCGGTCAAGACGATGAATATGGATAGAATGCTAATGAAGCCTGTTTTATTCATGGCGATTAATCCTTTTTCTTAGTGATCGGCAAGCTCGCTGCTGTGTGCATGGTAAAGGTTAGCTGATAACCCTTAGTTTGATCAATTGATGATCCACTCGAGGGATCTATTTGATTTACTTGAGTTACGACGACCTTTGAGAAGTAACGTTGCTTTCTCAGTCTATCAATATAGGGACGTATATCGGCAAAAGACGGCACGTCAGCGGTTACGGTCATTTTTCCGGTTGTATCGTAGTCAATAGTTGTGAACGATCCGCTTGTCGGCAGTTCCTTAGTCATCTCTGCCCAAGTTGTGAAAAGCGTTAATCGGTTAAGTAGAATCTCATTGACAGCATCGGCAGGCGTCGGCTTTGTACTCACTTCCGGTTGTTTAAACTCGATCGTTTTATTCGCGCGCGCTTTCCAGGCTGCTTCCTGTTTCTGAACCGACTGCAGCTCGCTATTTAGATGCCAATTGTATACTGCTAATGTAATCAGCCCTGCAAGACAAAATATAGCGAATGCAATAATGAAGAGGATCATTTTCGGTGAAGTCTTTTGTTCATAGGGAAGGAGGTTAATATCAATCATTTCATCCCCTCCTTCAATGCGAGACCAATGACGGGAATAAATGCCGTACTCATCGAATCCGAATCTTGAAGGCGCTCACGGTCAAAATATAAGGTGTTCACGTCTTGCGTCACCATTGCGCTCAGGGTCTCCTTGAGTTGGTCGCTCTGCTCGGTATCGCCAAGCAGATAGATCGCCGTCACTTCATCCGTTCCTTTTCGCACGCTGTACTGGTAGAAATTCAGCATCCGTTCGATTTCGGTCGCAGCATTCAGTGCAAAAGCTTCCTGCGCGACTTCCTGATCAACGCCCTTGAGGCTAACTTGGCGGACGAACATTGGAATCTCCTGATCGAAAATAGATACATAAAGTGCTTCTTTCTCCAGCTGCACATACATCCGTTGTTTGTCGCTATACTGGGGATAATTTTGCCGCACCCAGCGCTCGGTGCCAAGTGCACTGAATTCGGCATTTACCGGATTCAGACCGGCGTTTCCCTGAAGTTTCCGGTATTGTGTCACAATTGCTTCCGGTGCAGCAATCAGCAGTACCTTCGTACCGGTTGCTGCTCGGCTGATGACATGAAAGTCAAAAACAGCTTGTTCAAACGGAAGCTGTATTTTGTTGCCAATCTCGATGAAAAAGTAATTCTGCAGCTCAGGATCCGATTTAATGCCGGGAAAATCGAACTGCCGAAGGATCAGCTGCGAATCGGGAATTGCAAAGTACGTCCGTTTGCCTTTTGCTTTCAACGCATGCACCATATCCTTAAGATGCGCAGTAAATGCTTCTTCGTCTTTAACGCGGCCATTCTCAACAATGCCGGGGCTCAGCCATTCTTCCCAATAATCGAGATGCGCAGCATCATTGCTTGTACCGTGAGACAGCACCATGCGGATCGAATAATCGGAAATGGTAAGGCCGACACGTGCATGCGATTGAAAGAGTTGTAACCATTTCTCAAACACAGACATCATTCCTAATCAAAAGATAAGATCAAGGTAAAAAGCGATTAACTGGTCGCCAAAAAAGTAGCTGGTCAGCATACCTAAAGCAATGAATGGAACAAAAGGGATCGGCTGTCGGCGTTTGATCATGCCGAAAAGCATCCCAATCATCCCGATGATTGCGCCAAAGAAAGCGGATAAAAAGAATCCGAGAATAATTGTTTTTATTCCGACCAGTAGCCCCATGATGGCAAACAGCTTGACATCACCGCCGCCCATACCACCGCGGCTGATTAACGCGATCAACGCCAGTAGCGCAAATCCTGCCACCAACCCGGCCGGCGCATCCCACCATGGATCAGTTGGATAAACGATTCGGAACACTGCAAACAGTGGCAAAAAGAATAACAATAGCTTATCCGGAATCAGCATATAGTCCAAGTCTGAAACGAGGACAATCATCAGTAATGAAACCAGCAGCCATCCGCACAGCATTTCGGCAATCGACGTTGCATGCAGAAAACTGAACACGAACAAAAATCCGTTCACCGCTTCACTAGTTGGATAGATCGGCGAGATTTTGCTGTGACATGTACGGCAGCGGCCACGTAAGAATAGATAGGAAAATACTGGTACTAAATCCAAGATAGTCAAACGCCGCCCGCACGACGGACAGTGCGAAGGCGGCGTAATGATTGACTGGTTTGCAGGCACCCGCAAACCGACGACGTTGTAGAAAGAGCCTAAGGTGAGGCCAAGAGCAAATACATAAATTATTACAAAAATCATTCTTCTTGATCTGCAATACTAGAAGCGTCACTGCTTCCAGTAGGCGTTGCACCACTTTTATTAAATGCTAGTAGTTCTGCTTCTGTAGCGTTGCCACCAAAAGAAGTGGGTAGTTTGGTATCATCAATTGAATAACTATTTGCACTACTATCGTAATGAACTTCGTAATCGCCAGGTAGTTGACTTTCGACCGAATTATCGATGTATGATTTTAGTTCTGATTCACCAAGATCTTGATTTCCAGTAGTATTATGATCTGCGATATACAATCTTGCTGCATGAATAGCTGTTAATGCATCCTGCACTGCAGCCTTATCATTCTGCTTGTTAATAATCGAAATCACACTCGGAATTGCGATCGCAGCCAAGATTGCTAAGATCACGATTACTGCTAAGAGTTCGATCAAGGTAAAGCCTTTTTGATTTTTCTTGTTGGCCTTTGCTTTCGCAATGATTTTTTTGAGCATAGATTTTCCTCCCAATGGATTAAACGTTCTGATAAATTTGAAACATAGGAATAATGATCGCAAGGACAATGAGACCGACGACAACTGCGAGGAAGAGGATGACAAGCGGTTCGATCAGGACTTTCATGCGTTCGGTCATCTGCTCGACGTCGTCTTCGTAGTACTTGGCGACGCTGTTTAACATTTGATCGAGCATACCTGTTTTTTCACCGATGGCGGTCATGTGGTGAACCATGGTCGGGAATACCTTTTCCTGCTGAAAAGCTTCTGATAAAGGCCGACCGAAATCGAGCGCCTCAGCGACATTATGTATCGCCTTTCGGATGGCAAGATTTGACGTGATTTTCTCGATGGAATTCAGGGCATCGATCACCGGAACGGAGCTTGAGAGCAATAAAGCAAGCATCCAAAGCAATCGAGAAAGTTCACTTTTATAGATAATTGTACCTAGTAAAGGTAGCTTGATTATAGCATAATCTAGTCTTAATTTACTAGATTTATTTCGTAATAGAACAAATACGCATGTTACCGCAACAATAACAAGAAGGAACAAGAGATACCAAAATGAACGCAGCCAGTCACTTATGCTGAGGATGGCGCGTGTGATCATCGGCAGCTGAGTATGCAGACTGGCAAACATCGTCCGAAACATGGGAATAATGCTGGTGAGCAGAAAGAGAACGACACCGATCGACAGAATAAAAACGAATGCTGGGTAGACCATTGCGGTTGAAAGTTTCTGCCTGGATTTATGCATACGCTCGTAATAAGTAGCCAGATGATCAAGACTTTCCTCTAGTCGGCCACTGCCTTCGCCTGCACGAATCATATGGATGATCATTGGACTGAACACCTTTGATTGATTTTCAAATGCTTGCGATAGTGACTGTCCTTCGCGAAGATTATTCGCCATATCCATGATGACCTGCTTGAAGTACCTGTTTTTCTCCTCTTGATCGGTCAGAATCTCCAAAGCATCTGAAACCGTGACCCCAGCCTTGATAATTGTGGCAAATTGACGTAGAAACACAACTTTGTCCTGGAGCTTGACACGCTGGCCGATCGACAGTTCTTTATACCATATCGAATCGCTATGCTCATGAATCGAGCGGATCGTTAAGCCTTGTCGTGCAACCTCAAGCAGGGCTTCCTGCCGTGTTACCGCTGTGACACGGCCTTTTTTGGTCTTGCCTTGCATCGTTGTCCCGATATAATCGAACAGCGGCATGTACTTACCCCCTCAACAAAAAGGTCTCCACCGATTCACTGGCAATCTCGCGTCGCGTCAGCATATCTTGGACGCAAGCGGACATTGTTTGCATCCCTTGTGCACGATTAACCTGAATCACGCTGGGGATCTGGTAGATTTTCTTTTCCCGAATCAAATGGCTGATTGCTTTATTATTAATCATAACCTCGGTGGCTACACGGCGTCCATTGTGGTCCGGTGTCGGGAAGAGACGCTGGGAGACGACAGAAACCAGTTCTGCAGCAAGCTGAATCCGAATCTGACCTTGCTGCTCGGCAGGGAAGACATCAATAATCCGGTCGATGGTCGAAACAGCGTCATTGGTGTGCAAAGTAGCAAGGACAAGGTGTCCGGTTTCTGCTGCGGTGAGTGCGGTGCGAATTGTTTCCAGGTCACGCATTTCACCAACGAGAATCACATCGGGGTCTTCTCTAAGCGCCGAGCGTAACCCAAGAGCAAAAGATTGCGTGTCCGTACCGATTTCGCGCTGTTGAATGATGCAACGATCATGGCGATGCAAATATTCAATTGGATCTTCCAAGGTAATGATATGCCGACGTATCGAACGATTCATATCATCGACCAGCGCGGCAAGTGTCGTTGATTTTCCACTCCCGGTCGGCCCGGTAACGAGAAAAAGGCCATGTGGGCGATGAACGAGCGACTGAAGCACTTCCGGCAGTTGGAGGGAAGCAAGGTTCGGCACTTGCTGCGGAATTACACGGAAGGCGAGACTATAGCAAGAGCGTTGCCTGAAAGCATTCACACGGAAGCGCGACAGTTTCGGAATGCTATAAGAAAAATCCAGTTCTCCATGTTCCTCAAGTTTCTCCATTTGAGCATCAGAAAGAATGGCGCGCACCATTTCTTCGGTATTCTCAGGCTTAACATTCGGCTTGTCCAACGCCATCAGTTCACCGTTCAATCGAATCGTCGGCGGGATGCCAACGGAAATATGAAGATCGGAAGCGCTGCGCGTGCACGCGATCGTCAAACATTCTTTAAGAAAATCAATCATGTTCGATCCCTCTTTTGTGAATGATCAACTAATAATTTTAAGCAGTTCGTCTACCGTGGTAATGCCTTTAGCGACTTTTGTGAGCCCGTTTTCAAGCATCGAAACGCCACCGGAGTCTTTGACCAAATTTTGAATGTCCTTAAATGAATGATGCGTGATCAGCATCTCAGACGTTTCTTCGGAAAGTTCGAGCATCTCATGAACAGCCGTCCGGCCAAGATAACCGGTCTGATGACAGGATTTGCATCCAGTCCCCTTCATAAGTTCATGTGGACACTCTAGTCCAGCTTTTTCAAACAGGGCATGCTCAATGGGTGATGGATCCACAGGCCGTGCACAATCGCGGCAGACGCGTCGCACCAATCGCTGTGAAACGACACCGGTCAGTGATGCGGCAACTAAAAACGGATCCACGCCCATATCAATGAGACGATATATGGTTGTTGGCACATCATTTGTATGTAAGGTGCTGAGGACCAAGTGCCCTGTCAGCGATGCACGAATCGCAATTTCAGCAGTTTCTGAATCGCGAATTTCTCCGACCATGATAATATTCGGGTCCTGCCGTAAAATTGCCCGTAAACCGGCGGCAAAGGTCAAACCAATGGGCGCATTGGTTTGAATTTGGTTGATGCCGTCAATCTGGTATTCCACCGGATCTTCAATGGTGATGATGTTTTGCGATTCGCTGTTCAAATGATTCAATGCTGCATACAGTGTTGATGTTTTTCCTGATCCTGTTGGCCCGGTAATCAAGACGAGCCCGGTTGGCTTAGCGATCATTTTCATAAAGGTTTTCTGCTGTGATTCGGTAAACCCAACATTAGGAATTTTGAGTAGCAAATCTTTCGTATTGAGCAGACGCAAGACGATCCGCTCGCCGAACAAAGTCGGGAGCACGGAAATACGAAGATCCAATCGGTCTTTTCCAATGGCAACTGTTACGCGGCCATCCTGTGGCAACCGCTTTTCTGTGATGTCCAGTTCGCTCATGACTTTAATCCGTGTGACCAGTACATTTAGAATTTCTTTCGGGAATGTTCGGTATGTATGCAGCTCACCGTCGATGCGAAAGCGAACCACCACACTGAACTCGTGCGGATCGATATGAATATCGCTGGCCCGTTCCTCAACTGCGCTAAGCAGCAATTTATTAATAATTTTTACAATCGGTGTATCATCGCTGGCACTTAATACATCGTCGTCCATCGCATTCTTATTCATGGACGTCAATAGTTCGTTTACTGAATCTTCCTCGTTATATAAACGATTGATTGCGCTTATGATCTCACTTGGTAGCGCGAGGGCAACGTTGACTTGAAATCCAGTCATCATTTGCAGGTCGTCAATTGCGAAAAAGTTGAGCGGATTTGCCATGGCAACATAGAGGATGTTGTCCGCTTTTTTATAACAAATTAATTCATTCTGTCGTGAAAACGATTGGTCTACCAGGTTCACCGTTTGATGGTCAATCACAATGTTTGCCAAATGAACCTGTGGAATATTCAGTTGAAGGGAGAGCACATCGATTAATTGCTGCTCGGAAATGTACCCGCGTTCAATCAAAGCATCGCCCAATTTCTGCGAGGCTTCCTTTTGTTCCAACGTAGAGTTCAGCTGCTCCGGTGTGATCATTCCTGAATCAACGAGCAAGTCGCCAAGTCTCCGATGTGTGCGTTGCATGTGGACTTCCTCCTGATTTCTTTATATGCTAAGAATCGACACTTTTATTCTATCAGAAAAGCCATTAAAATAGTATGAGACAGATGCGAAAGGACTGCGACTGATGAACCGAAAACAAGACGGCATGACATTAATAGAGGTCATCCTCGCGATCACTCTACTGAGTATGGTGATGCTGACCTTCGCTTATGTCTTTATCCAATTTCAGCAAGTCACAACAAACAACGGTGACAGGCTTACGGCACTTCAATTGGCGCAGAAGAGGTTGTCTGATGTTCTTGAGAATCTTCCAAATGATCCAGGCAAAAACGTTCAATCGCCCACAGCAGAACCAAGCCATACCAATTACACGGTTCATGATGGGGCGGATACGGCAACGATTGATCACGGAACCTATCAAACGTACGTCTATGTTATTGCTAAAGACAACGATGGAAAGCAAATGGTTGTTGTCAGAACCTATTATTCGAATACAAACTATGTAGAACTTTATAACTATTCTACAACGTCAAGCAGCCAAGGGGCATCGGAAAATGATCACTAATTCTAAAGGTGTGACTATGGTTGAACTGCTGGCGGTGGTCGTCATCGCAACGATTTGTCTGACATTGATATTCGGAATTTGGTTGTCCGGAGATCAATCGGCAAAACGGACGATGACGGAAAATGATTTGCAGGCAGATGCACATCTTGTTCAAGTAAGAATCACGCGGGCTTTCTATGATCAACAAGACCGTCCCTTTTCAGTAAATATAGATAATGGAAACGTGATTCTTACCCTAACAAACAGCGATTCATCAACGCGTGACGAAACAATCTCAGACCCTGACTTATTTTACATAAAAGAAGAGGATGCCGACACGCAACCACAGTCCATACTTAATGGAAACAATAAAGAGATCGGAAAGAAAATAACGGTCGATTATGTTATAAAAATGAGAAATTCATCCAATGAAGCCGATATTGGTGGTCCGAGTTTTCATTTAGACACCACATTAAATTACCCATGGACAGATGACGAGGAGAGTGGATCGAGTGATTCCCAAAAATAAATCATCAGAGTTAAGAAGCGAGACCGGTTATGCACTAATCGTTGTTCTCCTCGTTATAACTGTGTTCTCTGTGCTTGGGCTCACAGTCATGTCCGTATCCTTCAATCATTCCACGCAATTCAGTAAAGAAACTTATAAAACACAGGCAACAAACGCTGCTGAGATGGGGCTCAAAGCATATAATGATCAACTAAATCAGTGGTATTCAACTATTGATGTGCACAATCCCCCTAGCTTTGCTACTTTGAAAAATCAAATATGGGCGATCAATGTACCTGATCGGACTCTTAATTTACAAGGCAATCCTGAATATAAAATAAGTAAAGTACAGGTTGATAGTTCAAGCAATCAATATGTGATTAGAATTCAATCTTTAGGTATTGTTCATGGTGAAGAACGAACAATTTCAATGGAGAAAAAGTTTGTCTATGACGAGAATTATCAAATGACTGAAGAACATGAAGGTCTGTCATTACCCTATATGAATGGGGCAGTCATTGTTGAGCCAGGACAGTGGCAAATACAAGGTGCAGGTAATAAAGATACGATTCATATCATTGATCAAAATAAAAATCCTACAGAACCCACATATCAATCCGTTGATTTAACGGAAATGAAAGATCGATTTGAAAATATGCGTATGGCACAACCATCAGACAGTTCGAATTCTGTGACAAGTGCTGACGTGAGTGGAAATGTATATGTAAGTTCAGGACAAATTGATTGGTCTAAAAATCGAACTTTTGAAGGCGATGTTTATATTAATGGAGATGTGGAAATTTCAGGTGATGTGACATTCAAAGGTAATGTACATATAAATGGTAGTCTGGCAGCCACGGGAATCGTGAATGTGGCCGGAAATCTCTATGTTGAGAACGACTTGACATATGGTTTTGGGCAACGTTATCAGGGATATGTATTTGTTGGAGGGGATTTCCTAAAAGAATCAAGTAATGGAGGAAATCCACGTGATGACCTCGATGTCCACTTTGACCGTACCGTTTATGTAAATGGAAGTTTTGAACCTAGAAATGATGGAAATAAATCTGAATTGTTTTTTTCACAAGGTGTTATCGTAAAAAGTGCAAGTTTGCAAACAAGTGCGAATGGCGATATCTATTTCTATCCTCAAAGAAGCGATTCGAATGCATCAGTAAATCCATTAAAACCACCGATGAATGGTAAAATTGTCTATGAATAAGAGCGTTAACCAATGCTAGGTTATTACTGATCAATTGGAACATTATGTTGAAATCATAAAGCGAAAGGCGGATGCCTTTCGCTGTAATTAGATACTATTTAATTAAACTACTTTTAAAAAGTCTAGTTGGTATTTGAATGTCTGTTAAGTTACTTCGCTAATTTCTCCAAATTCCCATTCTGATCCATCTTGAACGTAGGACCTGAAGCAATTTCCTGGTCTTTGAATGCAACCATGCGTCGTGCTCGATCCATAATACCGATTAGCGCTTGATAGTCATCTTCGACCGTCTGCTGACGATTGGTTAACGACTCAATTTCACTTTCGAGTTCAGCAATTTTCTTTTTGAAACGATTATTTTCTTCTTTCAAGTGAGTATTCTCTTCATCTAATCTACTGTTCGTTACCTTACCATCTTGCATCGATTGCAGAAAACGAATGACATCTGGTAGTTGTATCGCACCTGTTTCAGCAGGGATGGCGTGTTCAATCGTTGAAGGTACAGGCAGCGTCTCGTGCTCCTGAGTAGTGAGTTCAGAAGGATCGGTAATATACGCCGTTTCCATCACTGGGAAAGTTGCGGCTGACGGTTGCAAGAGGCGTCCTCGATGCTCCGCGCGTTTCTTTTGTTTTCGCTGTTTCTTTGCTATTTCAATTGCTTGTTCGTATTTTCTGCGGACGATGGCATTCCAACGAAATCCGCATGCTGCTCCGGTACGGTTAAGCCGGTCACCTACTTCTTCAAACGCATCTAATTGTGTACTTCCTTCTCTGATGTGGCGCAGAACCGTTTCTGCAAGCAGCAGGTCATCTTCATGCGACCAAGCATCTTGTCTCACTTTTGTCATGGTATACGCTCCTTCTTGCATTCTTGCTGATTTGTAAAAAGGATTGACAACTTGTGAGATTTTTATACAAAGACATCAGATTTTGAGAGATAAAAGAGGCATCGATGAAGATGCCTCTTTTTATGAGCCTATTACTTATTCTCTTTTTTTTCTCGATCTCTCTGAGCAAAATAATCAAGCCTTTTTTGTACCGTTCGTTCATAGCCGCGTGCAGATGGCTGATAGAATGTCTTATGCCGCATAGGTTCCGGCAAATAGTCCTGAGGGACATAGCCGCCTTCGAAATCATGTGGATATAAATAGCCAATGCCATGGCCGAGTTTGCTTGCACCTTGGTAATGTGCGTCGCGGAGATGAATGGGCACCTCTCCGCTCGTTTCGTGCTTTACAGCTGAAAGTGCCTGATCAATACCAACAAGTGCAGCATTGCTTTTTGGTGCGGTGGAGACATAGAGTGCAGCTTCAGCAAGCGGAATTCTGGCTTCAGGCAAACCAATAAAAGTGACTGCAGTAACTGCCGCATTGGCAACAAGAATTGCATTAGGATCAGCCAGTCCAACATCTTCTGCGGCATGGATAAAGATGCGACGGGCAATGAATTTCGGATCTTCACCGGCAGCGATCATTTTTGCCAGCCAGTAGAGCGTGGCATCCGGATCCGATCCACGCATACTTTTGATAAACGCGGAAACCGTGTCGTAATGATTATCTCCTTTTTTATCGTATTGCAAGACTTTTTCCTGAATAGATTCTTCAGCGACACTGCGGTCAATATGAATGACGCCATCTTGATCTGGGTTGGTAGTCAGGACAGCAAGTTCAAGGGCGTGGAGTGCACTGCGGCTGTCTCCACCGGCAACTTGGACCAAATGGTCAAGAGCATCAGCGTCCGCTTTGATCTTAATCGCACCGTACCCTCTGGATTTATCAGAAAGTGCATGCTCGAGAATTTTCCGGATATCTTTTGAAGATAATGGAACAAAGCGAAACAATCGGGAACGAGAGAGCAGGGCCGCGTTTATTTCAAACATTGGACTCTCAGTCGTTGCGCCGATTAAAATAATCGTTCCTTTTTCAACGGAAGGAAGTAGTGCATCTTGTTGTCCCTTATTAAAACGATGAATTTCATCAATAAATAGGATCGTTTTTTGCTGATCAAATTTTAGACGTTCTTCTGCTTCAGCAATTATTCTTCGTAGATCGCCAACACCGGAGGTTACCGCATTTAACTGTTCAAAATAAGCTGATGTCTTTTGAGCGATAATGTGCGCCAAGGTTGTCTTTCCGGTTCCAGGAGGTCCGAAGAAAATCATCGGTGTTAATTTATCGGCTTGAATCGCACGACGAAGCAGGCGACCTTTTCCGACAATTTGATCTTGGCCAACAAACTCGTCTAAGTTTTGGGGACGCATCCGGTCTGCGAGCGGTCTTCCATTTAAATTGGATTGGTCATCGGTTGGAAAGTCGAAGAGATCCATCCCGATCATCCTCTCATTATTCGGTATTTTTGTGAATGCTGATTGATCACGTGCAACTCCAACCGTTTTCGTCTATAATGATTGAAGGTCTGAACATAGTTTACCATAGATTGGCTTCTCTTTTCGGTTAGAAGCAAAAGCCTGTAGATAACCTAACTGTTGATTTCCCCTGAATCATTGTTTGAACATATATTTTTCAGAAGTACATGTTGATTAAGGATGAATAAAGAGGTGTAATAATATGAAAATTTCAACGAAAGGTCGTTATGGTTTGACGATTATGATGGCACTTGCAAAAAACAAGGGACGTGGCCCCCTTTCGCTGAAGGCAATTGCTCAAGAACATAATCTATCGGAACACTATCTGGAGCAGCTGATTGCGCCGCTGCGCAATGCCGGACTCGTAAACAGTGTCCGTGGTGCATATGGTGGGTATGTGTTGTCCAAAATGCCAAGTAGCATTACCGCTGCGGATGTTATTCGTGTTCTTGAAGGCCCCATCCAACCGGTGGAAGTCATGGAAGATGATGATCCCGCAAAACGAGAACTTTGGGTTAAAATCAGGGATGCTGTTCGCGATGTGCTTCAAGGAACGACTCTTGATGATCTGATTCATTACGATTCGGAGCCTCAAGTTCAAGATCCGGATATGTTCTATATTTAATAAGTACAGATCGTTAAGAAAAGATAAGCATCTGTTTATTGGGAAGAAAGTAAAGGAGTGAAAGAACGTGGATCCAATCTATCTCGATCATGCTGCGACAACGCCGATCGATCCGGAAGTTTTGCAAGTGATGATGGAAACCTATCAAACTGTGGTCGGTAACCCATCGAGTATTCATTCGTTCGGAAGGCAGGCACGCAAGATCGTTGACGATTCGCGACATACAATCGCCAAGTATATTGGAGCGAGAAGCCGTGAAATTGTGTTTACCGGAGGCGGTACTGAGGGTGACAATCTTGCCATTCTCGGAACGGCATTCGCCAACAAGCATAAGGGCAAACATATTATTACCTCAAAGGTTGAGCACCATGGTGTTCTGAAAACTTGTGCCTATCTAGAGAGCCAAGGATTCGACGTTGATTATTTGGATGTCGATCGCACCGGGCGAATTTCCGTTGAAGATTTAAAACAGAAACTGAGAGACGATACCATACTCGTGACCATTATGTTTGCCAATAATGAGGTTGGGACCATTCAGCCAATTCGTGAGATTGCACATCTTTTGGCGAACCATCAAGCTTATTTTCATACAGATGTAGTTCAAGCGTTTGGTACGGTGGATATGGACGTTAAAGATACACCAATTGATATGCTATCGATGGCGGGTCACAAAATTGGAGGACCCAAAGGAATTGGTTTTCTCTTTGTTCGGGATGGTGTTCGCCTTCAAGCCTTTACGCATGGTGGTGATCAAGAACGGAAACGCCGAGCAGGAACGGAAAATGTTCCTGAAATTGCGGGATTGGCACGTGCTGTTGAGAAAGTTGGCGAACATTTGCATGAGCGTATTCAGTCGAGCCTAAAGGCACGTCAAGTCATGTTGGAAACGCTTGATGACGAACATGTGGATTACCAAATTAACGGGAATCCGGAACATTTTCTTCCTCAAGTAGTGAATCTCTATTTTCCTGGAACACAAGTGGAAACGCTGCTTACCAAGCTCGATTTGAGTGGAGTCGCAGTATCTAGTGGCTCTGCTTGTACTGCGGGATCTATTGAACCTTCGCACGTGTTAACAGCGATGTTCGGACAAGGAGCACCTGAGACAAAAAGTTCAATTCGGATCAGCTTTGGCGACGCCATGCAGGAAGATCGACTGCGCGAAGCTGGAAAAATCATCGCGACTTCGGTTCGTGAACTCGTGTCATTAGGAAAGGTGGGTAATTAAGTTGATGAAAAAAACCCCCAGTCAGACGAGGGTCGTAATCGGCATGTCCGGCGGTGTAGATTCGACGGTTGCCGCACTTTTATTGAAACAACAGGGCTATGATGTTGTCGGGATTTTTATGAAGAACTGGGATGATACCGATGAAAATGGTGTCTGCACAGCAACTGAAGACTATGAAGATGTGGTTCGTGTCTCCAATCAAATTGGCATCCCTTATTATGCGGTAAATTTTGAAAAACAGTACTGGGAGCGTGTCTTCACCTATTTTCTCAATGAATATAAATTGGGTAGGACGCCGAATCCGGATGTCATGTGCAATAAAGAAATCAAATTCAAAGCATTTCTCGATCATGCTATGGCTCTGGGTGCTGACTATGTGGCAACCGGACATTATGCACGTGTGGATGAACGGGATGGAAAAGTTGCAATGATTCGTGCGGTTGATGAAAATAAGGATCAAACCTATTTTCTGAATCAACTTTCTCAGGAACAGATTTCAAAAGTGATGTTTCCACTTGGGGATTTGGAAAAACCTGAGGTACGTGAAATTGCACGTGAGCATCATCTGGCGACTGCAGAAAAGAAGGATAGTACCGGCATCTGTTTTATTGGAGAACGCAATTTCAAACAATTCTTAAGCACGTATCTCCCGGCAAATCGTGGTGAAATTCGAACCATCGATGGCGAGTTAAAAGGCTATCATGATGGACTAATGTACTACACGAATGGTCAGCGCCAAGGATTAGGCATTGGTGGTCCCGGCGGCCCATGGTTTGTATGCGGTAAAGATCTGAAACAGAACATTCTCTATGTTGCACCTGGTGCAGATCATCCGGCTTTGTATTCTCAAGGGCTCCTTGCCGACCAAGTAAATTGGATCTCAGGCGCACCGAAAGATACGGTCTTCCATTGCACAGCCAAATTCCGTTACAGACAAAAGGATCGTCCGGTCACGGTTCATTTGCTCGACGATGGAAGTTTGGAAATTGTGTTTGATGAACTTGAGTGGGCGGTAACTCCTGGACAGTCTGTTGTCCTGTATGATGATGACGTTTGCCTCGGAGGAGGAACGATCTCGACCATTTTGAATCAGGGTACAGACGCTGCACTTGATTTTACGGACTCGGCTTCACTCTGAAGCTCGAGTCTTTTTCCACAGGTAAGAAAAAAGCTAACGCTTTTCGCTTACGAATGCAGCGAAGCTGCGAGACGCCTGCGGGCCCATCCCTGCTGATCGTTAGCCAAGTAACACCTTACAGACAGCGGGTTGACCGAGGGGCTCACGAAAGCCCGCAGCTGTCCTAGATAATGCGAGCAATCGAAGTAGAGATAAGGACTGGGTGCAAGTTTACCCAGTTTTTCTTACAATGAAATAGGCGATGAAATGAAGAAATCAATTATGGGAGTGCGGCATGTGGAACACACCATGGAACAAGTTCAGCAATTAATTGCTGAAAGAAAATTTGAACAGGCAGCAAAAGCGTTGGATCTAGCCATTTCAGAGCACCCTGAGGACCCTGCAGGTTATACGAATTTTGGAAATTTGCTGGTGACCATGGGGGAAAGCCCTCGGTCATTCGCTTTTTTTGAAAAAGCACTATCCATTGATCCTTTGTATGCTTCGGCTTCATTTGGCTATGGCAATGCATTGTTTGAGCTTGATCGTTATCAAGAAGCTTTGGATCGATTTAATGAGGCTCAGAAATCTGGCTTGGATGGCGGAGACCTTTTTTATATGATTGGGAGATCCGCACTTGAACTGGGGCATAGTGGACAAGCACTTGCGGCATTTCAGCGTGCAGTTGAATTAAATGACCAGGATCTTGAAGCGCGCTTTCAGTATGCGTTGCAACTCGCTCGACTGGGTGACTTAGATACGGCAGAACAACAATTTCACTTAGTGATTGAAGGCGATGCAACACATGCAGATGCCTATTATAACCTCGGCGTCATAGCGGCTTTTCAAGATCATAATCATCAAGCAAAGCAATACTTTGATAGAGCATTGGCATTGAATCCAAAGCATATCCTTGCAGCGAACGCCCTGCGCACTTTATCAGAGAAAAAGGATTAATCGATTGTCGAGTAAAAAAAGTGAGAAAGGACGACAGGGAAGATGGAACAAACCAGCCTCGATTTATTTCCTGAACATAGTCCATGGGTAAAGGGTGAACCTACTCGGATCGTGTTCCAGAACAGCGAGAATGGCTATACGGTTATGATCGTAAAAATTGATGAAACTACTGAAGAAATCAATGAAAAAGAAATGACGATGGTTGGCTTCTTTCCTGCCGTTCATCTGTATGAAACCTACCAATTTGCAGGTCGATTGAAGACACATCCGCGATACGGTCAGCAATATGAGGTAGAAAACTATCGGAAATTACTGCCGAAGTCGCGTTCCGGAATTGTCAATTACTTGTCTGGTGATCTCTTTCCGGGGGTTGGGAAGAAGACCGCAGAAACCATAGTCAATGCACTGGGTGAAAATGCGATTTCGAAAATTTTAAATGATCCCGGATGCTTGGAGGAAGTACCGAAGCTTGACAAAGAAAAGAGCACGATGATTGCAGATACTTTGTTGAAGAATGAGGGACTGGAAAAAATACTAATTGGCCTCTCAGACTTTGGCTTTGGTTCTCAATTAGCGATGAAAATCTATCAAGCTTATGGCGATGAAACGTTAGAAGTAATCCAAGAAAATCCGTATCAATTGATTCAAGATATTGAAGGGATTGGTTTTCAGCGTGCCGATGAACTCGCTGCAAGTATTGGCATTTCTGGCAATCATCCAGACCGCATTCAAGCTGCTTTTCTTTATTGGTTAAATGAGCGAGCGATGAATGATGGTCATGTCTTCATGCCTGAACAAGAATCAATAAAAGAAGTGCAAAAGCTGCTGTCGTCTTCTCAAGAAATTCAAGAAGATGACCTTAAACGTGAGTTAGACGTCCTTGAAGAGGATGGAAAAATTGTTCGAGATGAAGATCATTTGTATTTACCGGAACTCTTTTTTGCGGAGAAGGGAATCGTGACCGGTATTCAAAAGCTGGTTGAGCAGGATAACTCCGATGAGTTCTCAGAAAGCGAATTTCTCGAAGCATTGGGCAAAGTTGAAGACAAATTGTCGATGCAATATGCAGAAAGTCAGCAGCAAGCGATTCGTGAAGCGATTCAGTCGTCGATCATGATTCTTACCGGAGGTCCGGGTACAGGAAAAACCACGGTCATCCGAGGTATCGTCGAGGTCTATGCAGAACTGAACAGCTATTCTCTTGAGCCGAAGGATTACGACAGTGAACACCCCTATCCTGTATTACTTGTGGCGCCAACGGGACGAGCAGCGAAGAGAATGAAAGAATCAACAGGACTTCCGGCAGTAACCATTCACCGTTTGCTTGGCTGGAACGGAACTGGCTACGCACACGACGAGAATGAACCCATTGAGGGAAAACTGCTCATTGTTGATGAAATGTCGATGGTTGATCTATGGCTCGCGAACCAACTCCTTAAATCGCTTCCCGAAGAAATGAAAGTAGTCATCGTTGGTGATGAAGATCAACTTCCATCTGTTGGTCCGGGTCAAGTACTGAGTGATTTAATTCAGTCAGAAGCTATACCTGTGATACGTCTGACCGATATTTTTCGACAAGCTCAAGGTTCATCGATTATAGAACTTGCCCATCAAATTAAAACAGGAAAACTCAATGATGTGACCGAACCAAGGGATGACCGACGCTTTTTCAAATGTACTCAGAATCAAGTGCTTGATGTGATTTGTAAAGTTGCAGCCGGAGCTGAAAAGAAAGGCTATCATCCGAAAGATATTCAAGTACTTGCGCCGATTTATCGAGGCAATGCAGGAATTGAAAAAATTAATGAGTCGCTTCAAGAACTCTTTAACCCCGCTGATCCTCAAAAACGTGAATTGACCTATGGCGATCATCTTTTTCGAGTTCATGACAAGGTCCTTCAGCTTGTAAATAACCCGGAAGAACAAGTGTTTAACGGAGATATTGGTGAAATATCAGCTATTTTTAAAGCGAAGGAAACGACAGATAAAGAAGACACGGTTATTGTGTCTTTTGATGCTATTGAAGTGAAATATTTACGGCACGATCTGAATCAATTGACCCTAGCTTATTGTTGCTCTATACATAAAGCACAAGGCAGTGAATTTCCAATCGTAATTCTGCCGATTGTCAAAGGCTATCATCGTATGCTCAAGCGAAATCTTATCTACACCGCAGTCACGCGAAGCAAGGATTCGCTTGTCCTTTGCGGTGATCAGGAAGCTTTTGACCAAGCGGTAAACCGTAATGACGTTGATCAACGCAATTCGCGTTTATCGAGTAAAATTCGTGAACGGCTCCAACAAAGTGGACATTTGCCTGATCAAGATGATCATTCGAACGAAAAAACTATAGGATAAAATCTTTGGATCGGATTTTGTGATCCTCCAATTAAAGAATTAGGACAGAAAAGCCAAGAAAAAATTTCTTGGCTTTTTTTCTTTTGTAAAGTATATTTTCCACTTATTTTGGACATTGATGCCAGTAACACATGCAAAGTTAGAACTTTGTAGCTAAATTTGAGGTGAGCATCAATGAAATGTCCAAATTGTTCGAGTAAAAACATTGGAAAAATAGGGGTTAATCTGTTTTATTGCTGGGATTGTTACATTGAATTGGCACTTGAAGATGGGCAGCTGTCCTTAAGTCAGGTCGAAGAAGATGGGAGTCTGACACTTTTAGATGATTTGTTTCAAGACTCGGAACGAGAAGCGAAAGCAAACGGTTTTTAAGCAGCACATCTATCGTACAGCAGCGACAAACTGTTTTTAGTAGGGAATATGTATTAACCATTATCTGATCCAAGTTTCATGTTTTGCTTCTTTTTTGGTAAAGCTAAACTTGGAGGGATGACTATGCGGAAATGGACCGCCCTGCATTGGATGAAAGGTTTGTCAATTGCATTGCTGCTTTTTTTGAATGGCTACTTGTTCTATCGTTTATTACCTTTACTTGGTGTTGTTCTGGGTTTTATCGCAAAGGTCGCTATACCATTCATTGCGGCAGCAATCATTGCCTATTTATTACATCCTCTTGTCGGTCGTATTCAGCGTATGGGTTTGCCAAGAACAGTAGCGATTCTCAGTCTGTATGTGCTATTTTTTGGGAGCGTTGGTCTTGCGATTTATAAGGGTGGTCCCATACTCGTCCATGAGCTGAGAGGACTTGATGAACATTTTTCAAATTATGAAAAATTATATCAGACGAATTTGGCACATATTTATGGGGCGACGCCGGAGGCAGTTCACGACCAAGTCAATGAAGCGTTGTCTCGATTGAGACATAGTCTGGCGAAAACCGCAGAACGGACGATGGATTGGTGCTCTGGAGTGATTCGATCTTTCTTCACACTGCTCATTATTCCGTTCCTTTCTTTTTACCTATTGAAAGATTCAGCGAAGATAATGAAGAACGTGCTTCTAATCGTTCCAAGAAGATGGAGAAAACAGACTGCTGAGCTCCTTGCGGAAATGGATCGATCAATAGGCAAATACATCCGTGGACAACTTACTGTTTGCGCAATTCTTGCCGTAATGGCATCCATTGGGCTATGGATACTAAAGGTACCTTATCCGATTCTCTTTGGTCTATTTATCGGATCGACTGATTTAATTCCGTATTTCGGTCCTTTTATTGGTGCTGCTCCTGCAGTGCTTATTGCAGCAACCAAATCGTTTTATGCGATGGCAGGTGTGATTCTGATGATTGTTCTGATTCAATTCTTGGAAGGAAGTGTGATTGAACCACTCGTCGTTGGAAAAAGTGCGGAAATCCATCCACTCTATATCATGCTTGCCATTGGTGTAGGGAGCGAATTGGCTGGGATTGTTGGCATGCTCCTTGCGATTCCATGTTTTATCATTCTTCGCACCTGCTGGAGACACTTGAATGAACGGTTCAGGATCATTGACAAATAAGGGGAAACTCATCTATAATAGCGGCAGAATAACGAAACCGAGACGAAAAGAATAGCGATAGCGCGAGCAGTCATAGGACCTAAAGAATACTTTGAGAGTGCGGGATCGGCTTTTCCGTACTTTATGAAACGGTCGCCGTTGTTCATTGGTAGGAAATGGATAATGGTTCGGTTGCACAACGTGCTGGATACATAAGCCGCGGCGTTTTCTTTTCATTTGCGGCGCAGATTAAGCTTGAAAGCTTTCGTCCTTTCTGGTGATGGGATGAAGGCTTTTTTCGTTGAGCGTCGGTACGGTTTACATAATGAAAGTTGTACCAAATTGAGTGGAGGTTCTTGAGATGAAACAGCTTAGTTCATCGGAAGTCAGACAGATGTTTTTGGACTTTTTTAAAGGGAAAGGACACACAGTCGAGCCGAGTGCTTCTCTGATCCCGGTTGACGATCCATCTTTACTCTGGATCAATAGTGGTGTGGCTACGCTTAAGAAATATTTTGATGGTCGAGTTGTCCCGAAGAATCCTCGTATTTGTAATGCACAGAAGGCTATTCGGACAAATGATATTGAGAATGTCGGTTATACGGCGCGCCACCATACGTTCTTTGAAATGTTGGGCAACTTCTCAGTTGGTGATTATTTTAAAGAAGAAGCCATCACTTGGGCATGGGAGTTCTTAACGAGCCCTAAATGGATCGCTTTTGATCCTGATAAGTTATCCGTGACCATCTATCCTGAAGATGAAGATGCTTATCGACTATGGCATGAAAAAATTGGACTTCCGGAAAACCGGATTATCAAATTGGAACACAACTTCTGGGATATAGGTGAGGGACCGAGTGGACCGAATACTGAAATTTTCTATGATCGTGGTGAAGATTTCGGTAATGATCCGGATGATCCTGAATTGTATCCCGGCGGCGAGAACGAGCGTTATCTTGAAGTATGGAACCTTGTATTCTCACAATTCAATCACAATCCTGATGGAAGCCATACGCCGCTACCAAAGAAAAATATCGATACCGGGATGGGCTTGGAACGGATGGTCAGCGTTATTCAGAATGCCGAAACCAATTTTGATACAGACCTTTTCCTTCCAATTATCCATAAGATTGAAGAATTGTCCGGTGCAAAATATAAGAATGGCGAGAAGAATACAGCATTCAAGGTGATTGCGGATCATGCTCGGACCGTAACTTTTGCCATTGCCGATGGCGCACTTCCTTCGAATGAAGGCCGCGGCTATGTTTTGCGTCGACTGATTCGTCGCGCCGTTCGCTATGCAATGGATCTTGGCCTCAACAAGCCGTTCCTGTTTGAGCTTGTTCCTGTTGTAGCATCAATAATGAAAGATTACTACAAAGAAGTGTCTGAAAAAGCACCCTTTGTACAAAAGGTAATCCGTGGCGAAGAGGAACGATTCCAAGAGACGATTCACGAAGGTGTTTCCATTCTTAAAGAACAAATAGAGGATGCCAAAGCACAAGGCAAGAATGAACTTTCCGGAGATAATGTATTTAAATTATATGATACCTTTGGTTTCCCAGTGGAACTAACAGAAGAATATGCAAAACAAGCCGGACTAGCTATTGACCAAGCAGGCTTTGAAAAAGAACTCGAGGCACAGAGGGATCGTGCACGTTCTGCGCGGAAAGATCAAAAATCGATGCAGGTTCAGAATGACACGTTACGCAATGTTACTGCGTCCAGTGAATTTATTGGTTATGGTCAGTTTGCTGTTTCGGATGCTAAAGTTGTTGCACTCATCAAAAACGATACACCTGTTGAAGCTGCTTCAGAAGGCGACACGATTCAATTGATCTTGGATCGGACACCTTTTTACGCTGAAATGGGGGGGCAGGTTGCAGATCAAGGGACATTGTCCAACGAACAGGTTATGCTTGATGTAACAGATGTTCAGAAAGCGCCAAATGGTCAAAACCTGCATACTTGCATCGTTAAGAACGGTCAAGTGAGATTAGGTGATCATCTAGAAGCAGTAATTGATGGTAAAGCCCGCCTTTCGATTCAGAAAAATCATACGGCAACACACTTGCTCGATCAGGCATTGAAGGATGTACTGGGTACACATGTCAGTCAAGCAGGCTCTTATGTTTCTGCAGATCGTCTTCGTTTTGATTTTTCTCATTTTGGCCAAGTGACAGAAGAAGAATTGCAACAGGTTGAGCAGATTGTCAATGAAAAAGTTTGGGCGCAGATGCCCGTCTCAACGAAAGAAATGCCGATCGACGATGCGAAGAAACTTGGGGCCATTGCATTATTTGGCGAGAAATACGGGAATATTGTTCGCGTTGTAAATGCCGGTGATTACAGCTTGGAGCTTTGCGGCGGTTGTCATGTGAGAAATACTGCAGAAATTGGCTTATTCACTATTGTTTCTGAAGGAGGCATTGGTGCAGGTACACGACGGATTGAAGCACTTACAGGTAAGAAAGCCTTTGAAAAGTTGAACCAAGACAAGCTTCAGATTAAGAACATCGCAACTTCACTCAAAGTAACCCCAGATCAATTGCCTGAACGTGTGGATGCGATGGTGCAACAACTTAAGAATCTTGAAAAAGAAAACACTGCGTTATTGAACAAATTAAGTAGCGCCAAGACTGGTGAATTAGAACAATCCGTGAAGAAAAACGGAGATGTTTCGTATATTGCGGAAAAAGTGGATAAAATGGACATGAATCAGCTTAGATCTATGGCAGATGAGCTGAAGAACAAGTTACAATCGGTTGTCGTTGTCCTTGCTTCAGTAGAAGATGGAAAAGTACATCTTGTTGCTGGGGTGACCAAAGATTTGATTAAGAAAGGATATCATGCCGGCAAATTGGTGAAAGAAGTTGCAACGATTTGTGGCGGCGGTGGAGGCGGCCGACCGGATATGGCACAAGCCGGCGGCAAAAATCCAGAAAAGGTACACGAAGCGCTTCGTGCAGTCTCTGATTTGATTGAAAAAGTGGCTGTCCGTTAATTCAGCATCACGCGTATATCTGAACTACCGTTGGGGGATGAGGATCATGGATAAGACAATGAAATTTAATTTTGGCGATCAAGGGGATCACAATCCACGTGAGGTCCTGTTTCAAGTCTATGATGCACTCGATGAAAAAGGCTATAATCCGATTAATCAGATCGTAGGGTATCTGTTGTCCGGAGATCCTGCTTATATCCCGAGACATAAAGATGCACGGAAATTAATTCGCAGACTCGAACGTGATGAAATCATTGAAGAACTCGTTACCGCATACCTTAAAGAGAAATGGGACAAAGAATGAGAATAATGGGCTTGGACTTTGGCACGGTTACTGTCGGCGTCGCAATCAGCGATCCGATGGGCTTGACTGCTCAAGGTATTGAAACTGTACATTATGTCGAACATAAGAAAAATCTGTTATTTGATCGAATTGGTGAATTAATTCAGCAATTCGATGTTGAATCTGTGGTCGTTGGTCTTCCAAAAGATCTCATAGGAACCGAAACTGAACGTGCAATTGCGTCACGTGGTTTTGCAAAAAGTATTAAGCGAAAGTTCAAGATACCGGTTGATCTATGGGATGAACGACTAACGACAATGGCAGCTGAACGCATTCTTATTGCTGCAGATGTCAGTCGAAAGAAACGAAAAAAAGTAATCGATAAGGAAGCTGCGGTACTGATACTGCAAAGCTATCTCGATAAACTAAGAATGGAGCATCGGACAAATGACTGAACATGAACATAATCATTATCCAATTTTTTTGCCTGATACAGAAGAGAAAGAACGAATTGTGATCCCAGAAGAAAATGGTGACGAAAATCTATTTGATGTTCTCTTTTATTTTGATGTCCCAGAAACAAACAAATCTTATGTGGTTGTTGTACCTTCCGAGCAAGTTGAAGATGAAGATGAGGAACAAGAAGTATTTGCGTTTCGGTATGAAGGCGAAGATGAAGATTTCAAGCTCTTCCCAATTGAGACCGATGAAGAATGGGATATTGTTGAAGAAATGATTAACACATTTAGTGATGAAAGTGAAGAGTAAATGATTTAGCCCCACATTTGCGGGGCTTTTTCAATAGTGCTTATAAATGTGGTGAAGATGCAAGACGTCTGGAATCAGGTGCCAGCGAGACCACGCACACTTTTTCCTGTTCGAGGAGAATCGCGGTGCGCCCGCGGCAAGCGAGCAATCGAAGCATAACCGTTACACAAAAAAGGTATAGACGAGTTTTCCAAAGTTTTTCTCAATGCGATGATCGAGGACAATTTGCTTGAATCATGTCGATTGGTGACAAAGTTAATGACGATTTAGTGTATAATGGATGAGGTTCTCTTTGAAAGGAGCGGCTCATTTACATGCAAATAAAAAAACACTGGAGGATCTTTGTCCTTATCACG
Source organism: Sporolactobacillus kofuensis (assembly GCF_024125425.1). Taxonomy (GTDB): domain Bacteria; phylum Bacillota; class Bacilli; order Bacillales; family Sporolactobacillaceae; genus Sporolactobacillus; species Sporolactobacillus kofuensis. Next base: position 133,993 of record NZ_JAMXWN010000005.1, read on the forward strand.
ATCCTATTGCTTGGCATCATTGCCGGTTCAGCATGGGGATTTAACCGCTATTATGCCAGCTTGTTGACACCTATGGATAAAACCAATCAGCATTCCATTACGGTTAACATCCCATCCGGTGCATCAGTTCGGGATATTGCCCATATTCTTGAGAAAAAAAGATTAATTCGCAAGGCATGGGCTTTTGAATTCTACGTGCGGTGGAATCATCTCAATAACTATCGATCAGGGATCTATGTCTTCAATCAAACGATGTCTGCGGGTCAATTGATGAATGATTTGAAACATGGTGCGCACCATGAAATCATTCGTCTCATCGATGTGCGTCAGGGTATGTGGGTAAGTGAGATCGCTGCTCAGATGGCAAAAGTGGCAAACTTAGATGAAAAAGTGATTCGAAAACAACTTAGCGATCCTACCTATGTAAAAGAACATTATGCAACAAAATATAAGTTCTTAAGCAACGATATTTATGGAAAGGGAATTAAATACCCCTTAGAGGGTTATCTTGCTCCTGGTATCTATCGGTTTAAAATTAAGAAAGATAACCCGCTTACGCTTGATCGGATGGTGGATCAAATGCTTGATCAAACGGGGCAAACGGTGAAGGCTTATTCATCTGAGATTAAGGCAAGCAAGTTGGATTCACTCTATAAAATTTTAGCAATGGCATCGCTTGTTGAGCAAGAGGCACCGGACAGTAAAAATCGTCAGAAAATCGCTGGTGTTTTTTTCAATCGTTTAGCATTAAATATGAGGCTGCAGACTGATCCTTCCGTAGCTTATAGCCTTCAGAGAAGGATCCGTGATTATACAAAGAAGGATTTGCAAACATCTTCTCCATATAATACCTATATGCGAAAGGGCTTGCCGATTGGACCGATTGGTGCCCCGGCAAAAGATGCAATTCAGGCGGTTTTGAATCCGGTCAATTCAAAAAATCTCTTTTTTTACGCACGACCGAGTGGCAAAGTCTATTACTCAAAAACGTACACGGAGCATCAGAAGATCGTTGCTAAGTACCGCCATGAATGGTCGAAGAACTAATAGATCATAGTCGATTGTTTAGATTTTAGAAAGGAAGAGAATATTGGTCGAATTTAAGGAGCTGTCAGCGTATGCTGCTGCTTTTACACATTCTGAAACTGATCTGCTTCGCCAAATGGAAAAAAAGGCAGCAGATATTTATATTCCGATCATGCAGCCATCTGCAATGGCGTTTCTGCAACAATTAATCCGTTGGACAGGCACAAAACGAATTTTGGAACTAGGGACAGCCATTGGTTATTCCTCAATCCGAATGGCTTTAGCAGCTGGTAAAGGTGCAGAGATTATTACAGTTGAACGCGACCAAGCGATGATCGAGGAAGCAACAAAGAATATTGAAGCACACAATTTACAAGATACCATCAAAATCGTGAATGGGGATGCCACCGAGGATCTACCCGAAGTTACAGCATTTGCCCCCTATGATTTAATAGTAATTGATGCAGCAAAAGCACAATATGAGCGCCTTTTTCAAAAATGTGTGGGCGTTCTAGCAGACGATGGCATCATTGTCTCCGATAATATTCTCTTTCATGGGTTGGTATGCGACATTGATGCTGTGAAAAAAAGACAGCTGAATCGACTGGTTAAAAAAGTGGATGCATACAATCATTTTCTTGTTGATCAACCATCATTTGATACCGTCTTTCTAACTGTTGGTGATGGCATGGCGATCAGCACCAAAAAGACATATACTGCGCGTGGGGGGAACTATTGACATGAAAAGAAGTAAGCCAATCGTGATCGGAGTTGCGGGGGGCTCGGGTTCAGGGAAAACAACAGTGACTCGGGAAATTTACCGTAGTTTTCCTGATAAGTCCATTGCTGTAATTCAGCAAGATGCATATTATAAGGCTCAGGATGATAAACCTTTTGAGGAACGGCTACTTACAAATTATGATCACCCTCTTGCGTTTGATACGAACTTGTTACTTTCACAGGTAAAGGAGCTCCTTCAGTTCCATCCAATAAAAAAACCGGTGTATGACTATACAGTACATACAAGATCTGATAAAATTGTACCCGTCGAACCTAAAGACGTAATTATTTTGGAAGGCATACTTATTCTGGAAGATGAACGTCTTCGTAATCTTATGGACATAAAGGTTTTCGTCGATACGGATTCTGATTTGCGCATAATCCGACGATTGCTTCGTGATACAGAAGAACGCGGGAGAAGTGTTGAATCAGTCATTAATCAGTACTTAACTGCGGTTCGTCCGATGCATCTTCAATTCGTTGAACCAACAAAACGCTATGCGGATATTATTATTCCCGAAGGTGGAAAAAATTCGGTAGCTGTCGACTTGATGGTGACGAAAATACGAACCGTGCTTGAGGGCAAAGGTCAACAAATTAATGAACAACATCATGACGATGCAAACAAATAATTTGAGTATAAATTTAGTCAGGAGTGTGGCATACAATGGCAGAAAAACTTCACTATATGACCGCTGAAGGAAAAGCAAAACTAGAACATGAATTAGAATATCTGAAAACTGAAAAGCGCAAAGAAGTTGTTGAAAGAATCAAAATTGCTCGTGGATTTGGGGACCTCTCAGAAAACTCCGAATATGATGCTGCAAAAGATGAACAAGCGTTTGTTGAAGCGCGCATCCAACAATTGGAATTGATGATCCGTAATTCTGTAATCATTGAAGATGACGAAACAACGGATGTTGTTAAGATCGGTAAGTCGGTAACGTTTAAAGAACTTCCAGATGGTGAAGAAGAAACCTATCAAATTGTCGGGAGCGCCGAATCAGATCCATTTAATGGAAAGATTTCTAATGATTCTCCGATGGCCAAAGGCCTTATTGGTTTGTCTGTCGGTGAAGAGGTCAGCGTGAGTACCCCTGGCGGAGACATTCGCGTGAAGATCTTAAAAGTTGAGTAAGTACCTAAAATTATCCCTTACGCTCTTCTCATCTACTGATTTTATCGAGCAGTAATTGATTGCAACCAAATTCAGGACAAGTAGAATATCTATTGTTCGTAAATAATATTTTCAACTTTATAGTTACTTCATGAATATTAGTGCAAATCTGTCTTGACCACATCAACAGTTTTGCGCTTTTATTATTGGAATAGTCGACGTGTTCGTGCATAGATTTAAGAGAGTTCTATTGGCGTGTTATAATTGGACAGACATGACTACTTAGATGAATGCGAATTATTTTAAATAGGAAGTTATCTTTATGCGAGAATAGATCTTCGTTAGATTACGATTCAACTGATTAACGAGATACATTGTGGTTCATGTGAGAAGATAGAGAGCGTTTCACGGAAGATTCCCAAGAGATGATCGCATAGTAAATTATTAAATAGTTGTCTGTCAAAAAGGAGGATGTCACATGAGAAATCAGAGAGGCAGTGGTTACTCGTCTCGAGAACAAAGGCGAAAGAGCAAAACGGATCGAATGCTCACCTTGATAATTGGCATCGTTTCGCTATTGATATTAGCAGTTGGTTGTATCATTCTCATCTCCGTCTTTCACACATCGCCATCGACTACACCATCATCCCAATCGAAAACAGCGTCAATAGACAATAAGAAGAGTAAAACAACGGACTCATCGAAATCTTCTTCGGAATCTGATTCCGGACAAGCATCAAATGAGGAAAGTAGTTCAGATTCTTCCAGCTCAGCATCTCAAGAGGCAGACGAAAACCATCAAGCATCTTATGAAATGGGGTCTGAGGACTGGAATGCTCAAGTACATGCCATTGCTGAGGCAACGGGCATTGATGAAGCAAACATGACGATTCGTTGGTTGGGGAACGGGGGATCACCAAATAGTTCGCTCGCACGTGTATCTCCGAAAAATGATCAAAGTGCAATTTATGTTGTGCACTTAATTTATCAAGATGGACATTGGCAAGCAGACAATGTTAAAAAGCCATAATAAAAATGATTAACCCAGAAAAAGCCGCAAATGCGGCTTTTTTTCGTATCTTAACTATATAACACTGTTTAATGAAAAACGAAGCGAGCCATCGAAGCACATGGATACAAAGATAAGGACTGGACAGTTTTTTACCCAGTTTCTTCAAGAGCTCGAAACGATACGATTGGTTTAGTACAAACAGCGAAGATGCGAGACGCCAGCGGGATGAGCGTGCAGGTGAGACCCCGCAGATAATCGGTTGTATGAGGAGGCTCACGGTACGCCCGCGGCAAGCGAGCCATTGAAGCATATGGATACAAAGATAAGGACTGAGCAGTTTTGTGCCCAGTTTCTTCAAGAGCTCGAAACGATACGATTGGTTTAGTACAAACAGCGAAGATGCGAGACGCCAGCGGGATGAGCGTGCAGGTGAGACCCCGCAGATAATCGGTTGTATGAGGAGGCTCACGGTACGCCCGCGGCAAGCGAGCCATCGAAGCACATGGATACAATGATAAGGACTGGACAGTTTTGTGCCGACGGATTTCTAGCGATTAATGAGTGATTATTGTTGATAAATTAAGAGAGGTATGCTAAATTTAGTGACGTTAATTCCAATATTCCATACTAATATTATATGAATTAAAGGAATTGCAACCAGTATGGGGGGAAGCAATCATGGGACGTGAATTTATCGGTACATTTGAGAAATGGGCTGAGGTCTATGATCAAACGGTTGCTGGAGGAGATCAGGAATATCAGGAAGTTTTCAAAAACTATCACTCGATTCTCGAACAGGTTTCAGCGCATGCAAAAGGACATGTCCTAGAATTCGGAGTAGGTACTGGAAATCTCACACAAATCTTAATCGATCATGGATTATCTGTTGTGGGTATTGAGCCATCAGAAAAAATGCGGGAGAAAGCAAAAGAAAAGATAGCAGGGATCACATTAATTGATGGTGATTTTCTCGACTTTCCTATCCCAGATCATCCCATTGACACCATTGTCAGTTCCTTTGCTTTTCATCATTTAACAGATGATGAAAAGGAGGAGGCGATTGAGAAATATAGTCGTTTGCTTTCAATTAATGGTAGAATAGTTTTTGCAGATACACTTTATGATAATGAGATTGAAAAAATAAAGGTGCACCAATGGGCAAAGAAAAATGGTTTTTCACATTTGCTTAAAGATTTGCGTACAGAATACTATCCGTTACGCCAAACGCTTTACACGGCATTTCGGAAACATCATCTTGTACCTTATTTCAAGCAATTGAACAAATTTGCCTGGTTGATTATTGCAGATAAAAAATGATGTTTTTCAGGAGGATTCAGTTTTGACTATAGGAATCATCGGAGCCATGGAGGAAGAAGTTGCCCTACTTAAAGAACAAATGGGCGGAGTTAAGGAACAGGAAATTGCCGGGTGCCATTTTTACCAAGGAGAACTTCAAGGTTCAGATGTTGTTTTGCTACAGTCCGGCATTGGTAAGGTCAATGCCGCCATTGGAACAACCTTATTGATTGACCATTTTCATCCGGATCATGTGATCAATACAGGTTCTGCTGGCGGTACGAATCCTTCTTTAAACATAGGTGATGTTGTCCTTTCATCAGGTGTTCTTCATCATGATGCTGATGCAACTGCTTTTGGTTATGTTCTTGGGCAAATACCTGGAATGCCTGCGGTATTTTTACCAGAAGAGAATCTTATGAAAATAGCAGACCGCATTGCAAGTAAAGTCCTACAAGGTCATCAGATTGTTGAGGGATGGATCGGCACTGGAGATTCTTTCATGGCGGATGCAGAACGCATACAAGCACTGAAAGTCATATTCCCGAAAATGATGGCTGTTGAAATGGAAGCGGCCTCGATCGCTCAAGTATGTTATCAATTTAATGTACCATTCTTGATTGTTCGGTCGTTATCAGATATTGCAGGAAAGCAATCCAATATTTCCTTCGATCAATTTTTACAAACAGCAGCGAAACATTCAGCTGAATTTATTCTATCACTCATTAAGGAGATGGCTTAAATGACAGAACATAAGAAAATGAATGTTGAGAGTTTTAACCTGGATCATACAAAAGTGAAAGCACCTTATGTCCGTCTCGTGGGCGTGACAAAAGCGCCGCACGGAGATGAAATCTACAAATATGATGTCCGTTTTTGCCAGCCAAACGAGGAACATATGGAAATGCCCGCATTGCATTCTCTTGAACACTTAATGGCTGAGAACATTCGTAATCACATTGAAAATATATTCGATGTTGGTCCGATGGGCTGCCAGACAGGTTTTTATGTATCGATCATTGACAACAGCAGCTACGATGCAATCCTTGAGGCTCTTGAACGTACACTCAATGATGTTCTCAATGCGACCGAAGTGCCGGCTGCAAACTGCTACCAATGCGGTTGGGCAGCAAGTCATGATCTTGATGGCGCAAAGAAAATCGCAGAAAAAATGTTAGCACACAAGGCAGAGTGGAAAGAAGTTTATGCAGAAGCTTGAACATGCCTACGTATGACTAGAGGTGAAAGAGTGTGACTTTATACCAGAACGTTCATGAACTCGTTGGTTCGACTCCTCTCGTTGCTCTCCATGCTTTTCCGCTTCCAGAAGGTGTCCATTTATATGCAAAATGTGAGTACTTTAACCCTGGTGGTAGTGTAAAAGACCGGCTCGGTGAAAAAATAATACGAGAGGCTTTGGCAATGGGGAAGCTGAAGCCGGGAGGCACATTGATTGAACCAACTGCCGGAAACACAGGAATTGGTCTTGCTCTTGCGGCAGTGGGGAAAGGGATTCATGTACTCTTTTGCGTTCCTGAAAAATTCAGTATGGAAAAACAGATCCTGATGAGGGCTTTGGGTGCCCAAGTTGTAAATACGCCGACGGATCAAGGAATGGCAGGGGCAGTAGCCAAGGCGCGTCAATTGGAAAGGGAAATTAAGGGAAGTTATTGCCCAAACCAATTTGCAAATCCGGATAATCCCAGCGCCTATTTTGAAACGTTAGGTCCAGAGATTTGGGAGGATCTGAATGGAGCAGTGGATGTTCTTGTTGCCGGTGCTGGAACTGGCGGAACGTTTACAGGTACTGCTGAATTCTTGAAAAAGAAAAACCCAGAAGTGAAGACAATTGTTGTTGAGCCCGTTGGTTCGATTTTGAACGGAGGAAAGCCGTCATCCCATAGAACGGAAGGAATAGGGATGGAGTTTATTCCTACTTTTGTTAAAACCGAGTATTTTGATGAAATTTATACGATTAGTGATCAAGATGCGTTCCAACGATTAAAAGAAGCTGCCGAGCGAGAAGGACTGCTGATTGGCAGCTCGTCAGGATCTGCGTTGCACGCAGCTTTGCTCGAGGCTCAAAAATCAGCACCAGGCACGAATATTGTTGTTATTTTTCCTGATTCTAGCGAACGTTATTTGAGTGAAAATATCTATGATTAATAGTTACTTAATGATAAGAAAATAGGAGGACCTCATTTTGAGACCCAAAACACAAGTCATTCATGCAGGTATTTTTGGAGATGAAAACACAGGGAGTGTTTCTGTTCCCATTTATCAGACGAGCACATATAAACAAGAAGCGATTGGAAAAACGAAGGGATACGACTATTCACGTTCAGGAAATCCAACACGACACGCGTTGGAAATCCTGATTCAGGAACTTGAGCACGGCAAAGCAGGATTTGCATTTGGATCGGGAATGGCAGCTATTTCTTCGGTGCTTATGTTGCTTAATAGTGGCGATCACGTAGTCATCACAGATGATGTATATGGCGGAACGTTCCGTGTTGTGGATAAGGTATTTAATAGACTTGGAATCTCAGCAACATTTGTGGATACAAGCGATCCAGATCGAATTAAAAATGCAATCAAAGAGAATACCAAAGCTATATATCTAGAAACACCAACAAATCCTTTGCTTAAGATCACAGACATTCGTAAAGTGGCAGAACTCGCCCATCAGCATCAGTTACTGTTAATTGTTGACAATACTTTTGCTACGCCATATTGGCAGAATCCTCTTGATCTAGGTGCTGATATCGTTCTTCACAGCGCAACAAAATATATTGGCGGGCATAGTGATGTTGTTGCAGGTTTAGTTGTAGTCTCGTCAGAAGAACTGGCCGAAAAACTATATTTTATCCAAAACTCAGTCGGTGCAGTACCTGGTCCTCAAGACGCTTGGTTGCTTATTCGTGGGATTAAGACTTTAGCGCTGCGGATGGAACAAATAGAAAAGAACGCGGGCAAGATCGCTGACTATCTTTCAGCACATGCTAAGGTGAGGAAAGTATACTATCCCGGCCTAGCGAGTCATCCTGGTCATGAGGTCGCTGCAAAGCAAGCAGGCGGATTTGGTGGCATGATTTCATTTGATGTAGGGGATGAAGCAACGGTTAACCAGATCCTTTCAAAGACCAAGTATTTCACATTAGCTGAAAGTCTTGGTGCTGTTGAAAGCCTGATTTCCGTACCTGCAAAGATGACTCATGCATCAATACCAAAACCACGTCGGGATGAGCTCGGGATTACTGACGGATTGATCCGTTTGTCGATAGGAATTGAGGATGTCGAGGATTTAATCGAGGATTTGGAGCAAGCTTTAAGTTAAATTATAGATCGTTAAATTGTAGATTCAGAGCACTGCCGAATTCGGTGGTGTTTTTTTTGTCATAAACTACCTGAGAAACTTATTTTCATCTCATGTTATAGTAATCTAGTGACGGAGGGATGAGAATGGAAGAACAACAAAAAATGATTCTAGATAAGATCATGGATTGCCAGAGAATCGGTATGTTATGTCTTTTTTTAAGTACATTTCTCTATGCTGGGACACTAATTCCAAAATATAGTGAGATTCAATGGAAACTTGAGATTCTTTCTGGATCCAGTTTGATCTTTCTGATCGGCGCATGTGTATTTTACTGGCGATCATCAACACTTAGGACCAAATTATAATTTAATCTGGGAAAAAACCAATTGAATCTGGGGAAAACTATCAAACGTGAAAAACGTGCCTAATCCGAGAATTGAGAAAAAGTTTACGCTTGCTGCGTGCAATAATAGACAATGATAATAAATGAAAGTAAGAACCGCTGAACGATCACAGAATCGCTCAGCGGTATTATTTTTAAACCATCGATTTCAACAACGTTAATTTAATATCTTGAATAGGTGGTAATTCTTCGGCTCTGTATATTCATATATATCCACGTGTTTCACCCGTGAGAAGGGACTACCCTTTTTTATCGTTTTCACAAATTGGTTTATCTCGGTTTCTTCACCTTCTGCAGCAATTTCAACACTGCCGTCATCACGATTGCGTACCCATCCGGAAATACGGTATACATTGGCAGTTTGCCATGTGAAATAACGAAAACCAACGGCTTGTACTCTCCCCTCGACAATTAAGTGAAGGCTTTTAATTTTTTCAGGTTCGCCAAACAGGTTTAACCCTATTCTTTTGTCTGATTCGTCCATAATAATGCCTCGATTCTCATCCATATTCTGAACTTCTCTTCACTATGTTACCATTTATCAAACAGAGACGGTATGAGAATGCTTTACTAAAGATTACTGATTCGGTTTACGGTAAATCTCATTAAATAATTTCATCAAAGCACGTTTTTCGATACGTGAGACATAACTTCGCGAGATTGATAACTTTTTGGCAATTTCCCTTTGCGTCAATTCATTTTGATTATCCAGGCCAAATCGATCAATAATCACTTCTTTTTCACGAGGGTCGAGAACATGAAGCGCCCCATAGATCTTTTTTGATTCGATATTTAACGATATTTCGTCCACGATATCCTTATTTGTTGATTTAAGAATATCGATTAATGAAATCGTGTTTCCTTCTTTATCTTGACCAATAGGATCGTTAAGCGAAACATCTTTCCGTGTTTTCTTTAACCCTCTTAAGTGCATCAGTATTTCATTTTCGATACATCGAGCTGCATAGGTTGCGAGTTTCGTTCCTTTACCGGTTGAATAGCTGTTAATTGCTTTTATCAGGCCAATGGTTCCGATTGAGATTAAGTCATCTGTATCTTCTTTAGTATTCTCAAATTTCTTGACAATGTGAGCGACGAGCCGGAGATTGTGTTCGATTAGTTTATTCCGTGCATCATCGTCGCCTTCGGCCATTAATGTCAAGCACTGCGCTTCCTCCTCCTCAGAAAGAGGTTGAGGAAAAGCGTTATTTTTGACATAAGAGACAAGCAACCATACGTTTTTGAACAGATAAGCAAGTCCACCGACAATCGACAGCATGATCGACCACTCCTCAGGAGATCTGATTTTACCTTGCTGTCTTTTAGTTTATGGGCTTTTACCCTGTCCTGTGTCTGTCCCGATTGAAATAGTCGAAAGTTAGAACTTGATTAATTGTATGTTGAATAGCGTCGATAAAGATCAGCGGGCATGCCGTGCTTTGTGCACAAGCTTCTTCGCTCGATTTCTTTCTCTATAAGATGAATAAAATCTTCACTTAAGTGAATTTCCTTGGCTTTTGTATAAGATTCAATAAGCAGGTCGTCGGATAGTGTGTCCATTGTCAACCGTTTCCGGTCTCTCAACTCCTTTTTACATGTGACAGTCTACGTATTTACGTGATCGACTTTTCAAATGTAGACTGCGTTTAGCATCGTCTGTTCGCTAGTTACGACATCATTTGGTACATGATAATTCAAGCTCCTGCTTATTAGGATCAACTCCTTTCTTGAACTCCTGTGAATGAAGTCCATATTAACTGGGTCATCGGACTTCCATTCGAATTAATTTCAAAAATGGTTAAGTGATTTACAATAAATTCACTCTATCATGTTCAATGAATTTGGACAATTCACGTTTTATCCACAACGAAAGTGGATAAATTGTGCGTTTCGTGTGGGTAACTTTTTCAAACGTAGGATTTTATTGGGGATCAAAGTGAATAAGTTTATCCACACTATTTAGGCTGTCACTATTTGTCGAAATATTTAGGAACTAATCCATGATCATAGTTTATATTCTTGTCAATTTTTGTTTGTTTTACTATTTATCATGAAAATAATGAGGGTTTTGGTGGTTTGATCGATAAAAAAGATTTAGGGGTTGGTAAAAACGTCAACATGTGGGAAAATGTAAACAGAATATGAGGTGGCAAAATTCAGTGTTGAAAAATTTTTTACCTGATGAACATGTAGCAAGCATTCTAGATATTCAACCGAAAATGTTGAAAAAAAGAGGAATTAAAGCCCTGGTGACAGATTTGGATAATACACTCGTTGCCTGGGACGAGCCGGACATAACTCCTGAACTTGTATCTTGGTTTTCTTCAGTAAAAGATGCAGGTATTTCAGTCATGATTCTTTCGAACAATAATGAGAAACGTGTCAAACGATTTTCACACTCCGCTGACCTTCAGTACATCTTTCGGGCTCGAAAACCACTTCCCTTTGCCTTTATACGGGCAATGCGGATGATGAAGGTAAAAAAGGATGAATTGGTTGTGGTGGGCGATCAGCTGATGACAGATATTTGGGGGGGCAACTCGGCCGGTGCACGTACGATCTTGGTTACACCGATTGCTTCAACCGACGGATGGGGAACAAAAATGAATCGTTATTTAGAGCGAATGATCATGTCGCAAATGCGGCGTAAAGGTTGGATAAAATGGGAGGAATGACGCATGGATGAACACTATTGTGCAGGATGTGGTGTGAAAATACAGACAAGCGATGAACATGCACTGGGCTATGCGCCGAAAAGCGCACTTCAACATGATCCTGTTGTTTGTCAGCGCTGTTTCCGACTCACCCACTACAATGAGATTCAAGCGGTTTCGTTAACTGCCGATGATTTTCTCAGCATGCTTTCACGAATTGCTTCGCGTGATGCACTGGTTGTGTACCTCGTAGATCTATTCGATATTATGGGAAGCTGGGTAACCGGCCTGCAGCGATTTGTCGGCAATAATCCAATACTATTGGTTGGAAATAAAAGGGATCTCTTTCCTAAGTCAACAAATGATCATAAGTTAATGTCTTGGTTACGCCGATCTGCTCATGAACAAGGACTTAAACCTGTAGATGTTCTCCTTATGAGCGCGGGTAAAAATCATGGTATTGAAGAAGTCGCAGTAAATATTGATCATTATCGGAATGGCCGTGATGTCTATGTTGTCGGTGCGACAAATGTTGGAAAGTCAACGTTTATTAACCATTTGATTCGTCAGGCTGGTGAGGATGCGGTCATTACGACGTCGCGGTTCCCAGGGACAACACTTGATTTCATTGAGATTCCACTGGAGGATGGTTGTTCACTTTTTGACACGCCAGGGGTTGTCAATGCACATCAAGTCGCCCATTTTATTGAGACACGTGACTACAAAAAGATCATGCCAACCAAAGAGGTCAAACCCAAGGTGTTTCAGCTTAATGAAAAACAAACACTGTTCTTAGGAGGGGTGGCGCGCGTCGATTATGAGGGGCCTTCAAAGCGATCCCTGATTGCCTATGTAGCAAGTTCTTTACTCATTCATCGTACCAAGACGGAACAGGCTGACGACCTTTACGCTCGGCAACTTGGTCATTTACTTGCTCCTCCAAGTGAGGGCGTACGCCTTCCTGAAATGGTACGCTTTGATTTTCGAACTGAGGAAACGGACTCAGATGTTGTTTTTTCCGGCTTAGGCTGGATAACCATCAAAGGTAGAGGGGCAAGAATTTCAGCATATGCACCAAAAGGAATTGGCGTTTCGCTGCGTCCATCCATAATTAAGGGGTAGTGCGCAATGGAAGAAAAGTATGGCCTTCTTGGTGAGCCGATTGAGCATAGTCTCTCCCCGGCTATGCACAATCTATGGTTTAAGGAAACAGTGATTTCGGGTCACTACACAGCTTATTCCGTACCAAAACCAAACCTTGCGAGAACAGTTGATCAATTAAGAACGCTGGGTATCAAAGGCTTTAACGTCACTTTTCCGCATAAAACAGCAATTATTCCTATGCTTGATGAAGTTAGAGGAACGGCTGGATCAATTGGTGCCGTAAATACCGTAATCCAAACAGATGGACAGCTAATCGGGTATAATACAGATGGTCTTGGTTTCTATGAAGGACTCCGTGCTCATTTTCCTTTACTTGTGAAGCAACAGCCATCAGTATTAATCATTGGTGCCGGAGGGGCTGCCCGATCGGTAGCGCTCGTGTTGGCTCAGAAATTTGAAACAAGAGTGGACATCACAAATCGAACTTTTTCTAAAGCGGTTTTTTTAAGTGAAGCATGCCGTCGTTTCTGTACTTCTGATGCGTTAACTTTTCAACAGGCAGAAGAGGACATCGGACGCTATCAAATGGTGATTAATACAACATCGATAGGTTTGAACCCGAGCGCAGACCAGCACTTGTTCCGTATTGACGGGGCAGCCCCGAATACATTATTTGCAGATCTTATTTATCAACCTTATCGAACGGCATTTCTACAGGAGGCTGAGCGGAAGGGTTATCCGGTAATGAATGGGCTCCCAATGCTGGTGTTTCAAGGGGCACTTGCATTTGAACGATGGACAGGCATTCATCCAGATGGCAAGAAAATGGAAGATTATTTACTGCACACGTATTTATCTTGAGTGAATAATAAAGGAGCAATGCACTTTATGTTAAGCAACAATCAAAAAAAATATTTAAAGAAATTGGCACATCCACTAAAACCTGTTTTTCAAGTTGGTAAAATAGGGGTGCACGATCAGTTTATTGATGAGATTGATCACGTTTTAGAAAAGAGAGAGCTTATTAAAATCCAATTTTTGCAGAATACATTTGAAGATCCGGCTGCAGCAGGAGAAGAAATATGTGCACGTACAAAAGCAGAACTTGTACAAGTCATTGGTCATACTGCAGTGTTGTTCAGACGTTCTAAAGAACACAAACGGATTGAACTTCCGAAAAAGTAGGGCTTTGACCATGAGTAGAATTGGAGTATTTGGCGGAACATTTGATCCGCCGCACCTGATGCATTTGCTGATCGCCCAAGAGGCATTAGAAGCCTGCAAACTCGATCAAGTATGGTTTTTGCCAAGCTATCAGCCGCCTCATGTTCAAGGAAAACAGGCGCATACAAGTGCCCAACACCGTTTAGAGATGGTTGAGTTAGCGATTCGGGATAATCATCATTTTGTGGTGAGTGATCTTGAACTCAAACGGAAAGGAAAGTCATATACGTTTGACACCTTTCATGAACTGAAAGAGATCTATCCGAATGATCACTTTTATTTCATACTAGGGGCAGACATGGTTGATGATCTTCCTACATGGCATCGTATAGAAGAATTGTGCGAACTGACCTCTTTCATCGCATTTAAACGTCCAGGGTATGCGGAAACACATCCTGACTTTGCTGATGTACGCTATATTGACATGCCGAAAGTTGACTTGTCGTCTAGCTTTTTGCGAGCGCGTTTGAAACAAGGGCGGTCGTGCCGATATTTTCTTAGCGATGTGGTGATAAACTACATAAAGGAGCGACGACTTTATGAAGATTAATGAAGCGGAACAAGCGATTAAAGCGATTCTTCCGGAAAAGAGATTTCGTCATTCGGTTGGTGTATCGGAAACAGCCGGGCGTTTGGCGGAAATGTACGGAGCAAATAAGGAAAAAGCAGAGCTTGCAGGTATGCTGCATGATATTGTTAAATATTTTTCCGATGATGAATTGAAGACAATAATTTTGCGCAAACCAGGAACATGGAGCGACAGTCTTGATTATTCGGATAAACTCTGGCATGCTCCGGCGGGTGCCATTTATATTGAAGAAACATATGGGATCAAAGATCCGGAAATTTTAAATGCAGTGATTTATCACACCACCGGGCGCAAACAAATGACGTTGCTGGAAAAGATTGTATTCTTGGCGGATTATATTGAACCTGGTCGAGATTTTCCAGGAGTGGATGAGGTTCGGGAAGCTGCCGAACGTGACCTTAATCTGGCGGTCTTTCTAGAATTACAAAAGACCATTATCTATCTGTTATCCAAGAGTCAGAGTGTCTATCCGAAGACCTTTGAAGCATATAATGATCTCGTACAACAACAAAAGAACAAATAAGAAAATTCAATGAGGTGACTGAATGAACAGTGAGGAATGGGTGAAGTATCTGGCGGAGGCCGCCGATGATAAAAAGGCTCAGGATCTTGTGATGCTGAAAATGCAAGGTATATCCATCATGGCTGATTACTTTATCATCTGTCATGGTGATTCGGAAAAACAAGTACAGGCTATTTCGATGGCCCTTCGCAAAGCTGCAGATGAGAAGGGAGTCACGATTCATCGGATGGAAGGATACGATCAGGCACGTTGGGTTTTGATTGATCTTGGGGATGTTGTTGCCCACGTTTTCCACAAAGATGAACGGGATTACTATCAATTAGAAAAATTATGGGGAGATGCCCCATTATATACATTAGAAAAAAAACCCCTTTAAATGATGAATCATTATGATGTGGTGGAGATCAATTTCTCTCCACCTTTTCTATTGCATAAACTTTTTATGTTTTCTGAACAAAGGATCATTGAACGGCGGTTATCGTTAGGAGGAGACGTGTTTGAAAGCAATTGTACTTGGCGTGTTCGCTGCCTTTTTCTTTGCAGCAGCATTTATTTTTAATCGATCAATGGAATTATCCGGAGGGAGCTGGATTTGGAGCGGATCTCTACGTTATTTTTTTATGTTGCCGTTTCTAGCTTTGCTTGTCATTATACGCGGCAATTTATTGCCTTTATTGCGCGTAATGAAATTGGATTGGTGGCGATGGATACTATGGAGTTCTGTTGGATTCGGATTATTTTATGCCCCGTTATGTTATGCTGCCAGCTTTGCTCCGGGTTGGCTGATCGCCGGAACTTGGCAATTCACGATTATTGCCGGTTCACTGCTCGCACCGCTCTTTTATGAAACAGTTCAAACAACAACAGGAGAGATGAAGGTTAGAGGAAAGATCCCGATAAAGGGCCTTTTCTTGTCGTCAATCATTCTTATTGGCATTGGTCTCCTTCAAGTGGAACAAATGAACAGTCTCTCACTACGCCATGCTCTTCTAGCGGTTGGCCCGGTAGTGGTTGCCGCATTTGCTTATCCATTAGGCAATAGGAAGATGATGGATGTATGTGGGGGGAAGTTAGATACCTATCAGCGTGTATTTGGGATGACCCTTGCAAGTATGCCATTTTGGATCATTCTTGCACTATATGGCATCTTCACTGTTGGTAAACCAAGCCAGACACAGGTGGTTCAATCATTCATTGTTGCAATCAGCTCAGGCGTCATTGCAACGATACTTTTTTTCTATGCGACTGATTTAGTTAGGGGGAATATGCAAAAGCTGGCAACAGTAGAAGCAACACAATCGATGGAAGTTTTGTTTACGGTATTGGGTGAGCTTGTACTCCTGTCAGCACCCCTGCCTTCTATACTTTCTTGGACAGGCATGCTGATCATCATGGTTGGAATGATCTTACACAGTCTCTTGTCTCAATCTGATTCCAAACCTGTTGAAAAATCAGAGGGTGTATAAATAAAAATAAGTGAAGTACTGATCCGAACGACGTGATGGTCTACAAATCGTTTGGATCTTTTTTTCGTACGAAAAGAAACATTCATGTCCCCGCTCGCAAGAAAATTTAAAATGCTAAATCGACGTATCAAAGGATAAGGCGTGTTGATTAAAATGCAGCAAAGATGCGAGACTCCTGTAAAAAACGCATTCGGAGCGTCATCAAAAACAGGCATGGGTAAAGATCAGGTGCTATTTGTCCGGTTTTACTTATTGTTAGCTTCATCAGTATTAAAAAGGAAAACGTGAAATGAAAATTTATTTACAGCAGGAACATAGCGGAATCTGTCGAATTAAATTATTATCGATCTGTCTTTGCCTGCTTATTTGTTTAGATCCTCATTGAACAGCGCATCTGCAGCCTGTTGGTCTTCTTTGAATTTTTTCTGTGTTTCTAAAAACAACTTTTCGAATGCCCCATTATTTGCCTCTTCCAAGACTGATAGTCCAACGCCCGTTATGCCACCTTTTACAGTAACCTTTTCCTCTAATTGCTTTAATGTAAAGATTTGTTCCTCAAGTAACTTGCCGATTCCTGAAACCATTTCCGTAGTCAGTTGTGTGGCCTGTTTTTTTGAAATTGATGTACTCATGACCGCTCCATCAATCATTTTCTGCAACAAATAAGAAAGAAAAGCCGGACCACAACTAGAGAGGTCTGAAGCAACCCGTATATTCTCTTCATCAATTTCAATGGGGTGTGAAAATTGTGAGAGTATGGCCCACAATTTACTCTTCTGTAGATCAGTCATGCTTGATCCAAACGTAACGAGGGTGCTGCCTGAAAGACTCTGATTCACAATGCTGGGAATCACACGAACGACTTGGCATGGAATCAGACTCTCCAGTTGACGCACGCTAATTGGGCTGGTGATTGATATGGCGATTTGATTTGGATGCCAATCACTGCGCAGGGACTTCAAGAGGGGATGAAACTGCGCAGGTTTCACACACAGAAAGACAATATCAGCGTGTTGCAGCACTTCTTTTGGTGTTGAATAAACCTTTAGTTTCCGGTGCTTTTTTGCCAAATCAACTGCCTTCTGTTTTGTCCGGTTTGTAACAGATATGCATCGTGGTTTTGCAGCTTTACTTTTTACTAGTGCATCAACAATTAGCGTTCCCATATTCCCTGTCCCAATCAAACCAATTCTCATTGTCCTTCACCTCAAATTCACTTCATATCCCTTTGAACTCTATGTCCGCACTATCAATAATATGTATCGCCGCCAGCAGTTGTGCGTCGGAACTGAGAGGAGAAATAACTTGAACATTCAATGGACGAAGTACAAGACCGTGATTATTCTTTGCCTGATTATCCTCATTATTTGCCTTTGGCTGTTCTATCGGCACCAATCCAACCTCAAAAAAACAATAACGCTCGAAAAAACGAGTGCAGTGTTCTCAAATTCAGATTCTCGTACATCGAAGCAGAATACGGAAGGAAGCCGTTCAATGAAAGACCAGAATACCGAGGCGAAGGAGTTCATTGTAGACATTAAAGGGGCTGTGGTGCATCCGGGTATTTATCATGTTCGCCCCGATGATCGTGTTATAGACGGTATAACGCTTGCCGGCGGATTGACAAAGAAAGCCGATCGAAACAAAGTAAATTTGGCACAGAAAGTTGCGGACGAAATGGTTATTTATGTTCCGGTAAAAGGTGAAGAGGGGGTGAATAGTCTGTCAAATCCAATGGGAAGTGAGGGGGGAGAGCGTCCCGTTCAAGATGGCGTGGAAAAAGTAAATATTAATACGGCTGACGAACAGAAAATGCAGGATCTTCCTGGAATTGGTCCGGCAAAGGCAAAAGCAATTATCCTATATCGGGAGGAAAATGGGCCTTTTAAAAGCCTTGATGATTTAACCAATGTATCAGGCATAGGTGATAAATCACTGGAAAAAATCAAGCCTGCAGCGACGCTCAATTAAAATGCAGTGGAAAAAATTTTCGATAGACAGTGCTACAATCTGATACAATGGGGACAGGCTGCTAGAATTCAGAAGGAAGGTAGAAGTATGGAAAGACTATCTTGGGATCAATATTTTATGGCCCAGAGCCATTTGCTTGCATCGAGAAGTACATGCACGAGACTTTTTGTCGGGGCGACAATTGTACGGGACAAACGAATCATTGCTGGTGGTTATAATGGATCAATTGCAGGAGGACCACATTGTTCTGATGAAGGATGCTATATGATTGATGGGCACTGTGCACGTACGATCCATGCAGAGATGAACGCCATTCTGCAATGTGCAAAGTTCGGGGAGTCAACCGATGGAGCAGAGCTTTATGTTACGCATTATCCCTGTGTGCAGTGCTGTAAATCGATTATTCAAGCAGGAATAAAGAGCGTCTATTACGCCAAGGATTACAAGAATCATCCTTACGCAGAAGAACTTTTTCGAACAGCGCATGTTTACGTGAAGAAGGTACCTTTTGATAAAGTCATTGAATTAAAACAAGTGAATAATACAGCACAATAAAAGGAAGGGGTATCCTTTGGCTATGTGTCCCATTATGGATAGAAAATTGGTTTGCTGTCAGGGTGTAGAATGAAATGCCTTTCATTGGCCGATGGCATCTTTTCGCATTGTCCGGTTGCCTCTCCGCATGGGCGGGATTAGAAAAACATTCCGTGGTTCCATTGGTTGTTTTGCTCATATACGGAGTATATCTCGCGATGAGAAAGCACTTTGCTTTTCTTTTCACATTACTCACTATTTTTTTTATTATTCAATTAGATATTGTTTACTTTCAAACCAATCAATCGCAGTTCTCTGGAGCTGAGGAATCGGTCCAAGGACGGATTGTGGGACTTCCGCAAGTTAATGGAGATCAACTAACGTTTCAACTGAAGACCGATTCTGGTGAGTCCATGCTTATCTATACCAAATTGCGTTCGAAAAAAGAGAAAAGTTTTCTCATCCGGAAACTAAAGCCAGGAATGCCGTGCCGTGTATCTGGTAAACTGGAGAAGCCGCCAAGCCCCACTAATTTTCATGCATTTGACCAGCGTCAATATTTGGAACGGCACCATATATACTGGCAGCTGAGGGCGACCAGTATACCGATCGTTACAGATGGCTCACCTAATCTGATCGAACGCATGCAACGTTTGCGCCAGAATCAAATCCTCTTTATTTCCGATCATTTTTCTACGACAAGTTCTGAAATGATGAATGCACTCATTTTCGGTGCGGATGATCAAATGGATGATGAACTTGTGTCTGCATATCGAATGTTTGGGCTTGTGCATTTATTGGTCGTATCAGGTATGCACGTCGTTGTTGTTTTTGGCACACTCTTCTATATTTTTAGGCGCTTAGGGGTTGTGCGTGACTATGCAATGATTGTAATGATTGTGCTTATCCCGTTTTACGTCATTTTGACCGGTTCTGAAGCTTCGATTATACGATCTGGCCTCACAGCAATGATTGTGCTTTTCTTTGGACTCACTCACTATCGATTACCGGTATCCGATCCGATTAGCCTTGCCTGTCTTTTAATGGTTGTTTATGATCCAAATATCGTCTTCGATCTTGGATTCCAGCTCTCATTTGCGGTTACTTTCGCAGTTCTTATCGGTGGACCGACTGTTCTTCAGAGGTACCGATCTCGGATCATCCGTTCAATTATTCTTTCCCTCCTATGCGAACTTGCTGCTTTTCCAATCGTCGTTTTTAACTTTTATCAACTATCCCTTGCAGGAATTTTTTTAAGTATCTTTTTTGTACCGTTTATTACACTCCTCGTATTCCCTCTTGGTACGCTTGCGTATTTTGCTTCGCTTTTTCATTTGCCGTTTGTCGATTTTTTATCCTTTCTTTTGGATTTAGTCTTATACATTCCACACCGTTTATTGCTGTTTTTATCTAATCACCCGTTGCTTCAATTGAATTATGGCGCATTGACCGGTTGGGAGGCAGTTGGGTCCGTGCTCCTTGTTGCAGTGGCATTGACGATCTGGGAGATGCGAAACGGTGTGCGCTCAAATGCAGTGCTTCTTGCACCATTTCTCATCCTATTGGTATGGGTTTATACTGCTGATTATCTTCAGCCTATGGGGAAGGTAACGTTTCTAGATGTTGGGCAAGGCGACAGTATTCTGATTCAATTGCCACATCGAAAAGGTGCTTTGCTTATTGATAGTGGCGGTACAATTGCCTATGAACAAGAAACATGGCAGAAAAGGAAGAAACCATTTGAGGTCGGCAGAGATGTTGTGTTGAAAGAGCTCACCGCATTAAGGGTGAATCGACTGGATGCAGTGTTTCTAACACATCGGGATACTGACCATATTGGCGGCATGAAAGGTTTGATAGGAAAAGTTGGTATTAAACATCTGTTCATCAGTCCTTATCATGACCCGGATCATGAAGACTTAAGGCTCATGAGAAAGATGATCAACGGTGGAACTCAACTCTCTTTTGTTAAAGAGGGGATGACGATAAAAATTGGTGAAACGAGCTTCTATATACTTTCTCCCAATGTGAGGTCGACGGAAAGCAATGACAACTCTCTTGTCATTTATGGGGTGATGGGTGGTCAGCGCTGGATGTTCACTGGGGATCTGAGCCAGCAAGGTGAGCAGAAAGTAATGGAGAAATTTCCAAGCATTAAAGCGGACATACTTAAATTAGGACATCACGGAAGTAGAACGTCGACATCAGAACGATGGCTCGAACAACTTGATCCTAAAATTGGGATTATTTCAAGTGGAAAAAACAATCGATATGGACATCCCCATGTTGAAGTACTCGATCATTTAAAGGCGCGAAAAATCAGGACATTGCGTACCGATCAACTGGGAGCGATCGCTTTTTATTTCACGAACAAGAAGATTGTTCATGTGAGATCGGCCGTACACCCTTAACCGGTCATTACCAGAAATTTTATAAAAATAACAAGAGTTGTCACCCATACTTTTTTTGATCATAGGATAACATAGAAAGAGTAATGAATATCGCTTGACCAGCGTTGTCCTAGGCTTCGTCAGTCGAGCGTTCATATATATCAATGGGAGTAGCGGGACGCTGCTCTCTTTTTTTGGAACAATAAAATTATATTCTTTTTCTTAGCATGAGGTGAAGATGCGAGAAACCTGCAGCAAGCGAGCAATCGGAGCATAATTGATGCCAGCAAAGTGGCTGGCGTT
Organism: Sporolactobacillus kofuensis; assembly: GCF_024125425.1. Classification (GTDB taxonomy): domain Bacteria; phylum Bacillota; class Bacilli; order Bacillales; family Sporolactobacillaceae; genus Sporolactobacillus; species Sporolactobacillus kofuensis. The sequence goes on from NZ_JAMXWN010000005.1 coordinate 155,704, forward strand.
TGGTGTTCGATTTTTTCTTACTTGTCATCAGGAATCATGGACGGTAAAGTAAAGAGAGAGAAGAATAAGAATGAACTGTTCGTTGACGTAAAGGATGAAAAGTTATGGCGACACCCAAATCGGCTGATCTATCAATAAGCAAGCCACTTGCCCCTATATACTTGCTGTTTGGTACACAAGATTATCTTATACAATTGATGAAGAAAACCATTATTGATGAAGCATTAAATACAGAAGAACGGGACTTTAACTTTTCAAGGTACGATATGACTGAGTCCCCGCTCGAATATGCCCTTGAGGATGCCGAAACGGTTCCGTTCTTTGGTGAGAAAAAAGTAGTGGTACTTGATAATGCCTATTTTCTAACTCCGGAGAAAGCGAAAACGAAAATTGATCAGAAAATTGAGCGGCTCGAGCAGTATCTGGTACATCCTGCTGAAGATACAGTGCTTTTGATTACAGCGCCTTATGAAAAACTTGATCGGCGCAAGAAAATTGTGAAAGCCGTTGAAAAGACTGCGTCTGTTTATGAACTTTCACATTTGACCGATACGACACTTTATCACATTCTCGAGAATGTTGCGCTGCAGTATGGTGCACAGTACACAAGAGAAGGGCATGAGCAGTTAATTTCGTCGATCGGTCCTCACCTCGGTCAGTTAGCCAATGAAGTTGGCAAATGTGCTTTGTATTGTGGCGCAGATCGACCTATTGACGCACAAGTTGTGGATGAGATTGGCTCAAAATCACTGGAAACGAATGTGTTCCTGCTCGTGAATCAGGTGATGCAAAGAAAAACTGCCGACGCATTGCATCTCTTACATGATTTAGTCAGAATGAAAGAAGAACCCCTAAAGCTGCTTGCGCTCCTTGAAAGACAATTTCGTATCGTTTACCAAGCAGGCTATTACCAAAAAGCCGGATTTACTCAGAATAGTATCGCATCGAAAATCGGTGTTCATCCCTATGCCGTAAAATTGGCACTCGACCAAACACGGTTATTTAGTGCGCCTCTGTTAAAACATGCGCTTGAGAAATGCGTCGAAACGGATTATCAAATCAAGACCGGTCAAGCGGATAAACTGTTGGCGCTTGAACTGCTTATTGCTTCGATCTCTGATCGAACAGCCTAATCAAGAAGAGATTCAATAATACTAAAAAAGGCAAAAAAAAGAGGCTCGCTACAATAGCGAGCCGTTTTCATCGTCCAACTTAGGCTTCCAGAGTGTTCAATTTCTTTGAAAGTCTGGACTTTTCATGAGCTGCTTTATTTTTATGGATCAAGCCTTTAGTAGCTGCCTTGTCAACTTTTTTCGTAGCAGCAATAAAAGCGGCCTTTGCGCCATCAACGTCTTTTTCTTCAACCTTAGTGTTGAATGATTTAATTGCTGTGCGCATTGCGGACTTGTATTGCACGTTGTGCTGACGGTTCGCTTCGCTCGTTTTTACACGTTTAATCGCTGATTTAATGTTTGGCATTCGATTCACCTCCAAATCATGAATTCCCGGTCATCAAACTAACTCCGCCGAAATAACACGTTCTTTTATAAATAAACGAAACGCTAAAAAGCATCTATTCCTATGAGCAGAGATTCATTCTGACAAAGTGTATTGTATCAAAGCGTCCCATCTTTTGCAATGAATGAATGAAAAAAGCGGAAATGAACATCCTTTAAACAGATATTGAGTCGTGTTAGATGTTGACTCATTTGGATGCGATGCATGAGGAGGAGTTTGCGATGGATCACAATTTAGATCTAAAACAGTATACCGTGCGCACAGACTTGGCCATTGAAGCAAATGAAAAAAAGCCCGAAATTCAAGGTGTTCATGTAGATGAGAAAACGGAAGATGGAATAAAGGTCACGTTCATGACTATTGACGAACACGCATCATTATCAATGAGAAAGAAATCAGGAACATACCTGACCTTTGAAGCGAAAGCACTGCGCTCAGGCGATACGAATGTAGAAGGAAAGGTCGAAGAAATATTTGCTAAATATTTTTCTCAGTTTCTTAAAAAGCTAGGCATCGCTGACAACGCGAGTTGCCTTGTCGTTGGTCTGGGAAATTGGAAAGTCACACCTGATGCATTAGGGCCAAGTGTGGTCGAAAACGTTTTGGTAACCAAACATCTCTTTGATCTTCAACCTGAAAATATCCAACCGGGTTATCGGCCGGTAAGTGCGATCACACCTGGCGTTATGGGCGTTACGGGTATTGAAACAAGCGATATTATTCTAGGCGTGATTGAGAAGACGAAACCGGATTTTCTTATTGCTATTGATGCACTGGCTGCACGTGCAATTGATCGTGTCAACACAACGATACAAGTGGCGGATAGCGGCATTCATCCCGGATCCGGTATCGGCAACAACCGTAAAGAGTTAAGCCGCCAATCATTAGGTATCCCGGTTATTGCGATCGGTGTTCCCACCGTGGTCGATGCGGTAACTATTACGAGTGATTCGCTTGATTTGTTGCTGCGTCATTTAGAACGCGAAATGAATGATAAGAAACCATCAAAAGCACTGGCACCTTCGTGGATGGCATTTGGCGAGCAAGTGGATTACAAGGGACTAAAATTGCCAAGTGAAGAAAACAGAGCGGCATTTCTTGGTATGGTCGGTACACTGAGTGAGGAAGAAAAAGCGCAACTTATTCAGGAAGCGCTTGGCGCTAGCGGTACGCAATTAATGGTCACACCGAAAGAAGTCGACTTCTTCATCGAAAAAATGGGGAATGTTATTGCGCAAGGGCTGAACGCAGCACTTCATCATCAAGTGAATCAGAAAAATGTTGGTCATTACACACATTAAGGTTATGAATATAGAAAGGCGTGCATAGGATCCTTAACAAAGTTGGACAAGCAGTTGTGAAAGGAGCCGATGGGGATGAAACGTTTTGTTTTGGAATGTTTCATTATTCTTACTGTTGTTATGTTTTGCATGCTTTATGGGGCTGTTACGATTAGAGATGCACAGCAAACGCAACCGGTGAGCCAACAAATCGGAAACCGAGCTTATGCACAAAAAATTATTGTCCCGGATGCGAATAAAGCAGATCCCTCCACATTGAGTACACCACAGAAGGCAATAAGTCCTCCAACACAGCATGGATATACGCTCTCTGAAAAGGTTCAACGCTTTTTTCTGTTTATGATCAGCGGGGTAGCAGAGGTTGTTGAGGGATTTATCCATGCACTTGTTTAACACGGATAAATGAAGGATAAGACCGATCCGAATCTGATCGGCTCTTTACGATGAAAGAGCTCATCCACCATAACTATACACTGGCTCTATCTCTTTCTTGATTGAAACGCTCTCGAACGATTGATATAATCGAGTTTAAGTGATGTTTTTTTCGAGCAGGAGGAGCAACTATGTCAGAGAATAAAGATACGCGCCAAGCGCATATCCGCAATTTTTCAATTATTGCCCATATCGACCATGGAAAATCAACATTGGCGGACCGAATTTTGGAAGCGACACAAGCCCTTACGCAAAGAGAAATGAAGGCGCAAACGCTTGACGCCATGGATCTAGAACGTGAACGCGGCATTACGATTAAGTTAAATGCTGTCGAATTAAATTATAAAGCACCAAATGGTGAAACGTATATCTTCCACCTTATAGACACACCAGGTCACGTCGATTTCTCTTATGAAGTTTCGCGTAGTTTGGCTGCCTGCGAAGGTGCGCTACTTGTTGTGGATGCGGCCCAAGGCGTTGAGGCTCAGACCTTAGCAAATGTCTATCTGGCATTAGAGAACAATCTGGAAATTATTCCGGTGATAAATAAAATTGACTTGCCGAACGCGGATCCGGAACGGGTGAAAAATGAAATTGAGGATGTTATTGGTTTAGATGCTTCGGATGCGGTGCTTGCCTCAGCGAAAGCCGGTATTGGTACGGACGAAATTCTGAAACAAATTATTGAGAACATTCCTGCACCTTCAGGGGATCCAAATGCCCCATTGCAAGCACTGATTTTTGATTCTCTTTATGATGCCTATCGAGGCGTTGTTGTCTATATCCGGGTGGTTGAGGGATCAGTTCGTGTTGGCGATAAAATTAAAATGATGGCGAATGGAAAAACTTTTGAAGTTCTTGAAGTTGGCGTCTCAACACCGAAAATCGAAAATCGTGAAGTATTATCCGTGGGTGATGTAGGTTTTCTCACGGCATCGATTAAGTCGGTTCACGATACACAAGTCGGCGATACAGTGACTCATGCGGAACGGCCGGCTGCCGAGCCGCTTCCTGGCTATCGAAAGATGAATCCAATGGTCTATTGCGGGTTATATCCTATTGATACAGCACGCTATGATGATCTGCGTGAGGCACTTGGTCGATTGGAATTAAATGATTCAGCGTTGCAGTATGAACCGGAAACATCGGAAGCACTTGGGTTTGGCTTTCGATGCGGCTTTCTTGGCCTCTTGCATATGGATATTGTACAAGAAAGGCTAGAACGTGAATTTAATATAGACTTGATTGCCACAGCACCAAGTGTGATCTATAACGTCAAACTGACAGATGGTTCGAGTGTACGCGTTGGTAACCCTTCTGAGATGCCAGAACGAAAATTCATCTCCGAAGTTGAAGAACCCTATGTAAAGGCAACAATCATGACTCCTAATGATTATGTGGGAGCGATTATGGAACTCTGCCAGAGAAAACGTGGAGAGTTTAAAACAATGGAATACCTTGATGCAAATCGAACCAACGTCATTTATGATCTCCCTCTATCAGAAATCATGTTTGATTTCTTCGATTTTCTGAAGTCCAGCACGAAAGGGTACGCCTCACTGGATTATGAGATGGATGGCTATCGCGTCAGTGATTTATTGAAAATGGATATATTACTGAATGGGGAAAAGGTGGACGCGCTTTCCGTAATCGTTCACCAGGAATTTGCGTATGATCGTGGAAAAGCAATCGTTGAAAAGTTAAAAGAATTGATTCCTCGCCAACAATTCGAGGTACCGATTCAGGCAGCGATTGGACAGAAAATTATCTCCCGCTCGACAATTAAGGCGTTACGTAAAAATGTCTTAGCAAAATGTTATGGCGGTGAGGTGTCACGAAAACGCAAATTGCTGGAAAAACAAAAAGAAGGTAAGAAGAGGATGAAGGCGGTTGGTAGTGTCGAAGTACCACAGGAAGCGTTTATGGCCGTCTTTAAAATGAGCCATGATGATTAAGTCAAACGCACATCGAGGTGCATATATCCACATTCCATTCTGCGATCATATTTGTCATTACTGTGATTTTAATAAAGTATTTATGAAGAATCAGCCTGTTGACGAGTATTTAGATGCACTTGCAAAGGAAATGCAACATTATAGAGAAGATGGATTGCCTGAGACGATATATATTGGTGGAGGAACGCCAACGGCATTGAATGAAGTTCAATTTGAACGGCTATTTATCGATATTCAGAAAAATTTAGTTCATTCATCTGTTCGAGAATTCACAGTTGAAGCCAATCCGGAAAGTTTAAATGAAGAAAAACTTGAGATTATGAAACGTTTCGGTGTCACGAGGCTGAGTATCGGGGTGCAGACCTTTGATGATCATCTCCTGCAAGAAATTGGCCGTGCACACAAGTCTGCTGACGCAGCAAACGCAGTCAAGTTAGCACAAACGCATGGCTTTGATAATGTAACACTGGATCTGATGTTTGCACTGCCGGGACAGACAGAAACGAGTCTTCATGAATCACTTGAAAGAGCTATAGGATTGGGAACGCCGCACATCTCCATCTATTCGCTTCAAATCGAACCGAAAACAATTTTTTATAATCGTATGAGGTCGGGAAAATTGAGACTTCCAGGTGAAGATATCGAAGCGGATATGTATGGTCAAATTATATTTGAGTTGGAGAAACACGGGTTGCATCACTATGAAATCAGCAATTTTGCGAAACCGGGCTATGAAGGCATTCACAATTCCTTATATTGGCAGAATGAAGAATATTATGGTATTGGTGCAGGTGCCCATGGTTATTGGAAGGGCGTCAGGTATGCAAATGCCGGTCCGGTGAAAAAATATATTGAACGTGTGCATGCACATGGACATGCACGAACTTCTGAGCATCCAGTCACGGTTACTGAAAAGATGGAAGAGGAAATGTTTCTTGGACTAAGACTTATGAAGGGTGTGAGTACGTCTCATTTTCGAGAAAAATTCGGAGTGCCGATCGATCAAATCTATGGTACTCAAATCGCTCGCTTACAAGAGGAAGGATTGTTAACGGAACATCATGGACGGCTCTCTTTGACACGGAGGGGTATTTTCTTAGGAAACAATGTCTTCGAAGCATTCATCACTTCATAACAGTTAATGTTTGCTGCAAATAAGAAAGCGTGGATGATTTTCAACAGTTGCACGTGTTTGACCCTTTTACTGGGTTATGAATGGTCAGACGGTACCATCACGATAATTTACACGCTTACTCTCGTCAATTTTCTTTGAGGATTATAAGGATTAATGCCCCAAAATATTTGACAAATGGGCATGAAGTTGGTAAATTTTAATGTAGAATTAGCACTCAGATAGAACGAGTGCTAACAGAGGTGATCAACAAGATGTTAACTGAACGTCAGTTGTTTCTCATGCGGCTTCTGGTTAATGACTATGTTGTCTCAGCTGAGCCTGTGGGTTCACGATCGATCTCCAAACGGGATGATGTTCATTTTAGTCCTGCGACGATCAGAAATGAGCTTGCGGATTTGGAAGAGATGGGTTACCTTGAGAAAACGCATCTTTCCTCAGGACGGGTGCCGTCGGAAAAAGGTTACCGATTTTATGTCGATCATTTATTGTCGCCGGAGATGCTTTCTGATGATGAAATGGACAGTATTCGCAATGAATATCAGAAAAAGTTCTCGGAGACAGAGGAATTAATTCGGATTACGGCTAAAGTTCTTTCAGAGTTTACGAATTATACAGCAATTATGCTTGGCCCTGAACTCTTAGAGATGAAGCTGAAACATATTCAAATGGTGAAACTGAGTCAGACTCAGGGTGTTTTGATCATCGTTACGGACACCGGCCATGTTGAAAATCGTGTCGTTTCTTTTCCGGAGACGATTCGTGCCGAAGATATCGAAAAGATTGTTAATATTTTAAATGACAAGCTCAAGATGGTTCCTCTTTTTAATCTTCAGAGTCGGTTGAATGACGAACTGGCGAGCGTGCTACGTGCCAACATCCGTGACTATAAAAAGGTGATGGCGCTGCTCAACAATAGTTTTGCGATCAATGATCCGGAACAGATTTTTTATAGTGGAAAGAATAATATTTTGTCACAGCCTGAATTTCAAGATGTGGAAAAGATTATTTCACTTCTCAATGTTCTGGAAGGAAAAGAGATCGTCCGTGAACTCATGAATATGCCGACAAGGGGTCTGCATATTCGTATTGGCCGGGAAAATAAACTGAATGGTTTTGAAGAGTGCAGTCTAATCACAACAACCTATTCAGTGGGCAGCGAGCATTTAGGTACAGTTGCTGTTATCGGTCCAAAACGAATGGCGTATCCACGCGTCGTCACATTGATTGACCTAGTTTCAAAATTATTAACTGAAAACCTTAACAAACAAGAGCGTTGAACTCCCAGCTCTTCGATACTTCAGGAGGTGAGCCTATGGCAGAACAGGTAAATAAAGAAACGCAAAACAACGATGTAGAATCAGAAGAAATAAAGAATACTGAGCAAGCAAACACTGCAACGGGAGAGGGTACTTCTTCAGAAGCTACCGTTGAATCGGAGCATGCAGAATCGTCAAATGACGAAAGTTCTGACTCTCAAGATTCGCTGCTCAAGAAAATTGCTGAACAAACTGCTGAAATCGAAGCACTTAAGGCGCAAGTGGATGAAAATAATAATCGCTGGCTAAGAACACAGGCAGACTTTGATAACTTCCGCAAACGTACGACCAAAGAAAAAGCGGATTCACGAAAATTTCGCGCTCAGGATCTTGTTTCAGATATGCTTGAAATACTTGATAACTTTCAACGTGCACTGGCCGTTGAAACTGTATCTGAAGACGGTCAAGCCCTGAAAAAAGGCATGGAAATGGTCCTATCAAAGTTGGAGAATGCCTTGAAAAAAGAAGGCGTTGAAGAAATTCCATCCCTCCATCAACCGTTTGATCCAAACGTGCATCAAGCGGTGATGCAGGAGGAAAGTGCTGAGCATGAATCAGGCACAGTCACCCAAGTCCTTCAAGCGGGTTACACATTGAATGGACGGGTCATTCGTCCGGCAATGGTGAAAGTTAGTTCTTGATTTTGAAGGTTCAAACTTAATGTTTTTTTAATATTAGGAGGATAAGAAACATGAGTAAAATTATTGGTATTGACTTAGGTACAACAAACTCTTGTGTAGCAGTAATGGAAGGCGGAGAACCTGTTGTAATCCCTAATCCGGAAGGCGCGAGAACAACACCATCAGCAGTAGCCTTCAAGAATGGTGAACGTCAGGTCGGCGAAGTTGCAAAACGTCAGGCTGTCACGAACCCGAATACAATTCTTTCCATCAAACGTCATATGGGTACGGACTACAAGGTTGAAGTTGAAGGCAAAAAATATACGCCTCAGGAAATTTCAGCCATCATTCTTCAGAAACTGAAATCTGATGCTGAAGCCTATCTTGGCGAAGCAGTTGATAAAGCGGTTATTACCGTACCTGCTTACTTCAATGACGCACAGCGTCAGGCAACAAAGGATGCCGGAAAGATTGCCGGCCTTGAAGTGTTGAGAATTATCAACGAACCAACAGCAGCATCACTTGCCTACGGTCTCGACAAAGGTGAAGATCAGACAATTCTTGTTTTTGACTTAGGTGGCGGTACTTTTGACGTGTCTATCCTTGAACTCGGCGACGGTATTTTCGAAGTAAAGGCGACTGCCGGTAACAACAGACTTGGCGGTGACGACTTTGATGAACGAATTATCCAGTATTTGATCAGCGAATTCAAAAAGGAAACAGGCATTGATCTTTCCGGTGATAAGATGGCACTGCAACGTTTGAAAGATGCATCTGAAAAAGCGAAGAAAGAACTCTCCGGTGTCTCACAAGCACAAATTTCACTACCGTTTATCTCTGCTGATGCAACGGGTCCTAAGCACTTGGAAATGAATCTGTCACGTGCGAAATTTGATGAACTGACTGCTGACCTTGTTGAATCAACAATGGGACCGGTTCGTCAGGCTCTTTCTGATGCTGACATGACGATGGATGACATTCACAAGATCGTACTCGTAGGGGGTTCAACCCGAATTCCTGCTGTTCAAGCAGCGATCAAGAATATCACGGGTAAGGAACCAAGCAAGGGCGTTAACCCGGATGAAGTTGTCGCTGTCGGCGCTGCAATTCAAGGCGGTGTTCTAACTGGTGATGTTAAGGATGTTGTTCTTCTCGATGTTACTCCGCTTTCACTTGGTATCGAGACTATGGGCGGCGTATTCACGAAATTAATTGATCGTAATACAACCATTCCAACAAGCAAATCACAAGTGTTCTCAACAGCTGCAGATAATCAAACGGCAGTAGATATTCATGTGCTTCAAGGTGAACGTCAGATGGCAGCCGATAACAAAACGCTTGGCCGTTTCCAATTAACGGATATTCCGCCAGCACCACGTGGCATTCCTCAAATCGAAGTGACATTTGAAATTGATGCAAACGGTATTGTTAATGTTAAGGCAAAGGACAAGGGAACAAACAAGGAACAATCAATCACCATTCAATCGTCTTCAGGTCTAAGTGATGATGAGATCGATAGAATGGTTAAAGATGCTGAAGCAAATGCAGATGCAGATAAGAAACGTAAAGAAGAAGTTGATCTTCGCAATGAATCAGACCAGTTAATCTTTGCAACGGAGAAGACGATTAAAGATCTTGGCGATAAAGTGGAGGCATCAGAAAAATCTAAGGCTGAAGCAGCTAAAGATAAACTGAAAAAAGCACTCGAAGGTAAAGATCTTGAAGCAATTAAAGCAGCAAAAGATGAATTAAATGAAGTTGTTCAACAGCTTTCAGTAAAACTGTATCAGCAAGCACAAGGTGCACAAAATGCACAAGGAACTGCTGGAAACGCAAAGAAAGACGATGACGTAGTTGATGCAGATTACAAAGAAGTAAATGACGACGATAAGGATAAGAACAAAAAGAACTGATCATTCATAGATTAATCGTGTGATTCGGTTCAACAACCACTGTTTTTTTTAAAGTGTACGATGGAATTAAGTTTCTGAGAAAGCCGAAGTCGGACGTGGGTTCTGGCTTTGGCTTTTTCTTGCTTAACTATCTATTTGGGTGATATGATAAACTTTATGTGAAATCATTTCGGGAGTGATTTGATGAGTAAGCGGGATTATTACGAGATCCTTGGCGTTAGTAAAGATGCCTCAAAGGATGAAATAAAAAAAGCGTTTAGAAAACTGGCGAGAAAATACCATCCCGATGTTAATAAAGATGCAGATGCGCCTGAAAAATTCAAGGAAGCAACAAAAGCATATGAAACTTTGAGCGATCCGCAAAAAAGAGCCCAGTACGATCAATTCGGCGAAGCCGATCCGAATCAGGGTGGATTCGGTGGTTTTGGCGGTGGTCAAGGATTCAGCGGTGGCGACTTCGGGGGATTTGGTGATATTTTCGATCAGATATTTAATGGCGGTGCGAGAAGACGTGATCCTAATGCACCAAGACAGGGCTCGGATCTTCAGTACGAAATGTCGATCACTTTTGAAGAGGCTGCATTTGGTAAGACAACAGATATTCGTATACCAAAAGAAGAAACCTGCTCAACATGTCATGGTACAGGAGCAAAAGCAGGATCAAAACCTGAACAATGTTCACATTGCCATGGTACCGGTCAACTCAATCAGGAACAGAATACACCATTTGGACGTATTGTGAATCGTCGTGTGTGTCAGTATTGTCATGGAACCGGTAAAATCATTAAAAATCCTTGCAGCACCTGTGCAGGTACCGGCAAGATGAAGGTGAATAAGAAGATTGAAGTGAAAATCCCTGCAGGAATTGATGACGGACAGCAAATCCGTTTGTCAGGACAGGGTGAACCGGGTGTCAATGGTGGTCCGTCGGGTGATCTCTATATCGTTTTTAGCGTGAAACCACACAAATATTATCAACGTAATGGCGATGATGTGCTGTTAGAGGTACCTTTGAATTTTGCTCAAGTCGCACTTGGCGATGAGATTGAGGTTCCGACCCTCTACGGTAAGGTGAAGTTGCGTATACCTGCCGGTACTCAGACCGGAACAAAATTCCGGTTAAGAGATAAAGGAATTAAGAATGTCAGAGGATATGGCCAAGGGGATGAACATGTAACCGTCAAAGTCGTGACTCCGAAACATCTGTCAGAAGAGGAAAAGACGCTGTTTAAAAAACTGGCAGAAGTTGGGGGCAGTCCAGTTAGCGAAGGCGACGAGAGTTTTTTTGACAAAATGAAGAAAAAGGTCTTTAAAGCGGACTGATTCTAAGATCTTGCGAGAAGCATAATCGAAGAAAACGTCTTTGACATCCTCTACAAGGAGCGAATCCAATACTACGATGAAATGGTCGGAAATTTGTATCCATACTACAGAAGAAGCAATTGAACCGGTGACAAACATTCTCTATGAAGCCGGAGCTGGCGGTGTTGTCATTGAAGATTCACAAGATCTGCAGAAGGAATGGCCAGCGGATGCAGAATCCACTTATTCTCTTGATCCTGCAGATTATCCTGTTGATGGCGTAAATGTTAAGGCTTATTTGCCGGTGAATAGCTTTCTTGGAGAGACCGTAGAAGAAATAAAACAATCGGTGAATAATCTTTTACTTTATGACATTGACTTAGGTGAAGGTCGCTTGACTTTCAGTGAACATAATGAAGAAGAGTGGGCGACTGCATGGAAGAAGTATTATAAACCCGTGAGTGTTGGCGATAAGTTTTATATTTCACCAACTTGGACGGATTTTCACCCTGAGGATAAGAAGCGACAGGTCATTGAACTCGATCCGGGTATGGCTTTTGGGACGGGTACTCATCCAACGACTGTTCTTTGTATTGAAGCGCTTGAGGACTATTTGCCTAATCACGCAGATGTTTTGGATGTTGGGACGGGTACCGGAGTACTTTCAATCGCTGCAGCAAAACTAGGTGCTCATCATGTACTTGCGGTAGATCTTGATTCAGTTGCCGTTCAATCCGCAACGATCAATGTTAAATTGAATAAAGTTCAGGATATTGTTTCGGTACGACAAAATAATCTGTCCGATAATATAACCGGTACGTATGATGTCGTGGTTGCAAATTTACTCGCAGAGCTCGTGATTCGCCTGAGTGAAGGCGGGGTTGCAGACTGCATTAAGAAAGATGGTCTACTTATTGCATCAGGTATTATCAAGCCGAAAAAGGAATTAGTTGCTCAAGCACTTACTCAATCAGGCCTACAGATTATTGACGAACGAGTATCCGGCGATTGGGTTGCGCTTGTTGCACGAAAGGCGGTTTGAAATGCAACGCTATTTTGTGCCTAGGGATCAAATGGATCAACAGCGTGTGCGGATCTCTGGTGATGATGCTCGTCATATTCAAAAAGTGATGCGTATGAAGGTATCTGACCAAATTGAATGTGCCGATAATCAGGGTGAGGCCTTTTTGTGCGCCATTGAGCACTTTGAGGATGATCTTGTCTATGCAACAGTTTTACAGAAACTGACTACCAATCCTGAATTGCCGATTCATGTCACGATTGTTCAAGGCATTCCAAAAGCAGAAAAATTTGATACCATCGTTCAAAAGGGAACGGAATGCGGTGCCGACCGGTTTATTCCGTTTCAGGCAAATCGATCGATCGCTCTATGGAAGAAAGGCAAACAGGAAAAGAAACTGACACGTCTGCGGAAAATATGCAAAGAGGCGGCTGAGCAATCGCATCGTCTGCTTGTGCCGGAGATCTACGATCCGATGACACTCGATCAATTAATTACTTATGGTGATCAATTTACTTATAAAATGGTTGCTTTTGAAGAAACGGCAAAAGTAGGCGCTCAGTCAGGATTTCCAACATTGATTAAGAAAATGAGTAAAGATGATCCATTGCTCGCGGTGATCGGCCCGGAAGGCGGAATAACTACTGAAGAAGCTGCTCAACTGCAGGAGCACGGATTTGTCCTTTGTGGCTTAGGTCCTCGGATATTGAGAACAGAAACCGCTGCTTTGTATTTACTGTCTGCAGTTTCTTATCATTTTGAATTACTACATGGTGAGGTGGATGAATAAAAATGCCTTCAGTTGCTTTTCACACGTTAGGATGTAAAGTGAATCATTATGAAACAGAGGCGATCTGGCAGCTCTTTAAAAAGAACGGGTATGACCGATCTGAATTTGAGAAACATGCCGATGTCTATGTTATTAATACATGTACGGTTACCAATACTGGTGATCAGAAGAGCCGCCAAGTCATTCGGCGTGCTATTCGTAACAACCCGGAAGCGGTGATATGCGTCACAGGTTGTTATGCCCAAACTTCTCCAGCAGAAGTCATGTCAATCCCTGGTGTTGATATTGTTGTTGGCACCCAAGACAGAAACCGTTTGCTTGGTTTTGTTGATCAGTTCAGAAAAGAACGTGAGCCGATTAATGGTGTCCGTGACATCATGAAAGCAAAAGTGTACGAAGAGCTAGATGTGCCGGCTTTCACAGATCGAACTCGTGCGTCCTTGAAAATACAGGAAGGGTGCAATAACTTCTGTACGTTCTGCATTATTCCATGGGCACGTGGATTGCTGCGCTCCCGGGAACCCGAGAATGTGATTCGACAAGCGCAACAACTTGTCGATGCAGGGTATAAAGAAATTGTCTTGACCGGTATTCATACAGCGGGATACGGTGAAGATATGGAGAACTATAATTTCGCGCAACTGTTGCGTGATTTAGAAGAAAAAGTACGCGGTTTAAAGCGGTTAAGAATTTCTTCGATTGAGGCAAGTCAAATCACGGAAGAAGTGATTGAAGTCGTCAATCGCTCCAAAATTCTTGCCCGACATCTTCACATTCCGCTTCAAGCAGGATCAGATGGTGTTCTAGAACGGATGCATCGCAAGTATAAAACAGCTTTTTTTGCAGAGAAGATTGCACGTCTGCGTAAAGCTCTCCCTGATTTTGCATTGACCTCAGATGTTATTGTCGGATTTCCTGGAGAGACAGAAGAAGAATTCCAAGAGACCTATAATTTTATTCAGGATCTACATTTTTCGGAACTTCACGTTTTTCCTTACTCCCAAAGAACGGGGACGCCTGCGGCAAATATGCCTGATCAAGTACCAGACGAAATCAAACATGAGCGTGTTGAGCGCTTAATTGCGTTGTCCGACAAATTGTCTGCGGAATATGCAGCGAAATATCAGGATCAAGTGCTTGAAGTGATCCCGGAAGAACCGATGAATCACCGGGAACCAGACGGATATTTCGTTGGCTTCACCGATAACTATTTGAAAGTGAAGTTTTATTATCCATCAAATGATATCGTCGGCAAACTGGTTCGTGTGAAACTTGTGAAATCAGGGTATCCATTGAATGAAGGTACCTTTGTACGCGTTGTAGAGGATGCACCCCAAGAGACGGTGCTTTAAGAGAATTAAAGACGTGTGCGTTCCACCCAACGTCCAAATGGACCTGCAAGTGGGACAGCGAGTAAACCGGTGATGAGGTTAAAAATAACTGAGACATGTGCGAGTGCCGCCCTTCCACTTCCGGCAAGGGCTATGGTGTAATCAGCCATAAAGTGGATTAATGGGAAAAAGACGACGACACCGAGTACATTAAATAAAATATGTGTATAGGCGGTCCAGCGCCCTTCTTTACCTGTTCCAAGACTGGCGATATATGTGGTGAGACATGTTCCAACATTGGATCCGAGCATGATCGCTATCGATGCTGGAAGGGTTAAAATATTGTGATCAAGAAAACCCATACAAACGAGTAAGGTTGCCGAACTGGATTGTATGATTGCTGAAAAAAGCGTACCAACAATGACCGCATAAATCATACTGTTATTTGCATCAACAAGCAGATCGCGGATAAATGGAGCCTGAATCAATGATTCAGCTAATGAGCTGAAGCCGGTCATTGATGCAAATAAGCAACCGATGCCGAACAAGAGTGAGCCTAAGGAAAAGAACCGACGAATCGGTAGGCACATCAAGATCAGTCCGGCACCAAGAAATAGATAATGCAGTGACCCCATAGGTAATGCGGCAATCTCTCCGGTCATGGTCGTCCCAATGTTTGCACCGAGGATGATGCCAACACTTTGGGAGAAACGCATCGCATGAGCACCGATCAATCCAACAGTAATAATGGTCACTGCGGAACTGCTCTGAAGCAGCATCGAGGCAATGGTACCGATGACCAATCCTTTGAATGGTGTGCTTGCCGCACGTTCGAGTGTATGCTGCATTTTATGACCCACCAAGGCATGCATGCCACCGGTCATGATACCCATTCCAAGAAGAAAAAGTAAGATATAAAGGACGAAAAGGATGACGTGTTGATCCAAATCTGATCACCTCGTCCTATTGTATGGACAAGTGTAACCGAGCATGACATCAAATTAATCGAACATTGGAAATAACAGTTTCATTCGTGACTCATTGTCCTAATCATTCATCAAATATGCGAATAAGTAAAAAAAACGTTTTCCTAAATTTGATAATTTGTTTTCTATCGTATATAATGGCTAGTGACATAAAAGAGATGTCATTTGAGTTGTTTTCGTTTTTGGAGGGAGGGAAACATAGATGGTCGAGACAAGGGTTCGGAAGAATGAATCGATTGAAGATGCGCTGAGACGCTTCAAACGGTCGGTTTCTAAATCCGGTACATTAGCGGAAGTTAAGAAACGGAGAAATTACGAGAAACCGAGTGTTAAGCGTAAGAAAAAATCTGAGGCTGCGCGTAAGAAACGCCGCAGATACTGAGAAGGAGTTTTAACATGAGCCTTGTTGATCGTCTGACTACAGATATGAAACAAGCGATGAAAGCGAGGGAGAAAGCACGTCTCTCGGTGATTCGCATGATTAAAACATCACTGCAGAATGAATCGATCAAGCTAGGTAAACCGTTGTCGGAAGACGAGGCACTGGCAGTTCTAACCCGAGAGCTTAAACAGAGGAAAGACTCCCTCCAAGAGTTTAAGAATGCAGAGCGACAAGATCTTGTTGATGAAGTCGCTGTAGAAATTGCAATTGTTCAATCTTACATGCCGGAACAACTTTCCGAACAGGAAGTTGAAGCGCTTATAGATGAAACAATTTCTGAGGTTGGTGCTGTCTCAAAGGCTGATATCGGCAAAGTGATGAAAGCAGTCATGCCGAAGGCTAAAGGCCGGGCGGATGGCAGCATGATCAATAAAATTGTGCGTGAAAAATTAAATTAATTTACAGAAGCTCTGTTTGTTTTATCATGCAAACAGAGCTTTGTTTTCATAGGAACTATTTGTAAGTTTTCGCATGTTTTGTTTTGATTATGAATAGGACCATATTAAAGGGGATGAATTGATGGGATTAGATGCATCAACAGTTAGTGTTTTAATTATTGCTGCTCTTCTTATTATTGCTCTTGTGATTCTTTTTACATTTGTTCCGGTCATGCTTTGGATCTCTGCATTATCATCCGGTGTAAGGATTAGCATTTTCACGTTGATTGGTATGCGGCTGAGACGTGTGGTTCCAAGGCGCGTTATTGATCCTTTGATAAAAGCGACGAAAGCAGGACTTGATTTGCATACAAACCAATTAGAAAGCCACTATTTGGCTGGTGGTAATGTAGATCGGGTCGTGAATGCATTAATCGCAGCACATCGAGCAAATATTGCATTGACCTTTGAACGTGCGGCAGCCATTGATCTTGCCGGCCGAAATGTATTGGAAGCAGTACAAATGAGCGTTAATCCAAAAGTCATTGAAACACCGTACATTGCCGGAGTTGCGATTAACGGTATTGAAGTGAAAGTTAAAGCGCGAATTACTGTACGTGCCAATATCGACCGACTCGTCGGAGGAGCAGGCGAAGAGACGGTTGTTGCTCGGGTTGGTGAAGGGGTTGTCAGCACGATTGGTGCTTCGCACACGCATAAAGATGTTTTGAAAAATCCGGACACGATCTCGAAGACCGTTTTGGAGAAAGGCTTAGATGCCGGGACCGCTTTTGAAATTCTCTCCATCGATATTGCCGATGTGGATGTTGGTAAGAACATAGGGGCATTTCTGCAGACGGAGCAAGCTGAAGCAGATAAGAATATTGCACAAGCAAAAGCTGAAGAACGTCGAGCAATGGCTGTGGCAAACGAGCAAGAAATGCGTGCACGTGTCGAAGAGATGCGTGCCAAAGTTGTAGAAGCCGAATCGGAAGTGCCGCTTGCGATGGCCTCAGCACTTAAGTCAGGAAAACTCGGCGTTATGGATTACATGAATTACAACAACATTAAAGCTGATACAGAAATGCGTCATTCATTTGGCAAAGAAAATAATAATGATAACACCTCAGGTGATGAGTACAAATAACTATTAAAGTCTATAGAAGGGAGGGTGGAACGAAGTGTCTTTTTTATGGATTATCGGAGTTGTTATCTCAATGCTATTTTACGTTGCAAAATCAGTTGAGAAGCAAAACGCTCAAGAACGAGAAAGGCGTCAGCGTAATCGAAAGTTGTCCACCCGATCAACGCCTTCTACTCCTGCTCATAGGGATTCCTTGGATCAGCAGCGTCAACATTCGACATCGGTTACGGGGCAGAGGTATAGTAACTCGGCGCCTGTTGAAAATGTCTGGATGAAGAAATATAAAGAGACTGCTGAGCGAATGAACAAAACCGAGCAAGCAACAGCGATCGGAGAATCACGGACGGCTATCGCTCATTTACACGCAAACGACGTGATGCGTAATCAATTAAGAACTCGAGCAACTCTTCGCCAAGCTTTTATCTTTTCGGAATGTATTGGGAAACCGCGTGCGCTTGAACCACATCGTGTTTTCTCACGAAAAAAATAGCTCATGATCATAGAATAGAAGAGCCGCAGCAAACGGATGCTGCGGCTTTTTTCTGTTTTTATAACGTACACGAAAAGACGCAAGATAGCTGCGGGAACCCGTTGATCCGAGCTAGTGGAGATCCGTAGATCTTTAATTGAACGAAGAGACTCCTGATCGTCCGCAGTAAGCATACAACCGAAGCATAACATGGACTGGACACGGTTTTGGTCCAGTTTTTCTAAAATCAAAATGATTCGTAGTGCTACCCGGCATGTATTTTTCATAAGTTGGTAGAGAGGTGGAGAGCGATCATGAAAAAATGGAATGCTCAATTAAAAAGATGGTTTGCAGAGGTGTCCAACATACCAGAGGATGTTGTGCTGGGTGTGCCGCGCATGACCTTAATTGGTCAATTCCGACTCTCCATTGAAAATTACAAGAGCGTACTCGCTTTTTCGAATACAGAGTTGAGACTTGCGCTTAATGAAGGCGAACTTCATATCGCCGGTGAAAACTTTGTCCTTGAAACAATTTTGGAGAAGGAAATCGTGCTTCAAGGGCGAGTGAATGATGTTCGATTCGTGAATGAGTGAAGGGAGTTCGGCGGCTTGAGACATACAAATCACATAAAGGGCTATCTAAAAGTTGAGATTATTGGAAATGATCCTGAACGTTTTATCCGGCATTGCGTTCGAGAGCGGATAAAGATGTGGCAAATTACGCGGAAAAATGAGACAACCCTTATATGTTATGTGGAACTTATCGATTCGGATACTTTGCAAAAAGGCTTGAAGGAAACAAATTGCCGCGTACACATTCTTGAAAAGTCCGGTATCCCTTTTTTTATAAAAAAAATTCAAAAGCGATTAGGGATTGTTGCTGGTATCCTGTTTTTTGTTGCAATGCTACTGCTCTTATCTAATATGGTCTGGTCAATTAATGTGGATGGCGCTGATGCCAATCTTGAGGAACAAATTCGCACGATTCTTAAGCAAAATCATTTATACGAAGGTTCACTTGATTTTTTTGTCCCGGACACGAATCAACTGGAAAATGCGCTGACTACAAAGTTGACGAAAGTGACCTGGATCGGTGTGTCTCGAGAAGGGACAACCTATCATGTTAATGTTGTACAGAAAAAATATCCAAAACCACGAAAAGTTACAGGGCCGCAAAATCTCGTTGCCACAAAACAAGCTATTGTTCAACGCCTTTTCGTGGAAACCGGACAACCTGTGGTAGAAAGCGATCAGTTTGTCAAAGCAGGACAACTTTTGGTTAGTGGGGTCATTGGCAATGATAAGACTGTCTCGTTTGTCTCGGCAAAAGGTCAGGTCATTGGTGAGACATGGTATCATTCTGAGACTCAAATCCCATTGGTTAGTCAATATACACTATATACTGAGCAAAGTTATCAAAAATATCGCTTACGCTTTTGGCATCTTTCCGCACCACTGTGGGGATTAAAAAAGAAGCCTTACACCAATTATGATCTTGAAAAAGTAACGAAGCCAATTCGATTTCTGATTTGGCGAACGCCTTTCACTTATGTGACGGAAAAATATAGACAGAAAAAGATGATTACCCGAACATTGACGATCAATGAGGCGACGGAAGAAGCCATTGACTCGTCGAATAAGAAATTATTAGCAAAGCTTCCGAAAAGTTCTAAAATTATAGAATCCATCATTGATGAGAAAAAAGTAATTAAGGGAAAACTTTATGTGCGCAGTCATCAGGTTGTTCATGAAAATATCGCAAGAGCGCAGGCGATCAATAGGGAACAAGTGAAGCGAAAAATAAATGAGAAAAAGGATTGATTGTATTGAGCGATTTTTGCAATAAAACGTAAGCGGGATAACGGATTGGAATTTAAGCGGTGACATATGGTAAAATGATGTAAACATGAATGTTTTTTGAGGAGGACTCACTAAGCTTGCCAGAACGCCATTTATATAAAATTACCATAGATTGGGAAAATGGAAATGAAGCGTTGATGCTTTTTGGACCGGGAGATGCACACCTAAAAGTCATTGAACAAACGCTTGGCCTCTCGATTGTCACTCGTGGAGGCTCGGTGAATGTATCGGCGGAAAGTGAAGCAGACGCGCGCAAAGTAGAGCAGGTTTTAAAGGCACTCCTGAGTCTCATCAGACGAGGCATTTCTGTTTCCGGACGTGATACTGTCTACGCACTTAAGATGGCAGAAAACGGTCAATTAGATGCTTTTGGTGATCTGTATGAAACAGAAATTACAACCAACAGCAAGGGAAAGCCGATTCGCGTTAAGACCCTCGGTCAGAAACGCTATGTCGACGCGATACGGAAACATGATATGGTTTTTGCTATCGGTCCTGCCGGAACAGGGAAAACATATCTGGCCGTGGTCATGGCAGTCACTGCAATGAAAGCCGGAAAGATAAAGAGACTTGTCTTGACTCGTCCGGCTGTAGAAGCAGGTGAGAGTCTCGGCTTTTTACCCGGTGATTTAAAGGAGAAAGTAGATCCATATCTCCGTCCGCTTTATGACGCACTTCACGATGTGCTCGGATCGGAGCACACACTTCGACTGATTGAAAGAGGAACTATAGAAGTGGCTCCACTAGCATATATGAGAGGCAGAACGCTTGAAGATGCCTATGTCATCCTTGATGAAGCGCAGAATACAACTCAGGAGCAAATGAAAATGTTTCTGACTCGTCTTGGTTTCGGTTCAAAGATGATTATTACAGGTGATGTCACACAAGTCGATCTTCCAAAAGGTAAGAAATCGGGCTTGAAGACGGCGAAGGAATTATTGGAGAATGTTGATGGCATATCATTTATCAATTTAAACCGTACTGATGTTGTCAGACATCCACTTGTACAGAAAATTATCGAAGCATATGGTGATTAAGAAGCCGTGAACATCTCATAACCGGTGATTACACGGAATTTGTTAGCGTTTCAGGTGTATGCCCGGCAAAGGAGACAAGTTGCGGAGGTAAACTAATGATAACTCATCAACTAAAAAATAGAATGAAAGAGTTTGCGCTCACTTATCTTTCCGACTGGGGAATTGTACTAATTGTCGGTTTGATTTTGTATGGACTTATGGTAGGAAGCGTCTTACCCAAGAATCCAAATGTAAAACTCCATGAGATTGCACCCAGTGATATTCAATCACCAATCGATACCGTTGATACGCAGGCAACACAGGAAAAACGACAAGAAGCAATCGGATCGACGCCTTCGGCTTATGCATATAACAAAAATCTTGGGCTGATCCAGGTTGAAAAAGTTGGCGATTTGTTTGATACCATTGCTGCAGTGAAAAAAGATGACAAGATAACCAGCGACTCTCCGCAAGGCGCCATTGATCATGCAGTAAGCAGCATAGCCAATCGACTTGCCGATTCAGCTGATTCTAAGCTATCTCACAGTACATTATCAGCTCTTCTTACCGCATCCGACCATAACCTCCAGATTGCTGAGGATATTGCAAGCACAAGCATTTATGAAGCAATGAGCGATAAGGTGGGGTGGAATGATCTTCAGAGAGTACAAGATAAAGCATCGGCTCAGCTACCCTCTTCCGTATTAAATGATCGGATTCGTAAGGCATTGAATGAAGTCCTTCACGCGTATATCACTGCGAACTATTCGTTTGATGCAAATGCAACAAAACTAAATAAACAAGAAGCCGCTCGGAACGTTGATAATGTTGTTATTCATCAAGGGGAAGTGATTGTAAAAAAAGGTGAGTTAGTGACCAATGATATGATCCGCCAACTTAAATTGGTCGGTTTACTTGATGAACATTTCAACATTATCCCTTTTATTGGATTATTACTCCTTATTGGATTTATCATGTTTATTTTTTGGTTTGAATATTATCGCTTTAGGGAAAAACATCCGAAGTATTCAGTGAAATTCTTGTATATTTATGCATTGATGTTTACCGGGGCAGCAACATTGATGAAGATCTGCAGTTTCTTGAGATTGACCAACGTATCAGGGATCAGTTACTTAGTTCCACTTGCGATGGCAACACTGATCATTCGTATCCTTCTTAGCGAGCGTGTGGCGGTAGTCTCAGGCTTACTACTCGCTCTTGTTGGTAGTATTCTTTATGGGATCAGTGCAAAGGCAGCCATATTTGATTCAAATATGGCGATCTATCTGTTGCTTTCATCGCTCTCAGGAGCACTTGTATTAAGAAAGCGGCAAGCACGACCGAAAATTATTCAGACCGGTGGCTCGATTGCTCTTGTCAATGTTCTTGTCGTTCTCTCGCTTTTGATGTTTCAGAATACGCCTTTTACCCTAATTAATACCAGCCTTTCTTTAGGCTTCGCAGCGATTTCAGGATTTATAGCAGTGATTCTGACAAATGGATTGATGCCGCTGTTCGAAACGGGATTCAGTATTCTATCGCCAATTCGCTTAATTGAGTTGTCCAATCCAAACCATCCGTTATTAAGAAAAATATTGATTGAGGCACCAGGGACCTATCACCATAGTTTGATGGTCGCTAACCTTGCAGAAAGAGCGTGCGGGGTCATTGGTGCAAATGGCCTACTTGCGCGTGTTGCGGCCTATTATCATGATGTTGGGAAAACGAAACGTCCGAGATTTTTTGTTGAAAATCAAATGGACGGTGTGAATCCCCATGATAAAATTTCACCGCAACTCAGCCGTACGATTATCATTTCACATCCTTATGATGGGGCGGATATCTTACGTGACTACCACATGCCTAAAGAAATTATCGACATTGCTGAACAGCATCACGGCACAACGTTGCTAAAATATTTCTACGTAAAGGCACAGGAGCAAAGTGAGAAACCGATTGATGAAAGTGAATTTCGTTATCCGGGTCCGAAAGTTCAATCAAAAGAAGCTGCAGTTGTAGAACTCGCAGATAGTATTGAAGCAGCTGTACGGGCCATGAAGAATCCAAATCCGGTTAAAGTGAATAACCTTGTGAAGAGCATTTTCAATGATCGCCTTAGTGACGGACAATTTGATGAATGCGATATTACGTTAAAGGAGTTAAAAAGTGTAGAGAAATCGATAGATGAGACGCTAAGAGGCGTTTATCATTCGCGTATTGAATATCCTAAAGACCTAAAAATGAAAAAGGTGAATACAAAATGACAATGACCATTGATATGCATGATGAAACAGGGGAAATTAATGAAGCAATTCAAGATAACGTCATTCGGTTGATTGATTATGCTGCAGATCAGCTGAATTTAGAAGGAGAAATTGAATGTTCGTTAACCTTTGTTGATAATGCAAAAATTCAAGTAATTAATCGCGATTATCGTGGTATTGACCGGCCAACCGATGTTATTTCTTTTGCGTTGGAAGAAATGGAAGAGGATGAAGTACCGATTCTTCCGGAAGAAGGCGAGCCACGCGTGCTTGGTGATATTATTATTTCTATTGAACGGACACATGAACAGGCAGCCGAATACAACCATTCATTCGAAAGAGAACTGGGCTTCCTTGTTGTCCACGGGTTATTGCATCTTCTTGGTTATGATCATCAGACGAAGGAACAGGAAAAGGAAATGTTTGGTCTTCAAGAGAAGATACTCTCTTCATTCGGGTTAAGCAGGGAATAAAAAATGGTTCATCACCCAAGACGACATAAACAACTGATTGAAAGTTTTAAAGATGCCATTTCAGGTTTTGTTAATGCTTTCATTCAAGAACGTAACCTTCACATACAGATTGTTGCGGCAATCTTTGTCATCGTTTTTTCATTGATCATTCATATTCATTTTGTTGAATTATTGATTGTCTTTGTACTGATTGGAGGCGTAATCAGTCTAGAGTTAATGAATACTGCGATCGAGCGTGTTGTTGACTTGGTGACACAAGAACAGCACCCAATGGCCAAAGCAGCGAAGGATACCGCAGCAGCAGCAGTTTGGTGGTTTTCAGTTATTTCAGCAGTGATTTATCTATTTATTGTAGTGGGTACGTTGATTGGACAATCATAGGGGGAACAACTATGGAAGATAAACAATTAATTGAAAAAGCACGATTAGCGATGGACAAAGCGTATGTGCCCTATTCACATTTTCATGTAGGCGCAGCACTTCTGACTAAGTCAGGCCAGGTCTATACAGGATGCAATATTGAAAATGCAGCTTATTCTGTTTGCAACTGTGCAGAAAGAACAGCACTTTTTAAAGCATTTTCGGAAGGTGCACAAGATTATGAAGCTCTTGCAATCATCGCCCCAAGTAAGAGGCCTGTACCGCCTTGTGGCGCATGTAGACAAGTGATGAGTGAATTATGTCCTGGGGATATGCGCGTAATCTTGACAAACACAGAAGGAATCACCAAGACAACAACGGTCGCTGAACTACTTCCAGGTGCATTTGAATCGGAGGATATGCCATGAGTCAAACATTTAAATCGGGTTTTGCGGCAATTGTCGGCCGCCCGAACGTTGGAAAGTCAACTTTATTGAATCATGTTCTTGGTCAAAAAATCGCAATAATGAGCGATAAAGCGCAAACGACCCGTAATAAGATCCATGGTATTTATACGACAGATAAAGAACAAGTCGTCTTTATTGATACGCCTGGTATACATAAACCAAAGCATAAGCTTGGCCAGATGATGACTTCGCTGGCACTCGCCACATTAAATGAAGTAGAGCTTGTCTTATTTCTCATCGATGCGGAACAGGGGTACGGCAAAGGGGATCAATTCATTATTGAATTCTTAAAAAAGACAAAAGTCCCTGTGTTCCTTGTCGTGAATAAAATTGATAAAGTACATCCCGAGGATTTGCTCCCTTTAATTGATCGTTACCGCCAACTTTATGACTTTAAGGAAATTATTCCAATTTCGGCACTTCAAGGACAGAATGTTTCTGCTCTGATGGACCAGATCGGTAAGTATTTGCCTGAAGGACCAAAATATTATCCGGAAGACCAAATTACTGATCACCCTGAACGGTTCATTGTAGCGGAATTGATTCGGGAGAAAATCTTACATCTGACCCGTGATGAAGTGCCACACGCAATTGCTGTAGTGATTGACAAGATGAAAGTGGATGAACAGCGTCATCTTACGGACATACAAGCAACAATTATGGTTGAGCGAGCATCACAGAAAGGCATTATAATTGGAAAATCCGGCAGTATGCTTAAGAAAATCGGCACACTGGCGAGACAGGAAATAGAAGCACTGATTGGTTCAAAGGTATTTTTGGAATTGTGGGTTAAGGTAGATAAGGATTGGCGTGACAAAGAGGAAGAACTCAAAAATTTCGGTTATACGATCCAAGACGAATAACAGGAAATCTAGAGGATAACGAATGATACGTTCATTTTTTTGATACGGAATCATCGGAAGCGGTCATGAATTGACAATCATTTCTTCACATGTTTTCTCGCTTTTCGTTAACGCTATAAGTGAGGAGAATTTATGGGAAGGATGAGAAACATGTTGGATCTTAGTTGGAAATTATTTTGTATGACAGGAAGCATTGGTTCTTACCTTTTAGTTAAAGAGTTAGAGAAGGAGAAGGATGAAAGAAGCATTCAACATGATCAACGATTAACCGAAATGAAGGAAAATACAGGAGCGTAATGAATAACAGTTAAGAATTTGGGAAGTGAGTGATACAGATGATGGCCAAGACTGAAGGCTTTATCATCCGTACAACTGATTACGGCGAATCAAATAAAATTGTGACGTTATATACAAAGGAATTCGGGAAAATAGGGCTAATGGCAAGAGGAGCAAAGAAGCCCAAGAATCCCCTATCCGCAGTGAGTCACGTTCTTTTTTACGGCCTCTGCCTATTTAGTAAGGGCAGGGGTCTTGGTACATTGTACCAAGCAGAGACATTAAATGCCTTTCGAACAGTTCGTGAAGATATTGAGAAGATGGGCTATGCGGCACTTGTCCTCGAGTTAACCGATCGCTTGACCGAAGAACGGCAGCCATCAGAGAGTATCTATCACTTGCTTCAAGCGATTCTTTTGCTTATGGACAAAGGGAAAGACCCTGCTGTTTTGGCTGCACTTTTTGCGATTAAAATGATGCCGCAAGCGGGTGTTGCTCCGGAACTTACGCATTGCGTGCATTGCGGTCAAAAGAGGGACAACTATGCTTTTTCGATTATGAATGGTGGTTTTTTGTGTCAAAACTGCATACATACGGACGCGTATGCGATTCATCTCTCCCCGGTCGTTCAGAAATTATTGCCATTGATCCAATCCGTGCCTATGGAAAGAGTAGGAAGGATCAATTTAAAAGCAAAGACTATTGGCGAGATTGAATCAATCATATATGCTTATTATGAACAAAATGCCGGAATAAAATTGCGATCCAGACATTTTCTTGAGCAATTGTCCAAATTTCGAACAGAATAATGACTGGTTTTCGAAATCAGGACAAGTGTTAAAGGTTAAAAGATAGCTGGGAGGGGACTGCATTGGATCTCAACGAACGACAGCATAAAATTATCGAGATTGTTAGAGAAGAAGCTCCAATTACGGGGGAACAAATTGCAGAAAAACTGAACGTCACAAGAGCAACACTTAGGCCTGATCTGACAATCCTTACAATGTCCGGGTTTCTTGAAGCACGGCCTCGTGTCGGATACTTTTATACCGGACAAACTTCAAAAACCATTCTTTCTGATTCCATTCGAAAGCTTAAAGTAGCAGACTTTAAGTCGTCACCGGCTGTGATTGCAGAATCCGCGTCTGCCTATCAAGCGGTCTGTGAAATGTTTGTTGAAGATGTTGGCTCTTTATTCGTAATTGACAACCAAGGAGTATTGGCAGGTGTTCTTTCACGTAAAGACTTACTTCGAACAGCGATCGGATCTCAAGATATGACTCAAGTCCCAGTCAGTGTCATCATGTCAAGAATGCCTAATATCGCCTATTGTAAAAACGAAGACTCGGTATTTGATGTTGCGATGCAATTAATAAGTAAAGAAATTGATGCCGTTCCAGTTGTACACGTGACAGATTCAGGATTTGAGGTTATTGGACGAATGACAAAAACCAATATTACTAAAGCCTTTGTAAGTCTCTTTGATGAAACAAATAATCACTCGTGATTAGCTGCTTGTTTAACCGGAAAGGTGAAAGGGTATTTTCAAGTCGAAAGGAACAAATATGTGCATATATGGGTAAACTGTTCATCAATGAGAAAAGAAAATGGGTTTTACTGTTTTAATCAGCTATTTTAGTTTATAATAATATTCTGTGTCCTGCACAATTCGACATATTATGACAATATTTCAAAAATAAAAACATAAATAGACATGCAGGATTTTACGTAGGAAATAGAGAATGACTATTATGATGAAAAAGTTAAAACTATTTGTCGACGCTGATGCATGTCCGGTTAAGAAAGAGATTTTTACAATCACGAGTGCTTTTCAAGTCGAACCTGTTTTTGTTGCATCCTATGCAAGTTTTTCCACGGAACGTGACGGAAATTGGGTTTTTGTTGACCAGAAGAAAGAGGAGGCAGATCTGTATATTGTTAATCATGTAACTTCCGGAGATATTGTTGTGACACAGGATATTGGATTGGCCGGGTTATTAACCAAACGACAGGTTTATGTACTCACTGTGCGTGGTCGCTTGATTGATGAAGACAATATAGAAGAGCTGCTTGAGCGAAGATATCAAGCATACCATGCGCTTAATTCCGGAGAAAAAATCAAAGGCCCCAAGCCATTCACAAGCATGAATCGGAAAAATTTTTCCGATGCATTAACAAAACTGTTATGCCGACTCGATCATTAGGATATAAATAAGTAAGAATACTGGTGGTGCATGGCAATTTGCAACTTCAGGAAACTGTTATTGAAGAAATAAGGAAATCTTTGGACATTGTTGATGTCATTGGCAATTATGTGCAATTGAAGAAGCAGGGCAAAAACTATATAGGCTTATGTCCATTTCATAGCGAGCGAAGTCCTTCGTTTTCAGTATCTCCTGATAAACAGCTTTATCATTGTTTTGGTTGTGGTGCTGGTGGTAATCTTTTCACTTTTATGATGGAAATCGAGGGCATGTCGTTTGCTGAAGCGGCACAGGCACTTGCAGACCGTGCAAAAATTGATTTAGGTACTTCTTTTTCAAAGGACAGTGCTCAGCGTAATCCAAATGATCAAAAGCGTAAGCAATTGATTGATGGATTGGAACTGTTAACAAAATTTTATCATTATTTACTAACAACTGCAAAATATGGTTCACCAGGGATGCATTACCTTGAGAATCGTGGTTTCAATGCGGAGATGATCAAGCAATTCAGAATGGGGTATGCCATTAACAGCTGGGATGCGGTAACCCACCTGCTTCAAAAAAGGGGCGTTAACCTTGAACAGCTTGAGCGTGTCGGATTAATTGCGAAACGTGGATTTGACAACAAATATTTTGATCGATTTCGCAACCGGATTATTTTTCCCATCTTCAATATGAGAGGCCAGACGGTAGCTTTTGGCGGGCGAACGCTTGGCGATGATAAACCGAAGTATTTGAATACGCCTGAGTCAGAGATTTTCCATAAAGGGAACATCCTTTATGGCTATCACCTTGCAAGGCAATCGATTCGGAAAAAAAGTCAGGCCGTATTGCTTGAAGGTTATGTTGATGTGATACGCGCACATCAAGCAGGCGTCACTTGCAGTGTGGCTTCCATGGGTACATCGCTCACTGAGGCTCAGGCTGCAGCATTGACCCGTATGGCCGATACCATAATCATTTGTTATGATTCGGATACAGCTGGTATCGAAGCTAGTTTTCGTGCAGCCGAAATGTTGCAGGGAAATGGAAAAATCATAAAAATAGCAAATATGCCGGAAGGATTGGACCCCGATGACTACATTCGCAAGTTTGGCGGCGAACGATTTAAGAGCGATGTAATAGGGGCGAGCCAAACACTGATGACTTTTAAGATGGCTTATCTTCGAAGAAAAAGAAATTTGAGTGATGAAGGAGATCGGTTACTCTATATTGAAGATGTATTGAGGGAACTGACCAAACTGGATCGTGCTGTCGAACGTGATCATTATCTCAGATTGCTTTCGGAGGAATTTTCAATTTCCCTTGAATCCTTGAAAAAACAACAGTATCAAATGTACACCAGGGTACAGAGACGGGAAAAGCAAAAAACGCGAACTGCGCCGCTTGCCAAGACAAATCGGATTCCACCTGCTTATGAAATGGCGGAGCGAAGACTGCTCGCACGGATGATAAGAAGCAGAGAAATTTCCGATCATGTCCAGGACACTCTAGGTGGTTCATTCACCATTGATGTCCATCAAGCCTTAGCCGCATATCTTTATGCTTACTACGCACAAGGAAATCCGCCGGACGAGGGACTCTTTATTCAGAAACTTGAAGATCCTGGGTTACAGCGCAAAGTATCAGAATTATCGATGATGCCTCTAAGCGAAGAAGTGGATGAACAGGAAATTGAGGATTGCATGCGTCAAGTCATCAGGCACTCTAAATCGTCGATGATTGCGGATAAAGAAGACGAGAGAAAGAAGGCCGAGCAAAGTGGCGATTATCAACGGTCAGCTCGGCTGCTATCCGAGATTATCAACATAAAAAAACAGTTGGGCCATTATCAAGTTGAGCCAGATTAGGATTTGGAAGGAGGGGGTCAAATGGCTGAAAAAGTCAGCAAGACGGATCAAGAACTGACAATCGATCAGGAAAAAGAACAGTTGTTGGAACTCGGGAAGAAAAGGGGTTCTCTCACCTATCAGGAAATTACAACCCGTCTTGCTCCATTTGATCAGGAACCGGAACAGATGGATGAGTTTTATGAAACACTGGCTGACCAGGGCATAGATGTTTCAGACGAATCGGATGGACCGGCTTCCGATGATAAGCATAAAGAAGAGGAATTTGATCTGAATGATCTTAGTGTTCCTCCGGGAGTGAAAATCAACGATCCGGTCAGAATGTATCTTAAAGAAATCGGACGTGTCGATCTACTCTCTGCTGATGAAGAAATCAATTTAGCAAAACGAATTAATGATGGAGACGAAAGTGCAAAACGAAGATTAGCTGAAGCAAATCTCCGGCTTGTTGTCAGCATCGCCAAACGCTACGTCGGACGCGGAATGCTGTTTCTTGATCTTATTCAGGAAGGTAATATGGGCTTGATGAAGGCCGTTGAAAAGTTTGATTATACTAAAGGGTTTAAATTCAGCACTTATGCCACATGGTGGATCCGGCAGGCAATTACCCGTGCGATTGCAGACCAAGCACGTACCATTCGTATTCCGGTCCACATGGTTGAAACCATCAATAAATTGATACGTGTTCAGAGACAACAACTTCAAGATCTCGGACGCGAACCAACACCTGAAGAGATTGGTAAAGAAATGGAATTATCTCCGGATAAAGTCCGTGAAATATTGAAAATCGCGCAGGAGCCTGTTTCGCTTGAGACACCTATTGGTGAAGAAGACGATTCACATCTCGGTGATTTTATTGAGGATCAGGATGCGAAAGCTCCTTCAGATGCTGCTGCTTATGAATTATTAAAAGAACAGCTCGAAGATGTGCTCGATACACTGACAGACCGTGAAGAAAATGTATTGAGACTGCGTTTTGGACTTGATGATGGCAGAACACGAACACTGGAAGAAGTCGGCAAGGTGTTTGGAGTGACAAGGGAAAGAATTAGACAGATTGAAGCAAAAGCCCTACGTAAGCTTCGTCATCCAAGTAGAAGTAAACAATTGAAAGACTTTCTTGACTGATTAAAAAGACGGTTGCTCCCACAGGGGGCAATTTTTTTTAGCAATAAAAGATTATAAGCGAAAGCTTGAGACATCTGCAGGACGAGGTGTCAATGGAGACCCACGGAATGCACGTGTTCGAGGAGTCTCCTATGTTTTTTTTATAACGAAAAAAACATCAAGATCGTAAATGACGGCGGTATCGAAATAACCACATCTTTGATTCGCTTTCATTTTAATAAGTTTGTCATTAAGATGCAACTCGATGGGAATTCAGATGAATCAAGAGGAGCTCTAGATGAAGTTTCTCCTGACTCCTCTTCTATTGTAATATAATTTGAAACCGTTATCAATCATAGCTAACAATCCTAATGAGATGTTCATGTACATTGGGGTTTTATCCTCTTTGTGGTACGATAACATGGATATTATGAATCGACAGGTTAGGATTGTGATTATGGATACAATACACTTATCACCAAGATTGAAAGCTATTCTAGGATTGATACCTCAATCAAAATGCTTAGCAGACATAGGATCAGATCATGCGCATCTCCCGTTACGAGCTATTCAAGACCATATCGTTGACACAGCGATTGCAGGTGAAGTAAGAAGGGGACCTTTTCAGCAATCTTTAAAAAATGTTCAGGATTCCGGTATGCAAACTGTAATTGATGTTCGTCTTGGCGACGGACTTGATGTGCTGACAAAAGATGAAGCCAATTCTATTGTCATCGCTGGAATGGGTGGAGAGTTGATCCGAGATATTCTAGAACGAGGGAAATCTAAGCTAGGGATGGACACGGTATTGATCCTTCAACCAAATATACGCGAATACAATGTTCGACAGTGGCTAAATGATCATGGATGGACGATTACAGATGAACGGATTATAGAAGAGGAACCTCATTTTTACGAGATAATTCAAGCAAAGCAGAAAGTGGTTACCGGAACACTCACAGAAACAGAGTTGCTCATGGGACCGGTTCTTTTGAGAAGAAAAGATCCGACGTTCATAAAAAAATGGAGAAGCAGAGAACAAAAGCTCATTAATGTACTTCGTGCATTGAACAAAGCTGGCGACACTGAATTAATTCAGCATAAAAAGGTTAAAAGCGAAACAGAACTGAAACGCATTCAAGACTGCATCAATTAAGTTCAAAAGAGCTAAATGGAGGAGATCAACGTGCATCAGTGGATTTCAGGAGATCGTTTAATTCAGCGCTTTGAAGAATGGGCGCCGAAGAAATTAGCTTATGAGCATGACAAAATTGGTCTGTTGGTTGGAACTTTACATAAGAAGATAAAAAAAGTCATGGTTACTTTAGATGTATTAGAAAATGTTGCGGATGAAGCTGCTGAGAAGAATGTGGATTTAATCATTGCCCATCATCCTCTGATATTTCATCCCTTGAAAAATGTTCGATCAGATGAAGGTCAAGGAAAAATTGTCACGAAATGCATTAAAAATGATATTGCCGTCTATGCTGCGCACACAAATCTTGATCTAGCAGACGGTGGCGTTAATGATATGCTGGCTGATCAACTTGGACTCACGCACACGGACATCTTGCAACCCAGTTTCCACGAAGCACTTTTTAAATTATCAGTGTATGTCCCTGTAAGTCATGCCGAACGGCTGAGAGAGGTACTCGGTGATGCAGGTGGGGGAACTATTGGTAAGTACTCTCATTGCTCATTTAGTGTACAGGGCGAAGGGGCTTTCCGACCGGAGAAGGGTGCAAACCCCTATTTGGGGGGTGTCGGAGCACTTGAAAAAGTGACGGAGCAAAAGATTGAAGTACTCGTTCCAGAGCATTTGCTGCATGCCTTGATCCAAAAAATGATCAAAGCGCATCCCTATGAAGAAGTTGCCTACGATGTTATCCCGATGCAAAATCAAGGAAAGACATATGGACTTGGAAGGATCGGACAACTCACAGAACCGATTCTTTTCAGAGACTACTGTCAACGCGTCAAAGAAAAATTCGGGCTCGAAGGACTGAGGGCTGTTGGATCGCCAGACGCAAAGATTAAGACCGTTGCTATTTCAGGTGGCGACGGAAATAGTTTAATCCCTTATGCAAAATATCAAGGTGCTGATGTATTAATCACGGGTGATATCTACTACCACACTGCCCATGATGCCTTGCTTTGCGGATTAAATGTTATTGATGCCGGACATCATATTGAATCTGTGATGAAACAAGGGGTCAAAGCTTATTTGAGTGACGTAATTGCTCAGGAACACAAGGATACAGAAGTGATTGTCTCGGAATCCGTAACAAACCCTTTTCATTTTGTTGTCTGAGGCGCTCAGCATATTCTATTGAAAAAATAGAGAGGGAATGGCAGCGACCATTCTCTCTCTATTCGCTTTCAAGCGTTTATTTATTGACCTGATGCTTTAATTTAACTTTTGGCAGTATGTTTTTATTTTTTGCAGCTTGACTCTCTATTGACCAAGTATGCGGATCGTTAGGATCATACTGATCAAGAAAGAGGATGACTTCCTTGGTCAGTTGAGTTGGCGTTGAAGCACCAGCCGTGACTGCAACGGTTCCAACATCCTTGAGCCATTCCAACTTAAGCTCTGAAAGGTCACCAATTCGATAGGATCGCGTATGGGCAACTTCCTGAGATACTTGAGCGAGCCTGTTCGAATTATTGCTTCGTGGATCCCCGACGACGATGAGCAAATCAGCTTCCTTTGCTTGTGAAGCCACTGCTTCTTGACGTGTCTGGGTCGCGTGACAAATTTCATTACAATTTTCTGCTTTGGGATACTTCGTTTTAATATAATTCATAATATCGATAACATCCCATTGACTCATGGTTGTTTGATTGGTAATGATGATCTTGTCCGTCTTTATTTGAAGTTGATCAACATCTTCGACCGTTTCAACGAGATGGACAATGTCGGGAGCAACGCCAATTGCGCCTTCGGGTTCCGGATGGCCTTTTTTTCCGATATAAATGACATGATAACCATCTTTTTTCTTTTCTTCAATCAAATTATGGGTTTTCGTTACATCCGGACAAGTTGCATCAATTGCTGTAAGTCCTTTTTCTTTCGCTATTCTTCGAACTTCAGGTGAGACACCATGTGCGGTGAAAATCACTGTGCCGTGATCAATTTCCTGAAGAAGATCAATTCTTTTTTTTCCGCGAATATCAAGCGTGATGACGCCATCTTCTTTTAGCGCTTCCGTGACATGGTGATTATGAACAATCATCCCCAAGATATAGATGGGTCTTGGCAAGTCTGGATTCATGGCAGCTTGTCTGGCGATGACAAGGGCATCGACGACACCATAGCAATAGCCTCGCGGTGAGACTTTAATTACTTTCATATAATCTCCCCGTTCTGAAAATCTGCATTGAGTACTTCTTAAGTCATTATAAATGAGCGATGTCATGAACACAATGAATCTGTGCTGTACTAAATATACATTCGTGGTAATGAGGGCTTTGTTGGTATTTGCTCACTAGATAATAAATTCGTGAACTGCGCTGTCGATTGGCTCTTAGGCTTTGGCGTTTTAGTTGCATGCTCACCGTCAGGCGATGCTGCAGAATTTATCGGCGCTTTGATCGCTTCATCACCCTTGGTCAAATCGCTCTCCACTTTTTTCTCATCTTGAGCTGTATCCTCTGTTACTGGATCGCTCTGCATAGTTTTTAGGACACTCAGTAGTGCAGGCGCATTTTTAATCATTGGTCCAAACTGTTGAATCATTGGGAGAACAGTTTGAGCAGTCTGAATCGCTTTTTGTGCATTTCCGATCATCGAAAAAAGGTTGCTGCCTCCGAATCCTGATGTTCCTGCCGATCCTGGTGAAAGAAAGGATGAAATCAGTCCACTTAATCCACCAAGTCCAGGCGTTGGAGCTGCCGGAGCAGGCGGCTGTGGTGGGCCCATTGATGGAAAAATAGGCGGAAAACCACGGTTCGGCTGGATGGGTGCTTGTGTCATTTGTGATGGCCGATTCCAAAAAAATGGTTGTTGAGGTCCATTATCAAAAGCAGGCATCATGATTCATTCCTTTCTTTTTACTTTATTCGAATTCGTTGAAGACTATTGAATGAAGTGATGTGTAGAAATTGGGCCACTCGCTGATAATCAGTTTATGCATCATGAACGTTTCAGTGACAAGAGCGGAGTTAATGAAAATAAGGTGATCCCCAATAAATATGTTAAAATAACTAAGTACAGAGGAGGGAATGTCAGTGCTGAAAATTGGATCGCATGTCCATATGTCAGGAACAAAAATGCTTCTTGGCTCTAGCGAAGAAGCCGTGTCATTTGGAGAAAATGTAATGATGGTTTATACGGGCGCACCACAGAATACCGTCCGAAAACCTATTGAAAAGTTAAATATTGATGCGGGCCGTGCGCATATGAGTGCAAATGGGATTGAAGAAGTGGTCGTTCACGCGCCTTATATCATAAATATAGCGAATACTGTGAAACCAGAAACATTTGCCCTAGGTGTTGCTTTTCTTCGCAAGGAGATTGATCGCGCTGAGGCAATTGGCGCAAAGCAAATTGTCCTGCATCCCGGAGCACATGTCGGTGCTGGGGTCGATGCAGGCATAAAGAAGATCATTGAAGGATTGAATGAAGTACTTGAACCCAGAGATAAGGTTCAAATCGCACTCGAGACTATGGCGGGAAAAGGAAGCGAATGTGGCTATCAATTTGAGCATCTCGCAAAAATTATCGATGGGGTTCATCTTGATGACAAAATTTCGATCTGCTTTGATACTTGTCACACGAATGATGCGGGTTATTCAGTTAAGGATGATTTTGATGGTGTGCTTAATGAATTTGATCATGTCATTGGGGTTGAAAGGATTCAAGTCCTCCATATTAATGACAGTAAGAACGTTCAAGGTGCAAGAAAGGACCGTCACGAGAATATCGGTCTTGGATCCATTGGTTTTGATGCATTGAATGCGATTGTGCATCATCCTCAGTTGGAGGACTTGCCGAAAATTCTTGAAACACCTTATGTGGGAACGGATAAAAAAAATAAAAAGCCACCGTATAAATATGAAATTGAGATGTTCAAAAGTCAAAAATTTAACGATCATCTTTTGCAGAGTATTGAGGAACAATCCTGAGCAGGTGCGTTTAATAATAATGCTGATCACGCATTCCGGTATTGGATTATCATCCAAGGTCGGAATGCGTTTTTTTAAAAAAAGAAAATATAAGGTTTTTGCTTAATAAAGCAGCGACGATGCGAGACGCTTACGGAACCGCACCAGAGGATGCTGGCAAAGAGAGATCCCGCGGACAGCAGTTAGATTGAGGAGGCTCACGGATCGCCCGTGGCATGCGAGCAATTAAAGTAAAATCAAATCAAAAATCAGTACTTGGCGAGCTATGTCCCGTTTATCTCTAAATCTAAAGAATGATGCCTACAAACGTTTGGCGAGTTGTTCAAATTGCTTCTCAAGGCTTTCGGCAAGTTCAGGATCGATTACTTCGTCAAGTATTTTCCGGAGTTGCTTCTGTCCTTCAGGCTTGAATGGATTGATTTGCTTATTGTGAATACGTTTGGTGACCTGACTCGCTTGTTCCTCAGTGATCGGTATACCATATTGGACTGCGTAGTGGAGCAGCTCATCAGGTGTTAATTGATTCATTTTTTGGATCACCATTTGCTCAATAAATGGATTCACATCATTCGCTCCTGTTCATTCATTAATCAATACACCTATACTCTATGATCAATTTTGGATAAAGATGAAGAATAATTAAAAACAGATTGTTCAGAAATAAGTCGAAAAGTGTCTAACAATAATTTCCAATAAAAATTGTCACTCGATCCGGGTTTACAGTATAATTAATGTCAATAAGAACAATAAATAGAAAAAATGTGTTCCAAATGATCGACAGAGGTTCATCGCAAACTGCGAAGTGTCATTCAGAATTAATATTCCAAAACACAAATAAAGATACTTAATTGAGCGGTTTGACTAGTGCTATGTGTCTGAACACAAAGGTTTCATCTTTTTGGGGAATGTTGATTAGGGAAATGTTACTATTGCAGGGGGAGTGATAACCATTATTTACCATGATTCGTTTCTTTCTGTTACTGAAAAAGATCAATTCGAAGAACAGTTATCTTTGGAAATGCGTTTCTGCCTCACTCCTGATGGAAGAGTATTGGAGTGCAACAAAAATGGACAAGCATTGGTGAATCAATTTGGTACACATTTTTTGAATTTCTTTTCAGACCATGTTGCAATGGAAGCGAAAACTTATCTAAAAACGCTCTCAGAGAGCAATGATATTGTCACTGCTTTGTTGCAAGATAAAGTCAGTAATCATGATCTTGGTACTTTATATAATGGGTTCTCTAAGGATGGAAAGATAAATTTGGTGGGTTATCGTACACAAATGATGACGCGTCTTTCTGCTGAATTTGCACATGAGTTGAGGAATCCACTGACGATCATTAAGGGTTTTTTACAATTAAGTGAGTACACAAAGGAATATGAAAAGTATCAACCGGTTATTTTATCTGAAATTGACAGAATGTACACTATATTAGAAAATTATTTGACAATGTCATTTCGTAAATGCAATTACAAAGAAATGAATCCCGACGCGCTCTGTAAGTCGATTATTTCGTTGCTTTCTGCTGAATGTATGGTTAATAAAGTTAATTTTGATTATGATGTGACGTATTCTGAGAACTATTGCAAAATCGATGTTAATAAGATGAAACAAGTGATGATTAATTTACTGCGTAATGCACTCGAATCATTTGAGGGGCAAGTATTTGAAAAAAAGATTTTTTTTCGCGGAAGTGTTGAGGATAAAGGGTACCGTTTTTCTCTTAGTGATAATGGCCCCGGAATGGACACGGATGTATTGAATAATCTTGGTCAACCGTTATTTACGACGAAGTCAAAAGGAACCGGAATTGGACTATCATTATGTAAGAAGATCATCGCGGAACATCGAGGAACCTTCTGCGTGAGCAGCATCCCACATCAAGGTACAACGGTGAGCTTCTTCCTACCGTTTGTCTCTCCGTAATTTCCATAAAGTACATCTGTGAAAACTCCCTTTATGAGTCAAACTATAATCGATCCTAAAATGAAAGTGAGGGGTCGTTGTGGCTGATAAGGATCATTATCACAAAGAAGACTCATTATACGATAAGCGAAGTGCTTATAATAATGAGGAGTATGCGAACGAACTGACTGCTGATCAATATGATCCGGAAGCGGGACGATCGCGAAGAGATGGGGATCGACTGGATACCGATCATCGACGAGTAGCTGAGGGCGGTAAGGGGATTGGCTGGTGTGCATTAATTGTCTCAATTATTGCCTTGTTCTTTATGCCAATCGTCTTAGGTATTGCCGGTATTATCATCGGTTACATTGCCCTTAGGCAAGGCGCACGTGCTTTGGGAGGCTGGGCAATCGGTATTGGTTGTATTGCTGTGTTGATCCAGCTGTTCTCGCCACTTTTTTATTAAGTAAACAAGGGAACCTTTGCTTTGGTGAAGGTTTCCTTGTTTTGTTAAAATAAAGTTGTGTAACTGAACGCGTATATCGTAACGCCTACGGGAATAGGAGCAAAAAAAATTATCTGTACTGTTGTCGCTATGACGATGTTTCGAGCATATTTCTAGAGGATTGGCTGTGACACATGTTACACTAAAACTGAAGAATTATGAACTTATTTATAAAGGAATGAGTGCTATGGAGACAATTGAAGCGATAAACACACGACGTTCAGTGCGTAAAGTTACAGAACAGGAACCACCAAAAGAATTAATTGAACAAATTTTGGATGCTGCAAGACGTGCGCCGAATCATATGAATACAGAACCATGGCATTTTATAGTTCTGACTGGCGAGGGCAGAAACAAACTTGGAGAAGTGTATGGAAAAGTCAATCAGAAGAACTTGGAAAATGCTGACCAAGCGACTCTTGATGCAGCTTATGAAAAAGGATTGAACAGTGCAAAGCGTGCACCGGTTGTAATTGTTGTAACGATGGAACCGAGCGACAATCCTCGTGCGGTTAAGATCGAAGATGTTGAGGCAACTGCTTGTGGTGTAGAAAATATGATGTTGGCAGCACACGCATTGGGACTTGGCTCAATGTGGCGTTCCGGTGGCGCAGCATATTCTGAAGAAGCAAAAAAACAATTCGGTGTCTCAGAAAATGGAGAAGTATTAGGATTTGTCTATGTGGGTTATCCTGATCCGGATACAACCCCAAAAGTGCCTGAACGTAAATCCGTTGCTGAAATTACAGAATGGATCACCGAATAATTTTTTGACTACCATCCTTGATGATCGAAGAAGAGGGTGTCTCACAGTTTAGTGACTGTGAGACACCCTCTTCGTTTGGTAGTACGCACGGATTTCTATTGGAGTGACTTAATTGTGAGCCAGAAGAGAAGACCATGCAGGTCCCTCTGAGGAGGCGCCCAGGCGTTTGTGACCACCACAACCTGACTCATATTTGTGGTGGATCCATCCAATAGACTAAAGAAACCCTCCAAACGAACCTTTTTTATGTCATACATGTGAACACCTGATCATATAGTTCTTTTGAAATGGTTGTACACATGATATGGAAGGGACGCAAAATATGGATCAAACGCATGTGGTCACTTACGATGACGCTGTAAATAACCGCATCTTTACCTCGGGCACCTTTGCACCAAGAATCGTCGTGATGCTTCCTGCACACAACGAAGAGGACTCCATCTCAGATGTTCTCAAGAGTTTAGCGGAACAGTCGTTGCCCAAAGGTTTAGAATTGGATATTTTTATTGCGCTCGATAAGTGCACGGACAATACCGAAAAAGTAATCAAAGCTTGTAATGCACAGTACCAGTTGTCACTTTATCTGTTGCACACGGTCCATAATAAGCAAAGGAAGGTTGGCGCTTTAAATCAGCTCTACCAACTCTTTTGGGGAAATCCAAACGAACCGGATAACAAAGAGGTTGGCACACAACAGAAGGAATATGAGAAGAGTATTGTTGCTTTCGTCGGAATTGATGCTGATGTTTATCTTGATAAGGAATGCATTCGAACACTTTGGTCAGAACTCAGCCATAATCATAAGATAGGCGCAGTATCGGCAAATTATATTTGCTTGATGCCTGAGAGCGAGCGGAAGGTATTACGCAATAATCCTGATCGGGAACGAATGATTCGGAATGGAAAGTTCGGAAATGCGATCAATCGCTGGTGGGTGGCACAGCAAAATCGTGAATTCGCCCAATGGACGATGAAACAAAAATATTGCAATTACTTTGCTGAGATTGCCGGGGGACAGTGCAGTATTTTTCGCCCGGAAGCAGCAAAAGAGGTGCGGGATCATTATAAGTTAAATGGTCTTTATGATGATAAGTCCGATACTGAAGACTTATTGCTGACGCAATATATTCGGGCATGTGGGTGGATTTGTATGATTAGTAAGAGTGCCCGTTGTTATGTAGATAGTATGAAAACACTGCATACTTATTCAAGCCAACGCAATAAATGGGTATCCGGTACGACAGATTACATGCTCCAAGATGGTTTGAAAACCAAATACTCTCGGCGGCTTTGGATACAGGAAGCAGGGTTATTTATTAATCTGATTATACGTCTGATGTTCGTTTCGTTAGTAGGAACCGCATTAATTACTGATCAGTTTTATTGGAATTGGATCTGGATTACACCGGTCATCGCTGCATCCCTATTGAATTTAATTCTCACAATAAAAACACCAAATAGTCGGTTTATCGACGTCGTGTTAGCAACGTTTTTAATCAGTCCTGAAATCTATTTGTGGATTACAATTGCCATTCATTTGAATGTGTGGATATCAAAAATCAAGATAAATAAACAGGATGGTTGGGAAAATCAGTACCGAGCGGAAACGGGACAGACACGCTCAAAGTTTTTTGTTTATGTTTTTATTTTCCTACTTTTAATCGTGAGTTTTGCATTCTTTATTAAGTGGAAATATCAACTTTTGACGAGTCCAACCATTCAGCACGCAATAAATCCCTATCTGATTCAAGGGTTTGTCTTGCTGACCATTCTTACGATTTTTGAATTCATGGTCATGCTGAACCAAATTTGGAAATTGAGGGGACCGTATAGGGCTTAAAGATATTGAACACCAAAAAGCAAGCCTCAAAAAAATGAGGCTTGCTTTTTGTATTACATTGTTATCGTTGCAGTTTTGGTTAACTATTTACTGTATCTTGTTCCGCTTTCTTTTTTTCAAAGTATTCTGCGGCAATCTTGTCGATCTCAATTTTCAATTCTTCAACCATGCGATCTTCCGGCACTTTACGAATCACTTCACCATGACGGAAGAGAAGACCTTCACCGCGGCCTCCGGCAATACCGATATCTGCTTCCCGAGCTTCTCCAGGACCATTTACGGCACAACCAAGGACGGAAACCTTTATCGGTGCATTAATCTTTGAAATGTACTCTTCAACCTGATTAGCAATCTTAATCAAATCAATTTGGATTCGGCCACAGGTCGGGCAAGAAATAAGAGTCGCTGCATTTGTCAGACCAAATGTTTTCAACAATTCACGGCAAACCTTGACTTCTTCAACAGGATCTGCAGATAGTGAAATTCGGATTGTATTCCCAATACCTTCATTAAGTAGTATGCCCAGCCCAGCTGCACTCTTGATACTTCCGGAAAAGACCGTGCCTGATTCGGTGATCCCTAAATGCAGGGGATAGTCGAATGTTCGCGCTGCTTTTTCATAAGCTTCTGTAGCTAGCTTAATATTGGAGGCTTTGAGGGAAACGATAATATCGTGAAAATCGAGATCTTCAAGAATTTTAATATGATGCAACGCACTTTCAACCATACCGTCAGCGGTCGGATAACCGTATTTATCAAGAATATGTTTTTCCAAGGATCCGGCATTGACACCGATACGAATTGGAATATGCTTTTCTTTCGCAGCGCGGACAACAGCTTCTACATTTTCTTGCTTACCGATATTTCCTGGGTTGATACGAATTTTATCGGCGCCGCCTTCAATGGCTTTCAAAGCTAATTTATAATTAAAATGAATATCAACAACGAGCGGAATAGTAATTTGTCGTTTAATTTCCGGGATCGCGAGTGCATCTTCCATGGTTGGGCAAGCAACCCGAACCATTTGGCATCCTGCTTCTTCAAGTCGCTTGATTTGTGCAACAGTGGCTGCGACATCCCGTGTTTTTGTAGTGGTCATGCTTTGTATGATGACTTCGTTGGACCCGCCAATCGTCAGGTTGCCAACTTTAACTTTTCTCGTTTTCGTGCGGTGTGTAATTTCAGACACGAGCGATTCGCTCCTTTATTCATAAGTGAATGATTTGTGACTCTTTCAGCTAAAGTCAGTATATCATGAATTCACTAGCACTGCCTGAATAAATACTTCTATGAAAGACTTTACATAGTCCAAAGACCTATTAAGATCATGGGGTGGCAGATGTAGATCCAGTGTTGTTAGCCTTACTGTAGCTTGGAAACGCATAAGTTTTACCAATTTGCAGGTGATTCGGATTCACTGAAGGGTTTAGTACCGCAAAATCTTTCAGTATTTCTTCTATAG
Organism: Sporolactobacillus kofuensis; assembly: GCF_024125425.1. GTDB lineage: Bacteria > Bacillota > Bacilli > Bacillales > Sporolactobacillaceae > Sporolactobacillus > Sporolactobacillus kofuensis. The sequence goes on from NZ_JAMXWN010000005.1 coordinate 198,110, forward strand.
AGGGTTCAGATTCATTGATTCGTTCTGTAATGGAAAGGAGCGTATCTCCTGGGGACACAGTGATCCGTTGATAAGCTACTGTAGCTTTTTCTGAAATTTGCGCTGTGGTTTGTGCAGCTTGTCCGGTTGGCAAAGATCCGGAAGTGAGATCCACGTAGCTTGTCCAACATGCCAGGATGAAAATAATGGTAAAAAATCGCTTCTTCATGCCATCTTCTCCAATCAAGAGCCTATTATTCTGATCAAAGATCGCCTTATTTTCATCTATATGCAGGAGTAACTCATAATATGCCTATTTTTCTAATAAAAAATACAATTTATAAAAGAAACTTTTCCTACCGGCATGTGTATGTTTTAATTATCTATAAGAATAGGTTTCGAATAGCCGAAGAGTAGCTCAAAGAAAAAATGAAGCATATATAGATAGATAAGGTATTTAAGGGATGTGGAGGAGGAACATCATGGAACTATTATCTTACCCTGCCGGTGGATTTTTTGTCATTTTGCTCGCGTCTTGCTTTCTGTTTGCGGAACTACTTGTGAAAGCAAGAGGACTGCTTGCCTTAACGGGAAGCGGATTGTTCATTTATTATTTCTTACACTTTTTAACGGATCAAGCATCACCCTGGATATTCTTTTTACTTGTAGGCGGTTTGCTCCTCATCATTGTTGACGGTAAACTCTTTACTACAGGAATCATTGGCGTCTTTGGTTTTGTTCTTATGATTCTTGGGTGTGCATTGCCGACACCATCTCTGCTCTACGGTATGCTGGTTGGCATAGCGTTTGTCATTGGTTCTTGTTTTTCGTTATTTTTCAGAAAGATATTGCCGACCAGGGATTATCTTGATAAGCTAATGCTGCATGATCGGTTATCTGATGAAAAAGGATATAACTCAATGAATAGTGATTATCATGAACTCATAGGAAAATCTGGGAGAACCGTGACACCATTTCATCCGGTCGGAACAGTGAAGATTGAAGGCAAGAATTATAGCGCGCTCACAGATGGCCTTTATCTAGAAAAGGATACTCATGTAAAAGTGATCTCGGTTGATGGGACTAAGATCTTCGTTACCCAATTGAATGAGGAAGCTGAATAAAATAAAAACTAAATGATTCTAAAAAAAAGTATTGTCATTAACAACCAGATATGGTATATTATTTCTTGTCGTTGAGACAGGCATTAAAGCTTTGAAGCTTAAAAAAATTATGTTGACAAGCTCTGGTGCTTATGATAAATTAATTCATGTTCTGAATTTATTCCACAGTAGCTCAGTGGTAGAGCAATCGGCTGTTAACCGATCGGTCGTAGGTTCGAATCCTACCTGTGGAGCCATGGCGGTGTAGCTCAGCTGGCTAGAGCGTACGGTTCATACCCGTGAGGTCGAGGGTTCGATCCCCCCCGCCGCTATTTTTTTTCTTATTTACATCACTACCCATGGCGGTTATGGTGAAGTGGTTAACACACCGGATTGTGGTTCCGGCATGCGTGGGTTCGATCCCCATTAACCGCCCGTGGACCCTTAGCTCAATTGGTTAGAGCTGACGGCTCATAACCGTCCGGTTGTAGGTTCGAGTCCTACAGGGTCCACCACTTAATATGGAGGAATACCCAAGTTTGGCTGAAGGGATCGGTCTTGAAAACCGACAGGGGCTTCACGGCTCGCGGGGGTTCGAATCCCTCTTCCTCCGTTGGTTATACATAAGTATTACCTTACAAACACTCGGAAATCGCTCATTGACAGCATTTCCGGGTGTTTTTATTTTTTCTAGGTATTTATGATTCATAGAGTCTGTGTAAAATGTTTCTCGGAGGAAAGGGTTTGTGGTGCGAGACGCCTGCGAAATCGTTCTGATGATCGCGAGCCAAGTGAGACCCCGCAGATTAACCGCATGTATAAGGAGGCTCACGGATCGCTTGCGGCAAGCGAGCACCGAAGCCCCATACCCAGAAATGCTTGACATATGTTTTTGACAGAAGAAATGAGTGAACGTAAAATAAAGATTAGATTTCAACAAAAAGTGTCCTGTATTCTTACAATAAAGATTGATCGATTATCTCAGAAACCATAAATATTTGCGAATATATATAGGTAGATTAATTTATTCAGATGTGATGAATCATTTGGCCAAAAAGTAGAAGGTGCTTTTCAGCCTGGGAGGGGAAATAGTGGCAAAAGAAACGGTTAACAAAGGGAAAAAGAATAATCTGCCACTGAGGCTCAATATTTTATTTCTCGTTGTTTTTTTGGCATTTGCCGGCTTGATTTTAAGGCTTGGTTATGTCCAAATTGTCAATGGAGAACACTATAAAAATGCGGTGAATGCAGATCATTATCAATCCGCGCGAATTGAATCCGCACGTGGGAAAATAGTCGATACAAATGGTGTCACGCTTGCGGACAACAAAGCAGAGCTGGCTATTGTTTATATTCGAAATGCCGGAATCAGTGCGCAAAAGAGCATCCGACTCGCACAGAAATTATCAAACTATATTACAGTAGATAATAAAACAATTGATAAGATTTCAAATCGCGATAAGAGAGAATATTATATTTTGACGAAATTCGATAAATTGAGTCAAGCTTATAATAAATATCTTTCGCCAGCGGAACAGAAAGAATATGCAAAATCACAAAATAAAGCATATCAGTTACTCTTATCCAGAGTCCCTAAGTCCGCACTGAAAGGCTATTCCGCAAAAGACATTCAGATCATGGCTATTCAACATGAATTCAATCAAGCATCGAATCTAAGTCCCTATATCATTAAGCGAGGCTTGCATGTCGATGATAAGGAATATATTAATGTCGTGGATCATCTGAGTGATTTTGGTGGTGCCATTCAAACTGCAGACGTTTCATCACGAACTTATATCAAGAATAAACCTTTCTATGTTGGAAAAATGGGACCTATTCCAGAAGATAAGATTAATACGTATTTAGCGCAAGGTTATAGCCGAAACACCGATGTTGGTATCAGCTATCTCGAAGATCAGTATGAATCTTATTTGCGCGGTGTACCGATGACTTTGACTTATGAAACGAAGAAAGGCCTCCCCGTGGGTAATCCAACGGTAAAAGAGGGTGAACGAGGAGATGATCTGCAGCTGACGATTGATGTTCGGTTGCAGAACAAATTGGATCAGGTGCTTAAATCTAATATTTTATCCGCAAGAGCAATGCCAGGAAATGGTCAAAATAACAGCGCCTATGCAGTGATGATGAATCCAAAAACGGGTGCGATTCTAGCCATCGGCGGTGAGAAGTATGTCAATGGCAAGTTTCAGGATGTATCAAGCGATGCCATTACCTCACAATTTGAAATGGGTTCGGCAGTTAAAGGCGCGACAGAATTAATCGGCTTTCAATATCATGCAGTTCCTCAACACTTTAGAGATATGGAAATTAATTACAAAGGTACAAAAAAACTGTTTAAGTCATGGGAACAAGGCGGATTGGGTGAATTAACCCCGGAGACGGCTCTTCAATTTTCTTCAAACGTGTTTATGGCGAAAATTGTTTCTAATATGGCCGGCGTCATCTTAACTCCAGCAGGAGGAAAATATATAGCAACGACTCCTTACGTTACGAATCAGAGATTTATTAATGCAATAAATCACTTAAGAAACGGCTATAGCCAATTTGGACTTGGCGTCAAGACAGGTATCGATCTTCCTACCGAAGGAACGGGATATAACGGTGGAATGCCTGCTGAGTCTGGTTTGATCCACCAGTTTGCGATTGGTCAGTTTGACACTTACACACCGCTTGAAATGGTTCAATATATTTCAACCATTGCAAACGGAGGATACAGAATGCAGCCGCATCTCCTTGAATCCGTCCATGCAACAGGATCGGATCCAAATAAACTTGGCGCGACAGTGTATTCTTTTGAGCCTAAGGTATTGAATACAATAAACAATAATAAGCATGATTTGGCGAGAGTACAGCATGGATTGTATCTGGTTACTCATGGGGCAAACGGAACCGGTAGTGTTTTCTATACCAGTGGACAAAAATATAAAGTAGCGGCCAAAACTGGTACAGCACAGATTGATGAAAATGACTTAGGTCTTTACAATGAAACTTTAGTTTCCTATGCGCCGTATGATAATCCTCAAGTTGCGATATCCGTTGTCGTTCCAAGAGTACGGATAGGACATCAAAACCAGCAAATTGCTCTTGAAATGTATAAGGAATACGATAAATTGTATCATTACACGAGCCAGGGAAATTAATGATGATCTTTTAGTAAAATATACATTTGACAGAGTGAATTCAACTATTTACATTTTTCAAAGCAAAATTAATAGCAATAAAAAAACAAAACCTGATCATTTTATATCAGGTTTTGTTTTTTTGCAGGTGTTTTTTCACATCAAATAGACCTCTGGCTGCAAGGCCTATAGCAACACCATTAAATATATGCTCTTGAATAGTTCCTGAAGTAAATGCGAAGCTGGTTGTCATGCTAATTCCCAAAGAAATTGGCATGATGTTGATCAAACTCTCTACAGCTTGAAAAGCATAAATCATGCGGTGTTCGGTTGTCTAGTTATAAAGTCCACCACAAAATTGAAAGCCTGTATATGCTAAATAATCATGGTTGAGATTCTATTGAATTGTTCTGATACGGCTGATTCCTCTTTGTCCCAGAACAAAGGCTCTCATTTCTGTTATCTTAATTCAATTCCTTTACACTGTGTGCGCCATAGAGAATATAAATTGATTACCAGCCAGTAAAGGAGTCGGTGTGAAAATAGGCTGATTGTCTGGGCACCAAAATTATCAGATGGTTCAGCAACCTCGAATTCAATTTGCGGCATTCATGTCAGTACCCGTTCGTCCATAAATACCACTCTTCCTGCTTGTTAGATTTTAAATTGCCCATGATTTCTTCCGGCCTCATAAATAGATTACGCCTTCTCTGCAATCACAAGTTGCCCAATCTCTGACATAAAAACGCCATTTCCTTATCGTAAAGACATAGTTAATTATTCATTTTGCTAGATTGCAATAATAAATTAGCCATCTGGACATCCAGCGATACCACTGGGTTTGTTCCTACCGCCTAGGCGGCAGGAACAAACGGCAACTCACTGCGCCAGTTTCTGTAATTCCATTTTGAACACTTCAGCAGGGGTCCGGTAGTTTAGGATTTTCCTAGGGAGATGGTCAATGGCTTGAATCATTTGGTGAATGAACGTCCGAGAGTAATTTTCAATCGGCCGGCCTTTCGGAATGAATCGACGGATCATCCCGTTGTTGCGCTCATTCGTCGGACGTTCCCAGGCGGCATACGGATGCGTGTAATAGACGTGCGTGTTCTGTTCTTTCAGGCTGTTCACCAAGCCTGAAAATTCGCTGCCATTGTCGGCCGTGATCGTTTTGAATACGCGACCGAACAACGAACCAAATTGATCGATCAACCGCTTGATGGCATAGTCTACTGAATCTGGATCTTTGCCGTCAATCTTTTGGGAGATCGTGTCACGGGTCTTGCGTTCCACCAGGGTCAGGAGCACATCGTCCTCACCGGATTTTTTACCGACCGAGGTATCAATCTCCCAGTGCCCGAACTGCTTTCGCTTCTGAACCGCTGCAGGCCGGTTGTCAATACTGTCTCACAGATGCTTGATGTTGGGGCGATGTCCGGATTTTTTGGAACGGTAACGGAGCTTGTTGGGTAGATCCAGGTTCTTCACCTTCAGAAGGCCAAGATCAATGTAGTGATACAGGGTCCGGGTACAAACTCTGTTCTTCCTTTTCCACTTCGGATCCTTTTCGGCTGCGCCACAGACCGCATCTGGAGACCATTTGTCTTGTGACAGGATCTTCTTCTCGGCATAGGCGATGAAATTCGAAGCAGCCGCCAGTTTGAATCGGCGCCCGTAATGACTTCGGTTGCGTTCATAGACGGCCTGCCCGGTTTCTGGAAAGTAAGCCTGAAAGCGTTGATGATTGGCGCCGATCTGGGTGGTTGTCCCCCGACGCAGTTCGTTCAGTACGGTCTGGTGGGAACAGCCAAA
>NZ_JAMXWN010000006.1 GCF_024125425.1 Sporolactobacillus kofuensis
TTTCAGCCCTATTGTTAGGATAGACATCTCCAAAATACGCTATAATTAATAGAATGAATGGATCATGTTCGAAATCATAGTGTCATTAACTAGGTTTGAGGAGTAGCTCTTAATCAAATCATTCATTCTTTAGGAGGGACTACCATGGATGTTTTTGCAGACTTTTTGGCGCGTATTGATAACCCCGACCGGCGCAAACGAACGGAAGAAATTTTGGTGTGGGTTGCGCATAAATTTCCAAATTTGGACCCGCAAATCAAGTGGAATCAACCTATGTTTACCGATCATGGCACATTTATCGTTGGCTTTTCCACAGCGAAGCATCATTTGAGCGTTTCACCTGAAGAAGTAGGGATAATGCACTTTGCCGAGGACATTGCACAAGCGGGTTATAGTGCTACCAAAGGATTGTTTCGGATTCCGTGGGCTGAGCCGGTAAATTACGAATTACTTGAGAAAATAATTACGTTTACTATCTCGGATAAGGCGGACTGTTCAACTTTTTGGCGAAAATAGAAACATAGGACCATGAAGTGTTTAAGAAATGTTAGCCAAACTCTAGTACAAACCAAGATCAGGATTAAAGCCTCTTAAAAGAACATCTAGAGTTCATCTATTCTCTTTACAGAGGGGAAATCCAAGCGTATAATTGCTTCAAAATTGAATGATTCTTTATTCGCTGAATTCGTAAGGAGCGGGGGAACCAATACTGTGATGACCAGCATCACTTGGGGTGAATCCTTTGACTTAGGGACGGGCTACTCTCATGGTCCGAATCCGACAGCTAACCTCGTAAGCGTTAGGAGAGAGGACGTGAACGAATGATCGAAAAATAATTCGACCACAAGGTGGATCCTCTGTGGTCTTTTTGCTGTCTAGATTTTTCGTTGATAGGTATTCACCCTAATTAAGGACTTTACCTAAGTAATAATCTTAACGTTCATGTACTAGAATCAACCGTATCCCAAAAATATAAAAAGATTCAAACCGCTCTTATTATGTTCTAAATAGGTCAGTCATCAGCTGTTCATTTAACGAGATTGAAAGACTAAAATTTTCAAAGAGGAGTTCAGTAAAGATTATGGATAATAAAACGAACCAACGCTTGTCGCTTGGCGGCATGTTGGTTACTTTGGGTATTGTCTATGGCGATATTGGTACTTCACCGCTATACGTAATGAATGCAATTATATCTGATGCTGGAAAAATGCAGGATACGATTCCTGAATATATTATTGGTTCCGCGTCGTTAATCTTTTGGACGTTGATGATCATTACAACCGTAAAATATGTATTCATCGCGATGCGTGCAGATAACAATCATGAAGGCGGCATTTTTGCTTTGTATGCATTAATTCGCAATCGCGCCCGCTGGTTGATCTTTCCTGCACTCATAGGTGGCGCTGCGCTTTTAGCAGATGGAACGTTAACGCCAGCGGTGTCTGTAACCTCAGCGATTGAAGGCCTAAAAGGGCAACATCTTGGCCCGATTGAATTCAGCAACAATCAACTCGTTGTCGTTCTTGTTGTGACAGCGATTTTATTAGGGGTTTTCTTGATTCAACATTTTGGAACAGCTATTATTGGACGTTCATTTGGGCCAATCATGCTTCTATGGTTCATTTTTATCGGCGTTACAGGTTTTATGAGTATGTTAACACATTTGGAAATTTTAAAAGCATTTTCTCCTTACTATGCCATTCAATTTTTATTTAGTCCGGTTAATAAAGCGGGACTGTTTATTCTGGGGAGCGTATTTCTAGCAACTACCGGAGCAGAAGCACTTTACTCGGACATGGGTCACGTCGGAAGGAAAAATATTTATGGAAGCTGGCCTTTTGTGTATCTTATGCTGACACTCAGTTATTTAGGTCAGGGTGCATGGGTGATCGGCCATTACCAGGATGCTGCTTATCGTAACCTTTTAAATGTCAATCCTTTTTATGAGATGCTACCGGAACAAATAAGATTATTTGCGATTGTCATTGCTACTTTAGCAGCGATTATTGCTTCCCAAGCGTTGATCACCGGCAGTTATACATTGGTGAATGAAGCGATTGGTTTAAAATTTCTGCCTCGAATGTTGATTAAACGCCCGAGCAATATTCGGAATCAAATGTATATCCCCACCGTAAATTGGTTTTTGTGCATCATAACCTTGGGTATTGTTTGGTTGTTTCAAACCTCACAGCACATGGAAGCGGCTTATGGATTGGCCATCACCATAACGATGCTGATGACGACGCTACTGTTATTTGAATTTATCAAAGATAAGATTAATCAATGGGCTGCTCTTGGGATGGTTCTGTTTTTTGGCATCATTGAAGTGCTCTTCCTGACGGCGAGTCTCGTCAAGTTTGCTCATGGAGGCTATTTAACGCTTTTCATTACCCTCGTAATCCTTTTTGTTATGGTCGTTTGGTACTTCGGTAATAAGCTGCGTGAGAACTATGAACGAACGAGTGAATATGTTTCTTTGATGGACTATAGGAAACAGTTAATTCAACTCAGCAACGATAGTACAGAGCTCCTTTACGCAACGAACCTCGTCTATATGACCAAAGTCGGACCCCATTACAGTATTAAAAGGAAAGTCCTGTATTCAATTCTAGACAAGCGACCGAAACGGGCGAAAGTGTATTGGTTTGTAACGGTCAATGAAACCGATGCTCCATATGAAAGCCAATATACGGTAGATATGCTGGGTACACGTAATATCATCAATGTACAGCTCTATCTCGGTTTTAAAAATGCACAACATGTGAATGTTTATGTCCGGCAGATCGTGAATGATCTTATTGATCAAAAGGTCATAGATTCACAATATCCTAAATATACAACGCTTAAAAATAGACGCGTCGGTGATTTTAAATTCGTCATCACAATGGAGCAGTTGATGGATTTAGCGACCGACCCAAAGATGAGTCGCTGGGATCGTTTACTGATCGGTGGACGTATTTTTCTGCAAAACATCACAACTTCTCCTGCAATTTGGTACGGTTTGAAATTCAGTGAAGTTGTTGAAGAGCCCATCCCATTAATGCTCTATGATCCTGAAATTTTGCGCCTAAATCAAAAAGAAATACGCCATGCAGTGAAAGACACGGATCAATAATACACCCATCAATGAAAAATAAAAAAATAGGCTACATGCGTGAAAGTTAGCCGAAAAACGAGTGGGATTTTTTCCGCTCGTTTTTTTATAAGGAAGGAACGATTATGAAGACTTGATTCGATTAATATAAGTGTATAATAATATAAGTGAACGAGAATATAAACGGAGGTAAATATATGTCCTTTGAGATTAGCGATGTCACAACGATCTCTTCGACACTCAAGCTGCTTGGTGATCGAACACGGTTAACGATCCTATCTCTTTTGAACCATCAGGAATTATGTGTCTGTGAATTAGTTGACTTATTAACTGTTTCTCAGCCGGCAATGAGCCAGCATCTTAAAAAACTTCGCCTTGCAGGACTTATTCGGGAACGGAAACAGGGGACCTGGGTGTATTACAGCTTAAATGAGGAGATTCCTCACTATGTGTCTGTAATCATTGATGCTCTTCCGGATCAAAAGATCGAAACATGCAGAAATCCGCAGTGTTGCGCATCTGAGTGATCTTATAGTATGTCTGAAGAATGGGATGTACAGAACAAGAAAAGGAAGGGAATGCAAACATGACAAAAAAATTGATTTACTTTCTTTGCACGGGAAACTCCTGCAGAAGCCAGATGGCTGAAGGGTTCGGGAAAAAATATCTAGGAGCAGATTATGATGTGCGTTCGGCCGGTATTGAGGCCCATGGATTAAATCCGAATGCGGTGAAAGCGATGCAAGAAGTCGGTATTGATATAGCTACACAAACGTCAAAGCTTATTAATTCGGATCTTTTAAATCGTGCTTATCTAGTGGTGACGCTTTGTGGTGATGCAAAAGATCGCTGTCCGATGACACCGCCGCATGTGAGAAGAGAACATTGGGGATTTGATGATCCGGCAAAGGCTGAGGGAACGGATGAAGAAAAATGGGCAGTATTTCAACGTGTTCGTGATGGCATTGGTAAGCGCATCCAAAAATTTGTAGCGGAAGAAAAGGCATTGAACCTTTAAATAGGAGATGAATCCAATTGAGGCTGAACGTCTGGCTGCTGATCTGAGGAGAGCAGGAATTGCACCAACATGGTGGATCGTAAACCAAAGTTTGATCATGACAGATACCGCTCATCCGTTACTTAAAAAGCGTGCGGAAAACGAACGCGTTTGGATTGAACGGGTGGAAAAAGATTCAAACCATCAGTTTGCTGTTATTCCATGGCAAAAAAGAGAGTAACCAAGCCGCTCAAAAAAGCATAAAAGAGCATTTCTACTCCATTTTATTGTTTTATTTGACTTAATCTTTGTAGGAGAATAGGTGAACCGACGATGTCTGCAATTTTAGCTTTATTAGTCTTTTTACTCACGCTGACGCTCGTGATTTGGCAGCCGAAAAATCTATCGATCGGCTGGTCGGCATGCGGAGGCGCACTGATCGCACTGCTTGTCGGTGTGGTTCATATTCATGATGTCTGGACGGTAACCGGCATTATCTGGAATGCCACGCTTGCCTTTGTAGCAATTATCATCATTTCATTAATTTTAGATCATATTGGCTTCTTTGAATGGGCAGCGCTGCACATGGCTCGCTTGGCCAATGGGCATGGCATTCGTATGTTCCTTTTAATTTCGATTCTCGGCGCTTTCATCTCGGCCCTTTTTGCCAATGATGGCGGGGCGTTAATTCTGACGCCGATTGTTTTAGCAATGGTTCGGGCTTTGAAATTTGAGGAACAACGTGTGTTTCCTTTTGTGATTGCCAGCGGATTTATTGCCGATACGACCTCTTTGCCTTTAGTAGTTAGTAACCTAGTAAACATTGTTTCCGCTGATTTTTTTGGTATTTCATTTGGACGCTATGCACTACATATGATGATTCCAACACTCTTTTCACTAATTATGAGTATTGTTGTACTCTATCTCTATTTTCGTAAAGGCTGGCCACAACACTACCAACCATCTGATTTGAAGAAGCCGTCATTAGCACTGAAGGATATCCGCATGTTTCATCTTTCATGGTTTGTTCTAGCCGCCTTGGTGATTGGCTATTTTGTCAGCAGCCTCGCTAAGATCCCAGTGTCCTTTGTTGCACTCGGTGTTGCATTTATATTCTTATTCCTTGGAAGTCGGAGTTCTGCCATTCATACCAAAACCATTCTAAAAAGCGCCCCATGGAGTATCGTATTCTTTTCATTAGGCATGTACGTTGTCGTCTATGGACTAAGAAACGCAGGAATTATTCATCTGCTCTCTCAAGTCATTGAAGCGGGCGCGCATGGTGGGTTGTTCTTCGGCACACTCATCATGGGTTTTCTTTCTGCTATTTTGTCGGCCCTTATGAACAATTTGCCGACTGTCATGATCAACGCATTGTCTATTGATGCGACCTCAATCACTGGAGTCATGCATCACGCACTCGTTTATGCGAATGTAGTCGGTGCTGATCTTGGCCCGAAGATGACCCCGATTGGTTCACTGGCTACCTTACTATGGCTTCACGTGCTCTCTGAAAAAGGGGTTAAGATCCGATGGGGAGAATACTTTAGAATCGGCATTGTGATCACTATTCCGGTTCTGTTTGTCACACTGGTTGGTGTTTATTTATCCATCCTTATCTTTGGCTAAAATAAATTAGGGTAAGAAAGAAGTTAACTTAATCATATAAACGGGAACCGATCGTCATGAGAAGAAAAACTCATCGATCGGTTCTTTGCATGCTTAGAACTATCAAAGCAATAAAAGCAGTTACTTCATTATGGATGAGCTACCTAGGAGTAGAGAGCGGCTCGTGATCGTACCAAAACACTAAACGTATTCGGTAATTTTTTCTTCTAAATTGGGGAATACGTAGAGGGGAAACGTATGCCGATTAATGGATGTAAAATATGAGTTGACAGTCAAAAAACATACTATTAATATAGGATTTATAATTTTAATTTGATATAACGATTTTTCAGGTTAAACAATTAATAATAATAAAGTCAATTCTCAAATACTTAACTATTTTTTCCTTATCAAAATGGGGGTTAGAAAAATTATGACGAAATCATTGTATGCCATTGGTGGCGGCCAAATGGTTGAGGCGATTATTCGTGCATCGCTGAAAAATCAAGCGATATCAGCTGAGACAACGCATGTTGTCGACATCAGTACGGATCGGTTGAACTATTTAACAAGCACATATCATCTTTCAACGAGTCGTGAACTTCAAGCCAACGCGCTTCAGGAAGCAGATTTAATTTTGCTCGGCGTTCGACCACAAGATGATTGGGCAGGTATTTCTAAGCAGATTGGTGCAAGTGGCCAAAAGAAAACGCTAATCTCTATTGTTGCTGGGGTCACCATCGAGCAATTGACAGACGCAATCGGAGATGAAAATTATCCTGTTGTTCGTATTATCCCGAACACACTTACAGATACGGGATTCGGCGTTTCCGGAGCAGCGCTGAACGCGGCAGCGAAGCAAGAGGATGTGGAGGAATTTCTCAAGAGTTTTGGAAAAGTCGATTACATTCCTGAAAAACAAATTGATATCTATACGGGTTATGCAATTGCCGGACCTAATTATGTATACAACTTTTATCTAGCCCTAACAAATGCCGGGGTACTCGGCGGCTTGTCGAGAAAACAAGCAAATGAAATCGCACTTGAAAACTTGCAAGGCGCGGCGAAAATGCTGGAGATTACGGGTAAGCACCCCTATGAATTGCTGGACATCAACAATTCGGCTGGCGGCGTCGGCATCACTGCTCAGCATGAGCTGGATGCCAGTGACTTTGCAGCGGGTGTCCAGAATGCGGTATTGGCAGCGATCAAACGGACGACAGAATTGGGAAAGGAGGGTTAAAGAATGGCCGTTTTGAATTGGGATCACACCATGATCAATGTTCGAGATGTTGATGAGGCTGCCAAGTTTTTCGGTGATCATGGCATAGTCTTTGTACGCGGCGGCCGTCATGAACGATGGGGCACTGAAAATGCCTTAGGTTATTTTGGTTTGAATTATATTGAGCTTCTTTCCGTCTACGATAATGATCGAGTAAAGCACTTTTCCCGTGCCGATGCTTCTGCCGTCTATGACGCAGTTCAAGATTACAATCGGAACGTACAGCGGATTAATACAATTGCGATCCGTACGACAGATATTAAAGAAACACATGATCGTTTGAAAAAAGCTGGAATAAACGTTGGCACAGTGGAAGAGGGTCAGCGTTTGGATGAACAGGGACACCTGATCACCTGGTCGATTTTCTTCATTGACGACACCATTGACGGGTTGCCCTATCCGTTCTTTATTCAATGGCAAGGCAGCGACCAAGAGCGCAAACAAAAACTTATCGAACAAGGCTTAATCGTACAACATCCTGCTGGAGATCTAGGAGTTCGGCAAGCCGTTTTCCATGTTCCGGATCCGGAAAAAGTTGCTGAAATCTGGGGAGAATTAGTGGAAAGCAGTCCTGAGCAAACAGATATCGGTTACCAGGTTCCATTAGGCGACCGGCAATTGATCTTTAAGCAGGGTACAGAGAACCACGTCGTCCAACTGACTTTTGAAGGCGCAGGCGATCAATTAAAAAAACAAGAATTAACGCTTGATCACATAAAGTTTTCATTTAACTAAGGGGGAGCAATATCATGAAAAAATTGGATAAGATTATTATTGGCATTGTAGCAGTAGTTGTTATTGTTTTTGCAGGCATTTACTTTATTGGAAACCATGGTTCAAATAAAGCGCAATCTTCTGGGAAGGCTAGCTCGAACAAACCAACGGTGATCAAAGTAGCTTATGCAACCACGAACTTCCCGATTACTTATCAAAACAGCAAGAAGCAGGGCGACGGTTATGACGTTGCGGTGATGCGTGAAGTCGATAAACTGTTGCCTCAGTACAAATTCGACTATGTAGGCACCAGTGACGATGACGTGCTCATCGGTGTAAAAAGTGACAAGTATCAAGTCGGCGTGAAGAATGTGTTCTACACTGCAGACCGTGCTAAGACCTATCTTTATCCAAAGAACTATTTAGGTGTGAGTGACTCCGGATTTGTTGTCCGGACAAAAGACAAGGATAAGTTCGGTGGTTTAGCTAAGTTGGCAAATAATAAAGGTAAGTTGGTTCCAATCGCTCCGCAAAACGGACAATACGCAGTAATTGCTGATTATAACAAGACACATAATCCTAAGATTGATCTAGGTAGTGCCGATACGTTTGTCGTTTCAGATGCTTTGAAATGGGTCAATGAAGGCCGTTATGATGCCTTCTTCGCAATCCGTCCGATGTATGAAGCGAATGTTGAAAAGAAAAACGGTGCCAATGCGGATTTGAAAGGCAAGCTCACCTATGTGACATTGGGTGGAATCAAGACGTACCCACTGTTTAATAAGGATCAGAAAGCATTAGCCGCAGCTTATGACAAGGCGATTAAGAAGGTTATCGACTCTGGCAAGGCTGCACAACTCTCTGAAAAATATTTTGGTCAGGATAACTTCAAGCTGTTGAATAAGCCGTTTAAATAAGTTGAGCAAATAAAAGATGAGGTTATGTAAATGGAGAACATTAAATTAATCATTAATTTCTTAGGTCAACTGCTACCAGCCATTAACATTACCTTAATTGTATCGGTATCCTCGATTGTATTGGGAAGTCTGCTGGGTTTAGGCCTGGCAGCTGCCAAACAAAGTGAATCGGCTATTTTGCGAGTGTTTGCCTCGATCTACGTGAGTGTGATTCGGGCAACGCCGTCAATCATCATGATCTTCGTCGTGTATTATGGAATGCCGCTCTTTTTTAGTGCCTGGTTCCATATAAACATTGAGGGCTGGAACCGCATGTACTTTGTCATCATTGCGTTAACGCTGCTGTTTTCAGCACCGGTTTCAGAAATTATGCGTTCAGCCTATGGATCGGTTTCCAAGGGGCAAACAGAGGCCGGATTAATGGTCGGTATGACGCCGTTCCAGACTTTTTACCGGATCGTCTTGCCGCAGGCATTTGTTGTCGCACTACCGAACTTTGCAAATTCAGTCATTAACCTAATGAAAGAAGGCGCACTGACCTTCACGATCGGGGTTGTTGATATGGTGGCAAAGGCGCAGATGATTGTGGCGAATAATTCCGGTGGCTATGCTTGGCAGACCTATTGTGCTTTGGCATTGATTTACTGGGTCATTTCATTGGCTATTGACAAAGGCGTGACCTTGGTTGAGAAATCCTATCAGGCAAAAAGAAAAACGATTGCCGCTTAAGGGGAGCATCTTAAATGTCATTAAATACAGATTTTATGGTTAAAGTGGCCCATACGGCCATTCAGGGTGTCCCCGTCACGCTGCAAATTGTGCTCGTTGCATTATTGATTTCATTGCCGGTCGGCTGCCTATTTGCTTTAATCAGAATTTATCGGATCAAGGGCTTGGAACAAATCGTTAAGTTGTATGTATCATTTGTCAGAGGAACGCCGATCATTGCGCAGATTTTGATTGTCTACAGTGCGTTTCCGAGCTTACTGAATATGATCATCGGCAAAGCTGCATTCAGCATTAATCCAATCTATTATGCTTATATTGTCTTCACATTGAACAGTATTGCAACCCTGACGGAGGTGTTCCGTTCCGCTTTGCAGACAGTTGATAAAGGGCAACTTGAAGCGGGTTTGATGGTCGGGATGAGGCCCCGTCAAATTTTTTGGCGGATCATTTTGCCTCAAGCATTAATTTCAGCATTGCCAAACATTACGAATGCAACCTTATATCTGATGAAAAATTCTTCTTTAGCGTTTATTATGTCTGTTAAAGATATTACTGCGATCGCGAAAACTGAGGCAGCTTTCAACTATAATTTTCTGGAAGCTTATTTGGTGGTTTGGGTTTACTATCTGATTATCTGTTATAGTGCTGAAGTGATTTTCTATCTACTCGAACGCTACTTCAGCAAATATCGGAGATCTACGAAGAAAACGACGTACTTCAACTGGCAGCCTTTTAGCATCAAACAGCCGAATGTGTCAGCGGAAGCAGAGTTAACAGAAAGCGGGAGGGGCGATCATGCTCAAAATAGAAGGATTAAGAAAAAGCTATGATGGCAATGAAATTCTAAAGGGTATCAGCGTGGATGTAAGCAAGGGGGACGTGATCTCGATCATCGGACCCAGCGGTTCCGGGAAAACGACACTTTTGCGCAACATGACCACGTTAGAACAGGCAGATGGCGGACACATTCAATTTGCCGATGTCGATAAAGATTTTCAAAAATTAAGCAGCAAAGACATTCAGACGATTCGCCGCAATGTCGGGTTTGTTTTTCAAAACTATAACCTTTTTAATAATAAAACAGCTTTGCAGAACATCACGGAAGGGTTGATCGTAGCCCGCAAAGTGAATAAAAGCGAGGCTAAAAAAATTGCTCTAGAGGCACTGGAACGTGTCGGACTGTCGGATCGCCAGAACCACTATCCATCACAGCTCTCCGGTGGTCAGCAGCAGCGGGTAGGAATTGCCCGTGCAGTGGCCTTGAATCCGAAAGTTATCTTCTTTGATGAGCCGACCTCAGCACTGGATCCGGAACTTGTCGGGGAAGTTCTTAAAGTCATGCGGGATTTGGCTGAATCCGGGACGACGATGGTAGTTGTCACCCATCAGATGAATTTTGCACGCAACGTTTCCAATAAAGTTATTTTTATGGCAGATGGGCACATTGTCGAGCAAGGATCGCCGGAATCTATTTTTGAACATCCTTCAGAAAAGAGGACTCAAGAATTCCTGACCGATATCTTGGCGAATGTGTAAGGTATTAAAGGAGTGGGGAGACCGGGCTTAGCCCGGTTTTTCTTAACAAGATAAGAAAGTATAAAATTGGGGGCTTGCTGATAGGTGCCCCCTCAATAAATTAAGTTCAGGACACGGAAGCGCGAGACGCCTGCGGGAGTGCAGGCCAGGGGAGACCCCGCAGATGACGGTTGATCGAGGAGGCTCCCGGACTGCCCGCGGCAAGCGAGCAGCTAAAGTGTCATTCAAGACAAGAGTGATGATTCAAAGCCGCATAGGAGTAACAGCAAAGGACTAGGCTTAGCCTGGTTTTTCTAAGAAAAGATAAAAATGGGCTTAGGGTTCATGTCAGCGACAGCGATGTTAACGTAAAAAAGTTCTGATTCAGACACGGAAGCGCGAGACGCCTGCGGGAGTGCAGGCCAGGGGAGACCCCGCAGATAACGGTTGATCGAGGAGGCTCCCGGACTGCCCGCGGCAAGCGAGCAGCTAAAGTGTCATTCAAGCACAAGAGTGATGATTCAAAGCCGCATAGGGTAACCGGAAAGGACTAGGCTTAGCCTGGTTTTTCTAAGAAAAGATAAAAATGGGCTTAGGGTTCATGTCAGCGATGTTAACGTAAAAAAGTTCTGATTCAAACACGGAAGCGCGAGACGCCTGCGGGCGTGCAGGCCAGGGGAGACCCCGCAGATGACGTTTGATCGAGGAGGCTCCCGGATTGCCCGCGGCAAGCGAGCAGCTGAAGTGTCATTCAAGCACAAGAGTGATGATTCAAAGCCGCATAGGAGTAACCGGAAAGGACTAGGCTTAGCCTGGTTTTTATGAAAAACGTTGGTGATCCGGGTTATTCATTTAATAATTCGATGCAGTTTAAACTAGTTTAGAAGGAGACATAACACGTGGCAAACGAACAAAAACATGTGATCGTAACCGGTGCAAGCAGCGGCATCGGACGCGCATCCGCAATCGCATTGGCACAGCGGGGTTATACCGTCCATTTGATTGGTCGGAATGCAGAGCGCTTGGCTGATGTTCAAGCAAAGACAACGATTAACGGTATACAAAGCCAGACTTATCAACTGGAGTTGACGGATCAGGCAGCGGTTAAACAAACGTTTGATGAGATTTATCTGAAAACCAGCAGAATTGATGGGTTAGTGAACGCAGCAGGTATTTTCTATACAACGGATGTCTTAGATTACAACGATCCATCTTGGGAAGAAATCATGAATGTCAACTACTACGGTACACTTTATCCGAGTCTGGCCCTGTTGCCGAAACTGTTTGACCAAGGTTTTGGCAGTATTGTAAACGTCACTTCAGTGGATGCATTTGACGGAATCTTGAATTATGGTGCGTATGCAGCTTCAAAAGGCGCAGTGACCAGTCTGACTAAAACGCTGGCACTCGAGGGCGCTTCTAAAAATGTACGCGTAAACGCGGTTGTGCCAGGTATTACGGATACGGAAATGACCCATGAACGCATTCTGGAGAACATTGAAAAATACCGTAAAAAAGTGCCGATGCAGCGTGCAGCCCAGGCTACTGAAGTTGCGCAGCCGATTGCTTTCTTGATTTCTAATGATTCCAGCTACATTACCGGTCAAAGTCTCCATGTCAATGGCGGCTGGCGGTTGGCTTAAACGAAACCAATGGATAGGTGCAGGTGATTCAAGTGGCAGAAAACAAACATCAAATTCTCTTAGATACATTGGATAATAAACCGACATACCGGGTATTGGCGAGTTTCTGGCATCACTTTTTGCAAGATGAGCGGCAGCAAGTCTTTGGTTATCGGGATCAAGCCTCGATCGACAATGTGATTAAGCTTCAGCAGAGGTACTACGATACCCATCATCCGGATTATACCAAGATTATGAGTGACAATTTCTTTTTACACCCGAGCGTAATTGACAACGCGTTTGAGACGCCGGCAGACCTGAAAAAAATTCAGCACATTGAACCGCATGATCCGTGGATCACACGTCAAGTGGCTGCGATTAAGTCGATTGTTGATCATTATCAGGGTGAGATCGGGAGCTTTTACAACATCTTCTCCCCATGGTACCAATTACGTCTACGTTTTGAGATCTTAGATAACGATCCTGGAAAGATCTATCGGCTGTTTAAAGCGGATCCGCAGGCGGTTGCTGAAGCATTTGATCTTCTTGCGGATGATTTAATTGTGCTTACTACAAAGTTGATTAAAACGTCCGGGATCGACGGCATCTACCTGTGTGTACAGCAGCCCCAGGATTCGGTCATCAGCACTAAGGAATGGCAAACATATATTCAACCAAGCGAAGTAAAATTGTTGCGTGCGGTTCAAAATGTTCATGATTACAATATGGTACACATCTGCGGTTTTGCCGGCAAACATAATCGATTGGGCGATTACAAGGATTATCCGGCGAAAGTTTTCAGCTGGGCTTCATACGTTGAACAGGTTTCCTTGAAGGAAGGAAAGGAACTCTTTGGCGGCCGTGCTGTGATGGGCGGTTTCGATAATACGGAAAACGGTGTTTATTACAGGGGTACTAAAGAGGAAATTCAGGCAGAAACGAAACGGCTGCTCGAAGAAAACGGACAGCAGGGTATTCTTCTCGGCGGCGATTGCAGTATTCCGTTTGACACGGATGACTCGCGTGCTAAGTGGATCAGTGAAGCTGCGAACGATTGAGTTTTCATGGAATTAACATTGAGAAAAGTGATCGATCAAGGGCTCACATCGTAAAGGAAACAGTCTCATTGTCTATGTATTGACAACTGAGACTGTTCTTTTGTTTTGTCCGGAACTTTTTGTTTATTCTCCAGATAGATGCATACTCCATCACCAAGTCTTTGTCTTTCAAAATAGCTTCAAAACCTTGTACGTGGATAAAATGTAAGCGGTGAAAGTTTTTGAAATAAAACGGTTGATTTTGAATGTAGGCGTGTTAAAATAATGGAGTAAGGACAAATAGTAAGTCAAATGAATAAAGACAAGAAATGATGATAAAGTACCTGGTAGCAAACTGCGACGTCAAGTTTCAGAATCTAGTGTATGTGGTTCAACCTTCCAAGTTCGGCATTTGACGCGATTCCTAAGCACTTGATACACAGGATGCTAATGTGGACAACAATGTAAAGCGCTTCACCTATTTGAGTGTGTAATGGTGAACCGGACATGGAAATGGAAACGTTCAAAAACATTCAAAAAAATGGCTATTGCAAAATGTGTTGCTGTTATGATCAAAGAAACTGGATCTAGAGATTGTGCGGACACCTTAGATGATCTCGTTTTAATGACAAAGAATTGTAACCGTTTACGTACATAGCACCACTTGAAGCGAGCGCGCGTCAATAGAAATAACCTGTTATCCGATTGGGTGATCTGGCTGTGATCAAGCTAAATCTGTTGCAATAAATGAAAGCGCTTATCACCCGATATCTGTTGCTCTGAACAATGCAAGTTGTTGAAATGAAATAAATGGTATGACGAGATAACGAACATGTTCAGTACTGAGTGTTCTGCATGGAACGGAACGGTTCGATAACGATGTCATAGACAACACGAGGAGTGAGTACGAAATGAAGATTACCGATCTGATGATTGAGCGTGTCATGGTAATGGACATGCAGGCAACAACCAAAGAAGAAGCCATTGATGAACTCATCGCCAGCTTGACGAAGAACAAAAGAATTAATAATCCAAAGCTTTTCAAAGAAATGATTCTGAAGAGAGAGGCAGAATCAAGCACCGGAATCGGTGACGGAATCGCTATGCCACATGCGAAAACGAAAGCGGTTAATGAAGCGACTGTTGTGTTCGGACGTAGCAAAAAAGGCGTCGATTATCATGCACTCGACGGCAAACCCTCTCATCTCTTCTTTATGATTGCCGCACCGGAGGGCGCAGCAAATGTTCACTTACAAACGCTCGCGGCCCTTTCACGAATGCTGATTGATCAGGAGTTTGTTTCCAGAGTGCAACAGGCCGAGACATCTACAAAGGTTGCTCAGCTGTTTAACGAAAAACAAGCGGAGAATGAGGAAAAAGAAAAAAGAGAAGCGAACCAAACAGCTGCAACAGTAACCGAGAATGAGAAATTTGTCGTTGCCGTTACCGCATGTCCTACAGGGATCGCGCATACCTATATGGCTGAAGATGCACTGAAGAAGAAAGCTGCGGAGATGGGCGTTTCGATCCGAGTCGAGACAAATGGTTCTGAAGGTGCGAAGCACGTGCTCACGCGCGACGAAATCTCTCGCGCCGCCGGAGTCATTGTAGCGGCTGACAAAAAAGTTGAAATGGCGCGCTTTGACGGCAAGAAGGTTCTTCAGACACCAGTCAGCGACGGCATTCGCAAGCCAGAAGAATTGATTACAAAGGCGTTGAAAGGACAAGCACCGGTATATCATGCAGAGAGCGGTTCGTCAGATGCTGAGACGGAAAGCACAAACGGCCTCTGGAACAAGATCTATAAAGATCTGATGAACGGAATTTCACATATGCTTCCTTTCGTTGTCGGTGGTGGTATCTTACTTGCCATCTCCTTCATGTTCGAACATCTTGGCAAGGACAATACAATTTATCAAATGCTGAGTGCGGTTGCCGGCGGGCAAACCGGGGCATTTCATTTCCTAATTGCAATTCTGGCTGGTTATATTGCCGTCAGTATCGGCGATCGTCCTGCACTAATGCCCGGGGTTGTGGGTGGATTTATGGCTTACTCAGCGAACGCAGGATTCCTTGGTGGTCTTGCTGCAGGTTTTCTGGCTGGATGGGTTATTCTCTTATTGAAAAAATTATTGTCTGGACTTCCTAAAACACTGAATGGTTTGAAACCGATTTTGCTTTATCCAGTATTCGGTCTTCTGATTACCGGCGGACTCATGTATTATATTCTTAACCCGATTTTTACATTTATTAATACAAGTATGGTTAGTGGACTGAGTCATCTGGGTACCGGAAACGCCATACTGCTTGGGCTTGTTCTTGGCGGTATGCAAGCTGTCGATATGGGTGGCCCTGTTAATAAAGCGGCCTATACATTTGCAATCGGCGTATTCACCAGTGGTGCTGCAAACGGTGGGTTGATGATGGCTGCTGTTATGGCCGGCGGTATGGTTCCACCGCTTGCCATCGCCTTGGCAACAACGTTCTTCAAAGCAAAATTCAATGAAGAAGAGCGTAAAGCAGGCCTCACAAACTATGCGCTCGGGTTATCCTTTATTACTGAAGGTGCAATCCCATTTGCTGCCGCTGATCCTCTGCGGATTATTGTTTCGAGTATTGTCGGTTCGGCAACTGCTGGCGCATTGACGCAATTATGGAAGGTCAATATTCCAGCTCCGCATGGTGGTATCTTTGTTGTTGCTTTGAGCAATCAGCCGTTTCTGTTCATCGCGGCAATTCTGATTGGCGCGATGATTTCCGGTCTGTTGATCGGTTTATGGAAGAAAGCCATTTGAGAAACTGAAACGGGTAGCCGTTTCGAAAAATAAAGCGGTTGGATCAATTGAATTTATAAAATAAGCATCATGAGCAGGTGTCTCAACAGTCTATCGACTGCGAGGCACCTTTTTTTACAAGTAACGGAAGTAGTCACATAAAATTTCGAGTAAATTGATGGTTCATATTAGCGGCGTAATGCTTGAAGAGAATTTTGATTCAAACACGAATGGTGAGACGCCGGCGGGATCTGCTCAGTTGAACGATTAGGGGGGAGAACCCCTCGGGCTTTATAGGTTTTACCGAGGACTGCTGGATTATTAATGTAGGGTACAGTTTATCATTGATGCCCTTGCAGTCTCATAAAGACAAATTCAGTTATAACTTTATGTAAATAGATAGCTTGCACAAGTGAGTGGATCGTTTCTTATTATTACTTCTCTGATTAACAAACACGCATCATCGGTTATTCACTCTGCTGTTAAACAGCGGGAGGGCATATGATGGAAAGCAACCCCTGGAGGTGGCAAGTATTGAAGGGGTGGTCGGTACATTTATAAGGTTGTTCCTCTGATCATCGTTGTGGTGCTAGAGATACGCGTAATGGAACAACTACAATTCTTGGTGGACCAGACGGAGAGTGCGTTTGATTAGCTGCTTCTCATGGTCATCCTGTGTGCAAAGTTACTCCATGATACCAGCTAAAAGAAACACCCCCACACTGATTTTCGTGTGGGGGTGTTTCTACTAAGGCGTCCAGGATTTGTCCTTGCCTCATTTGATTCAAGAAGTCATCGTGTCTTTTAAATTTTTTGTGATGAAATTAATAATTCATGCTTTTGAATCTTGTTCTTTAGCAGAGGATTGTCTGCAATCAACAACATGAAAATAGCTTCAATTGCTGTGACGGCGGTTACTCTGGAAAAGAAATATTCCGACATAAAAATCGTACCTCTGCTGGCTGTAACGATGTTATAGTCAGACAGCACAGCAATAGGTGAACTACTATTATTTGTGAGAGCCACAACTTTTACGTTTTTCTCTTTCGCAACATTGATTAATTGAATCAACCGCCGAGATTCTCCAGAGTTCGAGATGACGATCACCGCATCTAAATCAGTTAAGTTTAATGTCTGCCCCATGGCTACTTCCCAAGAAGAAGCTGTAAACGCTAGTCGCCCAATCTGATTAAACTTAAAGCATGCATCAAGTGCTACAGGAAAAGTATTACCTTCAGCCATGATTTGAATTAACCGTGCATCTTTAATGACTCGAATAATATGCTTAATTATTGTTTCGTCAAAGCCCTCTAATGTTGCGCGAATTTCATCTTCTTTATCGTTCATTAATCGTTCTAGGGTTTTATCTTGACTGCTCAAAGACATAGTACCTTGAGATTCAACGTTGATTAATGAACTCTGTGCTAACAAGACTTTAAGATGATGAAATCCATCGAGATCAATCCTTCTACAAAAACGTGATACGGATGCTTCGCTAACATCTGCACGATTTGCGAGTTGTGAAATGGTTGCATTGATCACAAACTGAGGGTCGTTGATAATTAAATCGACTATTTTTTTTTCGGACTTAGAAAAATGACCGAGATTGGAATAGATTCGATTGACAAAGCCTTTAGTATCAGACTCCATGCTATGATCCTAATTAATACTCCGTGCTATCAAATGGGTACTTCATGCCCCATTGGTTCCGCACGTTTGTTAATATGTTCATGATGTCACAGGATAATGCGAATTCACCCTCGTCATGACCTTGTTCAATATATCTTTGCATGTCTTGGACTTCGTATTGAAGGGCAAGAGATTCGTCCCCGGCCGTAACCACTTCATGCGATTCAGTATGTGCATCATCTGTAAACGTAATATCAGCTTTTGTTGCACGCGGATAATTAGAGATTTCAATATATCCCTTGGTGCCGGAAATGACGCCACGTTTCGGTTGTTTTGCGCGCATGGACAGGGCCATAACAGCGAGTTGATCATCCAGGTTTTTCAGGATAATTCCGGATTGTTCATCTACCCCTGTTTCAAAGTATTTAACTGTCGACAGAACATTAACCGGTTGTGATTTCAAGAAAGAACGTGCAAAGGCTGTGGCATAGCCGCCAATGTCCAACAATGCACCGCCAGCCAAATCCTTATTAAAGAAGCGATTTTTGACATCGTAATCCTTTAAACTACCGAAGTTTACTTGGACTAAGTTAACATCGCCAATTTTACCGGAATTGATCATTTCTTTTATTTTTTTGTACAGTGGCATGTGTAACAGCGTTAAGCCTTCGGTGACAATCAATCCTTTTTCATTAGCTAATTCTTTAACTTTATTTAATTGTTGTGAATTGACTGTGATTGCTTTTTCAGCAAAAACATGTTTGCCGGCTTGCAACGCTTTCATAATATATTCATAGTGAAAATTGTGTGGGGTTGCAATATAGATGATATCTACATTAGGATCATTAACCATTTCATCAGGATTTGTGAATATGTGCTGAACATTCTTTTCTTCACTGAATGCTTTTAAGGCAGCCTCATTAACATCAGCTACTGCATAAATTTCTCCATTCACAGAATTCAATGCATCTGCCATTTCGTGTGCAATCCATCCGGTGCCAACCATGCCCCAATTGTACTTTTTCATTTTCATTCATCCCTTCACTAATTGAATTTTTTTAAAGCCTGACCAAGCAAACCGTAGTACCTTCACCTAAGCCAACAAACTAAAGGATCATCAATAGTCTTTTGGATAAAATTTAAAATGAAAGTGATTTGCATAAATAATTTAACTTTGAAATTAATTTTAATATAGTTTATGGAAGCGTTTTTGTCAATAGAAAAACTTTAAAAATTTCATGCTGACCATTATGGTGGATCGTATGTGTAAAAAGTTGCTCAGAGCGATAATGTGCTGATAGATATAATGGTTTGAGAATGGCTTGGTGAGAGACGTCCGCAGCAGGCGAGCACCGAAAGTCCTAATCGAGAAAGGGTTAACAATGATCTACCCAATAATCAATTAGAAATTGAGCGATAAAATGAATGTTAACTAGAAATGGGTACTGTATTTTTTAACATTTGAGTACATAATTGTAAAATAGAAGTTGATTAGTCAATACTAATTTAGGTATTCTATTATTAATAACAGCGCTTTCTTTTGCGATAAAATCAATGTATGGAATATGAGGGGTTTCTATGGCCACGATTAAACAAGTAGCTAAGTTAGTGGGGGTTAGTCCAACAACAGTTTCAAATGTGATTCATGGACGAAAGAACAAAGTATCACCGGAGATTTACAAAAGAGTAAAAGAGGCTTTGAATCAAACAAACTATGTATCGAACATGAGTGGAAGGATTTTGTCTCAAAATGGCTCTAAAATCATTGGTGTAATCTTAAATTATTCACGCCGATCTGAAATTAATGTTGTATCGGATCCTTTCTATAATCAGATGATCGGTTATTTAGAAGAGCAGATCCGCATGAATGAGTACTATATGATGCTCTATACCTCTGGGAGTGTCCAGGAAAGTCTTAATTTAGCCTCAGCATGGAAAATTGAAGGACTTGTTATTTTGGGTGCTTTGCCGGAGGATGCGGAAAAGATTATACAAGTGGCACAGATGCCGGTTGCATTTATCGATACGTATATTAGTGATGCCCTTATGAAAAAAAGGTTCATCAATGTTGGTTTACAGGATTTCAAAGGATGCTATGAGATTACAAATTATCTAATAGATTTGGGCCATAGACAAATTGGTTTCTGCGCTGATGGTAATACGCTAAAGGGCGTAGATGAAGAGCGGTATAAAGGATTTAAGCAGGCCATGGCAGATGCGGGTTTAAAGTTCGATGAAGAGAAGGATTATTTTGGTCTTCCCTATCAAATAAATGAGCGGCATGACTATTTGTCAAAACTGGCAAAGCAGCGCTTCAGATCTTATACTGCGCTTGTTTTTACTTCCGATTACTTAGCTATTGATGCCATGAATATTTTGAAGGACAACCAGTATCGAGTGCCACAGGATCTCTCAATCACCGGATTTGATCATAATATTTTTTCTGAGCAGGCGCGCCCTAAATTAACCACGGTTGAACAAAATGTCCACGAAAAAGCAGAATTGACCATCAAGCATTTAATGCAAGAAATTCATGAGCAAGGGACACAGATAACGAATATCAAATTAAGCACAAAACTGATTATTCAGGAAAGTACACAAGCGCTAAAAAAATGATCACCCTCAAATTGTCGAAAAAAGTTGAAAGCGCTTAAATTATGTGGTATAGTGTTCTCGAACTTAAAGGTGTAACGTAACACCTAAATGGAGGGATTAAATGATGCGGAAGTTTTCAAAGCAACTGAGTTGCCTACTGGCAATTCTATTATTCGTTGCAAGTCTTGCAGGTTGTGGAAGTTCATCGAGTTCAGGAAAAGAAAAAATTGAAGTGTTTTCAACAAAAAACGCTGAGAATACAGAGATTCTTCAATCAATGGCAACCGAATTTGAAAAAACACATAAGAATGTCAACGTTGAAATTGTTTCCCCATCAGATGCCGGTACAGTTCTGAAGACACGATTAACAAAAGGAAACTTACCGGATGTTCTTGCAATGGGCGGTGACGCAACTTTTATGGAACTTCAAAAGGCTGGTACCTTAGAAGACTTATCAAAAAAATCTTATGTCAATTCTGTTCAACCAGCGTATAAAAAAATGGTGACCAGTATTTCTAAAGGAAGCGGCTTATACGGAGTTCCTTACGCGACTAATGCTTCCGGAGTACTCTACAACAAAACGCTCTTTAAAAAAGCAGGGGTAAAGGTACCACAAACATGGGATCAATTTATTGCTGCGATGCAGAAACTAAAAAAAGCAGGTATTCAGCCACTTGAACTCACCTTTAAGGACAGCTGGACGACCTTGCCCATTTGGAATGGTTTAGCTGGTAGTTTGCAATCAAAAGATTTCACGACTCAACGACTCAAGAATAAAACCACTTTTGCAAAAACGCATCAGGAGATCGCGCAAAAATATTTACAGATTTTAAACTATGCACAACCGGATTTTATGGGGACAACCTATAACGATGGAAATAAAGCGTTTGCACTTGGCAAAGCAGCGATGCTTCTTAACGGAAATTATGTCATTCCTGAACTTAAGAAGACAAATAAAAAGATTGATGTCGATATGTTTCCGCTCCCGGCTTCAAATGATGCAGCCCAAAATCGCATAACTTCTGGTGTCGATGTCTTATTAGCAGTCTCCAAATCTTCTGCAAATAAAGAAGCTGCCGAACAATTTATTTCTTTTATGATGAAAAAAAGCAACGCACAAAAGTATGTTGATGATCAGTTTGCTTTTTCTGCAATAAAAGGCGTAGAACAACAGGATGCCTCAGTTTCTGGAATTAGAAATAATATCGCTGACGGTCATGTTGTAAATTTTCCGGATCATTACTATCCAGCCGGCTTTGACCTTGCTTCATTGCTGTCGAATTTATCTCTGAATGCAGAAAATGGAATGACTACAAATAAAAACGTTACTCAATTCTTGAAAAAGGCGGATACATCCTATAACACCGCAAATGTACAAAATTGAAAATAGGGGCTGTTGAATAATGAAAATAACTGGGAAAAAAATCAATCCAGCCTTCTACCTAATGACGATACCCATTGCAATACTGTTCTTTATCTTTCATACCTTGCCTTTTCTAAAAGGTGTCTTTTATAGCTTTACAGATTGGCAAGGTTATGGAAATTGGAATTTTGTCGGATTGAAAAATTATTTATATGTATTTACTGATCCGGACGTCACTGGGTCCTATATATTTACTTTTAAATTTGCCATAGCTGCGACCATTCTTGTCAATGTGTTGAGTTTATTACTTGCAATGGGTTTAAACTCTAAAATTAAGTTTCAAAACACATTAAAGTCGATCTACTTTTTACCCTACATGTTAGGAACCTTGATTATAGGATTTGTTTTTAACTTTATTTTCGCAAATCTTGTACCCCAATTCGGAAAAACATTTGGGATTAGCGCGTTGAGCACTAATATTTTAGGGACAGATCATGCTTGGATTGGTATTTTAATTGTCACCATTTGGCAATCACTTGCCTTTAACACGTTAATTTATCTTGCCGGTCTTCAAACGGTTGATCATGAAATATATGAGGCTGCAGAAATGGATGGCGTCGGCACGATCAAAAAGTTTTTCAAGATCACGTTCCCGTTGATTGCCCCTTTCTTTACGATCAATATGGTGCTTTCCGTGAAGGGCTTTCTTATGGCATTCGATCAGATCATGGCAATGACGGGTGGCGGTCCAGGAAACTTGACCACAACAATATCAGTACTGATTTATAAGAGAGGGTTCCAGGGTGGTCAATTTGCTGTTCAATCTGCCAATGCGGTTGTCCTTTTCCTTGTCGTTGTGATCATTTCAATTATTCAATTGCGTGTTCTTGAAAAGAGAGAGGAGAAGCTGAACTAATGGAGTTAACAAAGAAATCAACCCACCTCAAGCTGGGTAAAGCTAAGCATCAAGTTAACTGGACAGTGACGGCTATTCTCGTAGTACTGGCGATTTGCTTCATCTTGGCACCGATCTATATGACCGTCGTTATTGCTTTAAAAGATCCAAGCGACATGGTTAATGTATTGTCATGGCCAAAACACATTAGATGGGAAAACTTTGCAGAAGCATGGAAAATGACAGATTTTCCACTTAAATTTCGGAATACGCTGTTTATTACTGTTGTGAACGTCATTTTTACTATCATTACGAACTCTCTTGCAGCTTATGCGATTACGAGAAATCGAAAGCGGAGTAAGTTGTTTAATCTCTTATACTATTACTTTATTAGCGCGATGTTCATTCCATTCAATGTACTTATGCTGCCACTGGTAAAGCAAGCCAGTGCATTTCACATGGATAACGTGTTAGGCATCACAGTACTGTACATCATTTTTGGATTGCCTATGAACACGTTCCTTTATTCAGGTTTTATTAAGGGGATTCCGACTGCTCTTGAAGAAGCGGCGATTATTGATGGCGCTAATTCGTGGCAAGTTTTCTTTAAAGTGATCTTCCCGATCATGAAGCCTATGCATGCAACAGTAGCAATCTTGTCCTTCATGTGGACTTGGAATGACTTTCTCATGCCGCTTGTCTTATTGAGCGATCCAAATCAACAAACACTTCAATTAGCTCAATATGTTTTTCAGGGACAGTTCTCGACTCAATACAATTTGGCCTTTGCATCCTATCTGCTCGTACTTTTGCCAATATTAATTATCTATGTTTTCTTCCAGAAATGGATTATATCCGGAGTAACAAGTGGTGCGGTAAAATAAAAACGAAAGTGATGGGGATTCATGAAAAAAGAAAATTCGCAAGGTTCAATACATTGGTGGCAGACGGTTGCCGTCTATCAAATTTACCCTCGAAGTTTTCAAGATAGTAATGGAGATGGCATTGGTGATTTACAAGGGATCATTAGCCGTCTTGATTATCTACAAGATCTAGGGATAGGCGCCATTTGGCTTAGTCCGGTATACAAGTCTCCTAATGATGATAATGGTTATGATATATCCGATTATGAGGATATTATGACTGAATTTGGGACGATGGGGGACATGGAGGAACTCATCGCAGAAGCAAAGAAGCGACAAATTAAAATTGTTATGGACTTAGTGGTCAACCATACTTCGGATGAGCATCAATGGTTTATTGAATCACGAAAATCTAAAGATAATGACTATAGAGATTATTATATTTGGCGCGATCCTGTAGATGGACATGAACCTAATGACCTCCGATCAACATTTGGCGGATCTGCATGGCAGTTCGATTCAGTGTCCGGACAATATTATCTGCATTTATTCAGTAAGAAACAACCTGACCTGAATTGGGAAAATCTAAAAGTTCGTGAGCAAGTATGGGACATGATGAATTTTTGGATTGATAAAGGTGTTGGCGGATTCCGAATGGACGTTATTGATCTGATCGGAAAAGAACCGGATAAAGGAATCACGGGAAATGGTCCGAAACTTCATGACTATTTGCAGGAGATGAATAAGCAGACATTTGGGGATAAAGAGCTGCTGACCGTAGGGGAAACTTGGGGAGCAACACCGGAGATTGCAAAGCAATACTCTGATCCAAGCCGTCATGAACTCTCCATGGTCTTTCAATTTGAGCATTGTGGGCTCGATCAACAACCGGACAAGGATAAATGGGATTTACAAGCGCTGAGCGTGCCGGCACTAAAGCAAGTTCTGTCAAAATGGCAAACGGCTTTAGGGGACAAAGGATGGAATAGCCTTTTCTGGAATAATCATGATTTGCCTAGAATTGTTTCCCGCTGGGGAGACGACGGACCAAAGTACCATGATGTGAGCGCGAAGATGTTTGCGATTTTGTTACATCTAATGAAGGGAACACCCTATGTCTATCAAGGCGAAGAGATTGGGATGACTAACTGTCCTGTCCAAGGCATTGATGAAGTGAATGATATTGAAAGTATCAATATGTATCATGAACGTCTTGACCTCGGCTACCCTAAGGAACAAATCATACAGTCGATCAATGCTAAAGGACGAGATAATGCTCGGACACCGATGCAATGGAATGATTCGCCTCATGCTGGCTTCACGACAGGAACACCGTGGCTGCATGTAAATCCAAATTATAAAACGATAAACGTTGAACAGAATTTAAAAGATCCGGATTCCATTTTTCATACCTATAAAAAGTTGATCCGTTTACGCTTGGAAAATCCACTCGTCGTCTGGGGTGAGTACACACTCATTGAAGATACGCCAGAAAATGTATTCGCTTACGTTCGAAGCTATGCTGATGAAAAGTGGTTGATTGTCGCGAATTTTGATCATCAAAAAAATACCTTAGCGCTTTCGGATTATGGTATGCAGGATGATGTGCTTATTTCAAACTATCCTTTATCGCGGGTTGATCTCAATCATTATGAGCTCAAACCTTATGAAGCATTCGCGATTAAGCTCAAGGGCGCAAGGAATCAGTGACAAGATGGACAAGGCAGTACTAAAAATTAAGGCTAATAATAAGGAAGTGTGAACAAATGGCTGAGTTAAAACTCGATCATATTTATAAAATTTATGATAATAACGTAACGGCAGTGACAGATTTCAATTTGGAAATTGCGGATAAAGAGTTTATTGTTTTCGTTGGTCCGTCAGGATGTGGAAAGTCTACGACACTGAGAATGATTGCCGGACTTGAAGAAATTTCTAAAGGTGATCTGATTATCGACGGGAAAAAGATGAATGACGTTGCACCCAAGAACCGAGAGATCGCGATGGTTTTCCAAAACTATGCGTTGTATCCTCATATGACTGTTTTTGATAATATGGCGTTTGGATTAAAGTTAAGAAAAATTCCTAAGCAGGAAATTAAAGAGCGTGTGGAACGGGTAGCAGAAACACTTGGACTTGCACCTTACCTCAAGCGCAAACCGAAAGCGCTATCTGGAGGACAGAGACAGCGTGTTGCATTAGGTAGAGCGATTGTTCGTGATGCCAAAGTATTTCTCATGGATGAACCGTTGTCTAATCTAGATGCTAAATTACGTGTACAAATGCGTTCGGAAATCAGTAAACTGCATCAACGACTCCAAGCAACAATGATTTATGTTACTCATGATCAAACCGAAGCGATGACCATGGCATCACGGATTGTCATTATGAAAGACGGCATCATTCAACAAGTGGGAACGCCTAAGGAAGTTTATGATAACCCTACCAACTTATTTGTTGGTGGATTCATTGGTTCTCCGCCAATGAATTATTTTGAGGGTGTCATTGAGGGGACTCATTTTAAGGGTGATGGTTTAGATTTTGAGATTCCAGCAGGAAAAATGAAAATCCTGAAGACTAAAGGATATTCTAATCAACCGATTATTATGGGGATACGCCCAGAAGATATCCATGATGAACCCATCGTCCTTGATTCGAATCCTGATTGGGTTGTTGATGCGAAAATTATCATTGCTGAGTTGACCGGTGCTGAGTTTGTTCTTCATTCGGAAGTTGGCGATCATCAATTTATTGCGCGTGTCAATGCCCGGTTACAATACCATCCGCAGGATCAAATAAAGTTAGCATTCAATCTTAACAAATCACATTTCTTTGATCCTAAAACAGAACGATCATTGACCGCAAACGATTAATCGGAAAAAGCAGCTTGTACATTTTTTCAGATAGACGGTGTCTCAAGAGTCGGTTGACAACGGAGACACCTTTTTAATGTACGATTTGACGTTAGCGCACTGATGCAAGCCTCCTACAGAACCCGAGTCAGGGGGGCCCCGTAGGCTAGGTTTTACAAAGTATTGAATTTAACAAGATGAAATGATGTATGCGAAAAATAATTTTTAAAGAAGGTATGATCATGCTTAATATAGGTGTTGATGTAGGTGGCACAACAATAAAAATGGCACTCGTGACGGATCAGGGTGAAATAACGCATAAATGGAACATCCCCACAAATACAGATGAAAACGGAAAATCTATTGTTCGGGATATAAGCAGAAGTATCATTCAGCAACGTGCAGCGTTCAATGTGAAGGATTCCGAAATTAGAGGGGTGGGCTTAGGTGTCCCCGGATTTATCAATGTAGATTCTGGTTTCATCTATGATGCAGTAAATCTAGGATGGAAAAATTATTCTATTCGTGATGAACTCGAACAATTGCTTTCTTTGCCGGTTGTCATCGAAAATGACGCAAATGCAGCCGCACTCGGTGAAATGTGGT
Organism: Sporolactobacillus kofuensis; assembly: GCF_024125425.1. Classification (GTDB taxonomy): domain Bacteria; phylum Bacillota; class Bacilli; order Bacillales; family Sporolactobacillaceae; genus Sporolactobacillus; species Sporolactobacillus kofuensis. The sequence continues at coordinate 27,093 of NZ_JAMXWN010000006.1, forward strand.
TGGGTGCAGGCAAAAATGCAGAAAACATGGTGTGTGTAACTTTAGGAACCGGCATTGGCGGCGGAATTATTGTCAATGGTGATATTCTGCACGGAATCAGTGGGATGGCTGGTGAACTTGGCCATTTGACCGTTAAGCATAATGGAGGGGCACGGTGTAATTGCGGGAAAACAGGATGCCTTGAAACCATCTCATCAGCAACTGGAATCAGAAGAATGGCACTTGAGGGGGTCAACGAACATTCGGAGAGCTTGTTATATCGCCTTTATCAGAAGGAAGGAGACATATCTTCAGAAAATGTCTTTAATTGTGCAGAGGAAGGCGATGCTTTTGCTTTAGCACTTGTCGATCAAGCTGCCTATTATTTAGGAAGCGCACTGGGTACTCTTTCAGTTGTTCTTAATCCAGAACGCATTATTATTGGCGGAGGCGTATCAAATGCCGGAGAAACGTTAACTCGGCCGTTAATACGCTATTTTAAAGCTTCTTCCCTTCCAAGAATCGTTGACTCCTGTTCTATTGATCTTGCAAAGCTAGGAAATGATGCTGGGGTGATCGGCTGTGCCTGGCTATCTATGAAACGACTAAAACGAAATGAGTTCGTGCATTTATCGAAATAAAAACCGATAAATGGTTGAGTAATCAAGTATCTTTAATCCTCGATTTAAGAAAAAAATGACGGGTCTCTGAAAACTGAAGCGAGATTAATTAAACCCCAGAAGTTGGGTCAACACGCCAACTTCTGGGGTTCTTACTATGGATCGGGTTGTGTGGTTAGTTGTAAGTAGTCTATGATTGAAGGTGTTAACTACGCTGAAATGCGCTACATGGACGACTCATTTTGAGCCGAAATCCGATGAGTAAAACTAGTTTTTTTGAAGATGGGGGGACAACAACTATGGACATGGCCATTGTCACAGGCGGATCCAAAGGGCTTGGCTATGAAATAAGCAAACTTTTTGCTGAGCAGGGCATGGAAGTCATTGGTTTGTCTCGAAGTATGAATGAAAAGGTGCAAAACTTGATCACGAATAGCGAGGGATGTTATACACACTGTGCAATTGATTTGGCGAAGGCGGAAGAGATTGAACCCTTATTGATTCGGTTATGCCGAAAGGTGGTTGCCAGAGCTCCGCAAAAATTATATGTGATTAATAATGCCGGTACAGTCAAACCTATTGAACGCTTAGGCTATTTAGATAACCGGTTAATTGAGCAGGCTGTTCATTTGAATCTGCTTGCACCAATACTGATAAACAATACACTTTTCAAGGCGTTAAAGAATGAAACGATTGAGCTGATCATTGTGAATGTAACATCCGGTGCCGCCGAACGACCGATTCATGGATGGAATGTCTATAGTACGACAAAGGCAGCCATTACTATGCATACAAAAGTCGCCGGTCTGGAACAGGAGCATGCAAACAGTGCCCACAAGATCGTCGCCTTCAGCCCCGGCATTATGGATACGGAGATGCAGGGAACCATTAGAGGTTCAGATCAGGCAGCATTCAAGGATATTGATCAATTTGTTCGTTTTAAATCACAGGGTGCTTTGCGAAATCCTAGAGAAGTAGCGGAAGCATTGATGCACCTGCTTTTGACGGAACCATTGAAGAATGGAAAAGTTTACGATGTAAATGAACTCACCTAATAACCCCCCCGACAAATAGATGCCTATTTTCGGGGGTTCAGTTTAAAAGATCAAAAAGTATAAAACTTTTTACTTAAAAATGTAGCGAAGATGCGAAACGCCTGCGGAATCGTTCTTGATGATCGCAAGCCAAGTGAGACCCCCGCAGATCGCAGATCAACATGGATGAGGAGGCCCACGGATCGCCTGCGGCAAGCGAGCACCGAAAGCCTCTCATTCCTAGAAAAGCTTGACACATACCTTTGAAATGAGTAAGTTGACAGAATTCTTGCAATGGATTATGTTGAGAGTATCAAACGAACGGAAGGGTGAACCAAGGGCCGATGAAAAACTAATCCTATTTTCGAAATCCGTGAATTGAAGGTGTTTCATGCGCAGAGGAATCATGCTGCCTTTTTGCCTTTAATTGACGTTTTCAGGATAGGATCGGTTTTCGGAGTTAGCCCGAGAGACTGAGTCTCTTTATGGTGCGCCCATAAACGAAGCCTCCTATTCTGAATGCAGATGGGGGGCCTTTTTGTGTCCCCGCAAAATGAAAAAGGGGATGTTGTGATGATCTTGATCGAAGCAAGTGATATCAAGCATTATATAAAAGAACGGCTACTTCTTGATGTAAAGCAACTGCATATTCATCAGGGGGATCGAATTGGATTGGTCGGTCGAAATGGTTGCGGAAAAACAACGCTGCTAAATATACTCTCTAAAAAAATAGTCCCGGAAGAAGGAACGGTCATTCAGCAAACAAAATGTACCTTGTTGCCGCAATTAAAACGTACCGATACAACGAAAAGCGGTGGGGAAGTAACTCAAGCGTACATTCAAAAGGCACTACTCGATCATTCAGAGCTCTTACTTGCCGATGAGCCAACGACTAATTTAGATACGGATCATATTGAATGGTTGGAGAGAAAGCTCGGTGAATGGCAAGGGGCGTTTGTGATTGTGTCGCATGACCGGGCTTTTCTGGATGCACGGTGTACAACGATTTGGGAAATCGATGAAGGAAAAGTCAACGTATACCCAGGCAATTACAGCGCTTATGCTAGACAAAAGGAAATAGAGCATGCAGAGCAGCAATCAGCCTATGAAAGCTATGAGAAGAAAAAACGGCAATTGGAAGAAGCATTAACTCTAAAAAAGAGAAAAGCTCAGCGGGCAACAAAAAAACCGAAAAACTTGAGCGGCTCTGAAGCACGAATTATAGGAGCCAAACCCTACTTTGCCAAGAAGCAAAAAAAGCTTCAGCAAACGGTAGCCTCTATTGAAACTCGGTTAGAAAAGCTTGAGAAGGTAGATAAAGTGAAGGAGATTCAGCCGCTCACGATGGATTTGCCGAATGCCGACACATTTAAGAATCGCATTATTCTTCGCGTAGAGGATGTCTCCGGCAGAATTGGTGAGCGTATCCTTTGGCACAAAATGAGTTTTCTTGTTCGTGGTGGCGACCGATTCGCGATTATTGGGCCCAACGGTAGCGGAAAAACGACGCTTCTTAAGAAAATTATCAACGGTGCACCTGGGATCACGCAGTCTCCGTCTATGAAGATCGGGTATTTTAGCCAAAATCTCACTATCCTAAATGAGGAGCAATCGATCATCGAGAATATCCGCGTAACCTCAAAGCAGGAGGAAACGCTGATTCGAACGGTTCTTGCACGGATGCATTTTTATAGAGATGACGTCTATAAGCGTGTAGGCGTTTTAAGTGGCGGTGAACGAGTCAAGGTTGCTTTGACAAAAGTGTTTTTAAGTGATATTAATACATTAATTTTGGATGAACCGACAAATTATCTGGATATGGAAGCGGCCGGTGCATTAGAGTCGCTCCTTAAAGAGTACGAAGGCACCGTCATTTTTGTCTCCCATGATCGCCGATTCATTGAAAACGTTGCTTCGCGGATATTGGAAATCCGCAACCAAACCATCCACGTGTTTGACGGAACATACCGACAATTTAAACGCGATCAGTTGCATGAAAAAAATCGTGATGACAAAAAAGAGAAAAAGCTCTTACTCGAAACAAAAATATCGGAAGTACTCAGCCGCCTAAGTATCGAACCTACTGAAGAATTAGAAACGGAATTTCAGAACCTTTTAACGGAAAAGAAGAAATTGGATCAATAACCCAAAAAGGGAAAACGAAGGCGAAAAATCGTAACGAACAGTTGAAAAACAGTAACGAACAAACAAATGAAAAAGCCGATGATTTCCCCCAATTAGAGGGGGATCATCGGCTTAGTTATTTTATTATTTTTCTTCAATAGGTTCTTCTGATGATTGCTTCGAAGCTGAGGTTGCGACCAAAGCTTTAATTTCGGGAACTTCCGGCCGCGTATGACCATACAGATTGATGTAGATTTCCTCAATTTCTTCTCCGGTAAGATCACCACGCGTGAGTAATTCTCGGGCAATGGCATGGACAAAGTCGGTTTGGTCTTGGATCAATGTCTTCACTTGGCTCATTTGATCTTTTAACAATGCATTGATCTTTGGGCGGAGTTGTTTGAGTGCATCCTGTTGTGAACCTGTTGATAGCCAGCTGAACAATTCATCGCCCATTCCGACTGCCCCGAGGTAAGCACCGGCAAGCTCAGTTGCTTGCTGCAAATCTGAGGTTACACCATTTAATTTTTTTCCTAAAAAGAGTTCTTCAGTTGCGCGTGAAGCGAGGCAAACTTGTATTTCTGCTAACATCTCGCTATCGCTCTGGTTGTAGCGCTCATGTGTCGGTTTTGTCGCCGCAAGACCAAGTGCACCACCACGTCGGATAATGGTGACTTTCCAGACGCGTTCATGAGGTTTCAGCAAATATTGAGCAACCGCATGTCCGGCTTCATGATAGGCGACATTCCTTTTTTCATCAGCACTCATTGAACGAAGCGGTTGTTTCAGCCCCCACTCATAGGTTTCCATGGCTGCCCTGAAATCTTCGTAGCTCGCTTTTTTTGCATTACGCTGATGTGCAATGATAATCGCTTCGTTAACAATATGCTTGATCTGTGCCGGGCTGTAGCTAATTGTATCTAGCGCCGCTTTCTGAGGAGTTAATGTTTCATCTCGATTAATTTTCTTTAGATAATAATCGAATACATCGACTCGGCCATCATAATCTGGCGGGTACACCCAGAGCTTTCGATCAAATCGGCCGGGACGAAGCAAGGCAGGATCAAGTACGTCGGGAAGATTCGTTGCACCGATAGTTAAAACGGCACGCGGCTCTGCTTTTTTGTGCCTGAGTCCAAGCGAACGCAGCAGCTTAGCAAAACGTGAATGATCAATATTTGGCGGATCCATTTGCAGGAGCAGCTCATTAAGTAGACCGGACCCGCCCATGCCAAGCATCCCACCGAGACCGCCGCTGCCCATACTGGATTGCCGAGACATACCAATCGCGTCAATTTCATCAATGAAAATAATGCAGGCACCATACGTTTTTGCTAATTTCCGCGCTTTTCGGTAAAGGCTCATGACTTTCAAATTTCCAACACCGAAGAACATATTTTGAAAGCTTGGTGCCGAAGCATATGCAAAGGGTACCTGAGCCTCATTAGCGATGACTTGTGCAAGATAGGACTTTCCGGTCCCAGGGGGTCCACACAGCAGCATACCACGGATGGCTTGACCGCCCATTTTCTTAAAATCTTTAACACCTTTAAGCAAGGTGACAATGCGTTTCGCATTTTCGACGATTTCGGGGTTGCCACGGTAGTCGTCCCAGCTTGATCCGGTCTCCCCAGGCATGATCCAATACGTCCTGCCCCTAGCAAGAAACCAAAAGAGCGCAACAAATTGAATAATAATAATAAGTACGGAAAAAAAGAGTTGGAACAATAAGTTAATGACAGTCAGTGCAATGTTCTGTGCGCGTGATCCTCCTACCCAGATCACGCCAATGACGATCACAGCTAAGGTGATAAGAATCAATAATTTCCGCCACATGATCCAGTGATATTTTTTCATCCACTCACTCCTTTACATGGTGACTCCGACCCAATTAAACCTGCTGATTTCTTCCTCAAGGAATGAGAGAAAGCATCGTTATTAAGGGTAAAAATTTCTTCTTTGAAAAGTTTCATCATGGACTTAGCGTCACCAGGTGACACAAACCCCAATAATTTAACATAGATTAATTATAATCGGTTTAGAATTAATTCACATAATATTGAAATAAAATACATGGCTTCATAGGAATGCCTGCTTGTGAAATGGGGAAAGAGCAGGTCACAAGCATGTTGTTTGCTCACTTTTTGGTTCGTGTGATAGACTCTGTGTGTACGAAGCAGTGACGAAAAAACTGAGCTTAATGAAGTGGTTCATGTAATTGCATGAAATGCAGGATCAGGAAACTTAGGGACACTTTGGCACTTGTCATTAACTATCAAGAAGTGAACATGGAGGTGTTCGTATGAAAATTGAAGTTTGGTCTGATGTCGCGTGCCCATTCTGCTACATTGGAAAGCACAGACTAGAAAATGCACTCAGTCAATTTCCTCATAAAGAACAAGTTGAGGTTGAATTTAAAAGCTTTGAACTGGATCGGCATGCACCACTGAGCACAGATAAAAGCATTTATGAGAAATTAGCGGAAAATTACGGGATTAGTATTGAGCAGGCGAAACAAAATGTTCAAGGGCTTAGCAAGCAAGCAGCCTCTGTTGGGCTGAATTTTAACTTTGATGACATGAAATTATCAAATACGTTTAATGCGCATCGCTTGATCAAGTGGGCAGAACAGAACGGAAAAGGAGCACCGATGATCGAAAACCTGTTTCGGGCCTACTTTATTGAAGCTAAGAATGTGGGGAATTTGGATACACTTGCAGATATTGCGGAGGCATCAGGTTTAGATAGAACGGAAGCCGTAAAGGTTCTTAATGATAAGGATCTCTATGTAGATGATGTCCGCAAGGATGAAGATGCAGCTCGAAAATTCGGGATCAACGGTGTGCCGTTCTTTATTATGAATCGTAAATACGCCATTTCGGGTGCACAGCCAACCGAGACCTTTGTCGCTGCACTGCAACAGGTATGGGAAGAAGAGAATCCAACACCGAAATTGCATGTGCTTTCATCAGACAATGGAGACGAAGCATCATGTACGGATGGAAATTGCATGATTCCACAGAAAAAATAATGAATCGGCGAGAGCTGCTGTACATGGAGTATCGGGTTGTGACCTTTACCATGACCGCATAATCACAAAGATGATTTTTGTCCTGTAATCAAGCAAAAAACCGAGAGGCTGTTTATTCCTCTCGGTTTTTCACGTTTCAAATGTATTTATCAGTCGGGGGGCTATGATCATCTTTTGCTGTTGGTTTGCGTTCGCTCTTCGTCTGTCAACGCCTTTGCGGCTTTTTCAGCCACATGCATGGCGGTATCCACGCAATCCGGCAAGCCTACGCCATGAAGCATGGCCCCACATGCATAGACACCGCTCATTTTCTCGAGTGCATCTTCAAACGCCTGAACACGCTGATTATGATTGACGGTGTATTGCGGCATAGTGTCAATCTGGCGAGTGATGACCGAGAACAAAGGGGTCCCGATATTTCCAATTTTTCTCAGATCAGCGAGTGCTTTTTTCTCGATCACTTCGTCGCTTTCTTCAACGATTGATGCATTGTCCGCGGTTCCTACGTACGTGCGGATCAGTGTGCCATTTTCAGGTGCAGCGTAGGACCATTTGCGATCCATAAAGCTGCACGCGGTAATAGTTAGCCCTTCTTTTCTGGAGACGACATAGCCTGTCCCATCAATTGGTTCTACCTCGTTTTTATTAAAGGCAAAGGCTACGGATGCCGTTGACGTCCGTTTATCATTGGTCAAACTCCAGGCTTCAGAGAAATCGAGCAGTGGTCCGAATTGTTTTGGAGATGTTGCGAGAATGATGGCGTCAGCGTTCATCACGGTACCATCCTCTAGAGTGACGCTTCTCGGCGCAACATGAGCAACAGGTGTGTTTAACCGAATTTCATCTGCATAGGAAGCCAGTTTTTCTGTCAGAACGTCAAGTCCACAGGATAGGGATAGAAATTGTCCCGATCTTTTCTTTGGTGTTCCCGCTTGTTTGGGTGGTTGGATGCTTTTCATGCCCAAAATGAGGCTTCTGTGCTTCTTTTCAATGGCCGCAAATTGAGGCAGTGTGGCCTCCAAACTCATATCCGCCAAATTGCCGCTATATATGCCGGAAAGTAATGGCTCAATCATATTGGTTACGAGTTCTGAACCAAGACGCCTTTCGAAAAATTCTTTTAGCGAAATGTCTTTGTCCCGATACACGTGCGGAATCAGCAGGTCCAAAGCCGCACGCAGCTTACCCCAAGGGCTGACGAGTCCGGTCGTCACCATCGGAAGCAGCTTTGTAGGAATGCCCATAACGGAACCGGCCGGCATCTTCCTGAGCTGATGGTTGACGTAGATATAATAAGTGCCTGTCCCTGAATGGACGAGCTGGTCCCCAAGACCAATATCGTTAATCAGGTTGGTAAGTGCCGGCTTACGTGCCATGTAGCCCTCAGGACCGCACTCAATCACAAATCCGTCCCGTCTCACGGTCTTAATCTTTCCACCGATTCTACCAGAGGCTTCAAGTACCGTAACCTTAGCTTCTGGTTTTCTTTTTTTTATGTAGAAGGCTGCAGCCAGTCCTGAAATCCCGGCGCCAATAATAATCACTTTCTGTTGTTCCACTTTGACAATCCTCCGCCTAACATTATTCTCATTACTTCGTGATTCAGTTCCAAATATTCATTACATCCATCTTAGCACGTAAACTGTTTTGTGGGCATTTGGTTTCGCATTTAGATGTATCGAAAAAATGAATCCGGAGTGATGCGCAACCCCCCGTAGACTTTTGCCTGTTATTCGTAAGTTTTGAAAATAGGAGCAGAAATCATTCATGCTTCATGTTAAGATATTTTTTAGTATACGAAAGTAAAAAGGTGAGTTTATTGGTTGCCATTTTGTTTAAAGAAAGTATCGAATTAATTATTTTTATGCTTGCCGGATTTTTGTTGGTGAAATTGAATGGGTTGAAACAGATGCATATTTCCGGACTGTCTAGTGTTCTAACAAATTTAGCATTGCCATGCGCCATATTAATGAGTTGTCAAATACCGTTTAGCTGGAGCATCGTGAACATCATAATTCAATCGATGATCGTCAGTCTGCTTTTTATGCTGATTACATTATTCATTGCCATCGGTGTAACGAAACTTTTCAAGGTCAAGATCTCTCTGCAGTCGGTTTGGATCGGCTGCTGCACATTTTCAAATATCTTGTTTATTGGCATTCCCATTATCGGTTCAATTTTTGGCGAGCGAGGCTTAATTGCATTAGTCACATATAATGCTGTTTCAAATGTTTTCCTGTTTACATTTGGCATTAAATTGTATTCGGGAAAATCGCATTTTGATTTCCGATCTTTTTTATTCACCTCGGCTATTGCGGCGTCGATTATCGGTTTCGTGTTCTTCTTTACAAAAATCACGATTCCAAAGCCGTTTGCTGAGGCGCTCACATCATTAGGTGGCATGACGGCCCCGCTGTCTATGGTCATTACTGGTGCTTTGTTTGCTTTTACAGATATGAAGAGACTCCTAAAAAGAATCGATATTTACAACTTCTGCCTGACGCGATTAATTATTCTGCCGATTCTATTGATTCCTCTTTTGAAACTTGGTGTTCCTAATACGATCATTTTGGGTGTCATGATCATTGCAGCAGCGATGCCTGCCGGAGCAATTAATACGGCCATGGCGGAACTATATGCTGGAGAAGGAAGGACCGCCTCAGAATATGTGGTCGTCTCGACGTTAATAAGTATGGTGACGATCCCCATCATTACCTATCTTGCGTTATCCTGATTCGAGCAAAGAGAATCTTTTGATCGAGCCTGACGGAAGCTCACAAAAACGAGAGGAAGTTCAACTTCCTCTCATTTTTTCAAAAGAAAAGAAAGTAAGACTGTTTGCGTAAAAATACGGCGAAAATGCGAGACACCTGATGAAATTCCTCATTGATCTTATCTGAAATAATCTCACTTAAAATGGTTGCTACGGATACCCTATAATTTTCCATTCTTGTACACAGATGTTAGCAATGCTAATAACTAGAGGAAATATGAACCAATTTGCGATTTTTGTAATCGAATTGTATCGCTGCTGTCAACACGATGTTACTCTGTTGCAATTTCATGAGCCTATGATTAGTTTTGTTGACAATAGTTACATAAATCAATGAAAAAAGAGATTATGGACGATTGCATTGGGGAGGAACTTATAATGAAAAAAAGATTATTATCTGTTGCATTGATTGGTGGCTTAGCCGTGACAAGCCTTGGAACACATCAGGCGTTCGCAGCTTCAGGAACATCAGTGGTAAATAAAGCACAACAGGGAATTGGACAAGCCTACTCATGGGGCAATAATGACTGCTCAGGGTTTACCCTTCGCGTCTTCTCTCAGTTAGGTATTCAATTGCCACATAACGCAGCTGCACAGGCAGGATATGGAACTGCAGTGAGCCGCTCAGACTTGCAACCGGGAGATCTTGTTTTCTTCAACACGTCGGGCAGTGGGATTTCACATGTCGGAATTTATGTCGGAAATAATCGTATGATTAGTTCTGAAAATGAAAATACAGGTGTTCGTGAAACACAAATCTTTGGTGGTGGCGCATCAAGTTACTGGGCACCACGCTATGTTACTGCACGGAGAATTGTGACAAGTAGTCAGCCTGCAGTACAGCAGTCTTCGAGTTCAACGCAAACAAAAGAATCAATTCGAGAGTCTCAATCTTCGTCGACTCAAACGAGTACAAATCAAGGTACCTCAGATGTACAACAGCAGCAGAGCACGTCAACGAATCAGACAGCATCATCCGATCAACCAAAGGCGGCGGTAACTGCCCAAACAGAGACGAGCAATCCATCGGACTCTGCATCGACTCCATCATCAAATGTAACTCAGAAACATTCGAGCACTTCAAATGCTGCTGTCAAAGTTTCCAAGAAAGCCAAGACGATAACGGCACATACAAATAACGGAGTGTATATTGTACAGGCAGGAGACACGCTTTGGGCGATTTCGAATCATAATGGCATTTCCGTGAAGAAAATTCAACAAATTAATAAGCTTAATGGATCTTTGATCAAACCTGGACAGAAAATCTTACTTCAGAGTCCATCGAAAAAATACACGATTAAATCCGGTGACACACTTTGGGCCATTGCCAAAGCACATGGCATCACTGTTGAACAGTTAATGAAGATCAATCACCTGTCGTCGGATAAGATCTTCCCAGATCAATTGCTGACGATTTCTAAGTAATAATAAGTGGATTTCTAATATGTTGGTTGTTTACTAGAGGGATTTTCCTTCATATCGATCTATGGATAAGTGAGCGGGCAGTAGATGCACGCTCACTTTTTCACTTTGAAAAATCCTCACGATGCTTTTTAAACGAGTCACATCTGTATCTTTTAAACAATATGAAATCATTTTATAATAAATGAAAACGGCGGGATAAAAAAGGCGGGACGGGAATGCAACCAATGCGAAGAGCTGATAAGCTATGCACGGATCAGGAGAAAATCGACAATTTTTTAAGCCACGCACAAGTAGGTTTTTTAGGACTCAATGATGAAGAATATCCCTATGTTGTACCGCTTAATTTTGTTTGGTACCAAAATAAGATTTATTTTCACGGTGCAGATGAGGGGAAAAAAGTAGATTTAATGCGCATGTCATCCAACGCTTGTTTTACCGTCTGTACGGAGTACGGGATTATGGCGGGTTCTGTGCCGGCACATACAAGTACAGCTTATTTGAGTGTTATGATTTTCGGAAAGGCGACGCGTCTTACCGACTTGGATGAAGCACGGGACGCCATGCAAAAATTGCTTGATAAATATGTGCCGGATTATTTTAATCGCCCATTGGCCCGCACACATCTTGAAAAATACCGCTCATCCCTTGGCAGCGCGACAGCTGTTTACTGCCTGGATCCGGATGTAATGACTGCGAAGGAGCAACCATTAGATCAGAGGCGGGCATTTATGCCGGGGAAGAAGGCCGGGAAGCGATAAAAGGATTCAAAGCAGTAATGAATCAATCAAGGGCCCCTTGCCCGTTACCTGCGACATCGAAAGGGGTCTGAGTGCCTTTAGCTAAGGTCGGGTGTCGGCCCCTTCAGCCCAGTGCAACATCCAGCACCATCATGACCGCGAATCCGATCATTGTAGCAGTGGTTGCGAGATCTGTTGAACCTTCACGCTGCGATTCCGGAATGAGTTCTTCAATGACAACAAAGATCATTGCTCCGGCAGCAAAAGCGAGTGCATAGGGCAGAATCGGTGACACATGCACGACTAAATAGGCACCGATGACAGCAAAAATTGGTTCAACAATGGCGGATAATTGACCATACCAGAAACTTTTCCATCGCGTGAGTCCTTCTCCCCGCAGCGGAATGGCCACCGCTGCGCCTTCGGGAAAATTTTGAATGCCAATGCCGAATGCAAGTGTCAACGCGGCGACAAGTAATTCGGTATTACCGGCAATGACTGCCCCGAAAGCAACACCGACTGCTGCACCTTCGGGTATGTTGTGAATGGTAATGGAAAAGACCAGTAAGATAATTTTGTGCAGTTTAGTTTTCGGTCCTTCTTTTTCTGCCACTGGAAACCCAAGATGTAGATGGGGAATCAGTCGATCGACGATTCGTAAAAAGACGCCACCAAGCAAAAAGCCGACAAGTGCGGGAATGAATGAGAAGGTGCCCATGCCAGAACTGAGTTCAAGCGCAGGGGCAAGTAGTGACCAAAAACTGGCAGCAATCATCACACCGGCTGCAAAACCAAACATGACATTCGCCATTTTTTGATTCAGCTGTTTAAAGAAAAAGACGAGCGCCGCACCAGCCGCTGTACATCCCCAGGTAAAAAGTCCGGCAAAGAGTGCAAGTAGCACCGGGTGGAGCGTGGACAATTGATGAAGCATAGAACAACCTCCAACAAATTGATTAGAGCTATGAACAGTATGTTTTTACGATGCATGCAATTTCCTGAATCCATTATCTTTGTGCAAATCGGACCTTTTAGTTTATGAATGATTCTGCTGCTTTATTTCCATCACTACTATTCATAACGTGATTTTTGTATGCCGTACTGTTTTCAAGAACAGAATGTTAATGGGGTGTACTGTCAAAGGATCAAATCCGATTCGACGAAAACAAAGGATGATAAAGTAGGCGTGGTGCGTGCATTCGTCATGCCTTTTTTTGTGTCTTGTGATCGACTGGATCATCCATAAAAAGATGTGTGCAACGTTCGAAAGTTGATTATTGAACAATCGATGATTAAGAGTTACAATGAAGCAACTCATAACGAAGGTCACGGAAATGTTTGCCCTTCGCGGTTGAAAAAAGCTGAATCAAAGAAAGGAAATGTCTGTGTTTGTAAATCATGCTGCAGCCGTGCACGCGCACAGCAACAATAAAAATTTGATTTATTTTACGATCTCCATTTTGTTTAACACATTAGGGAATGCACTGACGGTTTCATTGAATTTGGGGAGTGCACTGTGGACGGCTTCAGCGGTTAATTTTACTGCGCTCACAAGTATTTCGCTCAGCTGGACTCTGTTTGCTTCCGGTAGCCTCTTGATTATAGCTAATGCATTAATCATTAAAAAAGTTGATTGGCGCCGCATTGCAGGCAATGTGATCTTTATGGTGCCGTTCAGCTATCTGATCGGCATTATGAGTACGTACTTAGTGATGATCGGTATTCATACACTTCCGCTCTTTATTCGGGTAATACTGGATATTACAGGTATCTGCTTCATTGCACTTGCCATTTCTATTTACCAGCGAGTTAATTTAATGCTCCATCCTTGCGATGAATTCATGCAAATTATCCGCTTTAAATATTTTAAAGGAAATGCGACAGTGGCACAGTTGGTTACGTTCTCGCCACCAGTGGTGATTATTATTGTATGCTGGATTGACGCGCATCAGCTCTATGCAATCAATGTCGGTACTATTTTTGCACTACTCTTTCAGGGAACATTGGTTGGTATTTTCGATAAATATATTTTCCCTTCGTTAAAGCATCGGCATGTCGAACAAGACGTACACCACCAGCAACAGGGTTTGAGTTACTAAATAAATGAAACAGAAAGCGCGAAGTCATTCATTGATTTCGGGCTTCTTTTTTCATCCGATTGCATGTGGCTTTGAGGCGACGATGCAAAGTATTGATCCCCTGTGGTTAGCGAATACTAGCCCCAGAGGAGGTGAGAGATAGTGGCTAAAGATGTGCTTTGTGAAGTCAACAACTGTACCTTTTGGGATTCAGGAAACAAATGCTCCGCAGATGCCATTTATGTAGTCAGTCATGTAGGAAAGCAGGCAGCTAAACAGGAAGAAACGGATTGCAAAACCTTTAAACCGGAAAGATAAAGTATGTGTGAAAAAGACAGGAGATCGCGAATCGGCGCTCTCCTGTTTTATAATTGTTTAGTCATAGTGAACCACTTGATCCCGCCATGTTGCGATTCGGCAATCCCTTGATTCGTGTACCCGTTTTTCTCATAAAAAGGGATGAGTGCTTCTCGGCACGTCAGGGTTACAGTCAGACGCTCATTTTTTTTGGCTTCCTTCTCCAATGCTTTAAGTAACAAGCAGGCAATCCCTTTTCTTTGATGGTTTGGGTCGACAAGAATGCCGAGTATGCTCTGATGGCCTCCTTTCTCGGGGTTAGGAAGTGTTGTATTAAATAAATCATCGGTGATGAACGGGACGGATATGACGGGACCATTAACGTATCCGATGATCTTTTGTGCTTCCTCAGCTATGATAAAGGTATCCGGAATGGTTGCGATCCGGTTGATAAAAGCGTTCTCGGTTGCGGCTTCTTCCGGAGTAAAACCTGTGTTTTCAAGCCCGACTAACTGTTTCAAATCTTCTTGGCGTACATGCCTAAGGATCATGCGTTCTTCTTCCTTTCGAATAAATTGAGGACAGTCCGTTCATCCGTCAAGCCATGACTGATGAACAGTAACAATTATATCAGGATTACAGATGGGGATGGCGACAACAGTAGGAATAATTTTCAGATAATTGTGGAATAAATTAATGTCAGGGTGCCAGTCAATCATGGTACAACGCATGGATCTCATTGAAAAATCGGGGAAAAGGTGAGCTGCATGGATAAATCTAGATTAGGAAATGAAATAAAAAAGTGGCGAAAAAAACGCGGATTAACCCAGAGGGATCTTTCTCAAAATGTATGCCATCAATCTGAGATTAGCAGAATTGAAAATGGTGAAGTGTTTCCCAGCATTGATTTGCTGTATGTGTTCTCTTCAAAGTTAAAGGTTCCAGTATCCTACTTTCTTAAAGTTCTCGTCTATGATGATTTTACGTATAAGAATACCATTGTGGACACTTTATTCGAGCTCAGCAAGCAAAAGAAATATAAAGAGATTTTAAACTACATTGATCGTAAGCAGGATCATCACCATCACTCAGAGTACTATGAATTCCATAAGATTCTTTCCTGGCACTATTGGTTAGCTTCATATCGGTTAGGACGGATTGACGATCAAACCTGCACTACAGAACTTAACCTGCTATTACGGAACACAACACCATCTGCGATAGTTCTTCACTTGGATCTCTACATAAAGAATTCGATTGCAAACGTTTATGCAGAACACAATAAAATAAATGAAAGTATTCGGCTTTATAAGGAAATCATTCATTATGAGTCTTTGGAGAAAAATTTTCTCTGCTTAAAAATCAAGGCGCTCTATAATTTCAGTAAACTTCTCTTTCAAAAAAATGAGTACGATTCAAGCATCCGGCACATTGAACATGCATTAAAGTTATCCATTCATCTCAATAATATGACTTTGCTTGGGCAGTTGTATTATCAAAGGGCAGAATGTATGGAGAAAATGGGTTATTCAGAAAATGAAATTGCCGGGTATTATCGGAAAGCGTATTTCTTTTTTGATTTGTTGCATTTGGATTTTTATAAACAAGTAAGCTTTAAAAAGAAACATAGATACTTAAAAAGATGAAATTGGAATAGTTAATGACTAACAAATAAAAGAGCACTGCACAAAACAAACAGATCATCAGGTGTGACGATGGTCTGTTTGTTTTGTGGTGATTTAGAGAGGCTGTTACTTAAAATTCTGTGATAGAACATCCTCAAAGGGCAGGTCGGATTTATCGAGTGGAGTGGCAACAAAAGGAATCGCTAACGTTACTACGCAGATGATCAAGCTGAACTTAATGAACAGTTTTTTCACGAATAATCCCTCCGTATACTTTAAAATTGTCACTTATTTTGAAGCTATTATACTCTATTTTAACCGCATAAATTATGAAATATTGCATATTGTTTTTTCGTCATATTTCGACATAATGTGACAAAAAAAATAAATAATCAGTTGTTACTATGTAATCAATCTACAAATCTATCATTTATTGAGGAGGGAATTAATGATGTCACGAGTCAAAAAAGTAGCGTTTAATGTTGCAGCTTTATTCGTCGCGATTTTTACCCTTTTCGGCACTCTTTTTGTCACGGTCTCACATGCCAGTGCGAAGACAGTAACGACAGCAACTGCACCTAAAGGTTGGGAAGCACATAATCCAATCCATTACAAGCCGATCTCCAAAGGAATTAAACCGAACATCGTGTCTCAGGTCTTTTCACCCTCACAAATAAAGAGAGCATATGGTATCGATCAATTAAGTGAAACAGGTGCCGGCCAAACCATTGCCCTCATCGAAGCCTACGGAAGCCCGACAATTGTAAATGATCTTAACACATTTGATCAGCAATTTGGTCTTCCGGATGCGAACATTGAAGTTGATTATCCAAGCGGAAAACCTAGAACTGATGGAGGATGGGCTCTTGAAACCGCCTTAGATGTTGAATGGGCTCATGCCCTTGCGCCAAATGCAAAAATTATGGTTGTGGCAGCAAAATCAGCTTCGATTAGTAATCTTGTCGTCGCTGAGGATTACGCAACAAACCATGGTGCAACCATTGTTTCAAATAGCTGGGGCGGCTCCGAATTTTCAGGAGAAACCATGTACAACACGCATTTCAATCATGCAGGCATTACGTATCTTGCATCGTCAGGAGATAATGGATCAGGAAGTTCGTGGCCGGCCTCATCACCTTATGTTGTTTCGGTCGGCGGAACTTCTTTAGATACGGATAGTATTGGAAACTATATTAGTGAGACCGCTTGGTCAGGTTCTGGCGGAGCGATCAGTACCTATGAAAGTAGACCAACATTCCAGTCAAACTGGACAAGCATCGTTGGTACGAAGCGGGGCATTCCTGATGTGGCTTTTGATGCAGATCCGAATACCGGCGTCTATGTATACACCAGCACACCGGATCAAGGACAAACAGGTTGGTTCCAAGTGGGCGGAACAAGTTTCAGTGCTCCGGCATGGGGAGCACTTGTTGCGTTAGCAAATCAAGGGCGTACTCAGCCATTATCAAGTACTCAGGTGCTAAGTTCTATTTACTCAACGGCCGGAACAACAGGCAGCAGTGGTTATACTACAGATTATCACGATATCGTTTCGGGAAGCAACGGGGGCTATGCTACACAAGCCGGCTATGATCTGGTTACTGGGATTGGCAGTCCGATTGCTAGTCAATTCATTCCGATTCTAAGCAGTAAGTAATTTATGTCATCACGAATGTGAGCATCTCTCTGCTAACGAGAAGGCAGAGAGATGTTTTTTCTTAAGATAAGAAAGTATAAAATTTGGGGCTTGCTGATAGGTGCCCCTCAATAAATGAAGTTCAGGACACGGAAGCGCGAGACGCCTGCGGGAGTGCAGGCCGGGGGAGACCCCGCAGATGACGGTTGATCGAGGAGGCTCCCGGACTGCCCGCGGCAAGCGAGCAGCTAAAGTGTCGTTCAAGCACAAGAGTGATGATTCAAAGCGGCATAGGAGTAACAGGAAAGGACCAGGCTTAGCCTGGTTTTTCTAAGAAAAGATAAAAGAAAATCTTGAATGGCCTTAGGGTTCATGTCAGCGATGTTAACGTAAAAAAGTTCTGATTCAAACACGGAAGCGCGAGACGCCTGCGGGAGTGCAGGCCAGGGGAGACCCCGCAGATAACGGTTGATCGAGGAGGCTCCCGGACTGCCCGCGGCAAGCGAGCAGCTGAAGTGTCGTTCAAGCAACAAGAGTGATGATTCAAAGCCGCATATAGAGTGACAGCAAAGGACCAGGCTTAGCCTGGTTTTTCTTATGCCGGAAACATAGACTTGCGGATTATGCGCGATCCTGAATAAGATAGGCGCATGCGACAGGAAAAAGTGCACTGATTAACCATCATTGGGCCAAAAACGTTAAAGTATCCCGATCTTAGCTTTTAAACAACTCGATAAATCGCTGTGCCTTTTTTGTCAGGTAGCGGTCTTTAAGCCAAATAATCCCAACATCGGACTGAACGGTAATGTCCGGTAGCGCGAACCACTCAATATCTGCGACAGAAAAGGCAGAAAGCACGGATTGAGGCAGAATCGTGACGCCGATTCCGGCAATAACCAGAGCGATCGTTATGGAGACACTGGAACATTCGCAGACAATGTTCGGTTCAAAACCGAGACGTCGGCATTCATTGACAATTTTTTCATTCAGCTGAACGGTTTTATCGCTTTTTAAGGCGATCAGCGGTGTTGTCGCCAAATCCTTCAGGTGAAAAGAGGTTTGCCTGAAGAGCCACTTGCGATGCTTCGGCACGACCATAACAAATGGGTCGGAAGGAAGGCGCAAGGTTTCGTAGCGTCCGGAATCATATCCGGATTCGAAGGGTAATCGCGTGACGACGAGTTCGATGCTCCGATTTTCCAAATAGTCGCCAAGAACAACATGGTCACCTTCGAGAATTTTAAAAGTGACTTGGGGCGCATGTTCACGAAAATAGGCGATTTTCTCCGGAAGAAGAGAAACGCATGAAAATACCGATCCGATGCTAAGGACACCTTGGACACCACGGTCAAGCTCTTGAATTTCGGTGAGGGTTTCATCAACTTTTCGGAGAATGGCGGTTGCTTTTGTTTTCAGTACGCGACCCGCCTCCGTGAGATTCATGCGTTTACCCTGACGATCAAAAAGCATGACACCGAGCTCTTCCTCCATTAATTTCAACTGCCGGCTGAGCGGAGGCTGCTCCATATTGAGCTTCTTGGCAGCACGGGTCACCTGGCCTTCTTTGGCAATGGCAAGAAAATAGCGTAGCTGACGGAGATCCACAAATGTATCCTCCTTATATACTTATATTATATAGTATTTAAATAAAACAGATATTTTAAGTATGATAAACCGAATGATATCATAAAAAGGAAGAAGTATGAAAGGGGCATCCAGATGCAAAGCCACCGAATTTCCGTTATTGTGAAAAATCAACCGGGCATTCTTGCACAAGTTTCCCAGTTGTTTGGCCAATCAGGCATAAATATAGATGCGTTATCTGTCGGCACTTATAAAGAAATCCAGACCTCAAGAATGAAAATCTCTTTGAAATCAGAACAAAATGTTCTTGAGAAAGTGATCACACAGCTTGATGGTTTAATGGATGTCATTCAAGTAAAAGTCGCTCATCCTGCGCTTTCGAGAAATGTGATCAGCAGTAAGCTTAGCGCGCTTTTTTCGAAACCAGTTGTCGCCTTTTGGTTAGTCGCGTATAGCCTATTCATTACGCTGCTTGGGACAAATATTCCTTCGCCGCTGCTCGCACTTTATCGGACCCAGTGGCATCTAACGGCAGGGAGTGTCACATTGCTGTTTGCTATTTATGCACTGGTCGTCATTCCAACGATTATTATTTCCGGGCAGTTGTCCGATCAATTAGGAAGAAAGAAATTGCTGATTCCCGGCGTTTTCTTTACTGTTTTTGGATCTTTGCTGTTTGCATTCTCCACAAACTTCACGATGTTGCTCCTTTCAAGGATCTTCCAGGGGATTTCTGTTGGGATGCTTAATGGTGTGGCCGTCGCTGCCTTAACTGAACTCGATCCAAAGCAGAATCGGATTAAGGCGGCGTTTGTCGGTTCCATGGCAGTGACAATAGGTAATGCACTTGGCCCGGTATTATCCGGTCTTCTTGGCGAGTATGCACCTTTTCCAATGAAACTTGCCTACATCGTTCATATGTTCCTAGCGATTCCAGGTTTTATCGGTTTATTTTACATGCGTGAGCAAATCAAACGTTCCGGGATGATCAAGCTTCACCGTCCCGCTGTTCCATACACTATTATGAAACGCTTTTATCTTTCGGGCATGACCTCATTCATCGCATGGTCGATCATGAGTTTGATGTTGTCAATTATTCCAAGTTATGCCGACGAGTTAGTCGGCAGCGCAAATTTAGCGGTTGCCGGTGTGATCGTCGCACTTGTTCTGAGCGTCTCGACGATTAGCCAGATTGTTCTCAAACGCTTGCCACTACAACAGCTGTCAATTGTAGGCTTTATCGTGATGATTGCGGGTCTTGTTGCACTTGTTGCCGTATTGGAAACGAAGTCGCTGATCTTTCTGTTCCTGACCACTGTGTTGATCGGTTTTGGTCACGGTCCTGCTTTTGCTGGAAGTCTTGCGTTGACCAATCATATTTCGCCGAATGAATCACGCGGCGACATTATTGCCTCTTTTTACCTGTTGACCTATCTTGGCGTCAGCCTTCCGATCCTCGGACTCGGGTTTGTTGCGCAATGGATCGGGCTGACCGGTGCGATCATTCTCTATACTCTTTTAATGACAGTTATGATGCTGGTCGGTATCGTGTTCTGGATTGCAGACCGGAGAAATGCGTACAAAGAGGAACAATAGGAAAGCTTTCCTTTGCCGCAATGCCTAGGGCAAAACCGATGAATGCACGCGAAACCAACATCCGATCATTAAAGAAACAGGAACCGGATACTTCTATCCGATTCCTGTTTTTTAGCCAGTTCTCATTAAGGGTCGTGTTCTGAAAAGATAGTCACATGTGGATAACTTTTTTTCTAGAGCGAAAAAAGCACATATCCACAGAATATGTGAATAAGTGCGCGTTCCCACTGGATAAATTGAGGATAACTTGATAATTGTGTGCATAAGTGTAATGAAAACTGTGGATAACCTTAATTTTTAGATGCATCAAATTCCATTTGTGCAACGGTCCACTTCTCCATCAATTTGTAGAATTGTAACTGATTATCCTCGATTTCTCATCGAATTTCTTTCGTGTTCATCGTATCTTTAAAAACATCCGTCACCAGCAGCTTAAAGTGGTAACGTCCAAATAAATCCTCTGAACGGTGCACCCTTGTTCTTCTGCCCCTTTCAAGACAGTAGTAAGCATTTGTGCCGTCAGACCATCCGGATTATTGGCACCGAGAATGCCGATCACATGAATCGTCATGACCTTTCTCCTTGCTTTTTAATGAATTCAAGCAGTACACATGCGTGATTGCATGTCGGACTTTTTGCTGCGTAAAGCAGTGTTACCGTCTTCGTATGGCTCAGCTTCATGATTGTCTCAACACCGCGCTGCTTCTCTTCGTCTTCAGTCAGTTCCTTTTGATATGCCTCTTGAAAACGCGCGAATTTCGACGGTTCATGATTGAACCATTTTCGTAGTTCAGGACTTGGTGTGACGGACTTCATCCAATCATCGAGGTGGGCGCGTTCTTTCGATATACCGCGTGGCCAAATACGATCGATGAGCATGCGCAAACCGTCAGAGTCCTGCACCGGTTCATAAATACGTTTAATCTGAATGCTCATTGCCAGTCCTTCTTTTGAAGCCAATCTTCTTTATTTATTATCATCCGAACGAACATCTGCGTCAAAAGGATGGTCAGAAACAAGGATCGATTCGGTTGGACATCCGTCATAAGCGTCTTCAAGATCCATAAGCAGTTCCTTAGGAATGGGTTTAATGCCTTTATTCTCGTCGATAATTGAAAAGGCAAGTCCGTTCTCGTCGTAATTAAAAATATCGGGGGCTGCCATTTCGCATGCGCCGCAGGAGATACAGGTATCCTTATCCACGCGTGTATACTTTTTTTCTTCCGGCTGAGTGCTCACATCGGTTACCTCCTCATGGTTTGTTCCGCTCAACATCCGCGTACACTACCGGTGGCACGTGCCGATTTAATCAGTACGACGTCACTGTCTTCTTCAGCGCGCACGGCATGCAGTTCTTTAGCGTTCAGATGCACCAGCTGTCCTGGGACAAGGTGCTCCGATTGACCGGAGGCCGTAAAGACAATGGCACCGCGCACGGGAACAACCGTGACTTCCGCATCGCCGCCATGGTGTTCGGGAATTTCCTGTCCTTTTTGCAGGGACAAATGCATGATTGTCTGGAAGTCATCTTGGTAAAGGCGTTCTTTAAGTGTAGTTCTATTTTGACAGGTTAGCAGTTGCATGAGTGATCGCTCCTTGTATATAAAATAAGGTATCTTTGCTTTAATTGAGAAAACCTATCATTTATACTATAGAAAAGCGAAGAAAACGAATATGATCCAGATCAAGTTGCCGTAAAAAGCAGGGATTTTTTCGGGGGAAGGAGCGGTACGTTTGCCCGAATTGGAAGCAATTGGATGGTTCCAGGGGCTTTCACAGGAAGCACTGGACCAGATCAGAAGAAACGGGACGTTCGAAACGTTTCATGAAAAAGAAATCATCTTTTTGCAGGACGACGTGCTGACCCATTATTTCTTTGTGGTGAGCGGTCTTGTTCATGTCTTTCATCAAAATAAATTAGGAAAAAAGTGGATTGTCAGTCTTTTTTCACAAGGCGATCTGTTCCCGCATACGGGGCTCGCGGACCAGGCAGCGGTTTATCCGGCGAGTGCAGAAGCACTAGCAGCCAGTACTCTTTTTGCGATAAAACAAGAACGCATGCATGAACTCATGCACCATTATCCGTTGATCCAGCAGCAGCTCACACGTTTTCTGGCCATGAAAAGTCAGGAACTGATCAACCGGTACTCCAATTCAGTACTTGAACCGGCACTTGTTCAGCTCGTTTCGCTGCTCAAGCACCTTGCTCAAAAATCGGGTGTTCCAGCATCGGATGGCTGGGTACTTATCCCGGATCTAATGGCTGAACAGGATATGGCGGGGTATATTGGCGTTACACCGGAGACGATCAGCCGTCTGCTCAATCGTTTATACCGTGAGCGGCGTGCCAAATCTGCCGGACGGGGGAAGATTTACATTAAAATTGAATGCTAATGTTATGCATCGGTTTAAGCGGAGAATGAGTGTGTAGCAGGGGCTCAATTGCTGATATAATAATAGACTAGGATGGCGTTATGACAAATAGTAAAGGAGAGTTGCTCATGAATCAGGCTTTGCTTGTTATTGATGCCCAGCAAGCACTCATTGATGGAGATGCTCAAGAACCCGGTGTTTACAATAAGGAAGTACTGTTTGAAAAGATTAACACAGTGATTGAAAAAGCTGAGCAAGCAGACAGTCAAATTGTTTTTATTCGTGATACGAGCGTTTGCGGCGGCGAAGGAAGCGGATTTGATGTCCACCCGGCGATTCATCGGCCGGAAGGAGCTCCGGCTTTTAATAAAAGCGCAACCAGCTCTTTTTATCATACGCCATTATTAGCGTATCTTAAGGAACGAACCATTGAGCATCTGGTTATCGCTGGATGTATGACAGAGTATTGCATTGATACAGCGGTCCGTATGGCGACCGTCAATGGCTTTGATGTGACGCTGGTTGGTGATGCACACTCGACTGCGGATACGCCAACGTTATCTGCAGCACAGATCATCCAGCATCACAATCGGGTATTGAACGGCTATGACAATGACGATCATTTCTCGCTCGTTCGGAATTCCGATGAGAATTTGTTTCAACCCATTCACGACAATTATCGTTAAACGAGTAAGTAGGCCGCAATGCGGTTAATCAGGGAATGCCAAGGAGAGGTTACGATGCGTCTATTAGTATTGGGAGCCGGCGGTGTAGGTGGATATTTTGGCGGACGTTTAGCTGAAAAGGGAGAAGATGTGACTTTTCTTGTTCGCAAGAGGCGGAAACAGCTACTAGAGAATAATGGGCTTGTGATCAAAAGTATAAAAGGGGATCTTGCCATTAACCCCAAATTAATCACTAAATCAGATACAGCAGACCCGTTTGATTTAGTGCTCTTTTCAACAAAAGCTTATCATTTGGAAGAAGCCATAACCGATTTGAAGCCATTTGTCAGCGAACAAACTGTCATTTTGCCACTGTTGAATGGGGTTGCACATCTGCCGCGGCTTAAAGAAGCGTTTGGCGATGATCAGGTCATTGGCGGATTATGCTTCATTGAAACAACATTAAATGAGGCAGGAGAAGTCGTTCATACGAGTGCATTAGATCGGCTTGTATTCGGCGAACCGGATCATCCGGATACGGATCGGATTCGGCGCATTAACAATGCATTGAGCGGCACCAAAGCAGAGTTTGTCCAAAGTGATCATATCATACAGGATATGTGGCATAAGTACTTATTTATAACGGTTATGTCAGGTGTAACGACACTTATGCGTGCGCCGATCGGACCGATTCGCGAAAGTAACGGCGGGCGGGACTTTATTCGGCAGCTGTTTGAAGAAGTTGTACAGATCATGACCGCATATAAAGCGCCGATTGATGATCAAATTGTTGCGATGCATATGAAGTTGATCGACCAACTCGGGTATGATATGAAATCGTCAATGCAGCGTGATATGGAGAAAGGTTCTTTAATCGAAGCTGCACACTTGCAAGGCTATCTATTGGATTTGGCAAAAGAATTCCATGTAGAAACGCCGCTGTTAAAAACTGTTTACCAAAACTTGAAAGTGTATGAAATGATGCGGTGAATCCGGCAGACTTTTCCCATACGCACCTAATCTTGATTGAATAGGAAATGATTTCAGAACGAGGAGAGGACACCTCAAAAGAATCTGAGCTACCTTCTCAGTACGTAGGGGGAGAGACTCCTGCGGAAGTGATTCGATGATTCAAGCAAGGGAGACTCCGTAGGCTTTATGAACGTTCTGAGGAGGCTCCCGGATTAGGTAGGTAGATTAAATTGGATACCCTTTTGGGACAGCCCCTTTCAAAGGATGAAATAAGAAGGCTGGGAAAGCATTAGGATATACTGATGCTTTCCCAGCCTATTTCTATCTGATGCCATTTACGCTTTTGCCCGGTTTAGGAGTTCACTGAGTTGCTTGCGTTCCGCATGTGCGCAGTAGGCAGGTGTTCCATTTTGAAAGCGGAATCCTTCATGAAGTGGCCCGGCATCAACTACATCAAAACCGATGGCATCGAGTAGCTCAATGACTTGCTGCTTGGCTTCAGGGTTATCACCGGCGATCGGAAGAGCCCGACGATGTGAATCGCCCTCTGGATTTCCTGTTGTTTCAATCTCCGATGCAAAAATAGAATTGAATGCTTTGACGACGTGTGCGTCCGGGAAGTGAG
This sequence comes from Sporolactobacillus kofuensis, assembly GCF_024125425.1. Classification (GTDB taxonomy): domain Bacteria; phylum Bacillota; class Bacilli; order Bacillales; family Sporolactobacillaceae; genus Sporolactobacillus; species Sporolactobacillus kofuensis. The sequence continues at coordinate 52,267 of NZ_JAMXWN010000006.1, forward strand.
CGGCTGTCAATTCGCTCGTTGTCGCAGAGCCGTTATCGAGTGCTTCAATTTGTCCATCGCGGCTAGGGTAATAGTTCATCGTATCAATGAGTGTTTTTCCCTTTGTACCGTTCGTGTTCAGCTGTGGCAGTGCGTAAAGCGGCACAGTGACGACGACGAGGTCACCCTCCTGTGCCGCTTGTTCCGCAGTTGCAGCCTTTGCTTTCGGTCCAAGCTTTCGGATCAAGCCGGCAAGCGTTTCCGGTCCACGCGAGTTGGACATCACCACGGAATATCCTGCTCGAATCGCGCTTGCTGCAACCGCCTGCCCGATATTTCCACTACCGATAAATCCGATTTTCATAATGATCGTCCTCCTCTTCATTCATCGGCTTCAGTGTAGCACGCGCCATGATGAGCGTCTAACTTCGTGCTTGGTCATTACAGTTTTGTGTGTTCAGCATGTCAGCCTATGTCAATTCAGGATTTCCAAAATAACACGTGAGCAAAAATTAACGGTTTAAGAAAAGTTATTTAATTTTAATCATCAGGGACAAGTCCATAGGCACTAACTTTTTTCGCCGATGCAGTTCATCAAGACAGTAATTAATCATAATGCGGATTAACCATGTACGTGCGTAATTCAGGATTACGGACATAAAATCAGCAAGCTTCTTAGAGAAAAGTTTATATTTTACAAAAGCTCGACTCGATTAGTTTATAAAATACTCTTTAATTATTGGAAATTATATTTATAATCAATAATAATCAATTTAATCTGATTATTCCGCTGTTTTCCAAAGACTGACACGAGCTGAATCTGTTATAGAAAATGTATGTTCACCTTTAAAAAGGAATAAGAGTGAGTTTTATGGTCAGAAAAAAAAGTTCAGCTAAGAAGCGAAAGGAGTGTTCAGATGGAAAGTAAAAGTTGTTTTGAGAGGCTATCTTTTGCAGAAAAAATAAACTATTTACAGACTGTGGCTGAAAAAGCAAAAGCAAGATGGGACAATCCACCATCGTCCAAATTAACATTAATAAACTTTACCGAAAATGCGACGTATCGTTTAGAGGTTGAAAATAAAACAAAAATGATTATGCGCGTTCAGCGCCTTGATTACACGACTTTAGATAGTGTAAAGACAGAGTTGAGTTGGATTGCCGAGTTAAGACGGACAACCAACCTTTCACTAAATTGTCCGTTACTTTCACGGAATAGAAAGTATGTAGAAGTTATTGAAAGCCCCGAGATGAACGAAAAGCGATTGGTCGTTTGTTTTAAATTCATTGAAGGCCAATCGCCGGCCGATTCAAGCGATGCGAACGATGATATAGGCGGATTAATCCGTAAGATTGATTGGATTCCGGATACACTCACGATACCGGTATTTAAATTGGCCGCATTGGTGCAACAGAATTTAGGCCATTCGAAAAAAAGCACGCTTCAAGCGTCAGATCGCCAACTTTATCGCAAGGTGGGCAAGATAGCCGCAACACTACATACACGGGCCATCGAGTGGAAAGATCCTGACTTTTTTGAACGAATGGAGTGGAATTTCGACGGCACTTTCGGTAAGAACTGGAACAACTTCTATGGGGTGAGTTACCGCTCGCGTCAGTGGTTGTCACAGAAAGACATTTCAATCATTGATCAATGTGTCGATTTGATCAAAAAGAGGGTTGAAGCGTACGGTAAAGCACCAGATCGGTACGGAATGATTCACAGTGATTTACGGATGGCTAATATGTTAAAAAATGGAGATGAAATAACTGTCCTTGACTTTGATGATTGCGGCAAAGGCTGGTTCATGTATGATATTGCCAGCGTTGTTACTTTTATGGAGCACCGGACGGATTTGTCTGAAGTGATAAAAGAATTAATCGGCGGATACGAATTGGTTCGTAAGCTTTCGGATGAAGATAAGCAAGAAATCGGTACCTTTATTATGATGCGAAGAATCGGCATGTTGCAAAGCTTAATTTCTCGAATAGGTAGCGTCATTCCGGGAAGCGGTGAATCGCAAGTGCTTACACCGGAAGTGCTGGCTTTTTATGCAAAAGGCACCGCTATTTTAGCAAAAAAGTATTTGAAGAATTTCGCGTCTAGGCCGGATCTCACGGCGATACCTGCAAAACATTATCGCGTTTCTCAACAATAAGAAATGAATGAACGGGAGGATCTGTTATGAATAAAACCGCACATGAAATCTATGATGAAGCCTATAAAATTTGGAATCCTGATCGAGTCAATACCTTTCGCAGCTTTGGTGTTGAATTGGTCATGGGGGAACGAGAAGGGAGTTACTTTAAAGATTTAGAAGGGCACCACACATTTATTAATATGCACTCTAACGGGGGCGTTTATAATTTAGGACATCGTAATCCGGAGATTAGAGAAGCCTTAGTGAAAGGTGCTGAGTTGGTCGATGCAGGAAATCACTATTTCCCATCCCCATATAAAAATGAATTAAATGAGCGGTTGCTGGCGGCATCACCGGACAATATGAAATACGTCTTCGTTCTGAATGGAGGCGGAGAAGCCGTTGATGCTGCAATTAAATTTGCTAGGCGGACGACCAAAAAGAGCCGTGTGGTCAGTTTATCATGCGCCTTTCACGGGTCGACAGGAATTTCGATGCAAGCCAGCAACCCTACAATAGCCGAATCGTTTAATATGAAACCGGATCCGGATTTATACACTCACATCGAGTACAACAATCTTGAACAGTTGGAATCCGTGCTCAAGAAAAAGGATACGGCCGCGGTCATTATCGAAAGTATCCCCGCCACTGCCGGATTTCCGATGCCGATCGAAAATTATCATAAAAATGTTGAAGAACTGACGCATAAATATGGTGCATTATACATTGCCGATGAAATTCAAACCGGCTTGATGCGAAGCGGTGACATGTGGTGCTGCTGTAAATACGGTGCAACGCCGGATATGATCGTGACCGGAAAGGGACTGTCCGGCGGGTATTATCCAATGTCGGCCGTCATTATGAATGAAGAAGCTGCAAGTTGGATGAAAGATGATGGATTTGCTCATACATCTTCGTTCAATGGGACAGAGCTCGGCTGTATCGTTGCTTCAAAAGCGATGGAGATCCTTACACGAGAAGAAACTGTCGCTAATGTCGACATGCTGACGAATTTCTTCGCCCAAGAATTGCCGAAGATTCAGCGAAAATATGCTGATTTCTTTACCGAAATTAGGCAATGCGGCGTCATTATGGGATTAAAAACAGCTCATCCATTCGGCGGTGGGGCATTGATGCTTTCTTTGATTAAGCATGGGGTTTGGTCAATGATGGCCAACTTTGATCGATCGGTTTTGCAGTTTAAGCCAAATTTGTTAATGAAAAAAGAGACGGCGGAAGAAGTCATTAGCAAATTGGATCAGTCGATGGGGGATGCAATCGAGATGGTGACGGAAATGGCAGCGAAAAATGGATAACGATTTGCGAAGTCGTTAGATCGCTTAGCTGTCATCAAAATCAGGGAAATAAAGCATTATATTATTTGCTCTACACTTGGCTAGCCACCGTTCATACTATTTTTGCTATTATGCTGCAAGATGGGGGAAGAATCGATGAACAGTAAAGTAAAAAAGGAATTCATGAGAACTGTTAAGTATTTCTCGCTTGCTTCTTCGGCCGGTGTCATTGAGATGGGTGCTTTTACGCTATTGACGCAGTATACCGTGCTTGATTACTCGGTACGATACTTGATCGCACTTGTTTTATCAATTGTTTGGAACTTTACATTAAATCGGCGGTTTACATTTAAATCGAATAATAATATTCCAATTGCTATGACCAAAGTGTTCCTTTACTATGCCGTTTTTACGCCTGTATCGACATTTGGCGGCAACTATCTGGTCAATGTCATGCATTGGAATGATTATTTGGTGACAACGATGACGCTCATTATCAATGGTGTGACGGAGTATCTCTTCCAACGATTTTTCGTATTTGGCCATTCGATCGATTCGAAGGAATTGAGCCATCAGCATGTGAGTACGGTTAATCGGCCATTTTGATGCCAATGCGCGGAAAACAAGAGTGTTGTTCGGCTGAAAAAGCAGCAGCAAAGTCTTCAAAGGAATATTCTTGACTGATCAACCCTTTTAACTTTAATTTTGGTAGCAGATTTCGAGTTTCGTGGAGCAACTGTTTGGTATAGAGAAAAGAACTTGTAATCGTAATATTCATAGCAAAAAATTTGACGGAATTGATAGAAATTCTCTGATCTTGACTGAAATAAACGGTAGTCAGTACCGTTCCCCCTCTGGCAGTTACATTAAACGCTGTTGAAATAAGATTTGGCTGACTGGACGTAATCGCTACCTTTTGAAAACCAATAAAATCAGAAACCCTAAAGAGTTCCGTTTCAAGATTTTCATTGAAAGGATCAATCACATAATCGGCCCCGAGTTGTTGAGCGAGGTCCCGGTTATGTTTTTTTGCTTCTACAACGGTAACCGTACGAGCGCCGAGTAATTTTGCTAATTGGAGCAACACTAAACCGTTAAAGTCACCGCCAAAAATGCAAACATTATCGTCGACGGTGATCTGTATTTTTTGTGCGGCCATGTAAACGACCGCCACGGGTTCGAGAAGGCAGCCAATCTCAAATGTCGTTACCGCCGAGGGGAGGGGAAGGATTTGATTGACATCCCAGACAATGACATCACAGAGAGTGCCGCTGTTTACATCCAATTGCAGGCAATTATTTTCTTGCCCCTTTTGACAATAAAGGCAATCACCGCAAAATTTCACAACAGTGCCCGTGACTTTTTGACCGATGTAGAAGCCCTTTGCGCGTGCATGGTCACCCAAGTCCGTAATGACACCGGCCATTTCGTATCCGGCAATGCCGCCTTTGGCATAAAAGTCCCAAGAGCGTTTCATCCTTAAATCTTGAATACCAATCGTATTGTACATCACCTTAATTTTTACATCGTCGTCGCGTTCAATCGATGGTTCCGGTACCTCTATGATATTCATCATGCCGTTTTCATGACGCCAGAGTGCCCTCACAAGTAAAGCTCCCTTTCAAGATCGTTATTTTTTCGAAATTCCATGGCAGTACAGCCTTCATTGTTTTTGAAAAACTTACTAAAATAGCCGACACTCGCAAAACCCAGTAATTCTGAGATATCGGAAACAGTGCGTTTGCTAAAGATCAAGTAGTATTTAGCGTAGAGCAACCGAAGCATTTGAATGGTTTCCAATATTGTATAGTTGAACTGCTGTTTAAAAACGCGAGTTAAATATATTTTATTTAAACAAAGATCTTGGGCGATTTGATCGAGCGACCACCCGGATGCATAGTTTTTACAGATTGATAGAACCGTTGCGGTCAATGTTTTCTGAAGCGAAGACGACTGATAGTGGAGCGGCAGCAACAAAGGCGACTGCAACAGGCCATCCAACTCGCTCTCGACAGACCGGTACGACGAGAAATCAAAAGGGGTATGAATCAGTTTCCCCCAAAATTCAAGAGAAGTCCTGACATATACAAGTGCTTTCATACTCCAGCTGTTTTTGATCAGGTGTAAGTAAATATATTGCAGCAAATGTCTGGCTAATGAGGAGTCGGCAGTAAGGAGTGCCTTGAGTAATTGATGGCATTGCTCATTTAAATGATTCAAGGATAGATTGTGAATGTTTAAACCGGATCTCTCTGATAAATTAATTATTTTCCCGCTGAAAAATACGCTGTAATTCTGATAGTGCTTAAGCGTCAAACAATGATCGCCAAATTGCTGCCAATTAATATTCCTTTGGTATATAAAAGCAGAATCCAAGCCAAATAGTTTGGAACTTAATTGGCCAAGAAGATTTAGGCTAAAGTCCTTCGTGATACTGGAACGACTGATATAAAACAAAGCTTCGTTTTGGGTGTGAAAAATTTCCGTAAGCATACAGAGCGTAGTCGCCTGATGAGTGAATTGTTGTAATTTGTTTTTCGTGATCGACTGGTCGTTTGCGTAAGTTTTAATAAAAGCTAAGCAGTATGTGTCCGGATGAATTTCAAGATGATGGGTACCATGCCAGTTAATTGCTAGTTTTAAACGATCTTGACGCATTGTTTCTGTATGAAGAACGATGTGATTCAGAATATTAGCGAACATTTTCTTATTAAAATAGTTGTTGTCGAGGTAGAGGCATTGGTCTTCATCAGGATGCTGCTGTTTATTATTGCTTAAGAGTAGGACTGTATAATTCCAGCGACATTGTTTAAATTGCTCGATAATATTTTCATACGGTAACAATACCGATGTATCCAAAATCACGATGTCGGCATGATTGCGGTAAAAAGAATCATAGGCGTCCGTGCTAAATGGAACGAGATGAATGATTAACAACGGATAATCATTTAACATTGTCCATAATCTCTTAAGTGTGATTCTATTTTCCGAAATGATGATCATATGATACATGTTCAATCACCTTATAATTTCACAATTGAAGTAATATTTTTTCAGAAAAGTATATCATAAGATAGTGCTCGATTGAACTAATTGATAGCCACCTGGACATTTTGGTAGCGACCAAAAAGTGGCTCAGTTAACGAGTTACTGCAGTTCCTGTAGGCTCATACTGGCATAAAAGCCTGGTTTATGGCCTGATTTCATTATTCGGCATGAGGACGAAATACGAAACAGACTGATAAATTTTACAGAGTGACAATATAATTCATGACCCTACCGATAAGAGGAATAGAGCCGGCCCGAATTAACTTCTTCAACTGCGTGTTATAATGAGCTCAATGACTACGTTAGGAGCTACAGAAATGAAAAATAATCAATTTGCTCGGTTATCCGTCGACCACCAGACGGTGCTGAATGAATTACAAAGGATTCACTTTTTAGATGACCAAGTTAGCCAACAGGCGACAGTTGCTGATACATATCGCTTACTTCTTCGAAAGGCATTTCTGAAGGCCAAGAGCGGCAATGATTTTAACAGTAAACTGAAAAACTACTTAGCTGAGCCAGGCACTGATCTTGTGACGTATTTAGATGCTAAAAAGCCATTAACACCGGAAGTTTTCTATTTAGTTGCATTGCAACTGTTAGACTTTCTAGTGGGTGTAGATTATGAGATTAATAACCCGATTGCAGCGATGAAGAAGATGCAGTTACCAATGGTAGAAGCAGCTGGTCCTTGGAACAAAGACCAGTTATTGGACGCTTGGTATCTGTTACTCACAACGCACACCAAGGACGGACAGACATTCCTCGATCAGCTGACCAATCAGGGCTACTTTGCGCCGTTCTATCATTTACCGGTGAGCATGAAGCCACTGTTCTTTAACGGCAAAGCTCAAGCTGTTTTTGATACGACAAAATTGATTCGTGATGTCGTCTATGTAGAATCATCTGTGGATTCCGATCATGACGGAAAACGGGATTTACTGAAGGTCGAGATCATCCGCCCAATGGATACCGAAAAAGGCTTAAAGGTACCTGCGCTCTATACAGCGAGCCCTTACAATCAGGGAACTAATGATGAGGCAGGCGTAGCGGCAACACATAATGTCAATGTACCGCTCATTGAAAAGCAACCGAATGAACTCAGTTATCCGGATATTGCTTTCCACGAGGATGAATCGCAACTCCCAGATCCACGTCCGGTAGCAGGGGAATCCAAGCAAGCCACTGAAACATTTAGTCGCGAGCAATCCTATACCTTAAACGATTATTTCCTGGCACGCGGTTTTGCAGCGGTCTACTCTGCAGGTATCGGTACTTTAGATTCTGATGGCATTCAGACTTGCGGGGACCCGCAGCAAACAGAAGCGACCATCGATGTGATTGAATGGCTGAACGGCAAACGGCGGGCATTCACAAATCGTACGGATAATATAGCGATCACCGCTTGGTGGTGCAATGGTTCAGTGGCGATGACGGGGCGTTCTTACCTTGGTACATTGGCTACTGCTGCGGCAACAACCGGAGTTGAAGGGTTAAAGACAATTATCTCCGAAGCAGCTATATCATCATGGTACGATTATTATCGCTCAGGCGGTTTGATGATTGCTCCTGATGGCTTTCCAGGTGAAGACGCTGATGTCTTGGCCATTGAAACAATGAGCCGAATGAAGGCTGTTGCGGATTATGAGTTAAATATCAAGGCATACTTCGAAGAGCAGATGAAACAGATGGCGCAAGACATGGCTCGTGAATCAGGCGATTATAACACGTTCTGGGATGCTCGGAACTACCGCAAGAAGATTAAGGACATCAAATGCGATGTACTCATGATTCACGGGTTGAACGATTGGAATGTGAAGCCACAACAGGTTGAAAAGTTATGGCAAGGTTTAAGGGATGTACCTGTAACCAAAAAAATCATTTTGCACCAAGGGCAACACATCTACATCAATGCCTTTCGGTCGATCGATTACACCGATATGATCAATCTCTGGATCAGCCATGAACTTTATGGTATTGAAAACGGTGCGAAAGAACTCTTACCGAACGTGATTGTGCAAGACAACGTAACCCCGGAAAATTGGACGGCTTATCCCGATTGGTCGGATCCGGAACAACCGAAGACGACGTACAACCTGGCTGAAGGTGAGCTGGTCATGGATAAGGTCGGTCACAAAGTGCTGTCCTTTCAAGATCATTTGCCGGACGCTGTCTTTAATCGCTATGCTGCGCATAATGATCAGTGGGAGCATGAGATTAAGTCTGAGGAAAAGAATGAACTAAGTGAGAATCGTTTGGTGTTCAAATCCAGCCCTTTGGATGAGGACAAGATCATCGATGGAAATGTGGCTATTCACGTCAAAGTTGCTGTAAACCAGCCATTCGGGATGCTGAGTTTTCAATTGGTTGATTACGGTGAAGCGAAACGATTTAATGTTTCCCCATCACCGATCCAGGGCATGGACTTGGGTTATCGCTGGCGCGAAGATCGCCTCCGTGAATTCACTTTGGCGAAGTTTCCCACGCCATTCAAGATGATCACAAAAGGCCATATTAATTTGCAAAACCGAGCAAATGCTTGGAAGACAGACGAATTGAAGCCAAATCAATTCTATGATGTCGCCATTGAGCTGCAGCCGACATTTCATAGATTAGCTGCCGGGCATCAACTCGGATTGATTATCTACGCAACCGATTTTGGAATGACGGTGCGTGGCAATCAAGACTTACACTATTCATTCGAACTGGAAAGCTGCCACTTGGATGTTCCATTTAAGTAAAGAGACAAAGAGGCTGTCCCCAAAGGTCAACCTCGCACAAAACAAGATTTGAATACCTTGATCTAATAAGGTTCGTTTCATAAAAGAGGCAGCTCATCGTCTGAGAAATGACTGATGAGGAGCCTCTTTTGCTTTATTCAAATCCTTTTCAACTGATCGAGCAGAAAAAATTTGTAAAAGAGGCTAGCTAATATTTGGAAATGGTTAGGAACGAGCCGAAAACGCAGTTGAATGGGACCAAACAGGCTTGGAACCGGACAAAAAGCTAGAGGAAATGGACGTGCGGACAAAATCCTGGACTTCGGGTAAACTATAAATCATGTATTCTAACGCAGATAAACTCAAAGCAGTTCAGCTATTCCATCAATATGACCGAGCATGGGCAACCGTATTGCGTGAATTGGGCTATCCTTCGCGAAGCGCGCTCAAACTGTGGGTTAAGCAGTATGCTGTAGACTCACATGCTTTCGACGAAAGAAGCCGAGGAAAGTTCTCAGCGAAGCAACATAAGACAGCTGTAGATTACTATTTTGATCACGGTCATAGTTCATCCCGTACTGTGCGCATTTTGGGCTATCCTTCCCGCTCACTGTTGGATATTTGGGTACGTAAGGACCCTCGCTTTACCGAGCAGTTGGTCACTCATGCACCGGATCGAGTCAAGCATCCAACCAAACCGCGCAAATCCAAGCAGAGAACGGCTGCCATGCAAAGCGCAAAACTGTTACGCCAGTCTACTAAGGCGTTCTTGTCAACACCAATGGGCACCGATGATCTGGCCACGCTAGATCACCATTCACTATTACGGCGCGCCCAAGAGCTTGAGCTTCAAAATAATATCCTTAAGCAGGTCAACGATCTCCTAAAAAAAGATCTGGGCATCGATCAACTCCACTTGACCAACAAGGAGAAGATGCAGGTGATTGATGCCCTTCGTGATCAATATCCGCTCAAGGTCTTGCTTCTCGCACTTGAGCTCTCAAAGAGCAGCTACTTCTACCAACACAAGGTGCTTGAGGCTGGGGACAAGTATGCATACGTTCGTGAACGCTTGAAGGTGCTCTTCTCTCAGAACTACTCCAGCTACGGGTATCGCCGAATGCGAGAGGCTCTGCTCGATGAAGGCATTCATATCTCTGAGAAGGTCATCCGTCGTCTCATGGCCGAGGAGGGTCTGGTCGTCAAGGTGACCCGTTGTCGTAAGTACAGCTCTTATGCGGGCGAGATCACACCGGCCGTCGCAAACCTTCTGGAACGCAACTTCAAGGCTGAGAAGCCAAATGAGAAGCTGGTTACCGATATCACTGAGTTCGCGTTTCAAGCCGGTAAGGTCTACCTCTCACCGCTCATTGACTGCTTTGACGGGCAGATCATTAGCTGGTCGATTGGGACAAGCCCGAACGCCGAGCTGGTCTCAACGATGCTTAAAACAGCTGCGGAATCCATGATCGACGGTGAGAAGCCGATCATCCATTCTGATCGTGGTGCGCACTACCGCTGGCCCATTTGGATCGATCTGATGGGGGAATATGGATTCGCGCGTTCCATGTCCAAGAAAGCCTGTACACCGGATAACGCTGCAGCTGAGAGTTTCTTTGGACATCTCAAGACCGAATTCTTCTACAACCGTTCTTGGCGAGGGGTCTCAATTCAAGGCTTCATGACCGAGCTGGATACCTATATCGAGTGGTATAACACCTGCCGCAAAAAAATTTCTCTAGGAGGTATGAGCCCATAAGAATACCGTCAGGCCAAAGCTGCCTAATTGTATTGGTCCAAGAAAACGTCCGCACGTCCAATTGGACACAAATTGAGCATTGCCCCAAACTGAGCGAGGAACGAGCCAAAAACGCAGTTGAATGGGACAATTTTGCACCAGAACGGGACAAAAAGCTAGAGGAATCGGACACAAATCTGGATAAATCGGACACAAAATGAGCATTGCCCCAAACTGAGCGAGGAACGAGCCAAAAACGCAGTTGAATGGGACAATTTTGCACCAGAACGGGACAAAGTTGGATCAGAATCGGACAAAAATCTGAATAAATCGGACACAAAATGAGCATTGCCCCAAACTGAGCGAGGAACGAGCCGAAAACGCTGTTGGATGGTACAATTCTGCACCAGAACGGGACAAAGTTGGATCAGAATCGGACAAAAATCTGAATAAATTGGACACAAAACGAGCGCTGCTCCAGTCTGAGCGAGGAACGAGCCAAAAATGCTGTTGAATGGACGCCCATTATATGGAGGGCAAAAAGTCCATCTTAATTGACATTAATAGAAAAGCGGAGAGAAAAAATTCAACTTTTCTCTCCGCTTACTGTTATTAAGAAGCTTTTGGGACAGCCTCTTTTATGATGAAATGGCCAATTTTATTTCTACTTATTCAAATGCGTTCAGAATATCCGGACATTTAAACTTAGGACAAATCATGACTGATCAAAGGAATAATCACGTTCAACTTTACTGATCCGCGTAACAAAAGAGGCGTACCAATCGCTCTTTCCTTTTTTCTGAGCCATTCGGTGCTCCATGTTCGCTTTCCAACTTCGGATCGCCTCGAGTGTCTCCCAATACGAAACCGTGATACCAAGACCGCGTTCATCACGTACGCTCTCTACCCCTAGGAAGCCAGGCTGCTTACTTGCGAGCTTAACCATCCATTCGGCTGTTTGATTATAGTCTTCTTCATCATTTGCTGTCCGCTTAGATGTGAAAATAACTGCGTAATACGGTGGCTTTGGTGTTTGTGCAAAAGATATAGGTGCCGCCCCCTCTTATGGCAAGTATTAACGAACCAGGATGTATTTAATAGGTAAAGAGTCCTTGTCCTTTTAGTGTATCCATCATTTTTTTCTTATTTTCCGATTGCTTTCCACTGACTGCCTTTGCAATCTGATTGGTGAACGTGTCCACCCGACGATTCGCATCACGAAGATCGTAATATTGATTGACGTCATGATCGTAAGCTTTTAAATCTTCCAATGGATGCTCAGCAGAATGGTATTCATTTTCAAAATAGACGTTTTCCTGTGGCAAACGCGGCTTTAGTTGTGGTGACTGATTCGGATAACCGATCGCCATTCCGAATGCCGGGAACGTGTACTTCGGCAGCTTCAAGAGGTCAATGACCGCTTGTGGATCATTGAGGATACTGCCAAGATAGACAGCGCCTAAACCAAAACTTTCTGCCGCAACGACAATATTCTGTGCGGCAATCACCGTATCACTAAACGCTCTGAAGAAGAAATCGGTAGAGCCCAAAATATCCGTTTGCTGGCCCTTGGCCTCTGCAATTTTGGCATTACGATGCAAATCGACTACGAGCACGAAAAGACGAGCTGCTTCTGCTATGTAATGTTGGTTACCTATTTTTGCTAACGCCTGCTTTTTAGCCGGATCGGTCACATCAATAATTGAATATTGCTGGAAAAAGTTGCTTGTGGATGCATGTTGTGCAGCACGAATCAGCAAATTTACTTGTTCCTGCGGAATTTGTTGATCAGTGAAACTGCGTATGCTGCGATGGTTTAACAGCTGCTTAATCGTTTCGTTCATCGTTCACGCTCTACTCCTTTACGTTGTAACTTCAAAAGCTGACCTTTGGGTACCTAACTGCACTGATTATAACATTTGCGCATCATAGATTCAGGGGTGGTGTTCGTAAAAGACAAGGGCAATGATTTATTCGGTTTATTCATCAATGGAGTGGTGCAAAAGATTGAATACTTTAAAAAATAACAAAACATATCTTGACACTCCATCGTATATTTGTTATAAATGTAGTCACTAACTCAAAGGAGTTTTATCTGATGATTGATCTTAGATCTAACAAACTCCAATCGAATACTGTTTATTATTACTACTTTGGTTTCTTTCGTTAGTGTTTGCATTCGCTTCAAGGGATGCAAACACTTCTGCAGAAGGCTTGCATCCATGCGGAAACCAAGGTGGTATGATTAATCTTGGAAAAATAACCACATGGATCATCATCAATAATCCGTGTGGTTTTTATTTTATGGAAAAGATTCCGGAACACCCACGGTTTATTGAGACCGTGGGTGTTTTTTTACAAATTGGGGAAAAGGGGAACTCATGATGACACATGCATTAGTCAGTAAGATGAAGAAGGAATTGAGTTTGATTCAGCCGTCCGACATTCTGAAATTCGATCAGGAGGCTTCGGGAATTCCGGGAATTATTAAGTTGACCATCGGCGAACCGGATTTCAATACACCGGAACATGTGAAAGAGGCAGGAAAACGCAGTATTGATCATAACCGCAGCCATTACGCGCCGCCGAACGGAACTCCCGAGCTACGCCAAGCCATCAGTCACTTTCTTGAAAAAAAATATGGTTTGTTCTACAATGCGGATCATGAAATACTTGTCACGGCAGGTGCAACTGAGGCGATTTACACCGTGCTCACCTCGATTTTGAATCCGGGAGACAAGGTGCTGATACCAACGCCGATCTTCCCACTCTACATTCCGGACACATTACTAGCCAAGGCAGAACCGGTGTTCATGGATACCTCGAAAAACGGTTTCGTGCTTTCGCCAGAATTACTTGAGCAGACGCTCGCAGAACATGGCGATGCCGTTAAAGCAGTGATTTTCAACTTCCCGTGTAACCCGACCGGCGTCACGTACCGACGTGACCAGATCGAAGCACTGGCGAATGTATTGAAAAAACATGATATTTTCGTGATTTGTGATGATATTTACAGTGAACTGACCTACGGTGACCGGCATGTGTCGATGGCTGAATACCTCCCGGATCAGGCGATTGTGATCAACGGTGCATCGAAATCGCATGCGATGACCGGCTGGCGGATTGGCTTTATCTGCGCGCCGGCAGTGATTGCAACCGAGCTTGGCAAGATCCATCAATTCACGATTACGTCAACGGCAACAGTTGCCCAAGATGCGGCACTGGAAGCTTTTGAAAACGGGATGGATGATGGCATCCGAATGCGTGCCGAATATGAGAAAAGACGCGATTTTGTCTATGAAGCAATGAGAAAAATTGGTTTTGGCTGTGTGAAGCCGGAAGGGGCATTTTATCTGTTTGCCAAGATCCCGGATCACATGATCCAAAACAGTATGGCGTTCAGTAGGGATTTGGCACGTAAAGCGAGGGTTGCCGTCATTCCTGGCGGATCATTTGGACCGGGCGGTGAAGGCTACATTCGAATCAGCTACGCGGCAAGTATGGAACAGCTGCACGAAGCGATGCACCGGATCGCTGAATATGCAGCAAAAATTGAAGAAGCGCAAGGGAGTGTTCAGTAATGAAAATCATTATGTTTAGTGTTCGGGCTGATGAAGAATCAGCAATTCAGGCATGGGCAGAAAAAACAGGCGTTCAGGTGGATACCAATCAACTGGAACTGGATGCGGAAACGGCCAAGCTGACGAAGGACTATGACGGCATCGTCATTCAGCAGCGCAATCATCTCAGCGACCCTGCAATTTATGAGACGCTTGAAAAAAATGGACTAAAGCAGCTGGCTTTACGTACAGCTGGTTATGACATCGTTGATCTTGAACAGGCATCCGCTCATGGCCTGATTATTACCAATGTGCCTGCCTATTCGCCAAATTCAGTGGCCGAACTGGCACTTACCCAGGCGATGCGATTGATCCGCAATTTGGAACTTTTCGATGAGCGTGGCAGACAGCAAGACTTCCGCTGGGCAGGACTCATGGCGCGTGAGATCCGCTCGTTGACGGTCGGCATTATTGGTGCCGGCCGCATCGGCGGGACGGCCGCCCGATTATTTAAAGGACTTGGTGCAACAGTAATCGCCAACGATATTGTCGAGCGCGATGACCTGAAGGATGTACTGACCTATGTCTCTAAGGAAGAACTTTTAAAAACCGCAGATGTGATCACTTTGCATGTGCCATTGATGGATTCCACAACCCACCTTATTGATGCTGATGCACTGGCGTTGATCAAGCCGGATGCAGTATTGGTTAATGCTTCGCGTGGACCAGTTGTCGACACCGATGCGCTGATCCAAGCCCTTCAAAACAAAAAAATTGCGGGCGCAGCACTCGATACATTGGATGGCGAAGAGTATTTCTTCAATCATGACCTGCGGGGCAAAGAACTTCCAAGTGAGCAGCTCAAAACCTTGCGTGCATTGCCAAATGTGCTGATTACGCCACATATTGGGTTCTATACGAATCTCGCTGTGCAGAACATGGTCGAGATCAGCCTGAATGATGTGCTTGCGATTCTTAAAACCGGGCAGAGCGAGCATCAAGTCAACCAAGTAGCGGTGGAACACTGATACTGACGCTGCTCTAAAAAGAATGGCGACCCGTTGCTCGTCGTTTCATTAATAACTACCAAGTGAATAATGGCTTACAGAAAAGAACGGCTCAAATCATTTGCAGCCGTTCTTTTTTGCTTAATAGATCTAGAACGCGAGAAATTTAACCAATATCCGGTTAATTTGTCTCTGGATCAGTATCGTTACGGTCGGAGCAATTAGACGTATACCAAATCGAGTGCGGCACTTGGTCTGCTTTTAGAACATCGTGGCGGTATTCGCAGTGCAGAAAAATTTTTGAAAAGCTATTATCATTACTCTAAGTATAAAGAAGTCTATACCAATGAATTTGTCCGTTTTACGAAGGCATACGTAAAACTTAAGCACAACTCAGCATTTAAGGGTTGGCTGTCTTTGAATTGACCGGAGGAAAAACGATAATCAAACGTAAACAAGCACATGACCGTTAACCGGCCATGTGCTTGTTAGGGGAATAGAAAGTTTTTACGCCGCCGTTTGCTGTTTGCCAGTGGTAATTAGCCCAAATTTAGTCAGTCGCTGACGGACACGAATACCAACAAAGCTTGCAATTAGGGCTTTAAGGATACCCACGATCAAGAATGGGTAGACGCCAATAGCTAAGGCTTTAGACCATGAGAGATCCAGAACGAGCTTCAATTGCATCGTTCCTATGGCAAGGGTGACGAGCATACCTACAATATTAGCAAGGATTGCCATAGGCATGTTGAACTTTGTGCGCTCCAGGATAAACCCGGTGACAAAGGCAGTCACGATGAAACCAATGATGTAGCCGCCGGAAGGACCAAGGATGACACTCAATCCACCGCTCATCCCAGCAAATACGGGTAGACCGATCGCTCCGAGTCCAGCATAAACCAACATAGAGGCGGTACCATATCGGCTTCCTAGAATAGTAGCTGTCAATCCAACTGCAAGTGTTTGTCCACTGATCGGGATAATCGGCAGTGGAATGTTCACCTGTGCAAGAATGGCTGTAATCGCCGCAAATAATGCGCATAGAATAAGATTTTTTAGTTTTATATGATTCATTGACTACGTCTCCTTATAAATATGTTAACCAAAACAATTATTAGGTTAACATATATTTTGATGAATGACTAGGTTTTTTATAAGGAGATTAATGATTATTTATGTATAAAGAGTCATTATTATTTCGTAGACAAGTAGGACTATTTATTATATCGTTCACTTTATAGCATCTTGATTGGGATTCGAAAAGAGGGAATGGACATGGAGCAGCGGAAGGCGACGATAAGAACGGCATGCGTTGAAGCACTGCCCTTGGCAATTGCGATTGCTGCCTATGGGCTATCTTATGGGGTACTGGCAACACAGGTTGATTTTAACGCACTAACTGCAGTTCTGATGTCTGTGCTCGTTTTTTCCGGATCCGCTCAGCTTGTTGCCGTAGCAATGCTTGCCGGAGGTGCGGGACTTACAAGTGTATTATTGACTGTTGTTTTATTGAATTTGCGGAATCTGCTCTATGGGGCGGCATTGGCCGACGGACTTGGTCCGGCAAAAAAATGGACCAGCCTGCTCGCATTTGGGATTACGGATGAACCTTTTGTACTTGCCAGCAGCCGATTTCAAAAGGTAGGACCGGATCCGCTCTATTTTGCAGTTGTTGCAGGGATTTTTTATATCGCCTGGATTTTTTCTTCACTAACTGGAGCTTTAATCGGTGATCATCTTGATCCGCAAAAGTTTGGCCTCGATTTAGCGTTTCCAGTCACGTTTGCAGCGCTGCTTGTTCCTGGATTGAAAGGGAAGCCGGTCATCGGAACAGCTCTAGCGGCAGTGCTTATGGCACTGTGCCTTGAATGGTTCAAACCGGGTAATGAATTAACGATCATCATTACGGGCCTTCTCGCACCACTTGTCGGACTCTTTATGCACAGGAGGAGCGATCATGGTTAATCAATGGATTTTAATTGGCGTGCTTGCAGTTGCCACCTATGTTTCACGAGTGCTGGGGCTAACCGTCATGGCCGGACGGGAATTAAATCCGGCCGTTCGTCTTTATTTTAATTACGTTCCTACAGCGATTATCGTCGCGCTGATTGTCAAACAAATTTTCATACCTTCAGGCGGTCATCTTGTTTTGTCATTGCCGGTGCTCGCTGCCTGTCTTGCCGGAGCGCTTGCAATTCTATTGTTTAAAAAATTCTTGCCATCGGTTGTGGCCGGCGTTGTGGTGGGCTTGTTGGTACGTTATTTTTTATGAAGGTGGCTGTTCTTATGATGCGAGCGGCGATCGTGCAGATATGCTGGCTGCGCTGTTAGGATAGGCTCTTTTTACAGAAAGTGTCTTGCAGGAATTGTCGAATCTCGCAGCGAACTATTGAACGACTAATAAAGAAGGGAAGGCTGCCTATTGAATGTGAATCAACAATTCATACCCATGCGTCTTCTGACCGTTTCCGCACTGCTGAGACATTTGCCCGAAGAGCATCCCAAGTTTTCAATTGTCGAATCCGATTTCATTAAACGCCAGGCTGGTTGGCGTGGCGAACAAAAACTCAGCTATTACCTCGATGCACTTCCTCAGCAATTCCATTGTCTGTATAATCTTCGTTTAAGCGCGCACATTCAAACTCCTTTTGAGATTGATGCACTGATCATCAGCCCATTTGCTCTTTATATTGTGGAATCAAAAAATTACTTTGGCACGATTTATTTTGATTCGGTTTTTAATCAGTTCATTAGATTGAAAGGTGAGCATCAAGAAGGTTTCCCCAATCCGCTTGTTCAAGCGACCCGGCATAAAGACCGACTCGCGGCATGGCTCTCATTCCGTCATTTGGTCTGTCCCCCCATCCAGTGCCTCATTTCAATAGCCAATACTGAGACACTCATCAAAGCATCATCAAAAGACAATGAGATTGGCCGCATGGTCTGTCACGCAGAACAGTTGGTAGCGAAAATCATTAAAAATGCCCAATCCTACACCCAGCAACTGCTTGATGCAACGCAGCTGTACAAACTTGAAAAGCTGTTGCTATCCGATCATACAGAGCCGGAAACGGATGTGCTTGCACAGTACTCAATCTCAGCAGCCGATCTTCTGTATGGTGTGCAGTGCTCTCGTTGCCGCTGTTTCACGATGAAGCGTATCGCTCGATCATGGAAATGCAATCGATGCGGCCATGCAGATCCTGCTGCGGCAAATCAAATGATGCTGGATTATTTTCTCTTATTCGGAAAAACAATGACCAATAGTCAATGCCGTAATTTTTTAAAAGTTCCAAGCAGACATGTAGTCGCAAGAATTCGAAAACAAATGGGACTTGAAATTGGAGGCTCGGGCTGTGGCATTGGATTGCATTATCTTATGCCGAATCACCAGTACTTTCACCAGAACTACCAACTGTGGAGAAAACAGTGATCCACACGACCCGAGCTGAAACCGACGGGGACGGAGCCAAATCGAACCGAATTGTGGCATATCCGAGCCGAATCGGGCCGAATCCGAACCGAATTTCGGTATATCCGAACCGAATTTCGGTATATCCGAACCGAATCGTGGCTTACCCGAACCGAATCGTGGCGACCCGAACCGAATCTCGGCATAACCGAACCGAATCGTGGCGAATCCGAACCGAATCGTGGCGAATCCGAACCGAATCACGGCATAACCGAACCGAATCCGGCGATCCGAACCGAATCACGGCATAACCGAACCGAATTGCGGCATAACCGAGCCGAATCACGGCATAACCGAACCGAATTGCGGCTTACCCGAACCGAATCGAGGCTTATCCGAACCGAATTGCGGCATACACGAACCGAATCCGGGGATCCGAACCGAATTGCGGCATAACCGAGCCGAATTGGACCGAATCCGAGCCGAATCACGTCATAACCGAACCGAATCGTGACGAATCCGAGCCGAATCACGGCATACCCGAACCGAATTGCGGCTTAACCGAACCGAATTGGACCGAACCCGAACCGAATGCGGCATTGCTCGACCCGAACCGATCAAATCTGGCACCCAATTTAGCACTTTTCTTATTCTTTTGCCCAATTCTAGATCATTTCGTGATAAAGTAGTTCAAATCGCCTTTAGTAACCGCTTTCATTGTATAATAGAGGATAAACGATACTTTATGAAGAATTGATTCAGAAGAGGTGGACGAATATGGGACGGCGACGTGAGAAGATTTACGATGAACTATCTAGACAATGCGCACATTTCGATAAGAAGACACTGCTAATGAATTCTGGTGTAACGGCTTCTGATCTTGCGGAAGCCTTGGCTATCATGCGCAGCAATGTCAGCTCAGAGCTGAATGCCCTTGTTCGTGAGAAACGAGTGATCAAGTTTGTCACACGCCCCGTACTGTATGTGCCTGCTGATCTTATTCGTTCGCAATTCGGAGATGTCGTTCATGACTTTGAAATCAAAGCATCTTCATTGAATGAATTGCTGAATCAAGAGCGTGTTCATGATAAAAATGAGGATCCATTTTCTCATTTGATTGGAGCAGATAAAAGTCTGAAGAAAAGTGTGAAACAGGCTAAATCAGCGATTGTCTACCCACCGAGAGGACTACATACTTTGATACTCGGACCGACCGGATCAGGGAAAACGCTGTTTGCGCATATGATGCATAATTATGCGATCTCAATAAAGCGGATTGTTGAAAAGGCGCCGTTTATTGATTTTAACTGTGCTGATTACTACAACAACCCGCAGCTTCTGATTGGTCAGCTGTTCGGCTACATCAAAGGTGCATTTACCGGTGCCGCGCGCGATCAAGACGGGCTGGTGGCCAAAGCGGACGGAGGAATTTTGTTTCTCGATGAAATCCACCGTCTGCCGCCGGAAGGTCAGGAAATGCTGTTCTATTTCATGGATACCGGCCGCTACAGTAAGCTTGGCGAGACGGGAAACAAACGAGAGGCGCATGTTTTGATCATCGGTGCAACAACGGCTGATCCGGAATCGGCACTGCTGCAGACGTTCCTGCGCCGCGTTCCGGTGATGATCAATATACCAAATTTCCAGAGCCGGAGTGTCAGCGAGCAAATTGAGCTGACTAAATTCCTGCTCTCACGCGAAGCTCACCGGACGCATCATAGGTTCCATGTCAGTGCAGATGTGATCAAAGCACTAATCGGTAGTGTGACCTTCGGTAATATCGGTCAGCTGAAATCCAATGTGCAGCTGATCTGCGCACAAGGGTTTCTGGACAGTATGAATAATGATTTTGTTCAGCTGGATGCGAAAATGCTGCCTTCAGAAATGCAGGAAGGACTGCATCGTATTTCGCATCAGCCGAAAACGAATCAGCAGTTAAACAAAGAACTGCCGCTGTTCCTTGTTGTTACAGGAAGCAAGGATCCATTGCTGACGGATATCGATCAGTATGAACCGCCGTTTGATCTTTATAAAAAGATTTCTGGAAAATACGATTCGCTCACTCAAGAGGGACTGTCTGCACATGATATTCACAAACTAATTACTGAGGACATCAAGGAGCAGCTCAGAAAATTTTATCGAAAAACAGCTAAGAATATGCAGAACACTGCTGTGGACCGGCGGATTATGGACCTATCAAAGCACTTCGAAACAATTTGTTCTCAAGTGCTTGGCGAACACTTAAGCCGGCAATTTGTATCGCTGCTGACCGTTCATCTCTCATCATTTTTGGAACATCCGCAACGCAAGCTGGAGTGTTCGCCTGATATGAAACAAACGATGTTCACGTATGCACAGAAAGACTATGAAGCAGCAGGAAAAATAGCGCAGCTCATCGAAGATCAAGTGAAAGTGGCTCTTCCTGAAGTTGAAATTGTGTATATTGCCTTTCTGCTCAGTTCATTTGTGGAACTCTCGCAGCAGAAAAACGTCGGCATTGTGGTAGCAGCGCACGGCCCGCATACGGCGAGCTCGATGGTCAGTGTTGTTAAGGAATTGATGGGCGACTATCCGATCGAGGCCGTAGATATGCCGCTCAGTTTAAATTTCAGCGACATTTTCGATAATATCGTACAGGCGGTCAAAATGGTTGATCAAGGTGCAGGGGTACTGATGATGGTGGATATGGGATCCCTCTATTATTTTGAAGAAAAAATAGCTCGAGGTGCAAAAGTTCGCGTCAAAGCGATTGATATGGTGTCCACACCGATGGTTCTGGATGCCGTCAAGAATGCGAACTATCTTCATATGGACTTAAAAGGGCTCGTCGATTCGCTTTACAAACTGCGCCGTACTGTTGGTATGGAGCATCAGCAGTCGAGTGGTCAGCGTGAAAAAGCAATTCTCACCATCTGTACAACCGGAAGCGGGATTGCCAAGCGAATTAAAAATATCGTCAGCATGTATCTTCGCAATGTGACGGATGAAGAAATTACCGTGCTGCCGATCTCAATTGAGGATCTGTACGATACTGCACAAAAAATGCAGGAGAAATATGAAATTGTAGCCAGTATCGGTGCGAAAAATCCGAAGCTTGAGGGCGTGCCGTATATCACTCTTTCTCAATTTGTCGGCGGTGAAGGGCAAGAAATTCTCCAATCCATTTTGCAGAACAAAGCGCTGCCGATCAAAGATAATCCATCGCACATTATTGTCAAAGGTGTCTGCGAAGATAGTCTGCAGGATATGCTGATGTATCTGAATCCGAAACGGGCAGTGGCTGCTATTCTTGAATTTAATGGTGCCGTGCAAAAAGCACTAAATCTCCACTTCAAAAATGCAACGCAGATCCGAATCATCATGCATCTTGCTTTTGCGCTTGAACGTGAAGTCGTGCATACACCGTTAAAATACGAAGGGGAGCTTAGCGAGGAGAAGAAGCAGCTGTTCCGCCAGCTTGAGCCGACACGCCAAGTATTCAATTTTAAATTGAATGTACAAATGAGCGATGGTGAGTTTTATTATTTTATTGATATGCTGATTGATGATTTGGGAAAAAATATACTTCAGTCTCAAGTAGCCCAAATTTAGTGTGTTGTTTCCTAGTATATTATCAAATTAGTGTTTTGTTTGGAAACGTTTCAGACATTAGTGAATTATAAAAAGAAATAGTGTTTCATCTTTACCAATTAGTGTGTTGGTTTTAAAAATCAGTTCATTCAAACATCTGTTTAAGAGCCTTTTGGGGGCTCTTTTTTTTTTAACACACAAAATTGGCACGGGAATTGCTTATATAAAAGTGTACAGAGAGAAAGGAGGGTAAAAAGTGGTCGCAATTGTTATCGCTACGCACGGAAATTTATCTGAAGCTTTAATTGGAACAGCTAAGATGATTTTCGGAAATATGGAGAATGTTGCTCAGGTCACATTTAAACCTGGTGAAGGAATTGAGAATTTGCTGGACAAATATCAAACGGTAAGCGAAGGCTTTGAGGATGACCAAATCCTATTCCTTGTCGATTTGTTTGGTGGAAGCCCTTATAATGCCGCGAGCCGCTTTGTTGCCCGCAAAGAAACGATGGATATTGTCACCGGCGTCAATCTTCCCATGCTTGTGGAAGTGCTGGGGAAGCGGCTTGCCGGTGGATCATTAGAAGAGCTGGTTGCAACCGCAAAGCTTGCGGGAGCAGATGGAATCAAGTCATTTAAAGAAATTTTTACACATCAAAAGCTTGCGAATAGTGCTGAAGAAGACGAGGGAGATGAATTAGGATGAAAATTAAATGGTTACGTATTGATTCACGACTCATCCATGGACAGGTGGCAAACAACTGGGTGAATCACGTTGGTGCAGGTACGATTATTGCTGCGAATGACAGCGCTGCCAAAGATGATTTGAGAAAGACATTACTTTTACAGGTGGCTCCGGGACGAACAAAGTCCTACGTCATGACGATCGACAAGACAGCACGCTGCTACAAAAATCCGTCCTATGACAATCTGGAAGTGTTGCTGGTTGTCGAAACACCAAAGGATGTGCTCCGCTTGATGGATGCCGGCGTAGAAGTTACCCAGGTTAATGTTGGCGGAATCACTTTTAAGGAAGGCATGACATTAATCTCCGAGGCGGTTTCCGTCAGCCCGGAAGATGTTGAAGCATTTAAGGAGTTGGATAAACGGGGTGTAAAGCTTATTTTGCAGCAATTGCCAAACACCACAGCATCCGACTTTATGAATCGGTTGAAAAGCAAAAATCTTTTATAACAACAGAATAAAGGGAGGGTTTTCAGCATGAATACGATGCAGTTTGTTTTAGTTATTCTCGTAGCGCTCATCTGCGGTATGGCGAGTGTAATGGATGAACGTCAGTTTCACCGTCCGATTGTTGCATGTACACTGATCGGCCTTGTTTTAGGAGATTTGCATACTGGTATTATTCTCGGTGGTAGTCTTGAATTAATTGCGTTAGGCTGGATGAACGTTGGTGCTGCAATGGCCCCTGACGCTGCACTTGCTTCAACAATTTCTGCAATCATCGTTATTGTCGGTCATCAATCCATTGGTGAAGGTATTGCCATTGCCGTTCCGCTCGCAGCGGCTGGTCAAGTATTAACGATCTTCGTTCGAACTATTGCCGTATTCTTCCAGCATCAAGCGGATCGCTATGCAGCGGAGGCCAACTTCCGAGGGATTGAGTGGTGCCACTTTGGCGCGCTGCTCTTGCAAGGGCTTCGTGTTGCCATCCCAACAGGCGCTGTTGCGGCAATCGCTGGAACAAGTGTAGTCAATCAATGGCTCGATTCGATTCCACCGGTCATCACACACGGACTTCAAGTCTCCGGCGGATTCATCGTTGTCGTTGGGTATGCAATGGTTATTAATATGATGAAAGCGCGTTCTCTGATGCCGTTCTTCTTCATTGGCTTTACGCTTGCAACGTTTATGACAGGGATTAACCTTGTAGGCTTAGGTATTCTTGCTGCCTGTGCAGCAGTCGTTTATGTCCAGCTGAATCCAGATTTCCATGATTCGATTAAAGCGCCTGCTGCAGCGACGAATGTCGGAACTGACGACGATGATGTATTAGGATAAGGAGGGTGAAGAACATGACAGAATTGAGAAAAGTAGAGCCGTTAACGAAAAGAGATATCCTAAGTACCTATTTCCGAAGCACGTTCATGCTTGGTTCGTTCAACTTTGAACGTATGCAAGCGATTGGATTCTGCGTGACCATGATACCAGCGATCAAACGTTTCTACCATAAAAAAGAAGATCAGGCTGCTGCACTGAAGCGTCATCTTGAATTCTTCAACACAACGCCATGGCCGGCATCAGCAATCTTTGGTGTAACTGCTGCGATGGAACAAAAGAAAGCAGAAGGCGGAGACATCGATGAAGCCGCAATCACGAACGTAAAAATCGGTTTGATGGGACCATTGGCAGGTATTGGCGACCCAATCTATTGGGGAACTGCACGCCCGATTCTTGCAGCGCTTGGTGCATCACTGGCATTGAGTGGAAGCATTCTTGGACCGCTACTCTTCTTCTTTGGTATTAACATCATCCGTTTTCTGACGAGATGGTATGGGTTCCAGGTGGGTTACCGTCAAGGTACGGATATTGTTCAAGACGTTGCAGGCAATCGCCTGAAAAAGTTGACACAAATGGCTTCCGTACTTGGCTTGTTCGTCATGGGTTCGCTTGTATCGAAATGGACCAGTATTAAGATGCCGCTTGTGCTTGTTTCTTACAAACAGGCAGGTCACGTTGTGAATACATCTCTGCAGAACATTTTGGATTCGCTTCTTCCAGGACTCGTTGCCTTGCTGATGACGTTTGCGTGCATGTGGCTTCTGAAACGTAAAGTCAATGCAATCTACATCATCTTTGGCATGTTTGCCATTGGTATTCTCGGTTACTGGGCCGGCATTTTCGGACTATAATTTAAGGAATAACAGAAGTAGGCGCATCATTTGATGATGAATGAGACTTTTTGGAGAACGGCTAGGAGGGGTTTTTATGTTAAACAGCTTGAGAGCATTTTTTGAACCAAAGAATAAACCTGAAGGTTATGTATACAGTTCGGCAAAATTGGTGACAGGACTGATGGTCATCGGTATCCTGTTATATACCATTACTAATGGTTGGGGAACAGTAGTCGCTTTGTCCCTCGCTATTGCCTTACTGATCGGTCGCTATTTGCTGGCGAAACAGGCTGCTGGTGATTTTCGTGATATGCATCATGCAAAAAAAGGGTATGCCAGGACGAGAAACAAAGATTATCTGCGCTTTATTAAAGCGCGTGGCGAACAAATGTTGAATGATAATAAGGTGCTCACCAAAACTGCTAAAGGAGAAATTCATGAACTCCTGGCCTATGCCGCAAAATATCTCTAATTCATATCCGAGAATGATGCCGCAAAACTGAATAAATGAAAGATGAAGCGAAGGGATGAGGTGCCCTTCGCTTTTTGCGTCATGATGAGGATTGAGTTGCCCATCGGTAAAGACGAGATGAGGTAGGGGTAGGGTAGCAGTGTGAATACATCCTTTTTGCAATCTAATTTAACTTGGCCCGCTGCACAAGGGTTTCTGGACAGTATGAATAATGATTTTGTACAGCTGGATCAAACTGGTCTTTAATAAACGCTATCTGATGATCGATCAAATAAAAGGAGACAAGGTTTACGTTGATCATAGTGTTGATTGCAGGCAAAATTACGGATGGCTTTTAGAACAATAATTTTGCCTATGTATAAAAATAATGTTGTTATTAGATCAATACTAAGCCTTCTGAGTGCGAGACACCTGCGTGACCGTTCCAATTGATGCGAGCCAGAGGAGAACCAGCAGCAACGGAAGATTGTACGGTACACCTATGGGCAGATTATTTTGATCCTTTTTGCTTTCTAAATGTATAAGCCAGGGCGATGAAAATGAACAGAATGCCAAGGATCTGCAGATAAGTGGGCACAAATCCAGTGATGAGCACATCGAGTAGGATTGCGACCAAAGGATCCAGATAGGTAAGGGCGGAAATCACGGGCGTACGGAGCGAGCGAATGCTGCCGTAAAACAGCAGATAAACGATACCTGTATGAACAACACCGGTAAAAATGCTGTAAAACCAGTTGGCTGCGGTCAGGTGGTCGAAGTATGAGTAATGAACAAAGGGCAGTAGCATGATCACACCGATAGAAGTCTGGATGATTGTCACTAAGTAGGGACTGGCATGCTTGATATATTTTCCGGTGATGATGACGAAAGCGTACAGTAAAGAAGCAGCAAGCGCATAGAGCGGACCGGTAATTGATTTACCGCTGGTCAGATCATTTATAGTGATGCCTGAAATCAAAACAGTACCGACAAAAGCGAGAACAACGGCGAATATACCGAGTAATTTGATCCGGTCTTTGAAGAAGAGCCAACCGATAACAAGCACGATAATTGGGGCCAGATTATAGATTGAGATCGCAACGGTAATTGCTGTTTTTTCAAATGAGGCAAAGAAAAAAATCCAGTTAAGGACGAGGAACACACCGCCAATTAAGATGGCGGTTATTTCTTTCTTTTGCCATGTTTCCCGCTTGTAGTTCCCGCTGATCAGCCAATAGGCAATAAGAAAAACAGCTGCGCTGATGCAGCGGACAAAGACCAGCTCCAGAGACGGTAGCCCAGACAATCGCGAAAAGAAACCAATCGAACCAAAAATTGTCATAGCAATACTGAGTTTAATGAGAGCGGACGTGTTCACGGACATGTGTACCCCTTTGATACGAAAAATAATACCGGACTTGGATGTTGGTCGTGGTACCTTCATTTTTTCTCAATAAAAAGCGGCTCAAGTAATGTTTTGTTGACGTTTTCAATTACTTCTTTCGCAGAATACCCGTTTTTTTGGCGAAGAAAATTATAGATTTTTGGATTCATAGAAGCGATCAGTGTATGGGCGGTAAAATCTGCATTAATCGGTCGCGATTCTTTTGATTCAATGGCTTCCTCAAGCAACGAGCGAATGGTTTGATGGAGAAAAATATAAGGCGCTTTTTCGTAAAATGGTTTTGTTGTATTTGTGCATGTTATATAAGAATGAATCGTTTCAAAAAGCTGAGTGTGCTTCTCTAGAAATTTTAGATGCAGCTTAAAAAGAGCCTGCATTCTTACTTTTACTGGCTCTGCTTTTAATTCTGCTAAACTTTGGAGCATGTGTTCTTGCAGGGCATGGAAATTTTCACTCATTAATTCAAGGCAAAGGTCGCCCTTATTGGCATAGCGGCGATACATCGTTCCTTGGCCCACATTGGCAGCTTTTGCAATCTGATGCATGCTGACATTCCCAACACCGTATTGAGAGAATAAGGATTCAGTTGTCTGCAAAATTGATTTGCTTATTTCATTTGCATCTCTGCGCTGCGGTTGATCAGACATCCAAAGCAGATCTCCTTTTCATAGACGAGTCAAAGATTTGACAATCGGACAATTGTCCGCTAATATTTTCCTATGCGATCGGACAATTGTCCGATGAACGTAACAATTCCCTTGATTTATTGTAATCATTAATGAAAAACAGGTCAACAATGAGGATCACGAGATCATTGATACGTAAAATTGGAGGATGAGGTATGGCTTTAAATGAAACATCAGACAGTTCTGTTCAAGCAACGTCAATAAAAGCAATTATTGCACCGCTTTTGGCGATCATTGTCGGTATGTTTATGGTTATTCTGGATGGAACGGCAATGAACGTTGCACTTCCCGGACTTGTAAAGGATTTTAATAGTAAGATTTCAGTTGTTCAGTGGGCGGTAACCGGGTATGCACTCGCACAAGCAGCGGTTATCCCGCTTGCAGGTTGGCTCTCTGATCGTTTCGGAGCAAAACGAGTTTTTCTCTTTTCAGTGATCATGTTTACGATTGGATCCGGGTTATGCGCGCTCTCCTCAGGAGTGGAACAGCTTATTGTTTTCCGTGTGCTTCAGGGACTTGGCGGCGGGATGGTTGCGCCTATTGCAATGGCCTTTGTTTACCGTCTGAGTCCTCGAAATAAAGTGGGCGCAGTCATGGGCATGATCGGTATTCCAATGCTCCTTGCTCCGGCGCTTGGACCGGTTTTATCAGGTTGGCTCATAGATAATGCCAGCTGGCACTGGATTTTCTTGATTAATCTGCCAGTTGGTGCACTTGCTGTATTAGCGGGCGTTCGCACGATGCCAAATTTGGAGCGGCAATCTGTGCCTGCATTAGATACTTTAGGTATGTTCCTTGCTCCGATCGCCTTTGCATCTATCGCTTATGGTGTTAGTGAAGGCGGAACAAGCTGGACCTCTACGAAGACAATCACTGGATTGATTGTGGGCGGCATCGCCCTGATTCTTTTTGTTCGTGTAGAACTTCGTCGCAAGCAACCTTTGTTAGAGCTTCGCGTCTTTCGTTCTGCTGATTTTACAAGAGGAATTATCGTTCAATGGATTACGCAAATCGCGTTGTTTGGAACTATGTTCCTTATTCCTCTGTTTCTTCAGGAAGGCAAGGGCTTCAGCGCATTTGAATCGGGAATGTCAGTGCTTCCGCAGGCAATTGCGGCAGGTATCTTTATGCCAATTGGTGGTCGTTTATTTGATCGACTCGGTGCAAGACCTGTTGTCATTACCGGTTTGGTTTTTGTCACATCCGCCACATACTTACTGTCGGGCATATCAGCGGAGGATGGATCACGCGCACTCATTTTGCCTCTAGCACTTCTCGGCGCGGGAATGGGTTTGTCGATGATGCCGCTGAATACGCATATCATTCAGTCTGCACCGCAAAATATTGTCAGCAGGGTAACTTCGCTGACCAATGCTGCGCAACAAGTCATGATGTCGTTCGCTGTTGCCGGTTTGTCGACCATTCTTTCTCAGCGAATGAAACTGCACATGAAAGATGGCGACCAACCGCTGCATGCACTCTCCTCCTCATTTGGGGACACATTCTTTGTTTTAGTTGGAATCGCAATTGTGGGGATGGTTCTGAGCCTCATGCTCAAACGGCCCAAAAAAACAAGTGATGGACCAGAAAATAAAAAAGTGCCGGTAATCGCCGAGCACTAAGATTTTCATAGGTTGATGAAAAACGGGCGGGAGAAATCAATAGATGATTTCTCCCGTCCGTTTTTTTTAAAGATAAGAAAGAAAATAAACTTTTTGCTTAAAAATGAGCGAAGATGCGAGACGCCTGCGGGATCAGCGTGCCAGCGAGACCTCGCAGACTTTTTGCCTGTTCGAGGAGGCTCGCGGTGCGCCCGCGGCAAGCGAGCAATCGGAGCATAATCAACATCGGCATGGCTTAAGGACCGGGCGCTTTTTTTCCGGTTTTTCTTAACTTGTGACGAAAAATGACCTACTGTGAGTCGCGCGAAACGGAATCAAACGTGTGCGAAACCCACTGGAACGTGCGCGCGAAATGTCCAAAACAAAAAAACAACAAGGCCGAATCATGGCCTTGTTGTCAATTAAGCTTTCCAAGAAGCATTGATAATTGTTCGAGTTCTTCATCATTGATCTCTTTAAACATCTCGTTAGCGTATTCTCGACGGACAGCACTTAATTTTTGATAAAGTGCGTTCCCTTCAGCAGTTACGGTCAGTTGAATGATTCGACGATCGGATTCCGAACGTTTCCGTGCAACATAGTTTTTACGAATCAATTTATCGACAACGTTTGTCGCGTAACTTGGAGAAACTTCTAACCGTTTTGCAATTGCCGAAGCGGTCTCAGGCTGATTTTTATAGAGACACGAAAGAAAGAAAAACTCATGTGCGGTCAGTTCGCTTCCCAGCAGATCGTTAATCGTTCGACGGTATCTGCGAATCATAATTGAAAGATTACTTTCGATTTCATGAATCGTGGTTTCTCTATTCGTGTGCGTCACCTGCTCTCATCATTCATTAATCATTTTCAGTTCCTATAGCTTGTTTTTCAGCAATCAGCTTGTTCTTAGATGGTGTTGCTCTTTGAATAAAGAAGGAGAGAATCCAAGCGATCACTGTCAGTAAGGTTGCAACGATAAAAGCATCATTAATCCCTTGAATAGTCGCAAGCTGTTCAATTTTCAGCGTGAGCAGCTGAAGCGCGGTCCCTTGTCCTTGTGCAGCAGATAAGTGGCTCGTACTTGCAAGAGCAAAACCAGCATCCTGCAATTTATGAACCAGTGGTTGATTGCCTAAAGTGACTTGATTGGCGTACTCACCGACGTGATAGGTTGTACGATTCGTCATGACAGTAACCAGAAATGCTGTTCCAAGTGAACCGGCAACTTGGCGCATCGTGTTGGACATTGCCGTACCGTGACTATTGAGTGCTCTCGGCAAGTTATTCAAGCCTTCAGTCATAATCGGCATCATCAGAAGCGACATGCCGAACATGCGCGCTGTGTACAAGAACATAATATGCCCATAAGACATCGAATCGCTCAAT
This sequence comes from Sporolactobacillus kofuensis, assembly GCF_024125425.1. Lineage (GTDB taxonomy): Bacteria > Bacillota > Bacilli > Bacillales > Sporolactobacillaceae > Sporolactobacillus > Sporolactobacillus kofuensis. The sequence goes on from NZ_JAMXWN010000006.1 coordinate 83,121, forward strand.
TGAGCGAATGCCCAAGTGGTGACGACAGTAATCGCAAGTCCGATAATGGCAAGCGGTCTTGAGCCGATGCGATCAAAAAGAAGCCCGGTAATCGGAGACATCACACCCATGAGTATTGCGCCCGGTAGCAAAAGTAGACCGGATTGAAGTGGCGTAAAGCCACGGATGTTCTGCAGATAGATCGGCAACAAAATCATCGCCGCAAACATAGCCATAGTTACCAGTATATTCACGATGGTTGTAAAAGTAAATATTCTGTATTTAAAGACGCGCAGGTCAAGAAGCGGAGTCTTTGTTGTGAGTTCGTGCCATACAAATAAGATCAGTGCCAAGAGTCCGGTGATCAAACTGGATACAACGAGCGCATCATCCCAGCCATTATTTCCCGCTTCACTGAATGCATAGAGGATTCCGCCAAATCCAATAGTCGAAAGGATGACGCCGAGTCCATCCAGTTTCGGAAAGGACCTGCTTCCGACATTTTTAAGGTAGCGTACAGCCAAGAGTACGTCGAGTGCGCCCAGCGGGAGAACAATCCAGAATAAAATGCGCCAGGAAAAATGTTCGACAACATAACCAGAAAGCGTTGGTCCAACAGCAGGGGCAAAAATCATTGCTAGCCCCATCAATCCCATTGCGCCGCCCCGTTTCTCAGGCGGAAATACAGCAAGAAAGACATTCGTCATGAGTGGCATGATAATCCCTGCACCCGATGCTTGAACAATACGACCAACCATGAGCAGGGTAAAGTTCGGTGAGAGCGCGCAGATCAATGAACCTACTGTGAATAAAGACATCGCGGAAATGAATAACTTTCGCGTGGTAAACGTCTCCATGAGAAAAGCAGTTATTGGGATAAGCACCCCATTCACGAGCATATATCCGGTCGTAATCCACTGAGCGGTGTTTGTTGAAATAGTTAAATCTGTCATCATTTTCGGCAGAGCGACATTCATTAGTGTCTGATTCAGCAAGGCGATAAACGCACCGAGAATCAGTACACCAATAATGGATAGGACATGTGGCGACTCTGTTTGATTTGCAGCAGCAGGCTTGCCACGTGTTTGCTTTTCATTCATCGTTGCTTCTACAGATTCCTGTTGTCTGTGTGTATGCTGATCTGGATGCATCGGTTCCTGATCAAATGCATTTAATGTTGACTGACCTTGATCTGGCACTACATCCTTTGATTGATGATTGAGAACGCTTTTGTTCTGCTTTTTCTTCCGGCGGATACGCAGAAATAGATTGAAAATGATTAAAAAAAGTAAGGCACAACCTGCGTAAATGGAAAGGAACGATGTCATGATATCCCTCCTCTCATCATTAGATATGAATCTTGACGGTGACGTTCATTCCAGGCAGTAACTTTTCACCCTTGTAGCCATCCAGCTTGATTTTTACCGGAACAACTTGTGTGACTTTTGTAAAGTTTCCGTTGCTGTTTGAATTTGCAATTAAAGAGAAGGTTCCTGCGGTTGCCGTGCCAATCTTTTCAACTTTCCCGGTAAACTTCGTTCCTGGGAATGCATCAATAGAAAGATCTACTTTTTGTCCTGTCTTTACTTTATCAATAGACGTTTCATCAATATTCGCAGTAACGTACAAAGCGTTGAGATTGTATGCTTCTGCAAGCTGAGTTCCGGCAGCAACAAATGTATTTTTGATACTACTGTTTAAAGCAATTGTTGCTGATTCCGGCATTTTCACTGCTGTTTTGACTGGCTTCCCATCTGTTCCGGTAGATGCTACATCACCGATAGTTTGATTTTGATTAAATTGGTCCCCTTGCTGGCCTTTCCAATTTACGAGTTTGCCGGATACGGGAGAAGCGATAGAAATGGCTTGACCACTGATCGAGGCATTGTCGGTTTTGACAAAATTTGTTTTTTGGTCATAGTAATAATAACCAACTGCGCCACCGCCGATGAGAATAACAATGACAACAATGTTGATAATAAGCAGACGTACGAAATTACTCATGTTTGAACCCCTTCCAAAATCGTAAATAGTCAATGTGAAAATTAACCGGATTAATAGTTAACTAGATTAATAGTTAACTTAGTTAATTAATTTGTGTGCAAAAGCTACTATAGCACTATTTTCAAACTCCAGCAATACGTGTGAAAATTTTTTTATGGGTAGCTTATAGAGACAAGCATACCCATTTTAAATGATCCGCGGTAAACAGGAGTGCTCAATGGATTGATCAATAAAAGATGTACGATTATTGACATAATGTTGGATAAAAAACTTTGTAAGCGCTGTTATTATAGAGATAGGGACAAGTCCTAAGTGGCTTCTGACAACTTTCCTTATCATGGTATAAAACCAAGCAATGAACACAAAGAAAGTATTGTCACATGACATTTCAGGTGTTAGAAGAGGGGTTAATCCGTTTTAAGTCGGGAATCCTATCCAACAAGTAAGTTTTCGTGATTAACTACGTAGATTGTGGAGGAAATGCCCATGGTATGGACACAGAATTATGATCCAGGACACAATATTTGGATTTCTTCAGCAGTTGCCGCTTTACCTATAGTCTTTTTCTTTTTAGCTTTGACGGTTCTGAAAATGAAAGGACATATGGCCGCATTCTTTACAGTACTCATTGCATTAACTACGGCGCTAATCTTTTATCAGATGCCGGCAAAAACGGCAATTGGTGCCGCAGGGTATGGCGCTGCTTATTCCATTTGGCCAATTGCCTATATTGTTCTTGGTGCTGTCTTCCTCTACAAGTTGACGGTGAAAAGCGGACAGTTTGAAGTGATTCGCGCGTCCATTGTTTCATTAACGGACGATCCGCGCTTGCAGGTGCTCATTGTTGGGTTCATTTTCAATTCGTTCCTTGAAGGCGCAGCCGGGTTTGGCGCCCCCATCGCCATAACTGCCGCATTACTTGTTGGACTTGGATTTGATCCGGTCAAAGCGGCTGGGCTATGCCTGATTGCAAATATCGCTCCCGGATCATTCGGTGCCATGGGCATTCCTATCATTGTTGCAGGTCAGGTGACTGGAATAGCACCTCATTTAATTGCTGCACAACTTTCAACCTATATGCCTTATATCTCGTTCACAGTACCTTTTCTAATTGTGGTGATCATGAGTGGCTTCCAAGGCGTTAAAAAAATCTGGCGGCCGACATTGGTAACCGCACTGTCCTACTCGCTTACTCAGTGGGTGACCATTCGTTTTATAGGTCCGGAGTTACCGGACATTACGTCAGCTATTGTTGCTTTAATCTGTCTTGCAACTTATTTGAAATTAGCAAGACATGAAAACACATCACCTAAGAGCGAACACTTGAGTGTTGTAAAGGTCTTAAAGGGCTGGTCACCATTTATTCTATTAACGCTATTTGTCTTGATCTGGTGTTCAAATGGATTCAAACAATTATTTACTGAATCGGGCATTCTTTCGGGAACGACGGTTACTATTCCCTTTCCCTGGTTGCATAATATGGTATTGAAAGGGGCACCGCTAGTCCCCGAAACAACTCTGTATCCGGCGATCCTTAAACTCGACTTCCTTTCTGCTACCGGAACGGCCATCGCATGTGCTTGCATTACGACAATGGTCTTATTGAAAATTAAACTGCGCGATGCTGGGCAGGTGTTTGTTGAAACGGTTAAAGAACTGATTAAACCGATTCTAACGATTATGTTTGTTCTGTCTTTTGCTTTTATCGCCAATTATTCTGGCGAATCAGCCACACTGGGTATTGCCCTGGCGCATACAGCACGCTATTTTCCGGCAGTGTCACCGATTCTTGGCTGGCTTGGCGTGTTCTTGACCGGATCCGTTGTGTCTGCGAATGCTTTATTTGGTGGGTTGCAACACGCAACTGCCAATCAAATTGGTGTACTCCCACTCATTTTAATCACAGCAAACGTCGGTGGGGGAACAGTAGCCAAAATGTTATCTCCTCAGTCGATTGCCGTTGCAACAGGAGCCGTTGGTCTCGCAGGAAAAGAGGGCATACTTTTGCGCTTCACAATCAAATATAGTGTGGTTTTTCTTGTTATTGTCTGCGCTGTCGCTTATGTCCAGTCCATCATCTAATTAAATGTTGAAAACCGTCCGGATACCCGGACGGTTTTTTAAAAATAAAATAGTATGTCTGATGAGGCTCCTGAATTGCCCGAGGAAAGCGAGCAATGAAGCATAGGTTTTTAGAACTCTAACTGTATAAAGAGTGATAACCATGGACCAGGCAAGACCCGGTTTATCTCAAGATAGAAAATGTGCAGTAGCCTGTCCAAACGTGATCAACAAGATACCAAATACAAAAGTTGCACCCGCATAGCACACAAAAAGAGCGTACCTTTTTTTGCGTAAAAGGTGGATGTTTTCTGCATTAAAGGTGGAAAAGGTAGTGAACGTACCAATGACTCCGGTAGACAGCATTAAGAGTAGATGCTGATCTAGTGGGAAACCGACAACAAGGCCGAGCACAAAGCAGCCGATCATATTGATTGAAAAAGTTGCAATTGGAAATGCCTGTTTTTTCTCTCGATCAATTTTTTTTGAGAGGAGGGCCCGTCCCAATACACCGCAAATGGCACCTATTGCAACCATCAATGCATTGAATAGCATCATTTTGCCTCCTCTTTTAGATGAAATAAAGTGTTACTGACGCGATCACCAAGCCAGCAAGCGAGGAGCCCGCTTGATACTGTGAGGGCAAAGTAGACGGCTGCGATCAGAACATTGCCGCCTTGAATAAAGTGAATAACCTCAAGTAAAAAAGCGGAAAGTGTGGTGAACGATCCGATAAAACCAGTGCTGATTGCCCCACGCCATTGTGGAGATAAATTCCGAAAGAAGCGGGATGACTGCGCAAAGAAGGTAATAAAGAAACAACCCAGTATATTAATGAGCAGTGTGGCTAGTGGTAGAGGATCAGGATGAATCAGACATTCGAGAAAGTACCTGGAGAGTGCGCCAAGCATACCAAAGACAATAAGCAGTAAATAAGACAAAACAATTCCTCCCTAATGATCAAAACGAAAAAACGCCCACCTAAAAAAACCTTACGAAAAGGGCTCAAGGCAGACGTATGAAACAGACTTCATTCAACAGTTGAACGAGCGCCATCGCCTATTTTCACACAAAAAATAAAGGTACGTAAAACATAGGATCAGCCGGTGCCCAAGGCTTGGTAGCATCCTATTTTCTATAAATGAGCATAACGCTGATTCCCGGCATGAGCAACTCGATAACGGTCATGTGATCTTTTTTTGGGTCAATGGGCTCTGTGTCTATTCGCTGAGCGATGTTTCCATAAATCCGACACGAATCGCGTGTTTGATTTCATCTGTGAATGCTCGAAGAAAAACATCGCGGAGCATCGGATCTTGGGTCATTAAATAGTAATTTCTGTATTTTTCATAATCTTCGAGTTCGTCCCGGTAAGCAATCTTCAAACCCTCGCGAAAAGAAGAGAACTGAACCGGTGTGATTTGATACACGGGTTGCTGTCCGGTTAGCCGCGCATAGAGACCACTAAATAAGCGGAAATGCTCCTCTTCATCGCGACGATTGGCTAAAATAGCATTGCGCATTTCCGGAGTAGGTGCAGCTGCTGCGAGGCGTGTATAAAAATCTACCCCGGTGGCCTCTCCTTTAATAGAACCAAGAATTTGAGCAATTAATGGGTTCATGGGTTCTTGGGCGGATTGACGATAAAATTGTTCTGCATCGTACATGGTATCACTCACCTCATCATTTGTTTTCAATGATAGGTTATGACAGATACACATTGGGGTGCGAAAATGGGCAGCTTTGGACATTGGTTGGGATAGAATCTTACGATGCAATAAAGAATCAGAAGCAGTATTTGGGTACCCAGCCGACGGCTCCATTTTTCTTGATTAATGTATAGCCGGCACATTTGTTATCGATGATTGCTACCTGGTCCTGAGCAGACACGCTAAGACCGGACGCGCTTAAATCGCCTGCTACATAAGATCCGTCTTCTTTTTGGGTGAGGTATTCGTTCTTTAACCATTGTTTAAGCCCGAGAGCGATATTCTCACAAAGGCTGAAGTATTTTCCTTTTTCCAGGAGCCTTACCTTGTAATTGGGATAATTGAGTGTACCCACGAATCCATCCGGTGCAGTATAGGAGTGTCTTATCGTTTCAACACGTTGGAAATGATCAACGTACGTACTGCTGATTTGGTCGCCTTGGGGACGGCGTTCAATAATTAATGCGTTTAATTGTCCGTCAAAGCGCACCTGATTTCCACCATCAATGCTGATGATTCGTTTTGTCAAATCAATAATCGGATTGTGGCTGGATAGGGTGTTCGCACGATAATTGACTACCGGCCAATGCCCAACGATGACAACTTTTTCCGCTTGATGCGTGCCCGTGTAAAAATGAGGCAGAGAAACTGCTGATCGGTGACTGGTTTCCTGCCAATCTTCTCGGTCATCAAGACCTGCATGAATGAAAAGGTAGCGATCAGAGTCAAGTGCGGTAGGTAGAGAGAAGAGCCAATCGAGTTCGCTGCCGCAATGTTCTGTATAGAATGTGCTCAACTGCTGCACGGAATCGAAATCAGCGATGGTTTTGCCGTTTTCCTGCAGCCACTCATTCATAATGGAATGCGGGTGTTGTGCCAAGTGACCAAAGACATCAGGGTCGTGATCAAAGACATGATGGATGAGACGGTCGCAATTGCCTTCAGTAAGATAAACGTGATTATTCTCATCCATGAGTTTTTTCGCGTAGCGGATCACGCCGAGACTGTTCGCACCTTTCTCACATAAATCGCCGTTAATAATTAATGTATCATCTAAAGTGTAGTGCACCTTTTTAAGAAGCGCTTGAAAAAGCTGCAGATCACCGTGAATGTCTGAAATCACGAGTACACGTCCCGTTTCAGGAAGCGTGATCTTTTTGATATGAATCATGAATAATCTCCTTTACCCGATAGCTTACCTAGAGCTATTATAACGAACTCGTCTATGAAATTGGACCATCAGGTTCTGCTTTATCACTGACCGAATCGGTGATACTGGAATGGGGAAAGGTGCTCAGATAAAGTGAGGACAAGACGATGACAAGGAGGGGAAAGCGCATGAAAAAAGACATTGCGCTTGGCCAGAACTGGATATGTGCATGAGATTCAAAAAGTCGCGCATAGAACAAGATATTTCGCGCATTGGATCCACATTTTTGCACATTAATCCAGAAATTTCGCGCATAAGCTGTAGCCAGGTCCGCATATGTACTCAAGCCTTGTTCTGATCAACATCTTCCAGCTGTTGTTCTTGATGATGCTCGTAACGATCGCCCCAACGTTTCATTTCTTGAATGATCGGTTTTAGTGTTTCGCCGAATGCAGTAAGCGAATATTCGGTTTTAGGTGGAACGACGGGATAAACCTCACGGTGAATGACGCCGTCTTTTTCCAATTCTCGAAGTTGGAGGGTCAGCATACGCTGACTGATTCCAGGCATCAAGCGGCGCATTTCGTTGAATCGGCAGGTCTTGTTCATGAGGTGATACAGAATAACGCCTTTCCATTTTCCACCGATAATATCAAGCGTGGTCTCTACGGGACAGTGCTTGCACGCATAGCCTGCTTTCCGATTACGCATCAAGAAAACCCTCCTTAGTTACATTCATGTGCCTACGTCACGTGAATGTGCGTTCTATTCGTAATGCTTTAGAGCCATTATACTATAAGTGTACATGAAGAAAAGAAGATAAGCCGGGAGGCATGAAGATGAAAGCATATGGCACATTAGATGTAACAAAGATAACAGACCCAAAGAGCATTGTTCCAATAGAGATTCCCAATCCAACACCAACCGAACATGATTTGCTCGTTCGTGTTAAAGCCGTATCGGTAAATCCGGTTGATACTAAGGTGCGCAACGCAAGAGATGGATTGACCAATGGTGCCCGTATCGTTGGCTATGATGCAAGCGGAATTGTTGAAGCGGTTGGGGAAAAAGTGACGCTCTTTAAACCGGGAGACGCTGTCTATTATGCAGGAGCGATTCAACGCAAAGGGACAAACGCAGAATTACATCTTGTTGATGAACGTATCGTTGCGGCGAAACCAAAGCATTTGGATTTTCTGACCGCAGCGGGTATGCCCTTGACGAGCATCACGGCGTATGAAGCACTCTTTGAACGGTTACCTTTCAGTGCAGAACATCCGGAACAAAATAAGGGCAAACGCTTGTTGATCATTAACGGTGCCGGCGGTGTAGGTTCGATCGCGATCCAGCTGGCGAAATGGGCCGGTATCCATGTCACAGCTACAGCTTCGCGGCCCGAGACTGTCGCTTGGGTAAAGGAACTCGGTGCAGATGAAGTCATTAATCATCGCCATGCATTCAAGGATGAATTTGAGGCACTACCTTTTGACTCCGTTGACGCCATACTTTGCCTGAATAACACCAAAGGACATTGGCAGAACATGGAGGATGTGATTAAACCGCAAGGCCATATTTGCTCGATTGTGGAAATTGGCGCCGGCATTAATCTTGATCTGCTTAAGCCGAAGAGCATTACCTTTAGCTGGGAATTTATGTTCACGCGTCCGAAGTTTGAGACCGATGACATGATTGAGCAGCACAAACTTTTAGAAAAAGTAGCGGTACTTCTAGACAACGGTGTAATCAAACCAACCGTTAAAAAGAAATTAACACCGCTCAATGCGGAGAATCTTCGTCAGGCACATGAGTTGGTAGAAAGTGGAAAAATGATTGGAAAAATTGTCATCGGTGAAAATTAATATCAAAAAATAGAACTGCCCTTGGATTAATAGGAGGGCAGTTTTGTTTTGCTAAGAGAATAAGAAACATTCGTGACCCCTTGGAGCGGTGAGACTGCGCAGATAACCAACGAATGGACTATTCTCGATAAGACCGGATTGTTTTATGTAACAGTCGAACTATCGGACGTAATGATCGAATTTTTCCCGAAACGAACGAATTACACCATAATAGTAAATTATTCAGGAACACAAGTTATTGGCCGTTTAGATTATTCAGCCCGCTTTTTTCCACAAACTCAAGGATATGGTCATACATTTTTAGAGCAGCCGGGGACAAATACTGCTTTTTAAGTGAAGCGAGACCGATGATTCGATGTTCCGCAGGTTTAAATGGATACACGCCGACATCTGCATGATTTTTTGTAAGTACAAGTTGAGGAAGAATGCCAATGCCGAGTCCGCTTTCCACCATTGCGACAATGGATTGATCATCAATACTGTAGAACTGGGAATGTACGGACAGTCGATGTTTATGCAACAATGCTCTAATTTCTTTCATGTAATCATCACGTTGAAGAATGAAACTCATGTCCTTGATTTCCTCAACAGTGACATAGTTCGCGTGCTGAGGGCGGAAATCTCTGGGCGTGACGCAGAGCAATGGATCCATGGTCAATGGTGTGACCGTTATCTTTTCTTCAGCAGGGAGAGAGATAAAGCCAAGATCAATCGCCCCGGACTTGATCCATCCGACCACATCCTCATAACCACCTTGGAAGATGATAATCTTTATTTCTGGGAAGAGCCGGCGAAACGATTTTACAATTTCAGGGATCCAGTTAATACAAATACTGCTATAGGTGCCAATGCGCACGACTCCTTTTTCCAAACCTTGAATATGTGCGGCTTCCTGTTTCAATCGTTCTTCACTATTAAGCACTGCGCGAACATGCGGTAAGAGATTCTGTCCCTCAAGTGTAAGGCGTACACCGGTCCGATCTCGAATAAAAAGTGCCACACCCAATCGCTGTTCAAGGTTGGTGATGGAGTGGCTGATCGCTGATGGCGTGAGGTTGAGCACCTCTGCAGCTTTGAGAAAACTTTTTTGTTCGGCGACGGTGTCGAAGACGGAATAAGCGAGCAAAGACATCGACAAGATCCAACCCTTCATTAAAGTGAAATAAATTCATCTATACGTGAATAAGATGACGTTTACTTTAGCTTACTAACAGATTACTATAAATGCAGGTAAAGATAAATCGTAACTTTGTATCACATAGAGTGGATGGTTTCCTTACAAATAATGGTACGGGGAGAATAAGAGGATGATTGATTTGTATTCAGAGCGAATGAACGAAGTGAAGCCGTCTGCTATACGGGAGTTATTGAAATTAGGTGCTGATCCGGACGTTATTTCCTTTGGCGGCGGCTATCCGGATCCAAATCTATTTCCAACAGATCAACTTAGCCTCGTCTATGCGCATGTTCTTAAAGAACAAGGCAAGCAGGCATTGCAATACACGATTTCAGAAGGACTTCCTGCGCTTCGGGAAAAACTGGTCAAACGCATGGAACGTGTAGGTGTTACTTGCGGACTGGACAATCTATTTCTTTTACAAGGAAGTCAGCAAGGGTTAGATCTTGTTGCGAAAATGTTGTTGAATCCCGGAGATGTCGTGATTACGGAAAATCCTACATTTTTAGGTGCACTGATTGCTTTTAATGCCTATCAACCGAACTATGCTTCCGTTTCCATGGATGAGGAAGGTATGGATATGGATGAACTCGAATCAGTACTTAAGGCAAATCCTCGTGCGAAGATTATTTACACAGTGCCGACATTCCAGAATCCTACCGGTGTGACAATGAGTCTTGCACGTAGAAAGCGACTTGTTGCGCTTGCCAACCAATACAATGTGATCATCTTGGAAGATGATCCGTACCGTGAAATTCGCTACGAAGGCGAACCACTTCCGAGTATTAAGAGCTTGGATACCGAAGGAAGAGTGATTCACCTCGGCAGTTTTTCAAAAATACTGAGTCCGGGCATGCGCCTTGGTTGGGTGATTGCTGAGAACGAATTGGCCGAAAAGCTCTGCCTGTTAAAAATGGCTGCAGATACACAGAATTCTACCCTGAATATGTACGCAGCAAACCTGTTCCTAGAGCGCTATGATATTGATGCACATATAACGCGTATCCAAAAGGTGTATAGGAAGAAGAAACAGATCATGTTGGATGCATTTAATACTTATTTACCGAAAAGTGTTCGTTACACGAATCCACAAGGCGGACTATTTACATGGTTAACCCTCCCGGAAACGGTGGACACCACGAAATTGATGAAGGAACGTGTGCTTCCTGAAGCGAAAGTAGCGTATGTTCCCGGCGCAACCTTCTATCCTTTGCGTCAAGAAACCAATCATTGCCGATTTAACTATTCATGCATGTCCGAAGAAAAAATTGTGAAAGGCATTGCGGCGTTTGGCAACATTTTGCAAGAGTATTGCTAATTGGATCATAGAAGCTGAGGAGGAGACTCTATGGAAATCAAGACCGTAGCGATTGTTGGCTTGGGTGCATTGGGCATTATGTATGGGAACCATCTTGTTGATCGTTTGGGCGTTGATGCAGTACGTATTGTTGCTGATCATGATCGCATTGAGCGCTATAAGAAAGACGGCATTTTATGTAACGGTGAGCCTTGCACATTTCGCTATGTCGATGCTAATGAACCTATGGAACCTGCGGATTTGCTCATTTTTGCGGTAAAATACACCGGATTGAAAAGTGCCATTGCCAGTGCGAAAAATCAAGTGGGGAAACAGACGATCATTCTTTCCGTGCTGAACGGGATTTCGAGTGAACAGGTAATTGGTGAGACATTTGGTTTCGACCAACTGCTCTATTGCATTGTTGCAGGAATGGATGCTTCCAAAGTCGGTAATGAACTCATCTATAAAAATCTCGGTTTTATCAGCTTTGGCGAAGCAAATGATGTGCGTAGCGCCAAAGTACAAGCACTTGCTCATTTCTTTGATAAAGTCGCCATGCCCTATGAAATTCCTGAACATATGATGCACAAAATGTGGAGCAAGTTGATGGTCAATACGGGTGTCAATCAATCGACCGCAGTATTCGCAACGAATTACGGTGGAATACAAGTTCCGGGCAAGCCACGCGATACTGTAATCGCTGCGATGAAAGAGGTTGTCAAGGTTGCTAATAGCGAAGGCGTGGATCTTCAAGAATCTGAAATCGCCGGGTGGCTGAAGATCAACGATGCACTGAATCCTGAAGGCATGCCATCGATGCGCCAGGATACCTTACAGAACCGGCCGACTGAAGTCGAATTGTTTGCCGGAACAATTCGCAAATTGGGCAAGAAACATGGCATTCCAACGCCGGTGAATGATTTCCTTTATACGAAGATCAGGGAAATAGAATCCTCATATGCGAATTAAGAAATGGGAATAAAGCCGAATGTCACTGGGACATTCGGCTATTTTTTTAACTGCAAGCCTTTTATTTGGTATGGATCAAACGAATCTGCTACGATTTAGATGAAGTTTCCAATTTATGATCGATCCGGTCATGCAAACTTAGAAGCAATGAACGAGGACTCGTGATGTTGCTCTTAAATCCGATTTTCTTATTAATAGTCATGACCGAAAAAGTATCGGAAACGGATAAGAAAAATAAGCGATTCGTTGGTGTTGTTTGCTCATTGAAATTTTACTTAAGGAGTGATCAAGATGATTGATCTTTTTACACCATGGACATTCAAAGGTTTGGAATTAAAGAATCGGGTAGTCATGCCACCGATGTGCCAGTACTCGGTGGAGAAAAAAGATGGCATTGCAACCGATTGGCACTTTGTGCACTATGTCAGCCGTGCGATTGGCGGAGCTGGCCTCGTGATCATTGAGATGACGGATGTTGAACCGGATGGACGAATCTCTGATAATGATCTTGGCTTGTGGTCTGATGATCAGATTCCGGCATTGGCAAGAATTGTGGACGCCTGCCATCGTTACGGAGCAAAGGTTGCTGTTCAAATCGCGCATGCCGGACGAAAAGCTGAAGATGCGGCAGTTCCTGTTGCCCCCTCAGCCATAGCCTTTAACGATCAGTATAAGACGCCCCGTGCATTAACAACGGATGAAGTAAAAGCAATGCCTGAGAAATTTGCACAAGCAGTGAAACGTGCGATTAAAGCCGGCTTTGACACGATTGAACTGCATGGTGCACACGGCTATCTGATTCATCAATTCCAATCTCCTTATACAAATAAACGCACGGATGAATACGGCAAGGACCTCTTTAAATTCGGCTCCGAAGTGGTGCAGGCCGCGCGTAGTGAAATGCCTACGGATATGCCACTGATTATGCGCATTTCGGCGATTGAATATGTGGATGGTGGTTATGGTCTGGATCATAGTATTGCATTCTCTAAAGTGTACAAAGATGCAGGGGTTGATGTATTCCATATCAGCGCAGGCGGCGAAGGACCGATTGCAGCCGCTGGAAAACCTGGAACACATGCCGCTTATCAAGTACCTTTTGCCCGCACAATTAAGGAAGCGGTTGGCGCGCCTGTTATTGCCGTTGGCCGCTTGGATGATCCTGTCTTAGCTAACGCTGTTATTGGTAATGAAGAGGCTGATCTTGTCGCAGTTGGCCGCGGCATGCTCCGCAATCCATATTGGACACTTGAAGCAGCAACGCAGCTACATAAGGAAACAAACATACCGCGCCAATATCAATTCGGATTCCCTTCCCGTCATTAAGTCTGATTTTATATAAAGAACTCTATGAAAAGTTTTCTCTAATAATAGAGAAAGCTTTTTTGCTTTATCCGGAAAAAGTAACGATTACCCAAATTCGTAACGAACAAACCAAATCGTAACGAACCCTGAAAAAATGGTAACGAACAAAGAAAAAGTAGTAACCATCCGATTGAGACACTCCACCGCAACCTCCAGCATCGAACATTTTCATCTCAATCGACCAATTTTCGTTGTGGTGATTTTAGAAAAAATGCGGTTTGTAATGAATAAATCGAGCAATACTATCATTGGTGAAATGAACGAGGACGTGGAACGTACATTTCTTTAAGACAAGGAGGCCTTATCACTTTTAGAAAATTGGTTCTTGAAGGAGTATGTTAGGAATGCCTGCAAAAAATGTGGAAGGTCATACATACAATCGTCCGTTATTGATCGTTGTGCTGCTTGTCGGAAACTTCGGAATGATGATTAACCATACTATGCTGGCAACGGCGCTCCCAGACATGATGAAGGATTTCAACGTAGATGCAGCAGACGGTCAATGGTTGACTTCAGGATTTTTGCTCATGAATGGGATCTTGATTCCCATTGCAGCCCTGCTTATGAGCAAGATAAATTCGCGAAAGCTCTATCTCATGTCAATCATTTTACTCCTGCTGGGTACGCTTTTGTCAGCTGTCGCCATTAATTTTGGTTGGCTTCTTTTAGGACGAATGATTCAGGGAACGGGTACGGGCATCATGATTCCGCTCATGCAGACGATCTTTTTGCTCCTTTTTCCAAAAAATAAAAGGGGTTTTGCCATGGGCCTAGACGGGCTTGTGATTGCTTTCGGACGCGCGGTAGGGCTGACGCTCTCTGGTTGGATGGTTGATCATTTTCACTGGCGTATTCTATTCTGGTTATTAATTCCTCTGTTACTTGCCGTCATGTTCCTGGCGTTCACAACCATGCGATCAATGATTCCGTTAAACCATTCACGCATTGACTATCCATCAATTGTTTTATCATCTCTAGGATTTGGTGCGTTGCTTTATGGATTCAGCAGTGTGGGCAACCATGGTTGGACGAATGTGCATGTGATCGGGGGGTTGCTTATTGGGGCGATTTTTTCATTACTCTTTATCATGAGACAGTTAACAATTAAAGAACCGATTCTAAATTTGACTGTGTTCAGATCTAAAATGTTCAGTCTGTCTGTAATTGTGAGCGGAACAGTGATGACGGTCATAACCGGTACTGAATTGGTTCTTCCGTTATACATCCAGAACTCGAGGGGAGAAAGTGCTTTTTTTTCCGGACTGATCATCATGCCTGGGGCAATCCTGATGGGGTTATTGTCTCCGGTAACAGGCATCATTTTTGATAAAATTGGTGCACGAAAATTGGTGATTTCCGGAATGAGTCTCCTTACCTTGGGAACTATTCCATTTATGTTTCTGACGATGTCTACGACATATAGCGAAATTCTTATTTTCTATGCGGTACGGTTTTTGGGTGTTGCTATGGTAATGATGCCGATGACAACCGCTGGCTTGAATACATTACCGAACGCGCTGATCAGCGATGGAACGGCGGTAAACAATACGGTTCGCACGATCGTGGGATCAATTGGCACATCACTCATCATCAGTGTCATGTCTGATGTCACCCAGAGTGAGACTCCGGAAAAAGGGATGATGAGCAATGATCCATCACTTTACCATGTTTTAAAGACAGACGCCGTACTTAATGGTGTGAATGCTGCATTTATCGTTGCAGTTTGTTTCTGCGTATTGACGTTGGCCCTTACTTTTTTCATTAAAGAGTCCCGTAAATAATGTGTGAAACTCAGTGAATAAGGGCATGATTATTGAAAAAGTTCCCTGATCTGAAAAGGATAAGATATATGGGTCTGCTTGACAGCATTAGTGAATCCTTTATAATATGTTATACCGCTCTTCAGACAGGCAATAGGCTTTGTACTTTAAAGCGATTATCTGTCGAAAAGGCGTATTTTTTTGCAAATAAGCTTTATCGCTTTAAAGTGTGTTTGCGAGAAACATAGAGAGAAAGGATACGAGAATGATGCGTACAACAGAAGGGAAGAAAGAAACATTGAAGCGCGGGTTGTTGCCGCGTCACATTATGTTCATGGCAATGGCCGGGATGATTGGTACCGGTATTTTTAAGGGGAGCGGCGATACGTTAAACATCGCGGGTCCAAGTGTAACGATCGCCTATCTGATCTGTGGCTTGATTTTATTTATTGTCATGGTTGCACTCGCTGAGCTGGCAATCGCGTACCCGGGCATGAACATTCAACATTTGATGCATAAGGCGTTCGGATTTCGTGTATCGATCATGGTCGGCTGGCTGTACTGGATTAACTGGATGCTGGTCACCATTGTAGAAATTTTGGCTGCAGGAAGCTTTCTCCAGTATTGGTTTCCACATGCACCATTGTGGGTGCTGGCGGGATTGTGCGGATTGTTTATAGTCGGAATTAACTTGTTCCAAGTGAGTCTGTATGGTGAATTTGAATTCTGGTTTGCTGGGATCAAGATTGCGGCAATTATTGTCTTCATAATACTGGGTCTGTTAATTTTGTTCGGGATTATTCCAAGCCCGGCTAATCCGGTAAAAAATATATTTGGTTATGGCGGCTTTTTTCCGCATGGTTTTGGTGGAATGATCCAGGCATTTCTCGTCGTCATTTTCTCTTATGGCGGTTCGGAATTAATTGGGCTTACGGTTACTGAAGCCAAAGATGTGGAACATGTCCTGCCGAAAGTGATCAAGAGTGTTGTCTCACGTGTTGCCATGTTCTATATTTTACCGATCATTATTATTTGTGGGATTATGCCTTGGAATAGTGTTTCGGCGACGGAGAGCAGCCCGTTTGTCCAAGTCTTTGAGACAGTCGGACTCCCAGGTGTGCCCCATCTGATGAATTTCGTCTTGCTGACGGCCGTGTTGTCTGCAGCAAATTCAGGGATCTATGCAACCACACGAACACTGTACGCAATGGCTGAGCGCGGCGAGGCACCAAGTTTTGTTCGTAAATTATCGAAAAGCGGTGTGCCACTTGGTGGGCTTGCACTCACGACAAGCTTTTTAGTCGTCGGTGTGATCATGGCTTACATTGCTCCGGGTCAGATCATCAATCAATTGATGAGCATACCAGGATTCACTGTTTGCCTTGTATGGATTGCAATCTGTACCGCCGAACTGAAACTACGTCCAACGTATGAACAGCTACCGTTCTTTAAAATTGTCGGGTTCCCATATATGACGATCTTAGGTATCGCTTCATTATCCGCGATTTTCTTATCGTTTATCATCAACAGTGCGAATCGAGTGGGAACACTCACGAGCTTAGTAATTATGGCATTCCTGGTTACCGTTTCCTTTGTGGTGAAGCAGACGAAGCCAGCACCGAACAAGAACCAATCATGAGTTAAACGAAAAGAGGAAGCTGCTCAACCTTGGGCAGCTTCTTTTTCTATCTGCTGAGTCGGGCACAATGAGACAAAATGGTGGCCAGGCTGGACAATTAATAAAGAGAATCTGACACAAACGTGGAGAAACGTGACCAAAACGTGGACGGATCGGATACAGATGCAGAGGAACGGGCCAAAAACAACTTGGAATGGGACAAAACAGGCTAGGAATGGGACAAAAAGCGAGAAGAACCGGACAAAAGAGGAACAATGCCCCAGTTTGAGTCTGGGAGCAGGACAAAAAAGCATAGGAACGGGCCAAAAACAATTTGGAATGTGCCAAAAACGAATTGGAATGGGACAAAAAGCGAGAAGAACCGGACAAAAGAGTAACAATGCCCCAGTTTGAGTCTGGAGCAGGACAAAAAAGCATAGGAACAGGCCAAAAACAATTTGGAATGGGACAAAACAGGCTAGGAATCGGACAAAAGAGGAACAATGCCCCAGTTTGAGTCTGGAGCAGGACAAAAAAGCATAGGAACAGGCCAAAAACAATTTGGAATGTGCCAAAAACGAATTGGAATGGGACAAAAAGCGAGAAGAACCGGACAAAAGAGTAACAATGCCCCAGTTTGAGTCTGGAGCAGGACAAAAAAGCATAGGAACAGACCAAAAACAACTTGGAATGGGACAAAACAGGCTAGGAATGGGACAAAAAGCGAGAAGAACCGGACAAAAGAGGAACAATGCCCCAGTTTGAGTCTGGAGCAGGACAAAAAAGTATAGGAACGGGCCAAAAACGAATTGGAATCGGACAAAACAGGCTAGGAATGGGACAAAAAGCGAGAAGAACCGGACAAAAGAGGAACAATGCCCCAGTTTGAGTCTGGAACAGGACAAAAAAGCAGAGGAATGTGCCAAAAACGAATTGGAATGGGACAAAACAGGCTAGGAATGGGACAAAAAGCGAGAAGAACCGGACAAAAGAGGAACAATGCCCCAGTTTGAGTCTGGAGCAGGACAAAAAAGCATAGGAACGGGCCAAAAACAACTTGGAATGGGACAAAACAGGCTAGGAATGGGACAAAAAGCGAGAAGAACCGGACAAAAGAGGAACAATGCCCCAGTTTGAGTCTGGAGCAGGACAAAAAAGCATAGGAACGGGCCAAAAACAATTTGGAATGGGACAAAAAAGCATAGGAACGGGCCAAAAACGAATTGGAATGGGACAAAACAGGCTAGGAATCGGACAAAGCGTCAACCGAATCAGACAAATGGGCAATGTATGCAGATCCCTGCTCTATTTCGAACGAAAGCCTGTCATACCAAGAAGAACTCAAGGTAACCAAAATGTTCGGAAAATTTTTGTTGATCGAATGATAATGCTTGACTTTAGAATATTTTTATTGGAAACTTATGGGGCACTACATTTTCGGTACCTTCCGGAGGGCGGGTACGAAAAAGAACAGGAGCTGAGTAGAGATGAGTAAAAGTACGAGTACGAGTGTAGCAACAACTGCAGGTAAATTTGGGGAATTTGGCGGAAGCTATGTCCCGGATGAACTGCAGACGGTTTTGGAAGAAATTGCACAGGCCTTTGACAAGTTTAAAGACGATCCCGAATTCAACAAAGAATTGCGTTACTATTTGAAAGACTATGTAGGACGCGAAAATCCGTTGACGTTTGCAAAGAACCTTACGGAACAAGTTGGCGGGGCAAAGATTTATTTGAAAAGAGAAGATTTGAATCATACAGGTGCCCATAAGATTAATAACACAATTGGCCAGATTCTACTTGCGAAACGGATGGGTGCAAAAAGGATTATCGCTGAAACAGGCGCCGGACAGCACGGCGTAGCCACAGCGACCGTTGCTGCCCTATTCGGATTGCCGTGTACGATCTATATGGGTAAATATGATACCGAACGTCAAGCATTGAACGTCTTCAGGATGGAATTGCTTGGCGCTAAAGTCGTGCCGGTGGAAAAAGGGCAAGGGCGTTTAAAAGACGCCGTTGATGTTGCACTGGAAGACTTGGTACAGAATCACGAAACGACATTCTATCTGCTCGGTTCAGCTGTAGGACCGCATCCGTATCCAACCATGGTGCACCACTTCCAATCGATCATCAGTGAAGAATCGAAACGCCAAATCCTTGAAAAAGAAGGTAAGTTGCCAGCTGCTGTTGTTGCCTGTGTCGGTGGGGGAAGCAATGCGATCGGGGCGTTTTCACATTATATTGACGAACCGAGTGTCCGCCTTGTCGGTGTGGAACCGGTAGAGGCAGCCAGCATCGCTGAAGGTGTGCCGGCGGTCATTCACGGGTTCAAATGTTATGCACTTGTCGATGAGAACAATGTACCGAAGCCAACGTATTCCATTGCAGCCGGGCTCGACTATCCGGGTGTCGGACCGGAGCACAGTTATTTGAAGGCTTCAGGTCGCGGTGAATACGTAACCGTTACCGGCATAGAAGCGCTCGATGCCTTCTTAATCCTTTCTAAAGTAGAAGGCATCATTCCGGCATTGGAAAGTGCACATGCTGTTGCCTACGCGATGAAGCTCGCGAAGACGCTGCCTCAGGATGAGAGTATTATCGTCAATCTTTCTGGTCGCGGGGATAAAGATGTGAAGCAAGTCTATGATATGTTGAATAAAGAGTAATAGATATTAAAATGGCCGCATTCTCAATAGGGAATGCGGTTTTTAACTTTTATTGAACTTTAATTGTGAAAATGGCCAATCCGCATGGAGCAAAAGAACATAACGGCCGGGTTTTGAGGGCAAGATGAGTCGGTCTTTTTTCATTGTCAAGGTCTCGCCAGTCTGGTTATTCTCCAATAGAGAACAATACAGTGTAAAAGAAATTGTAGAAATGACGGGTATTAGTCGAGCAACAGTATATCGTTACGTGAATCAAGAACTGATTATGGCTTAAATGTCTACCCAAAAATGAAAGGAGCCTTTCTACATTCGACTCAATTACTTTCTATTTTAATTTACATCATGACATAGATATGTTCACAAGATTAAGATGAAATTGGACATGAGCCTTTGGCCCAAACGTGTTTTGCGCATTAGATCATGAATATTGCGCATTGGTCTTATTTATCGTGCATTGGATCCACATTTTTGCGCATAGAACTGAGGATTGCGCGCATGGACCTTAGCCTTATTGATTTGCGCATGAGTTCATCAGATTTATGATCCACGTGAATCAAGTCCATGAACGGTTGAACGGATGGCCAAAAAATAACCCGCATGAGGAGGAAATTCTCTTCAGGCGGGTTTAATCAGATTTTACGAGCTCTCATACGAATGAATAAGTATTTCAAATTCAGGACTGGAATTGTGCGTTCAGCCAGTTCCGAATATCGATCACTTCATCTGGTACCACACCATGAGCGGTTGGGTATTCCTTGTAGGTGACGCTCAGATCTTTGCTTTCCAAATAAGTTTCGGTTGCTTGGCCAACGTGTACCGGAAAGAGTGGGTCGAATTGGCCGTGGCCAACGAAGAATGCGGGTTGAGCACCAGGAACAACAGCTTTTGCTGATTCTGCCACATAGTCAGGCAGCCGGCCGCTCATAATGACAGCACCGTTCGATTTGTCGGGATGAAGCAGGCTGTAGGAGAGGCTCAATATGGCTCCTTGGCTGAAACCTAGGAAATATCTTGGCTGATTCGGGCTGAGTTTCTCTTTCTTTATTGTTTCATCAAAAAAGCTGTCCAGTTGATCCAGTGTCCCATTAATCACTTCTTCCTCGGTTTGCCTTGAGAAGTCAGGCACGTAATAGGTATAACCTGAGCCATAGGGCCGATTGCCTTGAACATCGATTTGTACAAAGCCTTTTTCCTCGATACCCGGGATGCTGCTGAGATCGTGATAGTTCGAGCCGACACCATGCATGGTAAAGAGTATCGGTGTGCGCTCCGTGATGTTTTCTGGTTTGCTAATTTTATATAAATAGGTCATGGTCCCACCTCTTTCAATTGTTACTGTCATTTTATTGGCTTACAAAATGTAAGTCAAAGATTTATTCCTCGTGACTTCAAGATTTTTCTGGTCAACAAAAAGACCCGCGTAAATAGCTGTTTACGCGGATCCGAAAGGCATAGTAGAAAAAGATTAATTTTTCCATTCGACAACATCGTCAAGTGGCTGTCTCGTTTTCGGACGTGGATCTTTCACGCGGTAACCAAAAGCGACCATACAAGCAATACCGAAATCATTGCCTTTAATAATGCCTTCTTCTTGCAAAACCTTTTCGACTTGTTCCTTATTAAAGCCCTCCATTGGGCAAGAATCAATGCCGATCTCAGCTGCTGCAGTCATCATATTTCCAAGTGCAATATAACTTTGGCGGCAGCCCCATTCAAAGAAGACGCGTTCGCTGCTGGTCAGGTCAAAATCAACTTTTTCAAAATTGTCGATGGCACTGGTCATCATATGCTCAACATCTTCCGGCAACTTCTGAATATCATTGAGCATGTGCTGCACATGATTGGAGTGTGCGCTCAATCCGAATTGAAGACGGGACAGAATCAGCACGAAATGGCTGGCCGTTTTCAGTTTATCCGTCGCACCCCATGAAGCGGGCGCGAGTTTTGCACGAAGGTCTTTGTTCTGTACCACAACAAATTTCCACGGTTCTAGACCAAATGAGCTTGGTGACAGGTGACCGGTCTCCAGGATGAACTGGAAGTCCTCATCACTGATTTTCTTTGCAGGATCGAATTGCTTGCATGCGTGTCTGAATTGAAAAGCAGACAGAATGTGTTCTTTGATTTGTTCCTTGTTCATGATCTGATTCATGATACACTCCTCTTCCTTCATTGATGTTATTCCGGATCAAAGCGAGTCTCTTGGATTGCCCTCAAGTCCGGTCAAGGTTAGAAACAGTACTTGCGTTCACAAGGATTATTATAGTCTTTATGCGGGAAAAAATTAAACAAACCAGCTTTTTACTGGGTAAAAGAGGATTCAGAAAAAATTTTCGCTGATAGTAATATAGGGTATTTGGTTTTCGGTTCTTCACACGCGCCTGCGCAATTATAATTAAAAATTAGATAGAAAATGATATGATAGGTAAAAATACAAAAGTGAATGGAAAGTTGGGTGCAAATGGAAAATAATGCATTGATGGAGCGCGTGCTTCCTTTGGAAGGTGTGTACAATTTCCGTGACATGGGCGGATTGAAAACACGAGACGGTAGGAAAGTAAAAAAAGGACTGCTCTTTCGATCGGCAGAATTGACCCGCATGACAAGCAGCGATAAGAAAAGTCTGAGGCCGCTTAATCTCAAACTCATCTATGATTATCGAGATAGGGAAGAGGCGGAGAAAAATCCTGATCCACAAATTGGCAACGAGCGGCATGAACGCGTGGCAGTGAATGGTGAGGACAAGACGACAGCAAGAGATGAATGGGATCCGGAAACCTTTTATAAAACGTTCACGCCTGAAAAATTTGCACAAGTATACAAGGCGATGCCCATACGCAACGCCTCTTATCAACGGCTGATGCATCTTTTTGCGAATCCGGAAAAGAATGTACCGTTGCTCCATCACTGTGCCGGCGGGCGGGATCGAACCGGCGTTGGTGCGATGCTTCTGCTGCGCACATTAGGTGTTTCGTTCGAATCGATCATGGACGATTATTTGCTATCGAACCGTACGCTCGTGGCCTATCACGAGGAAATGTTTGAGGAAGCAGCGCACTACGTATCGGGCGCACAGTTAAAGCGATTTGAAAAAGGATTCATATTGAATGAACAATATCTGGATGCTTCGATTGATTCGATTTTCAATACGTATGGAAAGTTCGGAAATTATTTGGAGAAAGAATTCGGCATTACGCGAGAAGTTCGCACGCGTATTAAAGATTTTTGTCTTGAATAATCGATGAATGGATGATGGAAGACTACATCCATTTTTCTTATAAGCGGATTGGGATTAAGGAACAAGTCCCCGCAAATCATCAACACTTCTCATTTGATCGTTATGCCAATGCGAGACTGCGGGATCTTTGTCCAGTTCTAAGTGAAACCAGACGGGTTCATGGCCCTGAACAAAGACACACTGCACATTTTTCGTATTGTCCTTAACAATGAACTGGGCATCTACATCACTCTTGCCATTCCACTTCAGTACCGTATAGCGATGCTGAACAAATTCTTCATAAGGAATAAAGGGCTTTACTTTTGTATCGAAGAGCTCTTTCAATTCGCTCGTTAGTTTGTCTTTCTGTGCTTGAAGTTGTGGACATGGGTGGTAGTAATCACCTCGGGCATTTCGTTTACCGAAGGTGAGTATGCCGGCAGCTTTGATTTGTTCGAGCCAAAGTTTCTTTATTTCTTCAAGGTTATGCCATGACGAGTGTGATCGGATGCCCCACCCGATCAGCATCCAAGGATGCCGCTGCAATTCATCCTTGGTCGCAAGCGATTCGGTGAGCATAAGCTTATGTTCGTTAACGAACTGTTCAAAGAGAGCAATCGCGTCTGCGGATTTCGCTGCTTGGAGATGAAACAAATTATAGATTTGAAGAGTACCGGACGGATGGCCACGATAAAGTTCATGAACCAATTTAGTCAGTTGTGCGATGGTCGGGTCTTCTTTGATCGGACCCATCGCCGCTCCGTATTTTCTCAGTTGGGCATCCAACTTCGGATTTGTTTGTTCGAACTGCGCAGAACCTGGGTTGAGCATTAGCACAGCACCTAACGATCGACTTGAATGGCCCCATTGAATATAGGCCGATGTCCGGAATACGTGTCCAAATCGGAAAATAAATCTGCCGAAAGCTCGTGGATGATCCATCGTTTTATTTCTCCTTGTACTTAGTCCTCTGTGAGATACGTCTTATCTTATTTTACATCTGAATTCCTTAATTAGGAAACGAGAAGCAGACACCATCAAAGGTTTTGAAAGGCTCATGCGTTAGCCTTTTACCAAGATGTGTAAATCATCTCGATAATCACATAGTTATTCATGGTTTGATGCTATACTTGATTTAGCATGGGATATAAAAAGGAGAGAAAAGACCTATGATGACATGGATTAGTGTTGCAATCGTTGCAATTATCGTGATCTATTTTATTGCGCAATACAACGGTCTGGTGAAGCTGCGCAACTGGGTGCAGGAATCATTCAGCCAGATCGATGTTCAGTTGAAAAGACGTCATGATCTGATCCCAAACTTGGTGGAGACGGTCAAAGGCTATGCGAAGCATGAGAAAGAAACACTGAATCAAGTGGTTCAAGCTCGGAACGGTCTGGTCAGCGGGACGCCGCAGCAAAGAATTGAAGCAGACAACCAAATCGAAAGTGCGTTGAAATCCATCTTTGCTTTGGCGGAATCCTACCCGGATCTGAAAGCAAACCAAAATTTCCTGAGTTTACAGGAAGAACTGGCAACGACTGAAAATAAAGTGGCTTATTCACGTCAGTTGTATAACAAAACAGTGAAAGACTATAACATCAAACGTGAATCATTTCCAAGTAACATTATCGCGAAGATGTTTGGCTTTCAGAGAGAAGAGTTGCTCACAATTCCCGAGGCAGAACGTGATGTGCCTAAGGTAACGTTTTAACGGAGGCTGCTCATGCTCTATCAACAAATTCAACAAAATAAACGCAAGACCTTGGTACTACTTACTTTTTTCTGTCTGCTTGTGCTTGCGATCGGTTGGGCAGTCGGCTATTTTCTAAATGGTGACTTGATTTCCGGTCCAATAATTGCTGCAGGTGTGCTCGCTTTTTACGTTCCAATCACCTTTGCGAGTGCGAAGGCGCAGGTGCTGAGCATGGCGGGGGCGCATGAGATTAAAAAAAGCGACAATCCAATGGTGTTCAACGTGGTCGAAGAGCTGGCACTCGCAGCTCATGTTCCAATGCCGAAAATTTACATTGTCGATGATCCGTCACCGAATGCATTTGCGACAGGTATGAAGCCGGAATCCAGCGTAATCGCATTCACGAGCGGACTTTTGGAGCGGTTGAATCGTGAAGAGATTGCCGCAGTGACCGCTCATGAATTTTCGCATATTAGAAATTATGATATCCGGCTGATGACGCTTTGTATTGCGCTCGTTGGTGTGATTGTTGTGATTGCCGATATTGGTCAACGGATGTTTTTCTGGGGCGGCGGCCGCAGTAATAAGCGCAACAATGACAAATCGAATCCGATATTCATGGTGATTGCACTGGTGCTGATCATCCTTGCGCCGCTCGTTGCTCAATTTGTTCAGCTTGCTGTATCGCGAAATCGCGAATATCTAGCCGATGCATCGGCCGTCGAACTGACACGCGATCCACAAGGACTGATCAATGCGTTAACAAAAATCAGTAGCGATTCACAAGGCATGAACCATGTGAAAGACGCTACCGCATCGATGTACATTTCTAACCCTTTTGGTAAGAATCGCAAGAAAACCAATTGGTTTGCAACCCATCCTCCGATTGAAAGCCGAATTGAACGGCTCAAAGCAATGTAAAAAAGTAATGAAACCGCATGGTATAGCCATGCGGTTTTTTGTGCGCGGATTAGGCCAGGGTTAATGCGCGAAATGTCTGGTTTAATGCGCAAAAATGTGGATCCAATGTGCGAAAAATCGAGATCAATGCGCATATCGATATCAGGCCAATTTTTCACAAGTAAATTATCCCAATCTACCACGTCTAACCCGATACTAAAGACCTATTGAATTTACAATTGTGTAATATAAATTCAATAATTAGCTAATAATTAGAGATTGCGTTTTCATTTTAAACAAAGGCTTTAATAGATGCTTTTAAAGCGCCACACTTTTTATTTTTAAGAGAGCTAGAATTGTAATAAATGCAATAATGCACAATACTAAAGACCTATGATGGAATCGATTCCATGTGGAAAACTAGGCGAATTTGTTTCATTTGTTAGATTGACTTGGGTACCGGATTCCCCGTATTCTGAGTAAGGCGCATCAGCAGAATCAATGCTGATTAAGAAGAGGACATGCGTTAACCGAAGCCACAAATAGAGAGAAGCAAGCTCAAAGAGGTTTGTTCAGTTTCGGAAGAGCGTGTTCTTCAAAAATGCAACAGGGAGAGGTATACATGATGATGGGAAAACTCGTAAAACAGACCGCTGCTGTCGCATTGGCTACAACGTTCTTGTTTGGCAGCACGGGGCATGTGTCGGCAAAGCAAAGTGATGATTTGGGCTATGACAAATCTTATGGACTCTCACATCTCACACGATTCGATATGAGTAAAATTTCGGATCAGCAGGAAGATGAGCGATTCCAAGTGCCGGAATTCGATGAATCAACAATAGAGAATCTACCGTCAGCAGTCGGTAAAAATAAAGATGGAAATGACATTGATCTAGATGTTTGGGACAGCTGGCCTCTGCAAAATGCGGATGGAACAGTTGCCAATTATAAAGGCTATACTATAGTTTTCGCACTTGCCGGTGATCCCAAAGTAAGCAATGATACGTTCATCTATCTGTTCTACCAAAAGAAAGGTGAAACATCCATTGATAGCTGGAAGAATGCCGGTAAAGTATTTAAGGCGGATGATCACCTGAATGCGAACGATCCGATTCTGAAAAACCAGGCGGAAGAATGGTCCGGATCAGCAACACTAACTTCGGACGGCAATGTACGGCTTTTCTATACTGACCGTCACCCAATGGATGAAAGCAACAAGCTTTATGGAAAACAAACCTTGACGACGGCACAAATTAATCTTTCTCAACCGGACGCGGATACGTTAAAGGTAGACGGTATCGAAGATTTGAAGTCGATTTTTGACGGGGACGGCAAATACTATCAGACGGTAGACCAATTTGTAGCTGGTGATAAGTCTGCGGATAACCACACATTACGTGATCCGCATTATGTTGAAGATAATGGGCATAAATACCTCGTTTTTGAAGCAAACACCGGAACCGAAGTCGGTTATCAAGGTGATGATCAGCTGAATAATCGCGCCTATTACGGCGGGAACTTGAACTTCTTCCAAAAAGAACGAAAAGCATTACTGAACAGCTCGAAGAAGAATCTTGCATCCTTTGCTAATGGTGCATTAGGCATTATCGAGCTGAACGATGATTATACGTTGAAAAAAGTAATGAAGCCGTTGCTCACTTCGAATACGGTAACCGATGAAATTGAACGCGCAAATGTGTTCAAGAAGAACGGAAAATGGTATCTCTTTACCGATTCACGTGGAGCGAAAATGACTGTGGACGGCATTGGCGACAAAGACGTGTATATGCTCGGGTTTGTCTCGAACGCACTCACCGGAACCTACCACCCACTTAACGGTAGCGGGCTCGTGTTGCACATGGATCTCGATCAGAGCGATGTCACTTGGACGTATTCTCATTTTGCAATTCCGCAAACAAAGGGAAACAAAGTCGTGATTACAAGCTATATGACCAACAGAGGGACATTTGATGACCATCATGCAACGTTCGCACCAAGCTTCCTTGTAAACCTTCAAGGCTCGAGAACATCGGTGGTTCCAGATCGTACTCTGGATCAAGGTCAGCTGACTGTCGAAGATTGAAATTAATAGCAAGAATTGTAGAAAATGTCGAGAATATGCGACATTTTCTTTTTTTATGGGCATTTTATGTAAGGATGGAGAGGCATCACGGATTCATTTGGAGGGTTATACACGTGGAATTGAAAAAGAAATTTTTTGTAGTAGTCAGCCTCGTCACGCTGAGTTTGCTCATTTTAACCATCATTATTTTATTCTCCGGATTGTTCCAACCAAAGGAAAAACCAGTGATAGAAAAAAAGAAGCAGACGTATCGATCGGTTTATCATTTTACCGTTCCGGATAAGTGGATGAATGATCCACAGCGGCCAATTTATTTTAACGGATATTATCACTACTATTACCTGTACAATCGTGATTATCCAAAAGGAAACGGGACGGAGTGGCGCCATGCGATCTCCAAGGATCTCATTCATTGGAAAGATGAAGGCGTGGCAATTCCGAAATATACAAACAAAAACGGTGATATTTGGACAGGTTCGGTTGTCCGCGACGTGCACAACACTGCGGGCTTAGGAAAGCATGCGTTGGTCGCGATTGTGACACAACCGCCGGCAAATGGTGACCAAGAACAGTTTCTTTGGTATAGCTCGAATCAAGGAAAAACATTTAAGAACTATGGTGATGATCCTGTGTTGCCGAATCCGGGAGTTAAGGATTTTAGAGATCCGAAAATTATTTGGGATGCCGAGCGCAACCAATGGATCATGCTGCTTGCTGAAGGAGCAAAGATTGGCTTTTACACATCGAACAATTTAAAAGAATGGCAGTATGTCAGTGGCTTTTTTACTCAGAATATTGGTATTGTCGAATGCCCGGATCTCTTTCAGCTGCGTGCCGATGATGGAAAGGTCAAGTGGGTACTCGGCGCAAGTGCAAACGGAAAGGCAGCCGGATTGCCGAACACGTATGCCTACTGGACAGGCAGCTTTGATGGGAAAACGTTTAAGCCTGATAATGAGGAACCCCAATGGCTCGATCATGGCTTTGACTGGTATGCAGGCGTCACGTTTGAAGATGGCCGCGCTTCGGATAAGTTGAAGGCACGCTATGCGATTGCCTGGATGAATAATTGGGATTATCCGAATAACACGCCAACGTTGAAAGAAGATTTCAACGGGGCGAATTCGATTGTACGCCGGATTCGGTTGATCCATCGGGCTGGGCAATACAGCTTGGCATCACAGCCACTTCCTGGTTTAGAGAAAATGACGGAGTCAACGAAACGTTTGGATACGCAACATGTGGAAGGAGTCAAGACACTTGATGTGCAAGGGGACGCCTATCAGCTTGATGCCGATCTTTCCTGGTCAGATGCACAAAATGTCGGACTCAGACTACGCGAATCCAAAGACAAAACGCGGCATATTGATGTCGGTGTTTTTGTAAAAGGTGGCTACATCTACGTGAATCGTGCGTTCACCGGCCAACCAGATAAAAGTAACAAAAGTGTAGAAAGTCGAGTTGCGATTCCTTCCGATAAAAAACAGGTTCATCTGAAAATTTTCGTCGACAAGACCAGCATCGAAGTATTTGTCGATGATGGGCAAACCGTTTTTAGCGATGAAGTATTTCCACATCTTAACGACCAAGGAATCAGCTTATTTTCCGAAGGCGGAACGAGCACATTTAAAACTATTGAGATAAAAAAATTCCGATCAATCCTGCAATAATACGTAGCTCGAGCGATGTGTTAAGCGGGAGGTGGGATGACCGAGCCAAAATGCTGAATGTCTCAATTAGATGAAAAAGTGTCCGATTCAGCTTGGTTTTTGTCCTGTTCGGAGTGAAAAGTGTCCGGTTCGATCACGTTTTTGTCCGCTTCCGAAGCATTATTGTCCTGTTCTGCCCGACTTGTCCGGTTCGGCCTGATTAGTGTCTGATTCCGCTTGATTTTTGTCCTGTTCGGAGTGAAAAGTGTCCGGTTCGATCACGTTTTTGTCCGATTCCGTAGCATTATTGTCCCGTTCCGTCCGACTTGTCCGGTTCGGAGTGAAAAGTGTCCGAATCCGATTAATAATTGTCCCGTTCGGCATCATTTTTGTCCGGTTCCACCTCATTTGTGTCTCCTTCTCGCGATAATTTGTCCCAATCCTAATCGGCCGCAAAATGAAAATCAAAAAGAGCTGTGGGCGCATCACCCCACAGCTCTTTGCATTTAGTCAAAAGTCCTTTTTCTATATATGCGCATTAGATTATTTTGCAGGGGAAACTTCCCGCACTTTTGTTTTATTTTCTGTATTTCTCATCAGCAGCGCATAGATGATAAACCCGGCTCCGACGCCAAGAAACCATGAATAAGAATAAAGAGGTTTAAGCGTTGGAACAAATAAACCGATTAGAGAAATAATCGTTCCGACTGCCATCGCAATCAACGCGCTGTAATTCCATCCGTGGCTATACGAATACTCACTGTCTTTTAAATAAAAGCTGTTAATTTCGTAATGCCGATGGTGTACGATATAAAAATCGGCAAACATAATTCCAGCGACAGGGCCAAGGGCGCCACCGACAGCTCCCATAACCGTGAGAATTACGCCGGCATTATTGAACCATAACCAAGGAACAAAGAATAGGGAGAGAATAATAGATATATTTCCGGCTTTCACAAAGTTTAACTTTTTAGGGAAAAGGTTAACTAAGTCGTAACCGGGTGAAACAACATTTCCTGCAATATTGACGGACAAGGTAATGATAATCAATGCGATTGCTCCGAAAAATAGAAGAAATGGGTTATCAAATTTTTGTAGTAATGTAACTGGGTTCCAAATAGCTTTTCCAAATGCAACAACTGTACCAGAAGTAGTAATGATGCTCATTAGCGCAAAGGCAATTGCGGTACCGGGCAAACCAATAAACTGGCCAACTGCCTGGTCCTTCTGGCTACGCGTAAAACGAGTGAAATCGGAAATATTCAGAACTAATGTTGCCCAAACACCAACAAGTCCTGTAACGGAAACTGGGAATATGGTCCAAAATTGTGATGAAGATAATTTGCTCGGCTGTTCGAAAAGCGGTCCTAAACCATGGGACACATTAATGGACCAAATGACTAAGATGATACCTAGTATGATGACCAAAGGTCCTGCCCAAAGCTCAAAAATCTTAATGCGATGCATTCCTTTGGA
Organism: Sporolactobacillus kofuensis; assembly: GCF_024125425.1. Lineage (GTDB taxonomy): Bacteria > Bacillota > Bacilli > Bacillales > Sporolactobacillaceae > Sporolactobacillus > Sporolactobacillus kofuensis. Next base: position 113,763 of record NZ_JAMXWN010000006.1, read on the forward strand.
AACAATCCACATGTGTAGGAGCCAGAAAAGAACAACTGCAATGGCACTGTTCAGACCCATACCGACGAGATGAAACTTTGATAAACCGTTCCATCCGGGGATCAGTGCACCAAATATAGCATTTACAGCGGCACTCCCTGCGTAGGCCTGAACGGCGAACCAAAAAATGGCAACAAATGCGCGTAAGACAACAGGAATATGCGCTGCTTTATGACCAAAGGCAGCTCGGATAATTACCGGGAATGGAATGCCGTATTTTCCACCAACGACACTATTCAACCACATCGCACTGATAAGAACTATATTAGCGATAATGACAGCGGATAATGCTTGCCAGACACTCATGCCTAACATGATTAAGCTTCCTGCAGTTTCCCAAGCAACGATATTATGAATCATGCCCATCCAAATCGTTGTAAAATTTATCCACGTCCATGTTTTATGTTCTTTTTTCACTGGAGCGAGGTCGTAATTATAAAGGCTAGGATCGTATTTAGTTTCCAATTAAGATTCACCTCTTGAATAATTTTGCTTCGAATAATCTATTGATCTCTTGTTCGCACAGTGACATAGAATAGAAGACGATCTGAACTATTTTTTCTAATAACAGTAAAATACTGGACAGTTTGAAACGAGTTAAATAGTATTAATATTAAATCTATTTACGATGTATAAAACCTCCTCCTTACGAACAATATAAGCTTTTGGTCTTACCGGTCAGACCAGATGATAGATACATTATAGCACTGAGAAAAGAATTTTCTGAAAAAGTGTCATATTTTCTGACATAGAATTTAAAAATGGATTGAATTCAAGTAAGTAATTTAAGGTTTTTCATATTAAGAAGAAATGAACAGAACAAGAGATGGGACGATTACAACAGGTTTATCGAATCACCGTTAGAACAAAACAAGCAGTTGGTTCCCTGTGAACTTCTAGGTCGCAACGTGCTCGCCTCTCAGTTTAGGATTTATTTCCGTAATCATTTTTTGGTAATGCTGTTGGACGTCCTCGATGTGCTTGCGCATCAACAGGCTTGCCTGATTAGAATCTCTGTCTTCTATTGCGTTTAACAGCTCTGTATGATATTGAACAGCATTTTCAACATCATCATTGATAGCCATTTCAATGCGCACCTTTTTAAAATAATCGATCAATGAATCGTAGACGTGTATCATGACCTTATTCTGAGTGGCGTGAGCAATAGTGTTATGGAAGGTTAAGTCGGGAACGATGATCGACTGGCCTTTATGTATACAGTCCTTTAGATCAACAAGAGACATTTTGAGCACATCAATAGACTGTTCTGTCATTCTTTGAGCAGCAAGATAGGCATTCTCCGTTTCTATACCTCTTCGAAATTCAAGAAAATCTAAGGATGATTCGATGTCAAAAGTCGGTAATAGACGCTTGACTACGGTTGTAAGGTTCGTGTCGATCTCTTGTCTTAAATAATTCCCCTTTCCCGGTCGTTTCTCAATAATTCCTGTGTCACACATGGATTGCAGAGCCTCACGTACTGAGGAACGGCCAACCTTAAGCATCTTGGCTATTTCACGTTCCGAAGGCAATTTATCTCCTACCTTCACCCGTGTTCGAATATAATCTAATAAAAATTTCTGGACAGTTTCACTGACAATCATAAAAAAGGATGACCTCACTTAAATTATTAGGACTGGTTTCAAATTCCTTTCAATCCGGATAAGTCAACGTTTCTGACAAATTGTAACAATTGCTTGTCTGTATTATATCCTGAAATGAAGGAAAGACCGAGCGGCTTCTTTGTATGAAGAAGCGGTCGTGTTATTTGAGGCAGACCAGATAATCCAGCAAGACAGGTCAATTTCATCGTTTGCGCTCTAAGCGATTCAATAGACGAAAAACTACTTTCTCTACTTGGAGCGGATCCGACCGTTGTGGGTATGATTACTAGGGAATCACTACCCAAAAGTTGGTGCATCTCAGTTGTGAAATTTTGTTTGGTTTGAAGCATTAGATGATAGTGGACATCCTCCTTAATTTTAGATGCCATTTCGAATCGGCCGGAGATATCTTTACTGAAATCTGGGTGATACTGATTAATCCATTGACCATGCGATTGCCAGGCTTCCTTACCCTGAAGGATACGGAAACACTCCGTTAGTTCATGAAAGGAATGGTTGTCTAAGAGGTCGACAGATTTTAGCGTGTAGCGATCATTTAGTAGTTGCAAAAGCTTGTGATAATAAGCGATATCGTCTGAGTCCTGTAATAGATCGAAAGCTTTCTGAAATACATAGATCGTTTTATAGGCGTGCACGGTTTGATCTGGGAGTAAAACATCGCCCACTTTGGCTAAAATATCCGCATGATTGGCCATCCAGCCGACAGTATCAAAACTGGGTGCGAGCGGTATCACACCATTCATGGAAATTAATCCATGCGATGGTCGCATTCCGAATAGTCCACAGTAGGAGGAAGGGATTCGGACAGATCCCCCGGTATCCGTTCCAATGGAAAAATCAGTTTGATGAGAAGCAACAGATACTGCTGATCCACTTGATGATCCTCCGGTAAATGAATCCGGGGCTTTAGGGTTAATTGTCGGAGGATAATGTTTATTGTCTCCTTTCAAGCTATACATCAATTCATCTGTAACCGTAGTGCCAACTAAAGTAGCTCCGTGATGAAGCAGCTGATTGACCACATCAGCATGTTCGGTTGCCTCATCGGCATAGGTAAGCCAAGTTGGATTGCCGGCACTATTCTTATAGCCTTTAACGGCAAAAACGTCTTTCAATGCAAATTTGAGTCCGGAAAGGGGGCCGCTCGTGTTAAGAGAGAGAGTCATGCTCGGGTTAATGAAAGCACCGTAATCGTTGTGATTGATCATATTAAATCTCCAATTCTTTTATTCGTTTCGTTCGAGGTTAGAATGAATGTTAAGTTAAATTACCAGCTTGTGTATCCTCCATCAATGAATAATGCGCTCCCAGTTATAAATGACGCGTCTTCGCTACAAAGAAATAGAATGGGCTTGGCAATTTCTTCTGGTTCCCCCAGCCGTCCTAATGGGTGCATCCTGATCAAATCTTGAATGGATCCTTGTGGTCCTTTTTTCCCATTTTCAAATTGCCTGCTCAGTAGAGGCGTATGAATTGCTCCAGGGCAAACCGAATTAACACGAATGCCATCTTTTGCTCCTTCAATGGCCAGACTTCGCGTGAAATTCACAATTGCCGCTTTGGATGCGGTGTAGGCTGTGAATAGAGCAGAGCCTACTAAAGCAAGTTGAGAAGCGGTATTGACGATCACGCCATGAGATTCTTTTAAAAAGGGCAATACGGTTCGGGTTGTCAGAAACATGCCTTTCAAATTTGTATCGAGGACGCGATCCCATTCTTCTTCTTCCATCTCTTCAAGTGACGAAACAAATTCAATTCCTGCATTATTTATCAGTACATCGATTTTATGATTTTTTTTAATGATCTCCGCAACTGCTTCTTTGATGCTTTCAGACTTACGAACATCCACTTGATAGACATCACATGTGGTCCGAACAAGTTCATCAGTAATTTGATAATCCAACACAGAAACACGTGCACCTTCAGATAAAAATGATTTGACTGTTGCGAGCCCAATCCCCGAACCGCCACCTGTGATCACAACCTGTTTATTCTTGAATCTACCCTGATTCATTCGCTCATCTCCTAGTTACTGCTGATTGGTCAAATGATCTTATGCCCATTTTTGTAGGAACAAATGACGCGTGGCCGGTCTAATAAAACATTACGGAGGTTATTCGCGTCCAAGAGCACTAGGTCAGCGAGTCCACCTTCATATATGCCATAGTGTTCTAAGCCCAGCGCTTTAGCAGATTGATAGGTCATCATGTCTAGAATTGTCTCTGCATCCTGGGAAGTCCCCATCTGTGTCACTTCAGCAAATAAATAAGCAATATCAAGGATGTTCCCTGTGCCAAAAGGCGTAAATGGATTTTGAATATTATTTGTTGCAAAAATAACATTGGCCTGCTCATTCAGCAAAGTTTTTACGGGTGTTAGGCCTCGTCTGATTTTTTCCTTATCCTGGCGCCCGTTAATATAGAGATCAGTTGCTGGAAGAGCAACGACATGAATGCCAGCATCGGCTATCTGTTTAGCTATATCGCGTGCTTGATTATGATCGACCGAACCTAAGGAAGTCATATGCGCAACCGTTACGTTGTTTTCAAAGTGATTGTCCTTGGTGCGTTTGATGATATCTAAAATTGAAAGATCTTCAGGATTATCAGAATCATCAATATGAATATCCATGGGTTTTCCATATTTTTCTGCAAGATTGAAGATAAAATCGAGGTGTTCTGTTTGATCTCGATCATTATAAGGGATGCCCCCAACAACATCTGCACCCATTTTTAATGATTCTTCCATTAGCGCTGCTCCATTTTTTTGAATGAAGATACCCTCTTGAGGGAAGACAACAATCTGAATCGTGATTTTACTTTTATATTTTTCTTTCAACGCCATAATGGTTTCCATGGCGCTTAAATTTAATAGATCATCGACTTCTACCTGAGCCCGTAAGTTAGTTACGCCACTTTGGATGCTTTTTTCAATGACACGAGTAGCTCGCTCTGTCATATCTTCCTTTGTAAACGATTTTTTTAAAGCAGCTGTCATTTGGATTGCTTCTTGTAATGAATGGGCATCTGTATCCATTTTTTCGAGTAGATAGGCTTTTTCCAGATGAATATGTGATTCATTGAATCCAGGCAGTACAACATGCCCTCCGGCTTCAATAATTTGTTTTACCGGAGGAATGGAAGCACCAGTTTCATTTATGTACGTAATGGTCCCATTTTCTATTCCTATATCGATATTCGTAAGGTAATGCAGACTTTTTGCATTATGAAAAAGTAGATCCAGCATAATCAATCCTCCACTCTATTTTTTTCACGTATAAGCACGTGTTTTGAACGATTTAACCAATTGCGGCGTTCTTCATCTTTCACTCACTGAAAGAAGTAAGGGAAGGTTAAATTCCAAACTGGCAATACCGGTCATACCAGTTTATGATTCATAGTTTATCACGATAACGTTAAAGATGTTCTGAGTATGTCGGATTTTCTAACATAAAAAGAATGAGTTTATGAAAAAAGCACATTGAAAAATATTGGGTTCAAAGAGTTCCGATCAATCCTCGAGGCATGTAAGCATCCGGAAAAAAAGCGTCTTAATCCGGAAAAAGTTGTCCGAATCCGGGAAAAGAGCGTCTTAATCCGGAAAAAAGTTAGCCGAATCCGGGAAAAGAGTGTCTTAATTCGGGGAAAAGTTAGCTGAATCTGGGAAAAGAGCGTCTTAATCCGGAAAAAAGTAGAGCGTCTTAATCCGGCAAAAAGTTAGCCGAATCTGGGAAAAGAGTGTTCGGGTTATCCCCACGTAAAAAAAAAGAGCTGTGGGAGCATTGCCCCACAGCTCTTCGCATCTCTTCAATTAGTCAAACACATTGATGCAGTCTTTGAACAGATTTTTATTTTGCTGAATTTTGGTTTCGTTTCCGAGTACGCACACGAAGCCTTCGTCGGTTACGGCTTTTAACAGTTTGCCGAAGTCTTTGATATCGGATAATTTTGTCGCCAGTACATCATCGCGTGTTTGCTGCACGTCAGCTTGTGTGATGTGCTTGAAATATTGGGCATCGGCCATGCCGCCTTTACTACGCGGAGTGAGTGGCGTTTCGAGATCGGATAATGTTCCGATAATGTACTTCGTCATTTCGAAGTCATCGGCATCGAAGGATTCGGCGAATTCAGCCGCTTTGTCGTAAATGGACAAGGTTTCTTGCAGGTTCGGGTCGCGATAGGACCAGAAGATCATGTTGCCCGCTGATTCAAGGGACAGCCCACATCCATAGGCGCCGCCCATGACGCGCACCTGATTCCACAGATAATCGAGGGTCAGGATTTTCTTAAGCACCTGAAGCTTTCCGGTATAGGAGAAACCCAGTGATTTGAAGTTCGCGCCTTTAGCGGCATATTGAACTTTACTCGAAGTCATCAAACCTTCGTTTTTGGCGGCAGGTTTCGCCAATCGGTCCGCATGCGCAGCATCGGTTACCGACTTCGCTTGGAGTTCCAACGTGCTGAAGTGATCTTTTACGGCTTGGAACAACTCTGTATTTCCGGTCACACTGAAAATTAGCCGATCCTTACTGAACAATTGTTTGGACAACGCGGACAAGGTTTCTTTGAACTGCTCAAAGCGGGTATCCCAATTTTTATCAAGATCCGAGATGAATTGGTAAAAATCGAGCCCACGTAATTTTTCGCTATAGGCAGCTGCTTGAGAAAAATAAGAACCAAGACGTCGAACGACAACGGATTGACCATTTTGATTAAAGGCCATCTCAACGCGAGACTTGATTTCCTTAATGATTTCTCGAATGCGGGATGCGTTGTCGAATTTGCTGTGGTAAAGGATCTCATGAATGAGTGCGAAAGCCTGTGGCAGTTTATCGGCCAAAACCTTTGTGCGCACAGAAAATTTCGGCGCATAGGCATCATCATCAGACATATCACTAAAGGTCTGGTTGTCGAAATCAATGCTGCCGGTTTGGATATTGATTTCACTCACGAGTTCTGCATAAGGGTACTTTTCCGTATCCACCTTGCCAAGAATTTCCTGTAAAAGGGAGAGGGCAGCAATCTGGTCAGCAGATACATCAGTCGCATCAAAATACATGCTTAGATAAGCGATTTTATTGGTTTCAAGATCATGATAGAGCGTTTTTACACCATCAACAGTGGTTTCCTCAAGTGGGATATCCTCTGCCTTTTTCTGAACATCACTCAGAGTGAGCATTGGAATTTTGCGCAGGTCTTCAGGCTTGTCGCTACTCGATTGACGCTCTTTCAGTTTCTTTGTTTCTTCAATAATTTGCTGCAAACCTTCAGCATTCAGATTCTTCTTAACATCGGCTAATTTCGATTCCACGAATTTGGCTTCTTTGTCCGCAATCGTTTTGGAAGGTGCGATCGTGACAAAGGTCTGATGATTACTGTTCAGCAAATAGTTTTCAATTAACGTTTCGAAGTAGTTGGTGGTTAGCGCCTGTTTGATCTTCGCCAAAGTCGCTTCAAATTTCAAGTGCATCAGAGGGTCTGCATCATGAAGCCAGCTGTCCATCGTCATAATGCTGTAAATGAGACCCGTAGGCATCGAGCCATAGTCTGCCTCACGCAATTGGAATTCTTTGACGGTGAGCGCTGCCTCAATTTGTTTCTTATCCAGACCATCTTTCACGAGTTGTTTCAAGGTATCGAAAACGACTTTCTTAAAATCTGCTTTTTGACTTTCGTTGGCATTCTTCACATTAATGGAGAAAAAGGGTTGAAGGATGCTGTTGTCATAGGCGCCGAACACATCCTGACCAATTCCGGCATCGAGAATTGCCTTTTTCAGCGGAGCCGCCGGGCTGTCAAGAAGCAGATAATCAAGAATATCAAAAGCGAGGTATGGTTCCGGATCGGTTGATGTGGCTACTGCAAAGTTCATGCTTAAGTATGTTTTATCCTTGAGGTCTGCATCTGGGAGTACTGGATATTCTTTGATCGTTTCATTAAGTTTTCCGATCGGTTTCTGGAGCGCAAGAGCGGAATCGACCTCAATGCGGTCATAGTCGCTCAAATAGGCTTGATCCAAATACGCCAATTTTTCCTCTATATCCATATTTCCGTACAGAAAAATATAGCTGTTGGATGGACTGTAATATTTTTTATGGCAATTAATGAAATAGTCATAGGTCAGATCAGGAATATTGATTGGATCACCGCCTGATTCATAGCCGTAGCTTGTATCAGGGAATAGTGAGTTTTGGTTGGCGCGCATCAACAAGCCTTCCGGGGAGGAAAAGGCGCCTTTCATTTCATTATAGACAACGCCTTTGTAATTGATCGGATCCTCAGCATTTTCTAGCTCGTAGTGCCAGCCCTCTTGTTGAAGGATTTCCTTATATTTGTAAATGTTCGGATGGAAGACAGCATCGAGATAGACGTCCATCAGATTCTGAAAATCTTTGTTATTTTTGCTGGCGACCGGATACATGGTCTTATCGCTGAATGTGAATGCGTTAAGGAACGTATTCAGTGAACCCTTGAGCAGTTCAACAAACGGTTCTTTAACCGGGTATTTGTCAGAGCCGCAAAGCACCGAATGTTCAAGAATGTGAAAAACGCCGGTATTATTTTCCGGAGGGGTGCGGAAACTGATCGAGAAGACTTTATTGTCATCATCGTTTTTCAAAAACAATAGTTTCGCGCCGCTTTTCTCATGCTCGAACACGTACGCGTCTGAGTGAATGTCTTGAATTGTATCGGTATGGAGCAGCCGAAAACCATGGCATACCTTGTTTTGAGTGAGTGTTTCCATGTCGTAACCTCCTAATTGGCTTATGCGTTCATTCCGATGAACATCGGAAAATTGCAATACTTTTATTATACAGTATTATTTAGAAAAAAATGCCTTTGACAAACTCGCGTGGTATGTGTCTAACTTTTCTCGGAATAAGGCTTTCGGTGCTCGCTTGCCGCGGGCGATCCGTGGGCCTCCTCGTACATGCATGTTGATCTGCGGGGTCTCACTTGGTTCGCGATCATCAGGAACGATCCCGCAGGCGTCTCGCACCACGCCTTCCTAAACTCATTCCTCCGAGAAACTTTTTACACAGATCACCCCTGCGCTTTCCTGATCTTGTGCCTTTGTTTAAAATGTACCGCAAAGGGTTATTTCATACCAAGGGAGAGAAAAGTGGGGTGAACCAAGATGGGTTATGAGCTAAAAATGAAGGAAAACGAGAATAGCGTCACGGCATTTATTGAAAAGGTGGAGAGTGTACAGAAGAAAGCAGATGCGTACCGTTTGCTCGATTTGTTTACTGAGGTTACCGGACATCCGGCAAAAATGTGGGGGCCAAGCATTATCGGTTTTGGCGCTTATCATTACAACTATGCCTCCGGACATGAGGGAGACGCGCCACTCACCGGATTCTCACCGCGCAAAGCGAAAATCAGTTTATATCTGACAATGAGTGAGGATACTTATGACATATATGCCAAGGATCTAGGAAAACATACGCGCGGAAAATCATGCACCTATATCAATAAACTGGCAGATATTAATCAAGATGTGCTGAAAAAATTGATTGTAGAATCGGTTCAGTTTCTGAAAAAGCAAGAGACACAGTGAGTGTGCTATTGGTGATCACGTGGGAATGCACGCGCAATGGTAACTTTTATGTACCTATATCACTTTAAGGTGCGTACTACCTGAAATGATCAATACCATTTACACTGAAAAGGAACGAATTACGGTTGAATAAAGGAGGATGACCATTGGTAGCAAAGACAGTGGTTTTAAATAACGGCGTTGAAATGCCGACTGTTGGGTTAGGTGTGTTCAGAGTTGAGGATCAGGCGATTGCCGCTTCATCTGTTCAGTCGGCGATTCGGAACGGATACCGTCTGATTGATACGGCAGCGATTTATCAAAATGAGCAAGGCACCGGTGAAGGGATCAAAGCAGCGCTTAAGGAAACGGGCCTGAAACGCGAGGATCTGTTCATCACATCGAAGGTCTGGAACGCAGATCAAGGTTATGAATCGACCTTGAAGGCGTATCAAGAATCGCTCGACAAGCTTGGCTTAGATTACTTAGACTTGTACTTGATTCATTGGCCGGTCGCCGGAAAGTATAAGGATACTTGGCGGGCAATGGAGCAATTATATAAGGAAGGAAAAGTGCGTGCGATCGGGGTCAGCAATTTTCAGATTCACCATCTCGAAGACTTGCTGAAGGATGCTGAAGTCGTGCCGGTGGTCAATCAAGTGGAACGTCATCCACGTCTGACGCAAGAACCGTTAAAAGCATTCAGCGAGCATCATAAAATATTGCTCGAAGCATGGGCGCCGCTGATGGTCGGTGGGCTGTTTGATAATGAAACGATTACCACAATTGCGGAAAACCATCAGAAGTCGCCTGCACAAGTCATTCTTCGTTGGCATCTTCAAGAAGGCGTGATTGTGATTCCAAAGTCAACGAAGGAACCACGTATCATTGAAAATGGCGACCTATTTGACTTTGATCTTTCAAAAGAAGAGATGGCAGCAATTGACGCGCTCAATCAGGATCATCGCACAGGTCCTGATCCGGATAATTTTGATTTCTAATTTTGGTATGAAAACATGCCGGCTCCTGAGAATGGAGTCGGCATGTTTGTTTTTTTTACAATCAGGGGTGCGAGAATCTTGCGGGATCAGGAGTAGCCGGAGGTGAATTCAGCATCATAAATACAAACCGATGGCATATGATCGGGGATTAATGACCGGCCTAGTTTGTGTTCATATCAGCGGTGTAACACTGAAAACCGTTCCGATTCAAACACGGAAGGTGGGACGCCTGTTGGACCGTTCCTGATAATCGCGTGCCAGCGAGACTGCCTGTTCGAGGCTCACGGTGCGCCCGCGGCAAGCGAGCAACTGAAGTGTCATCTAGGCACAAGTTTAGAGATATAAGCCGTATAAAGGGTGACAGCTAAGGACTGGGCTTAGCCCAGTTTTTTCTTAAGGATTACTGCTTAAAAATTGGAGCAGCGCCTTATTGAATGCTTCGGATTGATCGACGGGTGAGCCATGTCCACTATTATATAGAGGAAAAAGTACGGAACCGGGAATTTGACGCTGCGTCAGTTGACCGCTCGCAAACGGGACGACCTGATCATGAACCCCATGTAGGACAAGCGTTGGCACAGTGATCTTGCTTAGATCCTTGGTGAGATCTTCTCGCACCAGTTCCTGCAAGATTTTGATCGTGGCATAAGAGGATGCTTCAAGAGAGAGTGAGATGAACCAGTCGAGCATCGCGGGACCAAGATTACGGTTGAAAAACATCAGGGACAAGTCTTGAAGAAACTTAGGCCGATTCACATAAATCTGGTTGATCATTGCATTTGCCTGTTCAAGCGGCACGCCGGATGGGACGTTCGGTTGTTCGGCAAATGCCGGGGCTGCCGCATCAGCTAAGATGAGTTTTGAGATAAACTGTCCGTTGTAGCGTGCCATATAGCGAATCGCGGTGGCACCACCAACAGAGAAACCGAGCAGTGTCACGTTTTCAAGATGAAGCGCCTGTAGAACTGCAAAGAGATCATCAGCCAGCCGGTCATAAGCATAGCTTCCCCAAGGCTTGTCGGACTTTCCAAAGCCGCGCAGGTCAATGCCGATACAGCGAAACCCGTGCGCCGGCAATACATTGAATTGATACTCGAACATTTTATGATTTAATGGCCAACCATGTACGAATACAATCGGTCTGGCATTCTGACCTGGATTAATATCCTGTACGAAAATCCGGACACCTTTTTCTACTTCAACATACACGTGCAAGTCCCCCTGTTCCTAAATCCATCACTTTTTCGATATATGAGTGCAGGAAGGTGATTATGCAAGTTTAAAGGATTTAATATTGGCCAGGGCCCCGTGAAAAAATGACAATAAGCACTGGGGCATTGGCACCGTCTCTGATACAATGAAGTCAATAAATTCTAGGAGGAATCACAAATGGCAAACGTACAACTCTTCTTCTCAAATCAGGCAGGAGAATACATGAATTAAAAGGTGATGCGTGTAGGTTCTCCTGCTTTTCTTAATGAGCACCATTAATTTTGATAAGAAAGTGGGAATAGAGCACTTGAAAGCGACAACTGCTACCTATAATATTCGCTTATTATTTTGGATCGAATGTTTTGCAACAATGAATTTTATGCAACCTGTGCTGACGCTGTTTTACATGCAACGCGGCTTGAATGCTCAAGATATATTTATCATCTTATTTTGCTGGAGTGCAGCAGTACTGGTGGGCGAAATTCCGACCGGCGTCTATGCTGACCGCTTCGGTGCAAAATGCGCGTTCGTTACGGGCTCACTATTCCGTATAGGTAGCATCATTCTATTAATGTTTGCTACAGAGCCATGGATGTTTTTCCTTTACAGCTTTATCAATGGGTTTTCAGTCACCTTTTATTCAGGAGCCGATGAGGCATTTATCTATGAATCTCTGAAAGAAAGCCGTCAAGAAAATAAAATGGATCAAGCAATGGGGAAAATTCAGTCCGGCGGTTTTATCGCAATGATCCTTTCGGTCTTGTTCGGAGCCTATGCCGCAAAAGATTTAACCAATGCGCAATTTCATTTGCTGATCCTATTAACAATTCTGTTTCAATTGGCTGAACTGGCACTGACACTGTTTTTGAGGAAACCAAAAAAGTTCGCGGAACCCTTTGAGAATCCGCTCCGCCAAATCAAGGAAGGGTTTCTTGTCATTCGTCGGAAGCCGCTCTTACTTGTGATGTTCCTGAATGTCACCCTAGTATTTATTCCGGTAGGAGCGGTCTTTAAAAATTTTGATCAGCCATTTCTGGCTCATGCGGGCGTTCCAGTCGGTTTGATCGGTCTATTTTATGCCGGAGCTGCTGTACTCGGCTATTTTGCTTCACGCTCGATCGGTTGGATGACTGGAAAATGGTCGCGTATTGCTCTGATGTATACGACCGGTGCACTATCGGTATTGGGATTGCTTCTGGCGGCTTTTACAGGAACGACTTTTTGGCTGGCGATTGGCGTATTCATTTTGCTGCGTATCGTTCAGGTGATCCGTTATCCGATCTATTCGCAGATCAGTAATGATTACATTCCATCGCAGGTTCGAGCAACAACGATCTCGCTGCTGTCGATTGTTGACTCATGCTGTGATCTGGCTGTCTTCCTCACGCTGTCGTTTGTTGCAGTCGGGAACTCGATGCAGTGGATTTTTCTAGGGGCCGCTGCAATTGCTTTGCTTGGTGTGCTCCTTCCAATCCGACCGATAAATGAATAAGTGAATGAGAGAACCAGGCATGCGCCTGGTTCTCTTTCAGCATGAATAAGCGGGACGAGCATGGGTTGAAATGGAGTAACGAACATTTAGAATAGAAACGAATGAGGGAAAGGTAGTAACCAATCCCAGAAAATTCGTAACGAACTGATAGAAAATTCGTAACGAACATTTAGAATAGAAAAGAACGAGAAAAAAGTAGTAACCAATCCCGGAAAATTCGTAACAAACTGATAGAAAATTCGTAACGAACATTTAGAATAGTAACGAATGAGGAGAAAGTAGTAACCAATCCCGGAAAATTTGTAACGAACCGATAGAAAATAGAAACGAACAACCAGAGTCAAACCAAACATGAAAAGTTTGTCCGAACCCCAAAGTGTTACTTATTTGACAGGAGTGTTTGAGCCAATTATATTTAGTTGTACATACAAACGAATAATTCAGCTAATGAAAGGAGCTACAGATCATGGGGGACTTCCTGAAAGATTGTCTCTATTTTACGACAAACCGTCTGAGTCGGGCGATCACAAAAATGGCGGATGAGGAATTTGCACCGACCGGATTTAGCCCAATGTACGGTTACCTACTGCTATTAGTGATCAGGGATCCTGGAAGTACGCAGAAACAATTGGCGGATCAACTGGACATCGCACCGTCTACGCTCACTCGATTTATTGAGAAGCTTGAAAGGAAGAGGCTTGTAATCAGGACAGCCCAAGGAAAATCCGTACGCGTTTATCCAACAGAGAATGGAAAGACACTGGAAGACGAAATACGCAGGGCATCAAATCGATTGCATGTCAGGTATGAGAAGATTCTCGGAAAAGAGACCGCAGATCTTTTATCAAAGGAACTTGTGCGATCAACAGATCAGCTTGAAGCAGAATAATAGATTTAGCATACAGTTGTATGTACAACAAAACGATGATAATTGGAGTGAACATCCGGTGGAGACACGTCAAAAATCTGTAAAACTACATTATGGCTGGATTGTTGTGCTGGTTACGTTTCTAACGCTGTTGGTGTCAGCCGGTGTTCGTTCTATGCCAAGTACGCTGATTGTTCCTTTTCAAGAAGAATTTGGGTGGAGCAGGGGAAGTATTTCCGGGGTTCTTTCAATCGGAATTTTATTATATGGATTAGTCGGGCCTTTTTCCGCGGCATTGTTGCAAAAGTTTGGTATTCGGAGAATGGTGGTCACTTCGCTGGCAGTCCTCGCGATCAGTCTTGCGATAACACCAATGATGACCACTTTATGGCAATTTGAACTTCTTTGGGGGCTGATTTCCGGACTTGCAACAGGGATGATGGCCAATGTACTTGGTGTAACAGTCAGTGGCAATTGGTTTGTTAAACGAAAAGGTCTTGTTATTGGCTTGCTGACCGCAAGCAGTGCGACGGGACAGCTTCTGTTTTTGCCAATGCTGGCGAAGATCACGGTTGAAGCGGGCTGGCGTTCGGCAATGTATACAGTAGTCGGGGTCATTGTTCTGGTCATCGTGATTGTCGCGATCTGGATGCGCAATCATCCTTTTGATCTTGGCCTTGCTCCATATGGTTCCACAGAGCTTGTCCGACCAGCAACGATTAATGAAAATGCATTTGTGGCGCCACTTCTAGCCCTTCGCTCGGCACTGACAAACCGCTCATTTTGGCTGCTTGCAGGCACCTTTTTCTTCTGCGGCTTTTCAACAAATGGTTTGATCGGCACGCATTTTATCCCTGCAGGTCATGATCATGGAATATCGGAAGTGACAAGTGCAAGTCTGCTGGCTTTGATGGGGGTGTTTGATCTCGTAGGTACGACATTTTCAGGTTGGCTCTCAGATCGAATAGATAGTCGTAAATTGCTCTTTTGGTACTATGGTTTGCGTGGCCTTTCTCTGCTTATCTTACCCTATGCATTCGATGAAGCCAATCCGATGCTGATGATTTTCACGGTCTTTTACGGCCTTGATTGGATCGCGACTGTTCCACCAACTGTAAAACTCGCGACGAAAGCATTTGGAAACGCTCGGACAGGTATGATCTTCGGCTGGATTTCAGTTTCACATCAACTCGGCGCTTCTGTAGCCGCATTGGGTGCAGGTATCCTGCGCGACGTACTCGGAAGTTATACCGTTCCATTTATGGCTGCAGGCGCAGTTTGCCTGCTTGCTGCTTTCATGTCATTGTCTATCCCGAGAAATCAGGTAAAGGTCTGACTTTGAATGCGAATGAAAACAGCCGTGGTGTAAAAAGGTTGAAAAGAGCGCAATTTATTAAGGTGTGGGCCATTTTTCCGAAAAGGGTAGAGTGCATTCGATTTACTATAGTATTTGAATAAAGTTACGTATAAAAAGGTACTTAATTAACATTTGTTAGTAGGTAATTTGTTGTGGGTGTAGTACAATATAGGGAGAGGTGATCATGATGAAACGATCAATTTCTGTCTGTCCTAAATTCGAAAAAGCTTTTCAAATTCTCGGCAAAAAATGGAACGGTTTGATTATAGAAGTGCTCCTAGGTGGGGAAACTCATTTTAGTACCATCTCCTCAGCAATACCTGAACTCAGTGACCGTATGTTGTCTGCTCGGTTGAGAGAACTTGAAGAAATGGGGATTATTGAGCGCATTGTTGACACCGGGTATCCGGTTCAGGTCACTTATCGTCTTACTGAAATGGGGTCGGAATCGAAACCAATTCTTGAAGAAGTGCATAACTGGGCGAACAGATGGTATGCAGAACATTCGCCTGAAAAAAAAGAAACAAAGTGATTTACTTTTTTTTCGTCGTAAACTATACTTATGTAAGTAAACAAAAATTAATTAGCTTAGGAGTGTTTTTGAATGGCAACATCTTTTATTGAAGCAATTAAAAATCGTAGATCCATTTATGCACTAGATAAAAACGTCAAGGTTAGCAAAGAAGAAATCGTGAAAACGATTCAAGATGCTATTAAATATGCTCCTTCAGCATTCAACTCTCAAACTGCACACGCTGTTGTTCTGTTTGGTGAAGAAAGCAGCAAAATTTGGGGCGAAGGCGGGATCGCAGAACAAGAATTGCGTAAAGTAATTCCTGAAGGCCAATCTTTTGAACCAACTGCTCAAAAGCTTGCATCGTTTAACGCCGGTGTTGGTACGATTCTCTTCTTTGAAGATCAAGCCGTTGTCAAAGGCCTGCAAGAAAAATTTGCTTTGTATGCAGATAATTTCCCTGTATGGTCGGAACACAGCACAGGTATTGCACAATTCTCTGTATGGACTGCTCTTTCTGAAATCGGAATTGGCGCTTCGCTGCAACACTATAATCCGCTTATTGATGAAGCAGTTCAGGCAACTTTTGAACTGCCGAAGAGCTGGAAACTGCGCGCACAAATGCCATTCGGTAACATCGTTGCACCAGCCGGCGAAAAAGAATTTGCACCGATTGAATCTCGTGTAAAAGTATTCGGCTGATTCACGATCAATCATTAATAATCGATAAACCGAGACGGGTAAGCATACTCGTTTCGGTTTATTTTTATTCAAAGTGTAAATTGTTTGCCGACATTAAACAGTAAATTTTTCTAAAATTCAACAAACAACTTGCCATTACTTTTAGAGACAGGGTATAATTAACTTTAATTAATTGCATGAAATAATCAGAAAAATATTGGGGGCAGTTTTAGATGATGAAGAAATTGTCGGTGCTTTCACTTTTACTCGCATTGGTAATGATTTTTACCGCGTGCTCATCAGGAGCCGGAAGCAGTTCAAGTTCTGCAAAGAAAACGAGCACAAAGAAGGTTCTACGTGTCGTTAATGATGCAAGTTATCCGCCGTTCGAAACGTTGAACAAGGGTAAAATGGAGGGCTTCGACGTTGATATTATGAAGGCTCTTGGGGAAGCATCCGGCTATAAATATAAGCTGGTTAACGTTGGTTGGGATCCTGTGTTTGCTGAACTGAAATCAAAGACAGCAGATATGAGTATATCGGCAATTTCAATTACAAGCGACCGCGAGAAAACATATGATTTCTCAAATCCTTACTTCCGTTCGATTAACGAAATTATGGTACCTAAGAATAGTAAAATTAAGACTGCAGCAGATCTGAAAGGCAAGACTGTCGCTGTTCAACAAGGAACAACCGGACAGTTCGCAGTTGAAAAAGTGCTCGGAAAGAACAATCCAAAGATCAAGAAATTCAAAACAGTGAACTTGGCGATTATGGAATTGCTTAACCACGGAGCAGATGCCGTCGTTGCAGACAATGGTGTTATGGATTATTATGTGAAGAACAACCCAGGCAAGAATTTGAAAACCGTCGGTGATGAAAAGACATTCGATGGCGAATTCTATGGTATGATGTTTCCAAAAGGAAGCAAGCTAAAACCAGTGTTTGATAAGGCGATCAAGAAGATTATTGACGATGGTACCTATACAAAGATCTATCAGAAATGGTTTGATAAGAAACCGGATCTTGAAAAGCTGCAAGCACAAAATTAATTGGTTAATTTAGAATCAATGTTTAAGGTTGCTTAACGTCTTGTTAAGCAACTTTTTAAGTTAGGGGAGGATTGGGTGTGAACCCTTTAGAACTTATTAAAGAATATTTACCCTTCTTTGCGAGTGGCACATTATTCACGATTTTATTTTCTTTTGCCGGTATCGTTTTCGGCACAATCCTTGGTTTATTTGTTTGTTTCGGGAAAATGATTGATAACAAAGCGCTGGCGGCTCCGTTTGTCTGCTACATTACTTTTTTCCGCGGGACACCGCTATTTGTTCAGATTTTAATCATTCACTTTGGTGTTGTACCGGCAATTTTTCATCAGTCAAATGGTATTCTTTCCGGAATTATTGCTTTGTCGTTGAATGAAGCGGCATATATTGCCGAAGTGTTCCGGGCGGGTATTCAATCAATCGATGAAGGGCAAACCGAAGCTGCACGTTCGTTAGGAATGGACAAGCGTCAGGCGATGCGTTATATCATATTGCCGCAAGCCGTCCGCCGCGTGTTGCCACCAATGGGTAATGAATTTATCAGTTTGATTAAGGACAGTTCATTGCTTGCAGCGATTGCGGCACCGGAGCTGACCTATTGGGCTCAGGCGATGGGCGCGCAATACGCCATTGTTTGGACACCATATCTGACCATTTCTGTCATCTATCTGATTCTCACCTTGGGCATGAGTTTCATTGTTAATCGGCTAGAAAGGAGAATGGCTACGAAATGATGATCAAAGTTGAAGACTTGAAGAAGTCGTTTGGCGACAACGAAGTCTTAAAGAAAATTAATCTCGATGTGAACAAGCAGGAAGTGGTAGTCGTTATCGGGCCGTCTGGTTCAGGAAAGTCGACACTGCTGCGGTGCATTAATTTACTGGAATCCATTACATCCGGCCATGTGTATATCGAGGGCACGGACATTTCCGGCAAAAAGGCTAATATCAATAAAATTCGTCAGGATGTCGGCATGGTGTTCCAACAATTCAACCTGTTCCCGCACATGACCGTGCTGGATAACATTATGCTTGCACCGGTCAAAGTCAAGAAAGTGGGCAAGGAGCAGGCAAAAGAAAAAGCGATGGAACTGCTGGGTAAGGTTGGGCTCGCAGACAAAGCAAATGCCTATCCGGATTCGCTATCCGGTGGACAGAAGCAGCGAATCGCGATTGCCCGAGCTTTGGCCATGGAACCGAAGATGATGCTCTTCGATGAACCGACTTCAGCACTCGACCCGGAAATGGTCGGCGAAGTACTTGATGTCATGAAGCAGCTCGCCAAGGATGGCATGACGATGGTTGTGGTTACCCACGAAATGGGCTTTGCACGAGAAGTTGGCGACCGCGTCATCTTCATGGACGGCGGCTATATAGTAGAAGAAAATGAACCGCACCAATTGTTCGAACACCCACAAGAAGAAAGAACCAAAGCATTTTTAAGTAAAGTATTGTAATTTTATCGAATAGAAGAGATCACGGCCTTCGGGCTGTGATCTCTTTTTTATAAGGCGGATTTCAAGATATTGGTGGCGTAGTGAGCAGGCGCAATCGGTAGCAATTGATGGTCACTTCACCGAGGCGATCAAGTAAATTGTAATTGACCACGGCTCCAACCGCAGCGCCGATGCCCGGCATCAATTGCAACATTTTCGCAAAATCAAGATAGTCCCGATATTCTTGCTGGAACTCTTGCCAGTCCATATCCTGAAAGGCCTGTTTTCGTGTCGCCCAGTTTTCAATAATCGATAAGGTTTCACGGCGCACGTCATCACTGGAGAACGCAAGCTTGAAGACTTGCAGGATAAAGATCCGCTCTTCCATTTCTTTTGTGTCAAAACCGTAGATGGAAGCCGCATCAAAAAGAAATTTCATCTTAATCGACAGAAGCAGTGGAAAGTCAGCCAGACCAAGCAGAAGACCGCCCGCTCCAGTTCCGGCACCTTCCAGTACTGCCGTTTTCCGATAATTGGACAGTTTTTCGCGCACTCGTTGATCTTTTTCTTCGAGAGTGAGGCCGGTTGCCTGATTCTTTTTTGTAGTGAAATGAGATCCGGTCAACGTTGCTTTTACCATATTTTTAATCGCGACCGTGATAGCTTGCTGCACCTTTTCCGGATAATAGTGATTGATTCGCGTCTGAACCTTTTTCGACATCCGGCTGAGCAGATTCGAGGGCCTGAGCAACCTACGCTTCCACGCCATGACTTCATCATAAGCCTTTAACTCATAAGTGTTCATCGGAAACCTCCTTGATCAATGTACGAGATCAGCAAGGAGGAGGTTCAATACATGAGAAAATACAGATCATCTCCCTAGAAATGAGACGGTCGGACATAGACTGGAGAGAGCCAAACACAAATTGAGAAACGAGCCCAATCCATCGTCGAATGAGACAAAAGTAAAAAAGAATGGGACAAAACTAAAGCGAAACCGGACAAAAACCAAAGAGAACGGGACACAAATTGAGAAACGAGCCCAATCCATCGTCGAATGAGACAAAATTATAAAAGAATGGGACAAAACTAAAGCGGAACCGGCCCAAAAACCAAACAAATAGGACATTGAGTCTCAAGCGGTCTTACTCTTGGTTAAATTTTTCTAATAAATGATATCGTCTGTTTCTGTTGTTGCCTGAATGTGGAAGATTTAGCAATTTTAATAGTCTCGCTGCTATTTTTCTTGAAGAAATGCATGTCCATTCGCAAAATTGTGTGATTGAGATGGTCTCATCAATAAGCAAAAAGTAGTCTTCGAGTAGGGCGTAGTGCGCGGTTTTGGAACGATGACCACAACTTGGGCACAGCCAAGTTGCGTGAACCCGGGTCATGGGAATTGCACCGCAGTTCGGGCATTGGACGCCGGTGATCAGTTCTTTAGCGTCAATATGATAGAGTTCGAGCACGTTTTGGTGCAGGGGACAGTGGGCGTGGATGAGTTGAGCGTTTAATCGTTCGCGCTCTCCGGCTGACAATCTTTTCTTAACGGAGGCACGTTTCCAAGCTTGGATGCGATCGGGGATTTGGTGCATGTGGCAAATTTTTCGAGAAATGGCACTGTTACCGGGTTGCGTTTTAAGTATGGTTTCCGGATTGCTGATGGTCACCATGTCATCAATTGGGATTGGTGGAAAATGTTGTGCCGCAAGCCACCTGCTTAAGAGCTGTTTTTGGCGGGTAACTTGCCCGATTGGATCGCGGAATCCTTCCTCTTTTCCATTAAATGTGCGAATCATTTGGTTGAATGTCGGATCAAAATAAATGGTTCCGATCAGATTTTTCACTTCGATGATGAAGCACGCGGAGTCAGACAAAATCAGTGTATCGATTTGGAAGAAGGCTTGGTTCAGGGGCAGTCGCAAGCCGTGATAAATGTAAAAATCCCCATCAGCAAAATCGGTGAGATAGAAATCGATAGCGGATTCGCCTTTATGGCCAAGGGTTCGCTTTTTTTCATCCTGACAAATGATTTGATAGTGTGGATGACTTTGCGGGAGGCGACTCCGTACTGAACGGAGCTGCCTGATGATAAGAGGGATTGTTCGCTCAAATTTGATCAATGAAATAACTCCTTCAATTTTTAATTCAGAGTAACAAAAATGAAGAAAAAAAACGAAACCGCGATTTGATGAAAAATTGTGGTTTTAGCGTCTTAACCAGACAAAATCATGGCCGAATAAGATAGTTAAACCGGTTACATCAGCTAAATTATCGTTTATAAAAATGATCTGTATGGGCCGCAGCCCAACCTAATGAAAATGCCCGGCATATAGTATTACAAACCAGATAGGTAGGTGTGTAATGAATGTATGATGATCCACGTGAAGATGGGTACACGTTTTACAATCCCTATCAGTTACCGATTGAAGAGGATCCGGTCGTCTATTACGACGATGATCGTGAACAACCGACAACGTTTCTTGTTCCGCCAAGTGCAATCCAACAGGAACTCAACCGTGGCCGGCGCGGACATTTTTACCAAACGCGACTTGCCAGCTACGGCCGAATGATGACCATTCAGCTGCTCGGCATCAACCCAAATACCGGCATGGTGAGCATGAATGTTTACTTGCCGCAACAACGGCGATGGGTGCAGCATCAAGAACATTACACGGATATGTCCGGGCTGACGTATCTTGGCCCAACGCCGCCTCCGGGTGTTCCGTGGCCGCCACCACCACATCCGCCGCGTCCGCCAAGACCGTGGTGGTGCCCACAATTTCCTTGGCATCCGTCATGTAGATAAGAAAAGATGGTTCCGTGAAAAATCGGAGCCATCTTTTTTCAATCATCTGATACAATGATTGCAAAGCCTTCAGTGGGGGTCGATAAATAGTGTTTTACATAGGATTAGTCCTCTTCATTATTGTGCTGTTGTGCATGTTGATTGGATTCATCACGTTCTTGCGCCGTGACTACAAGAGTTTCTTCCTCAATTTTATCTTTAATGAAAAAGCAATTGCTTTGCTTCAATCTGAGAAATCGACGCCGCAAGCACTAGATCGTACCGCAAATTTTGTGATCCTGCAGGTGGCGGTATTCGGCATGATTTTTGCAGCCTATCTTAATCTCCCGAGTGCGGAGCGGTGGGATAACATGCGCCATTTGATTCTCCTCGGTGTTGTCGTCAGTCGGTTTGTTTTTGAATGGCTCATCGTTAATATTTTGAAACATTAGAAAATTTGGTTTTCCAAGCCTCTGGCGAAGGCGCGGTTGCACTTATGCTAACTTCCGCTAATCTTTTATGCTTTCTTAGTGTATGAAAAAAGCGCGTGAGCACACGCGCATTAATCAACTTCCTTATAAATCGCTACTTCTTTGATCTCGGGAATAAGGCTGTAGGCGGTCAGTCGATGTTGACCATCATAGAGACCGAGGTCCTTATTTACGATCATCGGTGGCAGTGCGCCACCTTCATGTATAGAGTCAACCATTTGTTTAATGTTATCGGTATGATAATCATCGTAATTTTCTGGATCGTTCTTCCATTCCTTGTAGGTGACCAAGTTCTTCCCGTTGCTGCTGAACGAGCAAGCCGCGTCGTAAAGCGCCTCTTTTTCTACCTTGGTAAGGATAAAACGATGGTCCTCGCTCCCAAACGCGTCGTTTGCAAGATCGCTGTACTGGCTGCAAATCTCTTTCCCCGTCAAAATGTCTGCCATGCGCAACCCCTTCTTTATTATTTTCCCAACACATCCGAAGATTACGCGGATGCGACAATAGTCTTAATGTATTATAGTTCGACAGATTTTGCAAAGTAAATTTAAGCCAGATTGTGAATTGACAGATTATTATTTTTTGCTAAACTGGACGATAATGTAAGCAAGACGGAGGGATGAACATGTCGGTAGAGAATGTGAAGGCTTATTTTCAAACGGTAGGTCGGGAAAAAGATGTGATTGAATTGGAACTTTCCAGTGCGACGGTGCAGCTGGCCGCGGAGCATCTGCATGTGGAGCCAGAGCGGATTGCAAAGACGCTGGCCTTCAGAGGAGAGAATAAGGAAGGCGCGATGCTGGTGGTCATGGCTGGGGACGCGAAGATTGATAACAAAAAGTTCCGCCATGAATTCGGCTTCAAAGCGCATATGCTCTCACCTGAAGAAACGCTGGAACTTGTGGGGCACGCGGTTGGCGGTGTTTGTCCCTTCGCTTTGAATCAAGATTGGCCGGTATTCATGGATGAGTCGCTGAAACGATTTAAAACCGTGTTCCCCGCATGCGGCAGCACAAATTCAGCAATCGAGCTGACGATTGATGATTTGTACAGCTTTGGAAATGGCAAATCATGGGTTGATGTGTGCAAGGGCTGGCAGGATGAACCAGAAGCATAAGTTAGAGCTTTAGTCTTAGTCATACATAGAACGTCGGACGGTTATCAAATCGCCGACGTTTTTTTATACTGTAGACGGTGGTCTCTTCACGTGTAAGAAAAGAAAGCCACCTTTTAATAGGAAGAAATTGAAAAACCACCTGTGAAAAAATTTGCAGAGGAGTATGCATGATGAAACGTTTTGCAGTGGTACTGGCGATCGTCGCAGCTGCCTATTTCATTTTTTTTAACCCGATCCACGCGCGGTGGCTGCCATTCGGGAAACAGCAAACTTCGGCACAGGTCACCGAGCAAGTGGAACAAATCGATATCCAGACATCGTCGATGCGAACAAAAGTTGTGCTGGGGAGCGGAGATCAAGTGACTGCGCGATTGACGGGAAGAGGATTGGTAGATGTTCGAAAAATAGGCGACACGATCCAGGTGAGGACGCAGCATAGACAACCGTTTATGTTTTGGTGGAACGCTCCAAAATTAACCATCACGATACCGAAATCGTATCAGCATCAGCTTAAATTGGCAGTCGGATCGGCTACATTGGATTTTCATGGAGAAACAAGCCAAATATATCAGAAACTGTCGGTCAATGTATCTTCAGGATCGATCCAACTGAGCGGGGTAGCTTCGGAAACAGTTGATGCAAGTGTGCATTCGGGTACTTTGCGGATCAGGAATCTTCGGGCGCCGTCTGCACATCTTGTTGTTCGTTCAGGAAATGCACGTGTCGATCGTTTGTCAGGAGCATTTTCTGCTCAAGTGAATTCTGGGAACATGAAAATAGGTGTTGCCGCTTTGCATGGCGCATCCAGCATTTCAGTCAATTCCGGTAATGCGCAACTGGATATGCCAAACCAGGCAGATTTTCGCTTAACGGCCAAGAAATCGAGCGGTATCATTCAAAGTAAATTACGTTTGAAAAAGGAAAAGTCAGAGGACCATGGACTGAGCGGTGTGCGCGGCAGTGGGGAATACATCCTCAAGGCACAAGTGAACAGCGGGATCTTGCGCATTGATTAATTGCCTGTAAAATCAAGATCTAGTAGAATTTGTAATAAAAAACGAGTAAAAGGACAACTATGCTTATTTCTATCACTTGAAAAATTTTCGTGATAAGATGAAAGAGTTGCCCGGTGCTGATGATCGTTGCTCTTTTTAATCAGCATTGTCAATCATCAAGGAAAAGAAAGAAGTGATGGAATGAGTGCCATTGAAGAAAAACGGTTTCAGGTACATGAAAATTTGAATGTTGTGCCGATCGTTCTCGTACTGCTCGCAGGCGGTTTTGTGACGCTCCTGAACCAGACACTGCTCGTCACCGCGCTGCCGAGCATCATGCATGACTTACATTTATCTGCGGTCATGGTGCAGTGGCTCCAGACCGTATTTTTGCTTGTCAATGGAATTATGATTCCAATTACTGCCTTCCTGGAGGAAAGGTTTACAACGCGCGGCTTATTTTTGTTCGCGATGGGGTCATTCGTCCTTGGCACGCTTATCTGTATTGCCTCGGAAAGTTTTTTCTTTTTAATCATCGGAAGAATTGTTCAAGCACTGGGTGCCGGAATTATGATGCCGCTAATGATGACCGTAATGTTTATCATTTTTCCAATCGAAAAACGTGGGTCGGTCATGGGGATTTTTGGCTTGGTAATTGGATTCGCACCGGCGATCGGACCAACCTTGTCGGGCTGGCTCGTTAACCATTATCCTTGGCGAATTCTCTTTTATGTGGTACTTCCTGTTGCATTGCTTGATTTGATTCTCGCCATTTTTATATTGAAAAATGTGACCAAGCGAACATATCCGAAGCTAGATATCCTATCGATTATTCTGTCGACGGTTGGATTCGGTGGATTGTTATACGGATCGAGTATCGCCGGCAGTCACGGCTGGGGCGATCCTGAAGTGCTGATCACCATACTGATCGGTGCTGCTGCACTCACGCTCTTCATTATGAGACAGTTCAAGCTGGAACAACCGATCTTGGAATTCAGGGTATTCCGCTACCCGATTTTTACATTAACGACCGCAATTGGAATGCTGTCTTTTACCGTATTTATCGCCGGTGCAACCATGCTGCCGATCTACATGCAGACGATGCTTAGATTCTCACCGTTGGAGTCAGGCCTCATGCTGCTTCCCGGCGCACTTGTCATGGGGATCATGTCTCCGATTACCGGACGAATTTTTGATAGAGTTGGCGCACGCGGATTGTCTATTACCGGAATCACCATCTTGCTGGCGATGACACTGCTGATGAGCAGACTAGACGCCCATACCTCATTCACCTATCTGGCCGTCATCAATGCCGTGCGTATGTTTGGTTTATCGATGGTGCTGATGCCGACGACAACTGCCGGCTTGAATCAATTGCCACCACATTTGATTCCACACGGAACGGCGATGAACAACACCATGCGTCAGGTAGCCGCCTCGATTGGCACGGCCATTCTGTTCACAGTCATGGCATCGACAGCACGCAACCCGAAGACATACGGAATGGAAGGCTTGATCCATGGCGTCGACGTCGCCTTCTTCGTCGCTTCGTTCCTATTGATCGTAGCGCTGGTCCTTACATTCTTTGTGAAAAAACCAAAACACGTATGAAACAAAAGATCTTTCCGGAATGCCGGGAAGATCTTTTGTTAATAGAAAAGAAAAAATAAAATCTCTCCTCTTAAGTTCGAATCAATCTCATAGGTTCTGTTTTGGGCCAGTTGGGATCGATTTTTCTATTCTTAGGTTCGATTTCGGGGTGGTTAGGATCGATTTTTCTAAACTTAGGTTCGATCTCAGATGGGTCGGGTCCGGACACAAATTGGCGTTCTCTTGGCTTGATCCACTTACTATGACAAAATAACTAGATTTTTCCGTGTAAATTACTTCCATCGACACTTTTCTTGTATTCTCCAATTGATTTTAGAAACTGTATCTATTATAATTACATTAATCTCCGAGAAGGGGAATCATAGAATGAACAGTCAGTTTACAATCGCGGTGCATTGTTTGATTGTGCTCGCTAAGGCGCCCGAACAAGTGTGGAACAGTGAATCGCTATCTCAGAAGGTGCATACGCATCCCGCTAGAATTCGCAAGATTATGAGCATTCTGCGCAAGAGTGGTCTTGTCGAAACGAAGGAAGGTCTGGGCGGCGGATACCGAATGGGCTGCGATCCACACAAGTGTACATTGGCGCGTATCTATCAATCTATTTCTTGTAATCCTCTTAAGCTCAGCTGGTGTTCATCCGGATGTGACCAAGATCTTGAATATGACAAGATTCAGTCCATCATGGATTTCGCTTTTACAGGAGCTGAGCGAGGTCTTGAGGACTACCTCGAGCAATGGTCGATCGACTCGCTTTTACAGCGAATGGACACGAAGGCTGAGAATTGGCCTGAGATTTTAACCAAGCACAAGTTGCCAACGTCATGCATAAAGAAAGAAAAAGAAATGGATAGACACATAAATAAGATCGGTGGTGAAGGATGATGCAGCAAGAATCCAGATGGAAAAAGGGAGATTGGGTTAAAGGAAGAACGGTAAACGGCGAATTGATGCACGGTTTTGTGGTTGACTACAACCATGAAGAAGGCACCGTCAAGATACAAGTTGTTGCCTGCGACCGAGAGACAACAGTTGGAAAAGTGATCGAGACCCTTGGTTACCTGATCAAACCATTCCCAGTGATGCCGTTAACCGGCCAGCAACTACGCAGCATGACAGATATTGCCCTGATTACATCCGACCGTGATTGGTTCATGGACCTCTCCACCCAATTGTCGGGGATGAACAACGAAACACCGGACAACACCCAGAAACAAATGAGTTCATGGTATTGGTCCGCGCAACATTAAAAAATCAGGATAAACAATAGATCTAAGAAGCACGCATATCAGAGGATGTGCGTGTTTTTTGCGCGCCCAGCATGTGGAAGACGGCTAAGCGGTAGCCCAAGGCATCGTGCGGCGGAAAAGGAAACCAAAAGCAAAAGCAAAAGCAAAAGCAAAAGCAAAAGCAAAAGCAAAAGCAAAAGCAAAAGCAAAAGCAAAAGCAAAAGCAAAAGCAAAAGCACAGGTGTCCATCGCGAAGTGGAATTTGAAAGAAGTCGAGAGTAGAACGCTGGAAAAGTGGAATACTAGTTTTTTATCAGCCATCCAAGAGAATATGAAAAATGGATCAGGGTTAGTGAATGAGCATAGAGCAGAATGAGAGGAAAATCAAGCGGACGTACTAAATCTGGATCGAGCTCAAATTTTATCCTCGGGACAGAGCTCAAATTTTATCCGGTCAAAGGAACATTTATCCGAAAATTGGCCCTTGGAATCGGTTACAACTATAGCTATAGCCATGCCTATACGCAGGAGCTGCACGTGATGAGTAAAATTCTTTTCTCAACAGTAATTCTATGAGAAAATAATAATAATGAGGAGGTCGAACGCATGATTAATGGATTGAATGATACAGTGAAATTGAATAATGGAATCACGATGCCGGGCATTGGTTTCGGCGTATGGAAGCTTAAAGACGGTGATGAAGTCATTAATTCTGTACTTTCTGCATTGAAGGCCGGGTATAAGATGATCGACACGGCTGCGAGATATCGCAACGAGGCCGGAGTCGGTGAAGCGCTACGCCAATCCGGAGTGAAGCGAGACGACGTGTTTGTCACCACCAAAGTGTGGAATGCGGATCAAGGCTATGATGCAACATTAGCTGCGTTCGATACCAGCATGAAGAAACTCGGTATTGAGTACGTCGATCTGTATCTGATTCACTGGCCGACCGCAGGCAAATACAAAGAAACATGGAGAGCTATGGAAAGACTATATAAAGAGGGCAGAGCGCGTGCAATTGGTGTTTGCAATTTCCATGAACATCATCTCGAAGATCTACTTCAGGATGCAGAAGTGGTGCCGGCAGTAAACCAAGTTGAACTCCATCCGTTACTGTCTCAAGTTCCGCTCCGCAATTATTGTTACAAAAAAGGGATTGCGGTTGAAGCCTATTCACCACTGGGTAGTGGCGGACTGGTCAATCACCCTGTGCTGAAAGCTATTGGAGAAAAATATGGCAAGAGTGCGGCTCAAGTCATGTTGCGCTGGGATGTGCAGAATGACATTATCACCATTCCACGTTCAACGAGTGAAGCACATATCATCAGCAATGCCGATATCTTTGACTTTGAGCTGTCGCCGGAAGATATCGATCATATTGATGAATTAAATGAAGATAAACGTTTTAATGCAGATCCCGACAACTTTAACTTTTAATCAAATGGGACAGGCAATCAGCCGAATCAATGCGACTTTTGAAAAAGTTGAACAGCAAATAAGAAAGGCTTGGCGAATTTCGTATGCTCGCCAAGCTCTTTTTACCGATGAGGGTTCGGCCCGGACTTCCCTAGACTTTTTTTAAAAGCTCAACCATCACGAGCACTGCCGCTCAATTTCAAACATAAGATAAGGAGTTTTTCATTGATGACGACGAGCAACACAATCAAGCAAGAGATCAAACGCGGACCGATTACGGTTGCCTTAATCATTGGAGCGTTTGTCGCAATTTTGAATGAAACATTACTTAATATTGCTTTATCAGACTTAATTCATTATTTTCATGTCACACCGACGACTGTTCAATGGTTGACGACAGCCTATTTACTTGTGATCGGGATCCTGATGCCGGTGACCGCACTGCTCACCGGCTGGTTCACCACGCGCCAAATGTTTCTCGGTGCGATGACTATTTTCCTGATTGGATCCGTGATTTGCGGATTCGCACCAAGCTTTGCATTTTTGCTAACCGGGCGCATCATTCAGGCTGCCGGCTCCGGACTGATTCTTCCGGTCATGATGAATACGATTCTCTTCATCTATCCACCTGAAAAAAGAGGCGGGGCGATGGGACTTATTGGGCTAGTGATCATGTTCGCGCCAGCACTCGGTCCAACACTATCCGGCTTAATCATTGCATCATTGTCGTGGCGCTGGCTGTTTTATCTCGTGATTCCGCTCGCGGCTTTCTCGATTTTGTTTGCTGCTCGGTATTTGACGAATGTGTCGGAAGTTACACGTCCTAAAGTGGAAATCCCATCAATTATTCTTTCTACGGTCGGCTTTGGAGGCCTCGTCTACGGCATGGGGTCCAGTGCAGAGGGCGGCTGGGTAGGGCCAACTTTTATGATTATTGGCGCAATCAGTCTCGTACTGTTTGTGTGGCGTCAACTCGTAATCAAAGATCCGATTCTCGATTTTCGAGCATTTAACTATCCGATGTACACCTTGTCAACAGTGATCTTGATCCTGATTATGGTCACACTGTTTGCCACAATGATCCTGCTGCCGCTGTATCTGCAGCGCGCATTGCTGCTCTCATCATTCGCAGCGGGTATTGTGCTCCTCCCAGGCGGACTCATCAATGGGATGCTGTCTCCACTGATGGGAAAATTATTTGATAAATTTGGCCCGCGCTGGCTCGTAACGCCAGGGTTGCTGATTGTGTGCGTAGTGGTTTGGCTGTTCAGCAGGCTAACCGTATCTGAGAGCATGCTGTACATCATCATTCTGTATTGTGCACTTTTAATTGGACTGGCAATGGTGATGATGCCGGTATCGACGACCGGATTGAATCAACTCCCGAAAAGGTTATATCCGCATGGAACGGCGATTATGAATACACTTCAGCAAGTCGCCGGAGGGATTGGCACGGCCGTATTCATTGGAATCATGGTGACCGGTCAGAAAACTTATCTGAGTCATGTGTCCAATCCGGAGGCACAGACCCAGGTATTGCACGCACTGGTTGCCGGAATGAGCCACGCCTTTTTCATCGCCATGATCATTGGTGTGTTTTCGCTCATCCTTTCACTCTTTTTAAAACGTACCATTGCACCCAAAGAAGAACCAGCCGAAGAATAAAAATACATGAGGAACAGCGATTGACGCCATACTAAATGCATCTAAGATCATTCGGGGTGAAAAAATGGCTGTCTATCTTTGGCCTCAAACGATATCCTTCGTGCTTTTTTCAACGCAACATCTTTGGACATTACTCGTGATTACACTACTCGGGGTCTGCCTGTTTCTGTTTCGGAAACCCATAAGGCAGGCCCTTTTTCTACGCTTATCGGTACGTTTTGGTTTAGCAGCAGTACTTCTGATTGGTGAGCTCGTTTATCAAATTGTGACGATCCGGTCCGGACAATGGTCGGCGAATTATGCGCTTCCGCTTGAGGTTAGTGATCTTGCCGCACTGCTTTCCATTGTGATGTTGCTATCGAAAAAGTGGTGGTTGTTCGCTATTTTGTACTTCGCCGGAATCGGAAGTGCCGTACAAGCACTCATAACACCGGACCTCGGCGGAGTCAGTTTTCCACACATTCGGTACATTCAATTTTTTGCCACACATGGCGCGACTGTTCTCGCCTGCTTGTTTATGATCGCGGTTGAGCGCTATCGGCCGACTTATCGTTCGCTGTGGTGGGCGGCCGGGTGTCTTAACCTGTATGGCGCGCTCATTTTCTGCTTTGATTGGTGGATCGGCGCGAATTATCTATATCTGATGCACAAGCCTAATCTCTCCATCTTGAACTGGCTGGGGCCATGGCCGTGGTATCTGCTCTGGATCGAAGTGCTGATGGTAGCGGAATTCCATTTTCTTTATTGGCCATTTAAGCGGAACAGAGGATAAAAGAAATTTTTGTCGAAATGTAAAATCATCAACAAAGAAGGATGATGCCTATTGATTTCGAAAAAACTTTACCTCTCCTGGCAGGTGCTCGCTGACCAAGTGTTGCTCGAACATCTTGCGAACGACCACCCAGCGCGCGCACAGATTGAACACGATCTCGCTAATTATCAGGCCGGATTCCGTGGTGAGCAGAATCTTGCCTACTTCCTTGACACTTTTCATCAGGATGATCGCATCTTTTACAGCCTCCAACTTGAAGATTGCCAAATGGATACCCTCTTGCTTACTCCCACATTCATTGCGCTGTTGGAAGTAAAAAATTTTGCCGGCGCAGTCCGATTCGATCCTGATGGAAAACAATTCATGCGCCGCTCAGCAGATCAATATATTGGGTCGTCAAATCCCCTTTTACAAGTGCGCCGCCACAGAGCATTGTTACGAAAATGGCTCGCCGATCACGGTCTGCCGCAACTTCCAATCGAAGCCGATGTGGTGATTGCCTTCCCAACAACAATCATTGAGAATCAAGGGAAATTACGTCACGTCCAAGAACACGTCTTCCACGCAGAACAAGCGCCAGCGAAACTTGAAAAATATGCCGAAAAGTACAAACACACGCGCAGTTATCCCGAATTTATCCCTCAGATTGAACGCATGCTCCTCAAAGAACATATCGACAAACCCATTAGCCTTCTTGAAAAGTTCAATATCCATCCCTCTGAATTGCGACGCGGCGTGCGTTGCGATCAGTGCCGCTCCTTCGACATGCAACGCATCTCCGCAAACTGGTTCTGTCCCCAATGCGGTCACAAATCCAAAACCGCCCACATCCCCATGATCCTCCACTACTTTCTCCTGTTCGGAAACACAATGACCAACAAACAATGCCGGGAGTTTTTGAAATTTGATAAAACAAAAACGGTGACCGACTTATTAAACAAAATGAAATTACAAAGAGGAGGATCCGGCACAGGCAAGGGATTGTATTATCTCTCACCTCCTCACGAAACATTCGATCGTTATTTCCGAAACAATAAACGAAAATAGAAAAACTGATATTAGTAGCCAATTCAATGAAAATAGTAAAGACCACTTTAAATCGTAACGAACCTCAATAAAACAGTAACGAGCGAGGTGAAAACAGTAACCAACCTAGTAAAAATCGTAACGACCAACTCAAATCGTAACGAACTCCAATAAAAAAGTAACGAACGGAGAGAAAACGGTAACCAACCTAATGAAAAAAGTAACGACCAACTCAAATCGTAACGAACCTCAATAAAACAGTAACGAACGAGGTGAAAACAGTAACCAACCTAGTAAAAATCGTAACGACCAACTCAAATCGTAACGAACCTCAATAAAACAGTAACGAACGAGGTGAAAACAGTAACCAACCTAGTAAAAATCGTAACGATCAACTCAAATCGTAACGAACTCCAATAAAAAAGTAACGAACGAGGTGAAAACAGTAACCAATCCAATAGAAATAGTAACGAACAACTCAAATTGTAACGAACCTCAATAAAACAGTAACCAACCTAGTAAAAATCGTAACGACCAACTCAAATCGTAACGAACTCCAATAAAAAAGTAACGAACAGAGAGAAAACGGTAATCAACCCAATGAAAACAGTAACGAACAATGAAAACAGTAACGAACCTCAATAAAAAAGTAACGAACGGAGAGAAAACGGTAACCAACCTAATGAAAACAGTAACGAACAATGAAAACAGTAACGAACCTAAATAAAAAAGTAACGAACGGAGAGAAAACGGTAACCAACCTAATGAAAAAAGTAACGACCAACTCAAATCGTAACGAACCTCAATAAAAAAGTAACGAACGAGGTGAAAACAGTAACCAATCCAATAGAAATAGTAACGAACAACCCAATCAGTAACGAACCCCATAGAAAATACCCGAAAATAATATAGTTAGTGATACATGAAGAACTTTTCCTCAAACACGAAGGAAAAGTTCTCTCTTTAACATTCATCTTGTTTTATTTACTTCCAATCAGTAGGAATTTTCCCGCAGAAAATTCCGTCCTTCTTATACAAGATGAAGAACTTTCCTTTAATGCTAGACAGGGGAAGTTCTTTTTTGAATGGGAGAATCCATGTCCTTATTTCAGAAGGAATTTTCCCGCAGAAAATTCCGACCTCCTTATACAATACGAAGAACTTTCCCTTAATGCTAGACAGGGAAAGTTCTTTTCTGTGTCCTCATTTCATTTGGGGTTTGCCCACTGAAAATTCCGTCCTTCTTATACAAGATGAAGAACTTTCCTTTAATGCTAGACAGGGAAAGTTCTTTTCTGAATGGGGAATCCATGTCCTTATTTCAGTAGGAATTTTCCCGCAGAAAATTCCGACACCCTTATACTAGAACTTTCCCCTAGCACTTGACGGGGAAAGTTCTTTTTTGAACGGTGAACCCTTGTCCTCATTGACTTTTTGGCATATAACCGGAACTCGTTTAATAAGATGTTACAAACTCACATACGGGGTTTCGAGGTGAGCGCGGCGGGCTTGGAACGAGCATGATGCGTTGTTTGGGTTCCGTTTCCTCCAATGATTGTCTCATTTCGCATCTTTAGATTACAGGAGGCGAGTGGTGTGCATGATTACATCAAAGAGCGTACGATCAAGATTGGAAAGCATATCGTGGAGACAAGGAAGACGGTGCGGGTGATTGCCAAGGAGTTTGGAGTCTCGAAGAGCACCGTTCATAAGGATTTAACTGAGAGGCTTCCGAACATCAATCCGGAACTTGCAAACGCAGTAAAAAATGTGCTCGATTATCATAAGTCAATCCGTCATCTGCGCGGAGGAGAAGCAACGAGACTAAAGTACCAGAAGGATACGGAACAAGCAGTTCAGCACTGAAGTCAACTACATTTATTTTTTTAGAAAAATAATGAGGGGAAAATGCCGGTAGACGGCATTTTTACTTGATCAGACGTCTTGTTTTATTTTTCGACACATTCCCTGTTTGCATTGTTTTGTGATAGAATGAAATAATGGTTAATAAATATCCTGGATTCAGTCTAGGTGTTTTGACAGGGAGGATTTGGCGTGTTTTCTAGAGACATCGGAATTGATCTTGGAACGGCGAACGTACTGATCTATGTAAAAGGGCAGGGCGTTGTCCTGAATGAACCTTCTGTAATCGCTTTGGATACGGATACAAAACAAATGCTGGCAGTCGGTGAAGAAGCTAGACGGATGGTGGGACGTACACCAGGCAACATTGTTGCGATCCGTCCACTTCGCGATGGCGTTATTGCAGATTTTGAGATTACGGAATTAATGCTGACACACTTTATTAATAAAATTAATGTCAAAGGCTTCTTAAAGAAACCGAGAATTCTGATCTGTACCCCGACACATATCACATCGGTTGAGCAAAAAGCGATTCGCCAAGCAGCGGAACGCAGCGGTGGCAAAGAGGTTTACCTTGAAGAAGAACCGAAAGTAGCCGCAGTAGGTGCGGGGATGGATATCTTCCAACCAAGCGGCAACATGGTGATTGACATTGGTGGCGGTACAACCGACATCGCCGTCCTCTCTATGGGCGATATTGTGACCTCTCAGTCGATCAAACTGGCAGGCGACAAGTTCGACCAAGAGATTCTGAACTATATTAAGAAAAGATACAAATTGCTGATTGGTGAACGCACCGCAGAACAGATTAAAATAACGGTGGGTACTGTATTCAAAAATGCACGCGACGAAAGTATGGACATCCGCGGTCGCGATATGGTGACTGGTTTGCCGAAGACATTGACCGTGCATTCCAATGAAATCGAAGAAGCACTCGCGGATTCTGTCAGCACACTGGTACGCGCAGCGAAGAATGTGCTCGAACAAACGCCTCCTGAATTGTCGGCCGACATTATTGACCGCGGCGTCATTCTGACCGGTGGTGGTGCGCAACTGCACGGACTCGATCAATTGCTCGCAAGCGAACTGAAGGTTCCGGTCGTTGTTGCCGACAACCCAATGACTTGTGTCGTTGAAGGCGCAGGTAAAATGCTTGAACACCTAGAAAAGCTACCAAAGCGCAAAGCAAATTAATTGCTCTGCGCTTTTTGCGCTTCTTATCCTTTAAATATGATAAAATGATCATAAAAGTTAACCGAGGCAGGTGAAGGACATGATCAGAGGATTATATACATCCGCATCAGGGATGATTGCCGAGCAGCGGCGGCAGGAAACATTGTCAAACAATCTCAACAACGTAGATACACCCGGGTATAAAAGTGATCAGAGCAAATTGCGCACTTTTCCTGAACAACTGATTGAGCGGTTGGGCGGCGATATGACCGCCAATCGCCAAGTCGGCGGTCTTGCCACCGGAGTCTATATGGACGAGACCATTCCGGACTTCACGCAGGGGACAGTGACGGAGACGGGGAAGGCAACGGATGTTGCCTTGATTACTTCACAGCTTCCGATCAACCCACAAACGGGTAGCCAGGAAGGGGCGCTCCTCTTCAATGTCCGAACACCTGCCGGCGACACGCGTTATACACGCGACGGCCATTTTACATTGAGCCCGACCGGCTATCTCACCGATGATGCGGGAGATCAGGTGTTGAATTCGGCAGGTCAGCCGATTCAACTGCCATCGGATCAGTTCCAGATCGCCGGGGACGGCACCATTTCGATAAACGGGACAAACTACGGCCAAATTGGCGTCAGCTATGCGGCAAATACCAATCAGCTCGTCAAAGAAGGCAACAGCCTGTTCCGATTTAATGGCGGTGGCGCCCTGCCTCAGGCAAACGCGAATGGCACCATTAGCTATAATCTGAAGCAAGGCTTTGTCGAGGGCTCTAATGTGCAAGCCGATCAGACGATAACGGATATGATGGAAGCCTACCGCTCGTTTGAAGCCAATCAAAAGACCCTTCAAATTATCGATGGCACGTTGGATAAAGCAGTCAATCAGGTTGGACGGATCAACTAAAGGTGAACCGTTTTTATAAAAGGGCAGGTGCAAGCGATGCAAAGACAAATGATGGATACAGCAGTAACATTAGGTCAAATTCAGCAACAGCTGGCAACGGTCGCCAACAATATTGCCAATGTAGGAACCAACGGCTATAAAAGCCGTGATGCACAGTTTATGGATCTGCTTTTCCAGCAAATCAATAACATGAATGTAAATGCCGATCAGACCGATCAAAGCAACCGTTTGACACCGTCTGGCATACGCGCAGGCTCAGGTTCCCGAATTGGCGATACGCAAATGGATCTCGCTGTAGGCACAATCAAACAGACCGACAACCCGCTCGACTTGGCACTGAGCAACGGGCATCAATTTTTTACCGTGGCACTAACCGGTGCAAATGGTGGAACAACGACGGCTTATACACGCGACGGCGCGTTTAACGCTCAGATTGATCCTCAGAATCCCAATGAACTGCGGCTCATGACGAAATCCGGTTACGCGGTACTTGGTGCGAACGGACAGCCGATCCGTATCCCGGCTCATTACAGAGAGATCCACATCAACAACTCTGGTCAAATTACTGTTAATCTAGCAAACGGTGCTCAGGTGAACGCCGGACAGCTCGGGATCGTCACCGTTCGTCGTCCGCAGCTTTTACATGAACAAGGCAACAATCTCTACACACTGCCTAATCTTGCACAACTCGGCATTGGTCTGAATCAAGTCGTTCAGCCGGTGGCGGGCGCAAACGGCAGCGTGGCTCAGGGAAAATTGGAAAACTCGAATGTCGATTTGACTAAGGAAATGTCTGATCTGATAAATCTGCAGCATAACTATCAGTTGAACGCGCGTTCCATTACGATCGGTGATCAGATGGCGGGACTGGTCAACGGACTTCTACGTTAAGCGAGGAATCCTTTTATGGAAAAAAACGATAAGCGACTTACGCAGAACAGCGCAACATCTGAAGAGCTGCAAACGAGACAAGCTGTCCGCACAGCTCGAACCGAAGCACAAAACGCAGAGAAAAAAGCGGCGAAACGGAAAAAAGCTGCGCCAGAAGAAGATAGCCAGCCGCTTTTCAACCCATTTTTCGGGTATAAAAAAAGGCGTTTCCCCATCTGGCAGCGTCTGATTGCGCTGATCAGTTTATGCGCGATTGCCCTTGTTCTCGGCGCAATGTTTGGTTACGGTGGGTTGGGCCATCGCAGTCCATGGGCGGTTTTTCAAACCGCAACATGGCAGCATATCTTTGATTTTCTGAAAACGAATTGATTGAAGGGAGCGAACGCGCGCACGTTGCGCGAATCCTATGTTAACGATTGATGAGATTAAAAAGATTTTACCGCATCGGTATCCATTTTTACTTGTAGACCGTGTGCTCGAGGTTGAAGATGGAAAAAAAGCCGTCGCGATCAAGAATGTTTCAGTTAATGAACCATTTTTCCAAGGCCATTTTCCGGATTATCCGGTCATGCCCGGTGTGCTGATTGTTGAAGCACTTGCCCAGGTCAGCGGCATTGCCGTGCTGAGCAAAGGTAAAGAAGAGAATATGCTGACGCTTTATGCCGGCATCGATAAATGTCGGTTCAAACGCCAGGTGCGTCCGGGCGATCAATTACGTCTGGAAGCAGAAATTCTTCGATTCCGTGGCGGGTTTGCCAAAGCCAAAGGCGTGGCAACCGTGGATGGCGAAGTGGCCTGCGAAGCAGAAATGATGTTCGCACTGAAAGCAGCAGAATAATAAGGGTCAAATATAGGACTGTGTTTTAGTGAAAAAGCGAGTTTGCTTTTCTAAACAGACGTCGATCGAAAATCGGCGCCTGTTTTTTTGCGGATTCAGACCGCTTTATCAAATTTTGTTGAATTCGAGATTAGTTTGTCATAGAATCTGACATAAATAGTTTCTGAACCGTCGATTTCACTTAAACTTATTCATTGGTATGAACGATTTATGCCAATGCGATGGGCAATGAAAACAAGATCAATAAAAAGAGGGTAGGGAAAGTAATGACAGAGTCAAAGCAAGAGCTGATGGGCAACACAAACGAAACGAACCAGATAGGACCTTATCAACACAAGACATTGTGGGCATCGATTATCGGATACGCAATGGATGGGCTGGATATGATGATCCTCGCCTTTGTCCTGCCATTAATTATTGCTTACTACAGTATCAATCCGGCTCAAGCCGGCAGTATTTCAACGATTACAATGCTCGGTGTAGTCATCGGTGGGTACATCTTCGGCGTTCTGGCCGACATTTACGGACGTGTGCGCGTATTTACGTGGACCATCCTCATTTTCTCAGTGTTTACCGGACTGTGTGCCTTTGCACCGAATTTCGGTGTATTTAACCTCTTCAGATTTCTTTCTGGGTTAGGTCTCGGCGGTGAATTCGGCATCGGCATGACTCTAGTCACTGAATCCTGGCCGAAAAAATACCGGACGCGGGCAACCTCATACGTGGCGCTCGGCTACCAAGCAGGAACCATTCTCGCAACATTGTGCGCGGCATTTATCGCACCACACTTTGGTTGGCAAGGTGTCTTCCTCGTTGGTGTAATTCCAGCTCTACTTGCCTGGTGGTCAAGAAGAAACCTAAAAGAACCTGAATTATGGCTTGCCGCGAAAAAAGAAAATAAAACGAAAATCTCAATTATCGAGCTGTTCCGTTCATGGAAAATTACCGGAACAACCATCGGACTCATTTTAATCTGCAGTGTGCAGAATTTCGGCTACTTCGGCATCATGAACTGGATGCCGACGATGCTGGCGACACAGCATCACTATACAATTAACGGAACCGTGTTCTGGACGATATCAACGGTTCTTGGCATGGTGATCGGAATCATCACCTTTGCATGGCTCGCGGATAAATGGGGCCGAAAACCGGCATTTATGACCTTCCAGATTTGTGCAGCCATCATTGTCTGGATCTACTTCCAGATCGATAACCCGACACTGCTTGTTGCGCTTGGCTCCGTTCTCGGATTCTTTGTCAACGGCATGATGGGCGGCTACGGTGCGTTACTCGCCGAACACTATCAAACACAAGCACGTTCAACCGCAGAAAATATCATCTTCAACACCGGTCGATTCATCGGAAGCTTTGGTCCACTGATCATCGGCTTCATGGCATTGAATCATTCACTGAGCGCGGCACTTGGCACCATCTCATTCGTTTATGTGCTCGCCGCACTCTCAATGCTGTTCCTCGTACCTGAAACCAAAGGCAAAGAGCTCGCCTAATCAAAAACTAGCCGGTAACCGCGGATTCATTGCGAATGACTGGCTAGTTTTTTTTTATGGACGGAAGTTCACAGAAACAGACGGCGCCTCAGAAACTTGGCGAGGCCAAGTTATCTAATGAACGAAAGTAAATAGGTTGCTTTTTTCTTGCCTGCATGACGAGAATGCGCTAGCGTTGAAGTAACATCAGATTTGGAGGGATAACGATGACGGATACATTGACTTTGTCGGACGTTGGTTTTCATTTTGGTGACCAAGACGCACCGGTAAAATTGACCGTGTTTACTAACCTGGCTTGCCCGCATTGTGCGAACTTCTTCGCAGAAAATGAAACCGATCTGTTCGCAGCAATCGATAAGAAACAGGTTGAACTGATTTTGAAACCTTTTGACAAGCCAAAAGAAGGCCTGCTCAAAGGTAATCTCGTACACCTATTCTTAAATTACAAGGATCAGGAAAAGATGAATAAGGTAATTTTGCAACTGTTCAAGGATCAAGCAGACTGGAAGAAACTTTCCGATAACGAAATCAAAACTTATTTGACCGAAAACTATGGCTTATCCATTCAGCCGGACAACACCGACTACAGCCTGACGATTGCCGGCGAAGCCATTCACTTCGACGCAACCTCAGTACCAACTGTCCTGCTCAGTCGAGATGGCCAAACTCCACAAAAAATCACCAAAGACGAGTTAAAAAAAGAGCTCGAAGCCGCGATACCAGTAAAATAATCAAATGAAGAACAAGGCCGGACAAATACGTCCGGCCTTGTTTATTTCTATAAGTTCGATTTCTAATCTTAAGCTCGGTTTAGGCTGTGTTGGGTTCGGTTTTCATCCACTTGGTTTCAACTTTTTCTGATTTGGAACAACTCGCGGGCGAGTTGTAGTCCACTTGAAGCACCTCTTCAACTTCCAGCAGTTCGTTACTGTTTTATCGAGGATCGTTACTAAATTTGTCGTTTACTCTTTTCATTAGAATCCTCTTTCCATTCGTTTCGGGTTTATTGGGATTTGTTACGATGTTCCTTATGTTCGTTTCGAATTTTTCTCTGACATCTCTTGGAATGAACGGCTGTTCATGTCCATTGGTCTAATCTTTAGGTCTTTTGGCCGTGCTCATTTTCTGATACTATGGAAATACATAGAAATCCAGCGTATTTTTTGTAGGATGCCCGAAAAAAAGGAGTTCGTCGATGTGATTGGTGTCAGTGAAACGGTACAAAAATTTATCCTTGATTACATCCGCAAGCGCGTGAAGCCTGGGGACAAACTTCCATCTGAGCGCGAGATTGCGCGCATGCTTGAGGTTGGCCGCTCCTCGGTTCGCGAAGCGCTGCAAACCTTGTGCGAGCGCGGGATCATTGAGAAGAGGCCGGGCAAGGGAAATTATTTGACGAACCGCACGATCGATGTGACTCAGTTGGATTTGCGACAATTGCTGCCGTTTATCGATGCCAAGTCGTCCCTTGATCTGCTTGAATTTCGCAGATCGCTGGAAGCTGAGAACGCCTATCTTGCAGCGCGGCGCCATACGCCCGAGACGATCGAAATCCTGCAAAGTGCAGTCGAAGAATTGGCTGTCTGTGTCAAGAATAAGGAATCTATTATTGTGCCGGATTTTAAATTCCATAACACCATCGCCCATGCTGCGCAGAACAAGGTCATGATTCAAGTGTATGACTCACTGACCGACTTGTCCAAGAAGGTCCGAATTGAGATGGCGAGCAATGACGATACCGAACACGCACTCTACTATCATTCCGAGATTCTTGAAGCAATCAAAAAAGAAGACGGCGAGAAAAGCAGCAGTCTGATGCGCCGTCATATTGAAGATGTTCTGCTCCATTATAAAAAGATGCTCTCAGAAATCAGCAGCATCGAGCAATAATCGACTTCCTCTCAAAATCTACGGCTCCTTGATCGCGCACCCCGCGAGTAGAGGAGCTCATTCATTTTACACAACCACTTGAACCCACCCATAAACCATCAATTCAAAAAAATATGTCAGATAATCTAACACAATAGACCGAAAAAAATTTCAGAAGATTATAATTAGACACATTAACTGGTCTTACCGGTAAGTCCGACAAAAACAGTTGAGGTGAAGGCAAAGATATGATGAATTTCAACCATCGCTATGATGATGGAAAACATGTACCGATCTATGGAAAACGAGGGATGGTTGCTACCTCACAGCCACTCGGTGCGCAAGCCGGCCTCGAGATTTTGAAAAAAGGCGGTAACGCCATTGACGCTGCAATTGCAACCGCAGCATGTATGACCGTACTCGAACCGACGTCAAATGGAATCGGCAGCGATGCATTCGCCATCATCTGGACCAAAGGCAAACTGCATGGCTTGAATGCGAGCGGTAATGCACCCGAGCTGATGTCCGTTGAGGCCATGCACAAACGTGGCAGGAGCAAGGTGCCGAAATACGGCTTGGAACCGGTGATGGTACCCGGTGCTCCGGCTGCATGGGCGGAATGCATCAGGCGTTTCGGAAAGCTTTCACTAAAAGAAGTGATGCAGCCGGCGATTGACTATGCGCAATCCGGTTATCCGGTCTCCGAGGTTGTTGCAAAGAACTGGAAAACAGCCTTTGAAACATATACAGCATTGGATGGGCCGGAGTTTGAGAACTGGTTCAAGACCTTCGCGCCAAAAGGAAGTGCGCCTCGAGCCGGTGAGCTTTGGAAATCGGAAGAAATGGCAGACAGCTTGAGAAAAATTGCCGATTCTAATGCCGAAGCCTTTTACCGAGGAGAACTGGCGGAAAAAATAGACCATTTTTCACGGAAGTTTGATGGCTTTATCCGCAAGGAAGATCTACAAAACTATCACGCAGAATGGGTTGAACCGATCTCGGTCAATTATCGCGGCTATGACGTTTGG
Source organism: Sporolactobacillus kofuensis (assembly GCF_024125425.1). Taxonomy (GTDB): domain Bacteria; phylum Bacillota; class Bacilli; order Bacillales; family Sporolactobacillaceae; genus Sporolactobacillus; species Sporolactobacillus kofuensis. The sequence continues at coordinate 155,771 of NZ_JAMXWN010000006.1, forward strand.
GAGCTGCCACCGAATGGGCAGGGTCTCGTTACCCTTATTGCTCTGAAAATTTTGAATCAATTGGAATTACCCGATAAGGAATTGCCGGATACCTATCACAAACTGATCGAATCATTGAAACTCGCGTTTACTGATGGGAAAAAGTACATTACGGATCCGAGTTACATGCATGATGAAGTCGCGCAACTTTTATCGGAAGCACACTGCCTTGATCGTGCGCAACTCATTGGCGAGACGGCGATTCAACCGACCGCCGGCTCCTTGCCGAAGGGCGGAACGGTTTATCTGGCCACCGCCGACGAGGAAGGGAATATGGTCTCCTACATTCAAAGCAATTTTAAAGGCTTCGGTTCGGGGATCGTCATTCCCGGAACAGGCATCTCACTGCAGAATCGCGGATTTGATTTTTCACTGAACAAAGAGGACGCCAACTGTCTCTATCCAGGTAAAAAATCGTATCACACGATTATCCCGGGATTCCTGACGAAGAACGGACAGCCTGTCGGACCGTTCGGTGTGATGGGCGAATACATGCAGCCGCAGGGCCAGCTTCAGGTCATCACCAATTCGATTGACTTTCATATGAATCCACAGGCCGCGCTTGACGCGCCGAGATGGCAATGGATCAGCGATAAAAAGGTAATGGTTGAGCCGGATTTTCCGATCAATATTGCCCATGAGCTGGCCGAACGAGGGCATGAGATAACAGTTGCTCTTGATCTAAACTCCTTCGGGCGAGGGCAGATCATCTGGCGCAATCAAGAAACAGGGGTACTGGTTGGAGGCACGGAGTCACGGGCAGACGGCATTGTTGCCGCATGGTAACCAACTTATAATTCGTGGAGGGATCATAGATGAACCATACAAAGAAAAACTACATTCTCATCACTGTTCTATTTTCACTGGGATGGGCGTTTATGTACGCAGACCGAAACATTCTTTCACCAATTATGAGTGTGATCGGTGAAGATTGGAACCTCTCAAAGAGTGAACTTGGACTCATGTCCACGGTATTTTTTACAACCTATGCATTGATGCAAATTCCAGCCGGATTTCTTGCTGACCGGTTTGGGCGGGTTAAGGTCCTAGTTGGCGGCTATTTGCTGTTCGCGGTGGGTACTTTTTTCAGTGGAATTGTTTCCGGACTTGGACTATTCCTGATCGTTCGGGCAATCACCGGATTTGGCGAAGGGACATATTATGGCCCTCAGTACGCGATTTCCTCGGCAACGCTGCCGAAGAAGTATCGCGGCTTATCCTCTGCGATCATTAACAGCGGAATGGCACTTGGCATTTCCGCAGGCTTCATTGCATCGAGTTACCTGACGTTTACGCTTCATAAAAGTTGGCAAACCTCATTCTTCGTCTTTGGTGTATTAACAGCCATTGTTGCCGTATTGATCGGTGTCTTCGTTAAGGATGATGCGAAAAAACCGGCTTCGGTCTCAACTAAGAAAGCGCCGGTGCAAAAAGCAAATTTGAAAATTTTGTTCAGCCGCAATCATATTTTTACCTACATTCTCATTTTCTGTTCGTTGTACGGCTTTTTCGGGATGCTGACCTGGCTGCCGTTTTACCTGCAGACCGTCCGCGGCGTCGACGGATCGCAAACCGGGATCATTTCGTCCCTGGTACCGTGGGCCTCGATTCCAGGTGCACTCTTGTTCGGCTATCTTTCGGATCATATTAAAAATAAGAAACCGCTCATCTTGTTCCTAGCGGTGCTTGGGGCAATCTGCCAAATCGTCATTCCATACACGCAGAATTACTCGTTGATGATTACAGGACTTGTCATCTATGGAATGGTTGGCAAACTAGCACTAGATCCGATCCTTGTTTCCTATGTGGCTGAAAACACACCGACAATGATGTACTCAAGAGCGTACTCCATCTTCAACTTTGCCGGTATGATCTCATCCATTTTCGCACCGTACATTACCGGGTACTTTGCCGATCTGACCGGTCATCTGGAAATCGGCTTCTATATTTCCGGCGCATTGCTCTTTATCGGTGGACTACTCTTCATGTTTACCAATAAAGAACCGAACATTGTCGCTGCTCCAGCAACGGCAGATACTCATTTTGGTCCTGGTGTAATCCCCAATCATCGATAATTGATGATACAATTAACTAAATGCTTTTGAAAAAGGGGCGTTTTTTGCCCCTTTTTTTCGTGAAAAACATCGGAAAGGTTGGATTTGATGCACGCTCAAGAAAAAGAAAAACCGCGCTATCTCGATATTTTCATGGCTTTTTTCCGTTCCGGTATCCTCAGCTTTGGCGGAGGACCATCAGGTATTCCTTTGATCGAGGCGGAGGTTGTTAAAAAATATCAATGGATGACGATTGAGGAGTTCGGTGACGTTGTGGCGATTGCCAATGCGCTGCCGGGTCCGATTAATACGAAGCTGTCCGGTTATATCGGCTGGAAAGTTAGAGGGTTACCCGGTCTACTGATCGCATTGGTAGCAACCGTTCTGCCCACCGTGGTTTTACTGATTATTCTGCTTGGCTTCCTCGCAGCATTTCAGAATCAGCGATGGGTACATGGCATGACCCAGGCTGTGCTGCCGGTTGTCGGCGTGATGATGGCTCAGCTGACCTGGCGCTTCCTATCCAGTGCCAAAAAGGGACTTGGCTGGGCAATCAGCTTGGTCCTGGTTGGGCTCAGTTTTGTTTTAATGGAAGTACTCAATGTGCAAGCGCCAATTCTGATCGCACTTGTTTTGATCTTTGTCCTAATCATGCCGGATAAAAAAAGAACAAAGGAAGGTGAGAAATCATGACGCTTTTAGTACATATGTTTCTCGCATTCTTTATTCCTGGGATCCTCGGTTACGGTGGTGGCCCGGCCTCCATTCCGCTGATCGAGAATGAAGTCGTCGGCCACTACCATTGGATGAGTGTCACCGAGTTCAGTAACGTGCTCGCACTCGGTAACGCACTGCCAGGCCCGATCGCGACAAAAATGGCTGGGTACATCGGCTACCAAGTCGGCGGCATAGCCGGATCACTCGTGGCGTTGTTCGCAACGATCGCCCCGTCGCTGATTCTATTGATCGTACTGCTGCAGATTCTGTATCGCTTCAAGGATTCACCGAAAGTCAAACGATTGACACTAATGATTCGTCCAATCATCGTGGTCATGCTTGGCGTGATGGCCTGGAACTTCTTCACCGCCTCAAACAAGGCATCCGGCTGGCTACCGATGATCCTAATCGGTGCCGCAAGCTTCGTGCTGATGCAGCGCCTGAAAGTTCATCCGGCCTTTGTCGTTGCCGGTGCGCTAATCATCGGCGCCGCATTCATGGGGTGAGACTGAATGGAGTCTCACTCCATTTTGCCGTTTCAAGAGATTTTCCGAATCAAAGTACATCTTGGTCCGAGCTTTTGGCATCGGCTCTGAAATCCCGTATAATTTAGTTAGCAAGTGAATCGGATGGAGGCGGACACATGAATTGGGATTACGTCATCAAAAATGGAACGATCGTCACACCAAACGAATTTTATAAAGCCACTATTTACATCAAAAATGGAAAAATCGCGGCGATCTCGGATCAACCGCTTGAAGGCACCGCAAAGAAAGAAACCGATGCCACCGGTCAATACGTATTGCCGGGACTGATTGATGTGCATGTGCATTCACGTGATCCAGGGCCTACATACAAGGAAGACTTTTTCACCTCAACTCAGGCGGCGGCTGCCGGCGGGATTACGACAATTTTCGATATGCCGAACACAACACCGCCGACGCGTGACGCAGCCAGCTTTCATGCGCAGGTCAAGAACTTGACGCCGAAAGCACATGTCGATTTCGGCCTCTGGGGGATTGCGCTCGGACCGATGAACAACGCCAATCTTGCGGAACTGCATGAGGCGGGTGTGATCGGCTTCAAGTATTTCTGGGGCTATGCCGTGAACAAGAATACATTTCAGCTGACCTACAATTATGAGCCTGGCATGGATGATGTGCTGCCGCCGCTGTCGGATGGCGAAGTCTACGAGATTTTCCAAAACGTCGCGAAGACCGGCAATGTGCTTGCCATCCACGGTGAGGACAGCAGCCTGATTCAGACATTGACCGAACAGGTGAAAAAGTCGGGCCGCACCGATTACGAGGCACTGCTTGAAGGCCGGCCGAACCTTGCCGAAGAAGTGACCGTCCAAATGGGGACCTCATTTTCCAGGGCGTCGGGCGCGCGTCTGCATGTGCTTCACGTGACGACCGCAGAAGGCGCCGAGGCGATTCGCCATGCTCAAGCCCAGGGTGCACCGGTCAGCGCCGAGACCTGTCCGCATTACTTGTTCCTCAGCAACGAGGATTATCCGAAGGTTGGCCCAGTGATGAAGATCTATCCACCGGTGAAATATGAAAAAGACAAACAAGCGCTGTGGCAGGCGATTAACGACGGCACGATCACGATTGTATCGTCTGATCATGCCCCGCACACGCCGGAAGAAAAGTCGGGCAGCCTCTGGAAAATTCCCGCCGGCATGCCGGGTACGGAAACCATAGCACCACTGATGCTGAATGCAGTCAATGAAGGCAAGCTGACTCTGCAAAAGCTGACCGCACTGATGGCCGAGAATCCTGCCAAACGGTTTGGCATCTTTCCGCAAAAAGGCTCGCTCGACGTTGGCACCGACGCCGACATCACGATTGTCGATATGGACAAAGAAACAGTGATCAAAGCGGCCGATCTTCACAGTAAAAGTAAAGTCACAGCCTATGATGGCTGGAAAATTAAAGGTGTGCCGGTGGAAACGATCGTACGCGGGGAAACCGTGATGAAGAACGGCGAGATCGTCCACGGGCCATCCGGACAACTCGTCAAACCGGCTAGCCGCTAAATGCATTGAATCACACAAAAAGAGCACCAGTTCTCGTGTCCACCACGCGAAGCTGTTGCTCTTTTTTTCACAATCTAAAAATAAAGATAAAATTTTTACCCGCAGATAAAATATATCTATGGACAAATTATATCCATGGATTTATTATATCTATAGACAGTTTAATCCACGGACAGGAGGCGACAGCAATGAAAATGAAAAGTGGGGTCGAACAGGCGATTTGTATCTTGGCGATGCTCGCAACGCAGGTGAATCAAGATCCGATCAAAAGCTTCGTATTAAGCGAACGTCTAAAAGTCTCTGATTCTTTTCTGAAGAAAATTGTCCGCAGACTGGTTGTTGCGGGATTAGTAGAGTCCTCGGCAAGTAAGGAAGGCGGATTTTCACTGGCAAAGTCACCATCAGAAATAACGATGCTGGATATTTTCGAGGCAATTGAGGGAAAGCAAAGCGCGATCCAACCGCTCCATTTGGCAGAACATGTTTTTTTCGCGAATGATTCAGTGATCACGAAAGAAAATGAAGTGTTGAATATCTTTTATGAAGCAGAGCGGCTCTTTAAGGATAAACTGAACCAGTTCTCGTTAACCGATGTGCTGACCAGTCATGATTATGAGAAGAAAATGTTCGACTGGAAAAACATCATGAGTGAGCTCGGGCAATAACTCTAGAAAGGAAAAGGCAGAAACATGATTAGAAATGAATGGAAAAATATTTTTAAAAATAAGAAGCTCCTTGTGATCCTTTGTGGGATTATGGTGATTCCGACACTGTACGGTCTGATCTTCCTATCGTCTCTTTGGGACGCCTATGGCAAAATGGATAAATTGCCCGTTGCCGTGGTGAATCAAGATCAGCGTGTAAAGTACTCGGGAAAGACATTGGCAATTGGCAATGAAATGGTCAAGGGCATGAAGAAATCCGATGCACTCGATTTTCACTTTGTGAGTCAAGCCACAGCGGAAAAAGGCTTAACGAACGGTGATTACTACATGATCGTGACGATTCCGAGGAATTTCTCAAAGAATGCAACGACACTGCTTGATAAACAACCCAAGAAAATGCAGCTCGTCTATAGAACAAGCGCCGGGCACAGCTTCATTGGTGAGAAATTCTCAGCAACAGCAGCGTCCAAGCTGAAAGATACGGTATCCGCTGACGTAACGCGGATCTATGCGAAGACCGTGTTCGACAAACTAGGCGATGCGGGCAAGGGCATGAATCAAGCAGCAAAGGGCAATCACAAGCTCGTTACAGGCACAAATCAAGTCGCAAAAGGCAATAAAACGATTACCGATAACCTGAAAAAATTGACGGACAGTTCGTTGACCTTCTCGAACGGTGTGCATACGATGAGCCAAGGAATCCGTAAATATGTCAGCGGCGCACACCAAGTCGATCAAGGTGCGACGAAGCTGAACAGCGGCATCCAGTCGCTCGCAAAGAATGTTGCACCGCTTCAATCCGGTGTAGGCAAACTGAGTGACGGCTCCAAACAACTAAGCTCCGGCTTATCGACTTATACTGGCGGTGTTGCACAGCTAGGCAGCGGCGCAACCGCATTGAACAATGGCTTGCAACAATTGAATGGACAGATACCTAGTGTTGTCTCTAATTCTCAAAAATTGGGTAACGGAATTCAACAGCTGACGAATGGCAGCGATCAGTTGAATACCGGCCTAACGCAATTAAACAATCAAATGAATAGTAAAGAGAGTGCGCAACAAGTCCAAGAGCTGCAAAGCAATATGATGGCACTTCAGACGGCAATTGGTCAAGTCAGTGATCCGGCGGCCAAGGCAGCCCTAGCATCAGCAGCCACAAAGTTGGGCGCTAACCTGCAGACACTCCAGCAGCAGAACGGCCAAGTCGCAACCGCCGTTTCGAAAATGCAGGCAGGCTCTCAGCAATTGAATGACGGCTTGCACCAAACGAGCACACAAGTTCAAGCAGCAAACCAACAGCTTCCTCAACTCGAAAACGGTGTCTCGAAATTGGCGAGTGCCAGTCAGCAACTATCATCAGGCGCAAACCAATTAACCGCATCGAATAACAAGTTGAATAGCGGCGCTAATGCACTGAATTCAGGCTTAAACCAATTAAATGGTCAATTGCCTTCTCTAGGCTCCGGAGTCGCGCAACTCGCCAGCGGTAGCGAGCAGTTAACGACAGGAACACATCAATTAGCGACAAACGGTTCTTCTCTAATTAACGGTTCAAATCAGCTTGAGAGCGGTGCGAACCAAATCCATCAAGGATCACAGAAACTGACCGACGGTTCCGGAAAACTCGCCGACGGATTAAAGAAATTATCAGACGGCAACCAGACACTCGCAACAAAACTCGCAGATGGTGGAAACAAGATTACGAGCATCCATCCGAATACCAACACGTATCGGATGATGGCCACTCCGGTAAACGGCAAGCAAATTGAGACGGCTAAGGTTGCCAATAATGGTACCGGCATGTCGCCTTACATGATGGCGATCGGCCTGTTCATCGGCGCGCTTGTCCTGAACTTGCTCTATGAGAGCTACAAACCAAGCAAATATCCGAAGAACAGCCTATCTTGGTGGGCAAGTAAAATGTCGGTGATGAGCTCAATCGCCGTCCTGCAATCGATCATCATGTACATTCTGATTCTCGCGGTCAATAAGCTCACGCCGCTCGCACCAATCAAGACACTCATGGTCCTAATTCTGACCGCACTCGCGTTCATGGCCATGATCACCTTGTTCACCTTGCTCCTTGACCGAGTCGGAACGTTCCTCATGCTGATCCTGCTCGTCTTACAGCTTGGCGGTTCAGCAGGTACGTACCCGATCCAATTATCCAATGCATTCTTCGAGACGATTCATCCGTACTTGCCGATGACCTACGTCATTGATGCATTACGATCAACGATCTCGCTTGGGAATAGCATCTCATTTGAAGTAACCCTGCTTGTAGCCATGATCGTCCTCTTCAATGCACTGATCATCGGCTACTTCGAAATCAAGAAAAGAGCGA
>NZ_JAMXWN010000007.1 GCF_024125425.1 Sporolactobacillus kofuensis
TTTCAGTTTTGAAACGAGGGTTTTGTACTGTGCAATTAATGAATTGAAGGTTTGGGAGCGATTTTAATGAAGCCACTCCGTTCACCAATTTTAACAATGATCGGATAGAGAACCGCAAGTAAGATCGCATTGACGAGTGCAGTTGGTAACACCATGCTCACAAACATTGTGACAAACATTGCTGCTGGTAAATTAGTTACCATTATTGCCACAGTTAAAAAGATCGTTCCACTCAGTACAGTGCCAAGACCTGCTAATACTACGCCGAAAATATACTTTCCTTTTGTGGAGAAGTAATGAGCAAATAAGTAAAAGACAAAGAACACAACTGTTGAGGTCACTAATTTATCAACGACATTTGGAATAAATCCACCAGGAAGTGTCGTTGTTAATCCTGCGAGAATCCCATCGACAAGTCCAATGACAAGAAATGTCTTAATGTCAGCAAAAAAGTAAAGCGCTAAGAATAGCATAACCAGTGATAAATCAGATTTCATTCCAAAAATAATTCCTGGAAACAATGCATGGAGCACGGTCCCAATTGCAAGTAATAGAGCAACAACAATCAAATTCTTAAGTTTCACACTGATCTCTCCTCATCTAAGCTAATAGTACCTCCAACAGTGCCCCAGTGGCCTGCTGCAAGGTGTATTCATAATATACACGCGTTATGAAGAAAATGCAATTCTTATTATTGAAACTTTTGATTAATTATTTTTTTGAGTTGAGTTCATCAGCGATTGCTTTGGCTATTTCGGCCCGTGATTCATTTGAATAGTCATCTGCATGTGATTGGAAACTGAATGAAAAGGTATCCTCCTTACCATAGCGCGGAATAAGATGAAGATGGTAGTGGAAGACACTTTGCCCAGCTAATTCACTGTTGTTATTTAATAAGTTCATACCCACTGGATGGAAGGCATTCTGAATCGCCTTGGCGATCATCGGAACTTTACTAAATAATTTCTCAGCAATTTCCGGCTTAAGATTAAAAATATCCTTTTGATGCACCTTCGGTATTACGAGCGTGTGGCCTTTTGTTACCTGACTCAGATCGAGAAAGGCGAACACATCATCATCTTCATAAATTTTCGCACTTGGTATTTCGCCATTAATGATTTTGCAGAAAATGCAATCCGTTGCTTCACACATGTATGGTCATCCTTCCTCTATACGTTTTTGTCTTATTTTAGCATAAAATGTAACGGTTTCATAAAGGATTCATTTTATTCGCATTCATGGCTTCGTTATTGGCTTTCCAAGATCAGATTCAGTAAAATAAAGGGATAGGTAGAAATTGTTTATCTTGAAGTAAAAGAGTACGTGAGAAAAATCAAAGTACGTATGTAAGGCATTGCAACGAGTAAAAGATGAAAGAGGAAATGATTATGGATACAGTTTTATCTGTAAAACAATTGAACGGCGGCTATTCACGTCAGCGACCGGTTCTTCATGATGTTTCTTTTGAAATTAAAGAAGGGGAACTTGTTGGTTTAGTCGGATTAAATGGAGCAGGGAAAAGTACGACAATTAAACAGATTCTCGGGTTATTAACACCTTTTTCAGGAGAGATTCGGCTTAGGGAAAAAACGATTCAGGAGGATAAGATTTCATACCGACAGAAAATTGCTTATGTACCGGAATTACCGGAACTCTATGAACAGCTGACACTCGATGAACATTTGCAAATGACTGCAATGGCTTATCATCTGGATAAAAAGACGTATGAAGAACGCAGCGAGCGTCTTCTCCAGCTTTTTCATTTAGAGAAGAAGAGGCGGTGGTTTCCGATCCATTTCTCAAAAGGTATGCGCCAGAAAGTCATGATCATGTGTGCGTTCCTGGTTCGCCCTGACTTGTATATTGTTGATGAACCGTTTGTTGGACTGGATCCGATCGGCATTCAGTCTCTTCTTGATTTGATGACAGAGATGAAAAAATCAGGGGCATCCATTTTGATGTCCACACATGTACTGGCGACTGCGGAACAGTATTGTGATCGATTTATTATCTTGCATGAAGGACGTATTGCTATTGAGGGAACACTGGACAAGATTCGGAGTAGATTTGGCGATTCAAAAGCCAGCCTTCATGAAATTTATGTTGCAGTGGCTAGGGGCGAAACCAAATGGTTGAGTTAAACAAACTTTGGCAGAAAAGATTTCATGACAATTTTCAGATGCAGCTTCGTTATTGGAATCTGATTGGCAGAAATAGTGGGTTAATGTTCTTTATTTACGCGATGATCCTTATTGGTGGATTTTATTATAAAAAATGGCTGGACGTGCTTCCTTCACATTTTCCGGGAGTACTGATAATCAGTGTGGTGCTGACCTTGTTTTGCGCGCATGCACCAATTCGTACTTTCTTTCAGCGGGCAGATTCAGTATTTCTGCTTCCAATTGAATCAGAGTTAAAGAGCTATTTTAGAAAAAGCCGGGTATATAGCTTCATGGTGCAAAGCGTGTTCTTGTTCCTCATATGGATGATCAGTTATCCTCTGTATCTTCAATCCACCGGTTCTGGAGCTGATGCCTTCATCGTGGAAACAGCTGCACTCATTGCAGTGAAAGCTTGGAATATTAATTGCTCTTGGCAGGAACAATTTATTGAAGATATTCTTCCGGTTCAGCTGCTGCGGACTGGGTTAACCTTCTTTTTTATTTACTTTGTGCTTAGTCATCAATCTTGGTTGGTCATGATCGTTTGTATCCTTGTGATGCTGCTGGCAACGGTGTTCTTATTTTATAGACAAGCTGGGCATTCGCTCCTTAACTGGTATCGTGTTCTGGAAAGTGATGATCGTCAAGCGATGCAATTTCTTCGATTTGCTAACTTGTTCACAGATGTGCCGCGTTTGAGAAGGCAGATGCATCCGCATCGCTTAGTTAGCCGTTTATTTCCGATTCGCCGCTTTGATGAAGATGAAGTGTTCGCACAACTCTTCATCAAAACATTCATTCGTTCAGATGACTACTTGGGAATGTATGTCCGTCTATCCGTAATTGGTGCGCTGATTGGGTACTTTCTGAACATCGGCTATGCCTCTGTATTCGTGGTCATCTCGATTATTTATCTCACCGGATTGCAACTGTTACCATTATGGGATCACCCGTTTCCACAAGCTTTAACTGGACTCTATCCGATTCAAGAATCCAATAAACGGCAACCATTTGTTGCGATAATCTTTAACCTCTTATTAGGTCAGAGTCTCGTTCTTAGTTTTGCTGCGGCACTAGGGGCCCGATCACTGACGAGCTTTGTGTTTTTTTTCGCCTTAAGTAGTGCAGTAAGTTGGCTTTTTGCTCGGGTCTATACAAAAAGACGAATTACAGTTGAAAAATAAAAGCAAAAAATCCGAAGCGAAGAGGTTACCTTCACTTCGGATTTTATTGTACTTAGAAACTTTTGTGTGTATCAATCGATTTCTCTTATGCGAAAACCGGGTCCTTCAGAGTCTTGGTTAGTTTTTCTAGATGATTTTGTTCATCAGCGATCATATCTTCAAGTTTAACAACCAGTTCAATCATTCCAAGTTCTTGGGCCTGGCTGCGCCGTTCTTGATAATTTTCCAGCGTATCGGCTTCAGCCTGACGTGCACCTTCGAGCATTGCCTTTGCATCAGTGACTTTGGCAACAGGTGCCGGAATCGTTGTTGGTTCACCGCCAAGGTTTGCAATTTTTTCAGAAAGATAAGCCGCATGACTTAATTCGTCAGGTATTTCTTCTTCAAAGAACGGTTTGAGAATTTGGTAATTCAAGCCGGATACCGTTGTTGCATAATAATTGTACTGAATGACAGCAGAGTATTCTCCTGCAAGATCTTTGTTTAACCCGTCAATTAATGCTTGGACTTTTTTATCCATGTGAACCACCCTTTCAAAAGACATAGCATCGTGAGCTCTTGTTTTCATACTAATTGTAGAACGTATGATCGCCTTCGTCAATAAATAAGGTTGCCGAGCGTACGAATGCATCTCGCTGTTAAACCACCGAGATTTCTCCGCAGGCAACTTTAATATAAAGGTACCCTTACAGTTTTTATTTTAAACCTAAGGAGCAAAAAGTGTGCATCAGAAGCCTTCACGTCATGCGTTTTTTATAATTCGTACACAAATAGCTCCGACTTGAGGCGGAGCTAAAAACCGATTCTAGTCTATGGTAATGAACGCAGTCTCTCTGTATAGTAAAAATATACAATGATTAACTACGTAAAGTTTTTTTATGATAGAAAGGATGAGAATGATGCGCTTGGGCAAAATCTTTGTTGCTTTAGCAATCGTCATACTTGGTGTTTATTGGTTACTCGATAGTCTTAATCTTATTTCCCAGGGAATAATGTCGATTTTTAGCGGGTATTTGTCTTTTTTTGTACTGTTATTTGGTTTTCTGCTCATTATTGCGCCGCTTATTGATCGAAAAAAGCCACACTTCTTTTGGGGACTGTTTTTTTTAATTTATGGAGGTTTGTTGTTGGCGGGACAGGCAAGCATTATTGATTTTGGTTGGCCAGATTTTTGGAAACTATGGCCCTATCTGATTATCTACTTTGGATTTGGTATGCTCTTTGGAAATCATTCGTATGTTTCCGTAACCAGTGACATCGGATCTCGAATGCAACGTTCGCATGAAAGGCATCGAAAGCATAGAAAGGCTCGTGTGGATTTTGTTTGGAACGATCAAGAGGGGAACGAACAGGATCATGAGAAAAATGAAAGCTATTCCTTTGTAAGTGATTCAACCTACAAGCATGAAAACTGGATGGTGAAACCGCTGAACGAGCGGGTGCGAATCGGTGATTATACTTTTGACTTTACGAAAGCATTTATCCCGGAAGAGACAATTCCGATCACGCTCTCGGGTTGGGTGGGCAATATTAAAATTACCATGCCTGAAGATCTTGCGTATCGTGTATCGGTTAGAGCAAAAGTCGGTGATGTGAAAATTAGACAGAATAACCAGAACGGCCTTTTGAAACATGTGGACTACCAAACGTCAAATTATGACGAAGCTACACGCAGAATTGATTTTGATTTTGACTTTCAAGTTATTGATTTAAGAATTGTGCAGGTGTGATCGATGCATAACTATCGAATCAATACAGCGAGATTTCAGCTGCGACATAGTTTTTTCTCAGCATTGTTGCTCTTTGCCTTGCTTCAGATTTACTTTTTGTTTGTACCGTCCGATCATGCGCTTTTGTTAAGCAGTCTTGTATTCGTATTCAGTTTTCTGATTCAATTTGTCATCGAGACAAATGCGTTGATCAAGGATTACCGAATGTTGATTGATCACTTAGACACCATTGATTTGTTCATCAAGACTTTGTCTTCTGGTAAATTATCAGCAAGAATGAACCTAGCGAACGTCGGGGCGATCGGTCGAGTCGAACAGTCTTTGAATGAATTGGCAGACAAAATTGATACCCAAGTTAAGTCGCTCCAGAGACTTGTCGATGAAAATACGCAGATGAATGTAAAAATTAAGAATGAAGCAGTAACAGAGGAAAGGCAGCGGTTAGCTAGAGATCTGCATGATGCGGTCAGTCAGCAACTGTTTGCGCTCTCAATGTTGGCATCAGCAGCAGAAAAAACGATTCACACGCATCCTGAAATTGCGGCTGAAAATATCGCTGATGTTTCAGATATCGCTCGAAAAGCACAGGGAGAGATGCGCGCTTTGCTCTTGCATTTGCGTCCGGTTCGTTTGAATAATGAATCGCTCGATAAAGGACTTGCACGATTGATCCGAGAATTGGACGGCAAGACAATGATCCATTTTGAGGCATCAATCGATCCGATCTCCGGACTTTCAAAGGGCATTGAAAACCATTTGTTTCGGCTCAGCCAGGAGGCACTTTCCAATGCACTTAGACATTCAGAAGCGACAAAAGTTACGCTTTCTTTGCATGTCAAAGATCAACTTGTATCGCTCACTATTTTCGATAATGGACAAGGATTCGATCCAAAACAAGAAAAAGTCGCATCCTATGGATTAAAAACGATGAAGGAACGCGCAGAAGAGATGGGCGGGCACTTTATGCTGACGACTCATGAGGGTGAAGGCACTTCTGTGCATATACGCGTACCCATTAATCTGGAGGCGGATGAACGTGAATGAGAACATTAAAGTGATGATTGTTGATGACCATGATATGGTCAGGAAGGGATTAACGGCCTATCTTTCTACTGAAAGTGAAATTGAAATTGTTGGAGAAGCATCGAGTGGCAATGAAGCCGTTCGTGTATTTGAGACGCTCAAACCAGAAGTCATTCTGATGGATCTCATTATGGAGGATGGCGATGGAATTGATGCGACAAAGCAGATTCTTAGCAAAGATCCGAGTAAGAAAATTATTATACTTACCAGTTTTTATGACGATGAACAAGTTTTCCCTGCGCTTGAATCGGGTGCAATGAGTTATTTACTGAAGACCGCATCTTCAGAAGAAATCATACGAGCGATACAAAAAGCGCATTATGGAAAGACGGTTATTGATGGTAAAGTCGCACAAAAATTAGTGGCAGGGTTGCATAAACATCCGGAACCGTTTGATCGTCTGACAGTCCGCGAAAAAGAAGTATTGAAACTGATTGCTGAAGGGAAAAATAATTCTGAGATCGCAACTACATTATTCATAGGAATTAAAACGGTGAAAACACATGTGAGTAGCATTTTAAGCAAGCTAGAGGTTGCAGATCGTACTCAGGCGGCGATCTATGCTTATCAAAATCATTTATTTAACGAATAATGATTCGCTGACATTGACAGAATAATAGTCTAATAATATAATATGAGTAACAAGTGAATTAGCCTCGTAAAAGGGGAGTAGCCATCAGAGTAAAGTCGTCACTACGGGAGAGATCCCCGGCTTCTCTGGCAGCTTTTAAGCTGTTGGCGAGACCTTTGCCTTGGACGGATCAAAAGGGCAAAGGTTTTTTTAGTACACGCAGCCTTTCTGATTAACGTCGGGAGGGCTGTTTTTTGTTGGCATGAAGGGTGCAAAAAATGAAGATCAATACTGAGGAGGATGATTGAATGGAGTTCTTATCGCTTGATTTCTTGACCTCGTTGCTTATTATCGTGGGTATTGACCTGATTCTTGCGGGGGATAACGCGATTGTCATTGCGCTTGCGGCGGCGCGACTCGAGGAGAAACAGCGAAAGCGTGCGGTCTTGTACGGAACACTTGGAGCGGTTGTGATTCGTGCGGTGGCGACACTTGCGGTTGTCTGGTTGCTTAAAGTACCTGGACTGCATTTGATTGGTGGTTTATTGCTGATTTGGATTGCCTATAAATTGCTCAAAGATCATAAAGAGAGTAAGCATATTGCAGCAAAAACAAGCTTGGGTGCTGCAATTCGCACAATTATCACTGCTGATGCATTGATGGGCCTTGATAATGTTTTGGCAATAGGTGGGGCAGCATCAGGTAACTATTTACTCGTTATTCTCGGTCTGTTGATTAGTATTCCGCTTGTTATGGGCGGTAGCACATTATTTTTGAAACTGGTTGACCGTTATCATTGGATCACTCATGCAGGTTCAGGAATTCTCGCATTCACCGCTGGAAAAATGGTCTTTGCTGATCATTTAATATATGACTTTGTGGCGGGATTTGCTTGGATAAAATGGCCATGTATTGCATTAATTATTGTTGGCGTACTGTTCTTTGGCTGGAAGTCACAACATCAAGTCAATGAGACAAGGAATACAGTCATGGGTGACTAATCCATTTTTTTGCGATTGAATCGCGCATAAGAACGCGCTATTGATGCCGGTCGTTACCGGCTTTTTCTTATTACTGATAGAGTTGTTGAATTTCATAGGAGGTTTATCATTTTATGGAACTTTTTACTATGGCCTTTTGGTCATCACTTGTAATCATTGTCGGCATTGATTTGTTTTTGGCAGGAGATAATGCGGTGGTTATTGCAATGGCTGCTCGTCGCTTACCCGAAAATCAACGTGGACGAGCTATTCTTTATGGTACCATCGGCGCAGTACTCTTGCGTGCACTATGCACGATTCTTGTGGTTTATTTATTGATGGTGCCAGGACTTCATTTTATAGGCG
The DNA here is from genome assembly GCF_024125425.1 of Sporolactobacillus kofuensis. Lineage (GTDB taxonomy): Bacteria > Bacillota > Bacilli > Bacillales > Sporolactobacillaceae > Sporolactobacillus > Sporolactobacillus kofuensis. Next base: position 8,077 of record NZ_JAMXWN010000007.1, read on the forward strand.
GTCTTTTACTTATTTGGATTGCATACCGTTTGCTTCGTCCATCTCAATCAGATGCAGAGAAAAAAGAGGTTAAGGCGCAAACGAGTCTATGGGCTGCAGTGCAGACGATCGTTGTTGCAGACGCTTTGATGGGATTGGATAACGTACTTGCTGTTGCTGGTGCTGCTCAAAATGATCCGCTGCTTGTTATTTTCGGACTGTTCATCAGTATTCCATTATTAATGGGCGGAAGTGCAATTATCCTGAAACTGATGGATCGTTATTCTTGGCTAATCTATGTAGGTTCTGCTATTCTGGCGATGACTGCAGGAAAGATGCTGTTTGCAGAACCCCTTGTAAAGAATTGGCTTGGCGAGTTGACGACTTGGACAGAGTGGCCGGTGGTCATCATTATTATGGTTGCCGTACTCTATCTTGGACGGTTGAGCCAAAGAAAATATATAAAGCAGCATCACCAAAATCAGGCAGTATAACTTATTCTGACTTTGCCTTTACATGATCAAATACTGCGCTCATCATGATTAAGCTGGTCAAAGTAATGAATGATGAAACGATAAAAATCTTCGACGATGGTCGAATGGTAGCGATCTTCATTCCAGACCAGACTGATGGTTCGGTGGCAGTTTGGATGACTGATCTGGAGCGGAACAATTGATGTATCTTTTACGGTTCTTAAGGTTAGCGAAGAAAAGAATGCTACACCCAGACCTTCTGAAACCAGTCCGCGGATCGATAATGAATCGTCAACTTCAAAAGCAATGTCTGGTTGGAAACCTGACATTTGGCAGAAGTGATCCGTCATTTCTCTGAATGCACCATTTGCCTTAAGTACAAAGGGTTCATGTGCAATATCTTGGAGATCAACTGACTTTCTTGATGCCAGTGCATGGTTTTTTGGGACAACCAGGTAGATCTCGTCGTTCATCAATAGGCGGGAACGGATCGGTCTCAATTGTTCCAATGGATAAGGGGTAATGCATAGATCAATCTCTCCATTCTCCAATTGGTGCTGGATTGTCGTTCTTGAAATTTGCTTGACTCTAAACCGTACAAATGGATGTTTTTTACGGAAACTACCTAGTAAATCAGGAACAATGGGCGTTCGCATAACAGCCATTGAAATACTGTCTTCATTTAGTTTTGCAAGATCAATAACTTCTTGCTTTCCTTCCTGGATGACAGAGAAAGCGAGCTCTACTTTCTCCAGAAAGATCCGTCCGTAGCGGTTCAGTTTAATTCTACGACCTTTACGATCAAACAAAGGAACGCCAAGTTCATCTTCCAGTCGCTTAATGGTTTGGCTTAGGGATGGCTGTGCGATCGATAACTCTTCCGCAGCCTTAGTCATGTGTTCAAATCGGGCAACAGTCTGAAAATATTGGAGCTGAAGCAATTCCATGAGGGAAGCCTCCTAAGATGTTTGATCAACCAACAGCTGTATTGGAATAAGGCTATATGGTTTCGGTGTAAGATGATCTCTCATAGTTTTGAAGCTATTCATTTATAATAATATAGATATTGGTTTTAATGAGCAATACCGACTAATATAGAGTATGGAAAGAGAGCGCCTTGGAATTGGCGCTTTTTCTATCGGAATGTATTTATTGAAAAGTAAGGTGTGTTCGTTGACTTTACCACTTTGGAAGAAAAATTTATATGTTGTCTGGTTCGGATCTTTCGCAACAGCAGCAGGAATGAGTCAGATTATACCGTTCCTGCCGCTCTATATTGAAAAACTGGGAATCACAGATACGGCACAAATTGAGAGCTGGGCAGGTCTGGTTTTCGGAGGCACATTTCTGGTGTCCGCAATCGTTTCTCCGCTTTGGGGGCGACTCGCTGATAAATACGGACGAAAACCGATGTTACTTCGTGCGAGTCTAGGCATGAGTCTCATAATACTTGCAATGGCATTCGCTCAGAACGTTTACCAGCTCTTTGGCCTTCGTCTGATTATGGGCATTGTGTCCGGATATATTCCGGCCTCGATCATTCTCGTTGCAACACAAACACCAAAGACACATTCAGGATGGGCTCTTGGTATGCTTTCAACAGGGGGAATCAGCGGTTCGCTTGTTGGCCCTTTAATTGGTGGAATGCTTGCCGAATACATGGGCATGCGTTTCGTTTTTATTGATACGAGTATTTTGCTGCTTTGCGCATTTCTGGCATCCTACTTCTTTGTCAATGAAAAAGTAGTCGTTACCAAGAAGAAAGCACCGTCTTTGAAGCAGGTCTGGGAAATGACACCACATGTAGGTTTATTTCTGGCGATGTTTCTTACAACTTTTATGGTTCAACTCGCAAATATGTCGATTCAACCGATTATTACCGTTTATGTTAAGATGCTCTCGCAAAGTTCCGCACATCTTGAATTGATGTCGGGCATTGTCGTGGCTGCCGCAGGTCTTGCAAGTGTTCTTTCTGCACCATTCCTTGGAAAACTATCAGATAAGATCGGACCACGACGCATTTTAATCTACTCATTAATTTTTACTGGTGTTGTATTTATACCGCAGGCTTTTGTTACCAATGCTTGGCAACTGACAGTTCTTCGCTTTATGTTGGGACTTGCAACAGCGGGAATACTGCCGGCGATCAACACAATTGTCAAGAAAATGGCACCTGCTTCCATAACCGGTCAACTGTTTGGATACAATCAATCGGCGCAGTTTCTTGGTACATTAGGCGGTTCATTGCTTGGCGCACATGTGGCGGCAACGTTTGGTATCCACTATGTGTTCTTCTCGACAAGTTTGTTACTCTTCCTGAATGCCGGTTGGGTAGTCGCTTCGGAGATTTTAGTGAAAAAAAGAGAAAGAAAAATCGAAGCCGCACGCAGTGGACTTCGATAATCTTAGAAAAATTGAATGTAACGGAATGAGTGCATCTGCTGTAATTAGTGGATGCTTCTTTTTTTGAATCGTCCGCCTTTAACATCATGAATATCACTAATAGCTAGAAAAGCACTTTTATCAATTGAATCAACAATATTCTTCACTTTTGCCTCTTCTAGACGGCTAATGACCGTGAAAATAACATTCTTATTATTTCCGGTATAAGCCCCTTCACCATTCAAATAGGTGACACCACGTCCCAACCGATCATTTAGCGCATCGCCAATCTCTTCATGCTGATCGCTGATGATCCATACTGCCTTTGAAGATTCGAGTCCTTCACTCGTTATATCAATCATTTTAAAAGCAACGAAATAGGCAATTAACGAATACATCGCGTAGTTCCATCCGAAGACAAATCCTGCGGATCCGAGAATGAATATATTCACGAATAATACAATTTCTCCCACGGAGAACGGTGTTTTCTGATTGAAGAGTACTGCTAGAATTTCTGTGCCATCTGAGGATCCACCATTACGAATAACCAAGCCAACGCCAATCCCCATGATAATGCCTCCGAAGACGGCTGCTAGAAGAAGGTCATCAGTGAAACGTGGAATCGGTGTGAAGAGACTAGTCAGGAAGGCTAGAAGCGTAACACCGCAGGCAGATGTAATCGTGAACGTTTTCCCCATTTGTTTGTACCCAATAATAAAGAAGGGGATATTAATGATAATGAGAAAAATACCGATCGGGAAACCTGAAAGATGCGCCATCATAATTGAAACACCAACGACCCCACCATCGATGATCTTATTTGGCACGAGAAAAGTTTCAAGTGCGATCGCTTCAAATGTGACGCCAATTGCGATGAGTAACGCGCGAATGACGTATTGATAAACTTTTAATCCTTTGTGCTTTTGCTTATTAAGAAGATCTATTTGTTCTGTTGATTCCAATGTGGAGCCACCTCTTTATGTGTTCTACTCGTACATAGTCAGACTATATGTAGTCCGGCAACTGTATAAGAAGAACGCCGGATAATACATTAGGAAATAGGTTAACTAGGATAAACGTTATGCATGATCACGTACCGGCGGCGCCATGAATTCAGTACCAATTGAGTGAGGAATATGCCTTAACAATAAGTGATCAATTTCTGATAATGTCTGTTGGTCAAGATGAAAACCGTCAATTTCTGATACATCTGAAATCTGAGCTGGATGACGAGCGCCCCACAAGGCTATTCCGTTTTCTGTTTTGTCAAGGATCCAGCGTACGGCCAAGGCGCGAATTGATTTACCATAACGTTCCTTCGCAAGTTTCTCCAATTCTTGAACTGCAGCAAGATAATGTGAAAAATGTGGTGCTTGAAACTTTGGATCCGATAAGCGCAGATCGTCACCAGTAAATTTGCGGTCGGCGGTCATCGTACCACCAAGAAGACCACGACAAAGGCTGCCGTAACAAAGTGCAACGATATGATGTTCTTTTGCAAAGGGTAATAGATCGTCCTCAATGTCACGTTCAAAGAGATTATAAGGAGGCTGTACGGTATGAATAGGCGCAACTCGGATAAAGTCTTTCAACTGTTGGACAGTGAAATTGCTGACACCAATTGCTTTGATTTTCCCTTGCTTATACAAGGTGCCCATTGCTTCAGCAGTTTCTTCGATAGGCACCAGTGGATCAGGCCAATGTACTTGATAAATATCAATATAATCCGTTTGAAGTCGTTTCAGTGAATCGTCCACTTCCTTAATGATTCGTTGCTTTGAACCATTACGAAACACATCTTGGCCGATCCAGTCGAGACCTACTTTTGTTGCGAGAACAACTTGATCTCTGTGTCCATATTGTTTAAGCGCTTCGCCAACGATGGATTCGGCATGTCCCTGTCCATAGGCTGGGGCAGTATCAATGGTATTGATCCCCTGATCAAGCGCTTCGTGAATCGTACGTATCGATTCTTGATCATTGGATCCTCCCCACATCCAGCCTCCAATTGCCCATGTGCCGAGAGCTACTCGAGTTGGTTGTATCGTCAGACCTTGAATTTTTGTTCTTTCCAACATAGATCGCCTCTCTGAATGAATTCTTATTCTTATTTATTATAAATAAAATAAACGAGAAGAATCAAAAGATTCGGCATGAGCGTGTTTGAATAAAAGAGAACAATGGTTGTCAACATCTTTTTGTGAAGGCAGAGTAAATAGCGTTGTCTGTTAGCGGCGGGACTTTGTTTGGCGTCCGATGGTCGATGTATCTTTTTGCCACTTAAAAAGACTATTTAAGATTTGAAAAATACGCTTGGATTCTTTGGTTAAAATTGGGCCAAGTATAGCAAGGATCAGCACGTACAGTGCAGAGAAAGGCTGTAATATCGGCATCAGACCGCCGGCTATCCCCAAATTTGCCATAATGATCGAAAACTCACCGCGTGAAACGATCGTCAATCCGATATTCGTTGATGATTTATAGGAGAGACCGGCGAACTTTCCGGCAACAAGACCTGCAACGAAATTTCCAATGATGGTGACAAGTACAGCACCTAAGGTCATCCATAAGGCACCACCAAGCTTCGTTGGGTCGATACTTAAGCCGAAACTGAAAAAGAAAATGGCACCAAAGAAATTTCTAAAGGGAATGACCAAATGCTCCATCCGTTCTGCTTGATCCGTTTCAGAAAAGACTAGACCCAAGAGCAATGCGCCAATAGCTTCTGCAACGTGAATGGTTTCAGAAAAACCGGCGATGAAGAAGAGTGTTGCGAAAATGACAATGATAAATACTTCATCGGACTTGATTTTCAACAATTTGTTCAAGATTGGTGCTGCTTTTCGTGCAATAATGAAAAAAAGTAACATATAGCCAAGAGAGAGTGCAATCGAGAGCAGTGTACCGATGAGTGACTGTGCCTTACCCAGGACAAATCCGGATACCGCGGAAAGATAGACAGCGAGAAAAATATCTTCGAACATGATAATGCCCAGGATCAACTCAGTTTCGGCATTTCCGGTTCGCCTAAGATCAACAAGAACTTTGGCAACAATCGCACTTGAAGAAACGGTAATGATGCCCGCAATGATTAATGTTTCCTTTATTGGAAAACCAAGGAGAATGGGATAGAGAAGGCCAATCGTTAAGTTAATACCGATATAAATGGAACCGCCGACCAGTATTGATTTTCCGGAGCGAATCAATTTGCTCGTTGAAAATTCAAGACCAAGGTAGAAAAGTAAAAACAAAATGCCGATCCGTCCGAGAAAATGAATCAGCTCAGCACTGTGGATAAATTTAAGGTTAATGACGCCAAATTGTGGTGCATGGGGACCGACAATCATTCCGACGAGGATGAGAAATGGAATAATTGAAAAATTGAGTCTATTTGCGATCAATGCCGCAAGTGCAACAAGGACAAGAGCGGTACCAACTTCAAAGACGAGATGATCCATTTATTCCTCCTTTCCCCGTGAAAAAAGTTCGCTGAATGCACGTTTTAAATGGACACGTTCACCGGAAACAACAATTGTATCGCCAACGAGAAACTTGGAATCGACACCTGGATTTAATTGTTTGGTTTGGTCTTTACGAATGATGCCAATGACATTAATCTTATAATTTTGTCGCATGCCGACTTCACCAATGGTTTTCCCGACAATAGGTGTATCCGTGAGTACTTTATACCAGTCAATGATTAAGTCATTTAATGCAACTTCCACACTTTCCATTGCTTTCGGTTTATAAGTCAGCCCACCGAGTATGGATGCGAATTGACGAGCTTCTGAGTCGGTAAAACTAACGGATGAGATGCATTCATCCGGATCACTCATGTCATAATGATAGACATCTCTCCGTCCGTCGTCGTGAATAATGACGACTACTTGCTCATCATCACGCGTTGTTAACACGAATTTTTTACCGATTCCAGGCAAATCCGTTTCCTTGATATTCATTTATTTGCTCCTTTCGTGGTACTATTATTGAGAGAAGAAAAGGGTTACAAAATGAGCTTCATTATCCTCTGTATCTAAGTATGCGCAGTAGACTGGAAATGAAGCCATAAGGGTTTATGTGATAAGTAAGAGTAGCTACTACTCCAAGTGTATCGAAATAGATAAGCAAAGGTCAACGCTGATCCCTTTTGATAAATAACGTTCATGGCCAAATAATTAAGGAGATGCCTTTTTTCATGCAGCAAATCATTTGTTTCGGTGATAGTATAACAGCAGGGTGGAACGGTACCCAGGAAACACGAGCATTGACCGAGCGTTTGGAACAAGGACTGAATTGTCGGGTCGTTAATGCAGGAGTTCCTGGTGAGACGACACGACAGGCACGTCATCGTCTTCAAAAATTACCGATTGCATCCTCGAGGATGACCATCATTTTATTTGGGTCAAACGATGCCTCATTCCATAAAGGCATTCCCGTGGAGGAATTTCAGGAGAATTTAATTACTTTTATCGAGCGAATTCACCCCAATCGTTGCCTTTTGGTTACGCCACCGCCGGTGATCGAAATGAAACAAGAGGGGAAAAGAAAAAATACATGCATTAATCAGTACGCAACGAGTGTTCGCAAAATCGCTAGGTCAATGAATGTAGCGCTTGTCGATCTTAATCGACAAATGAGTGAACACAATAATCTCTCGCAGCTTCTTCTAGAAGATGGTCTTCATCTTTCATCGAGCGGCTATGACTTGTTCGCATTGCTTCTTATCAATCAGGTGAAGCAATTTGAAAAAAAAACAAAAAAGGACAAAATGTGAAAAAATTGAGTAAAATCTAATTCTTTGTAGGGCTATTATTAATGGTCACTTCGATGTAAGCGTTATATTATGAAAAATTCCTTTTTGCAATTCAGCAAGGATCGGGTTATGATCATTTTACGGGGAGCGATAAAGCAGATCAGGATTCAGGCTCAGAATGAGAGATCTCAGGTATTTCTTGTGTTGGACCATATTAACTCAATCTTTTAAAGTTAAATAACGCTGTCAATGTACACCAACAATTGACCCGTTAAAGATGATGAGTTCATTAACGAATGGATACCAACCGCTAAACTGGTGATTTTCGGTATTAAAGGGCTTGAGCCTGTGTCTTTGCTTATTCGCTCTCCGTATCAAATGGATAATAAGCCAAACCGGTATAATGGCGACTAACCCTCTTCCATCCTCCTTTATCCGGCAAAAAGCAGCGATTATTGCTGCTTTTTTGCATTGGAAAAAATCTAGTTAACGATTATTGTTCATGAACCAAGTATTTTTCAAATTATTCTAGGATCAATTAGTGATTGATGTATAATATATGTTTATGTCTGCTGCATTATCTAATGAGAGAGGATTGTGTTATGGGGAGATATATTTTGGCATTGGACGAAGGAACAACCAGTGTTCGTTCAATGATTTTCGATGAATACGGCAAGATCGTACATAGTGCGCAGAAGACGATTACTCAGATTTTTCCGCAGCCGGGCTGGGTAGAACAAGATGCCAATGAGATTTTGGAATCGAGCATATCGGTAATAACCGAATCCTTACTTGCCGGCACTGTTGATTCAAAAGATGTTGCAGCAATTGGCATTGCGAATCAGAGAGAGACCACAGTGATTTGGGATCGATTTACGGGTCGGCCCATTTATAACGCCATTGTTTGGCAATCAAGACAGACAGCAACAATTTGTAATGGATTAAAGAACGCAGGTTATGAAGATCTCTTTCGGTCAAAAACAGGATTGGTATTAGATCCTTATTTTTCCGGAACTAAAATTAAGTGGATTTTGGATCATGTGGAAGGTGCGCGAGAGAAGGCTCGAAAAGGTGAATTGCTTTTTGGAACGATTGATACGTGGCTGGTCTGGAAATTGTCTGGTGGAACCGCACATGTTACGGATTACTCTAACGCTTCGCGGACACTTTTGTATAACATCCGTGAATTGAAGTGGGATGAAGAATTACTTGAGATTCTTGATATCCCAATGACGATGATGCCTGAGGTACGCTCATCATCTGAGATCTATGCAAAAACAATGGATGACCACTTCTTCAGTGCGCAGATTCCTATTTCAGGTATAGCTGGTGATCAGCAAGCAGCGCTGTTCGGACAAGCCTGTTTCGAGCAGGGCATGGTGAAAAATACGTATGGAACCGGTTGTTTTATGTTAATGAATACAGGCAACCAAGCGGTCAATTCAAAGCAAGGATTGTTAACAACGATTGCATGGGGAGTGAATGGTGAACTAACCTATGCTTTGGAAGGGAGCATCTTCGTTGCCGGTTCAGCCATTCAATGGTTGCGTGATGGCATGCAGTTGTTCCACGATTCAAAGGAGAGTGAGACCTATGCACAAAAAGTTTCCTCAACTGAAGGGGTCTATGTTGTACCTGCCTTCGTCGGACTCGGCACTCCGTATTGGGATCCGGATGTTCGTGGTGCTGTTTTCGGTATTACAAGAGGCACGACGAAGGAACATTTTATTCGGGCAACGCTTGAATCGTTAGCGTACCAAACAAAAGATGTCTTAAGTGTTATGGAGGAAGATTCAGAGCTAACGTTGAAGAAATTGCGTGTTGATGGCGGGGCTTCAATGAATAATTTTCTTATGCAATTTCAAAGCGATCTCTTAGGGGTAGAAGTCGAAAGGCCGACAAGTAGTGAAACGACAGCATTAGGTGCAGCCTTCCTTGCTGGTCTCGCAGTTGGTCTGTGGAAGAATAAAAATGAGTTATCAGCAATTTGGAAGATCGGAAGAAAATTTGACGTGTCAATGGGAGACAATTCTCGTAACCGCCTGTACAATGGTTGGAAGAAAGCAGTAAAAGCAGCACGAACATTCAATTAAATCAATAGATGCTCAGGCAAACGAGCACAAAAAGGTCCGGTAATCTGCCGGACCTTTTCTAAAAACAAGATAACGTTTTTCGCACAAAAATACAGCGAAGATGCGAGACGCCAGCGTGATCAGGTACCAGCAAGACCCCACAGACTTATGCCTGTTCGAGGAAGCTCGCGGTGCGCCCGCGCAAAGCGAGCAATCGAAGTGCAATGGATACAAGATAAGAGCAGTGTGTTTTTGTCCATTTTTTCTCAAAATGAAAGTTGAAGACTTTTTTGATTAAAAATACAGCGAAGATGCGAGACGCCAGCGTGATCAGCGTACCAGCGAGACCCCGCAGACTTATGCCTGTTCGAGGAGGCTTGCGGTGCGCCCGCGGCAAGCGAGCAATCGGAGCATAACTGATACAAAATAAGAACTGGATGTTTTTTGCCCAATTATTAAAGTTGAAGACTTTTTTGATTAAAAATACAGCGAAGATGCGAGACGCCAGCGGGATCAGCGTACCAGCGAGACCCCGCAGACTTATGCCTGTTCGAGGAGGCTTGCGGTGCGCCCGCGCAAAGCGAGCAATCGAAGTGCAATTGATGCAAAGTAATAAATAGGTGGTTTCAGTTTTTCATAGTTAATCGAAGTGTAAATCATTGAATATTATACCCCCTATGGGTATAATTAATGATGAGGGGGTGATCTTATGGATCAAGAAAAGAAATCATGCACATGTGCAGAAGGAACAGAACACTTGTCCATAGAGTCGACACATCGAATGCCGCTCGTGCCGCGTACCTCTGATGAGAAACGCAAGATCATGAACCGGTTAAAACGCATTGAAGGACAAATTCGTGGGATTACAAAAATGGTTGAAGACGATCGTTATTGTGTTGACATATTAATTCAAGTATCAGCGGTTAAGGCAGCTCTTGAAAAATTTGGCTTTTCAATCCTTGAGCGCCACACCAAATCATGCGTGACCAAAGCGATCGATGAGGGACATGGCGAAGAACAAATTAATGAACTGTTACAGGTATTCAAACAGTTTAAGTAGGTACTGAGAAGGAAGGGTATTAAGATGAAGAATACCGTGCAAATCGGCATTACTGGTATGACCTGTGCTGCATGTGCCAATCGTATCGAGCGTGGATTAAATAAACTGGAAGGCGTCTCTGCAAACGTCAATTTGGCACTTGAAAAAGCAAAAGTTGACTATGATGATCATGTGGTAAAAGCAAGTGAAATTACTGGAAAGATTGAAAAGCTTGGCTACGGCGTTTCCAAAGAAAAAGTGGATTTAGACATTAGCGGTATGACTTGCGCGGCGTGTGCGACACGGATTGAAAAAGGACTAGTCAGAATGCCCGGCGTGACCGATGCAGTCGTTAACTTGGCAACGGAATCCGCGTCTGTGCGCTATCAGCCTGGATTCACAGATCAATCTGCAATTATTGAAAAAGTGTCCAAACTCGGCTATACGGCACGTCTTAAAGCGGATGAACAAGGTGAAGTGAAGCATAGAGAACTGAGAAAAAAACGTAATAAACTCATTTTATCTTCAGTACTCGCTCTGCCGCTCCTCTTAACGATGGTGACACATCTTCCGTTTTATTATGGACCACAGCCGATGATCTTGATGAATCCATGGGTGCAACTCGTTCTTGCGAGCATCGTTCAATTTTATATTGGCTGGTCTTTTTACCATGGAGGGTTCCGTGCACTACTTAATAAGAGTGCCAATATGGATGTCTTGGTTGCGCTCGGAACCAGTGCTGCATACTTTTACAGTGTTTTTGAAACGATTCGTTATCAATTTTATGGGTTTCATCATCCAGAACTTTATTTTGAGACCAGTGCGGTTCTAATTACACTTGTATTACTTGGAAAATATATGGAAGCAAGAGCGAAACGGCAGACGACAACAGCAATAACAGAGCTGATGGGTCTTCAAGCAAAAGAAGCCACAAGAATGGTGAATGGGCGAGAAGAACGTGTACCGATTCATGAGGTTCAAGTTGGAGATTTACTCAGAGTACGTCCGGGTGAAAAAATTCCTGTGGACGGCATGCTTGTTGAAGGTGAATCTACAGTTGATGAATCGATGATTACAGGTGAGTCGTTACCGGTCGTTAAGCGTACAGGAGATGAACTGATTGGTGCGACGATGAACACGACAGGTGCCTTCTCAATGCGCGCTGAGAAAGTCGGAAAAGATACGGCACTCGCAGGCATTGTTCGCATTGTAGAGGAAGCTCAGGGATCAAAAGCCCCAATTCAGCGTTTGGCTGATGTAATTTCCGGTATTTTTGTACCGATTGTGATTGTCATTGCAGTTTTTGTTTTCACAATTTGGATTGCTGCTATTCACCCAGGAGAGTGGGGTACGGCACTTTCCGCAGCGATAAGTGTGCTGGTTATTGCTTGTCCTTGCGCGCTTGGGCTTGCAACTCCTACATCAATTATGGTTGGAACCGGCAAAGCTGCGGAGAACGGGATCTTGTTCAAAGGTGGGGAGTTCCTCGAAACAACACAAAATCTGCAATCGATCGTATTCGATAAAACAGGAACAATTACTAAAGGTAAGCCTGAAGTAACAGACTTCTTGCTCTATGGAAATTTACAACGAGACGAGGTCCTTCGCCTCACGGCAGCAGCAGAACAAGCGAGCGAGCATCCTTTGGCAAAAGCAATTGTCGCATCTTCAGAGCATGATGACTTACCGGCGGTCTATGACTTTCACGCGCAAACTGGTGCTGGTATCAGCGCATCCGTGGCGAATCACAGATTAGCCATTGGAACACGAAGACTGATGAAACAAGAGTCGATTAATATTCAGATGGCAATTCATGAGGCATCTCGTTTGGAGTCTGCTGGAAAAACAGTGATGTTTGTCGCGATAGACGGTCAATTCCAGGCGCTCATTGCGGTTGCAGATACAATTAAAGATTCGTCAATCGCTGCAATAAAAGCGCTAAAAGCACGAGGAATTGGCGTATACATGTTGACTGGTGATAATACACGCACAGCAGACGCCATTGCGGAGAAGGCGGGTATTGATCACGTCTTAGCCGAAGTACTTCCGGAGGAAAAAGCACAAAAGATACGTGAACTTCAAGCACAAGGTTTGAGCGTAGCAATGGTTGGCGATGGGATTAATGATGCGCCCGCATTGGCAGTTGCAGATATCGGTATGGCGATTGGCACTGGGACCGATGTCGCGATTGAAGCCGCGGATATCACATTAGTCGGTGGAGAACTGACACATGTTGCCAAAGCGCTGGACGTAAGTAAGAAAACGATGCATAACATTCGTCAAAACTTATTTTGGGCACTCATTTATAACGCAGTTGGCATTCCAATCGCTGCGCTGGGTTTACTTGCACCGTGGGTTGCAGGTGCTGCGATGGCATTCAGTTCAGTTTCCGTCGTCGCAAATAGTTTGCGCTTGAAACGAATGAAACTATGAAGTCGATGGAATTTAATCCATTTAAGGAGGTGATAACATGACAGAACGTACATTAGAAGTGAGCGGTATGAGCTGTGGACACTGTAAAATGGCAGTATCCGGTGCCCTAAAAGACCTGGATGGTGTTTCTGAAGTGGATGTTGATCTTGCTCGTGGAAAAGTGGATGTTACGTATGATGAAGCAAAAGTTGATTTTGCACAAATGAAAGATGCAATTGAAGATCAAGGCTACGATGTTGTAAAATAAAAGAATAAGATGATGTGATGAAGCTGAGCGGAGCGATCCGATCAGCTTTTTTTAGTTAAGAAACGATAATCCTTCTTTCTTCAAAATGCAGCGAATATGTGAGACTTGTTTCCACAAGATTTTCATGAAGAAAGGAATGAATTTTTGACATAATTAGATCTAATCGAAATTTTTGTAATAGAATTAATTTTATTAAATGTTTATAATAGATATTAAGAAAGCGCTTGCTAATGCAAGAATCGGAGGATCGAACATGCCATCATCAAAGAGCGAAAAACAATTAAGCACGATCAAGGAAAAATTAGTCGCTATTATGGGTCAAGAGAATGTGGATGATACGATGAGTGGACGATTAGCCTACTCGTATGATGCGACGCCGAACTTTCAAGCGCTACCGGATTTTGTGGTGTCACCGCGAACGGCTGAGGAAGTTGCTGCAGTCCTTAAGCTATGTAGTGACACATCAACTCCGCTCTACACACGGGGGTCAGGAACGAACCTTTGTGCGGACACCTGCCCAATAAAAGGTGGGGTCGTTCTACTTATGAAACATCTGGACAAGATCCTTGAACTTGATAAGGAAAATCTCACAATCACCGTACAACCGGGTACGATCACTAAGACAATCACTGATCGGGTTGAGCAAGAGGGGTTGTTCTATCCACCGGATCCGAGTTCAATGAAAATTTCAACGATTGGCGGGAATCTTGGCGAAAACTCAGGTGGACTTCGTGGACTGAAATATGGAGTGACGAAAGACTATGTCATGGCTCTTCAGATTGCCTTGCCAAATGGTGAGCTGATACGTACCGGTGGTAAGCTGACTAAGGATGTTGCAGGGTATGATCTAACCCATTTATTTGTTGGATCGGAAGGAACGTTGGGGGTAATTACAGAGGCAACCTTAAAATTAATTCCTAAGCCTGAATCTCAGAAGACAATTCTCGCACTCTATCAAGATATTGAGGCTGCAGGTCGTTCGGTCTCTTCAATTATTGCCCATAAGATGATTCCTGTAACCTTGGAATTCCTCGATCAAGATACGTTAAAAGCAGTTGAAGATTTCGCACATATCGGTTTGCCTACAGATGTGAAAGCGATCCTATTGATCGTTCAAGATGGACCAAAAGAAATTGTTGATCGTGATATTCACCGTATGGCTGAGCTTTGCCGTGAGGAACATGCGGTTGACGTTCGGCTTGCTGCTTCGGATGCAGAAGCAGAAGAACTGGCGACCGCACGTCGTTCGGCATTAAGTGCACTGGCGCGATTAAAGCCGACAACGATTCTTGAAGATGCCACTGTACCTCGTTCTGAAATAGCAACAATGGTACGCGCCATTGCAGAGGTTGCAAAGAAATACAAGGTTAGAATATCAACATTCGGTCATGCCGGTGATGGAAATCTACATCCCACTTGCTTGACGGATGCGCGTGATAAAGAAGAGATGGAGCGAGTAGAAGCGGCTTTCGCTGAAATCTTTGAGAAAGCCATTGAGTTAGGTGGTACTTTGACAGGAGAGCATGGCGTCGGGGTTACCAAAGCACCTTATCTCGAATGGAAATTGGGGCATGCGGGCATTGAAGTGATGAAAGGTATAAAACAATCCATTGATCCAAACGGCATCATGAATCCCGGAAAAGTATTCTCCGAACAGTCGAAGCAGAGGATGGTGATGATGAAATGATGACAGCACAGATCAAGCAAAAGATTCAGAAAGAATTTAAAGAAGAAATGGATTATGATGAACTGTTGAATTGTATGCGCTGCGGCTTTTGTCTGCCGTCATGTCCGACGTATATCGAAACCGATCGGCAGGAAAAATATTCACCACGTGGTAGAATTGCCTTAATGAAGGGGATCACTGATGGTGTCCTTGAGCCAGATGATGATATTGCACACTCTCTTGATCTTTGCCTTGGTTGTCGTGCTTGTGAACCGGTTTGCCCTTCAGGTGTTCAATATGGTCACCTTTTAGAGGATGCGCGGAATATCTTACAGCGCAATAAGAAACAAACGGTTCGTGTGAAGTTGCTAAGAAAAGGCATTTTTGATGAACTGTTCCCGCATCAAGAGCGAATGGAGACAGTGACTGGACTACTTGGCTTTTATCAACGCAGTGGGCTTTCTAAAGTTGCTCGTAAAATTGGGTTTATGAATTTGTTCCCTGAGAACATGGCTACAATGGAAAAAATTCTGCCTGACGTTCCTAAGCGTAGTGTGATGAAGGAACGCCCGCGTTTCTTTGAGCATGAAGGAGATAAAAAAGCTACAGTGGCACTGTTTGCAGGTTGCTTAATGGATACAATGTTCTTTGAGACAAATAACGCCACGATTAAATTGCTCCAGAAAGCTGGCTGTGATGTTACGATTCCTGAACATCAACTTTGCTGCGGTGCGTTGCATGGACATAATGGTGAGCTCGAAAAGTCCAAAGAACTTGCAAAACAAAACATCGAAGCATTCGAATCTGCAGAAGCGGATTACATCATAACAAATGCAGGTGGATGTAGTGCATTTCTTATTGAGTATGATCATTTACTAAAGGACGAGCCGGAGTGGGTAGATCGCGCAAAACAATTTGTTCGAAAACTAAAGGACATCTCAGCGATTCTTATCGCATTAAATTTTCAGAAGACACATCATTTGCGCCTTCCTAATCAGACAATTACCTATCAGGATTCCTGTCATTTGCGCAATGTCATGAAGACATTTAATGAACCAAGAGCATTGCTTCATTCCATTGAAGGTGTTCAGTTTGTTGAAATGGAAGGTGCCGACACATGCTGCGGATCAGCAGGTGACTATAACATTGTACAACCGGACATGGCGATGCAAATTTTGGATCACAAAATGGAGAAGGCTGAGCATACGCATGCACAGACCATAGTTACTGCGAATCCAGGCTGTTTACTGGAAATGAAATTGGGTATCGAGCGTGCGAAGAAGACGGGACAGGTTCGTGCGGTGCATATTGCAGATCTTTTGCTTGAGGCAGTGGATGAAGGAATTTAATTCAATAATATGGAAATATTGTCTGAAGAAAATAAATCCGGGAGTGAACAACGATTTCGCTGTTCATTTCCGGATTTTTGCATGATCTATTTGTTTTTACGGGCGCGTTCTTCCAGTTTGGAAACGGGCGATTGGTGGTCATCTTGGGAGCGACCGGCTGGGGTAACACTTGAAGCGGTTGCTCCTTTTGATGACCGATACTCTTTTCTTCTTGACTCTGACATGGTGGCCACCTCCTGTTGTTTAACATAAGCAATTGTTTGAGTTTTATGTGAGACTATAATAATTTGCTCATATTGATGTCCGTATCCAAAAAACCAAGCTTCTGATAAACATGGTACGCACGCGTGTTGTGGGCGAACACATGGAGGCTGATTTTGATCAGTCCAAGATGATGGCAATAGGCGAAGAGTGCTTGCATGGCTGATTGTCCAAGCCCAAGATTACGATAAGCTTCAAAGATCTCAAAATCATAAATAAAAGCCTCACGGTTTCTCGGCGAGATATGGATCCAAAATATGCCGACCTTGATCCCTGAAGGATCGACCAATGAAAGAAACTGATGATTCGGCGTGTCATAGCCTTGGGGGAGTAGTCGATGAATATCGGCCCGTGCATTTTGAATCGCTTCATCGGCTGACCATGCTCCGGACACTTGTTTTTCTTTTGCGTATTCCTCCACGGAATGCGCCAAGTACGATGAAAAATCAATTTTCGGCATAGGCATAATCTGTACACTCATAAATAAACCCACCCATCATTTATTAAATTGGAAATGTATGATGTAAGTCACGAACAAGATTCAGAAATTTTTCAGGATCTCTCTTAATCGAGGACATTAGAGAATGGGCAGTCTTCCATGCCTTTTCATACATTTCCGGTGTAATAATGCCATTATCCAGTGCTTCATTTAATTCATCCTCATCAACCAGATAGAGCCGGTGATTCGGGAAGAGGATGATATCTAAGTAGAGATCATCAAACCAAGGTGTGCCGCTTTCGTCTTTACCAACCTGATGAACAACATCGAAGTAGCATTGCACCAATTGATGTTGTGCATTGAACATGGCTGTGAGCACAAATTGAGAGCCATGGGAAGGAAAGAGTTGAAGCCAAGAATAATTTTGGTCAACTGTTTTCGTACGTATTCCACCATAGACCACAGAAAGAGGGGCCTTGATTTCATTAAACTGAATTAATACGGCTTCACCATGAAAAGCGGGCCAAATGAAATCCTTCTTCATTGTGTTGCTGGAGATGATGCGGCGCCAGCCACGCCGATCGGCATATTTTCTTTTCATTTTCGTTAATTTCAAGAGATCACCTTCTGTCCTACCTGTCTATTGTATCGTAAAATGCGAAGAAATGAAGATTTCTAGGTCGAATTGATTGTGGGGGTGACCGATACGTTCACTTAGTACAAATTATGTCATCTTCCTAGTTTTGAACCCTTATTTGTGCGGTTCATTGTGATAAGGGTTCCTCTATACCATTCTCAACGTATATCCATAATTGAATGCATGCAATCAAAAGAAATGCAGGACGATCATTCTGAGGAGTCAGAAGAATCGTCCTGCTTTATGAACGAAGCTAAACTAAATCACAAATCTAAATGGGTCAATCAATGACTGGCAGCATTTTTGTTTCTTTTTTCATTTCGGAATGGCAAAGCGGACAAGTGGGTTGGCTATCAAACGAAAAAGCATCCCTCATCCACCCGGAGCATGAGTCGTTGGTACATGTCCAGATCGCCGTTTCTGCTTCTGGAATTGGTTCTTGCGGACCGCGATTAAATCCCATCGATCAAAATCCCCTTCCCTGTTAATCATACTATTATAACATTTTATTGAACGCGATGAAAATTTTAGCACCTATGGCATGTGTCAGGCTTTTCTCGTAATGGAGCTTTTGGTCCGCGCTTGTCGCGGGCGATCCGTGGACGTTCTCATACATGCGTGTGATCTGCGGGGTCTCACTTGGTTCGCGATCATCAGGCATAACCCGCAGGCGTCTTGCACTACACTTTTCTAACCTCCCCTCCGAAGAACTTCATGGTCAGCTGGAGATACCCGTTTGCTGAATCTTAACAGATATTTTGCAATGAAAATGTGCTTGGCGATAACGTTCAGGCCAGGATTTCCCATCAAAATGATACGTGAAACTTCTGACTTGATCGCCCAATTGCAACGGGTCGATCCCTTTTTTTTGAAGTTGGTGTACGAGTTTTTTGGCTTGATAAGCCAAATCTCTTTCCAACTTTCTTTCCATTCTAGGTGCTGTTGCTTTACTGATCGATCCAGGGTATGCCTGACGGACTTGTCCGATGATCTTAACCTTTGCGAAGATCTCTGGTGAGGTGCTGTTACCGTTCCGAACGTTATAACTGACCGAAGTGTGCACATTACGCAAGGCAATATGTTTTCCCGGCGCAAATTGGAAGTCATAGACCCCTTGATTGAAATTCTGATAGAGCATTTTAAAAATAAAGGCTTTATTTTCAGAAATACTCATCACATACTTATCACGTTTGAATAATGCGAGTCCCCGCATTTCAATATGATCATCCTTTTTCCGAATTATAGGCATAAAGGGATCCATATAAGTTCCATAGTATGCATACAAAAAGGTGGACAGATCACTATCCGGATAATTCTGTTCATTGTTATGAATGATCATATCCTGTACATAGCGTGCAATAGGAATTTGGGTTTGATAATTCTCTGATGTGAGTAACTCTTTGCAGCTGCCATCGACAATTGCTAAATTCAGATCACGCGGTACATCCGGATCGCGATTACGGAACGTTAATTGCTTGGCTAAGCCGTGTTTTGCCAGTCGTTTATTATAAAGTATTAATCGAATCTTGCCTGGACGGATGACTCTCTGACCCTCGGATTGAAATTTATCGACTAACGATTTGCCATCATAGGTTTTCCCGCTGAGGTTACGAATCATTGATGCGGTTGTAGGCATACCTGCCCCTTGGCTCCCCTGATTGCCGCTTTGAACAAAGTTCGGCATCGTAATTGTTCCGATTACTTTTCCATTTCCAATATAATCATAGCCCTCTCCTTCTATAATCAGGATATCATCGATGATACTGGTTGGAATGCAGCCTGCGAGAAAAATGAAACAAAGAAAAAGTGAAGTTAGGGTTATTTTTCGCTTCATGCGGATTCTCCAGAAAGAATTTTTTTTAGCCATTGGCAAAAAAGAAGTAAAGGAATGTAGAGATAAATAAAGATAAATCCGGAGTTGTTTATGAGAGCGCCTACTTGTTTGACTTGTTCACCATTTTGAATAAGTACAGTAAGCACAATGGTAAGAATTAAAATGCCAATTAATGAATATTTCATTTTCACATTTGGAAAGGTGAATTTGATGCCCCGTGCAAGAACCCAGGAACAGAGACTGATCACAGGAACAAGGTTCCAGAGCAAAATAATGACGCAAATGATGTCAATGTGTTCCAAAAATGGAAACCGGACGCTCTTCCAAAAGGTAAGTGCGGGCCAAATCGTGTTCTGCAATTCTCCTTGACCAAAAAAGAGAATGGAGAGAAGAACAATCATCAAGTAGGTATACATGGTTGTAAGAAGACCAAAGTACGCCCATTTCTTTGCATCTTTTGGGCTTTTAATAAATGGATAGACAAATAAGAGAAATTCAAAGCCAAGATAGGCAAATGTGGACACGAAGCTAGAGGATAAAATGTCCTGTAGGCCGTGATCAAATATCGGCAACAGATTGGAAAAATGCGCGTGCGGAACAACGAATATAGCTGTTGAAAATACGGGCACAAGATAAATAAAACTGAGCAGACAAACACCAAGTATATTTCGGATTCCGCCTATAACGATGTACCAAACAATGAGGCAAAATAAGATTGAAAAAGAAAGCGTGGATAATTGATTAAAGATCTCAACTTGAAGAATTTCAATGATGCTCCTCAAGTAAGCGACAGAAAAGCCAATGACATAAAGGAAGGATAAAAAGTTCAGTATAGCGCCGATCCGTTTGCCAAAGATACGGTAATGCACGGAAAATAGATCTGGCGTTCCATATTTTCGTTCATTTTCAAGAAGGCGCAGAATGAACCACATGACAAGAAGCGTAGAAAGACCGCTGATCAAGACCGCAATCCATGCATCTTGCCCGCTCGCTTTTGTGACAACACTAGCAAAAGAAAGAAAACCCACGCCGATTTGCATCGCTTGTGGGATAAAAAAGGCAGCTAGTGGACCGACTGTATGGGTTTCATTGATTTTCTTCATCACGTCTCAATCTCCTCATGGTATCCGTTCGCTTACTCATCAATGTCTGGCGAATGTTTTCCTTTTTTTGCAAGCAAGCGTTTTTGATTTGAACGATGAGCATCTCCTGACCGTAGAAACAGTGGACGCATCGTCTGTTGATTCAAGGGTAAGCGAATGTAAGCATCCTTTAAATCGGTGACACGTACGGGATAAATAGGTTCAATAAACGGCCGTCCAAGCGAGGTCAATTTGATCAAATGGCAAACAAAAGCCATGAAGCATAGAGCAACTCCAAGTAAGCCAAGGATCTGTGCCGAGATAATAAATGGAAATCGGATAAATCGAATCGTTGTCGCCATTCTATAGTTGGGCGTAATAAATGCAGCTAGTGCCGACATGGCAATAATGATCAATAAAATATTGCTGGTCACGCCGGCTTGGACAGACGCTGTTCCAATAACAATACCACCCACAATACCAATCGTCTGTCCCACTTTTGTTGGCAGGCGCGCCCCTGCTTCCCTGAGCAGTTCAATCATAATCTCCAGCAATAAAACTTCTATAATTGGGTCGTAAGGAACCGAGCTTCTCGAAACAATTAACGTCCCCATCAAATCTTTTGGTACTAATTGATAATGATAGGTGAGAACAGCGACATACAATGCTGAAGACGCTGCGGAGAAGGCAATTGCGAAAAGTCTCAGTAGACGATAACTCGAAGCAATCGGCCAGGCAAGAAAATAATCGTCATAGGCAGCGAAAAATTCGACAATTGTTGAAGGAAGAATTAAAGCGGTCGGTGATCCATCCACCACAACAGCAATTTTCCCCTCACACATTGCTCCAGCTACACGATCTGGGCGTTCTGTATCGAGAAATTGAGGAAAAATGGAATTCGAATTATCGGCAATCAGCAAGGCCAGGTTTGTTGCATCGATCAAATTGACGATTTCCAAGTCCGTAATTCTTTGCTTAATGGTATTCAGATTTTCTTTGTTCGCAATGCCCTCAACATAGAGAATACAGACGCGTGTCCGCGACATTTTGCCAACGCGCATTTCTTCGACTGAAAATTGAGGAATCGGAATGCGTTTGCGGACCAAATTAATATTCGCATCAATGGATTCAATAAAGGATTCACGAGGGCCAATAATACTTGTTTCAATTTCCGGCTGGTCAACTTGCCTCCCCTGTGCCTTTATTGATGGAATGACCAGGCAGTCCGGTCGATTTTCATTTTCTTGGATGATAATAAATCCTTCAAGCAATTTGGACTGTATGACGGCCATATCTTTGGTTCGAATTATTTTCTCAACCGGAAGGGTTGCTTGCGCATCCGCGATATTATGTACGCGATTACTGTAAAGTACAGGGAAAATATCACGATGGATGTAATCAACATCGACCATTGTCTGAATAAAAGAAACCCAGCAGGTAAATGTTTCACCCTTGTGTTTAAAATGGGTGAAATCCGGGTTGGATTTTAATTGATTGATTAAATCAGCTATGGTTTTAACCGGTGTGTCCGGATCTACTTGATCAAGTCGTTTCTTCTTCCAAAACATAGTATGTGCTCCGTTTCATTACATTAATTACCGTTTGCGTGCTCCGAAATTTTTGCTTTTTTCTTTTCTACCTTACTTTGTTCTATATAAAGCACAATGAACGGTATAATATTTGGAAATAAAACGAGGATGTATGTGAAGAGTAATGCAAAAAAATTGAACCGAAGTAAAATAAAAACTAAGAATAGAAAGAGAAAAATAAAATAACTTAGGAATAAAAAAATACAAACCATTTTCTATCCATCCTTTGGTGAGCAAATAATAGCACGAACATTAGTTTCAGTATTAACTCTTTCTCTTCCGGTTCACATGAGTATCTTTAGATCTTGAGTTATTTTCCCTATGAATGAAAAAATTATTCTATTTTATTAAAGGTTATTTAGAATTCAAGGATGAGCGGTCACAGAAAGAGTAAGTATCACGAAAAAATAATGACGAGCTCTTGAATCCGCTTTTCTTTTCTACAGTCCCTGTGGTAAAGTTGACTTTGTGAGTTTTACGGAATTTACTAATAGAAATGTTCATTGGAAGGATTACTACTATGAAATCTGCATGGAAAGTGATTAAGGAACAGATTAGCAGCTTTTATCTGATCAGGCGACTGTCCCTTTATGAACTGAAGAGTGAGAATACGAATAATTATCTTGGTACGGCGTGGGTGGTCATTAACCCATTGATTCAGATCTTCATTTACTGGCTTGTTTTTGGAAAAATCTTGGGAAGAAGCAATAAAATACCGGTCGACAACGGTCAGGTTGCTCCTTACATAATCTGGCTCATTTCGGGAATTATCGTTTGGTTTTTCATTCAGCCGGCGATAATCCAAGGGTCAAAATCCATTTATTCACGAATTCGTTTTATCGCAAAAATGAACTTTCCGATGAGCGCGATCCCAAGCTACGTCATTCTTGAAAAATTTTATCAGCATCTGATGATCACAGGAATTGTTTTCGTTATTCTGCAATTCACTAAGTATCACGTCAGTGTCTATATCATTCAACTGCCTTATTTTATGTTTGCTGCATTGGCATTCCTTTTTTCTGTTTCCTTGATCACATCGACGCTGTCTACGATTATTCGTGATGTACATCAGGTTCTGATTTCGATTATGCGGATGTTGTTTTACTTAACTCCGTTTCTATGGGAACCTGCGCGTCTTACGGCTGCCGGTATGCCGAGTTACATTGAGAAAATTTTGTTGCTTAATCCAATGTATTATCTTGTACAAGGCTACCGCTCGACATTGCTCGGCGCATCTTGGTACGGTCTCGATCACATTTGGTATACAGCTTACTTCTGGGGATTTGTACTCGTAACTCTGATTTTTGGATCAGCAATCCATCTGAAATTCAGGGATCATTTTGTAGATTATTTGTAAGGGGCCTCCATTTATGGAAAAATCAGTAGTGGTAAAAAATGTATCAAAAAAATATAAAATGTACACGAAAAACTCAGAGAAGATTCTCGATCTGATTTCACCAAAGGGATATGGTAAAACATTTTACGCCCTGAATGATATTAGTTTTGAGGCGAACAAAGGTGATGTGGTCGGTATTATTGGCGTCAATGGTTCAGGAAAATCAACACTTTCCAACATCATTGCCGGTATCATTCCGCCAACATCAGGTACCGTCGAGACTCATGGAGAAGCGGCATTGATAGCCATTCAGTCTGGGTTAAAGAAAGAACTGACCGGTAGAGAGAACATTGAGCTCAAATGCCTCATGCTTGGCTTTAATAAAAGTCAAATAAAAGAATTAACTCCTCAGATTATTGAATTTGCCGACATTGGTGATTTTATTGATCAACCGGTAAAAACCTACTCAAGTGGGATGAAATCAAGACTAGGCTTCGCAATTTCTATTCATATTGATCCGGATATATTGGTGATTGATGAGGCACTTTCCGTCGGTGATCAAACGTTCGCTGACAAATGTCTTGATAAAATGAATGAATTTAAGGAAAAAGGGAAAACGATCTTTTTCATTAGCCATTCCATTAGCCAGATGAAGAAGTTCTGTGAGAAAGCATTATGGATTCAATATGGACATGTTGAGCAATACGGTTTAATGGAAGAGGTAATGCCGGAGTATGAAAAATTCATCAAGGCGTACAAAAAAATGACAAAACAAGAGAAGAAAGCTCTTGCAAATAAAGTGAAAAAGAGCCGTATGATAAAATCCTGAGCGTTAAAGCGCTCAGGATTTTTCAAAAGAAAAGAAACTTTTTGCTTAAAAATGAGCAAAGATGCGAGACGCCTCGCGAACAGGTGCCCTTCGGTGCGTCCGCGACAAGCGAGCAATCGGAGCATAATTGATCAAGATCATGGACCGGACCTTTTTGTTCGCGGTTTTTCTAATTTTTCGCGTGAGCCCAGCAATAAAAAAAAAATCCGCAGAACGATTGCGGATTTCTAGTGAATTGGGGTTAGGGTTATTGTAAGTATTCCACATTATTCATTTCTTAAACATAATTGCAGATTTTCACGTCTTTCACTAATGAACACTTCTGAACGCCAATAGCTGGCATTAAATAAGATTTTTAGAATCAATACATATGTAAGCGTTTTTATTGTATAATAATGTTTAAAAACTTAGATAATCGTTCATAGTGACTATTAAATGATCATTATATTGATTCTTATTCGTAAAAACAGACACGTCGTTTTTTATTAATGCTTAGGAGGGAGGAAGGGTCATTTAGAAAGTAAAATAATGTAACCGTTTACTTTACTTTTGGATGATCTGTCATTCATGAATCACATTAACGTGTTGCGAAGAGCGGTTGAGAATCGGAAAAAATATTTGATAAAAGTACTTGAACAAAACTTAGTGACAAAAGCATCCGATCGTCTAAATGAATGGACACTCTCTGAACTGGAAAACGAATGGAGACGCTATCAGAAGAGTCAAGAAAAAGACATTGGTTAATTATTTAGTAATTGATAAAGCATGAGCACAAAAAGATTTGTTACAATAGACACGAATCATCCGCAGATTGCGGACGTAGTGCGGAGGTGAAGATCAATTGAATGAATCTTTTATGTTTCGTGATTTCTATGGGAATAAGGTAAATCTTGCGCTTTCCTCAGCGCCTTTTTCTGAGCAACCGAAACATGTTTGGGTTATTTGCCGATTTCATCGACAATGGCTGCTTACACTCCATTCAAAACGCGGACTAGAATTTCCAGGAGGAAAAGTGGAAGCTGGTGAGCAGGCAGAAGACGCTGCAGCCAGAGAGGTGTTTGAGGAAACCGGAGCACATGTTGGTCAACTCTATTACATTGGCCAATATCAGGTTGTTGGCAAAAATGAGCAGATCATTAAAAATATATATTTTGCAGAGATTGATCAACTTGTTTTGAAGCAGGATTACATGGAAACAGATGGACCGAGATTGTATAGCCATTTGCCGATCAAGATAAAGGACAACAAGAAATTCAGTTTCTTAATGAAGGACCAAGTTCTTGCTGAATCCATGAAAGCAATTCGCCAACAGCAATGGACACCTGTATCTGAGTTACGCGTATAGCCCCATGAAAGAAAAGCGAACTGCAACGCCTGAACGAAACCCTCGAGGTTGGGCAAGGGAAGAAGCCGACGTCGAGGGTGTTTTATTACACTTTTTTGGTTTCATGCTATAAGAAATGGTAAGTCCTTCGTCTGTTTATGAATCCATTTTTGAATCATAGACCTTTTATTGGACCGGCACTCCGAATTAGTTCCGGAACGTTTGAGAAGCGCTCAAAATTACGTATAAACAAATGCGCAAGCGCTTTGGATGCTCGTTCATAAGCTTCTTGATTATGCCATGAATTCCAAGGCATAAGAAGATGATTAGGAACACCTGGACATGACTTTGGAATACGCAAGCCAAAAATAGGATCGTTAACCGTATCACATTCATTTAAACAGTTGTCCAATGCACCCTGGATCATTTTTCTTGTAAAGGAAAGATCGATGCGCTCTCCCACACCAAAAGGCCCTCCAATCCAACCGGTATTCACCATAAAAACGTTTACATTATATTTGTTAATAAAATTGCCTAAGAGTTTCGCATAGCTCGTTGCTTGAAGAGGCATGAACGGAGCGCCGAAACAGGTTGAAAACGTCGCTTCCGGATCAATAATACCACGCTCTGTCCCTGCAAGTTTACTCGTATATCCGGAAAGAAATTGATACATTGCTTGCTCAGTCGTAAGTATACTTAGTGGCGGAAGTACACCGAACGCATCTGCGGTCAAGAAAATAATGGTACTCGGATGTCCGCCTTGACTCGAAGACAATGCATTTCTTACAGTGCTCATTGAGTAAGCAACACGTGTATTCTCTGTAAGCGATCCATTCGTGTAATCTGGGGTACGATCGGCACTTGAAAGCACAACATTTTCAAGCACCGATCCAAACTGAATACATGCATATATTTGAGGCTCTTTTGCTTGCGTCAGTCGCATCGTTTTGGCATAGCAGCCGCCTTCAATGTTAAATACACCATGATCCGACCATCCATGCTCATCATCGCCAATTAATAAGCGATCCGTTGTATTCGATAGCGTCGTCTTTCCTGTCCCGGATAGCCCAAAGAATAGCGCAACACGTCCGTCTTTCCCCTGGTTTGCCGAACAATGCATCGGCATGATCCCTTTTTGTGGAAGAACGTAATTCATGACCGTAAATATGGATTTCTTGATCTCACCGGCATATTCTGTACCTCCAATTAATACAGCACGATGTTTTATAGAAATAATAATAAATGCTTCAGATTTTGTCCCATCAGTAGCCGGATCGGCTTTAAATCCCGGGACAGAAAGAACAGTAAAGGGTGAATGGTATTGATTTAAATTTACTTTAGAAGGTTCAATAAACAGCTGTCGGCAGAAGAGGTTCTGCCAAGCGAATTCATTAATAATTTGTATCGATAGGCTATGTTCAGGATCTGCACCGGCAAACCCTCTAAAGACATACCTGTCCTTCTTGATACACAAATAATTTGTGAGTTTCCGATAAAGAGTGTTGAAGACGTCGTCGCTAATGGATTGATTCCGACTCCAATCAATCATGTTTTCAGTCAGTTCATCTTTCACAATAAATTTGTCTTTAGGAGATCTTCCGGTGTATTTTCCGGTTGTGACACATAGTGCACCATTACTTGCTAAAACGCCTTCATTTTTCTTCACCGCATGTTCAATAAGTTCCGGCACAGACAGATTAATAAATGTATTTCCGACTTTGAGCAATTCAGAGATGGGTGTTTCTGAGAATAATTGATTCATGATAACAGCCCTTTCTTCATTAAATTGTTCACCTATTCAATACGGTATAGCACAATAATGGAAATGTAACCTACTAATATTTTAATCAGCTTTTGATGATAAAACAATCTGAAAAAATATTTGTTACAGAGAGAACAACAAAGAAAGTATTTTGGAGGGAAAACATACGTTGACAGTTTAAATTCCCTGCGTTATGATGTGATTTATACACGGCTGCTCTTATTCCGAGTAGGCAGAGGGACAGGCCCGATGAAGCCCGGCAACCGGCCAAATAATTGGTACGGTGCTAACCTGCAGAGAAAGGAAAATAACCTTTCTTCTGATAATAAGAGGCACGCGATAAGAATCGGCCTTTCCTTAATTGGAGTGGGCTTTTTTCTTGCCTTGAAAACAAAAGAATAAGGATTGGGTACCGTTGACACCATTTTGTATATAATGTTTGAAAGGCAGGGTGAAGAAAAATGACGAAGAAGTATTCAAGACGGTTGTTCACTTCTGAATCAGTTACTGAAGGACATCCGGATAAGATCTGTGACCAAATTTCAGATGCTATTCTTGATGAACTCCTTAAGGGAGATCCTAATGCTAGGGTTGCATGTGAGACTGTGGTCAATACCGGACTCGTGCTTGTTACAGGTGAAATTTCAACATCTACCTATGTAGATATTCCTAAAGTAGTTCGTCAGACGATTCAGGAGATCGGCTATGATAATGCGAAATATGGGTTCGATGCGTCTAACTGTGCCATTCTAACTTCAATCGAAGAGCAGTCGGCAGATATTGCGCAAGGTGTAAATCAGGCACTTGAAGCTCGTGAAGGCACGATGACCGAAGATCAAATTGAAGCGATCGGAGCTGGTGATCAGGGGTTGATGTTCGGTTTCGCAGTCAATGAAACACCGGAACTGATGCCTTTACCAATAGCGCTTGCACATAAATTGGCAAAACGTTTGGCTGATGTTCGAAAAGACAAAACCATTAGCTATCTCCGCCCGGATGGTAAAACCCAGGTCACTGTTGAGTACGATGAAGACGGTCATCCGGAACGTATCGATACCATTGTCATTTCCGCACAACATGATCCCGATGTGACAGAAGCACAAATAAAAAAAGATTTGCATGAATTTGTTATTCGTCCAACGGTTCCTGAAAAATTGATTGATTCAAAAACGAAATTTTTTATTAATCCGACCGGTCGCTTTGTCATTGGCGGACCCCAAGGCGATGCAGGGCTCACTGGACGTAAAATTATTGTAGATACCTACGGCGGATATGCACGGCATGGAGGCGGTGCATTCTCAGGAAAGGATGCAACAAAAGTTGATCGTTCTGCCTCATACGCAGCAAGGTATGTTGCAAAAAACATTGTGGCTGCAGGACTTGCTGAAAAGTGTGAAGTCCAGCTTGCTTATGCCATTGGTGTTGCTGAACCTGTTTCAATTTCTGTTGATACATTTGGCACCGGCAAGGCAACTGAAGAACAACTCGTTCAACTCATTCGTCATAATTTCGATCTGAGGCCGGCAGGGATTATTAAAATGCTGGATTTACGTCGACCGATTTACCGGCAGACTTCGGTATACGGGCATTTCGGACGTACAGACATTGAACTTCCATGGGAGAAAACAGACAAAGCGGATCTGTTGAAACAGCAAGTGCTCTCAAGTACTCAAACTCATTCCTAATCGTTACAAAATCGCTTTCCTTGCAAGTTAAGGGAAAGCGATTTTTATTTGATATACAGTTACATAAGTTTAGAGAACGTTTGTTATACTAGGATTAATCATGAGAAAAATAAGAACTCATCGGGATCCTTGTGAAGAGTCGGTCATAAAAAATAATAATCTTTGCAGGCAATGAGACTTTTATCGTTTTTCGTACCGCTAGTCTTTGATGATTGATTGATTTGTAAGGAGGTCGTGAAGATGACTGTACCGTCGGGACCATTAATCTTAATGGCACAGATTTATCGAAAAGTGTTACCTTCCGTCCA
The DNA here is from genome assembly GCF_024125425.1 of Sporolactobacillus kofuensis. GTDB lineage: Bacteria > Bacillota > Bacilli > Bacillales > Sporolactobacillaceae > Sporolactobacillus > Sporolactobacillus kofuensis. The sequence goes on from NZ_JAMXWN010000007.1 coordinate 37,556, forward strand.
TGAAGAACTTGATAAATGGACACAGAAAGCACACGCCATTCCAGATCTGGAATTAAGAAAGCAAGCATTGGCAAGTATTAGAACGAAAACTTTTCATTGTGAGGGCGGAGCAATATACAGTCTCCTGGCTGATCAGAAGCAGCGTGAACTTATCACTTTTATCGTTGCGTATCAGACAATCAGTGATTATCTTGACAACTTATGCGATCGAAGTGTGTCACTGGATCCCGAGGACTTTCGCTGCCTACACCAATCAATGATTGATGCGCTCACACCAGGATCTAAAATGATCGATTATTATCGATTCCGCGGTGAATGTGCGGACGGCGGCTATTTGTGTGCGCTCGTCTCCACTTGCCAGGATGTATTAGCAGACATTTCCGCACGCTCAATCATTCAACCAGCACTGCATGAATTAGCCGGATTTTATTGTGATTTGCAAGTACACAAGCATGTAAAAAAAGATCAGCGTGTGCCAAGACTGGTTGCTTGGTTCCAAAAAAATAAAGCTCATCTTCCTGAGATGAGCTGGTACGAATTTGCGGCTTGTTCCGGATCAACGCTAGGCATCTTCTGTATTGTGTCGTACGCCGCCGCACGAGGGAGAGAGATGGTTCATCTGGTTGATCAAATCAAGGACAGTTATTTTCCATGGGTGCAGGGTTTACATATCCTCATGGATTATTTCATCGATCAAGAAGAAGATCGCATTGAAGGAGATCTCAACTTCTGTTCGTATTATCGCAACGATGATGAAATGATCAATCGCTTCAAACATTTTATTGAGGAAGCAGATCGCGCTATTGAAACCATGCCGGATAAACAGTTTCATAAAATGATTAATCGAGGTCTGCTCGGTATCTATCTTGCCGATCAAAAAGTAGCAAGACAACGCAATGTACGTGTTCTTGCTCGAAAATTAATTCGTAAATCCGGCAGTAGAGGCTTGTTCTTCTTTGTAAACGGTTGGTTGTACCGTCGAATCAGGCAAAGCATTTAGAGCGAACGATGAATGGGTGATTTTGCATATTTTCCTTGCCAACTGTCTCTTCTGGCTAATTCTTCATCAATTGCGTCGAGAACTTCCCATTTGTTGAGACTCCACATCGGACCAATCATCAGGTCGGCAGGACCGTCACCGGTTAATCTATGGATGATCATTTCAGGCGGGAGAATTTCAAGTTGATCACAGACAAGATTGACATAGGTTTTGAAATCGAGAAATTGAAGCATACCTTTTTCGTATTGTTTTACCATTGCTGTTTTTTTCAGCAAATGGAGCAGATGAATTTTAATCCCTTGTACATCAAGCTTAGCCACTGCTTTTGCGGTTTCAAGCATCATTTCCGGGGTTTCTCGAGGCAGTCCGTCAATAATATGAACACAAACCGGTATATGATGGCGGCGTAATTTCTCTACACCTTCAACAAAGCAGTCAAAATCATGTGCGCGGTTAATTAGACGACCAGTTTCGTCATGTACAGTTTGAAGCCCTAATTCTAGCCAAAGGAAAGTGCGTTGATTTAAGTCAGCCAAATAGTCAACGACATCATCCGGCAGGCAGTCCGGACGCGTTGCAATTGAAAGACCAATGACACCTTCTTGTTCTAAAACGACTTCATAGCTTTCGCGCAACACATCCACAGGCGCATATGTATTTGAGAACGCTTGAAAGTAGCCGATATACTTGTCTGCATGGGGCCATTTGGCTTTCATCTTGTCTTTAATGGTGTTGAATTGAGTGATCAGGTCGTCACGACGATTTCCTGCAAAGTCCCCGGACCCTTTCTGACTGCAGAAGGTGCACCCACCCCATGCTATTTTTCCATCACGATTGGGACAGTCGAAGCCGCCATCAAGAGGCACCTTAAAAACTTTGCTTCCAAACTTGTGCCTTAGATAGGTATTCCAAGAATAATATCGTTTATCCGGGCCGAAATGTTTCGGCCATTTTTGTTCCGCCATGTCATGGCTCCCTTCATTTACCTAAGGCACATTCTAGCAAACAATGGCGAAAACATAAAGTTGAGGATTTTGGAATGTGAAAATCTGTATCAACGTATTGTCGCTGAAGAACGATTTTTGCCCGATCGAGTTGACATCTCTGATCAATATCAATAAAATGGAAGCACAACCTTATAAATGAAATCACAATGACGGAGAGTACTAGCTAATGAACCCTTTCAGAGAGCCGGTGTTTGGTGTGAATCGGCATGGGAATTTAGGCGAACTCGCTCTTGAGTTACAGGGTTGCCTTTGATTAGGTACCTTGTCGTTTCCCCACGTTACGGATTCAAGTGAGCATAATTTTTATTAAGCTAATTTGGGTGGTACCGCGGGAATTAATAGTCATCAACCTCTCGTCCCTAACTAACAGGTTAAGGATGAGAGGTTTTTTAATTTTTTTGCAAGAACGATTACCGGTTATGAAAAGGGAGGAACACGCCATGGCAATGGCCTTTGACCATCGAAAAATTGAAGCAAGATGGCAAAATTATTGGGATGATCATCAAACATTCAAGACCCATGATGATTCGGATAAACCTAAATATTATGTACTAGATATGTTTCCATATCCGTCAGGAAAAGGACTGCATGTCGGACATCCGGAAGGTTATACTGCAACCGATATTATGGCGCGTATGAAACGGATGCAAGGCTTCGAAGTGCTGCATCCAATCGGGTGGGATGCCTTTGGGCTTCCGGCGGAACAATACGCACTGGATACCGGACACGATCCGGCTGATTTTACAGAACAGAACATTGCTACATTCAAAAAGCAGATTAAATCGCTTGGTTTTTCCTACGATTGGGATCGTGAACTCAACACAACCGATCCGGAGTACTATAAGTGGACGCAATGGATCTTCCTGCAGCTGTACAAAAAAGGGCTCGCTTATAGTGCAGAAGTCCCGGTGAACTGGTGTCCGGCACTCGGAACCGTTCTGGCAAATGAAGAGGTTATTGATGGAAAGAGCGAGCGCGGCGGGCATCCGGTCATTCGCAAGCCAATGCGGCAATGGATGCTGAAAATTACCGCCTATGCCGATCGTCTGCTTGATGATCTTGACGATCTCGACTGGCCGGATAGCATTAAAGAGATGCAGCGTAACTGGATCGGTCGCTCTGTAGGGGCTGAAGTGCAGTTTGCCATTGACGGATTCGAAAATGAAAAAGTAACAGTTTTCACGACACGTCCGGATACGCTGTTCGGTGCAACCTATATGGTGCTCGCACCGGAGCATAAATTAATCGATAAGATTGTCACACCGGAACAGAAGTCGGCTGTTGATCAATACCGCGCTGATGTGGCAGCAAAAAGCGATTTGGAACGAACGGATCTGGCAAAAACGAAAACCGGTGCGTTTACCGGGGCATATGCAATCAACCCGGTTAACGGTAAAAAAGTACCGATTTGGATCGCTGATTATGTTTTGATTACTTATGGATCAGGCGCCATTATGGCGGTTCCTGGACATGATGATCGTGACTATGAATTTGCAACGAAGTTTAATCTGCCGATTGTTGAAGTTGTTGCCGGAGGCGATCTGTCCAAGGAAGCCTATACAGGTGACGGCAAACATGTCAATTCTGGTTTTCTAGATGGACTCGGAAAACAAGAAGCGATCGCAAAAATGATTGATTGGCTCGTCGCTCACAAGGTCGGCAGCCGTAAAGTTACGTATCGGCTCCGCGACTGGCTGTTCAGTCGCCAGCGTTACTGGGGCGAACCGATTCCGATTATCCATATGGAAGATGGGTCGCTTAAAGCTGTTCCAGAAGAAGAACTGCCGCTTCGTCTTCCTAAAACAAAAAATATCAAGCCATCCGGTACGGGAGAATCACCGCTTGCCAACATAACCGACTGGATTGAAGTGACGGTTCCTGAAACGGGCATGAAGGGACGCCGCGAAACAAACACCATGCCGCAATGGGCGGGAAGTAGTTGGTACTTCCTTCGTTATATCGATCCACATAACAAAGAAAAACTGGCAGATCCGGAAAAACTGAAACGCTGGATGTCGGTTGATCTGTATGTTGGCGGGGCAGAGCATGCGGTACTCCACCTGCTGTATGCACGTTTCTGGCACAAAGTACTTTATGATCTAGGCGTCGTACCGACCAAAGAACCGTTCCAAAAACTCGTCAACCAAGGGATGATTCTTGGAACAAATCACGAGAAAATGAGCAAATCGAAGGGGAACGTGATCAATCCGGATGACATCGTTGCTTCTCACGGTGCCGACACGCTTCGCCTTTATGAAATGTTTATGGGACCAATCGATGCTGCGAAGCCTTGGTCGGAGACTGGAATTGACGGCTCACGTCGGTTCCTCGACCGTATCTGGAGACTGTTTGTAACGTCCGAAGGAAAGCTTTCTGAAATTGTAGCTCCGAATGCAACAGTCAGCGAGGAATTTGAAAAAGCTTATCACCAGACTGTTAAAAAGGTTAGTGAAGACTTTGAAATCATGCATTTCAACACGGGCATTGCACAACTCATGACGTTTATTAATGAAGTTTACAAACAAGACAAGATCCCTGCATCGATGGCGGAAGGTTTCATTAAACTTCTTTCTCCTGTCGCTCCGCATATTAGTGAAGAAATCTGGTCGCTACTTGGCCATGATCAGTCCATTGAAAAATCAATGTGGCCGGTTTACGATGCCAATAAGCTCGTTGAAGAACAAATTGAGATTATTGTTCAAATTAATGGCAAGATTCGTGCGCGGCTCAATGTAGATAAAGGAACATCAAGAGACGAACTTGAGAAGATGGCGCTTGGCGACGAGCAAATTAAGGCACAGCTTGCTGAAAAGTCGATCAAAAAGGTGATCGCAGTTCCCGATAAACTCGTCAATATTGTGGCTAAATAAAGGCCATCCCACTAAAAAGTCGCTTTTCATGCGAAAGCATAGAAGCGACTTTTATTTTGTACTTAGAAATCATTTGTTGCATTGATAAATTTTACGTTTTTACGATGAAATGTGACAATTCATGGAAGAGCTTACCATATCGATGCTGCATGATTAAATGAATATGGTAAAATACTAAGAGTTGTGGGCATTATTGCCCAATTGAGAGTTTAGGAGCGTTGACAGATGTCCGCATCAAAAATGATCCGGGGCACGATGATTCTTACCATTGCTGCTTTTTCTTCAAGATTGTTAGGTATTTTATTTGTTATCCCCTATAATGCATTAACGGGTACGGAGGGATCCTTCCTTTACCAATATGCTTATACGCCATATGCGATCATGCTTAGTATCTCAACGATGGGCTTACCGCTGGCAGTTTCTAAATTCGTATCAAAGTATAACGCGCTTGGAGATTATGAATCGGGAAAGCGTCTATTTAAATCTGGAATAGTCTTAATGTCTATAACCGGTTTGATCGGTTTCATGATCTTGTTTCTTGGAGCGCCAAATATAGTCGCTACTTATGGTGTTCCCTCTGCTGAGGTGCCCAATGTCATTCTCGTTACCCGAGTGGTTAGCATCGCAATATTGGTTGTTCCGGTTATGAGTCTGTTACGCGGTTATTTTCAAGGGTTTCAATCGATGGGACCAACAGCAGTTTCTCAAGTTGTTGAGCAAATTATTCGCGTTGGTTTTATTCTCGTTAGTGCATTTCTAGTCATGAAGGTATTTAATGGATCAGCAGTTACGGCTGCTTCCCTCGCTACTTTTGCGGCATTTGTCGGAGCGGTAGCCGGTCTTTACGTTATGCTCCAATATTGGGTCGCTAGACGTCCGTATCTCAATAAATTGGAACAAACCTTGACTAGACGCTCTAAAATTTCATATCTCTCTATGTATAAAGAGCTTGTAACATATGCTGTTCCTTTTGTCGCTGTAGGCATTGCGATGCAGCTCTATCAGCTCATTGACCAAGTAATGGCTTATCATTACCTTGAATACAGTGCAGACGTTACGAAAAAGGTGATTACTGATTTAACCATGAATGATCAGAAAATGGTGATGATCCCGGTAACTCTGGCAACGTCTCTTGCCGTAAGTGCCGTACCTGCAATCATTCAATCGTATTCTGTCGGACGTCTAAAGGATGTCAACAATAAGATTACCCAAGCTTTTGAATTGGTATTATTTCTTACGATTCCAGCATCGATTGGCTTGTCTCTATTAGGGTATATGGTGCATGGGTTACTCTTTGAAATCGACCCCGTCGATTTAGCGATCGGCGGACGCATTTTGATGTGGTATGCCCCAACAGCGATTTTCTTTGCACTGTTCCAAGTGACCGCTTCTATTCTTCAAGGCATTAATCATCAAAGAGTGACCCTGTTCAGTCTTGGTGCTGGAGTACTGGTTAAAATATTACTTAACCCCGTATCCATGAAACTCTTCGGTATGGTTGGCCCAGTGATCGCAACAGATATAGGTTATACATTATGCATTCTGATTAATTTAATTGCAATCAAAAGGGCAACGGACTATCACTACTCAAATATTGCTAATCAGCTTATCCATATTATTGGGTATACGGTCATGATGGGCCTTGTGATTCAACTCATCTTCTTAATCTTCGGTGGACATTCACCAAGCAGTAAAGGAGAGGCGATTGTTGTTATTCTCTTAAGTGTACTTCTTGGAGCTGCCGTTTATTTGCTTCTTGCGAAATGGACGGGCTTATTAAGACGCGTGGTTGGGAATTTCAGAGGGAAACAAGCGGAATGACTGTAGCTTGAACTGCATAATAAAAAAAGTCGAAACGATTGTTTCGACTTTTTTTATGTGCTGCTTATCTTGGAGGAAATCCCGGAATACCGATAGGCGGCATAGGAAACCCAAGTCTTTGTTCAAGGGCACGCACACGACGATCTAAGCTTTGAAGTTCACGCTGAACTTGTTGTTGCTGCCGTTCAACTTGGCGTAATTGCCGCTCAAATTGCTGCTGTTGTTGTTCAACCTGTCGTAACTGCCGCTGAATTTGTTGTTGTTGTCGTTCAAGTTGGGTTAATCGCCTTTCAATTTGTTGCGGATTAAAAGGCGGTTGAGGTGGACGAGGCGGTTGCTGCATTTGCCGGTTTTCTAGTGATGTACCGTCCCATTCAAAGCTGTTCTCCTTATAAGGTTCGGTGAATCCTTGCGTTTGTGGAAATGGAAATGCGATCTCTGATGGTGATTGAAATGGAAGAGCCGTTGGATCATTCTGAATGGAATACGTAGGTTGCGGATTAATTATTCCTCTTGGTGCTGAAGACGGTTGAAATGCGCTTGCGTCTGTTGGGATCGATTCGGAATTCGGGCTTGAAAACATGTTTCTTTCCTCCCTGTACATAATTGGATAACAATCGTTTATAGTCTATGTTCCAAAATGAATTTTGCCTATAAACGCTTTAATTGATGTAGGGGAGGGAAAAGGTCAAATAAAAAGAGCTGTTATTAAACAGCTCACGATACTTTCACTTTTTTCTTCGTTACGGTCCATTGTCCCCTTCTAGGACTTCTGACCAAATCATTATAAGTGAGAATATTCAAGTCTCTTTGCATTGTTCTCTGTGTCATGTCAAATTCTTCAACCAGCTCTTTCGTCGTGACAGTACCTTGTCTGCGAATAAACAAATAAACGGACCTAACGCGATTTAGCATACGATCAGTTGAAGGACCCAAATAACCACTCCCTAGATTATTTATCAATAAAAGGTATGCCTTCTATTGAGCAAAATATTCAAAAAAGAGTAAAAACAGAGGAGTTTTCACAAGGAAATACTTCCAAATGCTATGGGTTAGGAAGATGATGGATCATCTCTATGGTCGCCAACACAGAACCGTGAGACGCCAAAAACCCCTATCAGAGTCATGATGTCATTGAATTATCGAATTAAACAATTTAAATATAACTCTTTAATCGAAAAAGTCAAACATTTTATGGAAATTTTATTTCATTTTATTCATTTAGGTTCGTTTATTTAAAATGTTCGTTGTTTAAGAAATTTTTTCAATCCTTATTTTGTATCAATTATGCTCCGATTGCTCGCTTGCCGCGGGCGCACCGCAAGCCTCCTCGAGCAGGCAAATATCTGCGGGGTCTCGCTGGTACGCGATCATCTGGAACAGTCCCGCAGGCGTCTCGCATCTTCGCTCATTTTTAAAGAAAAAACCTTAACCTTTAATAATTGGGCAAAAAACATCCAGTCCTTATTTTGTATCAATTATGCTCCGATTGCTCGCTTGCCGCGGGCGCACCGCAAGCCTCCTCGAGCAGGCAAATATCTGCGGGGTCTCGCTGGTACGCGATCATCTGGAACAGTCCCGCATGCGTCTCACATCTTCGCTCATTTTTAAAGAAAAAACCTTAACCTTTAATAATTGGGCAAAAAACATCCAGTCCTTATTTTGTATTAATTTTGCTCCGATTGCTCGCTTGCCGCGGGCGTACCGCAAGCCTCCTCGAGCAGGCAAAAGTCTGCGGGGTCTCGCTGGTCCCTGATTCAGGAACGGACTCGCTGAAACACGCGAATTTATACTGTGATCACTCATGTACCCATTTAAAAAAGGTGTCTCACAGTCAATTGACTATTGAGACACCTTTTGAAAATCAGTGTGGAAATATATCTCCGGATAAATAACGTTCTCCGGTATCGTTAATTATGCATACCACCAATTGTTCCGGCTTAAAGCGTTTTGCAACTTGCAATGCGACATAGACAGAGGCTCCGGAAGAAGGACCGCACAGAATGCCTTCCTCACTTGCAAGACGTCGCGTTATTTCATAAGCATCCTCATCCGTGACGTCAATAATTTCATCAACGATCGAAAGATCCATCGTCTTCGGTATAAAGCCGGGGCTCGTGCCTACAATCTTATGCCGACCTGGTTTCCCGCCAGAATATACCGGTGATCCGGCAGGCTCACAAATATGTACGGTCATATTCGGAAAAGCTTCCTTTAAAGCAGTACCGGCACCTGTTACTGTGCCTCCGGTACCCGCTGCACCTACGAATGCTACAAGTGGTCGGCCAAGCGTGTGAACGTCTTCAATGATTTCAGGCGCTGTTGTTTTACGATGAGCCTCAGGGTTAGCCTGATTTTCAAATTGCATCGGCATATAGCTATTAGGAAGTTGCTGTGCAAGTTCCCTTGCTTTCTTAATAGCTCCGGGCATTTTATCTTTTCCAGGAGTAAGTACGACTTCTGCTCCAAATGCCTTCAGCAAATTAATTCGCTCTTGCGTCATTGTATCCGGCATAACAATGATCGCCTTATATCCACGGGCAACTGCGGTCATTGCAAGACCGATGCCCATATTCCCGGAAGTGGGTTCAATAACAGTAGCTCCCGGTTTCAGAATACCTTCCCGCTCTGCCTCAAGGATCATGTATAAGGCGGCCCGGTCTTTAACGCTTTTGGTGGGATTAAAATTTTCCAGTTTCACATAAATTGTGGCGCCATTTGGATCGGGAAGACGATTCAAGCGTACCATAGGCGTATTTCCAACAAGATCATTAATTGATTGGACGACTTTATCCATACATACCTCTCTTTTCCTTCTCCGTTCATTTCCATATGGGAAGATGAACCGAACAATCCTCTTATTATTTCCATTATACAGGAGAAATAGATCATGGGTCGACCGTCGATGGATTATTTCCTAGTAAAAAGGGGCATTTTCTATAATTAAATACTTTAATATCTTGTAATAACCTTCTAAGACCAGTATGATCATTGCGAAAGGAATGACAAATATGTCCGATCATTTTTTTTTAGCTGTTCCGTTACCTGAACCGATCGCGCTTACGCTCAAACAAACTTCGGAGCAGGTTGCTCCTTATGTGCGCTTTAAACGTTGGACGGATTCTCGTGATTTTCATCTTACCCTGTTTTTCTTCGGGGCACTTGACGACGCCCAACGATTGACTATTCTCAATGAAATCAAGAGAATTACAGAGCAGTTCTCTCCCTTTTCATTAACACTTTCTCGTGTGGAGGGATTTGGCGATCCGAATCGGCCACGGGTTCTCTATGCGTCCGTTAAGCACTCCAAAACGCTCATGACGATTCGAGAGCGGCTCGGGGAACCATTGGGGGATCATGGAATTCCGATTGACCACCGGACGTTTCATCCACATATCACATTGGCGAAACGGTGGGATGAAGGGATGATGCACAGTCAGCTACAATTAGAAAACCTGATGGCTTTGAGTGGCACATGGAAGGTCACTCATGTGTCGCTCTTTAAGGTATGTCCAGGACAACTGCCTCAATATCAATCCGTTGCAGAGTTTCCCTTTCTGGAAAAATAACTACTTTTCAATTGAATGTTTTATACTGGTAATTGACAATTAATTTGTCTTTGAGCACATCCATAAGTGAAGGCTTAGAACAGTGAAGGTGAACAGAAAATGGCCCAACTCATTAAGGTTAACCAATGTGTATCACGTTATCAGTTGGATTTGCGTGCTTATGCAAATCGATTCACTTGGTTAAAGAAGAGACGTATGGAAGAGTGGAAAGAAAAGTGGGGAAACACATCAACGATTAAAGACCAATCAGATCGAGACGATAAAGATAATAAATCCATAAAAGCTCAGTTTGAAAACTGGTTCTTTGAAAAGCAAGTGGGATGGGCGACACGCACAGCATTTGAAGTATCACAGTCTCCAAAGCATTTGCAAGAGGAACACTGGGTACGGAGAATTCTGACCAGAATTAATGACGTCTCGTTTTTTATGTATCAACCTGTGCTACTCACAAAATCAGGTTCTATTCAGCTTGATTCTTTGATCATCGGCAACGATCTTATTTGTTGCGTACATCCGCTTATTGGAGAACCTGGTCATGTGTTCCAAAGTGTTTCACAAAGAACGTGGTGTGAAATTACAAATGGCGGCGCTACAAAACAATTAATCAATCCTTTAATTTCGTTGAGAAGATCTAAAGCTGTAGTTTCTGCTTTTCTGAGAAATCATGGATTGAATGAGATGGTGATTAAAACAGCGGTCTATGCACCAGATGGTTACATTGAACAGGTGATGAGCAGTTACGAGACGGATTTTGTTGATCGCCGGAATGAGAGAAAATGGTTTGAGTGGCTTGATCAACATGCACTATTATTGAAGAGAGAACAATTGGATGCAGCTGAGATGATTCTTCAACACAGTGAAACCATAGCGGAATCTAGGGTTGATGACTGAGAATCAATCATAATCTCTTAATTTTTTTGATTGTTGATTGAGCAGGAAAGTGGTATATTTTTAGGCATAGTCTGTTTTTTGGAGACGGAGAACAAGACTGGCTTAGAAAGGCAATGGTGGACTGCTTTGATCAGTTTTTTTGATGGCGAAGATTGGGATATTTCTCCGGCAGGAGGACTAACAGGAGAAGCCTATATGGCAAGTTCCGGGGGAAATAAGCTCTTTATCAAGCGAAATTCTTCCCCTTTTCTTGCTGTCCTTTCTGCAGAGGGAATCGTTCCTAAATTGCTTTGGACAAGGCGCATGGATAATGGGGATGTGCTTACTGCCCAAAAGTGGATGAACGGAAGAGTGTTGACGCCTAAGGAAATGTCTTCAGAGCAAGTTGCTGGTCTGCTGAAAAAAATTCACTCTTCTGAACCGCTTCTCTCAATGTTGAGAAGACTTGGGAAAAAACCGGTAACCACACAACACATGTTAAATACCCTTGTTGATCAGGCAAAGGGGCGACAGGAGACGCGTGCACTCTGTCAAGCGATCAATTTTTTGAAAGATACGGCAGAAATGGCAGAATATCCAATAAAACGGGTTTGCCATTCGGATATTAATCATAATAACTGGATGCTCAGTCATGATGAGCAACATCTGTATCTTGTTGATTGGGATCAGGCGGTTATTGCAGATCCTGCTATGGATCTTGCCATGCTCTTGTACTGGTATGTTGAAGAAGATCAGTGGGAGAAATGGCTTGCACTCTACGGGATTGAGTTGAATCACATGCTTCATCTTCGGCTCCTTTGGCATATGGTAGCGATGACTTTGCGCTTCATGTTTTGGCATCAGGAACATGCTGAAATGAAGAAAATGATCTTGTTCGAAAAAGATTTACTATGGTTGAATGAGTATGCTGCAAAGTTTGTACATTAATCGTACAGACAATTAAGGCGTCAGCATGCGCTGAACAGCCGGATAAAGGGCGACATGAACGGGCATCTTTCAGTTGTTTCTGAGGGATGCACTTTTTTGCGATCAGCAGCACTTTAACGATGCCGATGCACTGTGGAAGTTGTTCTTGTAATGGTAAAATAAATAATAAACGCAGACAGATAGCATAGAGAAATGTACTGTTCTGTTTATTGATAAATTTTTAAGCTTAAAGGAGCGTTATACATGAGAGTACGCCATAAACCTTGGGCAAGGGGAAAACTTGACCGCCATTCGAATATTGTGATTCAGTCGCCTAGAGATTACAACGGTGAATGGCATGAGGAATTTCATAGAGAGGCGCCGCTTCATGTAGAGATTGGATCTGGAAAAGGACGTTTTATCACAGGGATGGCTAAGAAGTACCCGAATAACAATTTCGTAGGTATTGAACTACATGAGAGTGTTATTGTTGGTGCACTAGAGAAATGCTTGGATGATGATCTTAATAATGTCCGATTAATAAATGAAGACGCAAGAGGATTAACGGAGTTTTTTGCTGAAGACGAAGTGGATGCACTTTATCTCAATTTCTGTGATCCTTGGCCGAAAAATCGTCATGAGAAACGTAGACTCACCTATTCTGCATTCCTTGCTCAATATGAGTATGTGTTAAAAAAAGGTGGCATCCTACATTTTAAAACGGATAATCAAGGGTTGTTTGAATACTCACTTGAGAGCTTTTCCAAATATGGATTTACGCTACAAAACATCAGCCTTGATCTGCATCATGCAAAGGTTAATGATAATGTCGTCACGGAGTATGAAGAAAAATTCTCGGAAAAAGGCCAGCGCATCTATCGTTGCGAGGCAATATCCAATGAATGAAACAAGGCCCCAAGCGAATAGCAGGGGCCGGTTCTTTTATGTTCTTCTTCACTGGATGTACGTCTGATCTTCTCTTTATTGCGCTTTAAGTTCCAATAATGATCCTGTATGCGCATCAGCGACAAAATCAAAATGGTGAATGATTCCGTCTTCATCAGAAGTTAGACCGCCTTTGTACACAAAATGGGTGAAATCGTCTTTAGACCATGACTGAGGGGAAAGGTATATCCATGCCCCATTTATTGGCCATTGTTCGCTTACTGCTTTTTTAACACGTGCTAATACGTTTTCTGAACTTAAGGAACCTTTCTTATTAATGAATTGGCATGTGGCAATCCCGGCAAGATAACCGGTAATTGTGCCGACAACTATTGCTGCACCGAGTCGATTGCTCATGATCATTCCTCCGTTCTACAGTATGTTAGGCAATGGAGATTGGGCCGAAATCAGTCGCAGTCATACCTTAAAAAATAGCTAAGGTCTTTCTTTTATTTATAGACTTATTTCCGTTCATTGACAAACAAAATCGTTAATCAGATGCAGAAAGAAGGAAATCACTAATGATTATTGGTGTGGGTACGAAAAATCCGGCAAAAATAGAAGCAGTGAGGCAGCTCATTCAAGAAAGTCACCGTGATGCAAGCATTCGTAGTTTTGATGTACCTTCTGGTGTGTCTGCCATGCCGATGACTGATCTTGAAACGCGACAAGGTTCAATAAATCGAGCAAAAGCAGTACTCGCTTATGATCAAGAAGTTTCCTTCGGTGTTGGCATGGAAGGTGGCGTGGAGGATATCGAAGGAGAGCTGTATCTTTGTAATTGGGCAGCTGCTGCAGACCGTTCCGGACATGTGATCAGTGCCGGCGGTGCAAGAATTCTACTCCCTGAACTATTAGCCAAAGGTGTTCGAGCCGGTCAGGAGCTCGGAGACATTGCTGATCTCTATGCGCATCAGAAAAATGTACGCACTCATGGCGGAACAATTGGCATTTTAACTGAAGGAAGAGTGACTCGAACAGAGATGTTCTTCCATATTCTGAAACTTATTGAAGGTATGTATGCGCATCAGAAAAGCTTGCAAGATCTGGAAAGCTAAGTGTTTCTGTTAAATTACAAGCTAGTCTATGCTAAACTAATACCATATCTGTTTTAAGAAATTTCTTGTGCCTGAACGGTGTTCTAGTTGGAAAGAAAAGGAGCTGATGACAATGGACTTAGCGGAAATGATAAAAATCCTTGATCGCCAATTGACTACCGAAGGACGAACGATCCATGTGGACAAAGCAAAAGAACACATGCGTATTGAGCAGAGGACAAGCGGACAAGGTGTAAGTCTTTCGCTCTCAGAACTTCTGAGGCGTTATCATGAAGATGGCGAAGAAGCACTGAATCAGACAATCCTTGCTATTGATCGTGGACTACATGCCATGGCAAGTGCGCCGCATTTGAAGGGAAAGGAAAGCAAAATTTTCCCGGTAATTCGCTCGGCATCTTTTCCTGACCATACATCGGATGGTCGACGGTTGATTACAAGCGCGCATACTGCTGAAACGAAAATTTTTTATGCACTAGACCTCGGCGATGCCTGCCGGCTCATCGATGACCAATTTCTGGATCAGGAAGGTTTGGATGAGCAGTCATTGATCGAATTAGCATCGTTTAACCTAAGTGCCTTGCCAATAAAAATAAAAAAAGATGTAGTGAAGAACAATACTTTCTATTTTATACACACGAATGATGGTTTTGATGCCAGCCGAATACTGAATCGGAAGCTGGTCTCAGATATGCAGGCAAAAGCGCATGGAGATTTAACCGTTGCGATTCCACATCAGGATGTATTGATTTTCGGTGATGTTGTGAATCCGGAAGGTTATGATATTCTAGCGCAGATGACGATGAAGTTCTATACATCAGGAACTATTAGAATAACCATGCTTCCCTTTATCATTGAAAAAGGGAAACTCGAGCCTATATTCATTATGGCCAATAAACGGCCAATGCCGGGTAAATCAAAACGGTAACATGTAACATGGTATTGCCAATTCTGGAAGGAGTAAAGTGATGATTCTTTATTATAATCGTGAGGGAATAGGAGACACATTAATCGTGTACGTGAAGGAGGGAGAAAATCAAGCACTTCAAAGTAATGGTGACGTCACAAGAATCTATGATCGTGAGACAAAGGAAACACTTGGTATCAATTTCTTTCATGTATCCAGCTTTCTTGATGGCCTTACTTCCGGACAAGTGAAACCGGATCTTCAACTCATTGATCGACTCAATCAAAAGTTGACTGAATCTGGCATAGAGACAATGCTTCCAAATGATCTACAACCATTAATAGTTACCGGTCACGTACTAGCCATGGAGAAACACCCTGACTCAGACCATATGCATGTTTGTCGCGTCGAATGCGGGCAGGAAACATTGCAAATTGTTTGTGGTGCACCTAATATTGATCAAGGTCAGAAAGTCGTTGTAGCAAAACTAGGCGCCTTAATGCCCAGTGGCTTAATCATTCGTCCGACAGTCTTAAGAGGCGTGGCGTCAGACGGAATGATCTGCTCTGCACGTGAACTTGCTCTGCCAAATGCACCGCAAAAGCGCGGGATACTTGTTCTTGCTCCTGATACGAAGACAGGATTAGATTTTTATTTAGATGTGGCATCAAAAGTTCAGAAATCGTATTAAGAGTCACAAAAGGTGAGGTGAATCGCAATGACCGATAGCTGGTGGCGTCGCTTTTTCAGCTTAGATGATGAAGATGCTGACAATGATCAAGAAGCGAATCGTATAACTCAGCAACCTCAATCACGTGTAGGTCGTTTTACAGATACACAACGAAAAGTTGACGTGAAAATGCTTGCCCGATATCCTGGCGAAGAGCTTCATGAATTGACGAAGCCAAAAGTCCCATTAAAGCGTGAAACAGAAGAGGGTATTCAGGATAGAGGACCTCGCCAAAGAAAAAAGGCACCATTCCGCCCAACCAAGGTCCCTTCTCCAGTATTTGGCTATCGTCAACCACCTGCAAATTTTTATCAGGGGAATCCAGAATCCGACTATTATCTAGATGCGGAAAAGGAAGCACAGGAAAAACAGCAAATCTTAGAACGGAAAAAAGAGGAACAATTACATAATCCAGTGCAAAGGAATTCCGATGCTCACGTAGTTGATAAAGAAATTATTGATCAGCCATCGCTAAGCAGAAAAGCGGAAGTATTTCATGACCAAAACAAGAAAATAATGTATAGAAATGCGGAGCAAACCAACCGAGCACCGCAGCACATCGATGAGCGAAGTGAACAACGAGATCACTCGAATATGACTGATGCTCAAGAGCAACCGACGTCAACCGTAAATCCAACACTTAATGAGATGCCGAATACTGATGGCCCGCAAGCAGAGGTACAACAACCACCGGTTCGGCAACACCATCAAATGATGAAAATCAACAGTCGTCTTCCCCGATCACCACATCGTCAGGATACTCAATCAAGAGTACCTTTTAATGTATTGATGTTTAAATCGGATAGAAATGTATCAAAGTCGGCACCAATACATGAGGCGCCAGTTCACACAGTATCAGCGACAGCGGAGCGTCCGCAATTACAGCTCTCGCTTGACCTACTAAAGGATTCGCCGCAGTCCGAGAAAGACAGTGATACATGGATTCAAGAGAAGAAGGCGATCTTAATTGAGACGCTTGAAAATTTTCATGTAGATGCTGATGTGATTGGTTTTGTGCAGGGCCCCAGTGTAACACGATTTGATCTACATCTCCATCCAGGTGTGAAAATCAATAAAGTGCTCAGTTTGAACGAGGATATTAAGCTCAGTCTAGCAGCAAAGCAAATCCGAATCGCTCCTGTACCTGGAACAAGTGCTGTCGGCATTGAAATTCCAAATAAGGTTCGCAAGCCGGTATTGCTTAAGGAATTACTGACCTCATCGGACTATCAGAATAGTAAAGCACCATTGACTGCGGCACTCGGCCAGGATGTCTCGGGCAACCAAGTGGTTACGGATTTGGCAAAAATGCCACATGGCCTAATTGCAGGTGCAACCGGATCAGGAAAAAGTGTATGTATTCACTCGTTAATCTTAAGCTTAATTTACCGGACGACTCCGGAAGATCTTCGTTTCCTGCTGATCGACCCTAAAGTCGTTGAGCTGGCTCCGTACCAAGAAATACCACATTTAGCTGCACCTGTGATTACAGAACCTAAAGAAGCAGCTGCCGCACTCAAATGGGCGGTTGATGAAATGGAACGAAGATATCGGCTCTTTGCACAAAACGCAGTGCGTGATATGAAAGGCTACAATAATAAAGTACGTGAAGGTGAGACTCAGAGCGAGAAGATCCCCAATATTGTCATCATCATTGATGAACTTGCTGATCTTATGATGGTCTCTCCTCAGGATGTTGAAGAGTCTATATGCCGAATTGCTCAGAAAGCTCGGGCCGCAGGCATCCATTTACTTGTTGCCACGCAGCGCCCATCAGTAGATGTGATTACCGGCTTAATAAAATCAAACATACCGACACGGATTGCTTTCAGTGTGTCTTCACAAACGGATTCCCGAACAATACTGGATTGTGGTGGTGCCGAAAGATTGCTTGGACGAGGCGATTTGTTGTTTGCGGAGAATGGATCACGTAGTCTTCGCCGACTGCAGGCATGCTATGTGTCGGATGAGGAAATTAATCTTGTGACTCATGCATTTCATGACTGGCCGAAACCGGATTACCTATTTTCACCGGAAATGGTTCGTACCGATTATGAACGCTCTGATCAAGTCGATGAACTACTTGATGAAGTCATGTCTTTCGTCGTTGAACAAGGTCAGGCATCGGTATCGAGTATACAACGCCATTTCAGAGTCGGTTACAATCGTGCGGCGCGTCTTGTTGATGAACTTGAGCAGCGTAATGTCATTTCTTCCAATAATGGAAGCAAGCCTCGACAGGTATTGATGTCCAAAGATAAATTAGAAAAACAGCTGACCGAACAGGAACGTAGTGAATTCTAATTTCAAAGAGAAAAAAGGATAATTTTGTTTTTACAACCTAGATATTTAAGGTTAAAATAAGTGTCGGGCATTATAGGCATTGAATCAAAGTATGGATGAGAAGTGTCATTTATTGCTCGCGTCTTTATGGATGATTAAGATCATTTTCGAGTAGATGGATCATTGTAGGTTAGGTTATCGGCAACGATCGGATCGGCAGTACACGGAATAGTCCTTTTTCACGTATACTATTAGTCAATTACAGCGATCTGATCATGTACGAAGCATTTATGGAGGTCATTGTATGACGAAATACCATTTTGTTGGCATAAAAGGAACAGGAATGAGCGCTTTGGCTCAAATCCTTCAAGATTTGCACCATGACGTGCAGGGATCTGATTATGACAAACGCTTTTTTACTCAGAAGGCACTAGAAGACAAAAAAATTAAAATTTTACCCTTTACAGAGAAGAATATTACATCTGACGAAGTGGTCATCGCAGGGAATGCTTTTCCGGATCAGCACGAAGAAATTGCAAAGGCTAAAGAAATGGGTATTCCTGTCTATAGGTACTATGACTTTCTTGGTGACTTGGCAAAGAAATATACCAGTGTTGCCGTAACAGGTACACATGGAAAGACATCGACAACAGGGTTGCTATCTTTTGTCTTTAAAGATTTTGCGCCAACCTCTTATTTGATTGGTGACGGAACAGGGTCCGGAAATGATAACAGTAAATACTTCATTTGGGAATCTTGCGAATACAAACGTCATTTCTTGCATGCAGATCCTGATTATTGTCTCATTACGAACATTGAGTTTGATCACTCAGATTATTATAAAGATCTTGAGGATGTATTCAGTGCGTTTCAGGAACTTGCGCTTAAAGTGAAAAAAGCGGTGTTCGCATGTGGAGATAATGAACAGTTACAAATGATCAAATCGAATGTACCAATCATCTATTACGGTTTTAATGAAGAAAATGACTTTCAAGCAAGAAATGTAAAGTTCCTTAATGATGATTCAGGAACGGAATTTGACGTCTACGTGCGTAATGACTTCTATGGACATTTTAAGATCACCGGTTACGGCAATCATAATGTATTGAATGCGCTTGGTGTGATCTCATTCTGTAACTATATGAATGTTCCGATTGAACTTGTGCAAGAGCGGTTAGCACTCTTTCACGGTGTGAAACGGCGATTCTCTGAAACAAGGCTTGAACAGAATGATCAAGTGATGATTGATGACTACGCCCATCATCCAACGGAGATCCGTGTGACCATTGAAGCTGCTCGTGAAAAATATCCAGATCGCAAAATTGTTGCGATCTTCCAACCGCACACCTACTCGAGAACGATGACGTTCATGGATGAGTTTGCGGAGGCACTTGGAACAGCTGACTCTGTATACTTATGTGATATCTTCGGATCTGCTCGTGAGAAAAGCGGTAAGCTCTCCATTCATGATCTTCAAGATCGAATAAATGGCTCACATATTCTGCATAATAGCACTATTGACGATTTAAAAGCATTTAAACACAGTGTTCTGCTCTTCATGGGAGCAGGTGACATTCAGAAGTATCAAAATGCTTACAAAGAAGCACTGAATTCATCACCAATGTAATTTTCTAATGTATTTTCATACGCCTTTGTTTTACTCTTTGTAAATGTTAAGATAATAGAGTAGACAAAGGTTTTTTATTTGATTCTGGAAATAGGTATAGTTTTACGCTGAATCATCAAACTAATACGGAATCGATTGAAAGGGAGGAAGTACGGTGATCATTATCCTGTATTTGGCTGTTGCGGTTATTGCCATTGCTTTTGCTGTTCTTGTCTATTATCTGTCCCAGACCTTGAGTTCTGCGCAGAAGACTATGGATGACGTTGCTTCAACTTTAGAAGATGTTCAGGAACAGATGAAAGGTTTGAGTGAGGAAACAACAGAACTGCTGCATCGGACAAACACGCTTGCTGAAGATATACAGAGAAAGTCAAAGAGTTTGAACAGTATTTTTGATGCGGTTGAAGGATTCGGTCAGTCGCTGAATACTGTTAATGATTCAGTGAAAAAAGTCACATCAAGCATTGAATCTAAAGGTGTAGAACAATCGGGCAAGATTGCTCAAACCCTCCAATGGGGCAAAGCAATAATCGATCTTGTGCATCGCTGGCAGAATGTTAGTAAAGACAATAAAGTAGAGAAATAAGGGGGCGTTTTTCATGAGCCGACGTGAAGCGAATTCCGAAGGAAAAGGAATTGCTTTCTTTACAGGTCTAATGATAGGCAGCGCGCTTGGTGCGGTTGCAATTTTTCTACTTGCGGCTCCTTCTGGAAAAAGAGTAATAAAAGATATTCAGAAACAGAGCATCTCTTTGAAAGGGAAAGGTTCAGAATTCATTCAGACAGCAAAGCAGAAGTCGATCGAATTGACACACCAAATTTCCCCTGCCAAGAGTGAAAAACAAGATCACTATGAACAAATGATCCCGATCCCCAAGGATTATTGATTGCGCCAATACATTTATTTTTTATTCATCCCATAGATGAATACACAGTGGATTGCGCTTTCGGTAATCCTTGTTTGTGTAGACAAAGTGAAATAAATATAGCGAATCCAGTCAAAATTTGTTAGTATTTGAATGTGGGCATCAAGACTAATTGATGTATCTTTGAGTTACCATAAAATGAAAACGGTATAGAGCATGAACAGGGTTTCAGGCTGACTATAGACAATTTGGTGGATTTTGAGGAGGAATGAGCTTTGAGTGCAACAATTTACGATGTAGCTCGAGAAGCTGGCGTTTCAATGGCGACTGTTTCTCGAGTAGTGAACGGCAATCCAAATGTAAAGCCGACAACACGAAAAAAAGTATCTGAAGCAATTAAAAGGTTGGGGTATCGTCCCAATGCAGTTGCTCGAGGCTTGGCAAGTAAAAAGACAACAACTGTAGGTGTCATTATTCCGGATATTTCAAGTGTATATTTTTCGGAACTCGCACGCGGTATTGAAGATATTGCAACCATGTATAAGTACAACATCATCTTATGTAACTCTGATCAAAATAAGGACAAGGAAATTCGATTGATTCAAACGCTCCTTGGTAAGCAAGTGGATGGTATTGTATTTATGGGTGGTAAGATTGATCACGAACATATTGAGGAATTCAAGCAGTCAAATGTTCCGATTGTTCTAGCTTCAACTGTAGACGAGCAGCATGAAATTCCTTCAGTAACGATTGATTATGAACAAGCTGTTTTTGAAGTTATTTCAGAACTCATCGAAAAGGGTAATCGTCGGATCGCTTTCATTAATGGTCCTGTGGAAGTACCGATTAATGGAAAATACAAGCTGAATGGTTATAAAAGGGCACTTGAGGCTCATCAGTTACCATTTGATGAATCTTTGGTGACCGAAGGAGACTATACCTATGAATCCGGTAAAGAAGCCACTGCTCAGTTTTTAAACCAAGAGATCAAGCCGACTGCAATCTTCGTGGATTCGGATGAAATGGCGATTGGAACCATTCATGAAATCCAAGATGAAGGATTACGTGTTCCTGGAGATATTGAAGTCGTCAGCAGTGAAAATACAAGGCTTGTTCAAATGGTTCGCCCAACGCTTTCAAGTATCGCAGAACCTACATACGATATCGGTGCGGTTGCGATGCGGTTGCTCACTAAATTGATGAATAATGAAAAGGTAGACAGCATGACTGTTGTTCTTCCGCATCGTATCGATAACAGAAAATCAACAAAATAACAAAAAATTTAATGAAAAAACAGTAAAGCCCCTACTTGAGAGAAACGACTGAACAATGGTTCTCTTTGGTAGGGGCTTTCATTATACACGAACAACCTAATGGTATTTATGTAAAAATAGAGACGCTCGGTGCAAGCGAGCAACCGGAGCGTCACCAAAATCAGGCAGGGCTTAAGGACTTTACTTCGCCCAGTTTTTCGAATCATAAGATGAGCTTAGATTAAGGGCGTATCCTGCCAAGTAATTTTTGATTTGCTGAATGTAAATCAGTATAAGGAAATCTAGATTTTAAGAAATCAGGCTTAATGCGAAAGAGCGAGTAATCGGTCGTTTTCTCATTTTTCGCTTGGTTAGGATTCGCTTGGTTATCAGTAGAAGGATTCTGTTCATTGACGGCCTGCGTCCCGGTATCTGGTTGTCCATTGAGCGGTTCAAGCACTTCAATGGATGCTTTCGGCAAATATTTCTTGTTGATCAAATCATTTTCCTCAAAGCCAGCTGCTTTACAATATGGGGTGGCTTTTCCATCGGTAAGCCCGCAATAGGTTGTCTTTTCAACACCTTTAGGCTGTTTAAATCGAGCTTTTGGCGCCATAAGATCAGGGTCTACGTCATATGCACGATTGGCAAATCCTGCCCATAGTTGTTTCGTTTGTGTGGAATAGATATTTTTATTCAATTGCTGATTATGTGCGTAGCCATTCCAAACACCCATCGTGATATTTGGGTTTGACGCAACAAGCCATGAGTCACGCCAATCCTGTGACGTTCCTGTTTTTCCTGACCAGTCTGCAGAAAATTGTAGCAGATGCGGAAGTGCGGCTCCGGTGCCATATTTAAAAACATCACGCATCATATCAAGCATAAGATAATTGGTTTGTTTCGAGAATACAGGGACAGGTTTTATTTTATGTTGATAAATAATCTTTCCAGTGCTGTCGGTAATTTTGTCAATCATGTATGCATCCACAAAATTACCATTATTGGCGAACGTCGTGTACGCATTGGTATTTTCCTCGATCGTTATGCCTCTTGTGATCCCGCCTAGCGCTGCTGAGACGTTATGACCATCCGTGCCAACAAGTGAGGTGATGCCCATTTTTTTCAAGTAATCCGGTGCGTGATTTGTTACATTGCTTAGTCTTGTAAATACACTGACTGCAGGCACGTTATGTGAAGCGGCAAGCGCTGCACGTGCAGTTTCAAATCCATGGTACAATTTGCTGCTCGATGTTGACCCGTAATCAGTCGGAGCATAGATTTTTCCATTTACTGTGCGTTTATAAGGAAGGTCGGGAACAATTGAACCGGGTTGAATGAGACCGAGCTCCATCGCCGGTGCATAGACAAGCAATGGTTTCATCGTTGATCCATTTTGGCGGGGGACTTCAGTTGCATAATTTAATTGTGAACTGCCGAATCCTCGACCGCCAACGAAGCTAATGATGCGGCCGGTTTTATTCTGAATCAGAATAGAACCAACTTGCATCGGGTCTTTCACTTTTTCCATCTTTCCGGTTTTACTATCTTTTATTTCTTGAATTTGTCCATTTGTCGTACGTGCATACTGATCTGGGCTATAACCGGAATAGTTCTGTGCAAATGTTTCCATATCATCATAGATCGGTTTATTGATTGTTGTGTAGATACGATAACCGCCATTTGCCAAATCAATGGATGCATCTCTCATAAATTCCGTAAATAGAACATCATGCTTTTGCACGGAAGCAAAATCGAAATCATGAATTTTGGCAATCTCTTGAAGTGTCTTTCCTGCATATACATTGTTGTTATGCTCGTAGACCATTTTTTGATAGTTGATGTAATCTGTGTATAATTTATCGCTGCTGTACCCTTGTTTTTGAGCCATGATTTCCGCGAAAATGATGGTTGTACGATCTTGTACTTCTTTTAACAAATAAGGATAATCACTATTGATCGTTTTTTCGGGTTTGGCAAAGTGCTTTTTGTAGTCATAGTTCAATGCAGTGTTCAATTGCGTTTTATTGATATACCCTGCTGCATACATTCGCCTAAGCACAGTATGTGCTCTGTTGACTCCGGGGGACATATCTTCTTTCAGTCCACCATGGTTTTGAAATGGGGAGTATGTAAATGGATTTTTTGGAAGACCAGCGATAAAAGCTGCTTGAGCAAGTGAGAGCTTGTCTGCTTTGACACCAAAAATTCCTTCGGCTGCTGCTGCAGCACCGGCTATATTCTTTCCTGATGCATCACGGCCAAACGAAGCCATATTCAGATAAGATTCAAGGATTTGATTCTTAGTAAAAAAGCGTTCTACACGGAGTGCAAGCATAATTTCTTTGAACTTACGGTCGAGGGACACTTCATTGGTCAAAATTTGATTTTTGACCAATTGTTGTGTAATCGAACTGCCTCCTGTCACTTGTGGTTTATTGAGCAGTTCCTCCATGCTTGCGCGAATAACAGCCTTGGGGACAACACCATGGTGCTGATAAAAGAGTTCATCCTCGGTTGCTACAACAGCATGTGTTAAATATGGGGAGATATCTTTCAATTGTGTCTTGGTTCGGACGAGATCACTGTTCATATTCCCAATTGGAATATTACCTGCAAAGTAGCTGACACTACTCTGAGAATAATTGTTAATATCATGTTTCAGTGTTTTATAACTGAGCACGGGCTGATTATGGACGAGAGCAGCGAAATAACCGGAAACAGTACCGGCCGCAAAGCATAATCCGATAACGATTATACATATCGTGAGTAAGAGAGAATTCCAAATGAAACCGGTTATCGATTGTACCGTTTGTATCACTGAACTTGAGGCCCATTTTTCCGCCAACCGGTCGAAAAAATCGGAAAAGCTTTTTAATGGGGCACGCATGCGCAAAACTCCTCTGAAATTTAGTCATGAATAGCTTATAACATTCTAAAAATTTAATTAAAGCTTCTTATATATTAGCGTAAATTTCAACTGTTGAAAAGAATAAACGCAATTCGGGTAGATGACATTAGTAATGTGTAGTTAAAAAAGGGTTTTAACCTTTTTTCTCTACTCCACTCGCATAATCCTTTGTTATCACAATAAAAGAAAGCTGATAAGGTTTGTTTGTATAAGTATAACTGTGCAAAAATTTCTCAGGCGGTCTATTTTGCATTGATGAGGCATCGAATACGGCTTGCCGCGGGTAACCGCAAGCCTCCTCGAATCAGAGGATCTGCGAGGTCTCGCTGGCACCTGATCCCGAAGTCGTCTCGCGTCTCTGCTCCACTTTAAGCAAAAAGTTTAATACTTCCTTACCTTGCAAAAAAAAATCCTCACAGCTAAGCTGCAAGGATTTTTTACAACGTGTTCTATTATTTTGAATAGAATTCGACGATCATTGCTTCTGTGATCTCCGCAGGGAGTTCCGAGCGTTCAGGAAGTCTGCTGTATGTGCCTTCGAGAGTTTTTTCGTCAAAAGTCAGGTATTCTGGAACAAATGTATTCGTTTCAACAGAATCCTTGATGATTACGAGGTTATGTGATTTTTCACGGACACCAATCGTTTCACCTGGTTTTACACGATAAGACGGAATATCTACACGTTTGCCGTTAACGGTAATGTGACCGTGGTTAACAAGCTGACGTGATTGTCTGCGTGTTCTAGCCAAACCAAGACGATAAACAAGGTTATCAAGACGAGATTCAAGCAGAATCATGAAGTTTTCACCGTGAACGCCTTTCATTTTCGCTGCATCATCAAATGTGCGACGGAATTGACGTTCATTTAAACCGTACATGAAACGCAGTTTTTGCTTTTCTTGTTGTTGACGTCCATATTCAGACAACTTAATACGTTGTGTCGGGCCGTGTTGACCAGGAACGTACGGACGCCTTTCAAGTTCTTTACCTGTACCGCTGAGTGAAATACCCAAACGGCGTGATTTCTTCCAAACCGGACCAGTATAGCGAGCCATAGAATGACTCCTCCTTCGTCATTTTATTCGAGAGTGTCCCTTAGACCTATGATCTAAAGAAACAAACCCACGCGGTATAAAATGACACCTCTGCAAGCTCTTCCAAAGATATTTTGCCATCTTGTACCTTCGCCCAGGCAGTCTAGGTTACACAGTACACCTCTTGTATATCAAGAGGAACAAAATAGAAATGCTTTGGACCCTTCCAGTGCTGCCTCATTTTACACGAAGGCAATTATACCTTTATTTAAGGGATAATGTCAAGCTTACAGATGAGCAACAAGTGTTTCAGCAAATGCTTCAAGAAATTGCTGATCATCTTCTGAAAATCGATCACAAATCGGACTATCGATGTCGAGAACGCCAATCAATTCTTCGTTTTTGATGAGCGGTACCACGATTTCTGAGCGGGAAACTGCATCACACGCAATATGACCGGGAAATTCATGTACGTCTGGGACACGAATAATTTCTTTTTCCTGGGCTGCAGTTCCGCAGACGCCCTTCCCCAATGGAATCCGTATACAGGCAGTTTTTCCTTGGAAGGGACCGAGAACAAGTTCGTTATTCTCGAGTAAATAAAAGCCAACCCAATTAATTTTATCCAGGCATTCGTTTAGCCAAGCGGATGCGTTTGCGAGATTAGCAATACGGTTTGGTTCATCTTTTATTAAGGATTCAAGCACTTGAATTCGCGTTTTATTGACAGAGTTCATTCGTTTTACACCCCGATTATCAGTGAAAGTACTCTCATTTTAACAGAAAGAGTCGGATATTTCAGCGTTGGTGTCGAAAGCTTTTTAAAGGGTAGACGTCATTTACGCCGAACGTATATAGTAAGAGCAGCAGATTGGTGTCCGAATCAGTCAAGATAGGAGTGAAGATGATTGACAATCAAAAGTGTACCTCAGGTCGGTAGGAAAAAATCAAAAGAAGCGGTTGTTCATTCAGCACTAAAATTGTTCAACATGGGCGGCTATGACGGTACATCTGTGCGTGCGATTGCTTCTGATGCTGGTGTGAATGTTGCACTCGTTTCCTATTATTTCGGGGGAAAACAAGGTTTATTAGAATACTTGATGTCAACATTCTTCGAAGGGTATTTGACGACACTTGAAGAGGCTCAGAAGGAGCACGAGGGTAAGGTATCCGGAGCTGAGCAATTAACAATCATTGCAGAACAACTGATTCGTTATCAACAGCGGTATTTTTACCTTTCTCGCTTTGTTCAACGGGAAATGACGCTTGACAATCAGCTTGTTCGCGAGTTGATGTCCAGCTATTTGATGAAGGAAAAGTTTTTACTTGGACGTTTATTTAAGGCGGTATTCGATAAAAATACGCGTAATCCGATTCAACTTGAATTTGCAATTATTCAATATCGAGAGATGATCATTATGCCCTTCTTAGAGCCACAATACTTAAGAGAAGTATTTTTTATGCAGCCGAATGAGTCATCCTTTTTGATACACTATGTGCGTTATATCCGTCATTGGGCGGCACAGTTAACACAAAGTCATGTATATGTTTCGAATTAATGAAGAAGAACAGGCGTTTTATTTTGTTCAGGAGCAATAACGTCTTTTCAACAAAAAGTAACTTTACATAGGAAGAACGATGGGTTAGAAAAACTTTGCAGAAGACCAAGGTCCGTGACGAATGATGATTAACTCTTACTCATCATCAATGACCCAGTACTGCAG
Source organism: Sporolactobacillus kofuensis (assembly GCF_024125425.1). Classification (GTDB taxonomy): domain Bacteria; phylum Bacillota; class Bacilli; order Bacillales; family Sporolactobacillaceae; genus Sporolactobacillus; species Sporolactobacillus kofuensis. The sequence continues at coordinate 64,955 of NZ_JAMXWN010000007.1, forward strand.
GTGCGAGAAAATAGATAATGGAAAATTTGCTCGTCAGTGATCAGCGGATCTGGCGAGTTTCTTTGTGCCAAAATTTTCGGCGGAAAGCACATAGAAATTAAGTTGGGAGTCGGGTTCACACCTTCTTAACAACAGCATGATAAATAAAGAGCAGAAACCGTTGGAAATTGGACAAAATCCGAAATGTCTTATGAAAAATCGACAGATTATCTATTTTATTGACCTCAAACCACTTTATTTTGATACAATATAGACATTAAAAAGATATGTACGTTCCATGCGAGAATGGGGGAAATTCCGTATGCTTTTTATTTTAGTCGGACTGATATTACTTATTATATTTATTGTTGCTTACGGTGCCTGGATGAGAAAAAGAACATTTGCAGGTATTGACCGTTCAGAAACAAGGCGAGAGGAACTGCTTAATCTACCGATTGCAAAGGAATTGTCAAAAGTAAAGAATTTGAATATGGCAGGCGATACAGAATCCAAGTTCGACTTATGGCATAAAGATTGGGATACCATTGTTACCCAGTCCCTGCCGGAGATCGAAGAAACGCTCTTCAAAGCTGAAGAGTTTACTGAAAAGTATCGTTTTCATAAGGCGGATCTCTTGATCAAAGAAGCCGAAAACAAAATGACAACGATCGATTCAAGGATCAAAGAAATCCTGAGCGAGTTGAACACGGTTTTGGAGAGTGAAACAAAAAACCGAGAAGAAGTTACACCGATAAAAGAAATTTTTCACCAAATCAAAAAAGAACTCATCACAAAAAGAAGCCAATTCCATCGGACACTTCCCTCGCTTGAAAAATCTGTTCAAGAAATTGAAAATCAATTGAAAAGTTATGAGACGGAAACAGAAAATGGCAATTACTTGGAAGCACGGAAAGTACTGCTTGACGTGAAGCAGGCAGCAGAAAAGGTTCAGAATCAGATTAAAGCTGTACCTGGCCTTTATCAGGATCTCCATAAGGCGATTCCGGATCAAATAAAAGAACTTCGCCAAGGTCAGCAGGAAATGATCGAACAGGAATATAATCTTGACCATTTACAAATCGATACACAGCTAGAAGAAATAGAAAAACACTGTACACTTATGGAAACAGCTGTGAATGAATTATCGCTGGAAGAGGCAAAAGATGGATTGAGTGGCATCCATGATCAAATGGATTGGCTCTATGCACAGTTGGAAAAAGAAGTGATTAGTCGCAAAAAGCTTCAGGATTTAACACCGAAATTTGAGGAAAATCTTGTACGCGTTGAGGGAAAAATAAAAGAATTAAATAATGAAACAGAAATTATTCGCGATAGTTATCATATTGGCGAAGAAGATCTGAAGATGCAGCATGATTTAGGAAAGTCATTTCAAAAGTTGGAACGCGTATTTTCAGATACGCAAAGCGAAGAGCAACAAGAAGCATTTAGTTCAATTTATGAGCGGATTGATTCTCTTCAGACAGATCTAGCCGAAATGGAGACCGTCGCTAATGAATTTAGCGCAAAAATAAAAACATTACGCAAAGATGAAATGAATGCTCGAGAACAAATTCAGAAATTAAAAAAACAACTTTTTGAGACCAAGCGGATCATTCAAAAAAGTAATTTGCCGGGTGTACCGGGCTCATTTTCAGCTGCTGTACGGAAGGCAGGCGAGCAGCTTGAATCTGTGTATTTGAAGTTGGACGAAAAGCCATTAAATATGGTTAATGTACAATCACTTCTGACCCAAGCTTCTGAGGACATTGAAAATGTCTTCCATCAAGCAGAGAAACTTGTGGATACCGCCAATTTTGCTGAGGAAATGATTCGATATGGAAACCGATATCGGACAGATTATCAGGATATTGATCAAGAACTCAAAGCTGCAGAACGTTATTTTAGAACATATGACTACCAGGCTGCTGTTGAAACGGCTGTTCGTGCTATTGAAAAAAAAGAACCGAAAATTTTAAAGCGTGCCGAATTATACGAAGGACACGAAGCTTAAGCAATGACATCAGGCAAGCCTCGTGTTAAGATTCAAACAAGATGGGTACAAATGAAATTGTTTAACACTTATTTTGCTTTATCCGTTTGCTAAGAAGGGAGTTATTGTACGTTCATGATTTATTTGGATAACAGTGCAACCACGAAACCCTACCCTGAAGTACTGGATACTCTCCGTACGGTTTCTGAACACTATTTTGCGAATCCTTCATCATTGCATAGTCTTGGAGGTAAGAGTGAAATGCTTTTGACGCGTTCGCGCGAACAGGCAGCTTCGCTTCTTCATATTGATCCGAGTGAAATTGTATTTACTTCTGGAGGGACAGAAGGAAATAATTTGGCGATAAAAGGCGCGGCATTTGCCTATAGAAATAGGGGCAAACATTTAATTACAACTGCGATTGAACATGCTTCTGCGGGTCACGCATTTGAACAACTGGAAACACTTGGTTTTGAGGTCACTTATTTGCCTGTAAACAGCGAAGGTCGAATCTCGTTTGAACAATTCAAGAAAGCTTATCGTGAAGACACCATTCTTGTTTCGATAATGCATGTGAACAATGAAGTGGGAACGATTCAACCGGTTGAGGAGATTGGTGCTTTTCTGAAAGATAAGCCTAAGACTGTGTTTCATGTCGATCAAGTTCAAGGGTTTGCCAAGGTTCCGTTACAGTTGCAAACGAGCGGCATAGATTTATGCACAATTTCCGGGCATAAATTTCATGGACCAAAAGGGACAGGCTTATTATACGTACGAAAAGGTACTCTACTGTCACCGCTTTTTGCTGGTGGCGGACAAGAACAGGAACGACGATCAGGTACTGAAAACTTGCCGGGAATATGCGGTATGGTCAAAGCCCTTCGACTGACACTTGAACATCAGCAAGAGGGAATTAATCATTTAAAAAGGCTCCAGAAAAAGTTGTTTGACGGGTTGAAAAACATTGACAATGCATCTGTTCATACGCCTGAACAGCTTTCAGCAGCACATATTGTTAATGTATCATTACTTGGAATAAAAGCAGAAGTATTGGTTCATGCACTTGAAAAAAATGAAATCTATGTCTCCACAAAATCGGCATGCTCCTCGAAAGAAAATGGTGCGAGCGGCATTCTGGTTGCCATGGGAGTCTCACCGGACGAAGCTGAGCAAGCGATACGGATTAGTATGGCTTATGAAACAACCGAACAAGAAATTGATGTTTTTCTTTCCACACTGGCTGAAACAGTCAACCAGTTAAAGATTGTAATGAGGTGAATTGAGTGATTTATGATTATTTCGTGGTTCGTTTCGGCGAAATCACCCTGAAAGGTAAAAACAAAAAACAATTTGTCGTCAAGTTAGAGGACGATGTCCGAGAGAAGCTCCGTGAATTTCCTCAACTGGAAATCAAACGCCATTTTGATGATTTAGAAATTAAGTTAAACGGTGAAGATTCAGCGTCTGTACTTGCGATTCTGCAACGAGTATTTGGTATTCAGAATATCTCTCCAGCCTTTAAAGTCGGCACAGAACTCGATCAAATACGTGAAGGTGTATTGCGTGTTGCCAACGAAGAAAAAGGAGCAAAGACGTTTAAAATAGCAGCTCGGCGAAAGGATAAACGTTATCCGATTCATGGCAGTGAATTGAATCAGGATCTTGGAGCGACAGTCCTAAGACAATGCGATTGGCTTAAAGTTGATGTCCATCGACCGGACTTACTCATTCGTGTTGAAGTCGGCTATCACGAAGCACGTATCTACGGAAAAGAAGTTAAAGGAGCTGGCGGACTTCCAGTTGGCACGAGCGGCAAAGTCATGCTTCTGTTGTCAGGAGGTATCGATAGCCCGGTTGCCTCATATCTCATTGCAAGGCGTGGTGCAACGATTGAGGCTATTCATTTCCAAAGCCCGCCATATACGAGTGATCGTGCAAAACAGAAAGTGATTGATTTGTCAAAGAAGCTCAGAGGTTTTACCGGAAAATTTATCCTCCATCTTGTGCCTTTTACAGAAGCTCAAGTTGCGATTCGTGACGCGGTACCTGAAGACTACCGGATCACGATTATGAGACGGTTAATGTTTCGCATTGCTGAAAAGGCTGCAATTCAACGTGGCGCGCTCGCACTTGCTACAGGAGAGAGCTTAGGACAAGTGGCGAGTCAGACACTAGAAAGCATGAATACCATTAATTCAGTCACAAATCTACCGGTGTTGCGTCCTCTGATCACTATGGATAAGATTGATATTGCACAAATTGCGAAAGATATCGACACATACGATATTTCGATTCGTCCCTATGAAGATTGCTGTACAATTTTTCTTCCAAAAGCGCCTAGAACGCGCCCTGATCGAATTCATGCAGAGCGTTTTGAACGCAAGCTCGCTGTTGATGAATTGGTCAATGCAGCAGTTCATGGCATTGAAACACTTGTCATTGATGCTGATACAAAAGAGGATGCAATTAGTGATCTGCTTTAAGGCTGTATTTCTTAAGAACTATTGAAATAATTACCATGACTCCTTGTGCATGTAGGAATTCGAGATTGCACATCATAATGGCACAAGGAGGTGAGAAACATGGCTGATAATAATAACTCAAATCAGATTCTTGTTCCAGGTGCTGAAAAAGCTCTCGAACAAATGAAAACTGAAATTGCTTCCGAATTTGGTGTACAACTTGGTCCTGATACGACTTCGCGTGCCAACGGTTCTGTTGGTGGTGAAATTACGAAGCGTCTCGTAGCGACTGCACAGCAACAACTTGGTGGAAAATTCTAAATAGAAACGATCGTTTAAGGACGGCTTCGGCCGTCCTTTTTACTTATTGCTTGAAAAAACAGCGAAGAGGCGAGACGCCTGCGGGATCAGATCGCAGAGAGACCCCGCAGACTTTTTGCCTTGTATGTGGAGGCTTGCCCGCGGCAAGCAATCGAAGAAGAGTTAACGCAGAACAAGGACAGATGTTTTTGCTCGGTTTTTCTAGATACTAAGTCGTTCACTCCTATTGACTAATTACCGGAATTCCATTAAAATACAATTAATCGCTTTACTATGCTAATAAGATAAAGCATTCTGTTTTTGAAATTATTTTTATAAAGGTTAATTAAAGAGAGATACTGCGAGAAGGAGAACAACGATGTCGCAACCCTATATGTTTGAAAAACCGCTTGGGCTTAGGGACACATTGCCTAAAGCACAACAAGAACTATCTCGATTAGAGATGATTTTCCAGCGTGAACTGATCTGCTGGGGTTATGATTTTATCAAAACACCTGCTTTAGAATATGCGGAAACAGTTGGACGGGCCTCAGCAATCGCAGATCACCGTTTGTTTAAATTTTTGGATGCTGAAGGGCATCCCGTCGTTTTACGTCCGGATATGACGACACCGATCGCCAGAGTTGCCGCTTCAAGTCTTAGAAAAGAACCGCTCCCGCTTAGACTTGCTTATACAGCGGATCTTTACCGCAGTCAGCGCAAGGAAGGCGGTCATCCGAGTGAATTTGAACAAACAGGTGCGGAATTAATTGGTGATGCAACACCCTATGCTGATGTAGAAGTTATGTCGCTAATGATGAGTTTACTTGAGAAGTCAGGATTGGAGTCCGTTCGTCTTGCTGTTGGTCACGTCGGATTCGTCAATGCGTTTTTTTATGATCTTGTTAAGGACAATGCTCGTGTTGAAGAACTTAGAAACCTGCTTTATAACAAGAATGATGTTGGATTTCACGAATATGTTGACACATTGGGATTACCTGAGAAAGTGGCGAATCAGCTCAATACTTTTGTCGACTCAAGAAGATTAACTAATGAGGAAACATTAGCATTTCTAAAATCTTTGGTAACAGGTGCATCAGCAACGGTGCAAGCTTATTATAAAAATATTATCGAACTCATTCATCTACTCAAGCTTGAACGTCTTGATGAAAAGATTGATTTGGATATTACATTGGTTCCGCATCTCAACTATTATACAGGATTTGTCTTTCAAGGGTTTGGCGGCAATCTCGGATTCCCAGTTGCCAGTGGTGGCCGTTATGATGATCTGCTGGCACAATTCAATCGACCCTGTCCGGCTACCGGGTTTGGTATTCGTCTCGATCGTTTAATGAGCGCAATTAAGGTGTCGACCGATCGGAGTACGCAAAAGAAAAGAGCGGTGATTTATGATCGTGAAAATGTTGGAAAAGCGATGCAGTTTGCTGCTGAAGAGAGAGAAAAGGGTCACGCAGTTGTACTCCAGCATGCGGACGGAATAGATAATCTTGAAACCTTTAGAGAACAATTTGATGCGGTCAATTATTTTCTTGAGAGAACGGAGACAGAAGAATGAATAAATCGGTCATTACAATTGCTATGCCAAAAGGGCGCATTTTCGGCGATGCATGTCGGTTATTAAGAAATGCGGGCTTTCGGCTTCCAGAAACGTTTGAAACAACGCGTAAATTAATTCTCGACTTGAAGACCGAACCGTTTCGTTTTATTTTGGCAAAACCTGTGGATGTTCCTACCTATGTGGAGTATGGTGCGGCGGATCTTGGAATCGCCGGTAAAGATGTATTACTTGAAAGCGGAAGAGATGTTTATGAGATGGTTGATCTAGGCATTAGCAAATGCCATATGGCTGTCGCAGGATTGCCTGAACACCAAAGTCGTAATCCTTTTCTCAAGATTGCTACCAAATATCCAAACATTGCCTCCGACTTTTATCGTCGACGTGGAGAGCAAGTTGATTTAATTGCACTGAATGGGTCAATCGAATTGGCACCGATTGTCGGACTCGCCGATGCAATTGTCGACATTGTTTCCTCAGGACAGACGTTGAGAGAAAATGGACTTGTGGAATATGACAGGCTACTTGATATCAGTTCAAGGCTGATTGTGAATCCGGTAAGTTACAGGCAGAAAAAAACACAGATAGACCAAATTGTTGAAAAGATGATCAAAGCGACGGAGGGGACCAAGGTTGGAATGGATTAAAGATGGGAATCTGGACTTTCTAAAGAAAAGAAAAGTAGAAGCGAAAGAAGAAGCGCAAAAATCAGTCGCATCAATTATTTCCAATGTAAAAACCAACGGAGATGCAGCGTTAAAAGCCTATACAAAACAATTTGATGGCATTGAGCTTGGATCTCTGCGTGTATCGAAAGAAGAAATGCGTGAGGCAGTTGAACGTGTACCGGTTGCGGTTCGAAAAGCGATTCAACAAGCCGCGCAAAATATTCGTGACTTTCATGAGAAACAAATGCCGGCTTCGTGGACTGAGCAAGTGGAACATGGTGTCGTTCTCGGTCAAAAGGTTACAGCACTTGATTCTGTCGGTGTTTATGTGCCCGGTGGAACAGCCTGTTACCCTTCGTCGGTATTGATGGGAGCAATTCCGGCACTCGTCGCCGGTGTCAAGCGAGTCGTACTCGTGTCCCCACCTCAGAAAAATGGCTTAATTGCTGATGGTGTCTTAGCAGCCGCACAGGAAATTGGTATCCACGAGATTTATCAAGTTGGCGGTGCCCAAGCGATTGCCGCATTGGCCTATGGTACCGAGTCCATTCAGCCGGTCGACAAAATCGTTGGACCAGGAAACCTCTATGTTATGCTCGCAAAGAAACATGTCTTTGGTGATGTTGCCATAGACAGTCTTGCCGGACCAAGTGAAATCGCAATTGTGGCGGATGAAACGGCAAATGCTGCATGGATCGCTGCAGATCTCTTGTCACAGGCAGAACATGATCGGCTCTCAATGCCGGTACTTGTGACGACTTCTCAGCAATTTGGAGAACTTGTCGAACAAGAAGTAAACAAACAGCTTCAAGAGTTACCTCGAGAAGAGATCGCGTCTGCATCTGTGAACGATCAGGGTAAACTTGTATTAGTGGCAGATCTTCAAGAGGCGGCAAATGTTATTAATCAAATTGCACCTGAACACTTGGAACTAGCCACAGTTGATCCACATGCTGTTCTTCCTATGATTCATCACGCAGGTGCAATCTTTTTAGGAAAATACAGTTCAGAACCAGTGGGCGACTACTTTGCTGGCCCAAACCATATTATTCCGACAAATGGATCGGCACGTTATGCAAGTCCACTTGGTGTTGAAAGTTTTGTGAAACGCTCAAGCATTATTGAATATAGCAATGAAGCACTTCAGATCAATGGACAAGCGATCGCCGCGTTTGCTCGATTTGAAGGACTTGAGGGCCATGCCCGTGCGGTTGAAAAAAGATTGAAAGGTGCGGTTATTCATGGGTGAGCGAATCGGATCTGTGGCACGTGATACTTTTGAGACGCAAATAAAATTAAAACTTGCGATTGATGGAGACGGTACATCAAATCTGGAAACAGGTGTACCATTCTTAACTCATATGCTGACTTTATTTGCCAAGCACGGTTTGTTCAACCTGGATGTTCATGCACAGGGTGATACGGATGTGGATGATCATCATACGACTGAAGATATTGGCATCTGTCTTGGCAAAGCAATTCGTCAGGCTGTCGGGGATAAGAAGGGGATTAATCGCTATGGCTATGCAGTCGTTCCAATGGATGAGGCACTTTCAGAAGTTGCCATTGATCTGAGTGGGCGTCCTTACTTCGTATTTAATGGACAATTTCCTTCCCAAAAGGTGGGGACATTTGATACCGAACTCGTGAAAGAGTTTTTGGATAAATTATGTATTGAAGCGCAAATGAATCTGCATGTAACGATTCGCTATGGAGAAAATACACACCACATGATTGAATCGATATTCAAAGCTCTCGGCCGTGCCCTTGACGCGGCGACAGTTCAAAATCCAAGAATTCAAGGGGTTCTGTCAACGAAGGGAACATTAGGATGATCGGAATTGTGGACTATGGTATGGGCAACTTGTATAGTCTCAGCCAAGCGTTAAATAGGCTTGAACAATCCTATTTGATCAGCGATGAGCCAAGCGAGTTGGATAAAACCGACGGATTAATTCTTCCTGGCGTTGGTGCCTTTAAGGACGCTATGGCACTCCTTAATCAGAAGCAGCTGACCGCTTATATCAGAAATTATGCGCAAACAAAGCCACTGCTTGGTATTTGTCTTGGGATGCAGTTATTATTTGATGAAAGTGAAGAAGGCATGCTGACCAAAGGGTTAGCACTGATCCCGGGTCGGATTGTCCGCTTTTCAGGTATTTCGGATCAAGACGAGCGCTATAAGGTTCCGCATATGGGCTGGAATACACTAGAATTCAGTAAGCCAGATTCGGTCTTACTCAAGGGACTTAAGCCGGATTACGCATACTTTGTTCACTCTTACTATGCGGATCTCAAAGAACAAGACTCATTAATTGCTTCAGCCGATTATTATGGAAAAGTTCCGGCTGTTGTTGGCAAAAATCATGTGTTTGGTACGCAATTTCATCCGGAGAAGAGTGGGGCGTTTGGTCAATCTCTTTTAGAAAATTATTTGCACTATGTGAATACAACACTCAATTCATGCGAAAAGGAGGAAGGCTGATGTTCACAGTCTATCCGGCGATTGATTTGATCGATGGCAAATGCGTTCGCCTATTTCAGGGAGATTATGATCAATCAACAGTGTATGGGGATGCACCTATCGATATTGCCCGATCCTTTTATGATCAAGGTGCCGAATGGATTCATGTTGTTGACTTAGACGGGGCGAAGGCAGGATATCCGATCAATCAACAGTTAATTGCCCAAATGGCTAAAGAGGTGCCGATTAATATTGAGGTGGGCGGAGGTATTCGCTCAATGGAAACGATTGAAAATTATTTAAGTCAAGGTGTGAAGCGCGTAATCCTTGGTAGTTCAGCCATCAGTGATCCGGAATTTTGCCGAAGTGCGCTTCAACGGTATTCGGATTCCATTGCCATTGGCCTTGATGTTAAAAATGGCAAAGTGGCCGTACGCGGATGGCTTGAAGTTTCCGATTTACGTGCAGCGGATCTTGCGAAACAATTAATTTTAGAAGGCGCCGAACAGTTTATTTTTACGGATATATCCAGAGATGGTGCGCTTCAAGGAGCAAACGTCTCAGCAGCTGAACAATTAGCAAGAGAAATTGGTAAACCGGTTGTTGTATCAGGAGGGGTTACGACATTAAATGAAGTGAAACAGTTGATTGATAATCAACTCTTGAGTGGCGCAATCATCGGAAAAGCACTGTATACAAAACAAATCTCATTACCGGATGTGATCAAGGCGGTGAAGAGCTGATGCTGGCGAAGAGAATTATTCCCTGTCTCGATGTGAAAGACGGACGTGTTGTAAAAGGAAAACAGTTTGTTCACTTGCGGGATGCCGGAGATCCGGTAGAACTTGCGATGTATTATAATGCCGAAGGTGCTGATGAATTGGTTTTTTTAGACATTTCAGCTTCTAACGAAGGCAGAAAAACGATGGTCGAAGTTGTTAAGCAAGTCGCAGCCAAACTCAACATTCCTTTTACCGTTGGCGGAGGAATCCGATCTTTAGAAGATATCAAGACCTTACTCCGTGCGGGTGCCGACAAAATTTCACTGAATAGTTCTGCTGTGGCACGTCCTGAATTGATCAAAGAAGGTGCTGATTATTTCGGATGTCAATGCATTGTTTGTGCTATTGATGCGAAATGGAACCCAGAAACAGGTACATATAAAGTATTTACGCATGGCGGTCAGAAGGAAACGTCTTTAAATGCGATTGAGTGGGCGAAGAAGGCAGTTGCACTTGGAGCGGGAGAGATTTTGCTCACCAGTATGGACCAAGATGGGGAGAAAAAGGGTTTTGAATTGAATCTGACGAGTAAGATCAGCGAGGCAGTCGATGTTCCGGTTATTGCTTCAGGCGGTGCAGGAAGCGCAGCTGATTTTCTTGATGCATTCGAGCAAGGAAAAGCGGATGCCGCACTTGCGGCCTCAATTTTTCATTATAAAGAAACATCTGTAGCAAATGTTAAGTCGTTTTTAAAACAAAAGGGAGTGGCAATACGATGAATATTGATGCACTAAAATTTGATGAAAAAGGTCTTATCCCAGCAATCGTACAAGATGCACAAAGTAAAGAAATTCTGATGATGGCTTATATGAACAAAGAATCCATCGAAAAATCATTAGAGAGCGGCGAAACATGGTTTTTCAGTCGATCACGTCAGGAACTTTGGCACAAAGGTGCTACATCAGGAAATGTACAAAAGATCGTAGATTGGGCTATTGATTGTGATTCGGATACATTATTGGTCAAAGTTGACCCGGCAGGACCGGCTTGTCATACTGGAAAATACAGCTGTTTTGTTCCCGAGAAAAGTGATAAACAAGAGGCTGTAGCTGCAGGAGCAGATCGCTATGAGATTCTTGCTGAATTGGAGCATGTGATCGCAAAGCGCGAAGCAGAGCGTCCGGAAGGTACTTATACCACTTATTTATTCAATGAAGGCATTGATAAAATTCTAAAGAAAATCGGCGAGGAGACTTCAGAAGTCATTATTGCCGCCAAGAATCGTTCTGTAGCTGAATTAGAATGGGAAGTGTCCGATGTAATCTACCATACACTGGTGATGTTGCGTGAACAGAAGGTTGGATTTGATCGGGTACTCAAGGTTCTAGAGAAGAGACACCGGGACAAAAGTGAATTTCAACGTGAAAAAGCTAAGGACGTTGAATGATTTTTAACTTAAGAACGGACTTAAAAAATGTTTGAGTCATGACTAACCAATAGCAAAACTCGGGAGCTTGATGCGCTCGAGTTTTTTGTATGATTGCGAAGTGTTTACTCAATACTGACTAGAGAAGGGAAAATGTTCGAATAAGGAGCGTTCATGGTGCGCCTAGTTCTCATTGTTTCAGGAGTGATCCTATGCCTCCTCGTTATAGTCATGATTGCGGTATTAAGAAGCGTACTCACCTTACGTATCCATTGCCTTATTGGCATGCATCAGATCGAGATCAAAGCAGAACTATATCTGTGGCGAAAACGGATTTGGACGTTCCCACTTAAGCTACACGAAAGGAAGAAAAAGAAAAGTCATTCACGACAACATGCCGATAAGAACCAATCTGATGATGTTAAGGAGCGTGTTGAGCATTGGTCGGAGAAAGCTAAGAGGATGGTGAACGCTCTTCAACAGCTTCCTATTCGCGAAAAGATTAAGGTAAGTCAAATGAGCTGGGTGACAACGTGCGGATCTGGTGATGCTGCGGAAACCGCATTGCTCTGTGGTGTAATTTGGTCATTGAAAAGCTCCATCATTCCTTGGATTGCTCCGATTAGCTCTGATCACCCAAGAATAAATGTCATTCCACGGTTTCAAGGAAAATGTTTGTACTCCAGTTTGTCATGCATGTTTCAGATAAGGATCGGAGACGCTATAGTTATGATTAAGAAAATCAGGCACCAGTTGAAAGAAGGTTAAGCATATGGCAGATCATCCGATTCAGGGATTGATGAAGACCGCTCTGGAAAGCCTTCAATCCATGGTGGATGTAGGGACGATTGTCGGAGATCCTATTGAAACTGACGACGGACATACAATTATTACCTTATCAAAAGTGGGATTTGGTTTTGTTGCCGGCGGAAGTGAATTTAATACGAAAAATGAAAACTCAGATGAAGATCCTGCTGAAGAGGCGGAAGCCTATCTTCCCTTTGGCGGAGGAACAGGTGGAGGAGTATCCATCACACCCATTGCTTTTCTGATTATCGGACGTGAAGGTGTCAAAACGATCCATCTGGATAACAACACGCACCTCTACGAACGACTCATTGATCTTGCACCGCAGACCATTGAAAAAATTAAAGAACTATTAGAAAGTGGCGGGGGATCCAGTAGCAACCAAAAAAGGAAAAAACGTCGTGGTGATTGGCAGGAAGAAGAGTTTTGAGCAATCGGAAGGGCAATACGCCCCTCCGATTTTTTTACGATAAAAGATAAGCGGAAGTGAGCATAAGCCCGCCTTCGCCGTTACTAGAGACTTGACGAGCAAGTGGGAACCATCAGATGATGGATTGACTGTTTTGGCCCACAGATCGCCAGCGGTAAGCGAACATTCGAAGCATGAATGAGAATGAGGATTCGGCGGTTTTAATCGAGTATTTTTCGTAATTAATTTTTTATTTTTTTAACCCATTTAGAAATATATTTTGAAACATGTATCGGCTAAATCTCGTACTATCTTTTGGGACTTTCTCACAGTGTTCACTTTTTTGTGACAATTGCCCTAAACATAGAATTAAGCTATAGTGAAGAAAGGAGTGAGTGAAGTATGAGAAGATTTGAATGCACATCAAACAGCAGATTATTATATCCTGCACAGGTATTCGTTTTTACGTATATGGGTATTCTGAACTTGTTTATGTCCAATCATCTACATGGCGATCCTATCAAAACATACATAAATTCACATACATTTCTCATAAATTATGAAAACGAGCAGGTAATCTTATCAGCTTAACTGTATAATAGACAATGTAAGCGCTTTACATTTGGAGGAATCGATTTGCAGACAACGACAGTCAGTGAGCTCTTTTCGATCATTGATCAAGCCACTCTATTTATCAGAAAACATCATGAAACAGACTATCTGAATGCGTTATGTAGCACTCTAGAAGGATTAGTACAAGATGAAATTAAGGATAAGGATTTAACGACGAAGCTAAGCCCTCTCCACGATCGCTATTATAGTCAGAAGATGACAGCTGAAGATGTTCGAAGAGCCGTGCAGCTTGCCGCGTTAAAAGGAATGAAAGCATCTCCGCAGCCAAATCATGAAATGACTCCGGACACATTGGCGCTCCTGATGGGTCATATGGTTGCAATGATGGCGGGAAATCACCCGTTTTCAGTTCTTGACCCGGCTGTTGGCATGGCGAACTTGTTAACGGCGATCATGAATCAAGCGAAAACTGACGAGATTTTGGCTTATGGCATTGATGCAGACCCTTTATTACTCAGACTTGCTGCAGCAAACAGCAATTTACAGCAAAAGGAAATTCAGCTCTTTCATCAAGATGGATTAAAACCGATCCTAACGGAATCTGTTGACTTTGTTGTTAGCGATATTCCTGTTGGTATTTATCCGGATCAAGCGGCAGCAGACACCTATATACTAAAAGATGTTGTGGAAAAACCGCTGACACATTTTCTGTTTGTTGAACAAGGGTTACGTAAACTGAAGGATGGCGGCCATTTGCTCGCCTTGGTACCAAATCATCTGTTCTCAGATGATCAGAATCGCATTTTTCATCATTTCATTCAGAAGCACGCCACGATTCTTGCGTTGATCCAGCTTCCTGAAACACTTTTCAAAAATTCAGATCAAACGAAGAGCATTTTATTGATGCAGAAAAAATCCGGAACTACGACGCTTGCCAAGCAGGCACTTCTCGCGGAAATGCCTGATTTCTCAGATGAAGTAAAGATGCGTACGTTCATGCAGCAGTTAGATCATTGGTTTCTGCACCGATCGGTTTAAGAAGACGAGAGGGTGATCGACAATGGCTTTAATTCTTGCGATCAATGCCGGTAGTTCATCGCTGAAGTTTCAACTTCTAGATATGCCCGCCGAGCATTTGGTAACGAAGGGTTCATTTGAACGCATTGGTCTGTCGGATTCAATTTTTACAATTTCATTCAAAAGTGAAAAGCAACAGGAAATCGCATCGATTTCTGATCATGAAGTTGCTGTTCGTATTTTACTTGAAAAGCTTACAGAGTTAAAAATAGTTCACTCATTGACTGAAATAGAAGGTGTTGGCCATCGTGTTGTTCATGGCGGTGAGACATTTGATGATTCAGCATTGGTGAACGATGAAGTGATCAAAAAAATCGAGGATCTTTCAGAACTGGCCCCCCTGCACAACCCAGCAAACCTTGTGGGTATCCGCGCATTTCGGGAAGTACTGCCAAATGTTCCTGAGGTCGTTGTTTTTGATACAGCCTTCCATCAGAGTATGGGCAGTGAGGCATACTTATATAGTCTTCCCTACGATTATTACAAACAGTATGGTATTCGTAAGTATGGCTTTCATGGAACAAGTCATAAGTATGTCGCCTCTCGAGCAGCTGAACTGCTTGGACGTCCAAGTGATCAGTTGCGCTTAATCTCTTGTCATCTAGGAAATGGTGCCAGTATTACTGCTGTCAAAGGCGGTAAATCTATTGACACATCGATGGGATTTACGCCACTCGCAGGATTGACCATGGGCACACGTTCCGGAGACATTGATCCTGCACTCATTCCCTACATCATGGATAAAACGGGGATGAACGCAACAGAAGTCATCAATGTGTTGAATAAAAAAAGCGGTCTTCTCGGTTTATCCGGATTCTCAAGTGACCTGAGAGATATTGATAAGGAAGCAAAGCGTGGAAACAAGCGTGCAAAACGAGCGATTGATGTATTTGTTGAACGCATCCAAAAATATATTGGTGCATATGCAGCGAAAATGTCAGGAGTCGATGCAATTATTTTTACAGCTGGTATCGGTGAACATAGTTCTATGATCCGTGCACGTGTACTTCAGGATTTGGAATTTATGGGCATTGATTGGGATCGTGAACTAAATAAAATAAATGGTAAAGAAATAATGATTAGTACTGAAAAGTCGCCAATCAAAGTTCTGGTGATCCCGACAAACGAAGAAGTGATGATTGCTAGAGATACGATGCGTTTGTCAAAGCGACACCAAGAAATTTAAACGTTGATTCAGTGTAACAATACTTGTATGGATCTTCTTTAAGCAAAATCAAATTTCTTTCTCAAAAACGGATTCTTCTATAAAATTTTAATCACAGATTTCTTTTCAGAAGTACAAACAGAGCGTCTCTTATTAGAGACGCTCAGTTTGTACTTATAAGGAGTTATTCATTAGAAACGATTAATCAATAATTTGAAGTTCTTTTGGATAGTGAGTGAGTGTCAATGCGCCATTTTCACTCAAGTAAATATCATCTTCAATACGCACACCGCCAACTTCAGGGACATAAATACCAGGTTCAACAGTAAATACCATGCCTGGTTTCAATGTTTGGTTATTGTCCGCACTCATTGATGGTTGCTCATGTTCGCCGAGCCCTAGTCCGTGTCCAAGACGGTGGGTAAAGTATTCACCATAACCTGCGTCTGTGATCACTTTTCTTGCGACTCCATCAAGATCGCCGATACGCAATCCTTCGTGAACGGCTTTGATTGCAGCTAAATTTGCTTGCAAAGTGGTCTCGTAGATTTTATGCTGTTCGTCAGATGCATGCTTGAAGCAGACCGTTCGTGTAATATCCGAGCAATAACCATCAATAACGACACCTAGATCAAAAAGGACAAAATCGCCTTCATGGATTTGTCTTGTTCCCGGGTAGCCATGTGGGTTAGCCGTATTATCACCAGCGAGGACCATCGTGTCAAAAGCCATTTGAGAATAGCCCTGTTTTGCGAGTTCATGTTCAATTTCAGCAACGATTGCAGCTTCTGTTCGTCCTTTTTTAATGGCTTCAACACCTAGCTTGACGGCGTAATCAGCAATCTCTCCTGCCTTTTTCATAGCGGCAAGCTCAGTAGCATCCTTAATATTCCGCATTGATGCAAGATAATTCTCGATCGATTGGAACGTAATGGTTTCTGCAATTTCTTTTAAAGCTAAAGCTTTGTTGTAAGGCAATGTGCTTGGTTCAATAAAGACATTATTAAAATCGGTACGGCGCGCTGCCAAGGCTTTCTTAACGAAATCCCAAGGGTTTTGATCATCTCTATAGCCAATGACTTCATGTCCGAAGTCAGAGCTACGTGCCTGTCCGACCTCAAGTTCTGGACAAATGAGAAAAGGTTCATCCTCAGGAAAAAGGAATAGACCGAGAAAGCGTTCATGTGGATCGCATTTAAAATGAGTAAGGTAGAATACATTAGTGGGATCAGCAATGTACGCGAATCGGCCTTCCTGTTTTTTTAGCCATTCTTCAATCTGCTTCATTTTCTCTGACAATTAAGGTCACTCCATATCAATAATGATACTTCTAATGTAACACAATTTGATAGGGAAGGAACGATTTGTCATTGTTTTTCAATCGTTCTTTCACTTACTTTCTATTCGGAAAGAACAGGTGTTGGTGATTACTGCGAAATGTGCACCGGGTAGTGTATAATAAGTCTAAACTTACCCTTTTCACTGTGACTCGGTATTGATTATTGCCAGATGGAGCCGACGATGTCGATGATTGTTGTGATGTGAATGGACATTTTATAAAAGGAGCTAAGAAGACATGAGAATTACATACATTGGTCATTCGACTGTATTACTTGAAACGGAAAAAGCAAATTTATTGATTGACCCATTTATCAGTGAAAATCAACAGTCTCCAATCTCAATCAATGATCTTCCAAGAATTGATGCTATTCTTTTAACTCATGGACATGGTGATCATATTGCCGATACACAAGAGATCGCGGAGCGGGATGGTTCCTTAGTGATCGCCGTTGCCGAACTTGCCACCTATTTCGGATGGAAAGGTTTAAATACGCATGGCATGTCCATTGGCGGAGCATACACGTTCCCATTTGGAAAAGTAAAACTCACTCAAGCATTCCATGGCTCAAGTATTTCAAACCCTGCAAAACATGAAATTATTTATACAGGAATGCCAGCCGGACTTTTACTCACAATTGATGGTAAAACCATTTACCATGCAGGTGATACAGCGCTTTTTTCAGATATGAAAATAATTGGTGAACAGAATACGATTGATCTCGCATTTTTGCCAATTGGCGACAACTTTGCAATGGGACCTGAAGATGCGCTAATTGCTGCACAATGGATTAGAGCAAAGACAGTTGTTCCTATTCACTACAATACGTTCCCAGTGATCAAGCAGGATCCTAGTAAATTCGTCAATCAGCTTGACGGACATGGGCTTGTTTTATCATCAGGCCAGTCAATAGACTTATAACAGCTGTTTGGAGAGATTGAGATGGAAACAAAGCATGAACAAATTTTACATTATATCGCTGATTTGGAAATAGGCAGTAAGATATCTGTTCGTCAAACGGCCAAGGTACTTCAAGTAAGCGAAGGCACAGCATATCGTGCGATCAAAGATGCTGAGATTCAAGGGTTGGTTAGTACCGTTGAACGTGTGGGGACGATTCGGATAGAGAAGAAAAGTCAGGAGAGCATCGAAAAGCTGACTTTTGATACAGTGGTGAACATTGTTGAAGGACAAGTTCTTGGTGGTAAGGCAGGCCTTTCACGAACGCTGAATCATTTTGTCATTGGTGCGATGGAGATGGACGCGATGAAGCGGTATATCGGAGCGAATGATCTGATGATTGTCGGAAACCGTGAGTCTGTTCATGCCTATGCACTGAATGAAGGAGCCGCTGTACTGATTACTGGGGGGTTCAGCACAAGTGAACGGATTAAGCGACTTGCTGATCAAACTCAGCTACCGGTGATCTCGACAACCTATGACACGTTTACAGTAGCAGCAAAAATTAATCGTGCAATCTTTGATCAGCTGATAAAAAAAGAAATCGTTCATGTTTCTGATATTCTCATCCCATTCTCTGAGACGCAGTTTGTATTTAATTATGATTCCCCAAAAAGATGGTATGAGCTTAATCGGCAAACCGCGCATAGCAGATTTCCGGTCGTTGACCAGCAAATGAAAGTCGTCGGTATTGTTGCCATGAAGGATGTTATGAAAGAGAAGGAGGCACATACAATCGAAGAGATTATGACTAGGCAACCGCTTGTTGTCAAACCGTCAACGTCGGTTGCGTCCGCCGCACATCGGATGATCTGGGAAGGTATAGAAGGACTTCCGGTCGTCGATGATCAGCAGCACTTACTAGGAATGATCACACGTCGTGATGTGCTCAAGGCACTACAGATGATTCAGCAACAGCCACAAATGGGCGAGACAATTGAAGACATTGTTTCTTCACAGCTGAAAGACTATTCGGAAACCAATCATTACATTTTTCAATTTAGCGTGACACCGCAAATGAGTGATTATCTCGGGTCAGTCTCTCACGGTGTGATGACGTCGATGATTACAACCACTTGTCGTCGGGTGTTAAATCACTTGCGAAGAGGGGATTTGGTTGTTGATAATTTGTCCTTTTATTTCTTTAAGCCCGTTCAACTTGAGCAAACGGTAACTGTTCGGCCAAAAATATTGGAAATGACAAGGCGGAATGCAAAAATGGATATCGAGCTCTTTGTGGATGACCAGCTTTGTGGAAAAGCATTATTAAATGCCCAATTTATAGTAGAGCCCAGTTGATTCAACTTGGTCACGTGACCGATTTGAATCAACGTCTGGGGCTCCTTTCTTTGCTTGAAACCATTTTCAATGACTAAAAATCGAACATATGTGCTACAATGAAACTAAGTAAAAAGTGATTATCATGCCCTTAAAAGAATGCCGGACATAACCACTGCTCCGTGTTATAGAAAGCAAGGTAAGTAATGTTCTCAAATTTCGGTGCTTTAGTGCCGATGTCGTTCACTGATCGTTATTAAGTAAGTATAAAAGGTTCTGTTCTCTCAAATGACTATCTATATCCATCTAATTTTTAAGGGGAGGTTTTTCGCTTGATCAATAAGCTATTAGAATTAGTGAAGCAATATCAAACGATTATCATTCACAGGCATGTTCGCCCGGATCCTGACGCCATTGGCTCCCAAGGCGGGTTAGCCTATCTAATCCGAGATAATTTTCCAAATA
Organism: Sporolactobacillus kofuensis; assembly: GCF_024125425.1. GTDB lineage: Bacteria > Bacillota > Bacilli > Bacillales > Sporolactobacillaceae > Sporolactobacillus > Sporolactobacillus kofuensis. Next base: position 84,615 of record NZ_JAMXWN010000007.1, read on the forward strand.
AAAACGTATATGTCGTAGGCGAAGAATCAGAGTCTCTGCAATTCCTCATGCCTATGGATAACATCGAAGATCAAATCTATTCTGGAGCGCTTGTCATTGTCTGTGATACGGCGAACCGCGAACGTATTTCAGATACACGGTATTCAAATGGTGCGGAATTAGTGAAAATTGATCATCACCCCGTTGTTGATGCCTATGGTGATCCTCAATGGGTGAATACACAATCAAGTTCAACGAGTGAGATGATTACCTCGATCTATCAGACACATCCTGAACTTAAGCTGTCACCGGAAGCGGCACGTCTACTTTTTGCGGGTATTGTTGGTGATACTGGCAGATTTCAATTCAGTAATGTAACTTCTGATACTTATCTTGCTGCAGCTAGGCTTGTCAAACAATCTTTTGATCGCCAATCCTTCTTTAATCAGTTATATCAACGCAGTTTAGCTCAGACACGTTTGAATGGTTATGTCCTTGAACATTTCACGTTAACCGAAGAAGGTGTCGGTTTTGTGAAACTTTCTCAAGAGCTTATTCGTTCATATAAGTTGAATCCTTCAGATGCATCTGCACTTGTGAATAGTTTTGCCAATGTTGAGCATTTGAAAGCTTGGGTTTTGTTTTCAGAGGAAGACACAGTGATACGTGCAAGACTTCGTTCAAAAGGGCCGGAAATTAATCAATTAGCGGCTAAGTATAACGGCGGAGGACATCCAATGGCCTCTGGGGCATCGGTTAGGAGCTGGGACGAAGCAGATCAATTGATTCAAGATTTGTGTATGCTTTGTAAAAAAGACTAATGAGGGTTTGTCCCAAACTGCTCATTTATACTTTGAGAGGAGAACAACGCCATGCCATATGTCCATCTTCATGTGCATAGTGAATATAGTTTGTTGGACAGTACCTGCCGAATCAATGACTTAGTTGATCGTGCCAAGCGTACCGGTCAGACAGCGCTTGCATTGACAGATCGCGACGTGATGTATGGCGTCATTCCATTCTACAATGCATGTAAGCAAGCAGGTATTCATCCGATTATCGGAATGGAACTCAGTGTTGAGGACATCGATCAGCCTGCACAAAATGTGAAAAACAAGGCGCTGCAGAACCATCCGATATTAACCTTGCTGGCACAGAATAACGAAGGCTATAAGAATCTGATTAAACTTTCCTCACTCGTTCAAATGGAGGAAAGTGGCTGTATTTCTTATTCTCAACTTGAGCGCTATGCTTCAGGATTATGTGCGTTGTCCGGGGGTCCGGAAGGTCCGATTGATCGAAAGCTTATGATTCATAAAGATCAGTATGCTGAAAAACTGGCGATTCGATTGCGGTCAATTTTAGGCAACCGCTTCTTTCTGGAAATTCAACGGACCGGCAGATCTTTAGATGATTCACTTGAACACCAACTCCTTTCACTCAGTCGAAAACTGTCCATTCCAGAGGTGGCTGCCTGCACCATTCATTATCTTGATCCGGAAGAAGCTACGGCACACGCGTGTCTGAGATGTATTCGTGATGGAAATAAGATAGGTGAACAACCGCAAAGCCATCAAGATTGGAGTTTTAAATCGACGAGAGAAATGGAGGAACGGTTCTCCACGCTTCCCGAGGCGCTGAAGCGAACGGCGAAAATCGCCGAGGCTTGTCAAGTGACGTTCTCGGTTGACAAGGTGAAATTACCTGTATTCCCACATTCTGCAAATGAAACATCGGAACAATTACTTAGACGCATCTGTGAGCGAGGAATTGAAAAACGATATGTCACAATCACGGATTCAATGCGTGCTCGGCTGAATCATGAACTCTCAATAATTAACAAGATGGGGTTCAATGATTATTTTTTAATTGTTGCTGATTTAGTGGCACATGCGAGGAAATGCGGTTTCTTGCCTGGCCCTGGACGAGGATCTGCTGCAGGCTCACTTGTTGCTTATGTTTTGAAGATCACCGAAGTTGATCCGATCAAATACAATTTGCTCTTTGAACGATTTCTTAATCCAGAGCGTGTGACGATGCCGGATATTGATCTGGATTTCCCAGATGTTGATCGTGACAAGATGATCGATTACGTTTTTGAAAAATATGGTCGTGAACATGTAGCACAAATCATCACCTTTGGAACTTTGGCAGCAAAAGCAGCAATACGTGACATCGGTCGTGTACTAGGGGTGGACCCACGTCTCGTTGATCGAATGGCACGATTGGTGCCAGGATTGCCGAAAGTGACATTAAAGAAAGCGTATGAAGGATCCGAAAAATTGCGCAGTATCGTCAATTCATCGAAAGAAGCCAAAACGCTTTTCTCACTTGCGCACAAAGTAGAAGGATTGCCTCGGCACTCTTCCATCCATGCAGCAGGTGTAGTGTTGAGCGAGGAAACTTTAACGGAATCCGTACCTGTACAGAAAGGACACGATGGGATTCCAGTCACACAATACTCCATGACAATTCTCGAATCATTAGGGCATTTAAAAATTGACTTTCTTGGGTTACGCAACCTGACCTTCATGCAGGAGATTATGCGAAGAACCACGACATCGGTCAAAACCCCGGTAGCCTTGGAATCTATCCCACTAGATGATTCGGAAACATTTCAACTGTTGAGCCGTGGTGATACGATGGGGATTTTCCAACTCGAATCAGATGGGATGCGCCAGGTGTTACGGAAGTTAAAGCCAACGGAATTTGAGGATATTGTTGCGGTTATAGCACTCTATCGCCCAGGCCCTGTTCAGTTTATTGATCGATATGTTCTTCGAAAACATGGTGAGGAGAAAATCGTTTATCCTCATCCTGATTTGGAACCGATACTCAAACCTACATACGGAGTCCTCGTGTATCAAGAGCAAATCATGCAAATTGCGGTTCAGATGGCTGGTTACTCACTAGGACATGCGGATATTTTACGACGTGCCGTATCAAAGAAAAAACTTGATTTACTTGAAGATCAGAAGAAAAGCTTTATCGCGGGGTGTATGACCAATCATTATTCGCTTGAAACAGCGAACCAAATTTTTGAACTAATCGTTCGATTTGCAAACTATGGATTCAATCGTTCTCACGCGGTGGCCTACAGTTTTATCACTTATCGGCTTTCTTATTTAAAAGCACATGATCCTCAAGCATTCATGGCGGCTCATTTTTCCGGAATCATTGGTAATTTTGAAAAGTTTAAGGCGTCGCTGATTGAACTAAATAATAATGGGATTAAGCTTCTGCCGCCTTCGATAAATGAGAGCATGGGGACTTTTGAACCATCAGGTAATGCGATACGATTTGGGTTATCAGGAATCAAAAATGTTGGCAATGGTGCAGTCGATGAACTAATACGAGAACGGCAGCAACAAGGCATATTCAAGGATCTTTATGACTTCTGTCGTAGAGTTTCAAGTAAGAAGGTTAATCGCAAGGCGATAGAATCGATGATCTTTGCAGGAGCATTCGATGGTTTCGATGTCGATCGTGCGGTCTTGCTCGCCACGTTGGATCGGGCAATACAATTTGGAGAAGAAGAACAGAGTAAGAATAACGGCCAAACATCATTACTGATTCCTGGTCGTGAGGATAGGGATTATACCGATGTTCCTCCACTTAGTGCCGATGAAAAAATGCATTATGAGCGTGAAGTTCTTGGCTTCTATTTATCCGAACACCCGTTAAGTGACTATCGAGATCGATTGCCAGACACATTCTCAACAGTGGGTGAGATCGGGAATCATCCGATTGGGAAACCGGTCACTGTGGCAGTAATGGTTGAGCAATTAAAACGAATAAAAACAAAGTCCGGACAGTTCATGGCTTTCTTTGTGGCCGGGGATGAAACAGGTATGATTGATGCGGTTTGCTTTCCTGCACAATTTGGCAGCTTGCACGAAATCATTCGTGACGGACAGATGCTTGTCATACAGGCAAAGCGTTCTGAGGGACGACAAGACGATAAGGCACAGCTAACTGTGCTCAGTGCAATCGATTTGGATAAATACTTATCGGAACGTCAGACGGTTCTTTTTCTGAAAATTGATCGTGCACATTATCAACCGCAACTCCTCGAAGAAGTGAAATCACTCATTGGTAAAGAATCGGGAACACATCGCGTGGTTATGTACTATGAGAATCAGAAAAAAACAATTGCGCTTGCGCCAAACTATGCAGTCAGCCTGCATCAGCCATTCATCGAGGAGATCAGGAGAATTCTTGGAGAAAAAAATGTTATGATCAAATACAGTGAGATTTTTGCATAATGATACGATTGATATGAATAGAAGAGAAAATGATGTTTGATTCCACTTGTTCTATGGGTTTAGGGCGTGTGTCTTATGTTTTCGAACAACCTTTGCTATAATAATGAAGTTTGGAATTTTTGTGGAACCAGAAGAAACAGGCCCAGTAGACGAAAGCACATGTTTAAAGTGAACCTGTAGTTACTGAGAAATAGGAGAAAGCATTCATTTTTAAAATAAGAAATATATTTCTGAGTTATTCGAGCGTTCGCGTGAACAATCGACAATTACATGAATTATAAGTGAAGAATTAATGACATGTTGTGATACGGGTGAAAAATCTGGCTTTGACAAAGTAAGAGGGTGATATACTTGATGAAGGACTTTTTTATTAAGAAAAAAAAGTATGCTACGGTTCCATCCGTAAAAGCAAGACAAGATGTTCCCGAAGGCATCGTTCGTAAATGTCCAAAGTGTAAGAAGATCATGTATGTCAAAGAGTTGCAGAAGCATTTGTTTGTTTGCCAGTCATGTGGGTATCATTACCCTATAGGTGCTCATGAACGCGCAGAAATGCTTTTTGACGAAGGATCATATATGGAATTCGACAAGGACATGATTTCTTTAAATCCACTTCAGTTTCCGAATTATATGAATAAGCTGGAGTCTGATCGAAAGAAAACGAATCTAAATGAAGCGGTTTGGACAGGTAAAGGTCAAATCGAAGGCTATGATTGCGCTGTTGCCGTAATGGATAAAGGATTTCGAATGGGCAGCATGGGTTCGGTCGTCGGTGAAAAAATTACTCGATTGATTGACTATGCGGATAAGAACAGCATACCTGTTATCATTTTTTCCGCTTCTGGCGGTGCACGCATGCAGGAAGGTGTGCTTAGCCTGATGCAAATGGCAAAGACAAGTGCTGCGTTAAAAGGCTTCAGTGAACATGGCGGTCTTTATATATCAATTATGACCCATCCGACAACAGGAGGGGTATCGGCAAGCTTTGCCTCACTTGGTGATTACAATTTTGCAGAACCCGGTGCTTTAATTGGGTTCGCAGGACGAAGAATTATTGAGCAGACCATTGGCGAGGAATTACCGGATGATTTTCAAACCGCTGAATTTCTATTGAAGCATGGACAGATCGATCAAGTCGTCCCTCGGTCTGAATTAAGAACTGTCCTTGGACAGGTACTGTCGATTCATGCTGAAGGAGGTGTCTCTGGATGGGACCGGAACTAGATTTTGAAAAGCCAATCTTGGAACTTAAAGGGAAAATTGCTGAACTGAAACAGTTCATGGATGAGAAAAATATTGATCTTTCCGATGAGTTGAACCGTCTCCAAGAGCGGCTGATCACTCTTGAAAAAGAGACCTATGGGAACATGACACCTTGGGAGCGTGTTCGAATCGCAAGAAAACTGACAAGGCCGACAACATTGGATTATATTCCTATGCTGTTCTCTGATTTTGTTGAATGTCATGGAGATCGGTTATACGGGGATGACCCAGCTATTGTCGGAGGAATTGCAAAGTTTCATGGTCATCCGGTGACGATCATCGGCGAGCAACGTGGACGTGATACTAAAGAAAATATTATGCGAAACTTTGGTAGTCCTCATCCGGAAGGATATCGAAAAGCACTTCGACTGATGAAACAAGCGGACAAGTTTCATCGCCCAATTATTACCTTTATTGACACAAAGGGTGCGTTTCCTGGTAAAGCAGCAGAAGAACGTGGCCAGAGTGAAGCAATTGCAAGAAATCTTTTTGAAATGTCATGGTTGTCTGTACCTGTGATTTGTGTGGTGATCGGTGAAGGTGCAAGTGGCGGTGCTTTAGCAATTGGCGTAGGTAATCAAATACTTATGCTGGAAAATTCGTGGTATTCGGTTATATCCCCTGAAGGCGCAGCAGCTTTATTGTGGAAAGATGCAGGAAAAGCGGAAGAAGCAGCTCGGACGATGAAAATAACCGGATCCGATTTGAAAAATCTTGGCATAATTGATAAACTGATTCCGGAGGTTTTGGGCGGCGCTCATCACAATCCGAAAGAACAGGCGAACATCATTGATCATGCACTTGTTGAATCGTTGACTGAATTAAGTCAATTAACCACTGAACAAGTTCGTGAGCAGCGACTCGCTAAGTATCGTGCAATCGGCAATTATGACAGGATTCAAGAGAAAACCAATCAATCAGCGTTTTCGTATTCATCAGAAAGGCAATAAGAATTCCTGTTCGAAAAAGAGAAAAAAACCAACAAGATCAAGGGTAGCATGGGCATAAGTTTTTCTTCCGCAGTATGTAGTGAGCAACTGCGAGATACATACTAAGGTCGAATCTAGTGGGCACTGTGATTTATAGGTGATTTTTCAAATTCTTTTCGAATTCCCTTTAAGTAGGGGCTCTAAGATGGGGTGATTGTTATGATGAAAAAGATTGGTGTATTAACGAGCGGTGGTGACGCGCCAGGTATGAATGCTGCCGTTCGATCTGTTGTAAGATCGGCGATTTATCGTGGTGTGGAAGTGTACGGAATTTATCATGGGTATAAGGGATTAATTACCGGAAACATCAAACAATTGGAAGTTTCTGATGTGGGGGATATTGTTCAACGTGGGGGGACAATTCTTTATACGGCCCGCTGTGAGGAATTTAAGACTGAAGAAGGCCGAGCAATCGCCATTGAACAGCTGAAGAAGTTTGGCATCGAGGGGCTAGTCGTTATAGGAGGCGACGGGTCTTTCATGGGCGGAGTCAAACTGACACAGTTAGGTTTCCCAACGATCGGAATCCCAGGCACGATTGATAATGATATTCCAGGCACTGATTTCACTTTGGGATTTGATACCGCATTGAACACGATTATCGATGCAATTGATAAGATTCGTGATACGGCTACATCACATGAACGCCGCTTTATTGTAGAGGTTATGGGCCGCGGCTGTGGTGATCTTGCCATGTGGGCAGGACTAGCTGATGGTGCTGAATCAATTCTCATTCCCGAAACAAAAGAAGAATTAGATACAATCGTTGAACGTCTGAACCGTGGCATAGAACGCGGGAAAAAGCACAATATTATCATTGTGGCAGAAGGCGTCGGCAGTGCGGATGAAGTAGCCAAAGCGATAAAAGCCAGAGCCAATATGGATACTCGTGTGACTGTTCTCGGACATGTTCAGCGTGGCGGTGCACCATCTGCTTTTGATCGGGTATTGGCAGCTCGTATGGGAAATAAAGCTGTTGAATTATTACTGAATGGTGAGAAGGGAAAAATGATTGCCATTCAAAATAATCAAATCGTAGCACATGATATTCTTGATCTGCTCACGAAAAAACATGTATTTAATAAAGATCTGTATCAGTTAGCAAAAGAATTATCCATATAAAAGCTGGAGGGAACAACTCGATGAAAAAGACAAAAATTGTTTGTACACTGGGACCTGCAAGTGATACGGTTGAAACGCTCGTAAAAATGATCAACGCAGGAATGAATGTTGCACGTTTCAACTTCTCACACGGTGATCATGAAGAGCATCATAATAAAGTTCTCAATCTAAGAAAAGCTATGGAAATCACTGGAAAAACAATCGGTATTTTGCTTGATACAAAAGGTCCGGAAATCCGTACCCATGACATGGCAACTCCGGAAGTATTACTGGAAGAAGGCAAATCAGTAGATATCTCTACAAATGAAGTTGCTGGGACGGCTGAAAAGTTCTCTATCACTTATTCTGAATTAATTAATGATGTAAAGGTTGGTTCTAAAATCCTCATTGACGATGGTTTAGTCGAGCTTGAAGTAACAGGCATCGACAAAGAAGCAGGACTCATCCATAACAAGATTTTGAATACAGGCGTATTGAAAAGCAAGAAGGGAATTATTGTACCTAATGTCAGCATCAAATTACCGGGTATGACAGAAAAAGATGCAGATGACATTGTTTTCGGTATTGGCGAAGGCATTGATTTCATTGCTGCTTCTTTTGTTCGTCATGCATCTGACGTCATTGATATCCGTAACCTGTGTAAAGAACACGGTGCAGAAGACGTTCATATCTTCCCTAAGATCGAAAGCCAAGAAGCTGTAGATAACATTGAAGAAATTCTTGAAGTTTCCGATGGAATTATGATTGCACGTGGTGATCTTGGCGTGGAAATCCCACCGGAAGATGTTCCGCTCGTTCAGAAGCGCTTGATTAAAATGTGCAATAAGGTTGGCAAGACGGTTATTACAGCAACACAGATGCTTGACTCTATGATTCGCAACCCTCGTTGTACACGCGCTGAAGCTAGCGACGTTGCAAATGCGATCTTTGACGGTACGGACGCTATCATGCTTTCTGGTGAGTCTGCTTCCGGAAAATGGCCGGTTGAAGCGGTGACAACAATGAGTAACATCGCGCTTAAAGCTGAATCCGCACTGGATTACAAGGGCATTCTAAAGAAATTGAGCGACTCCAGCGAACCAACCGTAACTGCTGCCATTGGTGAAGCTGTTGCTCATACTGCATTGAACCTTGAAGTTGGCGCGATCATTACTGCTACGGTGAGTGGTTATACCGCACGTGTCGTATCTCACTACCGTCCGAAAGCACCGATCGTTGCCGTAACAAACTCTGAACGCGTAGCTCACAAATTGTGCCTTGCTTGGGGTGTTACTCCAGTGATGAGTGAACTTGCAAAAACGACTGACGAAATGTTCGAAATTGCTGTTAATAGCGGTAAGAAAACGGGACTTGTTAAAGATGGAGATCTTGTTGTGATTACTGCCGGACTTCCAGTTGCAGCATCTGGTAAGACAAATATTATGAGAATACATGCTGTTGGTGAAAACTTGACACAAGCATAATCAAGATAAATAGAATTTGTCTCATCTTTAGCGTTTCATTTTAATTCTATAGTTTCATCATTTATGATAAGAGAAGGCGTATCAACGCCTTCTCTTAAATTTTTAATACCGGAGTGATTCTAGAGATGAAAATAGCTAAGACGAAAATTGTTGCAAGATATAATGAAACGGACAAAATGGGAATTGTTCACCATAGCCAGTATATTAACTGGTTTGAAGTTGCCAGAACAGATTGGGTTCGGCAAATCGGACTCTCTTATCGAAAAATTGAAGAAGAGGGTTTGATGATGCCCGTGCTTGGCGTCGAGGTTCATTATCACTCGCCGGCCTATTATGATGATACTGTTGTTGTCGAAACTTCGCTCGCTTCCTATGACAGCATAAAAATGAGTTTTACATATAAAATTTTCAGGGAATCAGATCGAAAATTGTTAGTAGATGGAAAAAGCACGCACTGCTGGACGGATTTGTCCATTCGCCCGGTGTCGATTCGAAGAACATACCCTAAGCTTCATGCCATTATTGTTGAAGCAGCAGGATTAGATTGATTTCTGAGAGGAGTGTAATTTCTTGTTAAGGAAGATGCTGATCTTTTTGATGCTCTATGCATTATTGGAAGTTTGCCTGTTCATTTATGTTGGACATTTAATTGGTGGGTTAAATCTGATCATTATTGTCCTGCTGTCTGCTCTTTTTGGCATATGGATGGTAAAACGGCAAGGGTTTGTGATTGTGCAAAGGATTCGCGATGCATTTATGCAAAGACAAATCCCAAGTGACTCAGTACTTGATGGTGCATGTCTTTTACTGGGCGGGTTGCTTTTATGTCTGCCTGGACTCATTAGTGATTGCATCGGCATTTTATTGTTGATCCCTGTGTTGAGGGTTGCATTTGTGATTCGGATAAGGCGCTTTCTGCGTAAATGGTTTAGTCAGAGTCAATTTTTCTTTCGCTCTTTCAAAAAGTGACTTCAGATTAAGTCTTTTTGCCAAGAATATAGAACCAGATAATATGCCATGTGCCAGCAGTATAGAGCGTCTTAATAATGACGAGTGTGATTGGACCGATGACAAGACCAGCAATGCCAAGCCAGCGGAAACCGAAATAAATAGAGACAAGTGAAGCGAATGGATCGAGTCCAATATTGGAAGACATGATTTTTGGTTCCATTAATTGCCGTTGAATAATTGTGGCGATATATAGGCTCGACAAACTAATAGTCAAGAAATAATGGTGCATAAAAAATTGATAAATAATCCATGGAATGAAAATAGCTCCGGTACCTAAATAAGGGATGAGATCGACAATGCCAGTGATTAAGGCAATGGTGAATGGGTGTGGGACTTTCATGACGAGCAGTCCGATGTAAACAAGACCCATAGTCATCATAATCAGGATGAATTGAGCTCGTACAAAACCGAAGCATGTTTTTTTCAATTGGATAAATACTGAATTCATTGTCTTCCCAACTACTGAGCGAGTTGAGAAGGTAAGGAATCGTGATTTGATCTGCTCGGAATCTTTTGAGAGAAAAAAAGCGGCAAGAAAGATGAAAGCTGCTGAGATTAGGGTGTCGGGAATGGTCGTCACGAATTGCGTGAGGTTTGTTAGAAGCTGTGTTGCAAGGTCATTAATCATATCTACGAGCGTACCTGCGATGCTTTCAATATTTAATTGAATCGCTTTCTGCTGGCTGTCCGGCATACCGGAAAAAATATGCATGGCTTGTTCCCAAGAAGGAACGAGATGGGAAAAGAAAAAAGTTTGCAAATCGCCAAGGAGTACTTGAATTTCACTCGGTATGGATCGTGAGTATGAAGATACACCCTTAATAAGGGCAATTGCGGTAAAGAGTAGTATCCCAATCGATAACGAGAAAAAGGAAAACAGAACGACAAATGAGGCTGCCCCACGAGGAAGCCCTATTTTTTTTTCGATAAAAATAACGATCGGATTGATTAAAAATGCAAGGACACAGGCGATGAGAAATGGGAGGGCGTATCGGACGGAAAGAAATACTATAAGTAAAATACAGGCAGTGATTGCCAGAACGATAAGGATACGCATGATGATTAATAATACGACGATAATTGGTTGTAATTCTCTTGAATTCATAGCGTCATCCCACCTTATCACTAAACCTATGCGAAGAATTCTAATATATGAGTAGATGATCGCTTCAAAGAACAATGGTGTAAAATTTCACAAAGTACGAACTTGCGGATATAATCAAATTAATGGTTGCTTCTTTCAGGTGTCACTATAAAGAAGATAGGGCCGGATTGAAATTTGCGACATTGATTTAAGCCATAGTTGAAAACGTTTCTAAAATCAGTGGATAATAAACCTGACGTTTATAAGCAATAGGTAGCGTTTCTGGGAGGGAATCGATTTGACAGCGACGAGGGGATTAGAAGGCGTTGTTGCAACAACCTCAGCGATCAGTTCAATCAAAGATGATGTACTGACTTATCGAGGATACAGTATTCAAGATTTAACCGAACAGTCGACATTTGAAGAAACGGTTTATTTGTTATGGAACGGCGAGTTGCCTACTGCCGATCAACTTGCATCATTAAAAAAAGATCTTGCTGAAAATGCGAATGTTCCTGAACAACTTTTTGATTCTATGCGTAATAGTCCATTAGAACATGTACACCCTATGGCAGTTTTACGGTCGGCCATATCAACGTTAGGCATTTATGATCCTGATGCGGAACAGATGGATAAGGCATCAAATCGCGCGAAAGCCATCCGTATACAGGCAAGCATAGCGACAATAGTTGCAGGCTTTGCACGTATTCGGAAAGGGCTAGATCCGATAGCACCAAATCCGAAATTAACTTTTGCCGCGAACTTTTTGTATATGTTGAATGGTCGGATACCCAACAACTTAGAATCAGGAATGTTTGACAAAGCGCTCATTTTGCATGCAGATCATGAGTTGAATGCTTCAACATTTACCGCTCGTGTCTGTGTGGCCACACTTTCGGATATGTACTCAGGAATTACATCTGCGATTGGTGCGCTAAAGGGACCTCTGCATGGCGGTGCGAACGAACAAGTCATGCGTATGCTTGAAGAAATCGGGTCCATTGAGTGGGTGGATGATTACATTTTAAATGCGCTTGAGAATAAAAAGAAAATAATGGGATTTGGACATCGGGTGTATAAAAATGGTGATCCGCGTGCACGAATTCTGAAATCTATGGCAAGAGCGATTAGCGAAATGAACGGAGATATGCATCTATTTGAACTATCACAAAAGATTGAGAAACTAATGAAAGAGAAAAAAGGCTTGTTGCCAAATACTGATTTTTACTCTGCAACACTTTATGATAGTTTAGGCATTGATCATGACCTGTTCACACCAGTGTTCGCCATAAGCAGAACATCAGGATGGGCAGCGCATATTCTCGAACAGTACAATGATAATCGACTGATCCGACCACGTGCGGAATATAATGGTCCTCGCTTACGACGACTTCTTCCCGTGCAACAGCGATGATCCCTGAGAAGAAGATTGACAGTACACGAGCAAAAATCAAGTTGAGAGCTTCAAAACGTTTTTCAAATCATTAGTCCTAATAAAGGTCTGGAGGTACACATCGTGGCACAAGGTGAACAAATTACAGTAGAACATGGCGTACTTAACGTACCCAATTATCCGATTATCCCTTATATCGAAGGCGACGGGATTGGACCTGACATTTGGCATGCCGCCTCACGTGTTTTTGATGCTGCAGTCGAAAAGGCATATCGTGGTGAAAAGAAAATCGTTTGGAAAGAGGTATTAACAGGCCAGAAAGCTTTTGATCTTACCGGGGAGTGGCTTCCTTCTGAGACAATCGATGCAATTAAAAAATATGTGATCGCTATAAAAGGACCACTGACAACACCGGTTGGTGGAGGAATTCGATCATTAAATGTTGCGCTGCGTCAACAGTTAGACTTATTTACCTGCTTACGTCCGGTTCGTTATTTCGAAGGCGTCCCTTCTCCAGTGAAACATCCGGAATTAGTGGATATGGTCATTTTCCGAGAAAATACCGAAGATATCTACGCCGGCATCGAATTTGAATCCGGATCAGCAGAAGCAAAGAAAGTCATCGATTTTCTACAGAATGAAATGAAAGTCAGAAAGATTCGCTTCCCAGAGACATCGGGAATCGGCGTCAAGCCTGTTTCAAAGGAAGGCACAGAACGTTTGGTTCGTGCGGCTATCCAGTATGCGATTAATGAAGGTCGACAAAGTGTGACGCTTGTTCATAAAGGAAATATTATGAAGTTTACAGAAGGCGCTTTTAAAAATTGGGGCTACGCATTGGCTGAAAGGGAATTTCCTGAACAAACCTTTTCATGGAAACAATATGATCAGATTACTGCAGAACAGGGAAAGGATGCTGCAGACAAGGCCCAACAGCAAGCGATCGCTGATGGTAAAGTATTAATTAAAGATGCGATTGCAGACAATTTCTTGCAACAGATTCTCACAAGGCCAAATGAATATGATGTTGTGGCAACAATGAATCTTGATGGGGATTATATTTCAGATGCGCTCGCAGCGCAGGTCGGCGGGATCGGTATTGCTCCTGGTGCAAATATTAACTATGAAACAGGTATTGCGTTATTTGAAGCAACACACGGAACTGCCCCGAAATATGCAGGGCTAGATAAGGTTAACCCTTCATCAGTTATTCTATCCGGCGTGTTAATGTTCGAACACCTAAAGTGGTATGAACCGGCAAAACTAATCATTAATGCCATCGAAAAAACCATTTCAAGTAAAGTCGTTACCTATGACTTCGCCAGACTTATGGAAGGCGCAACTGAAGTGAACTGTTCAGTTTTCGCTGATACATTGATCGAGAATATGTAAATGTGATCAATTGTTCAAAATAAAGAGCACTTAATAAGACAGGAAAAAGGAGAGAAGGCTCAACGCCTTCTCTCCTTTTTTTTGCTACAAAGTTTGTTGATTTGATGCATGAACAGAGTGGGGCATGCAAACCCTATGTAGTAAATAAATCTTCTCGACAAAATCCGTCTTTACAAAACCTTTACAATTCGTTTATATCCATTTAAAAAACGAGCCTTATTATTATAAGTGTAATAAGGTGACTCAACATTCTGAGGGGGAAATTTTCTTATGAAAAAGAAAAACTTGCTTGCGATTGGTCTGGCTTTCGTACTTTCATTAACACTCATTCTTAGTGGCTGTGGAAACGGAAACGGCTCAGCGGGCAGCAGTTCTTCTAAGTCAGATTCAAGTTCATCCGAAGCTTTATCCGGAAAAATCACCATCGGTGGTTCAACTGCTTTGCAACCACTTGCAGCTCAAGCAGCAAAAGAATTCATGGAAAAGAATCCTAATGTTCAAATTGAGGTTCAAGGCGGCGGTAGTGGTACTGGATTAAGCGAAGCTCAAGCAGGAAATTTTGATATTGGTATGTCGGATGTCTTCGCTGAAAGCAAAACGAACATTGATGCAAAAGCACTGAAAGATTATCAAGTAGCAGTTGTCGGTATGACTGCAGCTGTCAATCCTAAGGCTGGCGTTAAGAACCTGTCGAAGAAAGACTTACAAGCAGTGTTCACGGGCAAAGTGAAGAACTGGAAAGAAGTTGGCGGTAAAAATCAGAAGATCACGCTTGTAAATCGTCCGGATGGTTCTGGTACACGCGCAACATTCGATCAATTTGCTCTTGACAATAAAACCCCGGCAGAAGGAATCACACAGGATTCAACCAATACAGTTAAGAAGATCATCGCGGAAACTCCGGGAGCTGTAGGGTATATGGCACTTTCCTACTTTACTGCTAACGACAAATCCGTTGTGAAACTCTCACTTGATGGCGTTGAAGCAACTGAGAAAACTGTTGCTACCGGTGAATTCCCTGTATGGGCTTATGAACACATGTACACGAAGAGTAAACCTTCTAAGCTGGTTAAAGCATTCATCGACTTCATGATGAGTGATGCTGTACAAGGCAAAGATGTACCGGCTCAAGGTTACCTTTCCGTGAAAGACATGAAAGTTCAACGCGATGCAACTGGAAAACAAACAGATAAATAAGTTGCCTATCAAATAGGCATTAAATAAATAATGACAAAAGCCTAATGACGGTTTAGCGGGAAAAGTGTGAACGCCCGCTCACCGTCATATAGGCATGTAAATGAGGTGTGAGGATGAAAATCAGCAAAATAGCCACCGCTGATCCGGCATCACGGTTAGACAACAATGCAAAGCTGATAAACGAGAAAGGTTTGCTTTGGCGATTGACGGATCGAGCAAGCGAGACACGGGGAAAAATGTTCATTTACAGCAGCGCTTTGCTTATGATTGTGGCAGTCATTGCGATTACATTATTTTTGATGATCCAGGGTCTTCGTGCATTTGTTGTTGATCACCTAAACTTTTGGACGTTTATTACAGGAACACAATGGTATCCGGATCGCACAGTAAACCCCTCATACGGTGCGTTCCCATTTATCTTTGGTTCAATGGCAGTAACATTTTTAGCGGCTCTGATTGCGACTCCGATTGCAATCGGCACGGCAATCTTTATGGCCGAGTTGGCAAAAAAATGGGGAACGAAAGTCATGCAACCAGTGATTGAAATCCTTGTCGGCATACCCTCAGTGGTATATGGGCTAATTGGTTTGTCTATTATTGTTCCCTTTATGCGTCAACATTTTGGCGGTTCCGGGTTTAACTTACTTGCAGGTGCGATCGTTGTCGGCATTATGATTCTGCCAACAGTTGCAAGTATAGCCGCAGATAGTATTCGCGCAGTCCCAGACTCGTTACGACAAGCATCGTATGCCATTGGAGCAACCAAATGGCAAACAATATGGCGGGTGGTTATTCCAGCAGCCGGATCAAGTTTGGTCACAGCTATTGTCCTTGGTATGTCTCGTGCTTTTGGTGAAGCACTTGCTGTACAGATGGTCATTGGTAATGTCACCAAATTACCAGGATCGATTTTTGATCCATCGGCGACGTTGACTACCATTATCACTTTGAGCATGGGCCACTCGACCATGGGCAGTGTGTTGAATGATGCACTATGGTCACTTGGATTTCTACTCTTATTGATTTCTTATGTGTTTATCGTTATTATTCGTTTCTTGTCAAGAAGGAGGAATGCATGATGAGCAGCAAAGTCACCAATCGGATTGCATTGTCGGTCATCATTTTATGTGCTGCGGTCATGGCAGGTATACTCGTTTCGCTGTTAAGTTACATTCTATTTAAAGGTGTGACCAACATTTCATGGCAATTTCTGACGACATCAGCGAGTCCTTTTCTTGCAGGAGGCGGAATCAAAGACCAACTCTGGAACTCATTCTATGTTCTCATCATTACCATGATTCTTACCATTCCAATTGGTGTGAGTGGAGGCATTTATCTAGCTGAATATGCAAAGCCTGGACGATTAACATCTTTTATAAGAACCTGTGTCGAAGTCTTAGCTTCTCTCCCCTCAATTGTTGTCGGGATGTTCGGTATGCTTATTTTTGTTAATTATTTCGGCTTTAGATTTTCTGTAATCTCCGGAGCACTTGCCCTAACCGTATTCAACTTACCAGTCATTGTTCGTGTGACCGAGGATGGATTCCGAGCTTTATCGCTTCATCAGAAAGAAGGCGGTTTGGCTCTCGGTTTGACACACTGGCATACGATTAAGACGATTTTGCTTCCCGCTGCTTTTCCAAGCATATTAACGGGTATTATCTTATCAGCAGGCCGTGTCTTTGGTGAATCAGCCGCATTATTATTCACAGCAGGTCTTTCTACACCGGATCTGAATTTTAGTAATTGGAATCCGATTTCACCAAATTCTCCGCTTAACTTGTTTCGGTCTGCTGAAACACTTTCCGTTCATATTTGGGCGGTCAATACAGGGGGAATCATGCCGGATGTGTCAAGAATTGCCAATGGATCAGCCGCTGTTCTTGTCGTCTGCGTCTTGCTTTTCAACCTGTTTGCGCGTGCATTAGGTAAGATGATTAACCAAAAGTTTTCTGGCAAGTAAATGAGGAGGAATTAAAATGATACAGATGGAAAAAAATATAGTTTCATTTAATAATACTGTTGATGTTGAAGAAATGCCGGTTCAAATTAGCGTGGAAAATGTAAATATCTATTATGGAGAGAATCATGCGGTTAAAGATGTGAACCTTCCTATTCATGAAAAATCGATTACAGCACTTATCGGTCCATCAGGCTGTGGAAAATCAACTTTTATTCGCACGATCAATCGGATGAATGACCTTATTCCGGGAGCGAGATGTGAAGGAAGTCTTCTCTATAAAGATGTTAATATTTTAAATCCTAAAGTGGATGTTGTTCAACTGCGCAAAGAAATCGGTATGGTTTTTCAACAACCGAACCCATTTCCAAAATCGATCAGTGAAAATATTCAATTGCCTTTACGATTTGCAGGGGTGAGAAATAAAAAGACATTGAATCAAGTCACTGAAGACTGCTTAAAACAAGTTGGACTTTGGGATGAAGTAAAAGACCGACTGGATCGATCAGCACTGGGTTTATCCGGTGGACAACAACAGCGTCTTTGCATTGCTCGGGCGCTTGCTTTGAAACCAGATGTAATCTTGCTTGATGAACCAACTTCTGCACTCGATCCCGTATCGAGTGCAAAGATTGAAGAATTACTGCTTGAACTCAAGAACAGTTATACGATTGTTATTGTCACGCACAATATGCAACAAGCTGCGCGTATTGCTGATTACACAGCATTTTTTTATCAAGGTGAACTAATTGAATTTGGTAAGACGAAAACGTTGTTTACGAATCCGGAGAAGAAAAGTACAGCGGATTACATTTCCGGTCGGTTTGGATGATCAAGAACGTCTGTGTAAAAAGTTTCTCGGAGGGATTAGGTGCATCGTAAGGCGTAGTGCGAGACGCCTGCGGAAATTGCGAGCCAAGTGAGACCCCGAAGATCACACGTATGTATGAGGAGGCTCACGGATCGCCTGCGGCAAGCGAGCACTGAAAGCCTCACAATCAAGAAAAGCTTATCACATACTCAAAAACACGTATTGCTGTATCTTCAACCAAAAATTGTTATGATAAGATATAGAGAAAAGCAGGGGGTGTGAGCCATGGCAAAAAAAATACTGGTTGTGGATGATGAGCCATCTATTGTTACATTGCTCTCATTCAATTTAAAAAAAGCCGGTTATGATGTGCTCACGGCGACTAAGGGGACGGATGCTCTTCGGCTCGCCAAAGAATCGCGACCTGATTTGATGGTTCTTGATTTGATGTTGCCGGAAATGGATGGCATGGATGTTTGTAAACAACTGCGACAAGAACAATCCTTTATTCCCATTCTCATGTTGACTGCCAAAGATGATGAACTCGATAAAATACTCGGTCTCGAACTAGGCGCTGATGATTACATGACAAAGCCATTTAGTCCGCGAGAGGTAGTTGCTCGGGTGAAGGCGATCTTGCGAAGAACGGATTTGGGTAAACAAGAACAGCATGAGGTTTTGACGATTGGTGACCTGAAAGTCTATCCAAACAACTTCGAAGCGACTTTTAAAAATGAAGAAATGGTTTTGACGCCGAAAGAATTTGAACTCTTGGTTTATTTAATGAAGCACAAAGGCAGAGTCTTAACCAGAGAACAACTGTTAAATGCAGTATGGAATTATGATTTTGCCGGAGACACTCGAATTGTTGATGTTCATGTGAGCCATCTTCGTGACAAAATTGAAGATGTGACACGAAAACCTTTATACATTAAAACCGTCAGAGGGTTGGGCTATAAACTTGAAGAACCAAAGGCTTGACAGAAAAATATGGATGCGCTGGGGATTTGTGATCGCCGGCTTATTCTTCGTGGTTTTTGTTTCAAACGAAGTAATACAAATAGCCCTGCTTCATCAAGATCAGCAAATGATGGATGAACGTAAGAATTGGATTGAATCTTTTGTTGTTCGAGACGGACGATTACAGATTGATCGTGAAAATGCGGGACTGATTCATTTTTCAAAAAAAGGTGACGTAAAAGTCACGATCTATAATCGTGAACGACAACTTCTCTATGATTCAACGGGGATGCAAAATACGAAACTTCACCAATCCATTGGCATCCATCAGGTCAATGATCATCTGAGATACATAGCTCCACTACAAGCAGATCAAAAAACAGTCGGTTATGTGCAAATTGAGGGCAAAAAAACGGTCATTATCGGTCTAAGTCTTATCTATTTCTTTATTATCATTGGGGGGATCGCTCTCCTTCTTTATAGAGATTACTTGGTACGTTCCTATGCCAAACCGATTCGCTTTGCTTCACGCATGGCAGAAAATCTTCTTGAAGGTTCATATAACATGATTGCATCGGATCATGTCAAACGCGAAAGCGTGTTACGATTAAACTTAGCGATGAATCGCGTTTCAGATGCAATGCATGAACTCAGCCGTTCGTATCGGCGTCAACAGGATAGTATGTCCACACTTATTGAAAATATTGGTAATGGCTTGATCTTTGTCGATGGCAGCGGGCGCATTAACTACGTAAACCAAACATTCAAAGATGATTTTCATACTCCTGCAGCGCATTGGGAGTTGGCTGATTACCATGAGGTGATCCCGTACGAAAATGTGCGTCAAATGATCGATGAAGTCTTTGATTCGAAGAAAAAACTAGCTCAGCAGTTGCATCTCACGGTAGGTATTGAACGGAAACACTTTGATGTCTCTTGTGCGCCGATTATTAATAAGCATCATAGAGTCAGGGGCATTGTGGTTGTCTTTCATGACATTACTGAAATAAAGAAGCTAGAGAACACGCGCAGAGACTTTGTCGCCAATGTATCTCATGAGCTGAAGACCCCAGTCACATCATTAATCGGTTTTACAGAAACACTTCTTGATGGTGCTCGCGATGATAAAGATCTAGAAGAGCAGTTTCTCCAAATTATGCTTCATGAGGGCCAACGACTTCAGAGCTTGATCACGGATTTACTCGAACTCTCAAAAATTGAGCGGGAACATTTTGAACTCCATTGGGTGCAAGTTTCATTGAGAGAGCTTCTCGACAATGTGTTGTTGATTTTCAAAGAAAAGGTCACGACGAAGAATATTAAAATCGTACGCAAAAATGGCAGTGATGGCATTGTATTGGGTGATGCATTTCGTATTCGACAGATTATGATTAACTTGATTACGAATGCCATTGCCTATACACCTGAGAATGGAACAGTCACGCTTTCCATTCAAGAACATGAACAGGATGTTCAGCTCATCATTTCCGATACGGGCATCGGTATTGAGGCCGAACAAATTCCACGGATTTTTGAACGCTTTTACCGTGTCGATAAAGCAAGAAGCCGAGATTCCGGTGGAACAGGGCTAGGACTTGCCATTGTCAAGCATCTCGTAGAGGCACATGGAGGAACAATCCATGTGACCAGTACGCCAGGTAAGGGTTCTACCTTTACGATTACCTTTTTAAAATCACCACCCATGATTGGATAAATGACCTGTGTTGCTTTAGAATATAATCATAAGCAGCACAGGTTTTCGTTTGCATTTCAGGAGGAAAATGATGAATAAACTTGTATTAATTGATGGAAATAATGTTGTATATCGCGCCTTTTTTGCTCTACCACTACTTAGTAATAATCAGGGCATGTATACGAATGCGGTTTATGGTTTTGCGATGATGCTCATGAAAGTAATTGAGGAAGAGCAACCAACGCATCTTCTTGTTGCCTTTGATGCTGGCAAAACAACTTTTCGCCATGCAACATATAAGGACTATAAAGGCGGTCGTCAGAAAACACCGCCAGAACTTTCACAACAATTTCCGCTCGTTCATGAATTGCTTGATGCAATGGCGATACGAAGGTACGAATTAGAGAATTATGAGGCGGACGATATTGTCGGCACCTTGGCACGGACGGCACATGAAGAAGGATTTGACGTCCGGATTGTCACAGGGGATAAGGATTATCTTCAACTTGTGGATGATGGAATCAAAGTATCGCTGATCAGAAAAGGGATCACCGACACTGTGAATTATGATGTGGACATGGTTCATGAACGCTACGGGATTAAACCCGAAGCCGTTATTGATCTAAAGGGCCTGATGGGTGACACTTCAGACAATATCCCTGGTGTTCCCGGTGTTGGCGAAAAGACAGCAACCAAACTTTTGAAGCAATTTGGAACGGTGGAAGGCGTCTATGAACATCTTGACGACGTCTCAGGAAAAAAATTGAAGGAAAAGTTGGAAGACAATAAAGCTCAAGCATTATTAAGTAAACAAATTGCAACGATTGATAAGCATTCCCCACTCACATTGACCGTGGATGCATGTGCTTATGAAAACAAGGTGACGGATCGATTGCGGGCATTGTTCCAAGAGCTTGGGTTTCAATCCTTGCTTGATAAGCTCGGTGATTCAGACGTGGAAGAACCTGCATCGGACCATACTGCCGTTTCGGTGGATGTCATCAGTCATTTTGAAGCGGAACAGCTCGTATCCCCTAGTGCATTAATTGTTCAGATGCTCGATGAGAATTACCATTATGGAGATATTTTGGGGTTTGCCGTATCCAATGCAGTCGGCACTTATTTTATTGAGACCGATCAAGCACTCCATGATAAAACTTTTTGTAACTGGCTAGAAGACCCGACAATGAAAAAAGTGCTCTTGGACAGTAAACAAGCTGAAGTAGCATTGAACTGGCGGGGGATCAAGTTACAAGGTGCCGCATTTGATGTTCGACTTGCTACCTATTTGATTGATACGGCGGAAGCAGGGCAAGATCTGGCATTTCTGGCAAGAAAGCGTGGGATCGCGACCATTGAAACGGATGATGCTTTTTATGGCAAAGGGGCAAAAAGGAAAATCCCAGAAGGCGACGGTCAGGCGCAACATCTGGGCAACAAGGCTGCAGCCTTACTTCAATTAGAGCCTAAACTCATCGAAGAACTGATGAATAATGAACAAAAAGCGTTGCTGTTTGATTTAGAACTTCCGCTTGCCCGCGTGCTTGCTAAGATGGAATTCACCGGGATTAAGGCAAGCAGTGAGACGTTAAAGGCGATGGGCGATGAACTTGATCGCACACTGAACGTCATTGAACAGTCTATTTACGAAATGGCAGGCGTGACGTTCAATATTAATTCGCCAAAGCAATTGGGAGAGATTCTTTTTGAAAAATTACAGCTTCCCCCAGTGAAAAAAACGAAGACAGGCTATTCAACAGCTGCCGATGTGCTTGAAAAATTGCGTGGACGGCATGAAATTATTGGGAAAATTTTAGATTATCGCCAATTAGGAAAACTCAAGTCTACCTATGTAGAAGGCTTACTTAAAGTCATTCATCCGAAGACAGGCAGGGTACATACCTGCTATAATCAGGCACTTACACAAACAGGTAGGCTGAGTTCAACCGATCCGAATCTGCAAAATATACCCATTCGTCTCGAAGAAGGACGAAAAATACGTAAAGCGTTCCTCCCGACTCATGAAGGTTGGCAAATATTTTCAGCCGACTATTCACAGATCGAGCTCCGTGTACTCGCGCATATTGCCGATGATGAAAATTTGAAGGAAGCTTTTATTGAAGGTATGGATATTCATACCAAAACGGCGATGGATGTGTTTGGTGTGGACAAGGATGAAGTGACCGCACTCATGAGACGTCATGCGAAAGCCGTTAACTTTGGGATTATTTATGGGATCAGTGATTATGGCCTCTCGCAGAATCTCGGAATCACGCGGAAGGAAGCCGCTCGATTCATTGAAAAATATTTGCAAACCTATCCGGGCGTTCAACGTTATATGGACGAAATTGTCAAAAAGGCGAGAACCGAAGGCTATGTGACCACACTCTTAAACCGCCGCCGTTACTTGCCGGATATTAATAGTCGAAATTTTAATAGCCGCAGTTTTGCAGAACGGACAGCAATGAATACCCCAATTCAGGGGAGCGCAGCAGATGTGATCAAACAGGCAATGATTAATATGGATATGCGGCTAAAAGAAGAACAGTTGACCACAAGAATGTTGCTTCAAGTTCATGATGAATTGATCTTTGAAGTTCCGGAACAGGAGATTGAACGGATGCAACAGATTGTCCCGGATGTGATGGAACACGCGATTCAATTAAATGTTCCATTAAAAGTCGAATGTTCCTATGGCCCCACTTGGTATGATGCAAAATGATCCGAAAGAACTAAGGGATTGCCGGGCGATTAGGTCGTGTATAGAGAGACATAAGGAGGGGACATCATGCCGGAATTACCTGAAGTGGAAACAGTGAAACGGACATTAAATGACCTGGTGATTGGAAAGACCGTGAAAGATGTTGAAGTGCGCTGGCCCAATATCATTCGAAGACCTGCAGATATTCATCAATTTCAAAAACAATTAATTGGTGAAACGTTGGAGGACGTTCGGCGCAGAGGAAAGTTCCTGCTTTTTCAATTTCATGATTTTGTGCTCGTTTCACATCTGAGAATGGAAGGCCGTTACCGCTTGGATCCTGAGAATGAGCTGGTTGATAAATATACCCATATTATTTTTCATTTTACTGACAATACAGCACTCCGTTATCGCGATGTACGAAAGTTTGGGACCATGCATCTTTTTCGAAAAGGAGAGGAATGGAATCATCTCCCCTTATCAAAACTTGGCCCTGAGCCACTTTCATCGGAGTTGACCACCCAACACCTTGTGGCTGCTTGTCAAAACACACGACGCACGATCAAACAAGTATTGCTCGATCAGACCGTTGTCGTTGGCCTTGGAAACATTTATGTCGATGAATCGCTCTTTAAAGCAGGCATTCATCCTTTAACCACGGCGTGTGATCTATCGACAAGCAAATTGGAAGATTTGAGGGAGGCTATTGTTGCTACGTTGCGTGCTGCAGTTTCGCTCGGTGGTAGCACGATTCGTACGTTTGTCAACAGTCAAGGACATATGGGGCTTTTTCAACAACAATTGAATGTCTATGGGCGAAAGGGCGAACCATGCGAGCGTTGCGGTACCCCAATTGAGAAAATAAAAGCAAATGGGCGAGGGACACACTATTGCCCACATTGCCAACCACGAGGGAAAGCTAAATGATGAAAATTGGTTTGACCGGGGGCATTGCAAGTGGAAAAAGTACCGTTTCAAAGTGGTTCATTAAGCAGGGGTACCCTGTCATTGATGCAGATGTCATTTCCAGACAAGTGGTTGAACCTGGCGAGGCGGCATTGACAGAAATAGCGAAACAATTCGGTGGTCAGATGATTCTCCCATCGGGCAATCTGGATCGACGCAAGCTTGGAAAACTCGTTTTTCAAAATGCCGAGAAACGCAAACAATTGGATGACTTAATGCACCCTGTCATTCGTCAAAGAATGATGAAAGAATTGGACCAACTTGAGCGAGTAGGCATACAAACCGTGGTTCTTGA
This sequence comes from Sporolactobacillus kofuensis, assembly GCF_024125425.1. Taxonomy (GTDB): domain Bacteria; phylum Bacillota; class Bacilli; order Bacillales; family Sporolactobacillaceae; genus Sporolactobacillus; species Sporolactobacillus kofuensis. The sequence goes on from NZ_JAMXWN010000007.1 coordinate 109,159, forward strand.
CATTCCACTTCTTTTTGAAAACGGACTGGAGACTTTAGTGGATAAGATCATTGTTGTCACTGTTACAGAACAGAACCAAAGGACACGATTAATGGCTAGAAATCGATTCAGTTCGGATGAAGCTCGTGCACGGATTCATGCACAATTACCGCTTACTGAAAAGGTACGAAAGGCAGATGCGGTCATTGACAATAATGGTTCTATTGAACAAACTGAGGCACAATTAGCCAAACTAATTAAGAAGTGGTCTCTAGTATAAAAGATCCATAACAACATGTACCGGCTCGGCTTTTCAACCGGTGTCCGGTACGTTACAATAAGTTTATCGAAACAGCGAATGAGGTGAAAATAATGCGCTGTCCAAGCTGTAAACAAATGGGGACGAAAGTACTGGACTCCCGTCCGGTTGACAATGGACGGGCGATCCGAAGACGCAGAGAATGCGAGTTGTGTCATCATCGGTTTACGACATTTGAGAAGGTCGAGCAAACGCCGCTTGTCGTCGTGAAAAAGGGTGACAACCGTGAAGCGTTTAGTCATGAAAAAATATTGCGCGGGTTGATTAAAGCGTGTGAGAAACGTCCGGTACCGCTTGAACGGCTCGAACGGCTTGCAAATGATGTTGAAAAAACACTTCGTGATGAAGGACGCTCAGAAGTAAACAGTCATGAAATCGGAGAAATTGTGATGAATGAACTTGCGAAAGTGGATGAAGTGGCCTATGTCCGTTTCGCTTCTGTATATAGGCAATTTACAGACATTAATGTATTTGCCAAGAAGATTCAGGAATTGAAAGATCAGCTGGAAAAAGAAAAAAATAGCAAGAAGTGACCGATTGAGGGAAACCGGTTGAAATCGGATCACTGAATTCTGCGCAGGTACGCAGAATGGAGGAAAGGGCATGCTGCAATCATGGAAAGAAGTACTTCCGGGTGATCATTACCGCGTGCAATCGGCAGGACTGCTCCATTCGACTGATCAACGTGTGATTACTTGTCTCTACCAGCCAATCATTGGTATTGAAGCGGTAAGTCTCTACTTCACGTTCTGGCAAGAGACGGATGATTCAGAAGAATTTCTTACCCATCATCATCTTATGGGTGCGATGAATGTATCTCTGGACCGAATACTCACCGCTAGGAAGAAACTTGAAGCAATCGGATTATTGCAGACGTTGAAAAAGAAAGATGTGAATCCAAGTCAATTCTTATATCGTCTTGAACCGCCGCTGACACCAGATCTTTTTTTCAAAGACGGATTTTTGAATTTGTTCCTCTACCGTCAGGTTGGCCCGAGAGAATATAAGAAATTGAGCCGGGAATTTGCATCTTCTTCTTTTGAACTCAATCAATATGAGGACATTTCTGTATCTTTTGATGACGTGTTTGAATCGATGCCTACTGAAGAATCTCCGGATGAGATGAGGGCTATACAAACCAAAGGTTCATGGCAAGCACGGGAAGAAGCACGGGCAATTCATTTTAACAATACCTTCGATTTCAAGAAAATGAATGCCTTTCTTTCAGATGCGATTCTTTCTGAAGATGCGCTTACCGACGAAGTGAAAACGTCGATTGAAAAACTGGCTTTTATCTATCAGGTTGATCCCTATGATATGAGTCGCGCCCTTCAATCCGCTGCCTTACATACCGGGACAGTGGATATTGAAGTGCTCCGAAAAGAGGTGCGGGATTTCTACCTGCTTGAACATGGGGCTGATGAACTTCCTGCCCTTTATGAACGCGCACAACCGGAGCAGGAACGAGAGATCACGAATGCCCCTCAAAATGAGGAAGAACAATTAATTGCCTGGTATGAACAGCATTCGCCTTATCAATTATTACAGGCGCTCGGACAAGGAAGTAAACCGGCTGCACCGGATCTCCGACTCATCGAAAATTTGATGTTTGATACGAAACTTAATCCCGGTGTGATCAATGTCCTTATCGATTATATTACCAAAGTTAATGATCATAATCTCAATAAATCATTTGTCGAGAAAGTGGCGGCACAATGGGCAAGAGCGAATGTGCGCACTGTACGGCAAGCGATGTCTTACGCGAGAGAAGAGCAGAGAAAACGTGCCCAGATAAAGACTGCACCTGCTTCAGGTTCGGTGAAAAAGAACTACAACAACCGCAAGCCAAATCGGAATGAGCATCATGAGGTTATTCCTGAATGGATGAAAAATCAAAAGAAGCAAAAGAATTCACCGGTTGCTAACGATGAAGAAGTGAAACAGCGGGCTAAGTGGCTTGAGGATTATTTGAATAATATTTGATAGGAAAGGAGGAGACTCTATGGAACCAATTCAATCATTATTTAAGGGGATCACTGGTGGAAAATCAATTTCGGGAAATTGGCAGCAGATCGCTGAAAAGCTTAGAAACAATCCGGCTATTCATCAATTTGCTGAGCAGAATCCTAACATTGATTCAGCAGCCTGGTCCAGAAGTCTATCGCGATTGTTTCAGTTTGTTGAAGAACGAAAACATTGTTCAAATTGTCCTGGGCTTGAGAATTGTCCAAATATGATGAAGGGCTACAGACCTGAGCTGATTAATGATAAGGGTACACCTTCACTGTCTTTCTCACCATGTCCATTACTTAGAGAACGTGAATCGAAGCGCCAACAAAGTGAGCTGATCCGCAGTTACTATGTTCCTAAGGATATTCTTCAAGCGACATTCGAATCCATTGACAAAGTTGACGGAGGGCGTCAGCAAGCCATTCTAGCAGCAGGCGAGTTTGTGAAAGCTTATTTAGATAATCCAGAAGAAGCAAAAGGACTTTACTTATGCGGTGAATTTGGCGTTGGTAAGACTTATCTAATGGGCGCCATTATGAATCGACTGGCTGAACGCAGACATATTGCGTCACTCATTGTCTATGTCCCTGACTTTTTCAGAGAAATTAAAGGGGCTATTCAAGATAATACGGTTGATAATAAATTGGATGTATTGAAAAAGACACCGCTGCTCATTCTTGATGATATCGGAGCAGAAACGATTACGCCATGGGTTCGTGATGAAGTACTTGGCAGTATACTCCAGTATCGGATGATGGACCATCTCCCAACGCTCTATACCTCAAACTTTAATTATGATGAACTTGAGGATCATTTCTCCTATTCACAGAAAAGCGGCGTTGAGAACGTCAAGGCCAAACGATTAATGGAACGCATCCGCCATTTTACAAATCTCGTTACTATGAAAGGCGCCAATCGTCGATAATACGTCATGAGGCTCTAAAATAATTTAAACTGTAAAGCATGAATATGGAATTCCTCCCATATAGTCTTTATATAAGTTGGGACGGGGAGGATGAACCATTGGACATTGTTTTTGATACCCAGCAAGAGGCTGCTGATTTCTACCGAAGAATGCCTTCTTCCTTCAGACAAGTTACCGGTGTCATGCTGATAAACAGCCGACTTGCTGTTTTTCCGCAGAAAACGGCAGACTATAGAGAATTTGCACAATTGATTACCCGATATATTATTGAGAAATATGAAAAAAAATGGATTATGTTTATTATTGAAAAGTATTATTATTTTACAGATGCTGAAGAGAAAGTAACAATCTTAAATATCGTAGCTGCAATTTTTTCTGGAGAAAAAGATGATTTGCCCCATACCGGCACACTCCAAGATCGTCATGAAACAATCATGGCGTCTCTGGAGGGTGTATTGAAAGAGCATAACACCTTCTCTTTTCAGTCCATTATTCGTTTTCGTTTAACGGCTTATCGAGAAGTTCTGCGTCAGTATGTGGAGATTGCCATTGATGAATATAAGCTGGAACAAGAATATCAGGTGTTTGTAGACAAGCTGAGACGAATTGTTCATGCATACAAGCCGCTTTGTGAAAAAATTGAAGTCTATGATGAACATCCGTTTAAGCTCTTCGATGAACATCATCGTTTGATTCGTAATGTGCAGTCGGTGCGTTCCTTTTATCCGCTGTTAAAACAATGGGGTATCGAAGCCGAACCGTCTATTATTTTGTCATTGATTGCACTCGCTCCGAAACAAGTGATTGTCTATACGGATCGGCCGGAGCATGGCATGATGAAGACACTACATCGCGTATTCGAGGAGCGTGTCTGTTTCGCACGGCGCACGTTACATCTTGGCAATGGTAGTGATTACTCCGGCTGAATCATGATTGCGGATGGAAAAATGCCTATTTTGTTTATTTAGGGTTTACTTTGAATAATTTACCAACTATAATATGAATGTAAATCACTGAAAGGAGGTCATCAGAACATGATGACATTAGGATTGAAAGCCAACGTCTTATCAATTGCATATTGTGTCCGGATGACCTCAACGGGCGATTCATTAGTATACTGATTCCATTGATTCTTGAATTGGGATGAACGAAGAATAAATCCGCAGGTCTCCACTGACTGCGGTCTTTTTGTGCTCTTTTTTAGACCGTAGCGACGTGTTGTCGTGCGGTCTTTTTTTGAAGAAAAATACAGCGAAGATATAAACGATCAACCATTTACCAGTTGGTGCGTGAGCTCAATTTTTCAAATGACCAAAGGTATGAAGTGTTGCGATTTTCGTTGCACTTTTATATACACAACTATTCGTGGAATATTTTCACGCGAACAGGAAACAAGAATATGAAAAGAAAGGGTGGAAGATCATGCAGGACGCTTCGGTGACTTTTAACATGCCTATTGACCAGGCAGGATTTCTAAAAAAGAAAATTCCAAAGGAGAAAGGGGGGGATATGATGTTCACATTTCATGTATTTGCCTTGACCTTTACTTTATCAATTAATCATTCACAATCTGCGCAGCAACAGTATGAGGATCGCAAACGAATTGATGCATTGAGAAATAAGATCATTGACAAGCGATTTGAACATAGACGCTACATTCGGTAATTATTATCAGGTGAATAAAACGAAGGAGGAGAGCTGGATGAATAGAACTAAACGAATGAGAAGAGCTGCCGCACGCTTAGAAAAGGGTACACAATTTTTATGACTGAGTACGTCACTTTGATTGCTAGCTCCAATATGTTACGATTAAAGAAGATGGAGCAGGGAGTGAAGAAAGATGAAAAGATTTCTTGTGCTATTGGCTGAGGGATTCGAGGAAACAGAAGCAGTGACGGTGATTGACGTACTTCGCCGAGGAGGCGTTGACGTTGTTCTGTGTTCATTGGCTGATCTATTAGTCGAAGGATCAAGGCATATCTTTGTGAAAGCAGATAGAAGCATAGACAGTGAAGGCTTACAAGACTTTGACGGCATCTATCTTCCTGGAGGAGCTAAGGGAGCAGCTCATTTGAGAGACGATGCTCGTGCTCAGAAGCTAATTCGCTCTTACAAGGAAAGTGGGAAGCTGGTCACCGCAATTTGCGCAGCACCGATTGCACTTGAACGCGCCGGCGTTCTAAAAGGCGAAACAGCAACCAGCAATCCGGATTTCCGTGATCATATTAAAGAAGCGACATATAGTGAAGATCCGGTCGTTGTTTCTGGAAAAGTGATCACATCTAGAGCAGCGGGTACAGCGCTTCCGATCGGACTGGAAATTCTTCGTCAACTCGGCCTGGAAAACGAAGCGAAGCAGGTCAGCCATGATATGTTGTTTGATTTTCTGCTTGATAATCGAGAGAAAATTAACGCATAAACTGGATTCAGTACTTGCATTCCATTTCTTAACATGCTATAGTAATTAAGGAATTGACAACGAATTAAGTAGAGGCGCCCGGCTTCTCACCTGTTCGACGCAGAAATGCTGTTGCCAGGTATGGATGATGAATTGATAATTTATGCGGGCGCATTTGCGCCCGCATTTTTGCTTGCTCAATTAGCCAACGATTTGCTCAAATTTATTTGGAGGTGGCTCAATATTAGCAAAGATATGATTGTTAACGAAGGGATTCGTGCTCAGCAAGTTCGTTTGATTGGTCAAAATGGGGAACAGATTGGCATTAAGTCAAAGGCGGAAGCCCTGACTATGGCACATAATGCAAACTTGGATTTGGTTATGGTTGCGCCTGGTGCTAAACCGCCTGTTTGCCGGATTATGGACTACGGCAAATTCCGTTTTGAACAACAGAAGAAAGAACGCGAAGCACGAAAGAACCAGAAAGTCATCAATCTTAAAGAAATTCGACTGAGTCCGAGTATTGAAGAGCATGATTTCAATACGAAAATGCGCAATGCCAAGAAATTTCTTGAAAAAGGTGACAAGGTCAAGGCTTCTGTTCGATTCAGAGGGCGTGCCATTACGCACTCTAATCTCGGAAAGCAAGTACTTGAGAAACTCGCTGAAGAATGCGCAGATGTCAGTGTTGTTGAGGCGAAGCCGAAAATGGAAGGACGTAGCATGTTTCTTGTGCTCGCTCCGAAAGCCGAAAAGTAAGACAGCGATTATAGGAGCGGTTTTTATCAGCAATTTCGGCTGCTTTTAGATACCGACTCCACCAGGAGGAATCTTTTTATGCCAAAAATGAAAACACACAAAGGTGCCGCAAAACGTTTCAAAAAAACGGGTACCGGTAAGTTCAAACGTGAACACGCATTCACGAGCCACATGTTCAGCCACAAGTCGAATAAGCAAAAGCGTAATCTGGATAAGAGCGCAATTACAACTTCAACTCTAGCTAACAAGCTCAAGAAACTGATTAATAACTGATCTCAACGACAAAATTAGATTTATTTTTCAATGTCGATTCGAAGCCATGTACACGACTGTTTCGAACGACTCATTCTAGGAGGTTTTTACAATGGCAAGAGTTAAAGGCGGATATGTGACTCGTCGCAGACGCAAAAGAGTATTAAAATTAGCAAAAGGTTATTTTGGTGCAAAACACAAACTGTTTAAGGTCGCTCAGCAACAGGTCTTCAAATCCCTGACTTATGCTTACCGTGACCGTCGCCAAACAAAACGTAACTTCCGCAGACTGTGGATTGCGCGTATCAATGCAGCCGCTCGTCTCAATGGCTTATCATACAGCAAATTGATTAACGGCTTGAAAGTAGCTGGCATTGAAGTGAACCGTAAGATGCTCGCTGACCTCGCCGTTAACGACGCAGCAGCGTTCACAACACTCGCTGAAAAAGCAAAAGCAGCTGCTAAATAAGTACGGCTGTTCAACCCCCCTCCGTTATTTTAACGTGTGGGGGTTTTGTTTTAACTAAAGAAAGTATAAAATTTTGGACTTAGATACTCGGATGAACGACATTTATTTCGTCAAAATTTAGGCTCAAACATGAAAATGCGAGACGCCTGTGGAGCGTTCCTGTTGATTGCAGGCCAAAGGAGGCCCAGCAGATCGTGGCTTGACCGAGGAGGCTCTTGGACTGCCCGCGGCAAGCGAGCAACTGAAGTGTTATTTATGCACAAAGTTTGATGAATTAACCGGATAAAGAGTGATAGCCAAGGACCAGGCTTAACCTGGTTTTTCTAATACATATAATATGGAAGGCGATGAAAATGCAAAGTTAATGATTGATCATTTTAATTGATGTACATGAGAGAATAAAAGAGAGCACCCGGGTGACAGGTGCTCTCGAATCACGAGAGGTGATGGAACTTGTGGCTATACAGTTCCATTATTAGTAGCAGAATGCTGTGCCAACAATGATCAAAAGAATGAACAGAACGACGATCAACGCAAAGCCACTACCGTGGCTGTATCCACCATCATAGCCCATGAGTGAATAACCTCCTTATCACATGATAGTTCATCTTATGTTAGAAGTTCAGAAATGTAAGGGACAAATGCATAAGTCCAATGCCCAATTTTTGGGTGTTACTTGTTGAAAGATAGGAATGAATAAAACGTTGAGGTGCGATGTTCATTCAAAAGTGGCGATGCGAGACGCTTGCGAGATCACGTGCCGGCAAGATACCGCAGACTTTTGCGTGTTCGGGGAGGCTCACGGTGCCCCAGGCAAGGAGCAATCGAAGCAAAATCAATGCAAGATCAAGGACTGGGCGGTTTTTACCCCATTCTTCTTAGCATATATGGAAAAGGGTACCTGGTGCAAGGTACCCTAATCATTGGAGTGACATGATGATTATTAATGAAGGTTAGGTAATGATTAATAAACAAAGGTTGCCCCAACGATGATAAGTAAAATGAACAGAACAACGATTAAAGCAAAATTACTGCAGCAGTTGTTGCCATACCCGCCATATCCGCCGTATCCACCTTTGCAATCAGAAGCTCCGCCGTAATAAGGTTGATTATTATACAAAGTCTACACCTCCCCATCACGTGATAATCCAGTATATGAGTTGGTGGCTCAATGCGGAATAATGAAAAAGCCCAGATTATGAAACAATAATAATGAAAGAACTATTCAGCTCTGAACGGGTACAGGTGGTTATGATCATCTATGGATGACCACTTGAGTACCGACCGGAGCTTTAGAGGATAATTCAAGAACATCTGAATTAAAGAGTCGAATACAGCCATGTGAGACATCTTTTCCAATCGAAGACGGATCGTTTGTTCCGTGGATCCCATAGTGTGGCCGTGAAAGTCCCATCCAAAGTCCGCCGTAGGGTCCGCCTGGATTCACTTGTTTATTAATAATTGTGTATGTTCCGGCTGGTGTTGGTGTCACCATCTTGCCGACGCCAATGGGGTACGTATTAAGTAATCGATGATCATCGAATAGGTTTAGTTCATGTAGTGATGTTTTAATGTCGATCCATACCGCCATGTAATCAGCTCCACGTTTTTATTAACTAGTTTATGATGCTGACATAGGTTCGTTAATATAAGATCCTATTCAACAAAAAAAATCGAGAGAAGGATCTCTCTCGATTTCTTCGGTATTCTTTTGAATGAATCATTTATACCCCTTGTTCCAAACGGGTCAACATCTGATCCCGAAAGGTATTGTCCGATTTGTTCCACAGAACTTCAAAGAGCACACCAAGGCCGGGAAGCATCTTCTCCTGACCGTCTTGAATTGCATCAACAACTGTATCCTGAAGCTGTTGTTTGTTGTTGCCCGATAAGTTATGCAGCACTGCACGGCGAATGTCTAAATCCATTAGGTCACGAACTCCTTTCTTTGAGCATTTAATGCTGGTGATATGGTATAGTATGGATAGTAGGCGGGCAATTATGTACCGTTTTTAAAGGGGTTCTTTTGTGTGCGACGAATGGTTTCTTTACAAAACGAAAAAGTGAAATTATGGAAAAAACTAAAAATAAGAAAATGGCGTGACCGCGAGCAACAGTATTTACTTGAAGGCCCGCATCTTGTCCAAGAAGCTGTGTTCTCTGCAAAAGAACAAATCAATACGATTTTGATCGATGTAGCTTTTCATCTTCCTCAGGATTGGCCGCTAGACACGATTGAAGTTTTTCAGGTCACGCATAAGATCTTTACTGAGCTGTCTCAAACAGAAACGCCGCAAGGCATAATTGCCATTTGTGAGATGAGTCAGTCAGCCATTCAATTACAGCAAGGCCGTTATTTGTTGGTGGATGGGGTTCAAGATCCGGGCAACTTAGGTACACTGATTCGAACGGCCGATGCATTTGGTTTGGATGCTGTTTTTCTCGGTGATGGCTGTGTCGATGGCTATAATGCGAAAACGTTACGCTCCGCGCAAGGTTCCCATTTTCATCTCCCGGTGATCCACCGCAACTTATTTAGTCTGGCAGATGAAATGAAAAACCAGAAAATTCCACTGTACGGCTCTTCGCTCCAAGGAGATGAACTGCATAAGGTAACGGTTGAACGTCCTTATTTTGGTTTAGTGGTTGGTAATGAAGGAAATGGCGCATCTCCGGAGCTGTTGGCAGAAATGGATCAGCAGGTCAAGATTCCAATGGCGGGAAGAGCAGAGTCACTGAATGTTGCAGTTGCCTCTGGGATTTTGTTATATTGGCTTCAATCTGGTGGGCTTGCATAAGTGTATGAAAATGCCTATACTAGGAAAAGAATGTCACAAGATTTGTTGTTCATTGAGCACGTTCCAATGAACGTATAGGAATAAAATAACTGTGATGGAGATTAGTAATTCAACGACGCCATTCAGGGAGAGTATGTCATTGACTGCAAGCATGCTCATGATACGAGTTGAACGAATTCACTCTTGAGTTGCCGTTTGAACCCGGTGAAATGCCGGTCTAGAATAGGCCGGCTTTCGCCGTTAAACGTTTTATAAGTGGGCAGCATTCATGCTGTCAACAAGGGTGGTACCGCGACGCTTCGTCCCTTTTTGGGGACGGGGCTTTTTTGGTTTTAAGGATGTTCAAAAAGTGAAGGGATGAAGTGAGATGTTAAAAGAGAAATTGCTTGAACTGCGTGAGCAGGCGTTCGAACACATCAGTTCGGCAGATGGATTAAAGGCGCTTCAAGAGGTTCATGTCCGTTTTCTTGGCAAAAAAGGGCCAATCACAGAAGTCTTGAAGGGAATGGGCAAGCTTTCAGCTGAGGAACGACCGGTTATCGGACAACTTGCCAATGATGTTCGAAAAATGATCGCGACGAAAATTGAAGAGAAGCGAACATACCTAGAAAATAAATTGCTTGAAACAAAGCTGGAATCAGAAAAAGTTGATGTCACATTGCCGGGAAGAAAATCAGAAACCGGGAATCATCATCTGCTTGGTTCGATTATTCGTGAGGTAGAAGACCTTTTTATTGGTCTCGGGTTCTCCATTGAAGAAGGACCTGAAGTTGAGCAAGACTATTATAATTTCGAAGCACTGAACTTACCGAAAGATCATCCGGCACGTGATATGCAGGATTCTTTCTATATTACGGATGATCTGTTGATGCGTACGCACACTTCACCGGTTCAGGCACATACCTTGGAAAAGCATAAGGGTGTTGGCCCTGTTAAAGTCATTTGTCCAGGAAAGGTCTATCGACGGGATAATGATGATGCCACGCACTCTCATCAGTTTATGCAGATTGAAGGTCTTTATGTTGACCACAATGTACGTCTAAGTGATTTGAAAGGCATTTTGACTGTATTCGCGAAGCATATGTTTGGAGCAGATCGTGAGATTCGCCTGCGTCCAAGTTTCTTCCCTTTTACTGAACCCTCTGTGGAGATGGATATTTCCTGCTTCAGGTGCGGCGGACATGGATGCTCAGTCTGCAAAGGTACTGGTTGGATTGAAATTCTTGGCGCCGGTATGGTTCATCCGAATGTGCTGCGGATGTCCGGGTTTGATCCAAGCGAGTACACCGGTTTTGCATTTGGGATGGGACCCGAACGCATTGCCATGCTGAAATACGGGATTGAAGATATTCGAAATTTCTATACGGACGATATTCGTTTTCTGAAACAATTTAATCGGGCGTAAAAGGGAGAGATTAACATGCTGGTTTCCTATAAGTGGTTGAAAGAATATGTAGATTTAAGCGGAGTGACGCCGGAACAATTAGCAGATAAAATTACGAATGCCGGTATTGAGGTCGAACATATTAACTATCCGGGGGAAGGCTTGAAGGGCATTGTCATCGGTGAAGTGTTAACATGTGAGCCGCATCCTGATTCGGATCATCTGCACGTGTGCCAAGTTAATTTAGGATCGGAAACGGTGCAGATCGTCTGCGGTGCACCGAATGTTGCGGCGGGACAGAAGGTTCCGGTTGCCACGAACGGTGCAAGGATTGCGGGTAATGTCAAGATCAGGCGGTCAAAATTTCGAGGTGTGGAATCGAACGGTATGTTATGCGCACTGAGTGAACTGGGCGTCGATAAGGCTTTGGCACCTTACGAAGACGGCATTTATGTTTTTGACGATGAAGTACCGGTGGGTGAAGATGCACTGCCTTACTTGAATCTCGATGATGCCATTCTCGACTTGGATATTCTTGTGAACAGTGCCCACTGTATGAACATGATCGGTGTTGCCTATGAAGTGAGCGCCATTCTCGATCGACCGGTTCAAATTAAAGAGCCGGTAGTTGAGGAAACGGATCAAGAAACTGCTGAAAAGGTTCGTATCACGGTTGATGCCGAGGATAAAGTTCCTTATTACAGTGCACGAATGATGACAGGTATTAAAATCTTACCCTCACCGCGCTGGATGCAATTGCGCTTGATCGCAGCCGGTGTCCGTCCAATTAGTAATGTCGTGGACATTTCTAATTATGTGATGTTGGAATATGGTCAACCGTTGCATACTTTTGATTATGACAAGTTCGGGTCCAATCATGTGTCTGTTCGCTTTGCAGGGGACAATGAAGAATTAACGACTTTAGATGGGAAAAAAAGAGCGCTGAATGCTCATGACTTGCTCATTACGAATGGGCATAAAGGTGTTGCACTTGCCGGTGTTATGGGTGGCCAAAATACAGAAGTTTCCGCGTCTACTGAATCTGTTCTGCTCGAAGCTGCAGTGTTTGATCCAATGACCATCCGCAAAACGGCCGCTCGACTATCCTTGCGTTCTGATGCCAGCAGCCGTTATGAAAAAGGGATAGATCGGAACCGCGTTGCACGTGCTGCAGACCGTGCCGCAGAATTGCTTACAAAGTTTGCTCATGCGCGTGTGCTCAAAGGGATCGTAGAAAAAGGAAAACGTACAGTGCCGGAACATAAGATCACAATGCCATGGCAGAAGATTAATCAAGTGCTTGGTTCGGATCTGACTTGTGAACAAATTACCGGTACCTTAAAAAGGTTGAATTTCTCTGTTACAGGAGAAGGCGAAATCATGCATGTATCCGTACCTGCAAGACGGTTTGATGTCACGATTCCAGAAGATCTAGTTGAAGAAGTCGGTAGGATTTTCGGGTATAATCACATTCTTGCAACGCTTCCTGAGGGTACATCATCGCACGCAGCACTGACACCGTATCAGAAGATGCGCCGAAGAGTGGAGCTATTGATGGAAAGTATCGGGTTGAGCCAGGTCTACACCTATTCTTTGACAACAAAGGAAAATGCTTCCTCCTATGCGGTTGAGACGAGAGATACGGCACCAACTCAAGTCATTTGGCCGATGAGCGAGGAACATGGGGCGCTTCGGCAAAGTATTGTTCCTCAACTGCTTAACGTTGTCCAATATCATCTGAATCGACAGATGCCGAATGTGAAGTTCTATGAAATCGGAAAAGTATTCCTTCCGGTTAGCGGTGATCCAAGGCCTGCTGAAGAAGAGCATTTGGCCGGAATCATCACAGGTAAACGGACTGAACGAAATTGGGAAGGTGAATCAACGGACGTAGATTTCTTCTCAGCAAAAGGAATGGTTGAAACTCTGTTTGATGCGTTAGCGGTTAGTGATCAAATCGACTATCAGCCTTCTAAAAGAGAAGGGATGCACCCTGGCCAAACCGCAGATATTTTATTCAATGGGCGAGTGATTGGTTATGTTGGTGCCCTGCATCCTAAGGTACAAGCTAACCACGGACTCAATGAAACCTATGTGTTTGAAATTGCTATTGAATCACTGCTGCGTCATGGGGAACCTGCGATTGATTATCATATTTTGCCACGTTTCCCTTCGACAACACGTGACATCGCATTAGTCGTTAAACGAACAGTTGCTGCTTCAGACCTTAACCGTGTCATTAAGGAAAATGGTTCACCGCTCCTCAAATCTGTGCGCCTCTTTGATGTTTATGAGGGCGATCACGTTGCGGATGATGAAAAATCTATGGCTTTCTCACTTGTGTATTTTGATCCGGAACGGACCTTAACGGATGATGAAGTGAATGCCATTCATGAGAAGATTGTCAGTGCCTGTGCAGAACAATTTGGAGCAGAACTGAGAGGTTAATATAATGAAATGAAACCGGTGTGGGCATGAGCCTCCTCCGGTTTTATTTAAAATAAGACAGTATTAAAGTTTTTGGCTTAAAAATGAAGTGAGCTGCGCGGCGCCTAGGAGCGTCCTGGTGATCGCGAGACAAGTGAGACCCGGAGATCGCAGGTTGTGACCGAGGAAGCTCACGATCACCGAGGCAAGCAATCAAGCAAAGCGGAATTGAATCAAAATAAGAACTGGGCGTTTTGCCCAGTTCTTCTGATAAATTGATAACTTTATTTTTCATACTCTCAAGTTTCTGATATGATAAAAGCAAAAAGCGGCACCATTTGCCGAATCTTACTAAAGGTACCTTTTCTTCTGTGATCGGTAGTACTTCTTATGATGCTAATTACGAAAGTTGGGATAGATCTTATGCTCTTGAACTTGATACTCCTTGTCATTCTTGTCTCCGGTTTTTTTATGGGATTCAGGCGCGGTTTAATCTTACAACTTGTGCATCTGGCAGGGTTTGTTGTGGCTTATATTATCGCAATGATGTATGTCAAACCTCTTGCAGGAACTTTGAAATTTTGGATTCCGTTCCCGACTTCTGCGCAACAAAGTGATATGTTCCAATTTCTAGGGAACATGGATCTCCAGACTGCGTATTATCGGGCAATTGCATTTGTGATCCTGTTTCTAGCCGTTAAGATCATTTTGAATATCTTTGGATCGATGCTTAATTTTCTTGCAGAGTTACCAATCGTGAGATCTGTGAACCATTTAAGTGGTGGATTGTTTGGTTTTATTGAAGTGTATCTCATCGTGTTCTTCTTGCTGTTTGCCGGTTCGTTAACGCCGGTAGGTGAAATTCAATCAGCCATTCACCAATCATCGCTTGCCCAATCAATGATTGCACATACCCCGGTATTTTCGAAGATGTTCAAGGACATGTGGGTCGCATTTGCTGGTTGGTTTATTTAAACGAAAATATATTTATCTGATGTTATGCGTTCTGAAAAGGTGACTTTGAATGAATAAGAAACAAATTATTGAACATCTTGATTTGATTGCCTTATATTTGGAAATAAAAGGTGAAAACCCGTTTAAAATAGCAGCTTACCATCGTGCAGGCCTCGCTCTGGAGAATGATCCGAGATCAATGGACGAAATTGAAAATTTAAGTGAACTAAAAGGAATTGGTCGTTCAACCGCCCAAGTGATTACGGATTTAGTGACAAGTGGGAAATCAACAGTATTGCAGGACCTTGTTAAGGAGATCCCTTCCGGACTCTTACCGTTGCGCAACCTTCCAGGTCTTGGTGGAAAAAAGATTGGAAAACTGTATAGAGAACTGGGCATTACTGATCAGTCTTCACTGCAGGAAGCATGCGAACAAGGCAAGGTCAGCCAACTCTCAGGATTTGGTGCGAAAACGGAGGGAAATCTCCTTGAGGCATTGAAAGAGCAACAGCATCGTCCGAGTGTCCTGCCAATTCCCTACATGCTTGATCTTGCGGAACAAATAGAACGGGCACTTCAATCTTGTGACCATGTGCATCGATTCTCGCGTGCCGGTAGTTTACGCCGAGCAAAAGAAACAATGAAAGACCTTGATTTTGTTGTTGAGACATCAGACCCGAAACAAGCAGCTGAGGATTTGCTCCAGAAGTTACCGATTCATGAGATCATTGGGCAAGGCGAGGCGAAAATGACCGTCCTGCTGGATGATCACAATCAAGTGTCGGTTGATTTTCGTTTTGCAACAGCGGAAACTTTTGCATCGATGCTGCTCCATTTCACCGGTTCGAAGGAACATAACGTCCTTCTTCGACGTCTTGCAAAGGAGCGCAATGAAAAGATCAGTGAATATGGGATCGAGAAGGAAGACGGGACAACCAAAGTATTTCAGAACGAGGCAGAAGTTTATCGTTATTTTGGCTTAAATTTTATTCCTCCTCAGGCACGTGCAGGTCGAGATGAATTAGATCGTGCGAAAATAGGCCCCTTGCCTCTAATTTCCCTTTCCAATATTAAAGGCGACCTACATATGCACTCCACTTGGAGTGACGGGGCACATACGATCGAAGAGATGGTAGAGGCGATGCGCGCGCGTGGGTATAGATATGCCTGCCTGACCGATCATTCTCGCTCGTTACGGGTCGCAAACGGCTTATCGATTGAGCGTTTGGAGAAACAAATTAATGAAGTATCAAGCATAAATGAAAGTAATAAGGACTTTACGCTTTTTTCCGGAGTAGAAATGGATATTCTACCGGATGGACGATTGGATTATCCGGATGACATACTTAGACAATTGGACTTCGTGATTGCATCCATCCATTCCTCTTTTTCCCAAGACAAGAAGCAAATCATGAAACGTTTGGAAAATGCTTGTCGAAATCCTTATGTGCGACTAATTGCTCATCCCACGGGTCGGATGTTAGGAAAACGTCGAGGCTATGCCGTGGATGTTGAAGCATTGATTGCGCTTGCCGCTGAGACCGGCACGGCTCTTGAATTGAATGCAAGCCGCTTCCGTCTTGATCTATCGTCGAAGTGGCTAGGAAAAGTGCAAGAGGCCGGGGTGAAGATTGCCATTGATACAGACAGTCATTCTTTGAAGATGATGGAGGATATGAAGCTCGGTGTAGAGACAGCGATCCGTGCCGGAATCAAGCCGGAGAACGTCCTCAATACATGGCCCATTGATCAACTGAAACACTTTTTACAGCAAAAAAAACCAGTTTAACCGAATAAAGAAGGCATCCTCAAATAGAGGGAGATGTGATGATTGAACGAACACGCTTTAAGAATACTCGAATATGGAAAAATAAAACAACAGGTCATGCATTATACAGCATCCTCGTTAGGGAAAAGTAGGATTGAAACGCTTGTCCCATCTGGAGATCTTGATGAGGTGAAACGTTGGCAGGAGGAAACTGATGAAGGCGCTACGGTGCTTCGACTCAAGGGTTCGGTTCCCTTCGGAGGGATTACCGATATCCGTCCACCGTTGAAACGCTCTAAGATCGGCGGGATGCTTCAGGCGAAGGAACTGATTGATATTGCAGATACAATCCGTGGTTCCCGATTAATGAAAAATTTTATTCTCGATCTCGTTCATGATCGAGAACTGGATCTGCCTATTTTGATCGAACGCGTCGATACGATTGATCCTCCCGGAGGCTTAGAACGTAAAATTCGCAGCGCCATCGATGATCAAGGCGGGGTTATGGATTCTGCGAGTCCTGCACTCCGTCATATTCGCAGTCAAATTCGGACATGTGACAGTAGGGTAAAGCAGAAACTGGAAAGTATTGTCCGATCAAGTGGGACCGCGAAGATGCTCTCTGAAGCGATCATTACGATCCGTAATGATCGCCAAGTGGTGCCGGTCAAACAGGAATATCGTGCATCATTCGGCGGTATTGTGCATGATCAATCAGCATCCGGTGCAACGTTATTTATTGAACCACAGGCAATTGTCGACTTGAATAATCAGTTGAGTGAGGCAAGAGCGAAAGAACGGCATGAAATTGAACGTATTCTGCGTGTCCTATCCGAGGAAACTGCAGAATTTGCAGATGTAATGCTTCAGGATGTGGAGTCTCTTGCTCAGCTTGATTTTATTTTTGCGAAGGCAAGTTATGCACATCAAATGAAAGCCACTCGTCCAAAATTGAATGATCAAGGCATTATTCAATTGAAAAAAGCACGCCATCCACTTATCGATCGCGCACGTGTTGTTCCGATTGACGTTATTTTCGATGAACAAACGCATGCTTTGATCATCACAGGACCGAATACAGGCGGGAAAACGGTATCCTTGAAGACCATTGGTTTGTTGACACTAATGGCACAGTCCGGCCTGCAACTTCCGGTAGATGAAGGTTCGGAAGCCAGTGTTTTTCGTGAAGTGTTCGCAGACATTGGTGATGAACAATCGATTGAACAAAGCCTCAGTACCTTTTCATCGCATATGACGAACATCGTTGAGATTTTAAAGGATGTTGATTTTAGTAGCCTTGTACTCTTTGACGAACTTGGTGCAGGTACCGACCCTCAGGAAGGTGCGGCATTATCCATGGCCATTCTCGATGCGGTATATGGGAAAGGCGCCACGATCGTCTGCACCACCCACTATAGTGAACTAAAGGCCTATGCCTATGAACGCACAGGTGTGATGAATGCGAGTGTTGAATTCAATGTCGAAACCTTGAGTCCAACGTACCGTTTGCTCCTTGGTGTCCCTGGTCGAAGTAACGCATTTGAGATTTCAAGAAAGTTGGGATTACCCGCAGACATTATTGATGGTGCCCGTCTTCAAATCAGCACGGAAACCAATCAGGTCGATAAAATGATTGCCTCTTTGGAGAAGAATCGAAAAACGGCTGAACTGGAAGAGGAAAAAGCACGTAAGCTGAAACTCGAAGTTGAAGCAAAAGAGGCCGATCTCTCTAAGAAATTGCGCGAGCTGGAACATGACAAGGAAGACATATTGAAGAAGGCACGAGAAAAAGCTGAACATGCACTGAAAGAGGCAAGACGTGAAGCTGAGGAGATCATTGAGGAGCTGCGTCATTATAAGAATAATGGTGAAGTCAAAGACCACCAGCTGATCGATGCGAAAACGAAACTCGCTCATGCGTTAGATGCTCTGGAACAGAACGATTCAGGTAAAAAAATTCAGCCACAAAAGAAAGTGGCAACCGGCTTTAAGCCCGGCGATAATGTAAAAATTATCAGTTTCGGCCAGGATGGCTATATCGTGAATAAAATCAGTGATCAGGAATATTTGGTACAAGCCGGGATTCTGAAGATGAATGTCAAAGCGAACGATCTGAAGAAAATAAAAGAAGAGAAGAAAGTACGACCGGTTGTGAATGTGCGCACATCAGCGCGTACCGTTAAGCCTGAACTTGATCTTCGCGGAGAACGCTATGAAGATGCGATGCTTAAAGTTGAAAAGTATCTTGATGAAGCGATGCTTGCCGGATACCCGCGCGTTTCCATCATTCATGGCAAAGGCACAGGGGCGTTGCGTAAAGGCGTGACTCAATTAATTGATCGACATCCACGTGTAAAAGCATCCCGTTTGGGTGCACAAGGAGAAGGCGGCAGTGGTGTAACTGTCGTGGAGTTTAACTAGTCAATTGTTTCGAGCTGAATAATGGCATCTATTGAGTGGAGATGCTATACTTTGTGACATAGAGCATTTTGAACTTTTTGAGGAGGTTTTTTGGTAATGGCTATTAGTCAAGTAAATGATGCAAACTTTACGGATGAAACGTCAAAAGGACTTGTACTTGCTGATTTCTGGGCAACTTGGTGTGGACCATGCAAAATGATGGCACCGGTTCTTGAAGAAGTGGATTCTGAATTAGCGGATAATCTTAAAATTGTGAAGTTGGACGTTGATGAAAATCAAGCAACAGCCAGCAAATTCGGCGTTATGAGTATCCCAACGATGTTCTTGTTCAAAGACGGCGAAGTTGTCGATAAAGTTGTTGGCTTTCAGCCTAAAGAAGCATTGGCTGAACGCATTAAGCAACACATCGGCTAATTGAACTGTTTTCCTCAACCGGGACGCATTGCGCAGCGCGCATGTTGTCCCGGTTTTTCTATTGTACAAAAAGAAAAAATTTATAAATAAGCGAAGATGTGAGACGCCAGCGGGATCAGCGGACCAGCGAGACCCCGCAGGCAATTGCTTGTTCGAGGAGGCTCGCGGTGCGCCCGCGGCAAGCGAGCAATCGGAGCATAAACGATGCTAAGTATAGACTGATATTTTTGCCAAGTTTTTCTCATTAGCGATACCTCCATGTTTCCAACAGTTGAATGTTTCTTAATCCTCGATGATAATAGGTAAGGTAAGTGCAACAGGAGCGTTTGGAAACTGTATTGATTTTAAAGGATGATCATTGATGGTAAGTCAGAACATTAAAGAGAAATTAAGCTTGCTTCCAAAGCAACCCGGATGCTATCAGATGAAAAATGCCCAAGGTGAAATTATCTATGTGGGCAAAGCAAAGAATCTGTTCAATCGCGTCCACTCCTATTTCAGTGGATCACATGATGCGAAGACACAACGGTTGGTTGCGGATATTGCAGACTTTGAATATATTGTTGTTTCATCAGAAATTGAATCACTTCTGCTTGAAATTAACTTGATTAAAAAATATGACCCTAGATACAATATCATGCTAAAGGATGACAAAAGTTATCCGTACATTAAGTTGACGTCGGAGAAATATCCGCGCTTAATCATCACGCGCAAAGTGAATCGAAAGAGTGGCAAATACTTCGGACCTTACCCGAACGTCACTGCTGCGAATGAAACGAAACGGTTACTTGATCATTTGTATCCGTTACGCAAATGTCGAACGCTCCCTAATCGAGTCTGCTTGTACTATCATATTGGCCAATGTCTTGCACCTTGTGTGAATGAAATTCCCCAAAAAACATATAACGATATGGCTGAAGAGATCACACGTTTTCTAAATGGTGGCTATCAGGATGTGAAAAAAAGACTTCATCAGGAAATGCTTGACGCATCGGATCAGCTTAATTTTGAGAAGGCGAAAGAATTACGGGATCAGATTAGCAGTATTGAGACCATTATGGAGAAACAGAAAATTATTTTTAATGACCTGGATAATCGTGATGTTTTTGGCTATGCCTATGACAAGGGCTGGATGTGTGTGCAAGTCTTCTTTATGCGTCAAGGCAAGTTGATTGAGCGAAAAGTATCGATGTTTCCCTTTTATCAGGAACCTGAAGAGGATTTTCTGACCTTTATTGGTCAATTTTACAGTCATCAGAATCATATAAAACCTAAAGAAGTACTGATTCCTCAGTCCGTTGATCGTAACCTTATCGAGCAGATGCTGGAGACCGAGGTGCTTCAGCCGCAGCGTGGACGAAAAAGAGACCTCGTTGAAATGGCTGTGAAAAATGCGGGTATCGCACTAAAAGAAAAATTTGCGCTGATTGAACGTGATGAAAAAAGAACAGTTGGTGCCGTTGAACAGCTTGGCGAAGCGTTGGATATGCCGGCGCCGCGTCGTATTGAGACCTTCGATAACTCAAATATTCAGGGGGCGGACCCTGTATCAGCGATGGTTGTTTTTGAAGATGGTCGGCCAAAAAAGAGTGAATACCGCAAGTATCGTGTAAAGACAGTCAATGGGCCGGATGATTATGCGACGATGCGTGAGGTCGTGCGAAGACGCTATGCGCGTGTCCTAAAGGAAGGCAAACCACTTCCGGATCTTATTCTGATCGATGGAGGTAAGGGACAGCTTTCTGCAGCAATTGATGTTCTCGAGAATGAATTTGGTCTTTATGTACCGGTATGTGGGCTGGTGAAAGACGATAAACACCGAACCGCTCAGCTTGTTATTGGTGAACCTGCTCAAATTGTGCCGCTCACAAGAAATAGCCAAGCTTTTTATTTACTTCAGCGTATTCAGGATGAGGTGCACCGTTTTGCGATTACTTTCCATAGACAGGTGCGGGCCAAATCAATGATCCACTCTGTCTTGGATGACATTCCTGGAATTGGCAAACAGCGGAAACAGCTACTGCTCACTAAATTTGGTTCGGTCAAAAAGATTCGCGAAGCGAGCAGTGAAGAATTACTGAATGCCGGACTTCCTGAGAAAGTTGCGGAATCAATCAGAAACTATTTGGACAACTCACAATAAAAAGGTATTGTTTCCATGGATTAGGTTTGTTATAATTTCCATAACTTAATTTTTCAAATATCTGAAGTGATAGAGGAGCAGTCTTCATGAGTAGACCGCGCGAGAAGGGTGAACTTCACTGACCGCGGCTGAAAGGGAATCCTGCCGAAGCTGGAAATGGTTCATCTCATTTCCGGACTGGATCTGCATTGAATAAATGCAGAGCTGTCACACTTGTACAAGTGTGGAGAACTATCTCAGCATGTTGAAAAAGATTGACTGTTCAACAGCGGGGATCTCTCGCTGTTCTTTTTGTCACTGCAGAGAATGAAACATAAGGAGCACGCACTTATCAAAGAAGATCCCAAAGATTACGAAAGTCGTTTGCGATTATTTGACGGACTTTTCGAACATGATCGAATCTTAGAGGATCCGGAAAGAGCGTAGCAAGAATATGCCGGTCATAGTTTAAAGGAGCGAGTACAGGTGGCATTAACAGTAATGAAGTTTGGCGGGACATCAGTAGCGTCTGTTGAACGGTTGCAGAAGGTAGCGGATCGAATTATTAAAAAGAAAGAAGCCGGGAACCAAGTCATTGTTGTGGTTTCTGCCATGGGCAAAACAACCGATGCACTTGTCTCGATGGCTGACGAGATTTCCGACAGACCGTCCAAGCGAGAAATGGATGTGCTCTTATCGACGGGCGAACAGGTGACGATTGCTTTGCTCTCTATGGTCCTGATTGAACGTGGTTATGATGCACAATCCTTTACCGGCTGGCAGGCTGGAATCAGAACGGAAGCAGTTCACGAAAGTGCACGGATCGCATCGATTGACACCTCAATAATCCGTCCACACTTAAAAAATGGCGGTATTGCCATAGTCGCAGGTTTCCAAGGTGTGACTGAGGAAGGCGCAATCACGACGCTAGGGAGAGGCGGTTCGGATACTTCCGCTGTTGCACTTGCGGCCGCATACGGCGCAGAGCGTTGCGAAATCTATACGGATGTGACCGGTGTCTTTACGACCGATCCGCGCTATGTGAACAAGGCAAGAAAACTGAAGGAAATCAGTTATGATGAAATGCTTGAAATGGCTTATCTTGGTGCAGGCGTTCTACACCCTCGTGCGGTAGAGTATGCGAAGAATAGTCATCTTGAGTTGGTGGTGTGCTCCTCTTTTTCAGATGAAGAGGGTACCGTAATTAAGGAGGAAGTTTCGATGGAGAAGACAAAATCGGTCAGAGGACTCGCTTTTGAGAAAAATGTGACGAAGGTGACGTTGCTCGGACTTCCGAATAATGTGGTTGCCGTTTCAAGGGTGTTTGATGCCATTGCAGCGAAACATATTAATATCGACGTCATTGTCCAGAATGTACTTGATGAAGCGAGAACAAGCCTTTCCTTTACAGTTGATCAAGAGGTTCTGAACGAAACCCTTGATGTGCTTCGTACACAGAAGAATGATCTTGAGTATCATGAAATGATCTTCGAATCGGAACTTGCAAAGGTGTCCATTGTCGGTTCGGGCATGGCTTCCAATCCAGGCGTCGCTGCACAGATGTTCCATGCGCTCGCTGAACAAGGCGTAAAGGTAAAAATGATAAGTACATCAGAAATCAAGGTATCAACGATCATTGATGAACACAAATTAAACGTAGCTCTTGATACGCTTCATGAAACGTTCCATCTGGCAGAAGAAGAATCGGTAAGTTTGTAATTCAGGCAACATAAGTTGATGAACGTTATCTCTAATAATGTGGTTTATCTTATGAAAACTACCCCAAAGGACAACTCCTTTGGGGTAGTTTTCTGCATCAGACAATTCCTTTATGAACGATTCTTAAGGGAAAAATTCAGACTCCTGTTGAAACCGAATCTTTAACGTCCCATTTAATGAGAAAGATCACTTTTTTCTGTCGGCCGGTCTTCATTTCCATATAGGTTTCTGCAACATAGCCGTTTTGATGCTGAATCTGTTCAGCGATAAACCCAGCCTCAAGCGAAAAACTTCCTGAATCCGGGTAATCTTTGATTCGTGACTCAACGAGCGGTGAAGTACATTCGAACGTCATAGTATTTTTTGACTTACTTACCTGTTCAAGAGTACCCCATCCTGCGCGTTCAAAAAAAGTGATAATCTCCTGCTCGTTATTAAGCGGGTATTGGCGTGCCAGCTTGCGTCCCGACCAATAAAGGATTGAAGCTGTTTCTTTTCCGAGTAACTCGGGAATAAGTACATTTCTTATGAGTTCATAACCGAAAGCAGGAACGGTAGCATCACCGTAGTGTTCCGGTTGCGGGCAGTTTTCGTTTCGCGTCATCTTCGATCCCTCCAACAACTATTATAACTGTCTTTTTCCCGTTACACTATGATCACAATTTTTTTTCATAATTGTGTCTTTGGAAGAAGTTATCCGTTCATATTATCGAGAGACGGAATTTTAACACAACGATGATGATTCACAAAACGGAAATTGTATGTAAAACTAGATATAGGTTATTAGAAGGGATGAATGGAATGGATTTCAGAATAGAAAATGACACACTTGGTGAAGTTAAAGTCCCATCAGATCGGTTATGGGGTGCACAAACGCAGAGGAGCAAAGACAATTTTAAAATTGGCTGGGAACAGATGCCAACTGAAATTGTTCATGCCTTTGCTATTCTGAAAAAGAGCGCGGCTATCGCAAATCAAAAATTAGCAATCTTGAATTCAGATAAAGCTGAGGCCATAGTACGGGCAGCTGATGAAGTGATTGCAGGAAAATGGGATAATGAATTTCCACTCGTTGTCTGGCAGACAGGAAGTGGTACACAATCGAATATGAACATGAATGAAGTGCTCGCGCATCGCGCAAATCAATTACTCTCCGAATGCGGTTGTGAAGCGCGCGTACACCCGAATGATGATGTGAATAAAGCGCAGAGTTCAAATGATACTTTTCCAACCGCTCTCCATATTGCAGCGGTCCAAGCTACAGTTGATCAATTATTTCCAGCGCTTGATGCGCTAAGCGAAACGTTGAATAACAAAGCAGAAGAATTCAGCGATGTTGTGAAAATTGGACGCACGCATTTACAAGATGCAGTCCCATTAACCGTCGGCCAAGAAATCAGTGGTTGGGCATTTATGCTGAAAGAATCGAAGGCATTGATTGAACGTACATTGAGCCACTTGCAAAGTTTGGCCATAGGTGGAACTGCGGTCGGTACCGGATTAAATGCTCCGGCTGAATTTGGTGCGCTGACTGCCAGAGAAATAAGTACGATTACCGGCAAGTCTTTCTATTCCTCAGAGAACAAATTCCATGCGCTCACGAGCCATGATGCAATCGTTGCGGCACATGGTGCATTGAAAGCACTCGCTGCAAACCTGATGAAAATTGCCAACGATGTGCGCTGGCTTGCCAGTGGTCCACGGTGTGGGTTGGGTGAATTGGAAATTCCGGCAAATGAACCGGGAAGTTCGATCATGCCGGGCAAAGTGAATCCAACTCAAGCCGAAGCCGTAACGATGGTCGCTGTTCAAGTGATGGGCAATGATGCAGCGATTGGTTTTGCAGCAAGCCAAGGAAATTTCGAGTTAAATGTGTTCAAACCGGTGATCGGTTATAACTTCCTGCAATCCGTGAAGTTGTTAACCGATGTGATGCACTCGTTCACTATCCACTGTGCAACAGGAATTCAGGTTAACCGGGAAAAAATCGATTATTTTCTTCACCATTCACTGATGCTTGTGACCGCCTTGAATCCGAAAATCGGCTATGAAAAGGCAGCGAAAATTTCAAAGTATGCACATAAAGAGGGGACAAGCCTTCGTGAAGCAGCCATTGCACTTGGCATACTCAGTGGAGAAGAATTTGACGCCTTTGTGAAACCAGAGCAAATGGCTCATCCTCATCAATAAAATGCTTCCTCAAATGCAATTATGAGTAGAATTCAAAAAGGTTTACGGGCACTTGCGTAAAATCATCAATCTTCGCACGCATCGTCCTTGTTTTCATAAAATGTTAATGACTAAAAGCCTTCCCCGCCCGCTCTTCTGCTGAGCAAGGAGGGGGAATTTTGAAGGAAGAATATCACCGTCCAAAACCTTTGCTGACGAAGAGGGAAAGAGAAGTTTTCGAACTGCTTGTCCAAGACAAGACGACGCGAGACATAGCCAAAGAACTCTTCATTAGTGAAAAAACCGTTCGTAACCATATTTCAAACACCATGCAAAAACTTGGTGTGAAAGGACGCTCCCAGGCGGTTGTCGAACTGCTGAGGCTCGGAGAACTCAAACTATAGCACCGGCCGGTTCCTGATGAAGGACCGGCTGTTGTTTTTTGTTTGTAAATCACATCTCGAGCGTAGTGCGTAGCTTTTGCAATTTGAAGGCCTTATTAATGAGAGCAGCAAGACAACAATCAAAACCACCTTTCACTAGCCAAACCCCAAAAGCGAAGGGTGGGTGTTTCGCATGCTATGTATGCAAAACGTACTAAAGTCTATAAATAATAAAAGAGGATGCCTCAATATTGACGAACACAATTCTGAGACATCCTCATAGAGATCAGCTATTTGATTAAAGTTGATAGTAATTTAGTGATTTGTCCTGATTCTCAATAATTATTCGTGTACCGCAAATACTGTTTAGAGAAGCGGCATTATTTTAATGCGTGAACTTATTGCTTCTCATATGCGCCTAGATCCGGTGCGGAACCAAGATAGGGGATACCGACATCCACACCTTTATCAATCAGGTCACTACCCGAGGTCAATCGTGCAAAATTATTTTCCGGCAGGCTGCCGTCGGCATTTCTTGGCGCTTTGGCATCGGCTGTTGCAATGCTTTCAAAATCTGCGCTGTTTGCTGTCACAGGCAGATTCCAACTGTCGTTTTTCTGTACTGCTCCACTGTATAATTTCGCGTCACCTTTCACTTCATCAAAGCTGACGTTATTTATAAAGGTATGTGGTCCGCCTTGCGTGGGCGCAACAGCAAAATAAAAGCCCCAATCAGAATCAAAGGCCAGACAGTTGTATAGTTTAACTCCACCAAGAGCACCGGATGAACCATTCTGATCAAAAGCCTTATGATTACTGTTTACACCATATTTATTATCAAAGGAAACGCAATTCGTTACGACATGTTGACCATAACTGGTGCCGCCGCCAAGCTTAAATCCGCTACCATTACCGGCCCAGTTACTTCCGGAATAATTAAAACTTTTTTCATCTCCATTATGCCATGTGTAGCAATGGTCAATGGTCACCGGATACTGGGCCATGTACAAATCCCAACCGTCATCGGAATTTTCCCATGCGCGGTCGCCATAGAAGTAATTCCCATTACCAGGATTCAATTTGCAGGAAAATCCATCAGCGTTTCCCCCGTCTCCCGTGGAACCACCTTTATCGTAGTTAAGATAGGAGTCGCAATTGATTATTTTATTATAAGCGGCTTTACTGCCATCATTTGAAACATTTTTATTCAAGCCAATATACAATCCACTATCATTGTTATTGTGAATAACAGAATTCTCCACAGTATTGTGGCTACCGTAGATTCTAATCCCCTTACCGGCTGCGTGTTCAACTTCCAAACCTTTTAGATGCCAATAATCTCCGGTGATTCTAATGCCAAAAGTACTGGTACCTGAGCCTTCGCCAGAGAAGTCAAGTATCGGCTTCTCATTGTTATAGGCGAAGATGTTGATTGATTTTTCCGATGAACCGCTACTGCTAAGATCGATCACGGATGACAGATGGTATGTACCCCCTCGGACATAAATGGTCGTTCCCGGTGAAGCTACTGAAACCGCCTTTGAAATCGTTGCAAATGGTGCATCAATTGTTCCGTCATTTGAATCGCTACCTAACGGCGATACATAGTAGGCCGCATTTGCGTCCGGTGTTGATGAACCCGATGATGGATCCGGCGCCGGATCAGATGGTGAAGCAGGCGGTGTCGTAGGAGAGCTCGATGACGAATCGGACACATTGTCTGAGACAACAATATCGTCAAACTCGGCTATTGCTTTCGCCACCAAGCCAATGGCACCGGAGGTCAAGCTGCTGTCTGTCGCTGTCAGCTGAAGTGTGCCGTTAACATAAACATTAATCGTTGAACCTGAAAATTCAAGTTTGATGGTATACCATTTATTTGTCTCAAAGGTATAATTTTTACTTATCAATGTTGAAGCTGAACCATTAATCTTTTTCCTGATTTCTAATGCATTGCCTCTGTATAAGGAAGCGGCATAGTAATTATTCGCATCCTTAAATCTTCCGGCAATCATGACTCTGTTCGAATTAAAATTGCCGACCTTTACTTTTGCCTCGACGCTGTAGTCTGTCCAGGACTGACTACCCGCAGAAGAACGTCCTTCCGTACTTGTGCCTGTTTGTGTATAAACCGTTGTATCCCCTGATGGTTGTGTTGCATCTGTCGCAGTGCCCCAGGTTCCGAGAGTTGCTGCCCATTTGCTTGCTCCACTTTCGAAGTTGTCACTAAATGACGAAGAAGCTAAAGCATGCGGCACCCCGAGCGGGAGTGCAACAACTGTAAAAGTAAGCACTAATGCAAGAGTAAGTATTAATTTAAAACATTTACCATCCGTATGCATAATACGCCCCCGATAAAAATATTTTTTTAACATGTCAAATATCGTCGAAAGGATTTTTTTGTTTATAGGTACATAGAGCCTTTTTTACTCCTAGCTTCGTGTTCAAAACGATCATAATTCTAGTTCATTAGACCGTATGTGTTGGACATGAAGTCGACGATTTTCATTTATTGGATACCCGGAAAAGGAGCAGGAAGTGGCGCCAAGAAAACTTAGACTGTTTATCTGCACTTGGTACTCAAACGATAGCACCGGCTGTTGTTTTTTTCGGTCAGAAAGTAGAACGATTTTTGCTTATGCAGCGAAGATGCGAGACGCCCTGGCAGGCGAGAAATCGAAGCGCATTTAATGCAAGATAAGGATGGTTTTGCCCAGTTTTTTTGGATAAGATTCTTATGAATGGATTCTAGTCAATAAAAAAGATACCTGTGCGAACCGATGGTGCATCGCGCGGGTATCTTTTAATTTTCGCGTCGTATTGGCAAGGAGAGCTGTCCTGTTTCAAAAAGCAAGAGCAAGTAAACGATCAAAGCAGCTTAACAACCCCTTCGAACCTCTTCCATGAGCAGTTGTAAGATTAATTCTTTTTTTGTTGCAACTCTTATCAGTTCTATAAGCTTCTCAGGATTTTCACGTCTCATTTTCACTTGAAAACTGGTATCACTAATTGCTGTTGCTAATGCGTGCTCAATATGAGCAGCAGATTCAACAAACTCAATATATGTTTCATCACAACCGTTGAAACAAGTCGTGCATCGATTTTTATGGCAATTCGTATAAACATCTTTTTTACAATAAGTGTGTTCTTTTGGTTTCGAGAAGAACTCTTCCGCAGGATCCTTATCAAAAAATGACGACGCCATTCCGCAATCACCTCCACTTTTAACTTATGTAATTACAATGACCATGAATAGGTGAAACCATCATGAAAACAAAAGAAAAGGCACTGACCTATTGATAATAAACGCCTGTGAAATGCTTAACGAATCGGCCGATTTGGACCTATAGGTTATGAGAATTGTTCCTGTCCTAGTTAAATTCCCATTTGTGTTCATCACAAGACGTTCATCTATACTGCTAAGGTGCAAATGAATAAAGTGATAGTGAACTTAATGAAAAGGAGATGGAACAATGGCTTTAGTTAAAGCAGTTGAACATATGGAAGACGCGTTAGCGGGGGCTTTACGTTCTGTTACAGAACAAAGAAAGGTTGATCGAAAAGATCTTGAAAGCATTTTAAAACTAATCATTAAGAAAGAAATTCTATTGGAATTCCTCTTGGAAGAGGGACGAAAGCACGAAAAGACTCGAAAACCTCATAAACCGCATAAGCCACATAAAAAACCTAGATGGTGATCTGAGGCTCACGGATCGCCCACGGCAAGCAATCGAAGCGCAATCAATAAAAAGGACTAAGTGTTAGTACCTAGTATTCTCTCAAAGAGAAGAAAAAAAGAAAAAACGAAAAATGAAGAGACAGAGAGCACCTCTATGAGCTGCTTTCTGTCTTATTTTCTTTTTTAAGATTGCATCTATTTTTGCGAAATAAGGACTTTTTTACCAATTTATCGTTTTATTGGCATTTTTTTCATTTTATTCTAAAAGATTATTATTCAGTACCGATATTAAAAAAGTAATTTCAAAAATTAATCAGGGAAGGAATTGGAGCATGAGCACTAGATTAAAACTGTACATAGTCCTATCTTTTCTATTTATCTTCTCAAATGCGTTGCTTGTGTATTTATTTGTGAGCAATGGCTTTCATCTTTGGGAAGGCATTATACCAATGATCTCCCTTTGCCTGACGATTATTGGCCTTATCATCATTTACAGAGATGTTCCGATTCAATCATCGGCTCAGTTTTTGAATGAGGCTGTTGAAAGTCAAAAGCGATCAGACCTGAGCATGGACATTCTGAATACGACGAAACATGAAATTTCTGAGTTAGCTGATCGCACGCACGCATTATCGGATCAAGTAGAGACCCTTGTGCATGTTGCCGGAGACATTTCGCAGGGGGCATCAATTCAAACCAAGAATGTGGTGAAAAGTACGGATACCATGACTGAAATTTCAAGTGGTATTCAGCAGATTGCTGCCAGCTCGGAAGTCGTTTCGGACACATCCAAAAAGGCGTCAATTGCCGCAGATGAAGGAAATAAACTGATTGGAAATCTACTTAACCAGATGCAATCCATGTACAAGATTACGGATCAGTTATCCACGTTTGTTGCAAATTTGGCGAACCATTCGGGGGAAGTCGATCAGATTGTGCATTCCATTACAGATATAGCTGAACAAACACAATTATTGTCCTTTAATGCGCACATTGAAGCGGCTCGCGCCGGTGAATTTGGCAAAGGATTTACTGTTGTAGCAAATGAAGTGGGAAAATTATCAAATAAGTCCAAAGAAGAAACTGTTCGAATTTCAAAAATTCTATCGGACATTCAATCTGATGTAAATAAAGCGGTTGAAATGACTGCCAAAAGTATGGATGAAGTTTCAGATGGTATGAGCGTGATGAACAAAACAAAGCGCTATTTTGAAACCATTATCCAGGAAGTGAGCGGTACATCAGATCAGATCATGGAAGTGACGGCTGCAGTCCAGCAATTAGCAGCAAGCACCAACGAAGTTGAGAAGATCACCGAATTTACAATGAAAGTGCAACAGGGTGGGACAGCTAAGATTAATCAACTGGCTACTCTATTAAATGACTTTCACTCTTCTTTTGACGCTATTGAAAAAAATTACCATATCATGGAATCACGTGTTGAAAAAGAACGGATTGGGAGTGTTGTTCATGAATGATCTGTTTGTTGCTTCAGCGTTAAGATCTTCATTTTACAAGAATAAATTAGCACAACGAACGATAGACTCATGGGATGATATCCCTTTTACGACAAAAGAGGAGCTCCGCAATGCTTCAGCCTATGACGTACTTGGTGCACCTATCGAAGCTATAGCAACCTACCATGAAACAAGTGGAACAACGGGTACGCCGACGCCAAGTTGGTACAGTCATTCCGATGTGACGAAAGAAGCTCGAGTGATCCTTAAGTCCCAATTAAATTTGAGGAAAGACGATATCCTGTTGAACCGCTTTCCTTTTGCCTTAGCTATTCCTTCTTTTATTTTATATTGGGCATGTGAGGAAGTAGGGGCAACACATATCGGTGTGGATAAGGCAAGCATGATTACACCGGATCGAAGAGTTGTAGAAATCATGCAAAGAGCAAAGCCGAGTATTGTAGCTATGCTTCCGTCTGAAGCTGAAAAGTTATTTGAAGTGGCCAAACAGCTATCTATTCCATTCCCAACAAAAGGATTAAGGGCTTTGTTTCTGGCCGGAGAACTTGTTTCGCCTAAGAGAAAAGCATATTTTGAAAAGCTTTGGGGTGTTCCTGTATTTACCTTTTTTGGCAGTACAGAATCCGGTGGCTTATTTGTCAGCGATGAGCAAGGCTATTATCGTCTGAATAACGCACATGTAAAAATTGAAGTGGTTGATGAAAACAAAAATCCGGTACCACACGGAGTACGCGGGTATGGTGTTCTGTCCACAATGCGTGAGGGTATGCCGTTATTACGTTATTATAATCATGATCTTTTAGAAATCAGAGATGCTGATCCAACTGATCCCGACCAAACGCCGATTTTGATCCATTACGGCAGAGATGAGAACACAATTAATTGTCATGGTGCACTTTGGACTTTCTATGAATTACAGGAACTTATCTATTCCTTAGATCAGATTCCTTTACTATGGAAAGTGAAACAAGAAGGAGACGCGATTACGTTTATTCTTCAGTACACTCCTGATCAAGAGGTCTCAAGTGAAAGCATAAAAAATGAAATTTATAAACGTTCGGATCTTGACGCTGACGTGCTCATCGAGGCTATTATTCCGATTGAGAAACTGGTTGGGAAACCGGCGTACAGTAAATATGTTCACGTTGAAAGAGTCTAAAATCTATTCTTACTAATCTTTTTATTCATCTCAACAAATTTCAGTAGTACTCAATAAAAAGCCGTTCTCAACATGATGCTGAGAACGGCTTTTTCTCTCGATTAGAAAGGTGTTCTGTTAATTCGCACGTTGACTTTCTTGGCTGATGGTTAACAAATCACCATCAACAGATTGGCTGGAAATGGCTGAATTTGTATTGAATTGTTGTAAGCTTGCGTTTGAATTGCTTTGACTCTCATTGGATTCTAATGATTGCGATTGAAGCTGTTTCATTTGTGCATCAATCTGTTGAATTTCTTTCTCAATCACCTGAACATGTTGCTGCTGATTCGATGGATTCGATGTGTTGGATTCCAGCTGCTTCAGCTGATTCTCCAACTTCTCTTTTTGTTTTTCAAGACTTTTGAGTTTCTCTGCTGAATCTGTTGAGTTGCTTGATTGATCAATGCTGCTGGATAAAGATGTCGCTTGGATTTGCAATTCCATCGCTTCCTTTAATGAATGAATAGATGATCTGTGGAACAATAACCTACGATAATCGACAATTATTAATAAATCCTTAATTTTTTTATGAAAATGAATAGCGGATTAGAGTGTTCACAGAAAGTTCAAAAAGTTTCAAATCATTAGTGATAAACTCATTTTTATGAGGCTATGCCAATAAAGAGATTCATCATACGCTACGGTTGCTTGCGATCATTAAGGATTGCTGCCGGCGGATTCGGGAGAACCTGTAGTACTTACTGTGGCTCACTATCTACACGTGTCTCGTTCCTTCACGCTTAATCAATCCTATTTTCTAAATGAAAAGGTGTCTCACGGTCAACAGACTTTTGAGACACCTTTATTTTGTGTTTTATAGAATCTCTTCTCAATCGCTTGTTTGAATAAAAAGTAGCTGTTAAGGATTCTTTAAGAATTGATCGTCATAATGACACTAAGCTTAATACCTCTGCTGATAAACAGAGGAATTGATGATGATGCTTTTGGTTGTTGAGGAGGAAAAGTACGATGAATTTAGTCAAAAACAAACGAATCGATTTTTATTTACTTGGTGTCATCCTTTTTTCAGCTTTTATGAATCTCTTCTTGCTTAATCAAGCGGGTACGAATGAGTACTATACGGTAGCTGTAAAAAGTATGATGAAGAATTTTCATAACTTCTTCTACGCATCCTTTGACCCCGCGGGCTTTATTACCGTTGATAAACCTCCGGTTGCGCTTTGGCTACAAACATTAAGTGCCAAACTTTTTGGCTTTCATAATTTCAGTGTTCTACTTCCAGAAGCGATCGCTGCGATTATATCAACCGTGATGATCTATCAGATGGTAAAACATAAGGCTGGAAAGCACGCAGCGTTTATCTCCGGTTTGACGATGTCTGTGACACCAATCTTTGTCGCCGTATCGCGAACGAACAATGTTGACAGTATTCTTATTCTTACGTTGGTCATCGCTGCTTGGGCCGTGATCAAAGCAGCCGCAACAACAAAACTACGTTGGTTAATCTTAAGTGTCGCTATGGTTGGGCTCGGCTTTAATGTTAAGATGCTCGAAGCGTTTATGATCTTACCAGCCGTATATCTATTTTATTGGCTTGCAGTGAAAGTGAATTGTAAGAAAAAAATTATCCATTTGCTCACTGCAACGGTTGTTCTGGCGGCACTCTCGCTCTCCTGGGCAGTAGTTGTTGATTCTGTTCCTGCGAGCAAACGCCCTTATATCGGGAGCAGTCAGACAAACTCTGTGCTCGAACTTGCTTTTGGTTATAATGGTATCTCTCGCTTGATGGGACAAAATGGTGGTGGGGCAAGGCCAACGAGCAAAATGAATCAAAACAATAAAGCACTAGCTTCACTGGAAAATGGTTCTAACACTAATGGTTTTGGTCAGAATAGGGGTAAGACATCTTCGAGTGAAGGTTTCTTTAGAGGGGCAGGTCGTCAGCAATCCGGTGGGATGTTCGGTACGGGAACTGCCGGTCCACTACGTCTCTTCTCAAAGGAGTTATCCGGACAAGCAAGTTGGCTTCTGCCTTTTGTATTGCTTAGTCTCGTTGCCATCGTTGCAGACTGGTTCAAACGTAGAAAACTTGACGAAAAGCATACCTTTGCTCTATTCTGGCTCGCTTGGCTGGCTCCGGCGATGGCGTTCTTTAGTGTTGCTGGGTTCTTCCATCACTATTATCTAAGTCTAATGGCTCCGCCAATTGCTGCACTCGTTGGTATCGGTTTTTCCTATATGTGGCAAGCATTCAGTGACCAAAAAAGTGCGTGGCGCGGATATCTGTTACCGATCGCTTTTGGCGTAACCTGCTTTTTCGAAGCAGTAATCCTCTTTCAAAACAATATCGGTACCCTGTGGGTTGTACTCTTGATCGTGGCCGGTATACTCACAAGCAGTTTTGGTTTTGTTTGGCGAATGGCAGAACGTAAAGTCCAGGGAACCATTGCAGGAACAAGCCTTTTCTTAATAATGCTCGCTCCGTTCTATTGGACATTGCCATCGACGATGAACCAAACTAATAGTTCGATCCCTGTTGCCGGTCCTTCTTCAACACTTTCAGGCATGGGCAGACAACAATTCTCCGGAAGTATGAGCGCCCGGAAAAATGGCCCGTCTTTTCCAGGAGGACAAGCCAGTCAACAAGGGAACGCAAAGTCAAAACAAAGTAAATTCATGGGTCCGGGTCAACCACCAACTCAGTCGGGATCCAAACGTACTAATAGCCAGCAGCCTGGCGCCTTCTCGACGTATCGAATGAATCGATCCCAAAGAGGCGGCGGTATGGACGAGCAAGTGAATACAAAATTGTTGACCTATCTAAGAAAACACTACAACGGAGAAAAATATATTCTTGCTGTTGAACGTGCTCAATCTGCTTATTCAATCATGATGAAAACAAATTATGCGGTGATGGCAATGGGTGGTTTCCAAGGTAATGATCCTGCATTAAGCGTCAGCAAATTGGAAAAAATGGTGAAGAATGGAGAAGTAAAGTATTTCTTGATCGGCAGTGCGGGCAGATCACAGAATTCAAGTGTGATGAACTGGATTAAGCAGCATGCCACAAAGGTACCAACGAGTGAATGGTCCAACGCAACGTCAAATCAATTTGGATTTGATGGGCAGTCTACACTGTATGTCTTAAAAAAATAGTGATTAAGGGCACAGGACAATAGAAAATGCAAGGGAGGCAATGCCATGACCATCAAATATTCTGTAGTGGTTCCCGTGTTCAATGAAGAGAAAGTGATTTATGAATCCTACAAGCGATTAAAGACAGTAATGGACCGTACTTATGAACCTTATGAATTACTCTTTGTCAATGATGGCAGCAAGGACCGAACATCAGAGATGTTGAACTACATTTCTGAAGGGGATACCCATGTAAAAGTCCTTGAATTCTCAAGAAATTTTGGTCACCAGATCGCAATAACTGCAGGCATGGATTATGCTACTGGACAAGCAATTGTCGTAATTGATGCAGATCTTCAGGATCCCCCAGAAATGATCTTGAAAATGATTGACAAATGGGGAGAAGGTTTTGATGTCGTCTACGGTAAGCGGATCGAGCGAAAAGGCGAGACCTTTTTCAAAAAAATGACTGCAGCCCTCTTTTATCGAACATTACGTCTATCCACGGATATTGATATTCCTTTGGATACTGGTGATTTTCGATTAATTGATCGCCGCGTCTGTAATGAGATGAAGAGAATCCCTGAAAAGAATCGTTTCATGCGCGGTCTCGTCAGCTGGGTGGGTTTTAATCAGACTGCGATTGAATACGTGCGTGATGAGCGTCTTGCAGGTGAAACGAAGTATCCGCTTAAGAAAATGCTGAAACTGTCGATTGATGGATTAACTTCCTTTTCGTATAAGCCCTTGAAAATAGCAACGTATAGTGGTGCATTGCTTTCGATTGCCGGCTTTGTCTACATGATTGTTGCGCTTGCACTCAGGTTCTTTACATCGAGTACCGTACCGGGGTGGACATCGCTTATTGTTATTCAATTGCTGTTTAGCGGGTTCACGTTATTCATATTAGGTGTGATTGGTGAATACATCGGCAGAATTTATGATGAAACGAAAGATCGACCATTGTATATTGTGAAAGAAGCTAAGGGATTTAGCTCAGCTCATCGGGTGCGCGCGATGACCAGTGTAAAACACGGTTAAGCAGAAATGAAGCGGAGAGAAAAAGTGATTTTTTCTCTCCGCTTTTCTTTTTTAGTACTCAAGATTGACTTTTTGCCCCTCACTTTGGGAGCGTATCTTCTTAGGATCATCGTGCACTTCTTTAGGTAATCTTTAAACGGTTAAATCCACACCAAACACACCGAGGATTTCACCTTGGTGGCGAATTGGGAAAGAAAGTGTGACACAAGGCCGTTTCGTGATCGCAGAATAATAAGGATTAGAGATAAAGGATGATCCGCTAAGCGCCTCATTAAACCATTTACGTGCCCCTGCATTTGCAAGTGCGGCTGCTGGATCGGAATAAATAAACGAACCATCCGGAAGATTTGACCAGACTGCTTCAAGTTCTGGTAATTCATTTCTGAGCATGGTAAAAATTGCTTGATGCCGAATGGAATCAATGGGCATCAATGGATGTTCTTTTATAAATTGAAGGATCTTTCCTTTTACATGTTCAATCAGTCTCGGGTCGATCAGGATTGTTGATTCTTTGTCCTGCTGAATAGAAGTCTGGAGTTCATTCGACGTCTGGATCAATTGTTTATTTAGAGCGAGCATCTGATCAATACTTTGAAATTGATTGGCAACATCCTGTTCCACAGTTTCTGCAAGTGCCTGGTTTGTTTGGGCCATTGCAGAGATCTGATTGATTAAATCAGAAACTGCTGAAATGCTAGCTGTTTGTTCATCAACGGAAGCGGCTGATTCTTTACTGCCAAGCATCATGGTTTCTAGTTTCGCTTTAAACGTATCAAGATGGGCAACAATCGCCTTCAGTTTTTCAGATCCATGATCGATTTCAATCGATTCTTTATTGACGCGCTCCGTTGATTTTTTTATTTCATTTTGTATCAACTGCGTTGTAGATTTTGTTTCCTGAACAGCTTGCTGTGTTTCTCCTGATAGTTTACGAATTTCACTTGCGACAACGGAAAAGCCTTTGCCTGCCTCACCTGCTCTTGCCGCTTCAATCGCAGCATTCAAAGAAAGAATATTCGTTTCTTCGGAAATAGAACCGATGAATTTGAAAACTTGATCAATTTTCTTTGAGTGATCGACAAGTTCATTCATCTGTCTGATGAGCTCATGGTGACCGCGTAAAATACCGCTCATTGTTCGTTCTAATTCACTGATTGACTTTAATGAGAAGATCAGATCATCGTAGGTCTGCTCGCTATCTGTATGAACACTATTAACAATTGAAAGAATTTTTTCTGCAGACTGCCTGATCTGCTGCATTTCTTGATTAACCTGTGCCGTATCATCCGCAGTTCGGCTTGTATGTATTTTGAATTCTGAAACACTGGCTTGACTGGAGCTGGATGCTTCATGCAAAGTCTCTGCGGCATGCCGTAATTGTTCCACAATTCCTTTTAATTGATCGGCTGCAACTTGAATTCTGCCGATTGATGCCACTTCTGTATTTGAGTGAGCGGTAGTCTTGATGTTTTGCTTTTTTCTTTTCAAAAGTGACATGCTCATTCCCCCAATTTATGACATTTTTTTTATAAATCGAGTATATCATGTTGTGATCAAATATTCTTATTTTTAAAAAGATAAAAACAAAAAAAATAAATGATCATAGGTTATCAGAATAACAGCTGTTCCATTTGTTACGAATGACTGATAAGTATGTCAGGTTTTTCATTGTTCTTACTCATCTTCAGTGATTGTGATAAGATGATAGAGGCATTTTGAAGACTTCAGAAGCAGCCAGAGAAATGACTTGCAGTTTCTCGCCAGTCTTAAGGTAGGTAACGAGAAACACAACATGAATGAGGGGATTTTTTTGAACCAGCCAATTGGTGTGATCGACTCGGGTGTGGGAGGACTAACTGTTGCCCGGGAAATCATGAGACAATTACCAAAAGAGAAGATTGTTTATTTAGGCGATAATCAACGCTGTCCCTATGGGCCGCGTCCTGTTGAGGAAGTACGCCAGTATACATGGCAGATGATTCACTATTTACGTGAACATCATTCGATTAAAATGCTAGTGATTGCATGTAATACAGCGACTGCCGCTGCATATGAACAAATTAAGAGAGCTCTTGATATTCCAGTGATTGGTGTTATCCGTCCGGGTGCACGTTCTGCACTAAAAGTGAGTCGCAGCCTTCATATAGGCGTCATTGGTACGATTGGAACAATAAAAAGTGAGGCTTATCAACAAGCGCTCCTTGATATTAATAATGAGGTTATCGTAAGTAGCCTTGCTTGTCCGGAGTTTGTACCACTTGTTGAGTCAAATAATCTCAGCAGTCTTGAAACATATAAAACGATTACTAAACGGCTAAATGAATTGCATGGGGATGAGAATATGGATACGCTCATTCTGGGGTGTACCCATTATCCGATGCTTCGACCACAAATTCAGAAGGCAATGGGTTCGAGAATAAAACTGATTGATTCCGGTGAAGAGACTGCGCTGGAAGTAAGTACTGTTCTTTATCATAAAAATCTGGCGAGAGAAGAATCTTCTCAGCCGATTCATCACTTTTATACAACAGGTTCGGCACAGATGATGGAGACAATAGGTGAACAATTACTGGGTTATAGACCGGATGTAAAGACCGTTCGCATTGATCAAGACTAAGCTGCTTTTCTAGGCGCAAGAGGTCTAATCATTTGGATTGCTCGTATACATGATAGTACAACCCATAGGGAACGAGGAGGGTACGAACATGTATCGACGAACATCGATGATTATTACCGGCGTTTCACTTATTTTATCTATAGGACTTCTTTCGGGCTGCGGTGTGGCAGATCGTCAACCGGACAGTGTCAGCTATGTCAACAGCAAAGCGGATCTAACCAAGAGTGGTCGACATCCGCAATTTACAGCAAGAGTGTTGTACTTAATGGACGCAAATGGTTATGTTGTACCGCAAATGCTGGGCTTGCCGAACACTAAATCATCGGTGAGACAGGTGCTGAACTATTTGGTTGATGATGGACCAGTTGCCAACGCATTGCCCAATGGATTTCGGGCAACTCTGCCTTCAGGAACTGAAATTCTCAACGTTTTAAACGATCAACGAGGCAATTTAACAGTGAATTTCTCAAAAGAACTTTTGGATACACCGGTGAGTAATCAGAATCGGGCTGTTCAATCGATTGTATGGACGCTTACTCAGTTTCAATCGGTAAAAACAGTGACCATTACTGTCGAAGGGAAGCAGCTGGATAAATGGCCGGCCGTTCAAAATGCATCAGGAAGAATGCTTACTCGGGCAGATGGCATTAATCAGGTGGCTGGAGATGTGGCAGATTTAACAGGCAGTGAACCTGTAACCGTTTATTATATGGCTGCAAATAAAGGAAAAACGTACGATGTACCGGTTACGGTTCGTGCAGATGGACGTACTGATCAAGTCACAACCATGGTTCATGCGCTAATTCATGAGCCGGCCACAAGTAATTTAATTTCGCCAATGAACCCTGATAGCCAATTGATGAGCAAGCCGAAAATTGAGAATGGTACTGTTTTTCTCCATTTTAATGATGCAATTTATGATAATAAAAAGGCAAAAACAATTAATGATCAGGTCCTGCGGAGCCTCGTCCTGACATTGACCGAAGATCCTGCCATTCAAAAAGTATCTATTCAAGTCGGCCAATCAACAAAGATCACTTTGGAATCGGGAAGGATATTATCCGGTCCGGTTTCTCGAGAGATGGTCGATGCAACCGGTCTATAATTGTGAAAAGTAAAATATGGTATAGTAAGAGGAGCAAAAAGGCTCCTCTTTTACTTTGTGGTTGTTGTACTAAGTTTGATCATTCAAATAAAAATATAGGAGCAATCAAAGCACACGTAATGCAAAATAAGGGCTTCGCTTAGTGTTTTAAATTCCATAACCTTTTGGATAGCCTCTTTAACGTTGGGGTTGTTCAGGTTTCACTAGAAATTTTTCTTTTAAATTATTGGTACACGGAGGCAAAAGACAGAATGAGACCAGACGGAAGAGCAAGTGACGAACTAAGGTCTGTTCAAATACAGCCGGATTTTATTATTCATCCTGAAGGATCTGTTCTAATAACCATTGGCAGAACAAAAGTAATCTGTAACGCAAGTATTGAGGATCGAGTTCCCCCATTTTTACGTGGACAGAAGAAAGGCTGGATCACCGCAGAGTATTCTATGTTACCACGAGCAACGCCGGAACGTACGATTCGGGAATCATCGAAAGGCAAAGTGACCGGAAGAACAATGGAAATTCAACGGTTAATTGGACGCGCACTTCGATCTGTGGTTGATCTCCAAGCGATCGGTGAACGAACGATTTGGATCGACTGTGATGTGATTCAGGCGGACGGTGGTACACGGACAGCTTCAATTACCGGAGCATTTGTAGCTATGGTTCTTGCATTAAGACGTGCACAAGAACGAAAACAGGTGAACCATTTGCCAATTAAGTCTTATTTAGCGGCTACTTCAGTCGGCATTCATCCCGTGTACGGCCCGGTACTAGATCTATGCTATAAAGAGGATTCCACAACGGATGTAGATATGAATATTGTCATGAATGGTCATGATGAGTATATTGAGATCCAAGGTACCGGTGAAGAAGCTACGTTCAATGAAAATGAGCTTGCTGACTTGCTCGGTCTTGCAAAGAAAGGCATTCATGAGCTGATTGAAGTTGAAAAAGCAGTGCTTGGTGATTTATTCAATGAGCAGAAGGTGGGATCAAGCAAATGACAAAAGTCCTCATTGCTTCGAACAATCCGGGGAAAATAAAAGAATTCAAGACATTACTCGCCGATTTCGGCGTAGAAGTCTTTTCATTGAAGGACATGGATATACATACGGACGTACCTGAAACGGGGACGACCTTCCGTGAAAATGCAGCGCTTAAAGCAGAAACATTAGCCCATCAGACGGGTATGATTACCCTTGCTGATGACTCAGGACTTTGTGTTGATGCACTCGATGGTGAGCCGGGAATATTCTCTGCCCGCTACGCAGGACTGGATAAGAATAGTGAAAAGAATATAGATCTGTTACTTAGTAAGTTAGCTGATGTGTCAGAAGAAGAACGAAAGGCGCACTTCGTTTGTGTCCTCGCACTAAGTCTGCCCAATCAACCGACACATTTTGCTGAGGGCCGATGTGACGGGCGTGTTACTAAGGAAAGGCACGGAGCATCCGGCTTTGGGTATGATCCTATTTTTCTTATTCCAGAAAAACAGCTGACTTTTGCTCAAATGGGGGAAGAAGAGAAAAATAAGATGAGCCATCGTGCACGAGCACTCCGAGTCTTGCAGGAAAAATGGACAAGCTGGGTAGGTGAACGCTCATGAAAGGGCTGATCGTCAGCGATACACATGGCTTTACGCGTGAATTATCAGTGTTAAAGCAGCGCTATGCCGGTAAACTAGACTTCATGATTCACTGTGGTGATTCTGAATTACAACCAAACTGTACGGAAATGGAAGGCTTTCTGTCCGTCGAAGGCAATTGTGATGTTCCCAAAGCTTATCCAAATGAACGTATTGAGCAATTTGGAAATTTGAAATTTTTTATTGCACATGGTCATCTTCTAGGTGTTCGTCAGTCTTCGGATCGGTTATGTTATCGTGGTCTGGAAGAACAGGCAAATGTCGTATGTTTTGGTCACACACATTTTGCAGGGACATTCCAAGAAGAAAACATGATTGTCATTAATCCGGGAAGTTTACGCTTGCCTCGAAATTACCAAGAGGGAACCTATGTGATCTTGGAACAGGATGATCAAAATAACAAAGTAATCGTGACGTACTACACCATTGCCGGAAAACCTATAGACGAGTTTTCTAAGGAATTTAACATTGTAGGAAAATAACTAATGGTACATTGAAGTGTATAAGGGTTAAGGAAAAGAGAACCGGATTCCAGTCCGGTTCTCTTTTTTGCGGAAATGCACCGCTTCGTAACGGAGTGAAGAGGAGGGACACTCATATGGCGGTTATCAGACATCATGAACTCTTTTGCCTGATAATACATATTATGTTTGTTCAGAATGAATTGAATGGGGAAATGAAGGAGCAAAAAAGCCTCTTTCACAACCCTTTTCTTGAGTAATCAAAGTATTTCTGATCATGGAAATGGACATACTGCCAAAAGTTAGCAGAAACAGACCGGCAGAATGAGGTGGTATTATGGAGGGCAACTTCTTTAAAGGCGCCATGTGGGCAATGGTACTCTGTATTCCGTTTTGGGTAGTTGTTATTAGTTTATTGATGGCTTTATTGTGAATTTTCATC
This sequence comes from Sporolactobacillus kofuensis, assembly GCF_024125425.1. Taxonomy (GTDB): domain Bacteria; phylum Bacillota; class Bacilli; order Bacillales; family Sporolactobacillaceae; genus Sporolactobacillus; species Sporolactobacillus kofuensis. The sequence continues at coordinate 151,594 of NZ_JAMXWN010000007.1, forward strand.
ATTGTTTAACTGAATGAAGCTTGCTAAAATCAAATAAACTGTATTTATTCAGAAATAACTTGAGCTGGATCAAACGGCAAAAAGAAAGACTAATAAGGAAAAAATATTATTGTAATAATTAATTTGTGAAAATATATAGAATAATTATTCATTCTTTGTTATGCTACTAGTGTAACTTGTGAAAGCAATAACCCCCCTTTTAGGTCCTTGCATAAAGGGCCCTTTTTTTCGTCATGAATGAAAGGAACCAAATCATGTGCAAGTAGATAGTCCTCGTTGCATTTTATGAATTGCCCTTTGTTTCTAATAGAGAGCAACATCTTTTTTGTTCCGCTTTCCACGCGTGTGAAGTGGATTTTTTGTGCAAAAATACAGCGAAGATGCGAGACGCCTGCGGGACTGTTCCAGATGATCGCGAGCCAAGTGAGACCCCGCAGATTTTTACCTGAACGAGGAGGCTCACGGATCGCCCGCGGCAAGCGAGCAATCGAAGCATAAGTGATGAATCAAAGTTTTTCTACCAAGTTTTTCTCATTTTAAGAATTATCAGCTCATACGCTGATCGAATGTGTGCATACTAAGATCCGAGGTGAGGATCATGCGTACAATGTGGAAGGGATCGATTCAGTTTGGTCTCGTCTATATTCCAATAAAGTTATATACGGCAACAGAAGATAAAGATATCCGCTTACGCATGCTTCATAAGGAATGTATGTCACCAATTAACTACACACGAACATGCTCAAAGTGCGGAAAAGCAGTCGCAAACGAAGACATCATTAAAGGTTACGAATATACACCCGGCCAGTTTGTTGCGCTCAGTGAAAAAGAACTTGATGATCTGCAAGAAGATGTAGATAAACATATTGAGATCATTAATTTTGTGAAGTTGAGTGAAATCGATCCGATTTATTATGAGAAATCCTATTTTATCGGACCGGACAGTGGAAATGGATTGCGTGCTTTTTCCTTGTTGAAACAGGCGATTCAGGATTCTGAGAAAATCGGAATTGCCAATATTATTATTCGATCCAAGCAACATCTCGCTGCTATTCGCAGTTTTGAAAACGGCATGCTTCTAGAGACACTCTATTATCCGGACGAAGTGCGTAAGATTCAGGAAGTACCCGGGCTAGGAGATTTAACTGCGGAAAATGCGCAAAAGGAAATGGACATTGCCAATCAACTCATTAATCAACTAACAACTGAATTTAAACCCGATCAATATAAAGATGATTATCGCTTGAAGCTCGAGAAATTGATTGAAGAAAAGGTATCCGGAATACCGGTTGAACAGAAGAAGGACAAAGTGGCGCAGCACAATGTGGTGGATTTGCTTTCCGCGTTGGAGGCCAGTGTCAAAGAAACAAAGCCGAAACGGAAAACAACGACAAGGCGAAGAAAGACGGTCTGAACTATGAATCTTCAACCTATTGTACCCTTTGAACCGATTAAAGGAGAAGCGATCCCCGAAGGCGATGAATGGGTGCATCAAATAAAATGGGATGGAGTCCGGATCCTGACCTATTGTGATGGACATGAAGTGCGGTTATTTAACCGAAGAAAAAATGAACGAACTTCTGTATATCCTGAATTGCTCGAGACTGATACTTTTGTTCAGAGTCACTCATTTATCTTGGATGGTGAAGTTATCGCATTAAATGATCAGGGGAAGCCTTCGTTTCATGAGGTGATGAAACGTGATGGTATTCGGCATTTTGCCCGCGTACCTCAATTGCTCAATGCAATACCAGTCACATACATGATTTTTGATATGCTCTATTGTGATGGCAAGTGGCTTACTGAAAGACCCTTTTTCGAACGTGCAGCATTGCTTCAGAAGATCATTCGTGTCACTGATCGGATCCAACTCGTGCCAAGTTATGAAGACGGCCGGACGTTATTCGATGTTGCACGAAAACAGGATCTGGAAGGCATTGTCTCAAAAAAAAGAAACAGTCCGTATCTCATTCATGGGAAGAATGCGAACTGGCGTAAAATAAAGAAAGTGGAGGATATCATCGCGGTTGTTGGTGGTGTCACCTATCGGGATGGATCTGTCAATGCACTCTTACTTGGTCTTTATAATCAGAAGAAACAACTGATCTATATCGGGCGTGCAGGAACGGGTAAGCTAACGCATGAAGACTGGAAAGTCATTACAAAAGTTACTGAGTCACTGAGAAGCGAAGTACGACCGTTTCTGAAGATACCTCTTCGCGTAAAAAGTACTCAATGGTTGCAACCCGTCTTAACAGTAAAAGTCACATTTAGTGAATGGACTACGGGTCACGCTCTGAGACAACCCATCATTCAAGCTTTTGTACAGACTGATCCTCTTCAATGCCGATTTGAGGAGGATTGAGTATGAAGACCCTGAAACAGATACAGACGAATCCGAACAGGATGATTACTCATCCGGAAAAGATCATTTGGTCTCAACCGCTCATTCAAAAGAAGCACTTAATTACCTATTTAGAGTGCGCAGCGCCATTCATGCTTCCCTTTCTTTCGAATCGCGCGTTAACTACGATTCGCTTTCCGCACGGCGTTCCAGGTGCATCTTTTTTTCAAAAAAACTGTCCGGATTATGCACCGGAGTTCATACAAACCGTAGAAGAGGACGGCAGACGGTCAATAATCTGTAATGATGTAGAGACGCTACTTTGGCTCGGAAATCAGCTGGCGATTGAATATCATATTCCCTTTCAGAAAATTAATTCCGAGCGACCTGTTGAAATTGTTTTTGATCTCGATCCGCCTGACCGTTCATCTTTCGCACTTGCGATTCAAGCTGCAGAAGCGATGAAGGAAATTTTTGATCGATTATCCATCATTAGTTTTCCAAAGCTTTCGGGGAGTAGAGGGATTCAAATTCATCTTCCCATAGCAAGGCTTAATCTTAGTTATTCAGATACACGACTTTTTACAGCATCAATTGCTCAAATATTGGTCAAAAAATTTCCAGATAAGTTCACGATTGAGCGCCTAAAAAAGAATCGCGGAGGTCGTCTGTACATTGATTATGTGCAGCATGCAGAGGGAAAGACGTTGATATGTCCGTATTCACCACGAGGAAAGGAAGGGGCAACCATCGCTGCACCTTTATATTGGCAAGAGGTCAATGCATCACTCAAAATAGAGAACTATAGCTTGTCTGTAGTGCTGGATCGGCTCGTAAAAGGGATTGATCCAATGAAAGGCTATGATGAACAAGAAAATCCATTCTTGGTTCCAATTATTAACAAGTTAAAGCGGTTAGAGGCATCAGCAAAATAATTGGTATTTATCGAGCGGGCCATTTATGCTGTTGATGAAAAAAGAGGATGCGCTTGAACAGCATCCTCTGTCTTGAAAAGATAGAAAAGTATTTGTAATGGTTGAACGAGGCACAACATAAGTGAAAGGATTACATGCTAATGCCACGTGCAAATCGGCCAATAAAGTGAATCGAAGAAAAGTCTAATACTTCACAATTTACATCTTCATGATTACGGAGTATCAATGATGTACTTGACAGTAATTTAGATTTTCCTGCAAAAAGTCGATGATCAGTTGTTTGGATCACGACTCGATCACCCTCAATGAATAGGTTGCGTTGTTCAATGATCCAAACTGGAAAATGACGAATTCCTAAGTAATCGGTGATGTCTACATTGAGGCTGTCCAATGCAAATGTTCTCGAAAAGAGATGATCACCTGAATGTATCGTGTATGGATAATAATTGTCGTGGTTACAATTTTCAGTGTTGATTAATGCGCCCTTTAAATCAGCAATAAAAGGTAGCTGCACAACACGTGTTGGCTCTAATTGTATTTTTAATACCCCCAAACCGTTCGAAATCAATTTCTGAGCGGTGCTGTCTCCTAAAATCATTGTTTCTATTAGTGACAGGCATCAAGTTTAATAAACAAGAATACCCTTCAGACGTTCTTATTATGAACTTATGTATAGGGGGAATGCAACAATTTGGCATTTTTTTACCTTGGTGATGATTCTTATGACATTTATTTTCACCGAATCCGTACAATCAATCGACATTATCGTTCGATTCATCAATGCCACATGCAAAGGTAAAGCGCAACAGTCATTATGGCATTTGATACGGCAGGAAGTTTCTTCCACCAATCTTCGTGCTTCTTCTTCAGAATTCGCTTAAAAAATAACGATCCACCCACAATTTTTCTCCTGTTAAGCAAACTATTGACCTATGTTCAGGTAATGCAACGGCTTTGTCATCGTGCTGTAATCAAACGGGAACAGTCGTGATACATGGCTGTTACATTAAATTGTTAAATTAGAGGCAGACGAAAAACAAAGGATGTCGATGACATGAAAAAGATTATTATTTTAATTGCCGCGATCATTGTCTTGTTCTCAAGTCTCCCTCAAAATTCTGCAACAGCGAAAACCAAATATAAAAATATTACAGTCAGCGCGACTTCCTATTGTGAACTCGGACGCACTGCGACCGGGTTCGATTACCGAAAGTATCCAAAAGCAAAAGCAATTGCAGTAGATCCTCGTGTTATCCCACTTGGATCAAAAGTTTATATCCCGGGTTACGGTTATGCGATCGCTCGTGATGTCGGCGGTCGGATTAAAGGAAAGATTATTGATGTTCATTTTAAGACGAAGAAGCAAGCAATTATTTGGGGTAGGAAAAAGGTAAAGATTCGAGTGTATCATAATTAATCACGCAGAAAAATGAAAAGCTCATGTCCGTATTTTCGGGCATGAGCGATTTGCTTTTTTTTCGAGACTTTATATGATAAAGAATTGGGATGAACTCACGATTGAGCACGTGTATGATAACGATCCCAGATCACAGCGGCAACGACAGGAAGGGCTACACAAATTGATCCGAAAATACCAATGATAACCATAAAGGTCACGCTCCCTAATTAATAATGATAGCGCTTTCACAACTATATTATATCCTTTCTTTTATGTCCGATGCAAGTCGGAAACATACAGATCAAGCCTATTTTTATTTGCTGATCTGTCCATTTTACCTGTTTTTCACAAAATAATAACCTGAACTGTTATTGACTCACTAACATTATGTGCACTATTTCTATGTACCATACCTTTTATACCGAACAAAATTTAATAAATCGGTAAAGAAATCAGTGAATATGTTCAAGAGCTTAGCTTGTGTCCCCATTTATTGATTGTTATGATCCGTTAATTAATCTTAAAGTTTATTAATAAACAGAAATAAATTATTGAAAAACGATAAATAAATACTGTTATTCAATAATTATTATGTTATAATCACATTGAAAAAAGGGGCGAGCAAAATCGAGCAGGTTTCGCGTGATCAAGGCGTTGCAGGCTGGATCTAGCAATAGGAGGGTGTGCAAAGTGAAAAAATTAGCATCAAAGAGTAGCTTGGGGCGGGTACAGTCGTTTTCAATGTTACAAACCAGGAGCGGCAAACTGTTTCTTTGTTCCATGTTACTAGGCATTCTGGCCAATGTGCTGTTCTTTGATCGAAATCTGGGTCTTTCTTATCCGATTTTCGTTCTTGCTTTCTACGGCATATTTCTTTGGAACACACAGAGTACTGTAGAAAAGAATTTTGCAGGTTTTTTGATGATTCCTGTGGTTCTTCTGTCTTTAACGTATCTTATTTTTTCAAATAAGGTGTTCTATGCAATTAATTTTATTGCAATTCCAATTTTAATCGTAATGCAAACCACTTGGTCGGCAAACAAAGCAAGGGGCGCATGGTCTCCATATCATGCAATTGGTGATTTATTCCTTGGGTTCCTCTATCGGCCATTTGTTTTTATGGCGCTTCCTTTACAATTGATTAGTAAAAAATTGAGTCAAGGAATGGGCACAAAGAAGGAAAGTAATTTTTTTAAGATTACTATCGGTATCCTTGTTGCAGTTCCACTTGTAGCTGTGATTGTTGCATTGCTGGCATCGGCTGATCAAATTTTTAATTCTATGGTCGACGCATTGCCGAACATTTTTATTCATATTCCTTTTGAAACGTTGATACCGAGAACAATCTTTAGTACCGTGATTACATTGCTCTCGTTCAGTTACATTTGGAGTTTAATGAGGAAGCCGAAAATAAAGCGCATTGTCTTTGAAGATAGGGATCATGTTGTGTCATTAAGAAGCAGCCTTGATCAGGTCATCTCGAGTACACTACTTAGCATGATCAATGCCATTTATGTGCTCTTTACATTGATTCAATTCTCTTATTTATTTGGTGGCTTTTCATTCGCGCTTCCTGCTGAATTTACCTATGCCCAATATGCGCGCAGAGGGTTTTTCGAGTTAGTTCTCGTGACCTTGATTAATTTCAGCATCTTGCTACTCTTGATCTATTGTACAAAAAAAGGAACTACCAGAATGAATCGTATGATGCAGGCACTGGAAACTTTACTCGTTTTCTGCACACTAATTATGTTGGTGTCTGCGTTTGTTCGTATGTACCTTTATGAACAAATGTATGGGTACACTTATTTACGGGTGTTTACCCATGCCTTTATGATCTTCTTGTTTGTACTGGTTATGTTCACCTTAGTAAGAATCTGGAATGGGCGAATGAATCTCTTTAAATGCTATGTACTCACCGGTATTACAGCATTGGTTCTGATTAATTTTACGACTATTGATGCGTTCATCACGAAATGGAACATTGATCGGTACGAACACACCGGAAAAATTGATATCGGATATCTTACGGAGCTCTCAGATGATGCTGTTCCCGGCATGATTCGTCTTCTTCACGCGAAGGACGACCAGATTGCCGGACCGATAGAGAATTACTTATACGAGCGAAAACAAGAACTCAATAAAATGGATTGGCAATCCTTTAATTTCTCGTCTTATCACGCAAAACGGCTTTTGTCTCAAGAAAAGTTACATTATGACAAGAGTTACGATTACTGAGAGATAGACAATTAATAAAAAATAAACGGACGGATCTCTTCATTTAGAGGTCTGTCCGTTTTTCATCATCGTTTGTATTCTGCACACGCCAGGTCGTTTCTCAATCAAATTTTGTGACCACAGAAACACCAAATCCAGAAAATGTTGTCATATCATGAATCGCTTTATCAATATCTTCCAATGAAATGGTCTTTGTGACTAATTCACCAGGTTCAAGACGCTTTTTTTCCACCATTTGCAACATCCCTGGAAATTCAGAAATCGGCATGCCGAAAGAGCCTTTGAATTGGATTTCTCGACGAACGATATCATTAACTGGGATTTTAAGATGACCTTTATCGCCGAAAGGAGTCATACCGATTTGTACATGTCTGCCGCGTTTATCAAGGCACAGAATGGAATTAAGCATCGTTTCTTGGATGCCTAGGGCATCTACCCCTACTTGCGCTCCGCCTTTTGTGATTTCTTTAATCGCTTCGGCAGGATTTTCGTTTTTACTATTTATCGTTTCAACTGCTCCGATTTTTTTCGCGAATTGTAACTTATCATCGGAAATATCGACTGTAATGACATTGGCACCAATCGCTGTGCAAATCTGGGTTGCCGAAAGCCCAACTCCTCCTGCACCAAAAATTGCTACCCAATCACCAGGACGCACGTTTCCTTGGCTAGTTATCCCATGAAATGCAGTCATGAATCGGCAACCCATGGCGCTGGCTTCAACGAATTTCACACCATCCGGCAAATGCATAAGATTGTTGTCTGCTTTTGGCACATGTGTGTATTCAGCAAAACCTCCGTTATATGTAAAGCCTGGCATGACTTGATGATCACAAACGTTAGAGTGACCTGATAAACAATGCGGGCATGTTCCATCGCCAAGAGTAAAGGGTATAATCACGCGATCGCCCTTTTTGAAATTCCGGACATTTTTCCCTATTTCTTCAACTTCTCCGCTCATTTCATGACCTAGAATATGTGGCAGTGGTGGAATAAACCCTGTCCAGTCACCCATCCAGCCATGCCAATCACTTCTACATACACCGCAAGCTCTTAACTTTATAATCACTCCATCTGGTGCTAATACAGGCTCCTTTATATCTTTGATAGAAAGGGGTTCTTTATATTTTTCGAGAACAGCTGCTTTCATTTCCGGATCATCCTTTAGTTCAAAGAAAAATTTTGTCTCGTTCTAATTTGTGTAGAATAATTTTTTTTATTCATTAAAAGGTGCGTATTTGAAATTGAATACTTAACAATTTAATGACAAAAAATAACGTAAGCTTCATGAGAACCTTAAAAAGGAGTCATTCATTTGAATCACACCATTCAGAAAATAAAACTGGACGCAAAAGTAGAAGCATTCTTGAATAAATCCCCGAAAAAACTTTTCATTGGCGGTCAATTTGTTGAATCCATTTCAGGTAAAAGTTTCAAAAGCATTAATCCTGCAACGGGCGAAGTTTTGTGCGAAGTATATGAGGCTGGTGAACAAGATATCGATCGGGCTGTTGATGAAGCAGAGAAAGCATTTCACGGTCCTTGGTCCAAAATGTCAGCAAGTGATCGAAGCCGATTAATTTGGAAGTTAGCAGATTTAATTGAGGAAAATCTTGAGGCAATTGCACAATTAGAAACGCTTGACAACGGAAAGCCAATTCGAGAAACCAGAAATGCTGATATACCGTTAGTGATTGATCATTTCCGATACTATGCAGGTTGGGTCAACAAGTTCAGTGGAGAAGTGATCAATAATTCGATGCATCCCAATGTTTTCACATACACACGACGCGAGCCGATTGGGGTATGTGGTCAAATCGTGCCTTGGAATTTTCCGTTATTAATGGCGTCCTGGAAATTGGGAGCAGCACTTGCTACCGGGAATGTCGTGATTTTAAAATCTGCAGAAAATACGCCTTTGTCCGTACTCTTTCTTGCTGAATTAATTCAGCAAGCTGGATTTCCAGAAGGTGTTGTCAATATTGTTTCAGGGTATGGACATCGTATAGGTACTGCAATGACCAATCATCCTAGGATCAGAAAAATTGCGTTTACCGGATCCACTGAAGTAGGAAAAAGTATCATGCGTGATGCATCCAAGTACCTAAAACGCGTAACCTTTGAATTAGGAGGAAAGTCACCCAATATTATTTTTCCTGATGCTGACTTTAGTAAAGCAATTCCAGGTGCTCTTCGTAGCATATTCTTTAATCAAGGACAAGTGTGCACGGCTGGTTCACGTTTGTACATCCATAAAAAAATCTACGATCGCTTTTTGTCTGATATGGCAGATCAGGCTGCAAAGCTAAAAGTCGGTCCCGGTATTGAGGAAGAAACTCAAGTTGGTCCACTTGTTTCAGCAAAACAATTTGAGACCGTTAGAGGCTATTTAGAAAAAGGAAAACAAGAAGGTGCACGCCCAATAACTGGTGGAACTACCATTGAAGGATCCGGTTATTTTATTCCACCAACTATTTTTACGGATGTAACAGATGAGATGACGATCGCGAGAGAGGAAATATTTGGGCCAGTAGTATCTGCGATGCCGTTTGACGACGATGAACAGATGACGGACGTAATCAGACGAGCCAATGAGAGTGAGTATGGACTCGCAGCAGGTGTATGGACAACCGATGTTCGAAAAGCACACAAGATTGCCCACGCATTAGAGGCAGGAACCGTTTGGGTAAATTGTTATAATTTATTTGATGCCACAATGCCATTCGGAGGATTTAAGCAATCTGGCTTCGGCCGTGAAATGGGAAGATCAGCTCTTGAAATGTATACAGAAGTTAAATCGGTGTGGGTCGATTTAGACTGACAAACCATAAAAAAATGATGGAATCAGTGCCTATGCTTAAAAATCACGAGAGCATACAAAAATAAAAAGCTGAAAACCCTTGGAATCAAGGCGTTTCAGCTTTTTATTTGTAACCTATATGATGTCCCAGAAGGGATTCGAACCCATGACCCACGGCTTAGAAGGCC
>NZ_JAMXWN010000008.1 GCF_024125425.1 Sporolactobacillus kofuensis
GCTTGAGCATCTTCTTTTTCTGCTTCAATTAACGCCTCAAGATATGGCATCAATTTCTCAGCAGCTTCATCCTTGACTAACTTTTCTCTGATTTCATCATAAGTACCTTTTTCTTTCTCTAATTCAAGCATACGTTCAGACTTCGCCTGTTTTTCCTCTTGCAGACTCCAAATCTGTTCGAAGCTCTTTTTTTCTGCCTCGCTTTCTGCTAATTTTGTTCGTAATCTATGAAGATCACGCTCAATCTGCTCACAACTTGCTTTTGCTTGGTTGACTGCATCCTCAGACGCATCACCAAGGAGCGCTTGCTTCTCTGAGATAATCGTCAGTTGTTGTTTACGCGCCTCGGATGCCTGCTTTAATCGAGCAGTTAATTCATCACCATATTTCTCGAGGTGGAAGAGACGCTGAAGCATTTTCCGTCGCTCATTGCCTTTCAACGTCAGAAATTCCGCAAATTTTCCTTGAGGAAGTACAACTGCTCGGGTAAAATCGTCATGGGTTAATCCTAGAATTTCTTGGACACCTTTTGTAAGATCACGCTCTTTATCAGCCAGTACTTCATTAACTTTACCTTGTTTTATTAACCGACAACTTGCAAGACGCAAGCCTCCATCCTTTGTTCGCTTATAACTTCGTTCCGCGCGGTAACGTGAGGTTTGTTCCCCGGTTAATTCAAATGTAAACCCAACGGCCATCTGCTTTTCCAGCTGGTTCAGTATCCCGGATGTATTGTTTGCCGCTCGTTCGACTGTCCCATACAGTGCAAGTGTAATCCCATCCAAAATTGTGGATTTACCACTCCCTGTTGGGCCGAAAATACCGAACAGGCCATCCGCACATAAAGTTTCAAAATCAATATGCTGTTCCTCGCGGAAACTATTCAGTCCTTGAATCGTCAGTTCAATCGGTTTCATTAGGCTCACTCCCTGCTGCGACTTCGCGCTGAGCATCCTCTGCCTCAATCAGCTGCATAAATAATTGAATGAGCGCGTCTCCTGGTTCTGCTCCATCCATTTGATTTTTATAAAATCTGATAAATAATTCATCGATAGGCAGACGGGATCGATTCTGCTCATGAACGAGCAGACTACTTTCTTTGTAGAGCGGACGAATGTTCACGATTCTTGGATATGCTTTTCGCAAGCTCTGAATTTCATGCATACTCATTGCTTCATCAAGCCGGATTTCCAAATCAATCCACGCTTCAGCATCTCGTCCCTCCTCAATCCATTGACGAACCTCAGTCAGACCATTTTCAGCATGCCAACGTGTTAATGGACGCCCTGATGTCAATTCAACTGTTTCCGACTTGGCACATTCACCAGGTGCAACATCGATAATTGTCACCGACTTCGGCTGGCCGGATTCCGAAAAACTATAAGCAAGCGGTGAGCCAGCATATCGGATCGGCACCTGTGAGCCAGACAATGTTTGTGGTCGGTGCAAGTGACCAAGCGCCACGTACTGGGCAGATTTTGGAAAAGCAGAAGGATGTACTGTGTATGCACCGCCAACTTGAATCGGACGCTCGGAATCCGATTCTTTGCCGCCTGCCGCAAAAAGATGCGTCATGACAATGTTCACTGCATCCTTTCGGAAAAACTGTGCATGTTGTTTGAAAAGTTCAGTAAGACGCTCATTGTACGCTTGCTTGATGATTTCTTCATCATTGATGGAACTTAAGACTTCATTAAGTCGTGACTCCGAGGGATAGGGGACGCTGGAAAGGATCAAATCCTCATTCGTCTTTACTATTGGGAACGTTCGTGGATGTAGTATCGGTTTCCCGACAATAGTAATCCCTTGTCTTCCGGCAAGCGGGCGCGAAGCTTCCAGTCGCTCAGGGCTGTCATGATTTCCAGCAATAATGAATACAGGACGGCTACCGCCCTTGGAGAGCTTTTGCGCTGTTTCATAAAATAGAGCTTCACTCGTCGCAGGAGGGTTTACCGTGTCGAATACGTCACCTGCCATGAGCACTGCATCCACTTTTTGATCTTCTGCGATCAAGCAAATCTCTTCCATGACGTGTTCCTGTTCCTCCTCTCGTGACCGTCCTTCAAGTGTCCGTCCAAGGTGCCAATCAGCGGTATGCAGTAGTCTCATAGACGTTCCTCCCCATGGGTCAAATCAACAAAGTAACCGCCGTCGAAAGCGTACAGGCCAACCTTGGAAACCTTTTTCTTCCAGATCTGTTCAATCGCACGACGATACAGCTGCAGTTGGACATGATAACGACGTCTTAGTTCGTGAACGGCTGCATCATGTGTGGCGAACTGCGAGAGATGATCGGTTTTATAATCGAGTAAAATGAGTCCTTGCTCATCTTCAATAATACAGTCAATGACACCTTGAACCAGAACAGGTTCCTGATCACTTGTCCCTTTCCAAGTCTTATAGACTTCAGTTGTTGGCAAGACAAGGCTAAATGGACATTCACGGATAATCTTACCGGCAGCCACCATTTTCTTCCCTATTGGTGACTGAAAGAATCGATCTACTGCCTCATAGTCAAAGCTTTGTTCCTGCACATCAGTGATCACTTCTTTAGTTACAAGTGATTGACCTTGTTCCTTAATCTGATCTATTGTCCCAACATGAGAGAGATCAAGATGCTGCATCAACAGGTGCAATGCAGTGCCACGTTCAGCAGCAGATAATTTCGATTTCTGCAGAAACTGGGGGCGATCTCTGCTTATAGACGAGAATCGGTTTTGGTCAAGCAACAGCTGGTCATCCGTTCCGCTACTAAAGTAATCTTGCTGAGCCTTGATTTCCGTAACCGTTTGTTTCGCCATTGAGGTCGTTGCGACAAGTTCAGGATACGTCCACTCAAGCCGTGCTGCGACTTCATCCTGTAATCCGGAATGAGAAACCACTGCCTTTCCCTGTTCAATCCTTTTCAATTGTTCCTGACTGATTTGCTGTTGATTCTTTTGTTCATTGGATAATCCTGATGCAGAAATAACTTGAACGATCCATGAGGATGGATCGGTAGATACCGCTGTCTTATCCGGCTGATCATCTATCAATTGATGCAGCGCATCTGCTGAATAATGGCGTGCAACTGCAGGGAGCACCCAATCAAAGAAATTTGATGCAGTTGCGCGTGCATCTACTGGAAGCAGCCATTCATGACGACGCAATGCCGATCTGTATTTTAAGGCTTGCTTTTGGACATCTTTCTGCGTACCAAGTAGGATCAACTTTTCCTTTGCGCGCGTGACAGCAACATATAAAATACGTAATTCCTCTGCGACTGCATCAGCTCTCATCCGTTCCTTGATTGCCAAATAAGGTAGAGTCGGAATACTTGTACGCAGATCAGAATTGATCCATTTCGTACCAAAGCCTAAATCTTTGTGCAGCAATGCCATCTCTGCTGTATCGCGCATATTAAATCGTTTGTTCATCCCGGCGACAAAGACCACCGGAAATTCCAGTCCTTTACTTTTATGAATGGTCATAATACGAATGACATCTTCCTGATCGCTCAACGCTCGCGCTTCGCCAAGGTCTCCACCGTTCTCTCTCATTCGCTCGATAAAACGAAGAAAACGGAACAGTCCACGAAATGTTGTTTTTTCATATTGACGCGCCCGGTCATAGAAAGCTTTTAGATTAGCCTGGCGTTGGGTTCCCCCGATTAATCCACCCGCATAATCGTAATAACCGGTATCTCGATAGATTTGCCAAATTAATTCGGACACCGAATGGTTCTTTGAGAAATCACGCCATTCTTGTACTTTATCCAGAAATTCCGTAAGTTTTTTTGCAAAACCATATTTGTTTTCCTTTGTGCTGCGTTTTACAGCTTGATAGAAACCGGAACCACGATCAGCCATCCGAATCGCTGCAAGCTCGTCTCCATTTAATCCAATGATTGGTGAACGAAGGACAGCTGCAAGCGGAATGTCTTGATCCGGATTATCAATCACTTGCAAGATAGAGAGCATGACCGTTACTTCGACCGTGTCAAAGTAACCCTTAGATAATTCCGCATATGCGGGAATACCCTGGCGGTCAAGAATGTCTTTCATAACAGCAGCTGAAGTACTTGCCGATCGGAGTAAGATTGCAATATCTCGATAGCGTATCGACCTCATTTGCCCGATTGAACGATCAAACACGTGAAAGGCAGGTGAGGATCCATCACCGATCATCGCTTTAATGCGGTCACTAATAGCCATAGCTTCCAACTCTGACCCATCCATGTCATTCTGATCCTCAGCGTCCCCATCGTTTGTAGCCTGGTCAATAATTTCCAGTTCAACCGGTCGATCCTCCGACGGATAACTCGCTGCGCATCGAAGTTCTGCCGCATCGTCATAGATAACTCCACCGACTGCTTCATCCATCGTTTGTCGGAATAAAAAGTTCGCACCATCAATGATTTCCTGCCTGCTACGGAAGTTACTTGATAGATCAATCACTTGTCCATCTGTTTCAGGTTGTGAGAATTTCTTGTATTTTTCAATGAAGAGACCTGGTTCGGCCAATCGGAACCCATAGATGCTCTGCTTCACGTCACCAACCATGAACAAATTACCTTGATGGTTACTGTCTCTGGTAATCAGTTGAATAATCGATTCCTGTACACGATTCGTATCCTGATATTCATCAATCATCACTTCGTTAAAATGTGCACGAAATTGTTCAGCAACGACTGATGGCTGTTCATGGTCCGGAGTAGAATCCTTGCCACGCAAAACAGCAAGACATTCATGCTCTAAGTCGGAAAAGTCGAGAACGGCTTTACTTCTTTTTTCTTTTTTATAGTCTTTGGTAAAGGCTTTAATGAGTTCAATAATGAGATCAACAGAGGGGGCCATTTCTAATAAATCATCAAGACATTCCTCTGAAGCGCGTGAAAACCATTGCTGTTGAAACTCGTTAATTTTTGTTTTTATTTTCTCGCGTATCTTCTTGACCTGTTCCTTTTTCACTTCATCGACATCTTTGGCACGAATAGCCTTCAGCTTCCCAAAGGACAAGGACAGAATTGACGTACGTATTGTTTCCCAACTTGATTTGGAGAGTGATTGCAGATTACGCAATCGACGAAGATCTTCGGATAATGCTTCTGCATAAGCAGCTGGACCTCCGGGTTCATTGCATTGTTGGACCGCATCCTCTAATACATGGATCGCCTCAGTAATGTACTGAAAAAGAGCCTTCTTTAAGTCGTTAACCCAGCTAAAGTGATCAATCGTATCGTGACCATTGATACGATAAGCATCAGCTATTTGATCAAGCCAGTGTTCCGGCCATGGATGACTCATCGAAAATTCATAAATACGCAAGAGCATTTGGTTAAGCGCGTCATCGCTGCGATCACTTGAATAGCGATCGACTAAACGATAAAATTCAGGGTCATCCTTAGCATAATACTTTTCTAACAGATCGCTCAGTACTTCTTCGCGCATCAGCATCGCTTCTGTTTCATCGAGCAATCTAAATCCAGGGTCCAAATCAAGAAAGTAATAATAGTGTTTTACTACCGACATACAGAAAGCGTGTAAAGTCATAATTGATGCTTTTCCAAGCAGACTTTGTTGTCGACGTAGAAAAAGATTTTCAGGTTCTTCGATCAAACGCTGATCCAGAGCTTTACCAATACGTTCTCTCATTTCCGAAGCAGCCGCTTTTGTGAATGTGACAATGAGCAGGTCGTCAATATTTACAGGTTGATCCTGATTCGTCATTTTTCGAATAATACGTTCAACAAGGACAGCTGTTTTTCCCGATCCTGCAGCAGCGGCAACGAGCAAATCATGCCCATGTTCTGTGATCGCACGCCATTGTGCATCGGTCCATTGTGTTCCTTTTGGTTTATTGATCATCTGATTTCAGCTCCAGATCCGTTAATTTCTGAAAAACGGCGTTATCCGGCATTTTCTTCAATATGCGGAATTGATTTCCAGGTTGTGACTGATCAAAGCGGCAAACCGGTCGGAACGCACAATGCGTGCATGGCACTTGTCCATTCATTTTAAAAGGTGCAATGGAAACATCACCATCGATAATTTTGCATCCGACATCAGTCATGACGTGACGCGTATAACTTCTTAATGTCTTAAATTCTTTTTCTCCTGCAATCGAAGAGCTTTTATAAAATTCTCCGTTCTTTTTAAAGCCAAACGGTGCAATATCTGAAAGCTTACCCATCGCCGATTCATCGGTTAACATAAGGGCTTCTTTGTCTTCAAGCAATAAACCTTTCATTTTAAAATGCTTATAGAGCTCGCGTTCTAACTGATCTTCAGGAAGCTTTTCATCCAAATTAAGTACCGGATTATGCATATGAAAATAAAGGACACCGGCAGGATCTGCTTGTGTACCGAGCCATTGCTTCGAATAAGTAATAATGACATCTAAATAAGTCAGCATTTGGAGTGCAAGCCCATAATAAACTTCTGATAAATCGAGATTTTTTGCACTGGATTTATAATCAACGATCCGAAGCAGCAACCTGCCTTGGTCATCATGTGCCTGATCCACTCGATCAATTCTGCCAACAACCTCCATACGAGCCCCATTTTTTAATGGAAAACTCAATGGAGGCAACGGACGACCCGGTCCAAATGGAAGCTCAAGACTCACTGGTGAAAAACCACTCGCCATTGCATGACGACGTAGCACGCGCGCTACTCGGGCAACAACCTGTGCCAACTTATGTTGCAAATAACGATATCGGTTTGAGCTCGTCAATATTTGACGTTGCAAATTTGGTGCAAGTTCACGCACCGTGTTAGAAGCTAATTGATCACATTCTTCTGGAGAAAGATCTTTCCAGCTTCGATGGCTTTGCATGATCTGAACGGTCATTTGCTTAATTGCCAAGTGGAACAGCTGACCAATATCCGGGGCTGCTAATTGGAAAACCTCTCGTTCTTTCAATTTAAGGCCATAGGAAGCAAATTGTGCAAATGGACAGGCATTGAACTTTTCCATACGTGAAACACTTGTTTGAATGGTCTGTCCGTAGAGATCACGAGCGATTTCATGAGTTAAGTGCTCATCATTCTTCGCAAATAAACCGGAGAGTGCCATTTTCGCAGCGCTTCCCCATTCACGGTGAACCGTAAACCAGTTATAGGCATCCCACCATAGTTCTGCAATCGGATAACCATTCTTCCATTCTCGAATTTGAGCAGCAAGTATACTCACGGTCTTCCGTGGGGTATTAATAAAAGAAATCTGATCCGAAATGCTTAGCGTTCTTGGCTCTGCAGGGGCTAATTTTAACGGTAAAGCAGGGAAGAATCTTTGCAAGCGCGCGATAAGTGGTGATTGACGAAGCGTTTCGCCATCCTCAGAGGCGAGAGGATAGGAGATGAAGAGCCTGTTCTTCGGCAGTGTTAATGCACGATAGATGAGCTCGTTTTCTCCGGCCATTTGCTCTGATTCCCCGTCCCCTACAGCCATTCCTTCATCTTGCAGGAGTTCACGATCGACGCCGGAGAAAAGGCCCTGCTCTGCCGGCTTGGCAGGTAAAATTCCTTCATTCACTCCGAGAAGAAAGACATCTTTCATCTCAGATGACCGCATTCGATCAAGACTTCCTACCAGAATTTGATCAATTGCAGGTGGTACCATCGCAAATTCTAATGCGTCTAACCCGGTATCAACAATTTTGATAAATAGATCAAGAGACATCTTTTCGTCTCCTGCTGTCTCCACACATTGGTCAAGCATATCAATAACTGCTTTCCATGCCTGTCCATGCGCCTTTGATTCGGATAGTTTTTGTCGTTGTTTCGCCGTAATTGTCATTCGTTCTAACTTTTCCGGAACCGTTAAGTCAATCAGAAACTGATAGAGAACCTCACATCGGTCAGCAACGGTTGTAGCCGCATGAAGTTTATTGTCTAAATCCTCAAGTGGACGTGCCACGAGTGATCGGTATTGATTAATGGTCTGTTCCATTTCTTGCTCTTCTTCTGATAACTGTCGGGTTTCTTCTTCAAGTCCACGATAAATCCGATAACGCCACGGTTCTTTATCCACCCATTTTTTCCCATAATAGCCATGTGAAATCACATAGTTTTCCAATTGATCCATACCTTCGCGTGCTTCACTGACATCGTAATCATATGGAATTAAAAAGTCTGTTTTTACACATCGGAAAATAGGTTCATAACGCCAATTCTTCTGAATCGCTTCTAGTGCAGAACGGATAAACTCAATCAATGGGTGATGCTTCATTGGACTTTTCTGGTCGATAAATACCGGTATCTTGTAATCAGCAAAAATTGTTTCAATGAGATCGCGATAATCTGAGAGATTCCGAACAAGAACAGTCATATCCCGATAGCGATCTCCATGACTACGCGCACAGCTGATGATGTTTCGCGCGACTTGTTCGACTTCTTCTCGACGATTTGCGGCTTCAGTCATGATTATCCCATCAATGTCGGTACTCTCTTGAGACGGATAGTGTCCAAAGTGCAAGTTGAGATTCTTGAGTGCACCTGTTTCTGCCCGAAGCACCTTACGCTTTAGAATAATCGGTTCGAGAGTCTGCTGATGCAATTCCGCCCGTTCCTTTAATTGCAAGTAAAGAAGAGCCGGATGTCGAAATGAGGAAAATTCATCCGGCGCTCTGTCATAAATGCGATCCGTACCTAATGCGATTGTCACACGTTTACACGTCGTCATCAGTTTTTCAACAACCATAATTTCCTGTGGCGTCATCGTCTGGAAGCCGTCGATCCAGACTTCTGCTTGTTTCAGAAAAGTCGTTTCATCCATTCGCTCAACCATTAATTTCAGATAATCTTCGCTATCAATATATTTTCCTTGCAAAGCATGACTAAAGGAGTGATAGATTAAGGACAAATCATGGAGTTTGTCCTTTAAGAGAAGCTGATCGGCACTGTCGCCTTCAATCTGTTCAGCTTTGGTAGCAATTTGTTCAGGTTCCAAACAGAAACGCTTAAACTCAATCAAGGTATCACTCAGCAACTCATAAAATCCGCTTTGCTCAGATGCTTTGCGGAACAAGTGCAGTTCATTTTTACTTTGTTCGACAATCTTACGCAAGAGCATGGAGACACCCGTCGCATTCAAATGACGTCTTGTCGCACCACCCGATTGCTGAAGTACGCGAAGAGCAAGACGAGGCATACTATACACGTTCAACCTGGTCATCCCGCCTAGTCCTGACGTAGATGCCAAAAGGTATTCCATACTGAACGTCATGTGTTCAGGTACCAGGTAAATCAGTGGTGTGCCATTCGGGCGTTCGTGCAATTTTGCGCGCATTTCGTCTAAGCAATCTGCAGTTTTTCCTGTTCCCGGCCGGCCTAAAATAAAACGCACAGACATCTCGTTCTCCCCTTGTTCTTGAGCATATATAGAAAAATTCGTAAATGATTCTCATTAATTTAATATAGTAATTATAGCATACAGGGAACATTCGTTCCTTTACGCATTCTTAGATTTTCAAAGAAAAAACCACAGGTACATCGCCCTGTGGTCAACAGTTACCCATTGATTTTGTTTGATTATTTCCGGTATTTTCCTACTTTTTCTTCAATCGAAGTCCCTTGCGGACGGAAGTGGATTTTCACTTCTGCTGCGACTTCATCTGCTCCTGCTTCACACGTCGCATACACTGTTTTCTTCACGACTTCTAGAAGTTCGTCAAGTTCACCTTCCAGAATCGTTTCGAGTGCGGTCACTTCGTAGTTCACTCCGGATTGTTGAATGACTTTAATCGCCTCGTCCACCAATCCATAAGTATCCTTATCTTTCGAAAAAGGCAGAATTTGTAAACCAACATTACAAATTGGCATAATGAACCTCCTGAATTAGTTCGTCTCTTCGTCCCAAACTTTCACCGTCTTCATCACGTCGCCGTTTGTCATGGAAAGCACGGTGTCCATTCCGCTCGTCACTTGTCCGAAAACTGTATGAACGCCATCCAGATGAGGTTGTGGTTCATGCACAATGAAAAACTGACAAGAGCCCGTATCTCGTCCGGCATGTGCCATCGACAATGCGCCAGCAACATGTTTATGCGGATTACCATCCGTTTCACACTTAATCGTGTACCCTGCATCGCCCATTCCAGTTCCTGTCGGATCGCCACCCTGGCTGACAAAACCGGGAATTACGCGGTGAAAAGTCACTCCATCATAAAATCCTGAATTCGCCAATTTTTCAAAGTTTGCCACTGTATTTGGTGCAGCCTCAGGAAAGAAATCAATGGCGATGACTTCACCATTTTCCATTGTAATTGAACCTTTTTTCATCGATAAATCCTCCGTCTTTCGCCTTCATCAGGCGTCATTTTATCTCAACGTTTTCTATTATATACAAAAATGAGGACAACTGCTGATATCCCGACCAAAAATCCCCCTGCACAATATCCGGCTAGAATATCCGTAAAGTAATGCACCCGTAAGAAGGGTCGGCTGAATCCAATCAACAAGATCATAGCCATTCCCAAAACCGCCCAAGCAATGCGCAACCCCTTTGATTTTATCAACGGAACAACCAACAAAATTAGCAAACCAAAAACTGTTGCTGCATTCATGGCATGTCCACTCGGAAAGCTGTATCCCCTTGCATGAACCAAATGGTGGAAGGGTGGCCGCTCCCGCATCACCCAACTTTTCAATAATTCATTCATTGGACGTTCCGCTAAAAAGGCAATCGGAAGTAAAATTGCTGATAAGAAATGTTTTCGAAAGAGAAAATAGACGATAAAAAGAATCATGATGTTGATCAGCACACGGCTTGATCCGAGATCGGTAACCTTGGAAAAGAATGCAACAGCACCCGGCGCTCTCAGTGGATCAAGAATTTGAACGAGCCTGAGATCCAGTGCCTGAACTCCAGGTTGACGAATGGCGATCACCAGCAGTAGAAAAAACAAAACACAGAACAACACTACCCACAACCAAGGCTTATAGGCTAATCGATGATCGTGCTGCATTTTTCACTCCCCCCTTAGATAACCCCTATTGGATTGCGCTTCACATAAATTATGCTACGATAATTTTAAAGGAACGCAAGTCCTTTTTTCCTATATATACCTAAGTGGGTGACATTATGACGGATTATCATTTTGAATTAAACGGTGACTGGGAAGGCTCTTGGGATGGGGAAGGAAAAGTTGAAACCAACGGACTGAGCACAACAATTTCCGTGGATACCTCTATGTCAGGCAAAGGTGTCGGCACAAATCCGGATGAATTATTAATCAGTGCGCTTGCCTCTTGCTATTTGATCACACTGGGCATTCGTCTGAAAAAAGAAGCAATCGGTTATGACCATATCGAAATTCGAACAAAGGCGGTCGTGACGAAAAAAGGTGGCCTTCATTTTGAAAAAGTCACCCATTTTCCGATCATCTATTTAGCTGATCCGCTAACAGAACCATTAGAAAGAAAACTCTTAACCTGCATTACGCTTGCAGAGAGAGACTGTGTCATTGCTAAAGCTGTCAAAGGAAATGTACAGGTAACTGTAAATCCAAAGTTTGTTACGAACGATTAATCCGTTTGTCTTTTGAAAATTGCTTTTCCCTTGTACCATGCAACTTGAGCATGCAAAGCCGAATCATTGACTTCACGGATGGTTTCTTGAATCGTATCTTTTTTCTTGGTCATGTCCTGCTGGATCATGGTGAGATTACGCGTCAATTCATCCTTTTCATGCATGATTTTTTTTGATTGACGCGTCATTGTTGCACTGGTTTTCGAAATTTTTGCTAATGACCCATTCATAAGTTTTAACGTATTCCTAACGGAAGCTGCAAATGCAACCAAAGAAATCACAACAAGAACGAAACTTAAATAGACAATGATCATGGGACACACTCCCTTCAATTGAAAAGCTTTATTAAATTATCTTACCCTATTTTACCCAAAAGATCATCGAATCAACGCCAAGCCTTTCGTTTGCTTTTCTTGTCATTTTTTTGAACATTTTGCTATACTGAGTTCAGTTTGTCTTTACTATCGGAATCTGCACTTATTAAAAGGAGATTATTATGGAAACTAAAGTAGCTCTAATTACCGGCGGGACACGCGGCATCGGCAAAGCCATTGCTGAAAAGTTCGCACAAAATGGATACAATCTCGTCTTGAATTATGCACGAAAAAGTACGAACGCGGAACAAACAAAGCAAGATATTGAAAATAAATATGACGTACAAGTCAAAATTGTAAAAGCAAACGTTGGGGCACTCGACCAGATTGATCAATTGTTTGAAACCGTGGAAACAGCCTTTGGAAGACTTGATGCATTTATCAGCAATGCTGCATCAGGCGTTCAACGTCCACTCATGGATATTCAAGAAAAACATTGGGATTGGACCCAGGACATTAATGCAAAAGCATACTTATTTGCTTCACAACGTGCGGCAAAATTAATGAATAAGACAGGCGGCGGCCATATCGTCGCATTGTCCAGTCTTGGTGCTGTTCGCGCACTACCAAATTATGTTGTTGTCGGCGTGTCAAAGGCAGCAGTTGAGTCCATAACACGCTACCTAGCTGTTGCGCTTGCACCGATGAATATTACCGTAAATACCGTGTCCGGAGGCGCTGTTGATACCGATGCGCTCAAACATTTTCCGAATCGTGAAGAATTACTTGAACAAGCGGCAAAGCATAACCCAGCAGGACGGATCGTTAAACCGGAAGATCTTGCAGAAGCTGTCTATTTCCTCTGCACACCCGCAGCATTCATGATTCGTGGACAAACGATTACAGTAGACGGCGGGCTTTCACTGCTTGCTGAGTAAGTCAAAATTCCTTTAAATTAAAAATCGCCGGAGGACATGATCTGAACCATGTGCTCCGGCTTTTTGTATGTTTATTTTATGACACCGCAGAGGATACGTTCTCCGGATTGGCCGGATGGATCCGTCATCTGATCATCCCCTTTTTCATGGATGATCAGTGCAGAGCCGTCCGCGTCCCGAAGCGAATTCGCTTTTCCTTCTTGAAGGGTAACCAGCGGATCAAAGATTATCGTCTTCACATGCCCGTGACTATCCGCAAAAATATTGGGCATATCACCTGCATGCGGACCCTGCGGATTTTTTAATCCGTGATGCTTGTGCTCCGGATTGAAGTGCGCGCCAGCCGACATAAAGTCAGGCGGTGTGCAGACCCCGTATTCATGAAAGTGAATGGCATGAATCCCTGGCTTCAGACCTTCCGCCTCCAATTCAATCCGCACACCTCTTGGTGTTTCTGTTAACACCGCAGTACCCATCTCTTCGTTTTTAGCATTAATCAATGAAACAATCAGTCGCTCGCTCTTACTATCCTTGGCGCGTACACTCATCTCAGGATGGTGTACATAGGTCACCATAGCCAGCACAAGTATTCCGCAGATAAGGTAGATCAGTTTTCCATTTTTCAACCGAATCATCCTCCTAACCATAGGATGTACCGAATGTTTTTTTTTACTCAAATCGTTTGGCTAATCATTCTGCCTTTAAAAAATTAGTCGAAAATGCTAATATTTTTATTAGTCATAATCATGATGAGTAGGAGGATGCTCGTGAAAACAGTCAACGAATTTAAAAAGTTTCTTGCCCGCGGAAATGTGATTGATCTTGCCATAGCGGTCATCATTGGCGCAGCGTTCGGACAAATCGTCAATTCTCTGGTCAAGGATATTATCATGCCGCCGATCGGCTTAATTCTTGGACAAGTTGATTTCAGCAATCTTTACTTAAATTTATCAGGGCATGACTACAGCAGTTTAAGCGCCGCACAAAAAGCAGGTGCACCAACCATCAATTACGGCCTCTTTATTAATTACATCATCAATTTTCTGATCATTTCCATTGTCATTTTCTTTGCCGTTAAAGCATTGAATAGGATAACACCAAGAAAAGCGGATGCGCCTTCAACAAAGACTTGTCCCTATTGTTTGTCTTCAATACCGATTAACGCCACCAAATGCGCACACTGTACCTCAGATCTTCCTGATGCAGAACAACAAAAACCTGTGCATGCACACTAATCAAAAAGCTCACGACAAATTGTGTCGCGAGCTTTTTTCGTCACCCATGTACTAAATATTTTGGCGATTCACCACTTTTGATTTCACTTATGTATAATGAAGAATGTGCTTGATCAAAGAAAGGTTGATGTACATCTATGCATCTGTGGACTATTTTAGGTAGTTTTTTGTTTGTATGCGGATTTATTCTGATCTTGTTAAGTAAAAAGTTGTTGTTATTGAAAATCGCGCACTATATAAAGCGTCCCCAACGTTTTTTGATTGCATTAGGTATTATGTTCTTATTTGCAGGCGTGTATTCTTTTTTAGCACCTATGCTAACCGTAATGATGGGAGCAGATTTTATGATCCTCTATTATCTGGGCATTGTTGCCTGTCTGATGCTTTTGATTTTGTTTCTTCTCCCTTAACGCAGGATGTACTCAGGTATCCGACGCATTTCCGTATGGATCAAACGTTCGCCGTCGAATACGCAGTGATAGTCAGCAGGATCAGCAGTCAAATTTTCAATCGCATCCTTCATAAAAATGCGCAAAGTAGGCACCGTTCCATAATTTTCTTCAGCAAGAATCCAAGAAATTTCTTTAAGCGCTAGAATTCCTTCACGTGTTTCCCTAGGTAAATTGATCAGATCCTCAGATTGTAAGTTTGCGACATAAAGATACATTCCTTGAATGGGTTCTCGATCCGAATTCCATGTAACAATCCCTCGAAATAGCGGACGTTCCAATCGAATTCCAGTTTCCTCCCAAATCTCGCGAATCACACATTCTTTTGGTGATTCATCTATTTCAAGTTTACCACCGACACCGTTCCATGCACCTTGCCAAGGCGATTTTTGACGATTAATCATCAGGATTTTATGACCGTATCTTAATAAAGCTAACGTATACTTAAGCATATTCCCCACCTCGTCGAACATCTGTTAAGTTTGTACTTAGAAAGTATAGCAAATTTGTGACTATTGGGTATGTGTTAACCTTTTCGCGGTTGGGGGTTTTTGACGTTCACTTGCCATGGGCGATCTGTGAGCCTGCGCATACAAGCGAGTATCTGTGGGATCGCAATCATCAGGTACAGTCTCGCAGGCGTCTCGAACTACACATTCTCAATCTATTCTGTCGTTCAGAATATCATCCACTCGAGAAACTTTTTACACAGACAACGATTTGGGAGCAATAGTCTTTTGTACTCAGTCATTTATCAATCCAAGTATTGACAGAACGTTTGTTTGCTTATAAACTATTATCAGAACATTTGTTCAAATAAAATACTTGAGGTGATCTATGTATGGCAGATTCTCATTCAGACGTAAGTTTTAACATTGTCGAGCATTTTGGTGTACTCGCAACCGAGAATAGTGGCTGGACTAAAGAACTTAATCTTGTCAGTTGGAATGCTCGCGAAGCAAAGTATGATATTCGAAGCTGGGCTCCTGATAAGAAGAAGATGGGACGCGGAATTACTCTCACGGGCACAGAATGTCATACTCTGAGGAGTTTATTGAATACGCGATTCCCTCAATCTTCTTCTGCGATCAACGAAAATCAACAAACCGTTCAATAACCCCCGCAAAAAAGCAACGTTCATTACTGCATCTTCCATACACTCATTCCCCCTTATTGAATCCCAGATTAAAATCCCATAATAATACCTTCAAGTTCTTTAATTACATTTACCAATTAGATTTTATTGACACAGGAACATGAATTCCATACACTGAGAATGAAAATCATGTCGAATTCATGACAATTGTTCTTGTAAAATCTAGGCTCTGATTAAATTTAATGGTGTTTGTTTTTCTGACCAAATGGCAATGTGTGCGCCTGCAGAACCGTTCCTGTTGATTGGTTCCAGCGAGACTCCGTAGATCTTAACTTGTATGAAGAGGCTCGGTGCGCGCGTCAAGCAACACCTGGTAAGAAACAATGGAAAAAAAACAGCAGATTTTAACAAAACAAAATCTAAGAAACTATGATTTTGAACAAGTTCTTCAGCATATTTTGAAATGGGAGAGAGATAAAATGGGGGAAATAAAACCAGAAAAAAATACTGGTCTGATGAAGTGGTGGAAGATGATGCGCCCACACACACTTTCTGCATCTTTTGTGCCGGTGGCACTGGGTACTGCACTTGTTTTACCACTAAAAACACCTAATGTCACGTTATTCGCCGCAATGATGATCGCGTCGATGCTCATCCAAATTGCCACCAATTTATTCAATGAGTACTTTGACTTTAAAAGAGGACTTGATAATCAAGATTCCATAGGAATTGGCGGAAGTATTGTTCGGGATGGCTTTCATCCGAAAACGATCCTTCGTCTAGCCTTTGCGCTCTGTTTTGCAGCGATGCTCATCGGTGTATACATCTGTGCAATCAGCAGCTGGTGGATTGCTCTTGCCGGACTGATTTGTATTCTCACCGGCTATCTTTATTCCGGCGGTCCGTACCCGATTGCCTACACACCTTTTGGCGAATTGGTTTCGGGTTTATTCATGGGTGTATTCATTATTTGGATCTCATTCTATATCCAAACCGAGACACTGAGTTTGAACTGTATACTCATCTCTATTCCAATTGGTTTATTGGTTGGCGGCATTAATATGGCCAATAATATTCGTGATTTAACCGGTGATAAGGAAAAAGGTCGCCGTACTTTACCGATCTTGCTTGGACGTCCAAAGTCTATTATTCTACTTGCCGGAATTTTCGCCTTCTCCTATGTTTGGATAATTGCTCTGATGCTGTTTGGTGTTGAATCCGCATGGCTTCTGATCGTCTTTGCCAGTTTACCTAAAGCCATTCAAGCAACTAAATTATTTCGAAATAAAACAAAAGCCATTCAACTCATGCCGGCTATGAAAGCAACAGCACAGCTGCAAACATTATTTGGTATCCTTTTATCGCTAGGGTTGGTACTTGATTATTTCATTTAATTATGTTCGATAATGAAGTTAAAATGTTGTTGTGTTCTTTAAATTGTTATATAATGACTTTGTCAATTGAATATGAAGTTCCTTCAGGGCAGGGTGAAATTCCCGACCGGCGGTATTGGTTAGATTGTTACCAGAGTCCGCAAGCCGAAAGGCAGATCCGGTGAGAAACCGGAACCGACAGTAAAGTCTGGATGGAAGAAGGATGATGTATTAGCGTCTATTTTTTCTGCGCATAGTTTTCATTGCGCTATTATTGCGCTGATTTTAGCCCAAAGGAACGCTCCTTTGGGCTTTTTGATGTCCGATGAAAATAATGTCCATTATGTGCATGAAGTGATGTCTGTATCACAATTTTATGACTCAAGTCACTTTAAAACGCTGTACATGATCCCCAATACTATATATCTTATGGGGGTAATTGTTTGAAGACTTTATCATTAAAGAAATTGGTTTTGATCTCGTTGCTTTCTACTCTTGGTTTCTTGATTATGTTAATTGCATTTCCAATTCCGATGTTTCCGGTCTTTCTAACCATGGATTTCAGTGATTTACCGGCAATTATCGGCGCACTCATTCTTGGACCAGGTGCCGGCATTGCTATTGAAGCGATTAAAAACATTCTGCATGTCTTGCTTTCTGGTTCGCTTACCGTTGTGCCTATCGGTGAATTGGCTAACTTTACAGCAGGTTCAATTTTTATTCTCGTCACTTGGGGATTCTATAGAAGAAAATCGTCTATTCGTTCACTAGTAACGGGTATGGTGACCGCTACAGTGATCATGACACTAATTATGTCAGTGGTGAACTACTACTTGATCTTCCCAGGATATGCATTATTTCTGGGCCTGAGCGTAAATACGGCTGTTGGCATCGCGCAATCTGCAAATCATAGTATCCATAGTTTATTGACACTAATCGTCTATGGAATCATGCCTTTTAACCTGCTTAAAGGTGTGGCGCTAACATTGATCATGATTCCGGTAAGTACTCGACTCAAACAGTTTATCCAAAGACGCTTGGTTGCTTGATTCGCACCACTGACAAATAAATAACTATAAAAACACCTGCAGGTTAAGCCTGCAGGTGTTTTTGTGTTCAATCATGCGAAGCATGTGTCTCACTTATTAATAGCAGAAGGCAGTGCCCACAATAATCAATAAAATGAACAGAACAACGATTAACGCAAAGTTATTGTTCAATCCGTCGTGAGGTGCACCCATGTCGTCACTCTTCCTCTCACATGTCGTTTTTTTGAGTCATGGAACCCTGGACCCAACACTACATGTTATGCACATTCATGTGATTTGTGTGGACACTGGGCACGATTATTCCCACGGCTTTGCTAAGGTCAAATGACTTGTAAAGTTCTTTGTTTCTTGCCTTCTTAACTTTCGGTTCAAATAGCGTTTTTCTGCACTTCCGAAAAGCAAATGTTCTTCTTCACTTTCCGGTATCACCTTTGGAACGGGGATCGGTTTACCCTTTTCATCAATCGCAACAAAAGTTAGGAAACAAGTGGTACACAAGTCTCGTTTTCCTGTTATCAGATGTTCATTAATGATTTTAACAAAAACCTCCATAGAAGTATGATGGCTCCATGTAACAAAAGCCTCAAGACATACGGATGATCCAGCGTAAATGGGTTGTAGGAAATCAACAGAATCAATCGAAGCAGTAACAACCAAGCTTCGTGAATGCCTAGTTGCCGCTATGGCAGCAATATTGTCAACATACATCATTAACTTTCCACCAAAAAACGTTCCGTGATTATTTGTATCATTCGGCAGTACATGAACAGATGTTATCGAAAGCGATTCCTTAGCCCTCTTTGATTCCATGATTACTCCTCATTCCCTTTTGGGTTCTATTTTCATTGTAAAAATTGTCTATGAATGACCCGTTCGTGAAAACCAATCAAAAATGTATGAATCACACTTCCCACACATCTCGGATAATAGTGATTCAATTTACCTTTGATTCACTTCATTTTTTCACTTTTTCATTCACTAGTTAGTATAAATGAAAAGAGATACTGTCGCAAAATCTGTGGTTAAAAACGTATTGAGACAAGTTTCTTCGTTTTTTGCATAGGCATCTTTATTTTTTAATGGTTTTTCCATTAAGAACCATAAAAAAAAATAAGAAAACTAGCGAAAATTGTATTGACAAATTCTAAAATATTGATCTCATGTTACACAACTGTAATATTGCTAAAACATGTATGAGATATTCAACCCTTAGAATAATCCTTGGATGTTAGCCATGATGATGTTCATGGCTGGATCACCTAAGGAGGTTTTTTTACTTAATGAATATCATTAAAAGGCTGACGGCAATGACGAGCTTGACCGTATGTCTTGGTGTCCTGGCACCAACGACGATCGTATTCGCCAAAACGAACAGTACAAATGATAATCACATCATGAATAGTGAAAATCCTGTACGCACAACTCATGCCATTGGATTTGCAGCAAATGCTCCATCCGATCAAGCTGATAACCAGAATGTCACTATTATATTCGGAAATAGTTTGCTTCAAAAAGGCGATTCAGGACCGGTGGTTGCGAAACTGCAAGATAAGCTTCAAAAATTAGGTTACCTCGATGGGCAGCACAACGGCATCATCGATGAACAAACATTTGAAGCAATTGATGCATTCCAATCGGACAAACAGGATTTCGACAACGGCATTATTGGCGCAGATACGAAGACTGCTCTCTACACAGTCTATCGCAACACAAAAGAAGCAAAGGATTACCAAGAAAAAGCGGTTGAAATTAAGGTTCAGGAAAAGAAAGAAGCAGAAGAAAAAGCACGTCAAGCTGCTGAGGCGAAAAAAAGAGCTAAAGAGGCTGCACAAAAAGCGGCAAAAGCAGCCGAGAAGAAAGCTGCAGAACGTGCTAAAGAAAATGCATCGAAGCCTAAAGTACAGAATACTTCATATCAACCAAAAGAAGAAAAAAAGCAATCAGCGCCGGCTGGTCAATCTGGACAGTCTATTACAGTTGAAGCTACGAGTTATTCACTCAGCGGGCGAACAGCAACGGGTATTGACTTCAGCAGTAACCCAAACGCTAAAGTGATTGCCGTTGATCCGGCAGTTATTCCACTGGGTTCGCGGGTAATGATTCCAGGTTATGGCGTGTACCTTGCTGCTGATACCGGTGGTGCTATCAAAGGAAATCGAATTGATGTTCATCTTCCATCGAAAAATCAAGCACTAAACTTTGGGCGCAAAACAATCACGATTAAAATTCTTCATTAATAGAGCAATGAACGAATAATTATATAAGAAAGCACCGATGACCAACGTCATCGGTGCTTTTTTTAGTCAAAGAAGAAAGAATTGAGCATTAGTCATCTAGTCCGGATGTGATGCTCACAATCCACCTATGCAGACAAGTACTTCTATATTTTTCCTTAATTAGCCGTCGATTCGATAATGGATCTGTTGCTTTTCAGCATGTTTTTGCAAACCAAGATTGATCAATTTCTCGATCAGTTTTTGATAAGGCAAACCCGTATGCTGCCAGAGCAAAGGGAACATGCTAAATTGGGTAAATCCCGGCATCGTATTCACTTCATTAACGAGGATACGTTGATCCCCTTCTCGAACGAACACGTCAACGCGCGCAAGTCCGGAGAGATTCAGTGCAGTGAAGGCACGTTTTGCGACTTGTTCCAATTCTGCCTTTACTTTGTCAGGAAGGTCTGCCGGAATAACCAAAGTACTCTCACCTTCCTGATATTTTGATTGGTAATCATAGAATGCGGCATTCTTAGTGATAATTTCACCGGGCACAGAAACAGATAGTTCATGGTTTCCGACTACTCCGATTTCGACTTCTCGGCCATTTACACCTTCTTCAATGATCACTTTCGTATCATAGAGTAATGCTTCTGTCACAGCAGCCGATAATTCAGTTTCGCTCACACATTTACTGATTCCAACACTTGAACCGCCATTTGCCGGTTTAACAAAGCAAGGATATCCAATAGCATTCTTCACTTTGAGAATCATTGCAGGTGCTTCATTTTCCCATTCAAAGCGCGACATCGATACATAATGAGGCTCTGGGATGTTATGTGCTGCAAAGACATCCTTCATCAAAACTTTATCCATACCTACGCTTGAACCAGCAACACCTGATCCAACATACGCAATATTCAGAAGTTCAAACAAACCTTGTACAGTACCATCCTCACCATTTGGTCCGTGAAGTAATGGAAAAATGATGTCCGGTCTCGTCTCCGTACTTGAAGATGCTGATGGTGCGAGCCAATGCTCTGCGATCTCTTCCGCACTGCTGTCTTCCTTAAGCAACAACTGATCTTTATACGTCAGTTTTCCTTTAATCTCTTCTCCTGCAATCCAACGGCCATCCTGCTGAATGTACACAGGAAGTACTCGATATTTCTCCAAATCCATTGCATTGATCACTGAATATGCAGTGAGTAATGAAATTTCATATTCTGTGGATTTTCCGCCGTATAATACAGCGACCGTTTTCTTTTCATTCGCCATTATAAATGCCTCAATTCTATTCTGTGATTGGAAAGCCATGTATCACTGCTCATGACGCTGCCTTTCAACATTTACTTAGTTTAGCATAATCCGTCGAGGAGAACGCCTTCTTCTAAAAAAAATCATTATTTTTAATGAAATAATCTTATTTTTCAAGTTTCACATGTTCCAAATAGTTAATCCGGTCAAGCATTGTCGGATGATCATACTGGATCCACTTCACTAATGCAGGTGGATTCATTTCACCTAGACTAGAAGCGGACAACTTTTGAAAGGAAGAAATTGCTGCTTGCTTATTCTGAGTCATCTGAATAGCATATTGATCTGCTTGATGTTCAAAGTGTCTGGAGACCGTATTCTGGACAGGTTCACCCAAAAATGAAAGTAGCGATAGAACTAAGAGAAGCATAGGTAACGCTGAAAGGTCCCCGGGATGTGTCAGATTCATTCGTGTGCCCCATTTTATCGTCAACCAGAGGTGAACTTTCGCAGCGATCCACAGCGTGAAGAGCAAACCGAGCAGAGCTGCTGCTGTTCCCCAGAGAATATGATGCATGACATAATGACCCATCTCGTGAGCCATGACAAAAAGAACCTGCTCATGACTAAGGCGCTTGACTGTTGTATCCCACAAAACGATGCGCAGATGGGACCCTATGCCATTAACGTAAGCATTCATGGCGTTGGTTTCTTTGGACATATCTACTTCATAGACATTATGAGCAGGGATACCTGCATGTGATGCCAATTGTAAGATTTCCTGTTTTAATTCTCCATCTTGAAGGCTTTGAAAATGATTATACAGTGGATCGATCACAACCGGCTGTAGGTACATCATAAACAAAACAAACGGAATCGACAGCAGCCATGCTGGAAACCACCAGTTTTTCGGATATCTGCGAATCAGAGCGAAAACCGTAGTGAGCGCAATAAAGCCGATCAGTGTACTAATTGCCGTACTCAGCGCTTGATCTTTCAACCACTCGGAAATCGGCTGCACGCTTATTCCATAATGTACAGACAATTGATAGGAGGCAAAATCGACCGGCAAAAAAATCAAGGCAAGAATCAAAGCAATCGCAACGTAGCTAATCAGCATCTGTATGATAAAGAAAGGCGAAATACGCTCCGACCAACGCTTAAGCCAATGCGAAATCCCGGCTATCAACACGAAAAGATAAATGCCCCATTCCAATGGAATCTCGGCGAAAGAGAGAAAATGACGCCAAGCATTGAACACGCCGCTTTCTGCTAACTGCTGTTTGCTCATAAACAGTGCTGGATCGGCTGCAGTGCCTTTCATATCAACAGGTAGTGTAGACTTCGACCAAACAAAAAAATAGGCTGCCATGGTTATGAGATAGATAGCATACAATGCGATAAACCACCACATCGTCTTCTTCTTCACATAAGACCCTCCTCAGAAACATTACGTGAACTTGTCAGCCATCACCTTCATATGGACGGCCTATTATCAATTTAGTCCTGCTACCCTGTGTTTAGAACAAGCTTCCTGAATGATGCTTTGGAGCGTATTAAATAAATGTGGATAATAGCTCTTCTTCGCTGATTTTCCCAAAATAATAGTGACAATCCAATGCTTTGAGTTTTTCAACAAGTGCGTTCTGTTCATATTTTGTCCCAATCATTCGTTTTTCAAATTCTCGAACATCTCCAACACCGAAGAAGTCACCAAAGATAAACATTTGTTCGATAAATCCTTTTTTCACATTTAATCGAAGATCAATCCGTCCACCTTGGAACCGACGTGCTCTACGCACATTAAATTCAGGAGATTTTCCATAGACCCAATCCCAGTTACGATATCTTCTCTTAGCAATATTTATGATGTTGATCCAATCTTCATCGGTGAATTGGTATTCAGGGATCTGATTTTCTCCTTCAAAAATATATCGAAGCAACTGTTCTTTAAACTGATGAATGTTCATGTCTTCCGCCAAATGCTCGCGGATATTCGTAACACGGCTACGCACGGATTTTATTCCTTTAGATTCAAACTTTGCTGCGTCAGGATGCAGTGCACTGGACACATTGTCCAAATTCACATCAAAAAGCAAAGTCCCATGGCTAAAAATACGGCCTTGAGTGACAAATTGGGCATTCCCGGAAATTTTCTTACCCCCTACGGTCAGATCATTACGTCCTTCAAGCGTTGCATCGACCCCCATATGATGCAACGCACGAATCACAGGTTCTGTAAATTTCTTATAGTTATTAAAACTATCTCCATCATCTTTAGCAATAAAGCTGAAGCTCAGATTTCCCGGATCATTATAGACTGCTCCGCCTCCGGATAATCGTCGTGTGACCGTGATCTCTTGTTTTGAAATGTACTCCATATTCAACTCTTCAATCGTATTCTGATTGCGTCCAACAATTACAGTCGGTGCCATTCGATAGAACATGACATAGGTTTCATTGATATCCAGATGTTTCAATGCGTATTCTTCAATTGCAAAATTAAGCGTTTGATCTAATAGATCACGATTATTAATATAAATCATTAGTTTCCCTTCTTTCTCTTTATTCGGGTATTCTTCTTAATAGTAATGCGCATTTGAGCTGTCGTCTAGACGCAGTTATGCTACAAATAGCTCTTTAACTTTCTTTGACATTTTCCTTGATCACTTTACTTTTATAGTTAAATTACGCTACCCTTAAGTAGATTGTATACGAAGAACGGCAATGATGATTTTTAACTTATTCATTGGGAGGATTCATATGAAGACCATTTATTTTGTAAGACATGGACGGACACTCTTCAATCAGTACTGCAAAATGTCAGGTATTTCTGATTCGCCGCTAACAGATATTGGCGAACAAAAGGCCGCTGACTTAGGTGCGGTCTTTAAAGCGCAAAATATATCTTTTGATATCGCGTACAGTAGCGACTTAGGCAGAACGCGGCGTACTGCTCGACTTCTCCTCGACCATTCCGTAAATCCTGATCTCACACCGATTGAATCAACAGACTTACGTGAAGTCAGTTTCGGAATGTTTGAAGGCGATATCAATGACCCAACTTGGGAACGCGCAGGGAAGCAAATTGAATCCCCTGAAGTTCGTGGTGATTCACCAGATGAGTTAAAAATACATGCTTTAACCGGATTGAAACAATTGGATACTTCTGGTCTTGCTGAAGATTACGAAGATGTCAAAGATCGAATCCGTGCCATTCTTAGCACATTTGCTCATTCTGAGGAAGAAACGATCCTTGCAGTGAGTCACGGTCTTTACATCAACTGCCTGATCTACATGTTATCCGATGAAAAAATTCATGTTTCAACAATCGAGAATACCAGTGTTACGAAAATTATATTCGAAAACGGTGTATTTAAAATTGCTTATATCGGGCGTACTGAAAATTTATAAGTGATTACGGGCTCATTGCCTATGATCAACAAGTGTCGCCACGACTATACTGCCCGAACACAATGCTACATAAAGACTCTCTTCTTTCGTTTCTAAATTTCAATTATAGTTAAAAACCAGACTGGGTAACGCCAGTCTGGTTTTTCTGATCATTTCATTATAATTGTAGATTTCATCTACCTTCAGCACGTTCAATTTTGCTTGCACGTACTACTGAAGCGGCTAATGCGTCAATAAAATCTGGTGCCGTATCAGGCATCGTCGGTCGGTGGTAGGTAGCACCAAGTGATTCAACAAGTTTGCGGCATTGCTGATCATTGTCATACAATACTTCCAAATGCTCCGCAACAAAACCAATCGGGCAAAAAACAAAATGACGGTAACGCTTCTGTTGATGAAGGCTGCGAATCTGATCAAGGACATCAGGACCGAGCCAAGGATCCTTGGTTTTACCTGCACTCTGCCAAGCTTGCGCATAATGTGCGATTTCTGCTTTAGCAGCAATTGCATCAGCTGTTTCTCGCACTTGTTCAGGATAGGGATCACCATTAGTCAAGATCTTCTCAGGGAGACTGTGTGCAGTAAATAGAACAACGGTCTCCTCCCATTCACGTTCAGGAATTTCAGCGAACGCCTTTTTCAATGCATGTGACCAATAGTCAATAAAACCTTGTTCCTTATACCAACTACTAATCGATGTTATGGTCATACCGCCTACTTTTTGAGCAGCGGCTTGGACACGATCTATGTAAGACTGGACGCTAAATTGTGAATAGTGAGGGGCCAATGCGATCGATACCGCTTCCTCTATGCCTTCTTCGCTCATGGTTTGAACAGCATCTTCAATAAATGGATGAATATACTTTAAACCAAGAAAAGCTTTGAATTCACGATCGGATTGTAAATCATTTAACCGTTTTTCCAATGCATCAGCCTGCGCTTGTGTCCATTGCGCTAATGGTGACAACCCTCCAATCGCTTCATAGCGACGTGTCAGATCCTCGATCTGTTGTTCACTTGGCCGGTGCCCGTGACGGATTGCCGTATAGTACGGAATAATATCTTCTTTTTGATAAGGGGTGCCATATGCCATGACCACCAGCCCTGTCTTTTTCTTACTCAATTTCAACACCTTCTACTCGCATCAAATTTTACAATAAACCATCATCATTCATCACATAGAACTCGTCCGGAAAAATGATCCGAATCACGCATATTCTATTTTAGCCCTTTTCACGTATGCTGACGAGCGTGCACAATCCGTTAGATGTTGATTAAAGTTTGGAGAACCAGTTTGCCTCAACCGAAGGCGATGCTTGCCCGGTCTTCCCCGTTTGCGAATTATAAGGAACCACATAATAGGTTTCTTTACTCATCGGATTAACAAAATCAATTCGGTACGTATTTTTTCCTTTGACCTCACCTTTAAGTGTTCGTTTGCCATCTACTTCAGCATACACACGGTAAATGACTCGTCGATCTCTAGATTCGTTCCAAGTAAGCTCTAATGCCGGCAATGCATACTTACCGAGTACCCCCCTTGCTTCTAACCGTGTCACGCCGGCGAGTCGAATCGGTTCATCAAGATCTGTGATGCCCTCAGGTTTCTCAAAAGCCAATGCTTTTTCCTTAGGCATACTGTTCACGACAGACTTAAACAAACGAACAGCATCATTGCTGGAGCCGGTTACGTATTGATCTTTATTTGTTTGATCATAACCAATCCAAACCGCTCCCACCGCATCCGGCGTATACCCAACAAACCAAGCATCACGTAATCCTTCTTTGGTAAATGCATTTGATCCCGTTTTCCCAGCGATCGCAACTTGACTGTATCCGGCCTGTCCCGTACCATTTCTCATTACGGATTGTAACATGCGCGTCATGTACCAAGCCGTTTGTTTTGAAAATATTTTCTTAGTTGCTGGATGCGCTTCGCCAATTTTCTTTCCTTGATGGTCATAAATAGCTTGAATAAAAAATGGCTTTGTTTGTTCACCTTCATTGTCGAAGGAAGTGTATGCAGATGCCATTTGCAAAGGGGATACGCCTTTACTTAGACCACCTAAAGCAATGGCTAATCCTTTATCAGATAAATGAATGCCCATTTTTGATAAATAAGCTTTACTTTTTGAAATGCCAATTTGATTCAGAAGCCAAACGGCAGGAGCATTTTGAGAAATTGTAATTGCATCATACATCGTCATCTCACCGGTATATTGCCCACTATAATTGGTTGGCTTGTAATTTCCATAGGACACGTTCTTATCTTGAAGAAGCGAATAGGGCTGATAACGCCCGAGATCAAGTGCCGGTCCATAAACGGCCAAAGGCTTAAATGAAGAACCCGGCTGTCTTTTCACATTGACTCGGTTATAGCTGCCAAGTACATAATTACGTCCACCTTGTGCGGCGAGCACACCGCCGTTTTTATTCATCAGAACAAATGCGCCTTCTGGAGATTGCTTTGGATTGCTCCCATGAAAATAGACATTATTTTTAAAAGCCGAGTAGGAAGCTGCTTGCGCTTGTCGATTAATAGGAACGACAATCTTATAACCTCCTCGAATCAGCTCATCATTGCCAATATGATAGTCCTTTTCTGCTTCTTGTTTAACAAGATCAATGTAGGAATCAAATTCTGGGTGCGTTTGTATTTTGTGTACATTAAGGCCCAGCGTCATTCCTTTTAACCGTACCGATTCCTCTGCGGAAATATAGCCGTTTTTCTGCAACAGAGACAGGACAACATTACGTCTTTCCAAGGCTTTTTGCGGATGAAGAATTGGTGAATAGCCGTTTGGGCCTTTGGGAAGTGCTGCGAGCAGTGCACCTTCATCCTCGGTTAACTCGCTCACGTCTTTATTAAAGAAGAATTGTGAAGCCATCTGTACACCATAGATTCCATGTCCAAAGTAGAGCTGATTTAAATACATATCCAGAATCTGTTTTTTGCTGTACCTTCGTTCAAGACTAACAGCAATTGCGGCCTCTTTAAATTTTCGAAACCAGGTCTTCTCATTTGAGAGATATGCATTTCTCGCCAACTGCTGCGTTATGGTGCTCGCTCCTTCAGCTTTTCCTCCGACCATGATATCTGCTACAAGTGCGCGTGCCACCCCGCGTAAGTCAATTCCTGAATGCTTATAGAAACGTTGATCTTCAGTTGCAATGAAAGCATCTTGAACATGCTTGGGTATTTTTTTCAAAGCAACCGGATCACGATTTTCTGCATAGAGTCTAGAAATTTCATGCCCTTGTTCATCAACAACAACTGAGGTTCTACTCATTACCAATTTTTCATCATCCGTGTAATGATTGCCGATCAGAAGAACAATAAAATAGACAAATAGGCCAACAATGGCTGCGCCAATGATAAAATAGGCAACTTGGAACAACCGTGTGTAGAGCTTGCTTTTATCCATATGTCCTCCCCACCTTTCAAATAGCCATTTATAGCTTATTATGTAGTCTTTACAATATCTCTTTACACATTAGCAAAAAATAAGTTTCATGCAACAGTTTATGAAAATTTTTGACAAGAACAGACAATAAATGAGTCATAACCACAAAAAAACAGCCTGAATCCAATATGGAAACAGGCTGCTGGTTTCAATAAATAAGTCAATTACTGGTTTTGTTGT
The DNA here is from genome assembly GCF_024125425.1 of Sporolactobacillus kofuensis. GTDB lineage: Bacteria > Bacillota > Bacilli > Bacillales > Sporolactobacillaceae > Sporolactobacillus > Sporolactobacillus kofuensis. The sequence continues at coordinate 28,500 of NZ_JAMXWN010000008.1, forward strand.
CCAGATTGTGTTGATTGATACAGCGCACTATGACGGCGTCCATATGTGAAGCATACAATCATACCGATAATGAACCAAATAACAAAGCGCCATAAGGTAGCTGTTTGCAAATGAATAATTAAATAACCGCAAGACAGAACGGCAAGAATTGGTACAAGCGGTACGAGAGGCGTTCTAAAACCTCTCTTCAATTCTGGTTTTTTCTTACGGAGAACGATAATGCCAATCGCAACAATAACAAATGCGAACAAAGTACCAATATTTGCGAGTTCCGCCACAATACCAATAGGTAAAAATCCTGCTACAATAATGGTCACAATGCCAACAAGGATTGTCGATGTTACAGGTGTTTGGCGCGTTTCACTTACCTTACCGAACACCTTAGGAATAAGACCATCACGTGCCATTGCAAAGAATACACGTGTCTGGCCATAAGTAATCACAAGCAGTACGGATGTAATACCACAAATAGCACCTACAGATACTAATGCGGATCCCCAATTGATACCGATTTGTTGAAGTGCAAAAGCAACCGGAGCTGAAGTATGTTTAAATGCAGAGTATTTAACAACGCCAGTCAGAATACCCGACACCACAATATAAAGAGCGGTACAGATCAACAAAGAGTAAAGAATACCTTTCGGCAGATTCTTCTGAGGATTCCTTGTCTCTTCTGCTGCAGTAGATACAGCATCAAAACCAATATACGCAAAGAAAATAACTGCCGCACCGGAAACAACACCATTAAAACCAAACGGCATAAATGGATGCCAGTTCGCAGGTTTCACATGCCATACCGCAAGAATAATAAACAAAGCAATGACAATTAATTTGATTGCTACAATGAGACCGTTAAATTTCGAAGTTTGACGAATACCAGAGATCAACAACCAGCAAATTAAGGCGATAATGATCATCGCCGGCAAGTTCACAACCCCACCATCAAGTGGTGCAGCGGTAATTGCTTTTGGAAGGTCAAGACCCATACTGCTGAGCAAAGTCACTGCATAACCAGACCAGCCAATAGCCACTGCACTGATTGCAACCGCATATTCAAGAATGAGATCCCATCCAATAATCCAAGCCCAAACTTCGCCAAGCGCAGCATAGCTGTATGTATACGCACTACCAGCAACAGGAACGGTTGATGCAAACTCCGCGTAACAAAGTGCAGCAAAAAAGCAAGCCAACCCAGATAAAATAAATGAGATAATCAATGCCGGCCAGAGTAATTGGCTGCTGCGACACCTGTTAGTACGAAAATGCCTGTACCAATGACCGCACCAATACCAAGCATCGTCAAGTCAACCGCACCAAGCGCCTTTTTCAAACCTTGCTTGCCTTCTGTTTCAGCAATTAAGCTGGCAATCGGCTTCGTGTTAAAAATACTCACTGCTAACGACTCCTTTTTAAATTGTATAAGAAAATTATTTCGCAAAATTAGAAGATTATGCATCAAACTAATTTCATACTATTATGACACAAAATAATCAGATTATCACTATTTTTTCAAAAAAATGTTTCTTTTTAATTGACAGTTAATAATAATTTTTGGTAAAATTTATAAATTTCTTTTTAGTATGATTTTTTTGGATTTTATCAATTTTAATGAATGCGTATTATTCTTGACTGGAAATTTCTTGAGCAGTATAATCTCTATCGGATACTTTTGGGGCATTAGCTCAGCTGGGAGAGCGTTGCCTTCGCATGGCAGAGGTCAGGGGTTCAATCCCCCTATGCTCCACTAAATTAAGCAGCTGCATTGACTGATCATGCGGCTGCTTTTTCATAATCGGATTAATTTCGGAACGTGTTTCTTTTCAAGTATAGTTTAATTACTATTCTTCTCATTCAAAAGGTGGTGTGCTTTCCTTGGATAAAGCAACGATCCAAGTGCGCATGACTAGACGAAATCAATGAGAAAAACGGACCCCACTATTTAGAGGTCCGTCTTGATTTACTTTTTAAGCTTTCATTTAACCTTAAGGATGGCTAGAACCTTCTGGATTCCAAACCCTATAATACTGTATACGATTAATGCGAAGACAGCGGAGAGGTTGAGACTGTGTTCATTAAAGATGATCGGATGAAAAATGCCCTGAAAGGGTTTCAAAATCGGCTCACTTAAACTGTTGAGCAAATTGACAAAAGGTGTAGCATTCGCACCGAAAAATTGTAGTAGAATATATAAAGCAATCACAACCTGAACAAAAGTCAGAAGAATGCTAATTAATTTAGGAAACATGCCTGTTTTTTTTCCTTTCAATCGTCTTCTTCCTTTCCCCTTTAACTCTTTTTGAGCTCGTCTATTCTAGAGCTGCTGCTATTCATGTTAAGGGATAAATTTCTCCCCGTCAAACCTTTGAATGATACAAATCATAGTCAAAGACAATAATGATGAAGGCACCGTCACCTATGCGCATCTCCGATAATCATTTAAGATTTTATACTTTCCTAATTGTTTTGAAAAACTGTGCAAACTGCCTATCCATAGTTTGCATCAGTTAAGCTCCGATTGCTCGATGGACGTTGACGATCCGGGAGCTTCTTTGAACAACCAAAAATATCCAAGCTCTCCCATGGCTCGAATCAACGGAACGGTTCCGCAGAACCTCGCAACTTTCCTGGATTTTAAAGTAAAAAGTCGAACACTTTCTAAAAAAAATAAGAAAAGCTCTGCAAAAAGTAGCGGAGCCTTTCTCAAATTGATCAAATATTTTGCAGAATCCTTAGTGATTGAGTCTTGCTTCAAGCGTTGCTTTTTCGGACTCGTAGCCTGGTTTTCCAAGGAGAGCAAACATATTCTTCTTATAAGCTTCAACACCTGGCTGGTTGAACGGATTGACGCCAAGCAGATAACCGCTGACGGCAACAGCTTTCTCAAAGAAGTAGATGAGGTAGCCGAAATGATAAGCAGTCAATTCCGGAATCGTCACGACAAGTTGTGGCACTTGACCATCAGTATGGGCGAGACGAACACCTTCGGCAGCTTTCTTATTGACAAAGTCCATCGTTTTATCAGCAAGAAAATTAAGATTATCAAGATTTTCCTTTTCCGCTTTAATAGTCACATTTTTTCTTGGTTCTTCAACAAGGACTGCCGTTTCAAACATAACACGACGGCCTTCCTGAACAAATTGACCGAGAGAATGCAGATCGGTACTAAAATCTGCTGAAGATGGATACAGTCCTTTAAAATCTTTACCTTCACTTTCACCAAATAGTTGTTTCCACCATTCGGAGAAGTAATGCAGGTGAGGTTCAAAATTGACCAACATTTCAACGGTCTTGCCTTTGTTGTACAACACGTTCCGGACAGCAGCATATTGATAGGCAAGGTTTTTGCTCAATTCCGGTTCGCTGAAGTCATTCTGTGCGTCACGTGCACCGCTCATTAATTCATCAATGTTAATTCCGGATACGGCAATCGGGAGAAGACCAACAGCGGTTAGCACAGAAAAACGTCCACCAACATCGTCAGGAATCACAAAGGATTCATAACCTTCATTGTCGGCAAGGGTCTTTAGTGCACCTTTTGCTTTATCTGTTGTCGCGTATATTCTACCCTTTGCTTCTTCTTTACCGTACTTATTTTCCAAAAATTCACGGAATACCCGGAATGCAATGGCAGGTTCTGTTGTCGTTCCCGATTTAGAAATGACATTGACAGAGACATCCTTATCCTTCAGAACATCAAATAATTCATTCAAATAGGTCGCACTAATGCTATTTCCCGCAAAGAATACTTGCGGCGTCTTGCGTTCTTCTTTTGGCAATACATTATAAAATGAGTGATTAAGCGTCTCAATAGCTGCACGGGCACCTAAATATGAACCTCCGATGCCAATAACAATCAAAACATCCGAATCCGATTTAATTTTCTCAGCAGCTTTATTAATTCTGGAAAATTCTTCTTTATCATATGCTGTCGGGAGATCTAACCAGCCTAAGAAATCATTGCCTGCACCGGTTTTTTCATGAATTGCCTTATGAGCGGCAGAAACTTGATCCGTCAAATAATCCAACTCATGTTGTTCAAAAAATGACAAAGCATTGCTGTAATCAAAAGCAACCTTCTTGCCCATTTCATCGGCCTCCAATATTTATAATCATTCCTATTTAACTGTACAAGACAGCGCTCACAATTTCAAGTCATGTTATGCTTTTCTCTCCGCTTTCCGCAAACGATTTCACAATGATTTCATTTTTTACAAAAAAAGACAAGAAAATCAAATGCATGTATAGTTGTTGGAAATAAAGGCATGCTATAGTTGCACGCACATAAAAGGAGGTACGATTATGAGCGGTTTGCAGAAAACATGTCTCGTACTACTTATCATTGGTGGAATTAACTGGGGACTGCTCGGCTTTTTCCGGTTTGATCTTGTGGCCACACTCTTTGGTGGATCCGGCAGTGCGCTCTCACGCTTGATCTACGGGATTATCGGCATTTGTGCCTTGTATTGCTTGACGATCCTATTCGTTCCAAATGAAGGCGTGGAGCGTGAAAGAGAAACACAAACCCGTTAAGTCATTGGATTGGATGCATTGAAAAAGGAATCCTCGCCTACTCAGCGAGGATCCCTTTTTTCATGCTATCATCCAAATGCTTATACTTGAACAGCCTTCTGTTGCTCCACCTGGATTGTCTTTTCAATATAAATTTGATGCCAGAGCATGAACATTAACACCGTCCATAGTTTCCGGCTATTATCTATCTTCCCACTGCAGTGATCATCAAGTAGCTTCAGTGCATAGGACTTATTGATATACGCGTCCGTATCACTGTCATGAATAATCTTAATTGCCCAATCATGCATTTCATTCTTCAGCCAAATGCGGATAGGAACAGGGAATCCAAGCTTCTTCCTAAATAATATTGAATCCGGAACAATACCGCGCATCGCCTCACGGAAGGCGTATTTTGTTGTACCTTCCCCCGTCTTTAATTCTGCAGGAAGTGTTCTCGCCACATCGAACACTTCCTTATCCAGAAACGGAACACGAAGCTCAAGTGAATGGGCCATCGTCATTCGATCAGCCACTACGAGAATATCCCCGCGTAACCAAGTCTCAATATCCACCAACTGCATTTGATCCAATTTATTATTTCCATTTGACCGTCTATATATCGGATTTGTGATATCCGTAAACGGTGTTTGATCTGAAAAGTTTTTCAGAACAAATTTCTTTTCTTCTTCGTTGAATATGAATGCATTACCAACATAGCGCTCAGATAACGGAGTCGTCCCGCGCAACAGGAAGCTACGCCCCTTCATCCCAACCGGTAGTCGCGAAGCAAGTGCATGCAAAAGTGTTTTCCCAGGTTGTGGAATCGCATCAAATCCCTTTAACGAAAGCGGTTCACGGTAAATATTATAGCCGCCGAACAACTCATCAGATCCCTCACCGGAGAGTACCACTTTCACATGTTTTCTTGCTTCTCGAGCCACAAAGTAATTTGGAATGGCTGCAGGATCAGCCACCGGATTATCCATATGCCAGATGATTCTTGGCATCTCTTCCATGCACATCTCAGGAGTGATTTCAAGCGCATAGTTTTCTACCCCGAGCTTCTCCGCTGAATCTCGAGCAACATCAATCTCATTGTAGCCCTTGCTAGCAAAACCGACGGTAAATGTTTTTATATTTTCATTATACCGTTTCGCTAGAGCAACAATCGAGGTTGAATCGATACCGCTGGATAAGAAAGCACCTACCGGTACATCACTTCTCATGTGCATTTTGACAGAATCAATCAGCACATCCTGAATTTTCTTCTTTGCCTCATCAATCGACTGATGGACAGGCGCAAATTCTGGCGTCCAAAAAGCTATGTTTTGGAGTGCTTCTCCATTTTTCTTAAGAAGATAGTGTCCTGGTTCCAAACTTTTAATGTCTTCCATGAGTGTTCTAGGTTCAGGTACAAATTGAAAGGTTAAGTAATATTGGAGTGCTTTTTTGGAAACGGGATGCTGGTCATCACCTACAAGCAGACTTTTCATTTCAGAAGCAAAGAAAATGCCATCATCTGTCTCCATATAGTAAAACGGCTTAATTCCAAAATGATCACGAGCTGCAAACAGCGTTCGCTCTTGTTTATCCCATATAATAAATCCAAACATACCACGTAAATCGTTCACACAATCAACACCACGATCTGCATAGAGTGCGACGAGGACTTCAGTATCCGAGGACGTTTCAAAAGTGTACCCTTTCTTAATTAATTCATTCCGTAGTTCCACATAGTTGTAAATTTCACCATTAAAAATAATGTAATAGCGTTCATTCTCATAAGGCAGTGGCTGATGGCCTCCAGCTAGATCAATAATGCTCAATCTGCGAAAAGCAAGCTGAACTTGGTCGTCTGTATAGTAACCTGCATCATCAGGTCCTCGATGATTGATGATCTCCGCACGTGCGGTCATCGCGTTTTGTTCATGATTACCAGATTCTAATTGATTCGTTTTTGCAATGTACCCGCAAAATCCGCACATAAAAAAAGTCTCCCTTCAGAGATGACCGGTGAATTTGCCACACAATTTGCCTTCTCTAATTCATTCACTTTAATTTTGTATCCGATACTCTAGTTTATCATTCACTTGGACAAAATCAAAGTGGTGGTAGCGCTTAACCGATTGGGATTTTTCACATCTTTTAATCAATGTTTCTCCGATTCAATGAATAAGATGATCTTGATCAGAGAAAAAATCTTGAATTGGAACATTGAGGACCGTTGCGACTTTTGCCAGTGTCTCCGCACTGATTTTACTGCGCCCACATTCTAAATAGTAGTAACCATTCGCACTTTGATAACCAAGAGAAAACGCCATTTCCTGAAGAGTCATTTTTGATTGTCTGTAGTTCTTTAACTTGTTTAAATCGATAGTTAACATCTGTTTTCCTCCAGACATTTTCCAATTTGGTAACTTCATTAAAATTATATCATCTATTATGTGAATTGAACGCAGGATATTTTCCTATTTGGCAATTACCCTAATGACCAAATAAGAACATGGTAAAATTTGTTTGATTATCGAGCATGTCAGTTTGGGGGAGGTTTTCTGGATGGGGAATACACTAGGGAGCAGAATCCGTTTCTTACGCGACGAAAAAGAGTTGTCGCAACTTGAAATGGCACGCGAACTAAATATTTCCAATGCCCAGCTTAGCCGTTATGAATCCGGCGCTCGTAAGCCTGACCCGGAAATGCTCATACAAATTGCAGATTACTTCCATGTATCCACAGATTACTTACTCGGTCGGGTCGGTTTTGTGAAAGAGGCTTCTTCTGGGTATGAGCGTTTAGAGGATAAAGATTTGCTCAAAAAAACAAAAAGTATACCAGGACTTGAACAATTAATTGATCAAATGGCGAATGATCCTGATCAAGCGAAGAAATTCATTAAAATATGGGACCTGTTGCATTGAACATCAGTCACATGATTGCTTGAGGCATTACTACTCTGTTGATCATTTGTAAGGACTATTTTATACAAAAAAGATCCGAATCCCAAATGAGGATTCGGATCTTTTATTATTCACATTAAAGAATTAAAGCAAGTTCAGTTTTCCTTTTTTCAGAACTAATGGAACACCGCCAAGCATGAGCAGATAGCGGTCATCAATAACCTTCTTCATCGCTGCAGCAGGCTTGCCAGTCATTTTGTGATCAAATACCACACCAATGGCTTCCTTTTCTCCAAGTGAAGCAACCGTACCCTTTGGCTTGTACACAAAAGATTCAGTAGCTTCACCTTTCAGAATATGTTTCATATTCTTAGCGATGTTCTCCGCTGCTTGAATCGCAATCTGTGCAGTTGGTGGATATGGGCGTTCGGCATTAGGTGGGAAGATCACAGCAACATCACCGACAGCAAATACATGATCATCTTCCGGCGAGCGGAGATCTGCCGTCACCTGGATCTTGCCACGGTTTGTCTCAAATCCGGAATCCGCTGGAATGTGGTTAGCCTTTACACCACCAGTCCAAACAACTGTACCCGCTTGAATTTCTTCCAATTCCTCGCTGTCTTTCTTCTGAACTTTGACACCTTCAGGAGTTGCCTCTTTAATGAAGGTATTCAGTTTGAATTCCACACCCTTGCCTTCAAGATATTTCTGGGCATAGTTTGCAAGCTCTCGATCAAACGGAGGCAAGACAAATGGCATGCCTTCAACATCAACAATCCGAACTTTATTAGGATCGATATCATATTCTTTGCAAAGTTCCGGAATACGGTCGACTAATTCACCAAGGAATTCAACACCGCTCAATCCGGCACCGCCGACAACAATTGTCAAATCACTGTCTTTTGCATCCGGATCGCTGTTGTAACTTGCAAATTTATATTCAATATGTTCCCGAATCTTGCGCGCCGTATTGACACTGCGGATTGCAAAGGCATTTGTATCCAAACCTTTAATGCCGAACGTATTGGACTCGAATCCAAGTGCAATAACAAGGTAGTCATAATCAATTTCACCGTTCTTTAAAGCCACTTTGTGGTTCTCACGGTCAATCGACTGTACTGAATCCTGGACAAAGTTCACACGTTTCGTGTTAATAACATTCTTAATCAACATTCTTGTGCGGTCATGATGAATAGTACCTGCAGCCGCTTCATGCAACCAGGTTGTCTGGTAGTGGTAATTATGTTTGTTCACCAGCGTAATCTCTGCATCCTCTGCACTTAATTCTTTTGTGAGGCGTACGGTTGTCATCATTCCACCGTATCCTGCACCCAAAATAACAATTTTTGGCTTACTCATGGTTGTTTACAGCCACCTTTGAAATAGAAATAGTCATAAAAGATTACTAAAAATCGGTTTACCATTATTAAAAGTACTGCTATTTCAGTATCATGCACCTTTAAGTGATTTAACCACTCCTATTGGTTGCATGGATTGACATTCACTTGGTATCCTTATTAATAATATGTCTTTTTTGTTAACATATCAAGGAGAAATTGTGTCATACACACTTTTTTAAATCAAATTTTTTCTACATCTTTCGATTTATTTTATACAAAAACATTGGCTTAATTCTCTGATTTATTATGTCCACAGAATCCATATTTGATTTTACAAGATAATAAGGAGGCTACCTTTAACACAACGTAAAAACGCTCTATGCGCACATTCGTGACGAATAAATAAAAATTTGCTATATTGATTAGTAAATTCAATGATCCTTGAGGTGAATCAATTGGAATTAACTGTATACGGAGCAGAGGCACAATGTGCCAGCTGCGTTCAAGCGCCGCCGGCCAAGGCAACTGCTGAATGGCTTGAGGCTGCATTGAAACGCAAGTTCGATGAGAAAATCACTGTACGCTATGTTGATATATACGAGCCGGAGACAGATGCAGATCGGCTATACAGTAAAAAAATCTTGACAGATGAGTATTTTTATCCACTCGTTGTTGCCGGCAATGAAGTTCTCGGTGAAGGTTTTATCTCGCTTAAACCGGTGGTTCAGTATTGTAGTCATCTCGGCTTGACTGATTCGGTTAACGACCGGTCGAACGAAAAATAATTTTTTTGACATAGCTCACTTCATCCGAAGTGCAGACATTAATCAATGAACCCTCATCCCGAAGTGAGGTGGGCAGGCGCTTGTCATCTTATTGCCTAAATTAGTGATTAAACCCAAGCTGCAGGCATGTCTGCGACTTGGGTTTTACCTTTTTCACTCAGGATATCACCAATTGCGTAGTTCAACCGTTAGATCTGCCTGATCATCTACTTCAAAAACCGTTTGATTTTCAAGTCGCTCAAACTGTAAGGATTTCCCGTTCATTATGATCTTAGATGGATGACTACCATTCAGTACAAATTTAAACGACTGGTATTCCTTTAAGTAACCTGAATGGGTTTTCTCCATTGCAATATAGAGCGTATCATTGTCTTCACGCTTCATGGAAAATGTATACAGATTATACACGCCCGACTGATAATCAAAACTTTCACCGTCATCTTGATAATGTACATAACGACTGTCCCCGCCTTTATCAAGAGGGTAAATGTCCAAAGTCAGCTGGTTAACCTCTTTTTCCCCCACGTAATTCTGAACCGGATAGAGAGGAAGAATACTTCCTTCTTTGATAAAAATAGGGCAGACATCAAGCGGTGCCTCTTTGATGATCGACTGACCGCCGTCAAAAACTTGCTTTGTCCAATAATCTATCCACCGGTTCCCTTTTGGTAAGTAGACAATCCGTGAGGTTTCTCCCTGACCAATCACCGGAGCGACAAGGATATGCTCGCCGCACATGAATTCATCATTGATTTCGTAAGTATTCTGATCGTCCTGGTAATGCAGGAGCAATGGGCGAATGATCGGTAATCCTGTTGATTCACCTTTATGGAGAAGATCATAAAGGTATGGAAGCAACTGATATCTAAGTTTTATATAGTTACGGCTTATTTCTTCAGTCTCTTCATTGAAGGCCCATGGTTCCTGATCTCTTGTAAAGATACTTGAATGATTGCGGAACAACGGCGTAAAGGTGCCGACCTGCATCCAGCGAGCCAAAAGTTCCGGCGTGCAATCGAATCCAAAACCGCCAACATCCGTTCCGCAAAATGCGATTCCGCTCAATCCGAGATTCATTAGCATCGGCAAAGACATTCTTAAATGTTCCCACAGGCTCTGGTTGTCTCCGGTCCAAACGGTCGAATACTTTTGAGTACCTGCATAGCACGCACGAGTTATCACAAATGGCCGCTTTCCTGTCGCTTTTTTTAGTCCTTCATAAGTTGCTTTGGACATGTAGTGACCGTATACATTGTGAATCTCACGATGATCTGTCTGGATCCCATCATTATGAAAAGCAACATCATCAGGAAGCGGACCGTTGAAGCTTGCCGGCTCATTCATGTCATTCCAAATACCGGCTACACCGAGATCGGTCATGATTTTTTGATTGCTGGCCCACCATTTTCTGACAGGCTCATTTGAAAAATCAGGATATAGTGAATCTCCTGGCCAAACCTTATTCACATAAGGCACACCATCCTTATCCGTTGCAAAATATTGATGGGCCAATCCCTCATCATAAATCGGATAGCCCTTATCTTTTTTAACACCCGGATCGATAATCGTGACCACTTTATACCCCTGTTGCTTAAGCTCTTTCAATGTCTGTTCTGGTTTAGGAAATTTTTTCTTGTCCCACGTAAAGACACGAAAGCCATCCATGTAATCAATGTCTAAGTGGATGACATCACACGGAATATCTTTTTCTCTGAAGGTATTCGCAAGCTCGCGCATCCGCTTCTCAGGCGTATAAGACCAGCGACTCTGTTGGTAGCCAAGTGTCCATAATTGAGGAAGCGGTGTTTTACCGGTTAAGTAGGTGTAGCCCCCGACAACGTCCTGAACAGAAGGTCCATAAATAAAGTAGTAATCAAGATTTCCATCCACTGCACCAAATGAGAAATAGTCGCTGTTCTCTTTACCAAGATCAAATACGGATTCATAAGTATTGTCGAAAAAGATACCATAGGCTACCTTTTCCTTCAGAGCAATTAGGAAAGGAATGGATTTGTACATGGCTTCAAAGCTTTCAACATGCGGACTTGGGTCATCTGTATTCCACATTTTATAATGATAACCCTTCTTATTCAGATGACCTGTTTTGTCCCCTAAACCATAAAAATACAAATCACGTTCCATCTTCTTCAGAACCCGAACCTTTTGACGATTTCGTTCGGCCTCGATCTTGTGTCCTTCTTCAGCAGCCATCTCTAAACCTTCTCCGGATCCTCTTCTTACAAACGGCTGGGCACTTCCTCTGTAATCTGCACATAATCGTTTTCCATTCGCATCATAAAGATCAACCAAGAATTCATCAGAGATCGTAACCGTCAGTTTTTCAGTCCGAACAGTGAGCTGTGCATCCGAATAATCGACCGTAAAAGGCGCATGTTCTCTTTGCAAATCTTCAACAGCCTTGGAAATTCGGCGCTCTGAAACCAGCGGTGAAAAGAAGTTGATAATGGTCGGCGTGATAACTTCAATGAATCCTTTTCCTTTCTCAAATTCAATACAAACAGTGTGATCCTTTTCCTCGTAGCCCTTTAATTTTCCAAACATATGAATCCTCCGTTCACTTATTTTTTGGATTTTAGTCATTTGCAGCGAAACAGCCAGTCTTATGGAACTGATGGAAGCGTTCAAGCACTTGGCTGTTGTTTTCTAATTTCTGTATCCATACTTTTTTGATAAAAGTGAGTGGTAACCAAAGCAACCAAACCAGGCAAAACGAGAACCAACAGAGGCGGAAATATCTTCCACATCAGGAAAATGGCAACCACGATATCCATAATCATTAGTAATGTGTTTAGCGGATGCTTGAGAGAAAGAAATATAGTATTTGAAAAGTAAGTTTTTAACGATAATTGCTGATCGACCAAGAAACTGTACACGAGTAAAAAGAAAAAAGGTGTCACAAAAAGTAGAAGGTAAAAGACAGCGGTTAATAACGAAGAAAGCTCAGCATAATACCTTGATGCAAAATAGAAAAGAATCAGCATCCCGGTGTTGACTCCTCCCAGAATTATGCTTTTTTTATAGTCTCTTCGATAATAGGACCAAAAAGATTTTAGAAAAGAAAAAGAACGATCATCCCTTCCATACCTTCTTGCAGTGGCAAGCATAGCGACTAAAGCAGGTATAGCGACAAACGGTAATAACGCAACACTCGTGATAAAAACTGAATGGACACTGCTTGGATCATGTACCAACAGAAGTACTGCTCCGAGAAAAGCATAAGGGCTATTAAATAGCCACCAAATTCCAGTTAGTTTTAAGATAAGATAAACCCATTTAATCAATTGATCGCTGAAATGCATCCAGTTCATCTTCCATCACCTCCAAAATCAACCCTTGCTTATTCCTTGACCGATCCGATCACCAATCCAGATGTAAAATACTTTTGAAGAAATGGATAGATCAGTAAAACTGGTATAATTGAGACAACAATTTTTGCTGCGTTCAGTGTTTTGTTTGAAACCGACGCTATTGCTTTTAACTGCGAAGGATCTGTAATTTTCGTGACGTCAACATTTAACTGTTGAATATAGGTTTGCAAAGGAAAGTTTGCAGAGCTGTTCATATACAGCAAGCCACTAAAATAATCATTCCAGTGTCCTACAATTGAGAACAACCCAATGGTTGCAAGTGCCGGCAATGAAATGGGCAAATAGATCTTGAACAAAATTTTTAATTTTGATGCTCCGTCCATAATTGCCGCTTCTTCTAATGAATCAGGAATACTTTTGAAGAAGTTCATCAATAAAATAACATTAAAAATAGGTACAGCTCCTGGAAGGATTAGTGACCAAATAGTGTCCATCAATCCAAGGCTTTTCACTACGATGAATAAAGGGATCATCCCGCCGGAAAAGAGCATAGCAAAGATCATAACGTTCATGTAGATATTACGTGCTCCAAACTGCTTGGTGTTCTTCGATAATGGGTAGGCCATCAAAACCGTTAACAGTAGGTTTAGTGCAGTACCTAGAACAACTCGCTCTACCGAGATCATAAATGAGCGCCAAAACTGTGCATCTTCCAATAGTAGACGATAGGAATTGAAGTTAACGTTTACTGGCAACAATCCAACCTGATTGGCTTGAGCCGCCGTACTGTCGCTAAATGAGACAGAAACCATATTCATTAATGGGAGAAAGCAGAGCGCTGTAAGGAGCAGCAATACGGTCCAAATGATGATATCTGACAAGTAGCTTCCGAATGTTTTCGATTTAATCATTTTGCGCACCCTCCCTTAAAAGATTCTCAAATTTGCAAATTTAATTGACAATTTATTGGCTGCAATAAGCAATGTGAACGATACGACAGACTTTAAAAGACCGATCGCTGTAGCAAAACTATATTGCTGACCTAAAAGACCAACACGATAAACGTAAGTATCAATAACATCACCGGTCTCATAGACAATAGGGTTATACAACGCGTAAATCTGATCAAATCCGGCATTTAATATATTTCCAAGATTAAGTGCAGAAATCAACATGATTGTCGGTAAAATCCCAGGAAAGGTAACATGTAGCAATTGCTGAAAGCGATTCGCCCCATCAATGGATGAGGCTTCATAAAGTCCCGGATCAATCCCCGTTAAAGCTGCCAAGTAGACAATTGCACCGTAGCCAAAATTTTTCCAGACATCCGATCCGATAATTACCGTCCTGAACCAGTCGTTGCTGGCCAAGAACATAATGGGTTGATGACCAAATGCCTGCAAGAAGCTGTTAATGGGTCCATGGTAATCAAAGACATTGATCACAATAGCGGCCACAACGGCCCACGAAAGAAAATTTGGTAAATAGACAATCGTCTGGATTGATCTTTTTGCCCATTTTAGCCTGATTTCATTTAGTAATAGAGCAAAAACGATCGGTACAATCGTTCCAAAAATAATTTTTCCTAATGCAATCAACACTGTATTTCGTAAAATGTTCCAGCTGTCTGGAATTTGTAGCATATACTCAAAGTTGGTTAGCCCTACCCATTGCGAGCCTAATATTCCTTTCGCAGGTACATAATCCTGAAATGCCATGACAATTCCGAACATCGGTACGAAACTAAAAATAATGAGAAAGATCATTCCCGGTGCCATCATGAGATGATAACCCAGTTGGCCAGATCTATACTTTCTTTTCCACATGTCCTGTCCTCCCCATTCGGGAATAAATTTTAAATATGGGTACAAAAGTGAATTGTACCCATATCTGTATCACTTCTCTTTTATTGCTTGAACAACCTCTTGTGTAATCTGAGTCCCACCTGTGCTCTTCCACTGTTTGACGAAAGTACCGAAGTCATTTACGCTTTTTTGACCGGTCACAATCTTCAAGAATGTTTCATCTTCCAACTTAACGAGGTTCGCCCACTTGAGCTTCATACTTTTGGTTTGATCGAAGAAAACCGGATTCACTTCTTTAATCGGGGTATTCGCCATTAACTTTCCTGCAACAATTCTGGACGTGTAGCCACTCCAAGCATTAGGATCCGGATTTTTAGGATTCTTCAAATAATTTTCAATATTGTTATATGAAGTTGAATCGTCGAGGGATAGACTCTTTGGATCTTTTTTGCCATCTACTGTAGCTTTTAAATCTTTGTACATTTGGGCCGTTGCATCATTAAAATTAATCATCACGTTTAATGGTTTCCCACCGTCGTAACCGCCTCTTACAAAATCAACAACTGGTTTATAATTTTTATCTTCACGAACAAGTTTGTCATTGATAGCGCTTGCAATTTTAGGTAACAATTCAGGGTGCTTAAACCCTTTTCGAACCACATAAAATTCAGAAACTGGATTCTGAGTGTAGGCAGTGATTTTGCCATCTCCATTTTTTGAAATGATATAGGGTTTCCAATTTGCTTTCGGGTTTTTCTTTATCGCAGAGTTCAATGGATAATCTCCGGACCACCATGGGCCAAAGAATGCACCGGCTTGACCGCTGATGATCAACGATTCAATGCTGTCACGAACAGCCATTTGAGGATCAATCAACCCTTTCTTATACCAGTCCGCCAATTTACTAAGGCCTTGCTTCGTTTCATTAGTAGTCGATCCATAGACAACCTTGCCATTTTGTTTAATCCATTGACGTGGAAATGAGTTGTAAGTAGCGAAAATATTATCGGCTACGAAAAGGGACCCATAATTGCCACCAACCGATTTAGAAAGTGCCAAGCCTACCGTATTTCCTTTGCCATTGTTCCCTGGATCTTTTTTTACAAAAGCGGTTAACACTTTTTCCATGTCATCGACAGTTTTTGGTGCTTTTAGCCCAAGCTTATCCAGCCAATCTTGACGGATCCAAAGCATGGTTGGAATATTAGCATTTTGTGTCGATGGTAGTGCCATTAATTTTCCATCAAATGTAGCCGCCTTCAATGCCCGGCCATTGTATGAATTATATTTTGCTTTTATAAAGTCCGATGCGCTGGATTTATAGACATCTGTTAAGTCGGCAATACTGTCATTCGCAACTAATTGTCTCAATGTATCTGCATTGACAGCCATTATGTCAGGCAAGTCACCAGAAGCAACGGCCATTGACACCTTCTGGTCATATGGATCTCCAGTTTGCGCTTCAAATTTGTCTTTACTCTGAATATTAAGTGTATCTTTTAAATATTTGGTATAAGCATTGTCTTCATAAGTCTGACCTTTTGGAAGTTTTGGGATCCCTGGCGTTGCCTTGCCAATGGTGTACGTGACTGTTTTCTTATATTTTCCGAAAGGCTTTAGTTCTTGAGGTGATGCAACTGATTTTGAATTGGAACTCTGATTAGACCCCATCTTACATCCTGATAAAACACTGAGAAGCATCAACACTGCAGCAAACAATGTTAAAAACTTTTTCATTTATAATTCCCCCTTTGTCTTATCTTTCATGGAAAAATGAATAATCCCAATTTTGTTACTCATTACGTCTCCTCTCCAACTAAACTTGTGATCTGTAATTTCCTGTCTTATTCTAGATAAACATCGGTAAAAGTGTAACGTAACACCTGAATGCATGATTTATATTAACATATAGATAAAGCGCTTACAATACAAATTCACAAAATACTTATCGAATTTTTTAACTCTGCGTCTACGTCGTTTCAACCGTTCGATCCTGCCTTACTCTAGTCCGATATTATTGTCTGATCGTAGCTAATTTTTGACGGAACCGCACAGAGAGAAAAACTATAGGTACTCCCGTTATGAAAACATCTTGATGAACACGACCATCCGAATCATCGCTGTATGTTCATGAGTAACCTTCATTGCTTATTCAAAAGTTTGTGCTATGCTACTCATAGGATTGTTTACATTGAATTTCCAATTAAAAGATGGTTCGATTAGATCGTCATGTAAATCGTGTAAATCGTCGTGAAAAGATACCACTAACTGCTTGCGACTGAGAGAAGTATTCTGTCTGTAATTAAGGATACGTGTATCTCGAGTAACTTTTATGCGAGGAGGATCACTTATGCTCGATTTTCATCACAGTTGGCCGTACGAACGTGTTGCTGGTGATCTTTATTTTGAGGAGTGTCCATTCTGTCACCAATCACCAGTATTGCTTACTATAAAGAAGGAAGCCGTTGAGGGTGCTTTTGAAGGGATAAAAACACATATCGTTATGCCTTGCTGCCATGAAAAAATTGTCATTGAAAGTATGGACAGTGATTATATCTGGGCAGCACAGACATTGAGATAAAAGAAATGTAGTTGCCTGTGAATAGAGAACTGGAGCGATGATATTGGAACAAAAAATACCATTTACGAAAATGCATGGATTAGGCAATTGTTATATTTATTTGGATGGGATCACAAACAAACTCTCTGTTCCTTCTTTTCCTGATCTTTCAATGAAGGTCTCAGATCCATATAAAGGGATCGGTTCGGATGGATTGATCTTAATTTTACCATCGGATCAGGCGGATGTTAAAATGCGAATCTTTAATAAAGATGGATCTGAGGCAATGAATTGTGGAAATGGTTTGCGTTGCGTCGCAAAATACGCCTATGAACATCATCTTGTCCAAGCAGAGCGCTTTTCAATCGAAACCTTGTCCGGTAACAAACAAGCGCAGGTCCACGTAAAGAATGGTGTTGTCGAACAGGTGACTGTGGATATGGGTGAACCTATTCTGGAAAGGGGTTTAATCCCTGTTGCTGGCGGAAATGAAACAGAAAAAGTCATTCGTGAGAAACTAATAGTTGATGGCGTTACGTATACATTCACCGGTGTATCTATGGGTAATCCACATGCTCTGTTCTTCGTCGATCATATTGACAAAGCACCGATCCACAAATTGGGCGCGAAACTTGCAGACACGGATCCGCTTTTCCCGAACGGTGTCAATGTTGGCTTTGTTCAAAAGTTAACAGATCACGAAGTGAATTATCGCGTGTGGGAACGCGGTTCAGGAATTACTCAGGCTTGTGGAACAGGCGCCTGTGCATCAGTCGTTGCATCAATTCTAGAGGAAAAAGTAGTCAAAGATGTACCCGTGACTGTTCACCTTGAAGGTGGAGACTTGACCATTGAATGGCGATCAGACACCAATCATGTTCTGATGACCGGTGATGCTGAAACGATCTGTGAAGGTTTCTATCTTCAACAGTGACAAAGATGTTTGATTGTGATTAAACGCACATCACGTTATAATGAGATTAACTCAAATAAGGAGCTGAAGGAAAATGAATTTAACATTGACCGATGCAGCAAGCTTTCGCGTCAAGGAAATGATAGAGAACGAACCGGGAGAAGGCCTATTTCTTCGTGTCGGTGTCGGTGGTGGCGGATGCTCCGGGCTGACTTACGGAATGGGATTCGACGATAAAATGGTTGATGGTGATCAGGCATTTGACGGCAATGGCTTTAAAGTTGTTGTTGATCAAAACAGTGCACCACTACTAGACGGCGTAACCATTGATTTTAAGCAAAATCTTGATGGCGGCGGATTTACAATCGATAATCCGAACGCTATTTCAACCTGCGGATGCGGTCACTCATTCAAAACCGAAGGCAACGAAGGCCAACCTGCAAAGCAATGTGATTGTTAAGGGATTAATGCATTCGTTTTTGAGTGATCAGTAAAAGTCCTTAAACTCTCTAACAGAATAAATGAACAGACCTCCTGTGGTCGGACAATATAAAATCCAACTTCAGGAGGTTTTATTCTGTTATTTTCATCAATGGATCAACGAAACTGGTGAGGCGTATGGATCAAAAAGTTCTCGGAGGTCAAAATGTGCTAAACTGAGAATGGTTTGGTGCGATACGCCCACGGCAAGCGAGCACCAAAACCCCCACTGAGAAAAAGTGATCACATACTGTTGAGGAATAAAAAATAGATTTTCCTAACTAAAAAAGTTATAATGATGATAAATGTAACAGTGAGGAGTGTGTGTATGTATAATCAAGTCGAAGAAGTGCTGGAAAAGCTGCGTCCTTATTTGCTACGCGATGGCGGAGATGTTGAGCTGCTAAACGTTGAGGACGGTATTGTGCGCGTTCGTCTGCTCGGCGCTTGTGGCAATTGTCCAAGTTCAACGCTCACATTGAAAGCCGGCATCGAACGCGCACTCGTTGAAAATGTTCCCGGAATTAAAGAACTCGAACAAGTCTTTTAAATAATAGAACTGGTGAACACCAAGCACCGTCTGGCTTTTCTCAAGTCAGACGGTGCTTTTATATCTGCTTCATTATTTCTCAAGCAACCACTCCGGTGCCGTGAATTGTCCAGCATAGCGCTTAGCAAGGATTGAAAGCAGATACTCATAGTCACCGATCTTCTCTTCACATTGACGGAGGAGCACTTCCTGTTCACGTTGCTCACTTGGATTGGACTCAAAGAAATAGCGTTCACAACATTCCACATAGGAAAGTGGATATAACAGCCGCGCGTACATCGCGCTCGTCACCTGCTCTGTCAAAGGAAATCGCGATTCATAATCATTCAGAAAAGTATTCATCTCCTCTTCAAGCGTTCGCCTCCCCTGCTGCCAGCCGATTACACGAAGTGCCTCTGCAAGATCTCTCGAACGGTCATCCACAACCCATTGTCCCGGATTTTCTTCAGCAATTCCGTTGATCATAGAATAACGATAATGACCAAAACAAACAGATTGTTCATTTGGAAAATTAATTGAGCCCTCGACCATCATTTGAATGGCATTTTCGGCACAGCCTAAGAAATAAGCAAATCGATTTGAGAATAGCCTCTCGAAAACGGATCGTCGTTCAAGAGAACGATTCGCAAGTTCCTTCGCTTCTAACACATCAATTCGTTTCTCCCAATCCCTATTTCTTGTCATTAAAGGAGATTCAGGAAATAAGTGAACATCGACCATGGAGGTCTGAAGATGCAACTCAGCAAGACCTACCCCTGCGCTCATACCCGTGAATTGGCTCATAATCGGCCGACACATCAGCACCCATTCTTCGCCGCCAATTAAAGTACCCCATTTTCCAGCACGGTTACGGAACATTCTGCTCACGGGCAAGCCCTTTTCAAGATTTAGATAGTCTGCCCACTGTGCAATCGTATCTAACTGTTGGTGATAAAAAGCACTTACCGGTTGAAAATAAAGTGTAAGCGGATGGTCATTAAGCGACAACTCATACTCACGATCGACGATTGCATGCCAATCCAGCATTTTCACCAATTTTCCTCCTCGCTTTATCAAGTGCACTTCTTTGTACATTCTATCGATCGATCACCCAATTCATGACCACATGGACTGCGTGCACATCCTTTTTTTTATTGATGCTTTTATTCCCTTTGTAAAATCATGCACAAAAAATCGGCAACATCATAATGATGCCGCCGATAAGCTCCTTTTGGTCAGTTAAAAATCCATTCACTTAGGGACTTCAGTGAATAAGTTGGTTGGATTGGTTTTGTCCTCAATGCTTCTTCAGATGTGACACCCGTATGCACGATCAACGTGTCTATACCGGAATTTATCCCTGCCATAATGTCGGTATCATAATTATCACCGATCATCAATGTACGTTGCTTCGTCGTACCGATTTTTTGAAGCGCCAGTTCGATAATAATCGGTTCAGGTTTTCCGATAAAAACAGGCTGCACACCTGTCGATACGGTAATTACTGACGTCAGTGCGCCGTTTCCTGGTACAAGTCCTTGTTCATTAGGTAATGCAACATCCGGATTGGTGGAAACGAACTTAGCGCCGGAGCGTATCGCAAGACAAGCTTTACTATATTTTTCATATGTAATCTGTCGATCCATGCCAAATGCAACATAGTCCGGATTTCTATCTTCATAATGAAGATCCGCTTGTTCCATTGCTTGTTTTAAGCCTTGTTCACCAATATAGAGTACTTTGGCATCAGGCTTCTGCGCTTTAATATAACTTGCCGTAGCCATACTCGTCGTCAATACATCATCAGGTGTACACGGAATGCCGAATCCACTTAACTGATCCGCCACCGCCTCTTTTGTACGTGTTGAGTTATTCGTCACAAATAAGTAGCGAAGCCCTTTTCTTTTGAGTGTTTTCACAAAAGCGACTGCTTCAGGTATTTCTTCTTTTCCACGATAAACTGTTCCATCAAGATCAAGTAAAAATGCATCATACTTTTCCACGATAAGAACCCCCGTCTTTACTCCACATCTCATAATTAACTGCACCAATTAAAAACATTGACATGTAAATATCTGTAACATTTATTATTTTGATGATTTTGAGCAAACTACTTTTTAACATATCAAATTAAATGAAGTAAATCTGCTCTGAAAATTCTTACGATTATTTGCTGTCGATCTTTTTTAGTACAAAATATGCACAGCCAAAACTGCAATACTCGACAATATAATCAACGAGTGTATTAATTTTCGTGTCAAACGTCGATTTCGGATTATGGTTTTCATAAAACCCTCGGAGTCTGAGCTGTTCATAGCCCCAATCTCCGACAATATAATCAAATTTGTTCAGAATATCGCTGTACCGTTTTAAAAAGGCTTCCTCATTCCAGCCGTTCCGAACATTTTCAATCACTTCATAATGATGATGATCCACAGAAACCATTGAGCTGGTCAACGGGATACCTCCCCTCTAGCTTGCCGTTGGGCATGGCCTTTATAGGCGATGAATAACATGCAAAGCATACCGACAGAAGTGAGATCCTTCGGCTACTTATACACCATTATAGCAGAACACTTGGGTTCTGAAAAAGGCGCCTGCTTCAGTCTTCACTTAAAAAAGAAAGGACCGTTATGCTAAGATGACTGCCCGTTTACAATTATCATGTTGTGTATTATTCATCTTGCTCTCTGCCGTCTTTCCAGTATATGGAAAAGACAACGCGAATCTCGACGATCAAAAACGAAAAAGCTTGTACCTAAAAACAGCGGCGCTCACGGGAATCCAATGGAGCGTACTTGCCGGTTGTGACCAATATGCACACAATATAGCGTCTTTACAGAGTGATCGTGTGTCTTCGAAACACGATGAATTAATTAGCATTACGTTCACTAAAAAGCAGTGGGCGGGTCCCTTGAACCCAAATTCGAATGATCATGACCCCAAAACCATTTCGCTCTTTGGTGGAATCGGTAAAGATGGCAACGGGGATGGCCGTGCGTCACTTAAGGATGCTGAGGATCGACTCTATAGCTTTGCAGAACAGCTCACACAGTTTGGACCCGGACGGCAAAATACACGCATTGGTCTTTGGTCGCTCTATCACCGAGGCAAGGCCGTTGATATGATTGAGGATTTCGCGCGTCTCTACGAGAAGGCAGATGCTACCCACCTCTCGCAACATGCGTTCCCGGTACCGCTGAATTATAATTATGACTACGCATCGACATGGGGAGCCAAGCGCGGCTGGGGCGGACGACGCATCCATGAAGGCACCGATATCTTTGCGGATTATGGCACACCGGTACGCGCGACAGTCTACGGTGTCATTGAACTAATTGGCTGGAATAACTATGGCGGCTGGCGCATCGGTCTTCGGGATATCAAAGGTAATTATCACTATTTTGCTCATCTCAACGGATATGCTCCTGGTCTACATCGCGGTGTGATTACAAAACCAGGACAAGTCATCGGCTATGTCGGCAGTTCCGGCTATGGACCAAAAGGCACAATGGGAAAATTTCCCCCACATCTTCATTATGGGCTTTACCGTGACAACGGAAGAACGGAATATTCCGTTGATCCTTATCCCGTTTTGAGAATTTGGGAACGCGAAGATCAGCAAACAACGACACGTTAATGGCATCATCATTTCTTGTTACTTGATTGATTTTGGTTTGCGTTTGGTTGCTCAATGGGTACCGATGTTGAAATACCAGAACCATTTGAACTGTAATAATAAGGAATATCTTTTGGTAATAATTTAGAACCAATAGGAATATGTTGCGTAATTGTTTTTGTTTTCATTTCGAAGGGGACAATGACATCAACTTTAACTTTAACATCAAGATACATGAAAAAAACAATATTATTAATCCCAACATTCTTATACTCCCAATTAATGTCACTTTCTACATTACTGACTACATCCATCTCAACAGGTACTCTAGGACCATAATTACTGAGTAGAGCATTGTTAAGGATCTGGCCAAGGGGAATATCAGCAACGAGTGCAGCTCCATCATGATGCTTACTATAGTATAGATCATCAGCATGCCCATTGGTTAGGGAAATCCTTCCCTTTTCTGCAGCCCGTAGAAACCAAAGAATACGATTAGAAACCAATCCTTTAAGACGGTTCGCTTCTTCTGTATTTATATCATAGCTGCTGACTTCATTTTGGGCCGTCAGATGTGTAATGATCATTTTATTGGGAATAAATTTTGGAATTTCGTTAGGATCACTCTTCCCCTGAATGTTACTGAGCACATTTTGCCCAATCCCATAATTCATTGCGTAGTTGGCAATTTGCTCTGTCTGCGTGAGTGCGATGTCCATTACAGCGGGCTTCATCTTCTCGTTAACTGTCCAAATGGCGATGGATACACAAAGAATAAAAATCAAGAAAGACAGGAAAAGTGCATGTTTGATGGACATGTTCTTTCGTCTGTAGCGTCTGCTTGGCTTGAACATGACAACCCTCCTCCACATCATTTATATGCTGGGTGGTGGTTGGTTACATCTTTTTTCTCTCTGATCTGAACGAATAAAAAGAAAAAAGATTAGTAGAGGCATAGAAGAACCTTTACTAATCTAAATTGAAATCAAACATTTGATGAATACGATCAATTATGCCATTTTTCTCAGAGCTTCTCTACCAGTCGTTCCGACATGAATGCCTCGCTTCTCTGCACCAACAGTAACTTCGGCAAGCGGTGCTTCAAGAAGATCATCAATTGTACGTACGCCAACTGCTTTCCCGGCAACGATATCTCGATCGGCTAATTTATTATTAAGTAACTGCACGTCAAGTGCGCCGCACATAATGTAGCCTGTCTTCCCTGTAATGACAATCAGCGTTGTTTTAGGTAAGGATACACTGACTCCTTGATAAAGCGCACCATCAATAGTAATCGGTTGTACATCAATCATATTCAAGCCTCCCTCCTCATTTATCCTATGGAGAGATGATAAAGGAAGTGACTAATGTCCCATCTATTTCGTGAGTACCCAGCCAAGTAAATCGCGCAATGTTTCCGGTAAATAAAATCGGTGTTTTGCCTTTACGATCGGTGGAAGTAAAGAACCTAGGGTAAACATATCAATGGTACCAATGCTGTAGTGTTTCTTAAGTTGTATGGGCTGATCATTGATTCGCACATTAATCGGTTCCATTCCACTTGTTTCGTAAGTCAAATGACTGAAAATCAATTTCCCAATAAGTTTGCCCCGAAAACCAAAGCCCTTTAGCTCATAATTTTGGAATGATTTTGATAATCCAATCCGTATCATTTCAATGATTTCCTCACCGGAGATTTCCACTCTACACGGATTGATTGGATGCGGACAGATCCGATGAACACTATATTTTGTCACCGGACCTTTGGGTAGACCATCTAAGATCACCCCTGCGTTTACCAGACCAATTTCCGCATCACACCACATCCTAAGTGCATCGGCCATGAGTGTGTTTAATTCATTCTCTTTAAACCAATCAACCGGTAGTTGATGATCCAGATTAGCGACAACCTTTTGCATATTCGCGATGCCTTTTTCAGTGAGCTTCGCCACTTCACGGTCTGCTAACGAATCAGAAGGTTCACGGATCGTTATCAGGTCCGCGCCCTTATGCACAATCCGTTTTGCTTGTTCATCGTAGTCAACGACAATATGACCGGCATATTTGAGGTATTTTCCTGCTTGCGCAATTAAGGTGTGCCCAACACGCATGCCTTGTTCAAGCACATGATGGGTATGTGCGCCGATAATCACATCGATGCCACCAATCTCTTCTGCGACACGCTGATCAAAGGGTAGCCCAACGTGTGATAGCAAAACGAGTACATCCACATCTGCTCGGATCTGCTCTACTATGCGTTTCAGTTCAGAATATGGATCCTTAATGGTCCATCCTAATTGGCTATAGAATGGAGGAAATGCTGCTGTTAAGCCAATCATTCCCACCCGAACACCTTGCATTTTATGAATCACATAGGGTCTACACCACTCTGGGCGCTCCCCTGTTCTTTGATCATACAGATTAGCAAGTACAATTTGAAAATGGCGCATCAGATATGCGGCGCTAATTTGTTCTTTTGTAAACGTAATCCCTTCATTGTTTCCGATTGTGACCACATCATAACCAGCATCATTCAGTAATTGAACATTGCCGACACCAAGTAATCCTTCAGTCAACGGGTGAACACGATCCATGTGATCACCAAGATCAACGGTTAAAAAAGGTTCCCCGATTTCATTAAGATGCTGCCGCTCTTGATTCAGATAACGAACGAGACAGCCCCATGAATGAAGATGGCTGTGAATATCATTAGTATGTAAAAAATGGAGTGTAATCAAACTTATGCCTCCTAAATGAAAAAACGAATCCACAACTTCGGTTGCGCATTGTCTATTCTCCGCGCTCCGTATCTATTTTAGTCTTATGCTCTTGATCTCTGTCAAGTTGTATGCAAAGTCTTTCCTGCCTATTTACGAAAAAAAACAAAACCCTCCAACTCGCTTCACAGCGAATTGAAAGGTATGCAAGAAATAGGTTCTTAATCAGCCGATCGAACCTTCCATGTTGTATTTAATGAGACGGTTCATTTCTACGGCGTATTCCATTGGCAGTTCTTTCGTAAAGGGTTCAATAAAGCCCATGACAATCATTTCCGTCGCTTCTTGTTCTGTCAAACCGCGGCTCATCAAATAGAACAACTGCTCTTCAGAAACTTTAGATACTTTTGCTTCGTGTTCCATCGAGATGTCTTTATTGAGCACCTCATTGTAAGGAATAGTATCCGAAGTCGATTTGTCATCCATAATTAATGTATCGCACTCAATATGTGAGCGTGAATTCTTCGCATTAGGCGCAAAGTGTACTTTTCCTCGATAAGTAACGTTACCGCCATTCTTCGCAATCGATTTTGAAATGATGGTGGACGACGTATTTGGAGCGAGGTGAATCATCTTCGACCCAGAATCTTGATTCTGACCCTTTCCACCAATCGCAATTGTTAACGTACTTCCTCGGGACCCTTCACCTTTTAATACAACTGAAGGGTATTTCATCGTGACTGCAGAGCCGATGTTGCCATCCACCCACTCCATCGTTGCATGCTCTTCACAAATGGCACGTTGCGTAACCAAATTATAGACATTATTTGCCCAGTTCTGAATCGTCGTATAGCGACAATAAGCATCTTTGCACACATAGATCTCAACGATCCCGCTGTGCAATGAACTGCTGGAGTATACAGGCGCTGTACAACCTTCTACATAATGAACAGACGCACCTTGGTCAACAATAATTAACGTACGTTCAAACTGTCCCATGCTTTCTGAGTTAATACGGAAATACGCTTGAAGCGGTGTCTTGCAAACAACCCCTTTTGGAATGTAAACAAAGGAGCCGCCGGACCAACATGCAGCGTTTAGGGCCGAGAACTTATTATCGGCAAATGAAATGACTTTACCAAAATATTGCTTAAAGAGTTCTTCATGCTTTTGCAGGGCTGTATCCGTATCAAGGAAAATAACCCCATCTTTTTCAAGCTCTTCTTTCATGCTATGGTAGACAACTTCGGATTCATATTGGGCAGAAACACCAGCCAAATATTTACGTTCAGCTTCAGGAATACCTAATTTATCAAAGGTATCCTTGATTTCGCTTGGTACCTCTTCCCATGAACGCCCTTGATTCTCAACCGGCTTAACATAGTAAGTCAGATCGTCGAAATTCAAGCCGCTCAGATCAGCACCCCATTGTGGCATTGGTCTTTTATAAAAGTGATGAAGCCCTTTAAGGCGATAATTCAACATCCATTCCGGTTCATTTTTCTTCTTGGAAATTTCGCGCACAATATCTTCGGTCAGACCACGCTTTGTACGGAACACAGAGACATCTTTTTCCCGGAAACCATACTTGTATTCTTCAATTTCAGGCAATTTTTGTTGTTCTGTTGCCATCACCGGATTCCTCCTTTTTCATTACAGAATTGTGCGATGTTTTGCTCATCGCCATATATCACGGGATCATACCGTTTCATTCAAAAGTCAGGATCATGGTTACAAAACAAGTGTACCACAATTCACAAAATTGTTGGATTATTGTTGTGCTTTTTCTTTATCTGCCTCACGCAGTGCTTTCTCTACGGCTTTCCATGCAAGCGTCGCACATTTGATGCGTGCTGGGTATTGTGAGACACCATGAAGTGCCTCGGCATCGCCAAGATCTAAATCATCATTATGCTCATGTCCTTGAACCATTTCGGAAAAATCAAAGGTTAATTGATGAACTTTTTCAATGGGCAAACCTTTGATGGCTTCAGTCATCATGGAAGCAGAAGATTGACTGATGGCGCAACCGGTACCCATGTATTTCACATCAACAACCTTATTGTCCTTCAGTTCAAGTGAAATCTGAATTTTATCCCCACATGATGGGTTGTTCATGTTGACAGTTACACAATGTTCGCCTTCAAGTTCACCACGATTTCGTGGTTTCTTGTAATGGTCCATGATCACTGATCGGTAAAGCTGATCAAGATTGTTAAACAACATGTCCGAAGAACTCCTTTGTCTCTTTAATTCCTCTAGCCAGAGCTTCAATTTCATCTTCTGAATTATAGAAATAAAAGCTTGCACGTACAGTGGATTCACATCTCAGACAACTCATCAGTGGTTGTGCACAATGATGTCCTGCGCGTACAGCAATTCCTTCAGAGTCAAGCGCCGTGGATACATCATGTGGATGCACGCCGTCAATATTAAAGGAAACAAGTCCTGAACGTTTACCCGGACCATAGACAGTAACTCCGTCCATATTTGAAAGAACTTCATATGCTTTTTCTGACAATTGTTCTTCATACTGCTGAATGTCATCCATACCGATTGACTCCAAATAATCAATAGCAGCACCAAGGCCGATTGCACCTGCAATATGTGGGGTGCCAGCCTCTAATTTCCAAGGAAGCTCTGCCCAAGTGGCGCTCTGGAAGCCGACTTCATCAATCATCTCACCGCCGGTCTCAACCGGTTCCATATTTTCCAGTAACATCTGTTTGCCATAGAGGACACCGATACCTGTTGGTCCGAGCATTTTATGTCCCGAGAAAGCAAAGAAATCTGCATCAAGATCCTGAACATCAACGGACATATGTGGCGTACTTTGTGCACCATCAACAACCATGATTGCTCCATGATCATGAGCGATTTTCGCAATGGCTTTAACCGGATTGACCGTACCCAATACATTAGAAACTTCCGTAACCGAGACGATTTTCGTTTGATCTGTGATCGTTGCTCTAACCTTTTCGAGATCGAGCGTTCCATCGGATTCCATAGGAAAATAACGAAGAATTGCGCCTGTCTTTTTGGCAACTTGTTGCCAAGGAATCAAATTGGCATGATGTTCCATTGGAGTGATCACTATTTCGTCACCCTTATGCAAATTTGCCATTCCGTATCCGTATGCGATCAAATTAAGACTCTGAGTTGTTCCGGTTGTGTAAATGATTTCCTTCTCACTTTTTGCATTGATAAAGCGACGAATTTTCTCACGTGCTTCCTCGTAGCGATCCGTTGCAAGTGTTCCTAAAGTGTGAACCCCGCGATGAACATTCGAGTTATATTTTTCATAGTAGTCAACCATCGTCTGAATCACAGATGTTGGTTTCTGAGAAGTCGCTGCATTGTCTAGATAGACGAGCTTGTGTCCGTTCACTTGTTGATTAAGAATAGGAAAGTCTTGCCGAATTGATTGAATGTCCATTAGCCAACTTTCCTTTCAATTAATGTTGCAAGCTGCTTACGAACACCCTCAATAGGAAGCAAGTCAACGATTGGTGCAAGGAATCCTTCAACAATGAGCTTCTCTGCCGTTTCTTGTTTGATACCGCGGCTCATTAAATAGTACAGCTGATCCGGGTCAACGCGGCCAACGGATGCCGCATGTCCTGCAATGACATCGTACTCGTCAATTAACAGAATAGGATTTGCATCCCCACGTGCTTGATCGCTAAGCATCAGTACCCGTTGCGTTTGTTCGCCGTCAGCTCCTGAGGCACCGTGTTCGATTTTGGTCCGCGCGTTAAAGATGGAATTTGATGCATCCTTTTGTGCAGCACGGACAAGCAATTGACTTTTTGTCGCTTTGCCCACATGACGTACATAATTATCAAAATTCTGTTTCTGGGATCCACTGCCAATACTTACTGCTTTAATGTCGGCAGCAGCACCATCACCTTGAAGGTTTGTTGCGTTTTCCGATAACGTATTGCCGTCATTCATTTGACCGAGCGCCCACTGAATACTACCGTCCCTTGCTACTTCTGCCTGCCTGTTTACATAAGTAATCATTTGATCTGAGAATTCATCGACTGCACCATACTTAACTTGTGCGTTCTCACCAACAACCACTTCACTGACAATGTTTGCAACACCTTTTCCAACAATTGGATCAGAGAGATAGCTCTCAACAAAGGTAACCGCACTGCTTTGTTCAGCAACCACAACTGTATGTGCAACGAGACCGGCAGATGGTGCATTCTGATAGTAAACAGCCTGAACAGGTTCGGAAATCACAACATTCCTAGGAATATAAAGAAAGGATCCCCCATTAGCGAGTGCAGCATTCAACGCAGTCAGTCTGTGTTTCTTAATGGATGTCGTCTTGAAATAATACTTTGCAAACAAATCACTATGATCCCGCAAAGCTGTCGCAAGATCCGTATAGATAACACCTTGATCAATAAGTTCCTGAGAAAGATGATGATAAACAGCTGAGCTATTCACATGAACAAGCACATTTCCAGCTCCATCACCGTTATTCATTAGTCGGCGAATATCTTCAGGAAGGTCACTCAAGTTGTTGACTGCGGCACTACTCGTATCATAATTAAAATCAGTAAAATTCCAATCGGCAATTCTTGTCTTCTCGGGCTTAGGAAGCGGCAGTTCTTCTGCCAAGTTTAAGCCCTTCATCCGTAGTTCTGAGAACCAGTTCGGTTCATTTCGATCTCTAGAAAATTTTGCGATATCTTCCGAATCAAAGGGAAGATTTTGCAACTGCATAGACATAGTCAACCCTCCTTCACATTTATTTATTAGGCTTCAACCGTTTCATCATCAGTAATGCCAAGCTCAGCCTTCATACCGTCATAGCCCTCTTTTTCCAGTTGCAAAGCAAGTTCAGGGCCACCGGTTTTTACAATCCGGCCTTGCATCATGATGTGTACCTTATCTGGCTTAATATAGTTCAGGAGTCGTTGATAGTGTGTAATGATCAAGCATCCGAAATTTTCTGAGCGCATTGAATTGACACCTTTTGCTACCCATTTCAAGGCATCAATATCCAATCCGGAATCAATTTCATCGAGAATTGCAAATTTCGGTTCCAACATCATTAATTGAAGAATCTCGTTACGCTTTTTCTCACCGCCAGAGAAACCTTCATTCACATAGCGTTCAGCAAATGCCTGATCCATTTCCAACATTTGCATCTTCTTATCAAGGGTTTTAATGAATTTCATCAGTGGAATTTCATTGCCTTCTCCACGTCTGCCGTTGATTGCTGTTCTAAGAAAATCAGCATTGGTAACGCCACTCACTTCACTTGGATACTGCATTGCAAGAAACATACCCGCGCGGGCGCGTTCATCTACCGACATGTCAAGAAGATTTTCTCCATCAAGTAGTGCTTGCCCTGAAGTTACACTATATTTTGGGTGCCCCATAAGTGCAGAGGCAACAGTTGATTTACCTGTTCCGTTTGGACCCATCAGGGCATGGATTTCTCCGCCCTTCATATTAAGATCAAAACCTTTAACAATGGATTTGCCTTCAACAGAAACGTGAAGGTCGTTTATTTTCAATTCCGGTACAGTCATTTTAAAACCTCCAGTACTTTATGGTCTTATGCGGATTGAAAGTCGTTCTCAATCTATTCTCATTATCATATTATATCAGATGTAAATAGATAGCAACACATAGAAATCCGCATGATTTAGCGCAAAGGTATGTATCCGTATTATACCGCTGTTTTCAATAAACATAAAAAGAACGAAAAAAATATGTCACGAGCATTTATGTTCCTTATTATAATCAATTGCTAAAATTAAAATCGCCCGGCAAAATGCTGAGCGATTCTCATCTTTTAATCATTTATTCAGAGACCGGCAGTACCGCTCCTTTATAATGTTTGGTGATGAAGTCTTGAATTGTTTTTGAGTGAAGGACTTGAACTAAATCCTTGATGGCTTTCTTATTTTGATCGCCTTTACGTACAGCGATAATATTCGCGTAAGGAGAAGATGCACCTTCAAGAATTAATGCATCCTTCTTTGGATCCAGATGTGCCTGAAGTGCAAAATTCGTATTGATGGCAAAAAGATCAATGACTTCGACTGGAAATGAACAGCGCCAACAACAAGAACCCAAGCGAAACGTTCTCGTTTGGGTTCTTCTATCATTGGAATGGGACAGATCCATTGCGCCTTGGAATGAACTCATTACGCATAACCTGCTGTCGGGCTCGCAGGATATAGATAACTGCTTGTGTCTTGTTCTTTGATTTGACCATCACGAAGCGATGAGTCTTGGAATACAGGTTCGACGTATTTCATCTTATAAGACGCTTTCTCAATTGGTGCTTGGTGTTCCTGAATACGGTCATTTTGCCTGATTAACGTGCTCCAAGGCAACGAAATGGTCGTAGACATCTGTTGCATTTGCGCCGCGGATAAGCGCCGTGCATCATCAATGGTCAATGTTTTTCCATAAGCGTTAGCCTTAAGATAAAGTAAATATTTACCTACGGATAAGCCACGTGCTTCGGCATCTTTTTTACGCTCAACAGTTGTATGGAGCCATTCGATTCCAGAGTTGTTTGCCTGAGTTAACTCTTGTGCCCCAGTATTAAATGTTGTAACCAATCGATGAGCAAATAATGACTGTTGAGGATGACTGACTTGATCTGTCAAGACCGTCGTAATTAACCAGAGTGAACGATTCTTCTTATGTTCCCCACTCCTCAGTGTTGAAAAGAGAGCAGTACTAAATTTCTGGAAGGACATATTCTGGGTCACCGGTAATTCTCTAAGGAGTTGCACACCCTCATCATTTAAAGGTTGCACGGATATAATCTGCATATCTCGATTCACGCTTGCTTCTACACTCGCTTTTAAATCAAAATAGATGTATGCTGCCACCGGTCCTGGTGGTGCATAAGTGCTATGAGAAAGAGGCAGAAAACATAGGATGGACAATCCTAGCGCGATCACCGGTGTCAGAATAGAATGGGGAAAAAGATGAAATTGAACAAGGTGTTTGGGCAAAACAGTCTGTCCAACCGAAAGGTTCACCGAACGTCGCAGTCTAACCGCTCTAAAGTCGCCGTCGTTAGTCAGAACAACTGCGCGCCGTCCCTTTTTAGACACGAGCACACCCTGATTGATCAGTTTCACTCCCCACCTTTCTCAGTCAATGAACCGATTCAAGCTCCGGCTCAATATATGACTTTAATGCACTGAATCCGCCGATATAAATCAACGATAATGCTATTATATACTTTCGATTCCTTTCAATGGTTTTGCGGCTACATGAAACAAATTGCAACAAATCTTTTATCGGTAATTGTTTTTTCTTTTTTAAATAGTTCACCAATTCCGTGTGCTCGACAAGCCGTTTTGCCGAGACTTTAGCATTTTCACGAGCATCCGCATGTTTCGGACAGTGCTTGCTCAGCACGTCAAAAGTAATCCCGTAATCCAGCAAAAGCGTCTGATAGCTCTCAATTTGTTCTAAGCGTTCATTCATGCGGCACTCTTCTTCATAATAGTCTATTGCTGCCTGTTGCTCAATAAAGCTCTCCTCCATGGCATTCTCATCAGTAGGCTTTGTTTGTTCGAGATATATATGACGAACTTGTCTTGATTCTTTGCGAATAAAGTCGATAATTCTACGACGTATAACCATATCTGCAAAAGTCAGAAATTTACTTCCCTGCCCTTTTTGATACTGATTAATGGCTTCGTTAAAAGCAACAAGGCCGATGCTGAATTCATCCATTGTCTGATCAATAAATCGATTGCATACTTTAGAAACAACCTTTTTTATAAAAGGCTGGTAAGATTCAATAATTGAGTTTCTCAGGGTTTCATCACCCTGTTGTACCTGATATATATTCGTTTCAAGCGAAATATTAAACGCTCCGCCTAAAGTAAGCTGGTTTGCGCTCATCAAAATAGTCACCTCTCGCTTTGATCTCTAGAGTTTAGTCATAAGGGAGGACAAAGGGGGCTGATAAGGTCAAAGAAATAAGTTGACGAAAAGAGTCGACAACGATTCCCCCCGGACTTTTGAATATCCATCCATCTTTTCCCTAACATAACATGTCCAAACTACAGGAATAACTATTGTCAAAAACTTTTGTTAATGTCTGATCGTATGAATTTTGTCGAAAACAGGAAAAACCCTTGTCTCTTTTATACCATGGCTTCCTGTCGAATTGAAAGCGACAATCTGGTAACAAAAAGATGACAAGGGTTGTTAAGTTTTATGAGCGAATCATAATATTAAGGAGAAACCAGTTAAACTGGCACGCATTGGTGCAATCTCTCGGATCAGCCGATCAGCTTTTCATAAGCTTCAGCATCAAGAAGATCATCAAATGCCGATTCGTCTACTGAGTCAAGTTCAATCATCCAAGCTTTTTCATAAGGCGATTCATTTACGAATTCGGGTGAATCCTCCAAGTCTTCGTTAACTTCAGTAACCGTACCGCTGACGGGTGCATAGAGTTCGGAAACGGTTTTTACAGATTCAACACTACCAAATGAATCGCCAGCATTGAGTTCTGCACCTATTTCAGGTAGTTCAACAAAGACAATGTCTCCAAGTTCTTTTTGAGCAAATTCTGTAATCCCAATCCGGACTTTCCCGTCCGCTTCTTTCTTAACCCATTCGTGATCTTTGGAATAAAACAATTCTTTAGGTACACTCATTATTCTGCCTCCGTTTTCAGTGATCAGCCATAATTTCAAGTCTTTCAAAGTGGATATGTCCTCTTTATTATAGCGTAAAAAGAGATGGAAAAAACGATTGTTTTTCTCTTATTCGATTACTGATTATTTCCCCATTCCTTTTCAAACAGCGCTTCACTAAACCCAACAGTCGTTTTTTCTCCATCTGAAAGGATCGGCCGTTTAATTAACATGCCATCAGCGGCTAGCCAATCGAGCCAATTCTCTTCCGGTTCAACTTTTTTCTTTTCTTTAATGCCGAGTTCACGATAACGTTTACCGCTTATATTGAAAAATTTGCCGATGGGTTGACCACTCTGCCGGATGAAGCGATGAAGCGCTTCCCGATTCGGTGGATCTAGAGAAATGTTGATTTCATGATAGGCAATCGCGTGATCGTTCAGCCACTTCTTTGCCTTACGACACGTACCACAAGTTGGATAACTGTACATCGTCAGCAAGATCATCCACCCTTTCTTCTTTTTTGCTTAATTAATTATACCTACTCAACCATGATATTCAAAAATCTTTTCATCATATTGACAAATCGTCATGCGTACTTTCAATTTTTTCACAACACAAAGGACATAATAAGAACGAGCACCGCCACCATACAAATATTAGGAGTGTGAACATCACATGAATATGCAGCAACAGAGCGGGCAGTCTCCAATGAATTTTGCACAACCGCCGGCTTTCTTGTCGACCAAGGATTTTGCGTACATTGAAGATATGCTTTCGTGGAATCTTGAAATAATAAAAAAAGCCCATGCCTATGCTTCAATGTGTCAAGATCAAGATGTCATTCAAGCAATGAATCGGACCTGTCAGCTTCACATCCGCCACTATCAGTCAATCCTTAACCACCTTGGCAAGCATGCCCAAGCAACACAAATGGCAGGAGGCGTGATGCAATAATGGAAAAACAGCCGGTTCAATCCATGATGATCCAGAATAAAGAAACCCAAATTCAAAAAACAGTACAAATGAATGATCGTGATTATCTAAATGATGTACTGCTTAGTGAAAAGTATTTGGGTACTTCTTATGTACATGCCCTTCAGGAAGCCAGCCACCAAGAGCTGTACCAAGATATTAAGTCTGTGTTTGATCAAACATCCGAGTATCAACGAGACCTCTATAATCTGATGTTCAACAAGGGCTGGTATAAGTTTGAATCCCAGGATCCTCAAAAGATACAACAGACACAGCAGCAATTCACCCAATACGCACAACAACAATTTCCTAAATAAGCCCCTTTAGCCCTACTTTTGCATCATTCTCAATGGAGAATGGTGCTTTTTATTTTTTATAATAATCGACAAATTAACTGTGCGATTATCTATCGATCCAAAGGTATTATTACGCTAGTCCTGAATGTGCTCTTTTTCGACCGAAGATATCCATTTCCCGGGAAATGGTAACATTTTCGACAATAATAATGGTAGGTGATGCACTATATGATCCTTAATCAAGAGATTTCATCATCTCACATGATCCTCGAACATATCCAGATTTAATATTGTCTATCGCATTTCTATCCCATTAACTGTGCCATCTTTCTAAATCTACGAAACTGGCTCCTTCTTCCACAAATCTGGTAACATCATGTAATTCTATTTTTTACCCCACTACAAACCTCCTAATCCCGAAGATTATGAACCAAGGAGGGAGTTACACAATGAAAAAGAAAGTAATTGGTTTAACACTCGCAGGAATGCTAGCCTTACCACTTGTTTCAGGAGGCCAAGCGCACGCAGCTACTCAGCCACAGGAGAAAACATGCCCACAAGCATTTACGAATTTGCTTAACCCTTGGAAGTTGAAAGATCAGCAACTGCCGGATCTCAATGAATTATTGAGTAAACTTGGTATTTCACTTGATCTTACACAACTTCAGGAACAAATTCAGAACCAAGCAGACGCTCAGACACCAGAGAAAGTAGCAACGCCAACACCTCAAAAGGAACAGACTCCTAAGGCAGAAGCACCTAAGGCAGACGCACCTAAAACAGAAACACCACAGAAAGCAGAGCCTCAGAAATCTGAGCAACCAGCAGCAAATAATAATTCGTCAAATACAGGAAATCAACCTTCATCAAATAGCCAAATGAACGCTTTTGAGCAAAAGGTTGTCGACTTGACGAATCAGGAACGAACGAAAGCTGGACTCAAACCATTGAAAGCAGACAATAGCACACTATCAAAAATGGCACGTGCAAAATCTCAGGATATGAGCGATAAGAACTATTTCGATCATCAGTCTCCGACTTATGGTTCTCCATTTGATATGATGAAACAATTTGGAATTACTTACAGAAGTGCCGGCGAAAATATCGCAGCAGGACAGAAAACTCCTGAGGAAGTTGTGAATGGTTGGATGAATAGCCCTGGCCACCGTGCCAATATACTAAATGCCAGCTATACAACGATCGGCGTCGGCTATGTCCAAGGCGGATCTTACGGCTCCTATTGGACACAGGAATTCATCGGCAACTAATCCTCTTTTCTGAAAAATTGACGATCCCAAAAGAAAACAGCGTCTCACTGTGTTTCACATGTGGACGCTGTTTTTGTTTATTCTCACACTGAACCCCGTTTCGCTCCTTGAATACACTAGTAGCATAATAAGCTTGATCGGAGGTGAACAGAATGAGTGCGCGTCCACTTTATGTCGCGCTCGGTGATTCATTGACCGTCGGGGTTGGTTCTACTCTATTTCAACCGAATTTTGTAAAGCTTTATCAGCAAGCACTTGAAGCATACTGCCAGATGCCGATAATGAAACGTGTTTTTGCGAAGAATGGGGCGACCACAGTTGATCTATTCAGTTATAGTCAACAACCGAATGTTCGTGAAGCCATTCAACATGCTCAATTTATTACATTGACAGGGGGTGGAAATGACTTTCTCCGTGCCGGAAGACATTGGCTAAGAACAGGAGATTTTTCAGCTGTTCGCCTAGCTTCACAGCAAAGTTTATTTTATATTGAACAAATGATTCAACGAATTACTGCCCTTCACTCGGAACAGTCAGCACCATACATGATTCGGATCCTGAACCTATATAACCCGCTCTTCTATATTCCGAATACGAACGAATGGCTTGAAGATTATAACAGACATCTTGAGGAGCTGGAGCAGTATCCTTTCGTTCGCGTTGCAGACATCTATCATGCATTTACTGGCAATGAACCTCAATTGCTCAGTTTTGATCACATCCATCCAAATCCTATCGGTTACCGGATCATGGCTGATGTCACGGCATCCATTGGTTTTGATCCCTTCCTACCAGCATAACTATCGTTAATAGTTAGCGAGTATGAGAAAAACACTGGGGAAAAACTGCCTTCGAATTCGAATGCTCGCTTGTCGCGGGCGCACCGTAAGCCTGATCCAACAGCCAAAAATCTGCGGTTTCGCAGGCACCCGATCCTATAGGTGTCTCGCATCGTTGCTCTATTATTACGTTCTTATTTTTGAACAAGAAACCGGAGCAGCATTTGCTCCGGTCGCTTCTTCTCATGCTCTCCATTTTGGTGGCATGTTTTTTCCCCAATAGATTGTTTTAAGTTCATGATGTTTCTGAAAGCCATCAAATGCCGTATGATAGTGGAAATTAAAGTAGTACCCATCTAGTGGCGGATGATCACGGCGCACATGCAGTTTCAAAATTTCTGATCCTGTCTGCTTGTTATAGACATGCAGAATTCGCTCACCTAAACCTGATGCCGGTGTATGCGTAACAGCCAGTTCTCGAACCCAAGCCGAATCATGAGCGTCACTGACCTCACGTATTGCTTGTGCGAATCCCGGCACAATTTGCTCTGAATATTGATGATTTATTCGCGTCGCAATCCGAGTTCCGAATTTATTCAAACCTTGCTTTTCTGCCTCATTAAATGCGTATCTCGAGAAACGATCAATCAGTTCTGACTTTGAAAGATCAGCAGTTGAAGTACTACTCCATGGAAGCTCCGCTGTCTCGTGGTCGCTCGTATGGTTACCGAAGCCGATTTTTGATTCAGGCGCCTTCGTCTTCTGAACATTTTGCTTATCATTCTGTTTTTCAAGATGATGCGCCGGTAGCGTCGGTATGACCGTACCAAAGGTTAATAGAGCAATACAGGCAACAAAGCTTTTCTTTATCCATTGAGGGACCACAACAACTTACCTCCATTAACAAACTTCATCAACCATAATCATTCGCTGATACTTTTCTTTTCGGACAGTCTCATAAAGAAATCTAGGAAACTATTCCAAGTCTATATCAAAATTACATTACCTTTCAAGATGAACTTTTATTCTGCTTGTTGTGCAAAAAAGTTCCGAACCACTTAAGGAACGGAACTTTTCCAGCAACTTATACATTATCGAAGTTAAAATCTTCGTCAGTTAACGGTTCAATATTCAGAGGAACAACATAGTCGCCTTTCGTCGAGAAAAAGTCATGATTAATCGTGCTCGTGTCGATACCGTTCAAGACAATTTGACTGACCGGTGCATGCTCATACTTATCATCATAGCCCAAATTCTGCAGAGCCCGATTCGCATTATAGTACACATAGTTCATCACGTCTTCAACAAGTCCGATCTTTGTATAGATCTTAGCTGTATATCTTTTCTCAACTTCAATCAACTTGTCAAGAAGTGTTTCCCTTTCGTAATCGGCAGTTTGTCGTTCTTCATCTGTAAGTTCATCACGGTACAAACGCTGTGCGACCATTCCTGTA
Organism: Sporolactobacillus kofuensis; assembly: GCF_024125425.1. Taxonomy (GTDB): domain Bacteria; phylum Bacillota; class Bacilli; order Bacillales; family Sporolactobacillaceae; genus Sporolactobacillus; species Sporolactobacillus kofuensis. The sequence goes on from NZ_JAMXWN010000008.1 coordinate 67,407, forward strand.
AAACTTCCGTGGATCGATTCGTCTTGAATGATTTTGCGAATGATCTCACCGCTTGCAATCATGTGACCTTGTCCGGATAAGAATACCGGATAGAAGAAACCACTGTAGAATGAAAAGCTTTCAAGAAATACAGAAGCAACCATCGCCATATAACGCTTGAACGGCGTCACATTTTCGCGTTTGTCATAAAGCTGGTTATACCAGTGCGCGATTAAGCGATACTTTTCCTGAAGTTCGGGTTGCTGATTCACCCACTCACCAAGATAATGTGCGGTCTCTTTTGACGAAATCAATGTCGAAAAAATATGAGAATATGACTTTGCGTGAATATGCTCCATCATGCCCATCCAAGCGAAAACCGCCTGTTCATGCATATTATCATGATGAATCGCAACCAATGGCATGCCGTTATCCCCTTGTTCACGGTCAAGCCCCGTAAGCCCGGATAATACTTCGACATAGGTTGTGCGTTCATCATCGTTCATCTTCGACCAGTCAGCCAAATCTCGTGATACTTTAAAAGCTTCTTCTGTCCAGAACTGGTTAATGTTTTGTTTCCAGTAAACCTTCGCGACCTGATTGTCGCTGCTGTTCCAGTTAATGGCTTTCATCTAAACAATCCATCCTTCATTATCTATGATTATATAAGCTCGATCTATGCTCATCAGACTGAGCAAGCTGTGCATTCTTCAGGCGACAGGAGCTGTGTTCTTGTATAGTAGAGAGATTTCAATCCTTTTTTGTGCGCGTACACATAGAGCCTTGCTAATTGTCTTGTGCTGGTCATGCTGTCCACATAGAGGATCGTTGAAATCCCTTGATCAACATGTTGCTGTATTTCAGCAATCATGTCGATCACGCGAAATTGATTGGTCTGATATGCTGATTTGTAGTACCACATTGTCTGCGGGGACAAGAATGGCATCGGATAGATGGTTTCACTGTTACCATATTTGCGACGTTCAATAATGTTTACAACCGGCATCACTGAACTTGTGGCATTCTGTACGTAACTGATCGATTGCGTTGGCGCAACTGCCAAGCGATAAGCATTATATAAGCCGTATTTCGCTACCTTCTCTTTCAGTGCCGACCATTCTTCCGTCGTCGGGATATGGATCCCTTCGAATAGTGCTGCAACTTTTTCCGTCTTCGGTGCGAAAAATTCTTGTTCATAGTTCGTAAAATATGAGCCATCCGCATAGTCCGATTTTTCAAATCCTTTGAATGTGTTTCCACGGTCTTTAGCAATTAACATTGATTTTTCAATGGAGTAGTAATTCACGAGCGAGAAAAAGGTACGAGCGAAATCACGTGCTTCTGCGGATTCATAAGCAAGCTGATTCTTCGCCAAGTATCCATTGAGATTCATTGCCCCAAGACCTACGGAATGCAATTCACGGTTGGCAAGGCTGACACCAGGTGCATTAGAAATATCGGTCATCTCACTAACCTGAGTCAATGCTTCAATTCCTGCATGTACAGAATCACGAATCTCACCGGTTTCCATCACATTAACAATGTTCAGGGAGCCCAGAATACATGACACATCGCGACGAATTTCATCTGGCTGATTATAGTCGTTAATCGTAGACGTTTCCTGCAACTGGAAAATTTCAGTACAGAGATTGGACATTTTAATATCGCCAAGACGGTGCAACGGATGGTTCTTGTTAGCATTGTCTTTGTAGAAAATATAAGGATAACCGGATTGCATCTGCATTTGAGCAATCAGATTTAAGAACTCACGCGAATCTGCAACTTTCTTTTTCACTGCAGGATTAGCAACAAGCTTGTCGTACATTTCATCCATGTCCATATCATCTAGATGTTTCCCGTATGCCTTATACACCGTATATGGGGCAAACATATAGAATGGTTCGCCTGCTTCCGCGAGTTCAAAGAATTTTCCAGGGACAATCAGACCGATCGAAAGTGTCGAGAGTCGAATATCTTCATCAGCATTTTCCTTTTTCGTATCCAAGAATTCTGGTGCATCCCAATGAAAAATATTTAAATAGGCAGCCCCGGCACCCGGTCTTTGTCCTAATTGATCCGCATAAGAGAATCCAAGCTGCAGTTTACGTGCAACAGGCACAACGCCCTTTGCGACACCTTCAACACCTTTTATGGCTTCGCCGCGCGCACGGATCTTAGAAAGATTCAATGCCACACCGCCACCAATTTTTGAAAGTTGCTGGGAGGTACTCTCTATGTAATTAATCGAGTTCAGTGAATCATCCGATTCAATTAGGAAACAGGAAACCATTTCTCCGCGACGTGCTTTTCCTGCATTCAAAAAAGTCGGCGTTGCCGGCTGATAGCGTTGTTCCATCATCGCACGCATGAAACGGACAGCCAACTCATAATTTCCACGTGCTAAGAACAGTGAAACGATCGAGACACGTTCTGCATAACTCTCAAGATAGTGAGATTTATCATTGGTTTTCATGGCATAATCGCGATAAAATTTACTTACAGCCATATAAGATTTAAATTGGAAATTATAGTCCGCTGCCATACGGTGCACCTGTTCAATTTGTTCGTCTGCATATTCTGCAAAGACGTTATAGTAGTATTGTTCATTGACCAAGTGGTGCAGTCGATCCAAAATACTGTCAAAATGCACCGTCTTTTCTCGAACTTCTTCCATGTAGACATCGATAGCTTCTTTGTCTTTATCTAATCGGTAAAAACCGTCTTCCCCGCGTGTCAGCACCTCATTATTCAATTCAGTGTAAGATTTTGATTTTGTCGCTTCGTTCGGCAAGTGCCTTCACCCTCTCTCGAAATTCAATTACATCATGATCTGTCCCGCCAAGTTCAAACTTATACAAAATAGGCACATGGTACATTGCCGCCACGACATCCGCAGCGTGTGCAAAATTACGTCCCCAGTTCCGGTTTCCGCTCGCTGCGACGGCGACAAGATTCCGTTCATTTCTACTTAAAAAGTCTTTCACTTGATCAGGAGCGTCGCCAAAACCAATCGTGTTCGTGACCAAGACAAAAGGTTCGTCAATTTTTTCGACACTACTGATCGGTTGATGTGCAAGTCCCGTTTTTGCCAAAAACCTTTTGACATTGCCGGTCATTGTTGCGTACAAGATTCGCATTCGACGCCCCTCCTTTCATATTAGTAGTTCCTTCTTTTTATTCACCACAATCACAACATGTTGTTTATGAATAATAAGATACCACAATATATAGTTAAAATTCAAGTGAAATGTTCGTTCATTCTTAGAAACTATCTTTAATAATAAGACATGTTTTCACTTGATTCAACACGAAAAAAATGTATAAAAGGAGAGAAAATCTTCCATAACAAACGAAAAATCGCCAGCTAATAGGAAAATATTCTCTCCAGATGATGTCGATAAATTTTTAAATGGACAAAATTATTCTTCAGAATTGATCAAGTCATCATCGTGATGCCCTTTAATCGGCGTAAACATTCGTTTCTCACGCAATGAATGCTCCCGTCGCATCGTTTGCTGTTCAGCTTGGTCGGCAAGATATTCCTGCACATTAAATGGTGTCTTCCCTCGGCGATCTTGCTTCTCATAACGATGATCATTTCCCAGTACACGCGTTTTTACATTATCCTTCATCATCATGTTAAATAAATCAATAATCGTGGTTTTAATCGCCTCGTCTTCAATAGGAAACATCAATTCTACACGCCGATTAATATTTCTAGGCATTAAATCAGCGCTTGCAAGGAAGACTTGTGTTTCCCCGCCGTTTCCGAAAAGATAGATTCGGCTATGTTCCAAATATCTGCCGACGATCGAATGTACGTCAATATGATCACTAATTCCCGGAATCCCTGTTCTTAGACAGCATATTCCCCGCACAATCAACTGAATCGAAACCCCGGCAGCAGAAGCCCGGTACAATGCTTTAATGATTTCTTCATCGCTCAGTGCGTTCATCTTCGCACGAATGAAGGCAGGCCGTCCAGCCTGGGCATTTTTTATTTCCGTCTCAATCAGATCTAGAAGCGTACTGCGCAACCATAGTGGTGCCATAACGAGTTTGTGGAAATACGGTGGTTCCGAATAGCCTGAAAGCATGTTAAACACATTCGATGCATCGACCCCCATTTGCTCATTGCAAGTTAGGAGTCCCATATCTGTATAAAAACGAGCGGTAATATCATTGTAGTTACCTGTTCCAAAATGCATATAGCGCTTGATTCCATCGGTTTCTCTGCGTACTACAAGCGCCATCTTACAGTGCGTCTTCAATCCAACAAGTCCATAAATAACATGACAACCGGTTTTCTCCAACTTTTGCGCCCAGTTAATGTTGTTTTCCTCATCAAATCTGGCCTTAAGTTCGACAAGAACAGTAACCTGTTTTCCATTTTCCGCCGCCTTTTCCAAATAACGAATAATTGGTGAATTTCCGGAAACTCGGTAGAGCGTCATTTTAATGGCCAAGACTTGAGGATCCCTTGAGGCTTGACGAATCAATTCAATCACCGGATCAAACGATTCATAAGGATGATGCAGGAAGATATCATTAGCCCGAATCGCATCGAAAATGGAATGTTCCAGTAGTTCATAGTGAACAAATGGTCGGTGCGAGGGGTATACCAGTTCACCTGGTTCATTTATCTGACTCGCTAGTTTGGATAAGAAAGTAAGATCGATCGGACCATTAACGCGATAGACATTGTCAGCACTCACAGAAAGCCGTTCAAACAGTTTGGATACTAAGCGGTCACTAATACCAGCCTCAACGTCTAGATGAATGACACTGCCCCGCTCACGCAGCCTGAGTTGTTTCTCAATCTCCTTAAGCAAGTCCTCAGTGTCTTCCTCGTCCACTTCAAGATCCATATCACGCATCACACGATAACATGAGGCTTCGTCGAGTTCATAACCAACAAATAACTGGTTCAAATGCTTCCTGATAATGTTCTCAAGCAGAATGAAACTTGTATGTCCCTCTCGGTCCGGCAACTTAACAACGCGCGGCAACACATTGGGCACTTGTACAGTCACAAACTCTCGATGAGCCGTTTTACTGTGCTTCTTATGAATAAATGCGGCGATGTTAATACTCTTATTTAGAATAAGCGGAAAAGGACGAGAAGAATCGACCGCCAGAGGCGTAAGTACCGGATAAACCTCACGAGTAAAATAATGCTCGATAAAATCAAGTTGTTTCTGAGACAATTCGCCAATATCAAGAATATGAATATGCTGCTCATTCAATAGCTTCTTTAGCATTCGATTATACGTTGTATATTGCTGGTTAATCATCTGGTGCGCAGCTTCGCTGATCGCCGAAAGCTGCTGATCAGGCTTCAAACCGGATGGATCCGGTTTGTCATAACCGACTTTCACCATGTCAATTAAAGACGCCACACGAACCATAAAGAACTCATCCAGGTTACTCGCAGTGATCGCTAGAAATTTCACCCGTTCCAATAGCGGATTATCCTTGTCTCTTGCCTCTTCCAGCACACGATCATTAAAAAGCAACCAGCTAAGTTCACGATTGCTGAAATACTCCTTACGATCAAACTTGTCCATGCGCATCCACCTATCCTCTTAAAATCGGTTTCAAACCAAATACTTCTTCAAAATATGCCGCTTTATCTCTAAATGTCTGCTTCTCAAGTGAAAGATCATCATCTGAATGTGCAGTAATCGTCACCTGTTCGTTTCTTAACGAAACTGCTATTTTCTCAATCTTTTGCTGACGACTGTCATCAAGCGCATCAGCGATACGCAGGATCGATGCAAGCTTTGCTGCAGTTAATCGATCTTTTACCGGCAATTTTTGAAAAGCAGATGAGTTATTTGAAGGCGTTTCAGCACTATGATAACGCGCGATATTGGCAACAATGTCCCGTTCATGCTCAGATATACCGATGATTTCTGAAGCTTGAATGATGTAATAGGAATGCACATAATGTGTGTTCATATCAATGTAACTTCCTGTGTCCTGAAGGATCGCAGCCAATTGAAGAAGGAGCCTGTCCCGCCGATCCAGTCCGTGCAGTCGTTTAAGTCGATCAAACAGATGGAGTGCAAAAAGCTCAACACTGTGAATATGCGTTTCATCGCAGTTATAACGTGCAGCGATATTTCGTGCCGACACAATGATATCCTCTATAAATGAGTGATTCAAAATATTTTTATGCATAAGATACATCTCATGAACAAGAATACCGTCGGCTAAATCCGCATCGGATAGAAGAATACTCTGAGCACCAGTGATCTCCAATGTCTTCTTCAAGATCATTGCAGATGGTAATAATTGGGTAGCAGAATCATAGGGCACACGATACTTTTTTGCCAACACTTGAGGTGGGATGGTTAAAATATGTTGATACAATTCCGCAAATCTTTTTCTGCTGATTGTGTCATTCTTTTTTTCCATAAACGTTTGTTTAAATGCGAGCAAGTCTGTACCGACAAGAACAAAATTTTCAATAGTAACCTCTTTCGGAGCGAATTGGTGATAGCCGTCAATTTTACTCCGAATATAATCCTCCATAATTTCCACAAAGTCACCGGTTTTGCTCTCCAAGTCACCTAATAATTCTCGGATACGGAGCGGACCGAGCTTTATATTGCGTGAGAATATAAAATGACCCTTATTATAAACTGTAAGTTGCATACTGCCTGAACCAATATCAATCAGCATGGTTCCTTTCCGGATCAAATGACTAAATTTATTGGTATTATAGGCTACTGCTTGATTATGAAGAAAACGCTCTTCAGCGTTTGCAAGCCATTCGACATGAAGACCGGTTTTGATACGAATCTGTTCTTTGACATATTCTGCATTTCTAGCCTCTAAAACCGAACTTGCCGCTACTGCTCGATAGCTTGTCACTCCATAATCATCCATAATCTGAACAAATCCACCTAACTGATGGCATGCTTGATCTACTGTTTGAAACGCAATCATCTGATGGTTATAGATATCCGCACCGATAAGTACATCCGCCTTTACATATTCAAGAATCGACATCTCAGTTAGATCAGCGATCTTTAGTACAATTGTTTGCAAGCCAACCGTAATCGATGCGAACAGTTTATGTTTTGCCACCGTCCTCACCCCCACAACCTAGGTCTCTCTTTTCTCATTTCAAGCACTTCATTCTTATTATAAAGTAATTTTAATCATGTATGAGAAAGCAGTTCTAATCTTTACAAATATTTTACCAAATTTTATTGGCCCGTAGCGGCATCTCGCATCTTCGCTGCATTTGAAACAAAAATTTATAGACCTTCGTATCAAAAAAAAAAAGAGCCGAATAACATCGGCTCTTCCTCGTAGTTTTCTCGTTATTCATGCACGAGTGACTTTTTTTTGTCCAAGTACAGATCGACTGCGGCTGCAGCCTTGCGACCTTCTTCGATTGCCCAGACAATCAAGCTTGCCCCGCGACGCGCATCTCCTGCTGCAAAGACACCTTCTTGGCTCGTCTGATAGCTCGTTGTATCGGCATCAATGACACGACCAGATGAATCTCTGTTAATCTCAAAGTCATCAAAGACTTTATCTTCAGCACCTTGAAATCCGATGGCAATGAGTACAAGATCTGCTTTCCAGTTTTTCTTGACCGATGCGTCATCATTATCCTGCTTAAAGGAGCCGGTGATGAGCTCAGTAACATGACCTTCTGCATCACTAAGAAATTTTTGTGTTTCCACATAATATTCACGCGGATCCTTGCCAAGTACCTCTTCTGCTTCTTCATAGGCATAGTCAACCGAGAAAACATTCGGATGCTCCGGCCACGGATTATTGTTCGTACGATGTTCCGGTAACTTGCCATGTTTACCAAACTGGACAACACTCTTGCAGCCTTGGCGAATCGCCGTTGCGACACAATCTTCGCCAGTGTCCCCACCGCCAATGACAATGACATTCTTGTCTTTGGCATCATAGTCCGCTTTGAGCGCTTCTCCATAGAGCAAGTGACGGTTGCTCGCTGTAAGGTATTCCATTGCCGGTGAAATGCCCTTCAGTCCTCTTCCTTCAATCGCTACATCACGGTGTTTTCCTGCACCGGTACAAAGGATCACCGCATCAAATGAATCTTTCAATGACTGAACGCTGACGGTTTTTCCGACATCGACATTCGTTTTAAAAATAATACCTTCTTCTTCGAGCAAATGGATTCGCCGGTCCACAATATCTTTTTCAATCTTCATGCTTGGAATGCCATACATGAGTAATCCGCCTGGTCGATCAGAACGCTCAAAAACCGTGACGCGATGACCAATTTTATTCAATTGATCCGCACAAGCAAGACCCGCAGGACCTGAACCGATCACCGCGATCTTTTTCCCGGTCCGTCGTTTCGGTGGTTTTGGAACGACCCATCCCTCATCAAAAGCACGGTCGATAATTGCCCGCTCAATTGACTTTATAGAGACCGGACTGCTAACAAATCCTGCCGTACAAGACCCTTCACATGGTGCCGGACATGCTTTTGATGTAAATTCCGGAAAATTATTCGTTTTCGCTAGCCGTTCGTACGCTTCTTTCCATTGACCATGGTAGACGAGATCGTTCCATTCGGGTATGAGATTATGAATCGGACATCCGGTTGTTCCTCGATTTATCGTAGTACCAATTTGGCAATACGGAATACCACAATCCATACAGCGTGCCGCTTGTTCCTTTGCATCGCTTTCTACGAGAGGAATTTTATACTCGTTCCAATCCAAGACCCGTTCAGTCGGTTTGCGTTCGCTTTGACTTTTTTTCTCTATATTCAGGAAACCCATTAATTGTCCCATTGTATCAACTTCATCCTTTCAAAATTAATCCGAATCATGACTTTGGATCTTGAATTTAAACCGGAAGATAAGTAGAGTTACGGACGCTCAACTTTCCTTGTTTTTTTAGATAAAACGCCTGTTCCTTCGCTTGTTCTCCGTTCAATCCCTGTGCTTCAAATTGCTCAATTTTCTCGAGCATCGCTTCATAATCACGTGGGATAATCTTGATGATTCGTTGAATGGATGTTTCCCAGTTCATGAGCAGTTGTTCAGCTTTTGGACTGCCCGTATGCTCAAAATGATTCTTAATTAATTGGTGAACCTGATCCTGTTCCTGCTTATCAGTCAATGGTTCAATATTAACCAGTTCCTTATTAATATAATGAATCATTTGATCCGGTTGCTCATCCGGCAAAATGTACGCGGTTCCGCCCGACATACCAGCAGCAAAATTACGGCCAACAGATCCAAGGACAACGACGCGGCCTCCTGTCATATATTCGCAGCCATTTTCACCTACACCTTCGACAACGGCTGTAGCACCACTATTACGGACGCAAAAACGTCCACCAGCAGTACCACGAATATACGCCTCTCCGCTCGTCGCTCCAAATAGGCCAACATTTCCCATCATTGCCTGAGGATCTGTGCTCATATCATCCAAGTCTTCTGACTTAATGATCACTTTACCACCGGACAAGCCCTTACCCACATAATCATTGGCATCGCCGGTCAAGATCATCGTCACGCCTTTTGGAATGAATGACGCAAAGCTCTGCCCTGCACTTCCGGTAAAGGATAAAGTAATTGTATCTTCTGGAAGTCCTTTTCCTTCTGTTGATCGTGAGATGAAATAGCCCAGTGTAGACCCAACAGTACGATCTGAATTCTTTAATTTATAGACAAGATGAACTGGCTTCTTATTCTCAATAGTTGGTAAACATGTTGCAACAAGATTTCGTTCATCGAAGCGTCGTTCTACGTGATGTTCCTGAGCACGAGCAAAATAACGTTTGGAAACATCGCTCTCTGCTTGGTAAAGCAGATCGGAAAGATCCAACGTACGTGCTTTCCAGTGACTATGCACAGACTTTTTTATTCTCAATAGATGTGCCTGGCCAACAACCTCATTAAGGGAACGGTAACCGAGTTTCGCCAACTGTTCACGAATATCTTCAGCAATGAAGGTCATGAAGTTAACAATATGGTCCGGACTCCCCATGAAGTTCTTACGCAATTCAGGATTTTGCGTTGCAATACCTACAGGACATGAGTCCAAATGACAAGCGCGCATCATGAGACAGCCAAGTACAACAAGCGGAGCCGTAGCAAAACCGAATTCTTCGGCACCAAGGCACGCTGCAATGAGCACATCACGGCCGGTCATTAATTTACCATCGGTTTCAAGACGGACACGATCTCGCAATCCATTCATCATTAAGGTTTGATGCGCTTCTGCTAAGCCAATTTCCCAAGGCAATCCTGCATGTTTGATACTCGTCTTTGATGCAGCCCCAGTGCCACCATCGTGACCACTGATTAAGATCACATCTGCTTTGCCTTTGGCAACACCGGCAGCAATCGTACCAACACCGCCTTTAGCAACGAGCTTAACGCTAATTCTTGCCTTCGGATTACTGGACTTAAGGTCATAAATTAATTGTGCTAAATCTTCAATTGAATAAATATCATGGTGTGGTGGCGGCGAAATTAGTGCAACTCCAGTGGTTGCATGACGTGTTTTTGCAATCCAAGGATACACTTTTCCTGCAGGTAATTGCCCACCTTCACCCGGTTTCGCACCTTGAGCCATCTTAATTTGCAGTTCATCTGCTTCAGATAAATAATAGCTCGTCACACCAAATCGTCCTGATGCAACCTGTTTAATGGAGCTTCGACGCCATGTGCCATCTGCCTCACGTGTAAAGCGTTCAGCATCTTCTCCACCTTCACCACTATTACTTTTTCCTCCGATCCGGTTCATCGCAATCGCCATCGCTTCATGTGCTTCCTTACTAATTGAACCGTAGGACATTGCACCGGTCTTAAAGCGTTTCAAAATGCTTTCAACGGGTTCAACATCGTCCAGAGGGATAGGTTTCCGATCTTTCTCGAAAGTTAGCAAGCTTCGAATCGTTGAAAATGGTGCATGATCTACCATTTCAGCATAGTCTTTATAGAGTTTGTAATCGTTATTTCGAGCAGCCTGTTGGAGCGTGTGCACAATAAGCGGTTCAATTTTATGCTGTTCGCCGCCTTGTCTCCATTGCATAGTACTTCCAGCATCAAGAGGTTTCATACTGCCTTGATGATATTCCTCAGTCGCCTTTTTATGTCGTAGAATTGTTTCCGTTTCGATTTCGTCTAAACCAATTCCACCAATTTGCGATACGGTTCCTTCAAAATATTTATCAATGAGTCGATTGGATAAGCCTAGAGCTTCAAAGGTTTGTGCCCCTCGATAACTTTGGATCGACGATATGCCGACTTTTGACATAATTTTAACGATCCCAGCGACCAAAGCCTTGATGTAATTTTGTTCTGCTTTTTCTTCATCGATTGTCAGATGATCTGCGTTAACGAGCGCTTGCACAGTTTCAAGAGCTAAGTATGGATGAACAGCATCCGCACCGTACCCAAGTAATGCCGCTACTTGATGACTGTCTCTCGGTTCACCCGAATCGACAATCAAACTGATTTGAGGACGAGTTCCCTGCTTAATCAAATGATGATGAAGTGCACTCACTGCGAGTAGTGATGGGATGGACAAACTATTTTCATCAACTCCGCGATCAGAGAGAATGATCAGCGATGCCCCATCGTGGATAACTTCATCAACATGAAGAATCAATTGATCAACAGCACTTGAAAGGCCAAATTCCCCTTCCTTTGCCGGATATGTTGTTCCGATAATCCGCGTCTTCAACTTTTGGTGGTGGAGATCTTGGAATGCTTTACGATCAAGCACCGGGTGTTTCAAGCGAATTTGCGATGTTACGTGCTTGCTTGGATCGAGCAAGCTAATCTGAGGCCCAAGCCAAGTGATCTTAGACATAACCCGAGCTTCTCGAATCGCATCGATCGGCGGATTGGTAACCTGTGAAAACCATTGCTTAAAATAATCAAAGAGAAGTTGCGATTTATTCGATAACACCGCGAGCGGCGTGTCGTTCCCCATTGATCCAGTTGGTTCTTTTCCCTGTTCAGCCATCGGTTGAATGGCTTTTGTTACATCTTCGTACGTATAACCGAAAACTTTCTGTTGAAACAATCGTCGTTCATCAGAGTGGAGATCACCGTTTCCATGATTTCGGTTAAGCTTTATTACGGATTGATTGAGCAAGTCTTGATAGTCAATTGAAGTGCAAATCTCTTTCTTCAATTCATCACTGGGTACAATCTTTCCTTTTTCCGTATCAATGAGCAAGAGTTGCCCTGGCTTTAAATGACAGCGCTGTTTGATATCTTCTGCCTTGAGATCTGCAACGCCAACTTCAGATGAAAAGACAACTTTATCATCATTTGTAATGTAATAACGTGCAGGGCGGAGACCATTACGATCAAGAATCGCCCCAATTTGCTTACCGTTGCAGAATCCGAGAGCCATCGGTCCGTCCCACGGTTCCATAACACGACTATGGAATTCATAAAAATTCCGCAAATAGTCAGGAAGATCACTGTCACCTTCCCAAGGTTCCGGTACCATCATCATGACAGCGTGAGGAAGTGAGAAACCATGATAAGTCAAAAATTCAAGAACGTTATCGAAGATCGCTGAATCGCTGCCTTCCGGATCAATAATCTGTGGGAGTTTTCCTCCGTTAAGATGTTTCGCTTTTGCCGTAAACCAGCTCATATTTCCACGGATCGTGTTAATTTCTCCGTTGTGTACAATCATCCGGTTTGGATGTGCACGTTCCCAGCTTGGGAATGTATTAGTACTATAACGAGAATGCACTAATGCAACAGCTGAAACAAACCGTTCATCCTGCAAATCCGTATAAAATGCTGACACTTCTTTTGCACGGAGCATGCCTTTATAGACCATCGTTTGACTCGAAAGACTAGCAACATACAGTTCATCTTTAAGTTTCGCTTCAATTGCTTTTCTCAGTAAATACAATTTGGAATCCAGTTCCTGACCGGAATCCTGATTCGCTGTACCGATGAACATTTGATACATGTACGGCGCTTTACTGCGTGCCAGACGGCTGATCTCATTCTCATCAATCGGCACATCACGTTCACCATATATTCTTAAATTACGCGCAGCGATGCACGCTTTTATTTTTCCAATCGCAACAAGTCGGCTTGAACGATCCTGAGGCATGAAAAACATGCCGACGCCGTAGTGTCCGGCAGGAGGCAATTCAAAATTGCAAACTTCCTGAAAGAAACGATCAGGAATCTGTACCAAAATACCGGCACCGTCTCCAGTTTTCCCATCGGCAGCTTTCCCAGCTCTATGGTCAAGCCTTGCCAACATTTCCAGTGCTGTTCTAACTATCTCATTGGATGCGCGTCCTTTAATGTCCGCGTATAACCCAATCCCGCATGCATCATGCTCAAATTCCGGGCGATACAAGCCTTCTGGTCTCTCTCTCGTCTGACCCTTGGTCTTCATAAACCTCATCCTTCCTTCTGGTTGCAATCACGCATCACTTATGTGTGATTTTTCTGAAAATGTACTTTTTATCTCTCTTTAGGTCAAAAGTATGGTGTATTTATTTTACTCTTTCATTATCAATCTTTACAATATATAATTTAGAATAAATTAATATCGATATTAGATGAATGGGGTCTTCGAGTCATGGAGTTAAGACAAATTCAATACTTTATCGAGGCTGCAACAAGAGAGCATATCACCCAGGCATCTGCAGCTCTCCATGTGGCACAAAGTGCGATCAGCCGACAGATTTCCCTTCTCGAGGATGAGCTGGGCGTCGCACTCTTTACGCGTAAGGGGCGGAACATTCAACTTACTCAAGCTGGTAAAATTTTTCTTGACCATGCGGAACGCGGACTGCTCGAATTTAATAAAGCCGAGCAAAAAATTAAGGAATATCTGAATCCTGAAACCGGTTTAATTAGACTAGGTATCTCAACTAGTCTTTCGGTACACACTTTACCCATTGTTTTACAGGATTTCCACAATATACATCCGGGTATTGATTTTCAATTACACCAAGGAACCGTTCCCTATTTAATTAAATTGATTGAAAAGGGCAATATTGATCTCGCTTTCGCATCCCCGGTTCCAAAGCACCACGAGCTCGTACGCAGCAGTATTCTATATACTGAAGATATGGTTCTCTTGATGTCAAAGCAGCATGAAAAAGCAAAACGAGGATCCCTTCCATTGAGTCAATTAAAAAAAGAACGCTTCATCACATTCCGCAGCAAACTTTCCTTACAAGAATTATTTCGGGATGCGTGCAGACAAGCAGGCTTCGTACCAAATATCGTCTTTGAGGGTGAAGATATGGATACGATTAAAAGTCTGGTTGCTTCTAATTTCGGGATTGCATTAATGCCGGAAAATGCTGCTGCTTATAATCTTCCCGAGTCTGTTGCAGCAGTTCCTTTGAGTGCTCCAAAACTGTCACGATCCGTTGGTATTATCCGACCGCGTGACCGTGATCTCGCACCATCTGAACAACTCTTTTTCTTATTCATCGATGAATTCTATGAACGCTTGCATCGTTTTGGGCAATGAAACAGAGTTGTTCCAAAGGGGATCCAACTTATTCTGCCCCCCGTTTGCTCGCGATCATCAGGGGCCACCGCAGGCGATCCGGGAGCCTCCTCGGAAGAATCCATAAAGCCTGCGGGGTTTCTCTCGGCTCGCTGATCCTGCAGGAGTCTCACACCTACGTGCTTAATCAATAATATGCCATATAAAAAGGTGTCTCACAGTCCATAGACTTTTGAGACACCCGCTACTCGTTAAGCTTATTCAGTTCCCGTTTCTTTTTTATCTAATTGCTTTATTAGTTGGTCATGACGACGTCGTGACTCTTCTCCAACTTGTTCATCTGCATGATACGAAGATCGTGCAAGTGGGCCTGCTTCACAATGTTTGAAGCCTTTCGCCAATGCAATTTCTTTCAGTTCATTGAATTCTTCTGGTGAATAATAACGGACAACATCAAGATGTTTACGTGTTGGCTGTAGATATTGCCCAATCACCATAATGTCGACGTGATTGGCAAGCAAATCGTCCATTGCTTCTAAAATCTCTTCTTTTGTTTCTCCGAGTCCCACCATAATGCTTGACTTCACAGGTGTATTCGGACTAAGTTCCTTTACCCTTTTCAGAACGGCAAGTGAACGATCATAGG
Source organism: Sporolactobacillus kofuensis (assembly GCF_024125425.1). Classification (GTDB taxonomy): domain Bacteria; phylum Bacillota; class Bacilli; order Bacillales; family Sporolactobacillaceae; genus Sporolactobacillus; species Sporolactobacillus kofuensis. The sequence goes on from NZ_JAMXWN010000008.1 coordinate 82,507, forward strand.
TTGCAATCGCTCGCACGCGTTTGGTCAACCTTCGTACGGTTTCAATATTATGATCAAAAATGTCAGGCTTCGCTTCCATCAAAGTTAAAATACTCTCATCATCGCCCTTCATGTCCGAAGGAAGCACTTCGATGGTACAGTATGGAGCTTTTCTACGAATCGCACGTATTGTTTCAGCGAAAACATAGGCACCCCCGTCTGTTAAGTCATCCCGAGCAACCGCAGTGACGACAACGTGGCGCAATTGCATTTTGCAAACCGAATCTGCCACACGCTCAGGTTCCCGAAGATCCAGTTCTGTAGGTCGGCCGGTCTTTACCGCACAAAAACGACAGCCTCTAGTACAAATATCACCGAGGATCATAAAAGTCGCAGTACGACGTGATGCCCAGCATTCATGAATATTCGGGCATTTTGCTTCTTCACAAACAGTATGTAGCCGTTCCTCACGCATTAAATGTTTAATGTCACGATAATCTTGATTGGTGTTCAGCTTAATCTTCAACCATTCCGGTTTTCTCAAATACGTTCCACGTTGATCCATGTGCTTGCCCTCCTAATGTATCTAGCCATTGTCCACTTATCTTGATAGATTCCATTGCTCAGATTCATATTTTTTCTTGGCCAAGTAAAGGACTTCTTGTTCCTCTTCCTCGCTCAGTGTAATGGGATTCAATTGAATACCAAGGCCTTTTTCAAACCCAGAATAAAAGGCACGTTTAACTTCTTCAATAGATACATCGCGCTTCAACAAGTCTTTCAATGCAACCGCTTTACCAGAGAAAGCCCGTTTTGCGCGTTGCTTTTGACGTTCACCTGCATAGTGAAAACAAGCGAACAGCTCGTTTTCATCAATTGCAATCGGAATCGATCCGTGCTGAAGAATCATACCCTTTTGCCGTGTTTGAGCACTCCCGGCCGCTTTTCTTCCCTCGACAACAAGTTCATACCACGATGCTTCCTCAAAGCATACCGGTGAATGCGAACGCCCAAAATTATCGTCAGGAATCGCAAGTTCAGCGTGTAACCCCATTGCTTTGAATCCTTCAAGTAATCCTTTTGACAATACCCGATAGGCGCCAACGACCGAACCTGGCATTTCAGGATAGTCTTCCGGGATGATCACACTGTACGTCAGCTCTTGATGATGTAAGACAGCTAACCCACCTGTTAATCTGCGCACGCATTCTGCACCAATCGCGTGTACACCTTCCAGATCGATTCTACCGGTAGTTTTTTGAAAGTAACCAAGTGACAATCCTGGGGGATCCCACCCATAGAATCGAAGCACCGGTTGTTTTCGTCCCTTTGCACCACATTCGAGCAGATATTCATCGAGCGCCATATTGTATGCCGGTGTATGGATTCCAGAATCGATAAATAGCCACTTTTGTTCAGTCATATCCTCTTCACCTCTTCAACCCTGTTCATGATTTTTGAACCCATGATTCCACTTTATGTTTTGCCGGCTGCAAATGAGCGCCTCATGGATGCACTTTACGAGGTTGTACATCTGAAATGTTCATAATAAATAAAGTATAGTTTCACAATCAGCTGTGCCATAATGCTCATTAGGACTGCACAACTTCTCCCACTATCATAACAAGAATATAAAGCCATGAATACTTGCTTAAGAAACAAAAATAAACTCAGGAATGGCAGTGTCATCAAAGCGATGGCTATGATACACTTAAAGGATAGTAAATTCGGTGTAACGAATCGTTTCGGGTTAATTGGTGATCAGTTTTTTCTATATAAATAGGTACATCTTCCAGTTTTTACAATTTAAGGAGCTCTTAATTGATGGATCGCTTTCTTCAGATGACTTTTATTCCTCAGATAGAGAATACATGGAACTTTTTCGTTTGGTTAACCGATGATCGTGGAAAGGCACTTTCTTTCTCGAGTTTACTGTCCGAGAAAGAATCGGTTCCAGATTGGCTAACAGCGACTTCTGCTTACCCTTATTTCCCATATCAAACGAAATTTGTTGATGGAAAAGATGAGAAGGAAGTTAACGGGATAATTATGCCTATGGCTCGTGTGTTTCAGTTGATTCGTGATGAGGCATTCTATACGCACCAGACAGATCTTTATCCCGGATTAACGATACAATGGTTTCGCCAAATCTCTGAAGCCCTCGCTATTTTATTAGAGAACGGTCACTTTTATCCCTTCTTTTATCATCTGAATCGTGGGAAGAATGATCAATGTTACTTCTGCCACTGGATTCCGGACGCCCACGCATTAAGTGAGAGTGGTTTGTTCGCCGACTGGCTAAGCCGTCTTCCACAGCTTGCTTTCTCAATTGAAGAACTTCAAGATCAGAAAGTACAGCAATGGCTGTATTTAGTCGTTATTTATTGGCTAAATGCTATGATTCGAGCTTTATCATCGACAACGGACGCTGAGGGACAGTCACAAATTGAGAGCATGACGCACGCTTCTCCCATCAGTCACGAGATCGTTCAGCAGCAAGTCACCAGTGGTCATCCGCTGCTCAGTTTCGGTAAACCTTGGTTGATTGTTCACGACCCAAAGGATATAACTCAAATGGAAAAACTGGAATTTGAGATGGCTGGATGGGTGCGTACGGTTTCTGCCAATCAGCAAGATTCTTGGACACAGGCCTTATTGAATTATAAACGAGAACAGATGGAAAATTACTTTGAGCCTGAACGTGCAGAGATTGTACTGAAACCGGCGGATCCTACCAACCTTTTTTCACAGTCAGCCCTTTGGTCCTATGCCATCAAAATATTTGGTTGGCAAAATGGGCATCTCGTCAAACAATCACCTGAACAATTAGAAGACTATTCCACGCTCGACGAAAAACACAGTTGGTTGTTTGATCGTCTACAGACGGTGAAATCTAAAGTGTCCAAGACTTTGATGCAGTTCTTCGATGGTCCATCGGAAGGTTTTCTTACCGTCAATGATCTCTCAGAGTTTTATCAATATGAAACGGTGCTATCAGAGGCATCGATTGATGTTTCATTTCCAAAAAACATTGATATAGAGGATGCCTCCGACTCAATTTCTATTGACCTAGACATTCATCCGTCAAAATTCGAAGATGGGCCATCTCTTTTCAGTCTTGCGTCCCTAATCAGTTATGATTGGCGAATTGCGATCGGAGACATGCAACTCAGTGCTGAAGATTTTAAGCAACTGGTCCAAGCAAACCAACCATTTATCCATCAAGGAACTAAATGGATCCACCTGCCGATGCAGCAAATAATGAAAGCTTATCAAGAAATGGCAGACACCTTGGACTTGTTTGACAAAACGCCCACCGTCTCTTCTGCAATGAAATTAGAAGCAACCAGACGCCGAAAACGAAACACACACCTTTCTATTCATCTGGATGCAAATCTTGATAACTATCTCAGCAATTTATTGAAGAAACCATCACGAACCGTACCCTTACCGGATGCATTTATCGGTCAACTGCGTCCTTATCAAAAGAAAGGCTATACATGGCTTGTCAATTTACGCCATCGACGCGTTGGCGGATGCCTAGCTGATGATATGGGATTAGGGAAAACCGTGCAGGCAATCGCTTATTTGGACTACTGTAAGCAGAATCCTGAGCAGCAGATCCAGGCTACCGGCAAGCCAAATGCACCGGCGCTGATCATTTGCCCGACATCTCTGGTCGCAAATTGGAAACATGAATGTGCAACCTTTTCGCCACAGCTTAAGATTTACATCCATCATGGCAGCGACCGATTGAGAGGTCCTGCGTTCAGAGACCAATTGAACCATTGTGATGTCGTGATCACCAGTTACGCGATCTATACAAAAGAAGCAAGTGAGCTGCTGAATTATTACTGGAATTGTGTCATTCTTGATGAGGCACAAGCAATAAAAAATCCGCATGCACAGAAAACCCGGGCACTCCGCCCTATTCAAACGGCACACCGACTTGTCTTAACCGGGACACCTATTGAAAATCATCTTGAAGAACTATGGTCAATCATGGATTTTCTGAATCCCGGCTATCTTGGTGCACTTGAACGATTCCGAAAGCAATTTATTCACCCGGTGGAAAAAAAGAACAGTCGTTCTAAGGCGAGTCAACTGACACGGATGATCCGCCCCTTTCTTCTACGGCGTGAAAAAACAGATAAGAAAATTATTCATGATCTGCCAGAAAAAGTCGAAGCAAAGCGGATTTGCAATCTAACAAAAAACCAAGCTTCTCTGTATCAGTCAATTGTTAATCGATTGAAGAAAAATGTAGTCCAAACCGGAGGCATCCAGCGAAAAGGCTTGATTCTCTCAACACTTACAAAACTGAAACAGGTTTGTGATCATCCATCTTTAGTAAGTGATCAACCTACTGATGATCAAACTTCAGGAAAACTTAATTTATTTTTTCATATTCTGGAACCGTTATTTGAGCAGGATGAGAAAGTGCTTGTCTTTACACAATATATCCAGATGGGCAAAATTCTTCTTGAAGAAACGCAGCGCCGTCATCCAGATGCTGAGATCTATTTTCTTCACGGAGCACTCAGCGCTGATCAGCGCCAAAAAATGATTGAAAACTTCCAGAACCCAACGAGTAAAAAGTCACTTTTTATTCTTTCATTAAAAGCTGGAGGCGTCGGTATCAATTTGACAGCAGCAGGTTATGTCATTCACTATGATCGTTGGTGGAATCCTGCCGTTGAAGAACAGGCGACCGACCGTGCCTATCGCATTGGTCAAGAGCGTAATGTCTATGTGTACAAACTCATTTGTGAAGGAACACTTGAAGAACGCATTGATCAGCTCATTGAACAAAAAAAGAATCTTCAAAAGCAAATCTTGAGTGGTGGAGAATCCTGGCTTACTGAAATGAGTGATCAGGAATTGATGAATTTGATTCAATTGCATGAGGGAGTGTTGTAACATGGTCCTTCGACTGACTTTCCGGAGTACCACGCTTGCGAAATGGCTTTCCCAGTTCGCAACGTACATGACGGGAAATACATTTAAACGGGGCATCAGCCTTTTTGATAAGCATCGTGTCTGGGATTATCATGCATCAGATAAAGGATTGCATGCAAGTGTTGAAGATATTCATCACACATTTTATCAGGTGCATATTCAGTGGCAAAAAGAGGACTACGAATTAACAGGAAACGCTCAGCGACTACCTATTCCCGACAAAATCGAAGTAAAATGTGAATGTACATCAGCCCACCCCTATTGTGCACATGCTGTAGCAGCGATTATCTACTGGATAAAGCGGCTGGACGACACCAAAAGCGAGCACACGCCTATTCTCTCAGTTGCAGACCAAGGCGACAGCCCTGCCTACCAACGTCTCCTGGAAAACTATAAAAATCTTGAACAGTCCGTTACACCGTCTTTTCAGCGATTCGATAAACAGAAGCTCATTAATCGGCCGGATTTCCAAGAGATTGCTGAGCAGATTGTCAAATCAGTGAGCGCTAATCAACATGATTAGCGCTCAATCCTTCAAAAATGAAACGCTCGAGCATACCATTTGTATCATTGACAAATGGGTTTTTTTTCAAAAAGAATCAGTTAAATTAGGTTCCAACAGTCCAAGATATGCCTGCACAAATGGCTATCTTGGTTTAAGCTTTTTTTGTTTTCACCTAAACAATGGCGAATAAATGTAATCTTTGACAAAAATGTGATGAGCGTTCAATTGATCACTTTTTCCCTCACCTAAAGTACAGGAATCGGGAAAAAGTGGGTTGTTGTTGTTGATTCTTCGGGTTATAATGCAAGTTACATAACCGAGTGTATTATTTTACTGAAAACTTAAAAATTGCAGACAGTTGCGTTTTCGACGCAACCGCGTTTCCTTCTGAGAAAGTGTTCGATGGATTGGATGTGCGCGAATACGAGGAGTGATGTGCATTGGAGAAGGTGTCCATAGGCTTACTTGGATTCGGAACAGTCGGTACAGGCGTTGTCCGCCTGATTACAAAAGATAGAGAGCGCCTCGAAGAGCGCACCGGCTGCAAGATCCATTTGGAGAAAGTACTTGTCCGTAACAAAAACAGAGCAAGAAAAGTCCTCATTGATAATCGAAAATTAACAACGAATGTGTATGAAATTCTTGACAATCCGGAAATCAATGTAATTATTGAGTTGATTGGTGGCGTAGATCAAGCTTATCGCTATATTCTTCGCGCACTGAGAAACAAAAAAAATGTGATTACCGCAAACAAAGATTTAATGGCTTCTTATGGTGAGGAACTCCTCCTAGAGGCACGGGCAAATCAATGTGACCTTTATTATGAGGCCAGTGTGGCCGGTGGTATCCCAATCCTGAGAACATTGACAGACAGTTTAGGTGCCGACCGCATTCAGAAAATGATCGGAATTGTGAATGGTACCACAAACTATATTCTGAGCAAGATGAGTGGTGAAGGATTGTCCTACGAGAAAGCACTCTCTTCAGCACAACGGCTCGGCTTTGCAGAAGCAGATCCGTCCTCTGATGTTGAAGGGCTTGATGCTGCGAGAAAAATGGTCATTCTGAGTCATCTCGCCTTTTCTATTCCAGTTAAATTAGATGATGTGAAAATAAAGGGCATCACAGATGTCACTCGAGAAGACATTGCTTTTGCTCAGAAACTCGGGTATACAATTAAGTTGGTCGGTATTTCAGAAGTCAACAACGGTGATATTGATGTGCGGGTTGGACCAACACTGCTCCCTAATGGACATCAGCTCGCGTCTGTCGAGAATGAAAACAATGCGATTTATGTCTACAGCTCCGTTCTTGGCGAAACCATGTATTATGGTGCTGGTGCTGGTGAAGGCCCGACATCAGTTTCCGTTATTTCCGACCTACTTTCTGTCATTCATAATATGAAGCTGGGCATGACTGGTAACCATATCTTTTTACCAAAGAAAGAACTCCATGCCCGCAAAGATAATCTTGTAGAAAGCCAATTTTTTGTTCGTATGCATATCAAAGATCAGCCAGGTTCCTTTTCTAAATTAACCGACCTGTTCAGGGAACAGAACATCAGTCTTGAAAAGCTCTATCAGGAACCGGTCCCTGGCCGAGATGTTGCTGAAATTGCTATAATTACGCACACGACCAATAAAGTTCGATTCGAGCAATCCTTTGATATTCTTAAGCACTTAGATGTTGTTGTAAACGCCAAATATTTCCGAGTTGAAAGGGGCTAACATCATGGTTTGGAAAGGTCTTATGGAAAAATACAAGGATGTTTTGCCGGTATCCGACAAAACACCACGATTGACTCTGCTCGAAGGAAATACTCCGCTCATTCCACTCGAGAAACTTTCCGAAAAATTAGATTGTGAAATTTACGGTAAATTTGAGGGATTAAATCCGACAGGCAGCTTTAAGGACCGCGGCATGTTTCTCGCCGTTGCGAAAGCAAAAGAAAGTGGTAGTACCGGGGTAATCTGCGCCTCAACTGGCAATACGTCTGCGTCAGCCGCTGCGTACAGTGCACGTGCTGGGATGGACTGTATCATCGTCATTCCAAAAGGAAAAATTGCACTCGGTAAATTAGCACAGTCGGTCATGTACGGTGCCAAGATTTTCGAGGTCAATGGCAACTTTGATCAAGCTCTGGATATTGTCCGTTATACTGGCGCACATTCTGATTTTACAATTGTGAATTCGATAAATCCATTTCGACTGGAAGGCCAAAAAACAGGTGCTTATGAGATTGTCGACCAGCTTGGTTCAGCGCCGGATGTCCTTTGCATTCCGGTTGGAAATGCTGGCAATATCTCTGCTTATTGGAAAGGATTCAAAGAGCTGCGCGACAACAAACAGATTGCCCCCCCTGAAATTCATGGTTTCGAAGCTGAAGGATCAGCAGCAATCGTGAAAAATAAGGTCATCGAACATCCTGAAACCATTGCAACAGCGATTCGGATCGGCAACCCGGCGAGTTGGAAACTTGCCGTTGCAGCTGAAAAAGAGTCTGGTGGAGAAATTGACTCCGTAACAGATGATGAAATTATTGCTGCGTACAAGCTCATTGCCCGTACGGAAGGAGTATTCGCCGAACCAGCATCCTGTGCTTCTATTGCCGGTCTTATTAAACATGTCAAAGCAGGAAAGATTAAGAAGGGATCTAAGATCGTCTGCATTTTGACCGGAAATGGGTTGAAAGATCCGGCGACTGCAATGGATACACTGACGATTGAGCCAACAATTATTGGGGCTGAGGAGTCGGCAGTTGTTGATCATTTGCAACAGGTGTCCAAATGAGTGAACCATCAGTATTTCAAATTAAAGTGCCTGGAAGCACAGCCAATCTTGGACCGGGGTTTGATTCGATCGGGCTTGCTTTCGAGCGTTATCTTATTTTGAATTGTTCCAAAGCGGAATCTTGGTCCTTTGTTTATCTCAAACAACCTGCTTTTCAACCTGAATTGCAGAATAACCTAATCTTTGTCACCGCAAAAAAAATTGCAGACCAACATGGGAAACACCTCCCTCCCTACTCGGTGGAGGTTCTTAATGATATTCCGCTCTCTCGTGGGCTCGGGAGTAGCGGTTCTGCAATTGTTGCAGGAATTGAGCTTGCAGATTTTCTGCTTGATCTACATCTTACGTTGGAAGAAAAATCTTGGATTGCGTGCCAAATAGAGGGACATCCTGATAATGTCACCGCTTCTCTGTATGGAGGATTGGTGGTCTCTACGCAATCAAGTACAGAGGTCTCAAGTGTCCGACTGTCCGCGCCAACGTTTGATTTTGTGACCGTTATACCATCCTATGAATTAAAAACAAGCGAAGCACGTAAAGTACTGCCAACAACACTCTCTTTCAAAGAGTCTATTGAGGCGAGCAGTGTCGCTAATGTATTAATTGCTGCACTACTGACAAGTAACGGTCCTCTAGCAGGAAAAATGATGGAAAGTGATCGCTTTCATCAGCCATTCCGTGCCAAGCTTATTCCTGAAATGGAAGAGATCCGCAAGCTCTCCGGTGAAAATGGAGCCTATGGTACATTCTTAAGCGGAGCCGGCCCTACGGTCATGTCTCTTGTGGATCATGCAAAAAGTAGACAAGTTCGTGATTGTCTGCAGCGTGCATTTCCAAATTTTGAATGTTTAGTGCTGCATCCTGTTAATCACGGTTCTTGCGTACAAATGATCTCCACAATATAGTTCACTTCATGCTTAAACAATAAATAGAAACCTCCCCATCTGCTCAAACTAAGCGTTGATGAGGAGGTTTTGTCATGAAAGTGAAAATTGGTTGGAAATTTATTATATTTTTTGCTGTTCTGTTCGGTGCACTCTATATTCTGTACATCGTCTTGCATTCTCAATTCTAATACACAACACGCGTATAGATGCGGGAAAAGAAGCCATTTCCTGCAACCGTTTGCATTATTTGCCTGATTATCCCTGTAATAATACGTCTTGTATCTTTCCGTCACTGTTCAGATGTTGCTGGCGCACGTGCATCACACTTACAAAAAGCGCATCAATTAAGGTCACCTGAGCAGCACGCGCCACATAAGATTCTGATCTGAAATCAGTGGGTACGGATACTGTATGGAGCGATATATCCATCATTTCAGCCAAAGCAGATTTCATAAACCCGGTTAAGCCAATTGTTGGACAGCCTTTTTGCTTTGCCGTTTTCGCAACTTGTACCAGATGTTTATCTGATGCCGAATATGAGATAAATACAGCAGTATCCTGCTCTGTCAACTGTGAGGCGGTCAATGTTTGGAATTCTCCATCGCTTGGTGCATAGGTCATGACACCGGCACGAACGAACTTTCGATGAGCTTCCTGTGCAACCAAGGCTGAACCACTACTGCTAAAAAACGCAATGCGTTCAGAGCGTGATAAAGTATGAATTGCTTTTTTGAATTGTTCACTATTTAGAATCTGGTAGGTATTCTCCAATGTGCGGATATTATCCTGAAAGACCTGCTCAGCCTGTGCCAATACTTCATCGTCCTGACCGGATTTCTTTGTCTCTTCAAAACGCTTACTTCGAGCGATATCTGAAGCAAGAACGATTTTCATTTCTTGGAATCCTTTAAAATCCAACCTGCGGCAGAACCGAAATACTGTTGCATCGGCTACCTTGATGCGTGCGGATACTTGATTAATACTACTGTGAATCGTTTCTTTGGGATGATTTAAAATATAATCGGCAATTTTGCGTTCTTTTTCGCTCAAATGTGGGTAGGCTGACTGAATACGAACGATACACTGACTCTCTGACATAGAATAGTCCCCCTCCTAATCGTTAATTCTATTGTACATCAAACGCTTTCATTTGAAAATAATTTTCTGTAAACGTTTTCTATTTTTTTAATAGCTTCAATGTCCATTACCTATTCATGAAGATTAGGTATCAAAACTATTCCCTAGTTCCTGCGAAACTCCTACGTAATTTGATCACTTCACTATTTAATCACTGCTTTCCTGCACTACCATGCCAACCTTTACTTTTATCATCTTCCATGTTTAAATGTAATGGATTAAACGCAGGATGTCTCCGCTGGGGTGAGGGTATATCTATACTTCAGTTAACTACAATCAGTGACTTCTGAAAATTCGCGGAATACTGTGAAAAAGAGAGCACCTATGCGCTTTGAAAATGATGAGGAGCGATGCACGTGTTTAAGAAAAATCTTGAAGATTTAAAAGCATATAATCCCGGTCCATCCTTGGAAGAAATTAAACAAATTTATGGTTTGAAAAGGATTGTCAAACTGGATTCTAACGAGAATGTCTATGGTGCTTCACCTAATGTACGAAAAGCGATTGCGAGCGATGTTCTTTTGCCTGAACTCTATCCCGATTGTCGTGATCAAGCGCTACGACTTGAACTAGCCAAACGGCTTGGTATCGAACCGGAACACTTTCTATTTGGCACCGGTTTAGATGAAATCATTGTTTTAATCAGCCGAGCCTTTCTATCTACCGGCGACAATATTATCATGGCTTGGCCAACCTTCTATGAATACTATTGTCACGCTCAAATTGAAGGCGCAACAACGAAAAAAATTCCATGTGATCAAAATGGAAAGCACGCGATCAATGCGATGCTGGATGCGATTGACGCTTCAACGAAAATCATATGGATCTGTAATCCGAACAATCCTACAGGAACATATCTCACTGCAACCGAACTTGATTCCTTTATTCAACGGGTACCAAGCAATGTTCTTATTGTTCTTGACGAAGCTTATATTGATTTTGTTACGGCTGAAGACTTTCCAAATGGATTGAAATACTTGGAAACAAAGGAAAATGTGCTTGTTCTCAGAACTTTTTCTAAATCCTACGGCTTGGCATCATTCAGGATTGGTTATGCGGTTGGCTCCCAACGCGTCATCGATGAAATTGACAAAGTGAGACCCCCATTTAATAATCCTCGGCTGAGTCAAGTGGCAGCACTCGCAGCGCTCAAAGATGATCAATTTAAAGATGAGTGTGTGCGAAAGAACAATGAAGTGATCGCCATGACCACTGCATTTCTTGATGAGAAAGGTATCCCCTATTTTAACACGCAGGCAAATTTCATTTTTATTAAGGTTGATGAACCACAAAAAATCGCTGAGTTTTGTAGAAAAAACGGCTTTCTAATTAATGCATTTCAAACAGGAGTACGTATTACGATCGGAAAAAAGGAAGATATGAAAACACTGCTCAATATTCTTGATCAGGCGATAAAAACTTTTGCTCCGGAACCAAGCAAGTAAATTGATGAAAAAACACCATTAAAGTCAAACAGTATGTTTAAATTTAATGGTGTTTTTCTGATCTAAAGGTAATATGTGAGATGCCACGGGATCGGTGCCAGAGCGACCCCACAGCAGATCTAAGCCTGTATGGTGATACTCCGTTCACCTGTGACAAACGAACACATCGCAATAATCAAATAAAAACTTCAGGGGATTTTAATAAAGCCTTCAGAAAAAAAGGAAAATATTTTTCTTTACAAATAAACAGATAGCTGTTACAATTTGGACACAATCAGTTAAGCAAGTTCAACTTTGTGAACTGCAATGATGAAGACAACGGTCTTAACGAAATCAGTCGCCAGAGAGCCGGCATTTGCTGAAAGTCGGTACGGTTTCATTTTGATTGAGCACTTCGGAGCAAATTTGCTGAAAAATTGATCAAAACAGAGCGTTTGATTAATCAGTGAGTAGGCAAATTCGGCTTTTGGCCGTTATCGTATGTAACGAAGGTCGCCTTTATGATTTACTTAGGCGATAAATGAGGGTGGCACCACGAATATTAGCGTCCCTCGCGACATGTATACCATGCCGCGGGGGACGTTTTTATTATATTGCGAGCGGTTATGCATCTAATTGCCCCGTTTTTCGCAGATCAAACAGAAACAGAAGGGATGAGTTCATTGTATTTAGATCAGTCGTATTTATTTACACCAGGTCCGACCCCTATTCCTAACGTTGTCAACGCCGCTATGGCGCGCCCGATGATCGGGCACCGGAGTCCTGATTTCTCTGTCCTGATAGAAGATGTCGCTACTCGGCTTCAACCCGTGTTCGGCACCAAGCATCCTGTTATGATTTTGACCAGTAGCGGTACCTCGGCACTCGAGGCCGCTGTCGTAAATACGGTTCATGAAGGAGACCACGCTATTGTTATTGTTGCTGGATCTTTTGGGGACCGCCTTGCTTCGATCGCGAAAAATTACGGGGCAACCGTACACCGTTTATCTATTGAGTGGGGTAAATCCTGCTCCACGGAACAACTTGAAGCATTTATCGACAGTCTTTCCGGTACTCCGATTAAAGCAGTCTTCGGCACGTTCAACGAAACATCTACAGGTGTCCTGAATCCTATTCATGCGCTTGGCACCGTGGTTAAACAAAAGACGGATGCATTGTTCATCGTCGACGGTGTAAGTTGCATCGGTGCCGTTCCGGTCGATATGGAACAAGACAATATCGATCTGCTCGTCACCAGTTCACAGAAAGCATTGATGCTTCCTCCGGGTCTTGCTTTCGTTGCTGTCAGTGACCGCGGCTTACAAGCAATTCGCGAATGTCCGGAAAGACGCTTTTATCTCGACTTGAAACGTTATGTAGATACTTATGAAAAACAAAAATCAACGCCGTTCACTCCCGCTGTTTCCCTCATTCAAGGCGCACAAGCCGTCTGCGATATGATCGAAGAAGAAGGATGGGATAATGTGATCAAGCGCCATCTTTTACTTAGAGATATGATGCGTGCCGGAATTCGTGAATTGGGTCTTCCGCTTCTAACTTCTGATGCAGATGCTTCACCAACTGTTACAGCAGTTAAGCCAGAAGGCCTATCGGCACCAGACATTCAAAAGGCCCTGAAAAAGGACTTTTCAATAACGATTGCAGGCGGTCAAAAAGACTTAAAAGGAAAGATTTTCCGAATTGGCCACATGGGTTATTGCACACCGTTCGATGTATTGAAAGTGTTGAGCGCTCTTGAAATGACATTAGCTAAATTTGGACAAGCACCGCGATTCGGTTCTGCCGTCAAAAAAGCTGAGGAGGTTTATGTACAGCATGTATAAAGTTATTGTTACCGATCCGATCAGTGAAAGCGGCTTGCGGGCATTGACCAGTAATCCTGAATTCAAGGTTGACCAAAAAACCGGACTTGATCCCGTTGTACTCGCAGAATTGATCAAGGATTATGATGCATTGATTGTCCGCAGCCAAACTCAAGTCACTCGTGATATTATTATGGCTGCTGATCGGCTGAGAGTCATCGCCCGCGCAGGTGTCGGCGTCGACAATATTGACATTGAAGCTGCTACGGAAAAAGGTATTATCGTCATTAATGCTCCTGCAGGGAACACGATCGCAGCAACGGAGCACACATTGGCAATGATGCTGTCACTGGCGCGCAGCATCCCTCAGGCATATGGCTCATTGACTTCAGGAAAATGGGAACGTAAGCTTTTTAAAGGCGTTGAACTCTATCAAAAAACACTTGGTGTTGTTGGCATGGGCAGAATCGGAACTGAAGTCGCGAAACGTGCCAAAGGTTTTGAGATGAACATTCTCGGTTATGATCCGTTCTTAACTGAAGACCGTGCCAAGAAGCTAGGCATAATCAAAGCCAGTCTAGATGAAATTGCCGAGCAAGCGGATTTCATTACCGTCCACACACCGCTTACCCCAGAAACACGTGGATTAATTAATGCCGACTACTTTGCGAAAACAAAAAAAGGTCTGCGCATTGTTAACTGCGCGCGCGGTGGTATTATTGACGAACAAGCATTGGTGGATGCCGTAAACAGTGGACAAGTCGCTGGAGCAGCCATTGATGTATTCGAGCATGAGCCACCTCAGAATATCGGGCTCACGCAGAACCCGCGCATCATTGTCACACCGCACCTTGGTGCATCTACTACTGAGGCACAAGAAAAAGTCGCAGAATCCGTTAGTGAAGAGATCGTCGGCATCTTTACTGCAGGCAGCGTTCAGCATGCGATTAACCTGCCACATATTTCAGCTTCGGTTCAGCAAAAAATTAGACCTTATTTAACCCTAAGTGAACAGATGGCTGAATTGTTGATGCAAATCTTTAAGAAAGCACCTGAAAAAATTAATATCAATTATTACGGTGAATTATTTCTCGAAGATACAGGTTTGCTTACTCGACAAATGATCAAGGCTCTGCTCTCTTATTATTTAGATTCTTCGATCAATATTGTTAACGTGATGCAAGTCCTTAAAGCACATAGTCTCGCCTACACAGTACAGAAAAATGCTGCACATAAAGGTTTTACAAACTTCATCGAACTTGAGATCGTGAATGGTGAAGATCGTGCAACGATTGCCTGCACGTATTTATCCGGATTCGGCGGACGTATCGTCTCGATCAATGGCTACCGTCTTGATATGGAACCAGAGAAGTATCTCCTTTATATCGACCATATGGATGTTCCTGGAATGATTGGAAACGTTGGATCGATACTCGGTAAAGGTCATATCAACATTGGCAGTATGTATGTAGGTCGAGAAGCAATTGGCGGAAAAGCGGTCATGGTGCTCACACTCGATAAGAAAGTACCAGAAGAAGTACACAAAGAAATTCTCGGCATTCCAGATCTGAATGATGTACAGTTTGTTGAGATCGATATGCCCGAAGAAGATAATTAACAAATACATTTTCTAAGCTCGCCTCCGGTTCCTTTTTGGGACTGGAGGTTTTTAGTTGTCAAAAAAACGTAATGCCAATTGAATTAAAAATATTAACAAGTGGATAAGTGAGCGTCATAAAGAATCCCAATACAATTCCATTGTAGATTAGAAGATGCCTTGCCGACCCTTTTTTTATAAGAGTTGAACCTAAAATTGATCCAATGACAGCTCCTCCCCCAAATAATCCTTCGCTAATACCCTATACAAAACCTTGAACCTTGAAAGTTTGTAGCATTAATGAATTATAAACAACGTTGAACACGCCAACTGAGATCAATCAGCTATGTGTGAGTGGATTGAGTATTACAATATGTCTCGAATCAAAGAAAAGCTCGGTGGTCTAAGTCCGAATGAGTATCGGATTGCAACCACCGAGCAAGTAGCTTAATAAAAATGTCCAACTTTTGGGGTTTGGATCACCATCTTCTATCTGCTTAATCTCTTTTTTTATTGTGTCCTTGACAGGGAGGGGTACCAGTTTAATAAATGGCCCGCTCTTAACATACATTTTATTTAGTCAACCCTAACACGAGCTGCTGTACATCCGCAATCGAATCGAGTATATAATCTGCACCATGATCCTCTAACTCACCGCGCGCTTTCTGTCCGGATAGTCCGGTCAGCACACCGGCAAAACGGCAACCGAGCTGCTTGGCACAGAGCAAATCGGCGAGTGAATCTCCGACGATTAACGTTTGATCGCCATTCGGCAATTGCTCCGGTTGTCTGGCCGTCCAACGTTTCAGATCACTGTCCTTGCCATAATAGGAAGCTAAGTAAGTAAAAGGATGTGGCTTTGCCAATGGTGCGGCGTCAAATGCTTTTTCAGCCGAAAGGACATCATCTGCAGTCGCAATATGATTCGGATCAAGCTCATCAATCCACTGTAAATAAGTAAATGGTTTGAACGTCTCAAGTCTTGGTCGTCCGGTAGCAATTCCTACGTTCAACCCTTGTTCTCGAAAAGTACGAAACATGCCGCGAATATAGGCCGGGTCAGCCAAGGTGACCTCATCATTCATGAATCCATGTTTTCCTGTTTGCACAGAAGGAAGACCTGTTGCTCCAAGAACATTTTCATCACCAATGTACCATTCCTGAGAAGCATGTTCGCCAATATGCCATAAAGCACTCTTTGGCTGAAATGCATCCGTCTTGATTCCAAGCCGTGTCTCAGCGATTTGATTCAGGTATACGATCAATTCCTGTTTTACAGCCGTTGTATTTTGATATTCAACCATGACTTGCGAATAATCTGTTGTGACCGGATATTCTTTAAACAAGGTTCTGAATTTATCTAGAGTTGCACGGTCGATCGTCTTCGTCAGCAAATTCGCTGCCTCAATCCTTACAGGTTCAGGCAATTGTGCCGTTAAATGGATCAGTTGTACGGAAAAGGTTATGTAAATCATATCCCAATTCGCATTCATACCACGGGATTTAAGGAAGTTCAAAATTTCATCGTTCAAAAAGATTTTAGAACGGGTTTCAGCAATTTCCGCATCGCTATATTCTGTCTTGAAGCTTTGCGTATTGCCAAGACCTAGATAATGATCACTCATCAGTAATTCTCGAACTGTGAGCGCCGATGCGTCAAAATAACGTTCCTCACTAAGAAAAACGCCATCAACATCGAATAAAACCGTTTGAATCATTTTTTCACCGATCCTCTCGTCCTTTTCATCAGTGTATCATAGATCTAGCGGTTCTTCCTATCATTTTCCGTTCAGCGCATGACCTTTTTTTGCCAGTATCGTCCAGTTCTGACCAGCGTTTTCCGTAAGATAAAGATCACCATGTAACGTAAGTACAACCGCCTCTTCAGGCTTGACCGGATTTTGGACAATTTGAGTTAAGCGATCACTTTCCACCGTTCCCATATCAAGATTGATCGTCTTCTTCTGATTGGGCAGAACTTGAAAGAGCGATGTCTCATCCCCTGCTGAACCGGCAAGTAATGAGGGCTGTGTTGAATAGCCATAAGCTAGTGCAGTTATCGAATGTCCTTTTAGAAAATGATGAAAATGTAGCCCATGATCGTCACTGACAAAGAGTCCTTCTGATGTACCAATCGCAAGTTGATTTTTATCTTTTGGTGCTGCAGCAATCATCTGGACCTTACCTCTGACGTTACGAATGGGTTGATTGATCCAACGCTTTCCGTCATCTGAGTATTTGAGCGTCCACTTACTTCCTGATTGCTGTAAATGATAAACTCTTTGATTCGAATAACTTGCTCCCCAGAATCCGTTGCTGTCGCTTAATGATTGATTCCGTAAATGTTTCTGCTGTAACGTTCTCCATTCTAATCCCTCTTTGTCGACACGTATGAAGCCTTGTTGGACCGGGATGAGATTCACCACTTCATGAGAACCCTTGAGCGGTTCCGATCGCCACGTTTGATCATGATAAATGAACAGCTTTGAACGATTACCCATCCAAAAAATTTTACCGTCACTGCTGTACCCTGAACCGAGTACGTGATCAAAATGGACGCCTACTTTGTTATTTGAATTTTCCTCATGAACAGTGTAAATAATCCATATCGCTGCTCCTGCAAGTAGAAGAATAAAGACAATTTTTGCCAGTAGTAGCCAAAATACCCATTTCACACTGCTCTTTCCGTTTGCTGATTCTTCATGATTCTGGTCTTTTGTTTCACTCACTTGATACCACTCCGTTTTCATTATTCACTTCATTGTACCGAATTGACGGTCAGAAACCTAGCAAAGTGCCACACCCAAGATATTAATATTTACCATTAAAGACAGAAACAGCGCCGCAGGAGGTACCTGCGACGCTTCATCCCCACATATAAAAACAAACAAATTAATCACCATCGAACATATTGAAGAATCCTCCTGCGAGGCTCCCTTCATCTTTGCTTCTTCCAACCGGATTGCCTGGCATAGCACTAAACACACGGCTTGCCAGTCTGCTAAAGGGAAGTGATTGAACAAGCACTTTTCCCGGTCCTCTTAACGTTGCAAAAAACAAACCTTCACCGCCAAACAACGCTGTCTTCACACCTTTTACAAACTCAATGTCATAGTCCACTGAGCTGGTCATGGCAACAAGGCAACCGGTATCCACTTTCAGTGTCTCTCCAGGTGCAAGCGCTAATTCTTTAACCATACCGCCAGCATGAACAAACGCAAGTCCATCCCCTTCAAGTTTCTGCATAATAAACCCTTCGCCGCCGGAGAATCCGGTGCCCAGTTTCTTTTGGAAAGCAATACCGACGGAGACACCTTTTGCAGCACAAAGAAAAGAGTCTTTCTGACAGATCATTTGACCATCATACAGGCTGAGGTCGAGCGGAATAATTTTACCAGGATATGGTGAGGCAAAGGAGACATGCTTCTTTCCGCTGCCTTCATTCGTAAAAGCGGTCATAAATAAACTTTCGCCGGTCAATAAGCGTTTCCCGGCACCAAATAACTTGCCCATAATGCCGCTGCCCTGGCTGCTCCCATCACCAAAGATCGTCTCCATGGCAATGCCGTCTTCCATCATCATAAAACTTCCTGCTTCAGCAATGACCGTTTCGGTCGGATCCAATTCAATTTCAACAAATTGCATCTCTTGGCCTTCAATTTTGTAGTCAATATCGTGATTATTCACGCAGGTACCCTCCTGATTGTCTTTGATCAAGCATAGAAAATTTTTTAGGTTGTAAAGCTTATTTGAAAGCGATGATGTAGTAATCTGTGACCGGCTCGATAAAAATACCGCTCGGATCAATAGCTTTCAGTTGATCGTAGATTTCTTTCTCAAAATTGGGTGCATCTGTGCCGAGAAGGTCCTTTCGACATGCTGAAGTGGAGTAGAGATAACCAATAATTGATGGAATGTCACGTTGTCTTTCTGTTTTGATCTGGCCGGTTGCCAAATCGTGAAAAGAGGAGTGTTCCAATAGGGTTTCATGGCGCTCACCAAAATCAACTTGCTCTGATTCATGAAACCATTTGTCGACTATATGCTGGACAGCCTGCTGCCATTCCAGAGAGCGGTCGCCAAGGATATGGCCCTGACCGACAAGTGCTAGAGCCCCTCCAGGCTCGAGTCTGTCGTAACAAAGTTCTAATACGCGCTCGCGATCCATCCAATGAAAGGCATCACCTGAAGTAATCAGGCGGAATGTCCCTAGATTTTCATCCATGTTCTCTGAGGGCATATTCACCCATTTCATTTTTTCAATATCAAGTAATTCACATTGGCTTTGGGCGGACTGAAGCATGTCTGCACTGACGTCTAGCCCAATGGCTTCTTCAAAATACGCAGCCATGGGAAACGTGAGTTTTCCGGTTCCACAACCAAGATCAAGTAGTCTGCCTTTTCCGTTCAATTGGCATTTATCAGCCAGCGTTTGAATCAATGTGTCACTGTATTGGCCTCGATATTTCAGATAATAATAGGCAGCGCCATCAAAAAGGCCATGCGTTTTTACAATCTGTTTCACTCGATCACCTGTCTCTCAACCGATTCATTTATTTTTTTCAAACGACTTCCCTATCATTATTCTCTTTGTGGAAGTGGCTCTCTTTGTCCCCACATACAGCTTTAGTAATCTGGTAACCGTATATCATGAACACCTTTCTTATTTTAACATACTATACCTTCCGACCGGACATTTTTGAAGCTGATTAGCAAAATCAAACACGTACTTTTTTTGTGGACTAGGGGGATGAGCACATGCATGGGTTGATGATACTCTTGATCAGTGTCGCGGCGAGCATTGATAATTTTGCTGTGGGTATGACTTACGGGATACAGGGAAAGAAGATTACTTGGATGGCAAATCTATTTATGGCTTCTGTCGCATTAGTGACCTCGCTTGTCACGATTATCGCTGGGTCACTTATCGGATTCACAATACCCGAGTTCATGTCAGGGCTAATAAGTGGGATGATGATTCTAGGTATTGGCCTCTGGTCACTTTTCGGAGCTTGGCACCATCGTGAAAAGCCATCGAAATCGATTCCGCAGGCAGATCAGATCGACCGTGATCAAAACAATGTGATTACATTCAACGAAACCTTTTGGCTGAGTTTTGCTCTTGCTTTCAACGCGATGGGTACCGCTTTTAGCGCAGGGATCGGTGGACTAAATCCGATAGGTGTGGCCATGTCCGTTGGCGTGTTCTCATTTTTCTCCATTGAAGCCGGTCAATACTTAGGTTTGAAGAAAATCAGGTCGCATTTCGGCACTTTATCTGAATATGTTGCCGCAATACTTCTTCTTTGTATTGCTATTTATATAATCTTGTCAGCTATGTAACTGGATTAGAATTTCTAATAGAATAAAGGTTCACTTGGTTTTTTCCACACTATGTCTTTGCCAAGGCAATACGCTCAGCTGAGAAGTCTTGATTTCGGTTGGGTACTTCATTTCTGGACAGGCTGAATTTTAACGCTGACCAGCCACATGTTCTTTGTGTTAAATGGCGGCGAAGATTTCAGACAATCAATGAAAAGGACCTTCCTTTTGGTGGCGGTAGACTTTAGACAATTTTCGAGCAAGCATGTACAGTCCATAAGCAGATAATGCATAGATGATCCCAAGAAATGCACCCTCAATCAAATCTGCCCTTCTTTCAATGAACGCTGTATAAAATAATCCAAACGACAATGCGGCTGGAAAAAGAATTAAATCATGTGTGTGAAAGAATAGTTTTACCAATGCAATTAACATCATTATGGCCCCAAATGCTGATACAGTCTGAACAATAATCATTTGAATCATACGTGACACCTGCTTTCATAGTCTACCGCTCCGTCAATAGCCATATCTCATTGTATGCATAAGCTTGTCTTCCCATGCCTCGATTCAGCTTAGTCGGAAAAGCCCTTCATAGGAATAACCATGCAGTCACTGTCTTAGTTGCCCTACCCCAATTCCAGCTTAAAGGTTTAGCTAAGAAAAACCGGGCAAAAAAACAGCCAAGTCCTTACATCTTCAGGATGCTGTAGCTTTCGCGTTGCATTTGGTATTAAATCGCCCCAATTGCTCCCCATCCGCGGGCGATCCGTGAGCCTCTTCGGTCAACCCATAATCTGCGCATTTGGTCACATAACTTTGCAAGGTCAACTATCAAAATTTAACAGAGCTTTCATAAAAAAAAGATTCGAAGGTCTGCTCCTTCGAATCTTAACCATGCATATTATTTTTTTATCCTTCAGTCACTTTAATTTCTTTTTCCAAATCATCTCGGGATAAGTTTGCATTCAGAAAGCCTTTTGTTTCCGGTGTGTACAAGCTCATATGCGATTTCTTATCGACCTGAACCGTTCCATGATCCAATGTGTAGTCAAACACGTGACCGCCGCCTTTACGTTCTTCATCAATAAAATGAAGATGGAAACCGGATACGGCGATGCCTTGGGTAAATACAGGCGACCAGAAACCGACAACGGTTCCTTTTATGTTGTTAAAATGAAAAATTGGCTGTGTTTTTACTGCTTCAGTCATTGGAATGGGTTTCTCCTGATAAGCCACGGTACGTGTGCTCATTTCTTTGAAAACCCCATCGATTCGGAATGCATAAAAGAGATTTTCACTTGCCATCAGCTTCTTCAATTCATGTTCGAATGCTGATTTTTGAAGCGGTTGATCAAATTTTTTCTCAACTGTTGGCTGAAAATAAGTCAGTGAGCAAAATGGTGTTCTGTCTTCGCTCTTAAGTGGTGTAGCAGTGCCATCACCACGGAGACGATAAAACTGTCCGTCAAATGCAATCATTTCACCATCAAGATGCTCAAAAGTGCCAATACCGAAATCTCCATATTCCTTGATCTCGTCATAGTTCATTGCACCCTCAAAGACACCGTCAAGCAGAGACGACATCGTTGAAAGCTGGAACAATTCTCCACTATCTTTTACACTTGCCATAATAGGAATAACCTCTTTCCTAAATTGTGATTCACTTCAGGCAGAGACGTTAATGTTCTGCCCGAGTATTAATCAGTTCAATTGGTTTGGAATCAGGCTCTTGCCTAATGCAATGTTATCACTATAATCTACCGGTACATCAATGATAACCGGACCATCTTTATACTCGATTCCTTCACGCAGAACATCCTCAAGTTCCTCTGGTTTATTCACTCTTAATCCCTTAGCACCGAAGGATTCTGCATACTTAACAAGATCAATTTTTCCAAAATCAATGCCTGATGTGCGGTCATATTTCATTTTTTGCTGGAAGGCAACCATATCGTACGTACCATCGCGCCAAACGATGTGAACAATCGGCAATTTTAGACGAACTGCTGTTTCAAGTTCCATAGCGGAGAATAAGAATCCTCCATCACCGGACATTGAAATCGTTTTTGCGTGATGATTAACCAGTGAGGCAGCCATTGCCCAAGGGAGCGCTACACCAAGTGTTTGCATACCATTGCTGAACAACAACGTTTTTGGCTCATAAGACCGGAAGTGACGTGCCATCCAAATGTAGTGTGACCCAACATCGCAAGTAACCGTGGTGTCATCGCTGATTAGGTGCCGCAGCGTATGGATAAGATTGAGCGGATGAACCAATTTGTTTCCCGTATTCTTCGGCGGTTCATCACGCGCATCGAGTTTATGACGCATGCCCTCAAGATATGCGATGCTCTCTTCAGACATATTCAGACTTGACAACTTATCTTTGATGCGTTGTACCGTTGAAGGAATATCACCAACTAATTCAATAGAAGGTTGATAATAGTGGTCAATATCCGCCCGTACTTCATCCAAATGGATAATGGTACGCGCGCCGGTATTGTTCCAGAATTTCGGATCATATTCAACGGAGTCGTAGCCAATTGTAACAATCACATCAGCTTTTTCAAGAACCAAGTCACCTGGCTGATTGCGGAACAAACCGATACGTCCGAAGAAGTGTTCCTCCATATCTCTAGGAATCAAACCGGCAGCTTGGAAGGTCTCAACAACCGGGAAAGCTATTTTTCGAAGTAATGAGCGAACCGATGAGACGACTGAGAAACGGTTCGCACGCATTCCGGCAAGAATAACCGGCATTTTGGCATTTTTAATGGCTTCTACTGCGCGATCAATCGCTTCTTCGGAAGCTGTACCAAGTTTCGGACTCTCGAGCGGTCCAAGTGCGTTCACCGTCGTTTTCGATACAAGGACGTCCTGCGGAAAGCTGACAACACTTGCACCCGCAGACGTTGATTCAGCGGCACGGAAAGCATTCGTCACAACTTCCGGGACGTTTTTCGGGTCAACAACTTCAGCGCTGAACTTAGAAATCGGTTGAAACAACCCCGCATTATCCATCGATTGATGCGTTCTCTTTAAACGATCGGCACGTGGCACTGCACCAACTAAGGCAACAATCGGATCATTTTCGACATTCGCTGTAACAATACCGGTGGCAAGGTTTGAGGCGCCTGGTCCTGAAGTCACAAGGCAAACACCTGCCTTGCATGTCAGCCGGCCAACTGCTGCAGCCATAAACGCAGCATTCTGCTCATGGCGGCAAACAATCAGTTCCGGACCTCGGTCTTTCAACACATCAAACACTGCGTCAATTTTTGCGCCAGGAATTCCAAAAATATATTTAACACCTTGCTTAATCAAGCAATCAACAACAAGTTCCGCACCAGTCGCAAGTTTTTGTTCTTCTTCCTTTTTCAAGTCACTCACGAATCGTTCCTCCTTGAATTTATAATTGTGCACTTCTTTCAGTTATCCGTGCATTTTTTTATCTTTCTGTGGCTAAGTTCATTCTAACGCTTGATTTTAGCAATGTGAAATATATTATTGATCAACATGTAATATACAGTGTATATTAATGATGAGCATGATTTTAGGGTATATACCAATAGTTTTCACCAATTCATCCCCTATGTACCCTGTAAAAAAGTGGAACTGGATGTGGAACACATGGAACTTCGCCATTTTATCTATTTCATTACTGTTGCGGAAGAATTACATTTTGGCCGTGCTGCTACGCGGTTGCAAATGACACAGCCGCCGCTCAGTAAGCAAATACAGCAATTTGAAGAGGAAATTGGTGTCGCGCTTTTTAAACGAAACAAGCGTCATGTTGAATTGACAACAGCAGGAGAGTTTTTTCTTCCTGAGGCGCGTGAAGTTGTTGCGCAAGTTCATCAGGCAGTAGATACTGCACAACGTGCGCATCGCGGTGAATTTGGGCGGTTAGTGATTGGTTTTGTCGGCTCAGCCACTTATGATATTCTGCCGAGTATCATTCGAGAATACCGGCGTATTTTTCCCCATGTATCCATTAAGTTGCATGAGTTATCAACACCGGATCAAGTCGCTGCCTTACTCGGTGATCGCATCGATATTGGTCTCCTGCACCCACCGGTAGGCAGCTCATTAATTGAAACAACACCGATTGAACGTGGATATGCTGCCCTTTCTTTGCCCAAGAATCACCCATTAGCAAAAAAAGAGAAGATCCAAATTGAAGATCTTCGTGATGTTCCTTTTATCCTTGCTTCCCGTGATATCTGGCCCGGTCTTTATGACGAGTTCCTTTCTCTGTTCAAAAATGTTGATTTCACGCCAAAAATTGTTCAGGAAGCGACCGAGTATCAAATGGTCGTGGGACTTGTCTCTGCAGGTATTGGTGTCGGCGTTGTACCGGCAACTGCAGAAAAGCTCTTCAACCTCGAGGTGGTTTATCGAGATATTGATCACTATCCACTCAAAGCTGTACTGTCCCTTGCTTATTTAAAAAGAAATACGAACCCCGCTTTGAAAAATTTTGTCTCATTAACAAAGCGCATTTGCAGTGACGAACGTTAAGTATGCGTTAAGATTTAATTAAACTGTCGTCTTTGCTCTTACGGCGTAAACGTATTAATCGGATCACGTGCGCAACAATTGATTTAATCATTGCATAGGTAGGTACAGCAAGAATCATCCCAATTGGTCCAATCCATTTGCCGGCAACAAGTAACAACACAATAATGGTTAGTGGATGAGTATTCAGCCGTTTCCCCATAACTAATGGGGAAATTAAGTGCCCATCAAGCTGTTGAACAATCACTATAACTGCAAGAACAAGAAGTGCTTTTGTTGGCGAATCCATTAATGCGATAATCAGTGCTGGTGTTGCACCAATAATTGGCCCAAGATAAGGAATAATATTTGTCACACCCACAATCAGCCCCAAGAGCAGACTGTAAGGTAATCCAATCACAGCAAAACCGATACTCGAGGTGATTCCGACGAATGAAGCAACAATAATCAGCCCATGAATATAGGAAGACAGCGTTTCATTCAAATCCCCCATAATGTGATTGACTTCCTCGTGATATTTCTGAGGAAAGAATCTCGTCACTGCTTGTGGCAAACGGTTTCCATCTTTTAACATATAAAATAAGATGAACGGCACGGTTACTACAGTCAACGTTACGTTTACCAGCACATTGAAGAACGTTGAGAGTCCTGAACCGGCATTGTCGGTAAATGTCTTTGCCATTTGTTCAATGCTTTGCTGGATTTTATCAATTGAATAATAATCTTGGTGGATCAGCCATTTAAATCCGCGCGTGTCGGCTAGATGTTCAATGCTGCTTCGCCAGCTCGTGAGATAATCCGGAAGTTGACTGAATAAGGATTTGATCTGAGCAGTGAGTGGTGGTCCAACAATTGTAACAAGGAGCACAATTAAACCTGTAAGAATAACATAAATAATTAAAATACTCACCGTTCTCGGAATCTTCATGCGCTCAAACAGGTCAACAAATGGACTAATCAAAAAGAACAGAAATCCTGCGACTATAATGGGAAAGAAGAGGGTTGTAATCAAGGTGACTACCGGAACAAAGATAAACGATATTTTTGTCAAGACAAAAACGAGTAGCGCAAGCCCCAACAGTTCTAGAGTCCAGAAGATCAGATTTGAGTATTTCTTCAGCATAGTATCCACACCTTTATCAAAGCCCTCGACGGACGATTCACAAATCACTTATTTAATTATAGCTTGTAACCAAGCTTTGAATCAACGAAATACCCACCATACTGATCTGTCAATTGCATGCGATCAATGTCCCCACCCTTGCTTACTCCCCCTAACTAGCGTGCCAAGCTTGTTTCGATGTATAATTTAATAATATGCTAGAGTGCAGTTCACGCAAAAAGGATGTGAGTAAATGAACATCATCACGATATTATTGGCATTTATTATCGTGTCAAATATTTTATTGGGTGCAACTGTCGTCTTTCTTGAGCGAAAAAGTGTCAGCTCCACATGGGCATGGTTGATGATTCTTAGCTTTCTCCCAATCTTAGGTTTTATCCTCTACCTCATTTTTGGTCAAAATCTAAGTCGCCGAAAGATTTTCAAGTGGGATCACATGGTTCACCAACGCACGAGGGAGCTGGTGGGTAACCAGATGCTCGCCATCGTTAATCAGGAACCCCCTTTTTCCGAACCCATATTATCCGATTATCACGGGCTCATTTACTTGAATCTTAATAATGATGAAGCTCCATTGACGATGAATAACTCTCTCTCCATTTATACAGATGGGGATTCGAAATTCCAACAATTGTTGGAAGATCTTCGCTCGGCCCAACACCATATTCATATTGAATATTATATTTTTAGAGGTGACTTTTTAGGAAATCAAATCATTGACACACTAATTCAAAAAGCTAAAGAAGGCGTCATCGTTCGTCTGCTCGTAGACGATGAAGGGTCAAGACGGCTCCCGAAGAAATTAGTTCGACGGCTTGAACAGGCAGGGGGCAAATTCCAAACCTTCTTTCCTGGACGCCTCCCGCTCGTGAATTTGCGTATTAATTACCGTAATCACCGCAAATTAGTGATTATTGATGGAAAAATCGGGTACATCGGCGGTTTTAATGTTGGGGATGAGTATCTCGGTCTCAGTCACAAATTCGGTTTCTGGCGTGACACACATTTGCGTCTGATTGGAGATTCGATTAATAGTATCCAGTCACGATTTCTCCTGGATTGGAATCAAGCTTCTGGTGAACAAGTGCCTTTCCAATCCTATTACTCAATCGGTGAAAAGAATCATAACGGAGAAGTTGGGATACAAATTGTCTCGAGTGGTCCAGATCAAAAATGGGAACAAATCAAAAATGCTTTTATTAAAATGATACTCTCCGCGAAAAAAACGGTCTATATTCAAACGCCTTATTTGATTCCCGATGAAAGTCTCTTGAACGCCATTTCAATAGCTGCGCTCTCTCATGTTGATGTTCGAATTATGATTCCTAATAAGCCCGACCATCCATTCGTTTATTGGGCGACATATTCTAATATTGGTTTACTCCTTGAAGCCGGTGCGCGTGTTTACCTTTATCAAAATGGTTTTCTACATGCGAAAACGATTGTTGTTGATGAACGGCTCGCCACCGTGGGTACTTCCAACCTTGATTTTCGTAGCTTCAGTCTGAATTTTGAAGTGAATGCCTTTATTTATCATCAACAGACATCAAAACAGCTCGCCGATATTTTTAAGAAAGACATTAAACTTTCGAAAGAGCTCACCATGACCGATTACAGAAAACGGCCATTTAATATTAAAGTAAAGGAAAGTATTTCTCGGCTCCTTTCTCCAGTTCTCTAGTCATAAAAACATAACTACTGAGATTGTTGCATTATTTTGCTACACAAAAGCAGCCTTGTGTCATAGATACTCGGCTGCTTTCCTTATTTCTCCTTAATCTTGTAATTCTTTAGCTATCCGGATTTGACGCAAATTCGGAACACCCTCAGGACCATCTTGGTGCCGTCTAAGCGTCGCTTTAATTGCCTCAGTCAAAGGCATGACTTTCTTGTTCTTATAGTCATAACCGATGAGTGTGACACGACCTCTGGCATGCCAATTACCGCTCGGACCTGCAATCGCGTGTTCAACATCAAAACTAGATCGAGAAATCGTGCTGATCCAAGTATACACCGTAATTTCTTCATCATAATTGATCTCTTGAATGTAATCGCAATGCGTGGACGCAACAATGACGCGCCAATCATTCAAATCCATGTTTGGTGTAAACCAACGGAAAATCTCACGTTTGCCTTCTTCAAAGTACGTATAATAGACCGCATTGTTGACATGCCCCATAGCATCGCAATCCACAAAACGAACCGGTAGTTTCGTAATAATCATTCAGACATCCCCTTATCGTCACGACGAATAATGATTTTTCTCTGGGGATTAGTGTACCATACCTTTCCGGACGTTGCTTAAAATTCATTACACACGCACATCGTTCAAGAGTTCATGGCAGCGCGATACTCAGAAGGAGATTGCTGTTCATATTTTTTAAACATTTTTGTAAATGAGGCATTGTATTCATAGCCTAACTGATAGGAAATGGTCAACACGCTCAATTTCGGATCACCCAGTAATTCTTTTGCTCTGTGTATGCGCAAAAAGTGAATATATTCAAGAGGCGTCATTTTCATCTTGCGTTTAAACCAGTCGCAATAATAGGATGGCGTATAATGTTCCATCGCTGCTAAAGACTTAATATCGATTTTCTCAGTATAATGTTTGTGAATATATCTTATGGATATGCTCGCCGGCTCATCCATCATTTTATGAAACCAGTAATTAAGGAGCAGAACTGCTTCATCATGATTGTTGTGCATCACTTCATGAATAAGTAATTCCTTAATTGATTGCCAAACCGAATTTGCATTCCAGATTAATGCGTTGTTTGCCTCTAAACGATGGTTAAAATGCTCACGCATATAACGTTCGGGAATCTCAATAACCAAGCTTTCATTGGAGCCGATTGAACTTAATGAATAAGTGCACTGGTTGGGCAGCAGACAAAACTGATTGCCATTAATCTTTTGAACATCATTTTGTGTAACGATATCTAGATAGCCATGTATTGGAATCAAGATTTTATAATATAAGGTACTGCAATACTGCTGTTTCTTGCCAAAAGACTCAAAATAGAAATAAATGTCCTCCAATGTTACGGACCTCCTCGAGCTTGTATCCCCTGTTGTTTTTAGGATGTCCTATATTATCCGTACCTCATAACCCCTGATTTCAGACAACCTTTCCAATTTGAAGTATATCAAATAACTGATCATCGGTGTGTGACGATGTTGTTAAGTTGCACATTCGAAAAATAAAATAAGCAATACAATTTTTATAAGTCAATAAATGTGCATTTTTGTAAGCGGATTCTATGAATATTGGCTAAATGCAATCGGAATAATGGAAAAGAAATAGAATGGTATTCCTCTTATACTCTTTCTGTTAAAACAAATAGCAGGGGGAAAATGAAACAATGCATCAATTAATTGCGGAATTCTTGGGAACAGCGTTAATGATTATCTTTGGTGTCGGCGTACACTGTTGTGAGGTGCTGAAAACATCAAAATATCAGAATTCCGGTCACATTTTCGCCATTACAACTTGGGGATTCGGTATCACTATCGCATTGTTTATTTTCGGAGATGTCTGCATTAATCCGGCGATGGTTGTCGCCCAAGCGGTACTTGGCAATATTCCTTGGTCAAGTGTGATTCCACTAAGTATTGCAGAAGTACTGGGCGGAATTTTCGGTTCAATCGTCGTTTTCATCGCTTATTACGATCAATTTAAGGCATCAAAAGATATTGATAGAGTGAAAATTCGTAACATATTCTCAACGAATCCAAACGTGCGTAATTTACCACGTAATTTCTTTGTCGAATTTATCGATACGTTCATCTTTATTACTGCAATCTTAGCAATCGCTACGATAAAAACACCTGGCATTGTTCCAATTGGTGTCGGTTTGCTTGTTTGGGCAATTGGTATGGGCATGGGTGGTCCTACTGGATTCGCCATGAACCTCGCTCGAGATATGGGACCACGTATTGCGCACGCAATTTTGCCGATTCCCGGAGGAAAAGCGAATAACGATTGGCAATACGGCATACTCGTTCCAGGTATCGCACCTTTCCTAGGCGCTGCATGTGCCGCTCTATTTGCTCGTTATTTTCTTGGATTGTAATCTTATCGTTAAATTTAATACGATAAAAAAATACCGGAACGCAGAAATAAACTGCTGCTCCGGTATTTTTCTTTGTGTGAACCCATAGGGTGCTGTACCTTTACCACATCATTAATAACAGATGGTTGTTCGGCTTGATTAAACCGTCGTCGTTCAATTGACTAGATGCAAAAAAAGTGAATCTCTGTGATGCCTACTTAATCGACATGATATGGGGCTATCCCAAAGGATCGCCAACTTTTTGCCGCGCTACGATTGAATGGATGCAAGGCTCAAGCCGGGAGCTTTCCTCGGAAGAACCCCTAATGCCTGTAGGATTCAACGGGCTTGTTACCCTCAGCGGCGATCCCGCAGGAGCCACTGATTCAAAAATACACGATCCTAATAAAAAGGTGTCTCACAGTCAGAAGACTTTTGAGACACCTTCATTTTCTATCCAAATCCATCAATCTAACTTTTTCCCTTGAAACATGTTCTTCACCAGAACATAGAGCATTGGCAGAATGGAGACAAATACGATCAACAGCATGATTACTGAAAAATGATCCTTGATGAATGGAATCTGGCCAAAGAAGAAACCGGCCATTAAACCGGCTAACGTCCAAACAGCCCCACCAATAATATTATAGAAAAGGAAAATCGGATAGTGCATGCGGCTTGCTCCCGCGATGAATGGAATAAATGTACGGATGAAAGGAGCAAATCGTCCCAGAAATACCGCAAACCCGCCATATTTATTGAAGAATTGTTCCGCCTTCGCCATCTTCTCCTTATTGATTAAGCGATGGAAACGATGGTGCTTTTCTAACGATTGGCCAATTTCACGGCCGATCCAATAATTAACAGTGTCGCCAAGGATTGCCGCAATAGCAATGAGTACAATGAGTAATGCAATATTGAGTTCAGAAGCACTGTGCGCAGCAATTGCACCCGCAGCAAACAGTAATGAATCGCCTGGGAGGAATGGACAAATAACCAACCCGGTTTCGATAAAAATGACTACAAATAAAATAAAATAGGTCCACGCGCCATACTGATTGACGATTTGCGTCAAAAATTGATCAATATGAAGAAAGACATCAATAAACCACGCTATAGAATTCATCCCAACGTCTCCTTAAGTTCGACTCTATCTAATGTCAGCTCACGAAAAATGCTGCCTACATTCCCTATGCTTCATCGTACCTAATTTTTCAAAAATAGAAAACCCTCTAAGCCAACTTATCCTGTCAAATTAGTGATTATGAAAAAATTCTAATCAAAATTGTTCGTGCAGAGGTTTATTGTCGGAAAAATTACACGACTTGATTTCCTATGTTGGTTAAACAAAACGAAAAAGAAGTCTGAGCTATGAATCTCAGACTTCTTTTCTAAGCAGAGCTTATCCAATTGCTTCTTTCATAAAGGCAGTGATCGTTTCTTCCTTCGAATCACTCAGAACTTTGCCGGTTTTCTTATCAATAAAGGTCGGCACGGTCATGAATTGATATTTATCTTTGAGTTGAGTAAATCGATTTTCATCATCCTCACGGACAAACAATTCAATTTGATCGTTATATTTTCCTTCAAGTGCCTGATTCAAAACTACCTTAGCCCGATCACAATATGGGCAAACGGTTTTTGTGATCATTAATACTTTCTTTTCTGCCATAAGTACTCACTCCTTTCTTCTATTTTAACCAAATTCAGTGGCCACTGTCCTATCATCTGCCTGAAATCATGAGCCACGTAAAAGGGTTACAGGAAAGTACATACCAAGGTTCCATTAATTTTCTTCTGATAACGTGCTGTTCTGTATGGAACCTTAGACACTATCCCTTTCTAAAAGCGTATAATTCATCACTATTTTTTCGGGAACCGTATTGATATTTTTAATTTGATTCAACAATAACTTTCCAGCTTGTACGCCTGCATCCTCGTTCGGATAGCTAATCGTCGTTAGCGACGGTTCCACGTATTCTCCCAATTCAGAGTGCCCAACTCCGACAATCGCTATGTCTTCTGGTATGCGGTAATTGTGCTCCTTTAAATACTTCATGGCTCCAATCGCCATATGTTCCGTTGCCACAAATACAGCAGTCGGTGCTTCAATCGACTGCGTTAACATTTTTCCCATTGCTTTATACCCCGACATTGTGCTAAAATCGCCGATCTGCATCCAGCTTCTTTCCAACTCAAGCTTATGTTTCTCAGCGACATGTCGATAAGCTGCCTTCCTGAGATAACCTACAGACCTGTCACGCTCATCTACACCGATGTAACCAATCTTTACATGGCCTTTATTTATGAGATAAGTCATCAATTCCTCAGCCGCCCGAAAATCATCCTGAACAACACAGGAAAATCCGTCTAACGATTGTCCGACAGCGACAAACGGAAGTTTCACATTTCGAATTTCCTTTATTAATTCATCACTATCGTTTGTAGCAATCAAGATAATCCCGTCAACTTGACGGCTTTTCATTAGTTTCAGATACTCAATTTCCTTTTCCCGTTGCAGATTCGTGTTGACCAAAAGAATCTGAAATCCCCGTTTACTTAATACGCGATCAATGCCTGAAACATATTGACTAGGTGTTTGTGTACTGATTCGAGGTAAAATAACACCGATAACATTGGACTTCTTGGTGCGCATCGCTTTCGCTTGTGTACTCGGGATATATTCAGTCTCTTTTATCACATGAAGAATACGTTTTCTCGCTTCTTCGCTCACATACCCTGATTGATTCATCATCCTCGAAACCGTTGACTGAGATACTCCTGCCATCGATGCAATTTCTTTAATTGTTGTCACCGCTGTTTCCCTCCTCTCGATCACACTTCACCTAGTTGGTTCAATCCATTATACCAAAAAATATTGGCGCTCAGTTTCTTAATTATGGGAAGAGTAAAAAAGGAAAATGCCGTTGTATAATAGCGACATTTTCCCTTTTCTAGTTAGCCTCTTAATGATTCAGTTGAACGAATTACATTATTTACCGATTGTGATCTGACCTTGTTCTAAGATTCTGTTCGGTACAACAGATGTTTTTGATCCCTTAATGTTGAGCAGAAAGCTTGGGGCAAACGTTGCTTTATGATCGGCAAAGAATCCTCTGTTCGTCATATAACTTGTGATCACAACATTATTTCCTTGCGCTTGCGGAATTGCAAAATGAGAATAAGTAAAGGTAAGATCATTTGGATCTAGATTCATGTTCAATACAAGTCCGCTCTTGTTTAATGGATGATAAGGACCTGTTAAGGAGTCTGAAACAAATCCTAACATGTACACGTCTTTATCACCGATTCCATTAATGGTCATTTTCGCCCCACGTGAGTCAGTGAATAAATACCATTTGCCATTCATTTTGAATACATTTGCCCGTTCAATTTCATCGGTAACCGTATTTGAAGTAATGAGCGGCTTCATCACTTTTTTCAGGGAATAATCATTGTTCAATTCAATAATACCAAGTGCACCATTTGCATAAGATGCAAGTGTTTTTTTGGAGCTGTTCAGAAGGTTCTCTTTTTCTGATTCGAAGAAGGTATGGCTTCCGCCGTAGTATGCTCTGTTGAATAACGATGCCTCACCTTGATAACCGTCTTTGGTTCCCGTGTTGCCTTCGAACACAAGATACTTGTGACCATTATCTTCAACATAATGAGGATCTCTTAAGGTGTGATTATCTGGTGAAAGATACATGCCCGCGTCTCTAAATTGCTGAACGGTCTGATAAAGGGTTCCGTCGCCACCGTCAAAAATCGATTTATGGTCGGATACACCATCTACTTTCAGCGTATCAGAATCGTTCTGAGAGAGATTGATTTGAGCCGTTGAGAGTACTTGATTTCCATCGCCGGTACCACCGTCTTCAGGGGCACCAGAGAAGTCTGTATAAAATAACCGCACCTTGCCGTCTTTTGTTAAGGTTGCTGAACCTGACCATTCTTGAGTTTGATATTTGAGGTGAGGATCATCTGCAACATACTTGTCACTGTCCTTAAATACCCGGCCAGCATTCTTCCAACTTTGTAACGAATGATCGCCTATTTTTTGATAAAATAAGTAAATGGACGTATCATTGCCGTTTTTCGGATCCCCTGCAAGAGCAAAAACGATATGGTATCCTTTGTAGTCTGCAGCTGTACCATCGGCATTTTGTAATGGCCAGCTATCCCAGACGTCCAACCCTTGAGCTGAAGAAATATTTTGGACCGTTGATGCATCGAATTCAGGCACTTTAAAACGTGCATTCGATTGTTGTTCCGGTATTTTATACATATTATTCCGCGTAATATGAGAAATACTGTAAGATTCTTTGTAATCTGTTGAATCCTTTGCAAATGTTTGTGCAGCACCACCTAAGAGCAATGCTGTAGTAAAGGTTGCAACAGTCGCTTGTTTAACCATCTTTTTGATATTCATTCTTTTAATTTTCCCCTTTCGAGAGATAGGCGTGCCATCGCCTAATTTGCGATCACTTCATTGAGTGCGCAAACGTCCTTGCGCATCAATAAAGTGTGAATGTGCAAAAAAAACCACATTATTCAGGATGATTCAAAAATGATGGTAAAATCACTTTTGAAATAACGAAGTATTTTTTTCTAAGATCGGATGACTAGTATTCCGATCTTTTTTTATTTTTCGATGTGGAATCGATTCCACTCACAATATAATATTTAACGTAAGATAAAGCAACATGAATAGATTTGTGATTTTTTGTGAAAATAACTATGAGTAATTTACAGAAGTATTGATGTCACTCAATTGGTTTCGTTTTCACTTAAGTGATATTTTTACTATAAGCTTGCCAAATTCCCTACAAAAGTACCGCACATCCAGCAAAAATTCTGAATAGGACAAATTACACGTTTGTTTTCTCTTATTAATAAGGCTAAATGAGCAAACAGGAATGTGTTTCCATCATTCTTTTCAACATTTCGGGAAAATTAATGTACGAAGGGAGGTTGATTCATTTGGCACAAAAAATAAGTGATGTAATGTCCAAAGATGTCATTTGTTGCTCACCGGAACAGAGTGTGAAGGACGTTGCTGAGCTGATGAGTACCCACAACATTGGGTCTATTCCAGTTACTGATAATGGTCGATTTGAAGGGATTATCACAGACCGTGACATCACACTTCGTTCTACCGCAAAGGGTAAAGACAGTGATCAAATGACCGTATTTGACTGTATGAGCAGTCACACATTGACATCTGGAACACCCGATATGGATGTTCAAGAAGCAGCTCGACTAATGGCGGACCATCAAATTCGCCGATTGCCGATCGTTGAAAACGGACGCGTAATCGGAATTGTTTCACTAGGCGATCTCGCAACAGAATCTCAATATGATCATGAAGCAGAAAAGGCATTATCAGGAATTTCTGCACAAGGCGTCCATTAATGTCAGCGTAGCACCACTCGAACAGTCAATTGCTTGTTCAATTTACTTTTTTCCATTTAAAGCACCTGTCCTTAAATTAAAAAAGGACAGGTGCTGGTGGTATATTGATCTTTTCCTTTCCGAACTCATTTCTATGTAGCATCCGTTTGATGAGAGAGAGGATTAGGGGCTGGCCGAAAAATAGAAATTTGCTTAAGCGGACTGGGCGGCAATTTCACTTTATTTGTTGTACAGTTCATTTTGTTATTATCATGGTGCGCAAACACTGCAGTCCTTAGAAAAGTGACGCTAAAATACCTACATATTCTTTTAGAGCTGTATAGACTGTTCCACCCTCAGACGGAACAAATTGACCAGGGTAAATTGCCAAGCGCTTACTTACTAGGTAGTCGGTTGGATAAGGTGTGACTTTGACATTGAGCTTATTGAAAGTCATCACAGCACGTGGCATATGAAAAGCAGAAGTGACTAAGATCGGATGCACAAAATGTTGATGATCTAAAATCGTTTTTGTGTTCCGCGCATTTGTTTTTGTTGTAATGCTTTTCTTTTCTACGATCACTTTATTTTTCGGAACACCAAGAGCGACCAATTGCCGTTTTCCAATCTCCGCTTCAATTCCGCTATCCGGATAAACTTTTCCGCCAGATAAAATAATTGGCAGTTTTGTCTGCTTATATAAACGGTAAGTAGTGAGCAGGCGGTTTGCGGCATCTCCTGATAGCTGTCCCTTACCATTCATGTCCGGTGTATCTAATGTCGCACCCCCACCAAGCATCACGAGTACATCACCTTTAGGATGTGCAGGTGGTAGATAACGATTCTCAAGCGGATGGATTAATAAACTACCTGTCAAGGGAATTGTCGCAAGATACATTAAAAGCGTCATCCCACCAATAAGGTGGCCGAACCGTTGTTTCTTTCGAAGAAGTACGAAGCTCGCGAGTGCAAACACAAGGACAAAGAGACCCGGGGGCAGCAGAAAACGATAAATAAACTTTATCATGTACTCCATTTATCCACCTCCTAAGCACTGAATGTGTTCTCCTATATAAGATTCGCTTTCTACTTAGAAAATCGTCTCTATCGTTCTGCAAGTGAACGCGTTCGCTTCTTCATGTCGTCGGTAAACACATTGATTGTCCCTTTATAGTACTCCGCACAAAAGACGTCATCAATTGACGACACGCCTTGTTCCTTTATCATACTGCTTAACCACTGCTCGTCTTTGTCCATAAGATCCAGCATATCATAATCAATTGCGCCTTCAGCAATCAAAAGGACACCAAGGCGATCACTGTCCTTCTTTAGAACCGTGAGATGTCCATTTTGTTCAACTTGAGCACGGCGAACTTCCTGAATCGTATACACGTCCTGCATCCGTAGCATCGTTGAGAAATCAGTCACCGAAAGATTTGCCTTTTTAAAATTTTCCGGGATTAATTTTCCTTTATTGACGACAATGATCGGATCTCCATCAATCCACTTGCGTACTTTACTGTTCTGTGATTTCAGAATTCGTGTCGTCACGACCAACCCAGACCAGATCGACAGCACAATTAAGAATTGCAAAATGGTTATATCCGGATTATAAATCACACCACCGATAATCCCACCTAAGACATAATTTTGAATCTGATCCGCTGCTGATAAAGGCGCGAGGTTGCCCTTTCCCGACATATTAATAAAAATAATAAGACAAATGAAGCCGATCAAAAGTTTAACGGCAACATCCATATATGAAAACATATCTGTTTCTCCTTTACTTGTCGATAAATGTGATTGTTGCGCCATTAAGTACATGAATTTGTTCAAGGAGATAGTGATCAGTATCATTCTCGTTGAACTCAACTCTATAATAGGATTGACCTGCTTTATACACTGTTATTTCTTCAGGTGTCATGTGATTTGAGTAGATCGTTGATATCGGTTCGTGCAGATCTTTGGCAACTTTCTTCATTTGATTCAACTCGCCGCGGTATTGAGACTGTGTATGTTCTTTGTTGACGAGATCGTTGACTTGTATCCCTCCAAGTAGAACAATCAGAACTAAGATCAATACTCCGATCTCTTTGTATTTGTACGGCATCTTTTTCTTATGCGCGCGAATAATAATCAATAACAGCACAAGAACTAATGTGGCCATGAACGCAACTTGTACGAAAGTTTGTGTATGTGTTTGACTCTCGATGTAGTGATAGCTATAGAAGTTCAAAGATCTCATCCTTTTTTAACTTATAAATAATCTAACGTGCTTATACTGATGCCGAGAATGCGCCATTTATTTTTTATTATAAGTAAAAAGTAGAGAACTCATTATATTCTTTCATGCTGCGAACAACTGCGCCCATGTCTTAGGACCTACCACACCATCGACGGTTAGCTGATGACGCTTTTGATAGTTCCTCACTGCTGCTTCTGTCTTTACGCCAAAAATACCATCAGCTGTTACAGAAAGTGCACGTTGAATACGTTTGACCTCTTCTCCACGACTTCCCCGTTTGATTAAATAACCCGGATACGAACTCACTAATTTAACCACGCTTCTCTTTGTTCCTTTGACTTCTGCTGGTAACGACTGATCAAATTCATGTGTCGATGTGCGAGACGCAGCATTTCTAGTCTGAATGTTCTTCCCAAGCATTCCTTCCGCAATGGCATGACCAATGACTTCGGTTTTACTTGCGACAAGCATTGCATCCGTCTTCGTATCCACAAAACCGCATTCAATCAAAAGCGCCGAAGGCTTGGTATTTCTGAGCACATAGAAACTTTGATTCTTTTTCAAGCCGCGGTTCGTAAGCCCTGTAACCTCACAAATGTTGTTTAGGATCCGACCTGCAACTCCATTCGTTTTCTCGTCGTACTGATAGACTTCAATACCTGTCCCACCTCCTGCGTTTAAGTGGATCGAAACAGCTAGGTCAAGATCGCGGTGCTTGTTTACCTTATGAACGATCGCTGCCAAATTCTCATTCTGCGTTCTTCCATAGTCATCGGTATCATCATAGACCGTCTGTCCGGCTGCTCGAAGATAACGAATGGTTGCAACTTTGATCTTCCGGTTAACAAATTCCTCTGAGATATAGCCGCGAGCACCGGGCACAAATGAATTATGTCCGGCATGAATGCTGAATTTCACTAGTGAACAACTCCTTTTCTATACTTTTATGATTGTCCCCTCTGTTTTGAAAGGACACCTCACTTGTATATAGAAAAAAACACCTTGTCCGGTGAAAATTTAAAGATAGATAATATCACTCAAAAATATAACGCGATTTGCGTATAAAATGAGATAGCCACAAAAAGTTACGCAACTTTATTGATCCAATCGACTTGATCAGGACTTCATACTCTCAGAAAATAAAACATCACCCTCCACATGTATGATTGGAGAATGATGTTCGTGGTACCCATTTCTTTTATTACCTATTTTCGAGGCAAAAGTTTAGCTCTTCGTGGATTTATGTTCATATTACTATTTTTTAAATCATTCAGTGTAAACGTTTTCTAAAAAGAGATCAAGAATTGTGCTGTACTTTTAAACCGAATCCTTTTTTTGTAGTGTATTTTTCCGCTCATATTCCGGCTCAGCGTGGATGAGAATTTGTGCCCGAGGTATCTCACTCTTTATGCTCTCCTCGATCCGATCCGATAATTCTTCTACACTATCGATCTTAAGGTGAGAAGGAACGACAAGATGAAATTCAATATACTCTTCCGGACCTGAACGTCTTGTTCTAAAGTTATGCAATTCAATGAACTCATTCTTATAGCCTTCAATAATTTCCATAATTTTATTTTCTTCTTTGTCCGACAGTCGTGCGTCTAATAACGGAGGAAAGGATACCCACATGAGTTTGGCGGCCTCAAACATGATATAGCATGCAAGAACAATACCGATAATTGGATCCAAAAAAGACCATCCGGTTAATGTCGCCAGCAGCAAGCTGACGGCAACGCCGAGCGAAGTATATACATCCGTCAATAAATGGAAGGCATTGGATTTCATTGCCACGGAGTGGGTCCGCTCTGCTGTTTTATCAATTAAACGTGATACGAAAAAGTTGATCGTCGCGCCGACCAGCATCACCACTACACCCAATGTCGGAAGCTGTATAGGTTCAGGATGAATCAATTTTTTTACCGATTCATAGATGATCCATATACCCGCCACATAGATCAGCAGCGTCTCAATCGTTCCTGATATATTTTCAATTTTTCCATGTCCATAGGGATGGATTTTATCGGCTGGTCTGCCTGATATGCGTACTGAGAAAAAAGCAATGAGTGAGGCTGCCAAGTCTAGTGAAGTGTGTATTGCTTCAGACAACACAGCAACAGAGCCTGTAATCATC
This sequence comes from Sporolactobacillus kofuensis, assembly GCF_024125425.1. Classification (GTDB taxonomy): domain Bacteria; phylum Bacillota; class Bacilli; order Bacillales; family Sporolactobacillaceae; genus Sporolactobacillus; species Sporolactobacillus kofuensis. The sequence continues at coordinate 122,402 of NZ_JAMXWN010000008.1, forward strand.
GCAACAATAACTTTTAATGAAACAACAAGTGTATTGCTTACTACAGACAGAAATGCTACTCTTGACGGTTCCATCAATTACCACCCTCGTCTTTATAACGTAGATCCATGGTAACAAAAGGAATGTGGGTGAGTCTACAGCAATCTTTTTTCAATGAAGAAGGTAATTTATTGTAAGAAAAATGTGTTTTACGTGAGCAACATTCACAAATACATGATGATCATGAAAAGCATAAAATAGAGACGAAAACCCAATCGAGTTCTCATCCCTTTGAAGAGTAGTCTTTTAACTCCTTATTTTTGGTAGATCAATGACGATGTCCATTACCCTTCTTCATCATTGCCGGCATCATGAATAGATGCATTAACGGACATATGAGGACTGCTGCCAGTATGAGCAAGCTGTTTGATCCCGAAAATCCACCAGTAAAGAACAGACCAATGATCACGGCTATGGGGATAATCAGACATACGGCCATCATCAAATTATGGTTGTGTTGATGTATTCCATGAGCACTTTGATTTTCATTCTCATGACTATGATTCTTACTGCTCTGATTGTGATTATCATGATTTCCACAGCAATTCATAAATCATTCCTCCTTATCTTCCCTTATTTATTTTTGAGCTGCTGAAGTTCTTCACGCAGAAGATTATTTTGTTCTTTCAACTCGTTAAGCTCATTCGAAGCTCTTTGGTGATTCGAGTGATCCTTTTGCGAATGGCCCCCCTTCATCATCATTAACATCATTGGGAGCATCATGAGCGGACAAGCAAGTAGCGCAAGCCAACTTAAATCCATAGTCTTTTCCTCCTCTCAGCCTTTACTAAGGATTGTAGACAAGAATTGTGTTGATTTTGTGTAGAATACATGTAGAAAGCGAGTATTTAAAAAAGAAAAAAGGTTTTCGTAATTACCCATTATTTCTGTAATAAAACCATAAATACAAGCCGCTAAAGACAAGTACAGGGCATGCCGCCCACATGCACACTCTGAAAAAAGTCCTTCCAAAAGCAAGAAAACTCTCATGACCAAAAGAATTAGCAGAGAAAAACAGGCAAGTCAGTCCGATAATCATGAGAAATAGGGAAAAGCACCAATCAATTTTTTTCATGACTCATCCCTTCCCTTCTCTGCTTTTTTTGTGAAAAAGTGAGTATAAAAGTAGTCCCGACACCAATTTGGCTGTCAACTCGAACCGTTCCGCCTTGCATTTCAACGTATTTTTTGACGATGGACAAACCTAAGCCCGTCCCGCCAAATTCACGAGCTCTAGACTTTTCCACTCGATAAAATCGCTCAAAAATGTAGGGTAATTCATTTTTTTCGATACCGACACCTGTGTCGGAAATGGAGAGAATGGTTGATTCCTTTTGTCTTGTCAGACGAACATGAACACCTCCGCTCTCTGTATAGCGGATGGCATTTTCCAATAGGTTTAACAGGACTTGCTCCATCCGTTTACGATCTCCACGAATGAACGGAATACGGTCATATAGCTCCATCTGCAAACTCAGCCGTTTATTTTCTGCCTTAAGTTTCACTTTCTGAACCGCAGTTGTCACAACTTGTTTCAGGTCCAGCCACTCCATTGATAATTTGAGCTGCCCTTCCTCCATCTTTGAGAGATCGAACAAATCATTTATTAAGTGTTCAAGACGAACGGATTCCTCATAAATGATTGAGAGGTACTGTTCTTTTTCTTTTTCAGATTGAATCATCCCTTCATCCAGAACCTTAGAATAGCCCTGAAGATAAGTAACCGGCGTTCGAAGTTCATGTGAAATATTGGAAAAAAAAGCTCGTCGCGTATCCCGATATCTTTGCAGGCTTGTGGCAAGATCGTTAATCGAATGCCCAAGCAAACCGATTTCATCTCGACTTCCAATCTGAAGTCGAGCATCCCAATTGCCTTTTGCCATTTTCTCAGTCATTTGCTGCATTTGAAGCAACGGGCGGGACAGAAGTTTACTCATAATCAGGATCATGCCTAAAGCAAGTAGAAATGCACCTAGTCCAGACAGGATCAGCAGGTTCCGAAGCCGTTGCAAGGAATCATCTACCTTGTTCATTGAAGCAACGATATAAATCGCCGGTTTTGTCGCGTTGCCCACCTTTATCGGCTTACCAACGACATAAAAGCGATTTCCTTTTGGATCACTTGTTTGAAATTCTGTAGGGTGACCGGCGAGCAGACGTCGGGTATCATGCACTCTGAGCAATGACAGATTCTCCGGGTGTTCTCCCGAAAGTGTCACGATCTTTCCGTCAGCATTCACCCATAAGAACTTCACGTCTGAAAACTCGGCAAATGTTCGGATCATCAATCGGGATGAAGTATCACCGGATTCAACCATCGTAGTAAAATGCGCAGCGATTTCCTGCGCGTCCTCTCTCATTTGCATCTCATAAAAGTTTGTGAATAACCGATCAACAGCAAGACCCAAGGACACAAGTATGATAATGATCAGCACCAAAATCGCAGCACCCAGTTTTAGGCCGATTCGATTAATGGTCATGATTTTACCTCAGGATTGAATTTATAGCCAATCCCCCATGCTGTCTGAATTGGGGAATAATGCAACCCACCCTTTTTCAGCTTTTCTCTGATGTTTTTCACATGTATGTCAACCACTCGTGCGTCGCCTTCAAAGTCAAAGCCCCATATCTTTTCAATCAGTTGTTCTCTTGAAAGAACACGCCCACTGTTGATTGCGAGCATGTCAAATAGATCGAACTCCTTTTGGGTAAGTTCAAGCGGGCGATCCTGAATCATGACCTGCCTCCCATCTCTATCAATCGACAAGGATGGAAAGTTCAGAACATCATTTTCCATTTGATTTGAGGAGGCTGTTGATGCGCGGCGGATCAATGCATGCACACGGGCAATCAATTCATCGGGATCAAAGGGTTTGGTTAAATAATCATCTGCACCAAGTTCCAGTCCCTGGACTTTCTCTTTGGTTTCACCTAAAGCCGTTAGCATTAGGATGGGGACAGAATGTGTCTTCCGAATAGACTGACAAACCTGCCAACCATCCATGTTCGGCATCATTACATCAAGAATAATCAAATCGAAAGACTGATTTTGAATTTTTAGCAGCGCTTCATGACCTTCAGCCGCCTCAACAGTATCGAATCCTTCCTTTGATAAATAAATGCGCAATAAATTACGCAATTTCCAGTCATCATCAACCATTAAGACTTTTAATTTTTTCAACATGATCACCTTCTCTCATCATACAGGAAAAAGTAAGAGTCAAGGCGAAAAGCCTTGGGATTTTTTGTTCCATAGTAAAGTACTCCCCGTCCATTATTTTTCAGGTCAATGTTTATTTTTTACTAAAGATTATAAGTAAGAATTATGTGGAATTTGTGTTGAAAACATGTCGAATCCAATTTATTTTTAAAGAAAAGTGAGAGCTGAATTACCCATAATTTCTGTGATGAAACCAGCAATCAGACTGTCAATGAAGGGAAAGTCGTCAATCCTATAATAGAGGGATAGTTATTTTAATGATAAACTATATACATTGGTAATATGAAAGGAATGAGTCTACTGTTTAATGATGTTTTTCTAAAAGCTTGCCGCAGAGAAGCTGTCCCTTACACACCGGTATGGTACATGAGACAAGCCGGACGCTATCAAGCTGAATATAGAGCGATTCGCGAACGTTATTCTTTTTTTGAAATCAGTCACCATCCGGAAATCTGTGCCGAAGTCACTCGGCTTCCCGTCGAAAAGTTAGGTGTCGATGCGGCCATTCTCTTTGCCGATATCATGACCCCGCTAAAAGCAAGAGGAATAAAGGTTGAAATTGTTGAAGGTGTCGGCCCTGTACTCAGTCATCCGATCCGATCTGGAGCCGACTTTGCGCAATGGAAGCAACTCGATCCGGCACACGATTTGCCTTTTGTTCTAGATACAGTCGAATTGCTGCATCAACAGCTGAATGTCCCGTTAATCGGTTTTGCCGGTGCCCCGTTTACCTTAGCAAGTTATTTGATTGAAGGCGGTCCCTCCAAGAACTATCATCAGACAAAAGCATTTATGTACGCACATTCTGAAGAATGGACAGCATTAATGGAAGATTTGGCAGAGATGACGCTGAACTATTTAAAGGCACAAATCCGTGCCGGTGCACAAGCTGTCCAAATCTTTGATTCCTGGGTAGGCGCACTTAGCGAAGAAGATTACCAAGTCTATATTGCTCCGACTATGTTGAAAATTTTTACCGAACTGAAAAAAACCAAAGCGGTCACGCTCTATTTTGCGGCAGGAGCTGGGCATCTGTTAAAAGAATGGAATAAACTTCCGGTCGATGTCCTATCTTTCGATTGGCGAACTTCCGTTAATGATTTGAACAGGCTGGAAATTACGAAAGCTGTTCAAGGGAATCTTGATCCTGCATTACTCCTTGCACCCCAAGATGAACTGGAAACACGTGCCAAGGCTCTCTTAGATCATATCGGTGGCCGACCAGGCTATATATTCAACCTCGGCCATGGTGTGTTTCCTGAGGTCAAAGAAGAAACGTTGCTGGCACTGACCAATTTTGTTCATGGGTATTCAAAAGAAAAGTAAGGATGCATTGAATCATGAACATCAACCTGTGGATCACAACCTATGCGGTCCTTTTATCCTCTAAAAAAACAGGATACCTCCATATTAAAAATGAACCCGAGCATCGTTCTGCTCGAGTTCATTTTATATATATTCGTTAAAAGTTTTCTATATGAGATGGCGTGTGCCTGAAGCACTTTAAAACGGCCATCAAGATTCTGCAATTTTGCGGAATGCATTTTCGGCAGCATGGATCGTTTTTTCAATGTCTTCCATTGAGTGCTTCGTCGAGAGGAAAAGACCCTCAAATTGCGAAGGTGGGAGCGATATTCCTTGCTCAATCATCGCAGCAAAGTACTTCTTGAAATGATCCAAGTTGGACGACTTCGATCGTTTGTAATTAATCACTTTCTGATCTGTGAAGAAGAAGCCCATCATGGCGCCTGCTTGATTCACTGCGAGCGGAATACCATAACGTTCTGCTGCTTCTTTGTAGCCCTCAGCTAGTCGATCAGCTTTTACACGGAATGCGACATAATCTTTTGGTGTCAGTTGCGAAAGAGTCATGTAACCGGCAGCCATTGCTAAAGGATTTCCTGATAGTGTACCGGCTTGATAAACAGGTCCTTCCGGTGCAACCTGACTCATAATTTCGTTTTTCCCACCGTACGCACCAACCGGAAGACCGCCACCGATCACTTTTCCAAGTGTAGTCAGGTCCGGAGTAACATTATAATACCCTTGAGCACAATGATAACCAACACGGAATCCGGTCATCACTTCATCAAAAATCAGCAGTGCACCGTATTCTTTAGTGATCTTTCTGAGCGACTCAAGGAAGCCTGGAATTGGAGGAACAACGCCCATGTTCCCCGCCACAGGTTCAACGATGACACAAGCAATGTCATGTCCAACCTGTTTGAAAACTTCTGCAACACTGTCCGCATCATTATAGGGAACCGTCAAGGTATCCTTTGCCAGCTCAGCAGGGACGCCCGGACTATCCGGTAAGCCAAGGGTGGCAACCCCGGAGCCCGCCTTAATCAGAAGTGAATCGGCACTTCCGTGATAGCTCCCTTCAAATTTCAAGATCTTGTCTCGGCCAGTATAACCGCGTGCAAGTCGAATGGCACTCATCGTGGCTTCTGTTCCGGAGTTGACCATCCGAATCTTTTCAATGGATGGCACACGCTCAATAACCAATTGAGCTAACTTAGTCTCAAGTACATGCGGTGACCCAAAACTTGTCCCTTTTTCTGCTGTTTTTTTGATGAATTCTACAACCTTCTCATCGGCATGACCGAGAATCAGCGGTCCCCAACTCAGTACATAGTCAATGTACTCATTTCCATCGAGGTCGTAGACTTTCGAACCTTTGCCGTGATCCATATAAATAGGATCTAGGTCAACCGAAGGAAATGAACGAACCGGACTGTTGACACCACCCGGCATTAAAGGTTTTGCTTCCTTATATGCAGCAATCGATTTGCTGAAATCCCTCATTCGCCTTTCTCTTCTTCCTTGAGCCAAACAACAGCATCTTTGGCATGATAAGTAATGATCAGATCCGCACCCGCGCGCTTCATCGCAATTAATGTTTCCAAAACAACTGCCTTTTCATCAATCCATCCGTTCATGGCAGCTGCTTTGACCATTGCATACTCCCCACTGACATTGTAAGCAACAAGCGGCAAGTTCACTTGATTGCGAACGTCGCGCATCACATCAAGATAAGGAAGCCCTGGTTTCACGATAATAAAATCGGCACCTTCATGAAGATCGGATTCTGCTTCTCGAAGTGCCTCAAGCCTATTCGCAGGATCCATCTGATAACCTTTTCTATTTCCGAACTTCGGTGCACTTTCAGCTGCATCACGGAACGGTCCGAAATACGCAGATGCAAATTTTACTGCATAGGACATGATCGGAATTTGCGTGAATCCTGCTTCGTCAAGAGCCTGACGAATCGCCGCAACGAACCCGTCCATCATGTTTGAAGGAGCAATGATATCTGCACCCGCTTCAGCTTGTGACACCGCAGTTTTCGCAATATAGGCCAGACTTTCATCATTATCCACATCACCATCGTGAATGATTCCGCAATGCCCATGATCTGTATATTCACACATACACGTATCCGCAATCACCACAAGATCCGGATAATTCTTCTTAGCCAAACGAATCGCCTTTTGGACAATACCATTCTCATCATAAGCGCCCGAACCGACGGCATCTTTTTCTTTCGGAATACCGAAAATGATCACCGAAGGAATGCCCAATGACACAACTTCCTTCAACTCTTCATCGAGACGGTCCAATGAATATTGATACACGTTTGGCATGGACTTGATTTCAGATTTGATATTGCTCCCCTCTTCAGTCACGAAAATAGGATAAATGAAATCTGATGGTCGCAGAAAAGTTTCGCGTACCATCTTCCTAATAGCCGGTGTGCCCCTTAGTCGGCGGTGACGATCAAATTTAAGATTGCTGTTCATTACAAGGACTTCCTTCTTCTTTAGAATAATAGTTTGCCAGTGCGTCAATCATATCAACGGCTGTAAAGCGTTTCGGTAAAACATCTGGTGTGTATCCGAGCGCTTCGAGTGCCTGAGCAGTAGTGGATCCAATGACTGCAATTGTACAACTTTTCAATGCACTGCGCCAACTGCTCTCTGGTAAAAGTTCTGTAAAAGAGTGTACTGCTGATGGACTTGCAAACGTGATTGCAGAAAGATACCCTGAACCCACAACTTCTTCTAGCCGAGCTTTACTTGAGAAGCTTACCGTAGTCTGATAAAGGACACAACTGGTGACCTTGATACCTAAGGATTTTAGTTTCTCAAGCCATCCTTTGTCTGATCGTGACCCGAGTGGCACTACAATCCGATCTGCCTTAACCACCCCAGTTTCAAAGGCATTTAATAACCCTTGCACAGAATAGGGATCAGGGATATAATCTGCTCGCATTCCATAGTACTTAAGCCGCTCAGCGGTCTTTTTTCCAACCACTGCGCGCTTCACTCCGTCTAGTTGATCTGGGCGATCGGATAACCTCATAAAAAAATCAAGACTATTTTGGCTCGTAAAAATCACCCAGTCTGCCTGCTGAACAGCCTCAAGCCATGTGCGCAGTGCATCTGTAGAAAGCTTCGTTTTGTGATAGTCGATGAGCGGAATGGAAACAGCCTCGCCACCGTAAGCACGAATGCGAGCACATACGGAGGCAGATTGATGCTGTGCACGAGTCACGAGCACCCGCTTCGCGCTCAGCGGTGTAAAGCTCCCCTCATCAAGCATCCGAATCACTTTCCAGTCCAAGTTCTGATAGTATTTCTCCTGCACCCTGATCCAATAACTCTTCTGCCGCCGTAATGCCAATTAACTCAGGCTTCTCACCGCTGCAATGCGTTTTCAGCACTTTTGTCCCATCAGGCGAGGCAATCAGCCCGCTCAGCGAGAGCTTGCCATCGTTCTGTCGTTCACAATATGCAGCAATTGGAACTTGGCAGCTCCCATTAAGCCGCTTTAGAAATGAACGCTCTGCACGTACCGTGACTGCAGTTTCTTCGTGATTTATGGTATTCAGTAACGCTTTTAATTCAGCGTCTTCCGATCGACACTCAATCGCGAGCGCCCCCTGTCCAACAGCCGGAAGCATTGTATGAAACGGCAGATCTTCGCCTTTTTCTGTGACCCCGAGACGATTCATCCCTGCCGCAGCAAGAATGATCGCATCAAAGTCGCCAGAATTTAGTCGAGCCATCCGTGTATCCACATTTCCTCTTAACGGGCGAATAGTAAGATCTGGCCGAGCTTGCAGAATTTGAGCAGCACGACGAAGGCTGCTTGTTCCAACCACAGCTCCCGGCTCAAGTTCCTCTAGTTTTTTGTGTCCGCGGGAAAGCAATACATCATGCGGATTTTCACGTAAAGGAATGGAGGAAATCTCAAGTCCATCAGGCAATTCAGCAGGCATATCTTTCATACTGTGCACCGCAAAATCGATGGTGCCGTCGAGCAAAGCGCGCTCAATTTCTTTCACGAATAAACCTTTCCCGCCTATTTTTGAAAGCGTCACATCCAAAATCCGGTCGCCTTTCGTAACAATATGCTGGATTGCGAAGGTAAATTGGTCAGATTTGCTTGACAGACTCTCAATGACTAAACCACTCTGAACCAAAGCTAGCTTGCTCTTCCTTGATCCAACCCGAATCGTTCTCATTACATAGCCCCATTTCTCTTTCTTAACGGTCGTTTCAATCGTTGATCAGACTAGTATCTAGCCGATATTGATCGGTTTTTGATGAGCGCTTTGATCATCTTTTTCCTTGGTAAATGCTTTTAATTCCAGTGTCATCACTTGATTAGGTGAATGATCAACGTCCTCCGCGATATTAAAAATTTCCGCAAAATGATCGATCGCATGCTTTCCGTGCTCGCAGACGGCTAATTCTTTAATATTGTTAATCGGATCGCGCAGCAACTGATTAATCATGCTCTTCGCCTGTTTGCTGATGACTTTACGCTCTTTCTCGGTCATTTCGGGCAGTTTATTTTCAATACGCTTCATCGTCTCAGAATGAATCGAAAGTGCTTTTCTCCGCAATGCAGAAATCACTGGAACGACGCCAAGTGTATGCAGCCATTCTGAATATTTTTCTTGTTGTTCATTGATCAGCATTTCAATTTGAGAAGCTGCTTTTTTGCGTGCCTCCAGATTGCTGTCAACGATTTTCTCCAAGTCATCAATATCGAATAGATACACGTGATCTAATTGAGCGATTGCAGGATCAATATTTCTGGGAACTCCGATATCAACGAGAATCAGAGGTCTGTTCCCACGCATTTCAATGAGCGGTAAAAGTATGGACTCATCGATGATAAAGTCTGATGCTGAAGTTGACGTGAAAACAATATCGCTCTGTTCAATACATGTCTCCATCGCATCTAGAGCTGCGGATTTTCCATGAAATTGATCAGCTAAAAGATCTGCTTTGCTCTTTGTTCGATTCATGACCGTAAGATGACTCATTCCGCTACTTGCTAAATGATTGAGTGCTAATCTGCTCATATCGCCAGCACCAATCATCAGCACCGATTTATCTTCTAGTGCACCAAATTTGTCCTGTAGGAGCTTAACTGCAGCATAGCTGACAGAAACCGGGTGATCATTAATTTGTGTTTCATCCTGTGCATGTTTGGCTAGAGATAAAGCCTGTTTGAAGAGTTCGTTGAAAAAAGTCCCCGTCGTTCCGGTTTGTTGCGCAGTCAGAAAACTCGTCCGCACCTGTCCGAGAATCTGCGTCTCGCCAAGAACCATCGAATCCAGTCCGCAGGTCACCCGAAACAAATGACGGATGGCTTCTTGGTCTTCTTTCATCACGAGATAAGGCATAAGTGCTTCCGATGTCATGTGAAACCAATCAGCAAAAAATTTCTTACTGAAATAGCGACCTGTATGCAACTGATCACAAATCACATAAAGTTCTGTCCGGTTACATGTAGACAGAATCACATCTTCAAAGATACTCTTTGTTTCTCTTAATTCAGTAAGTGCTTGCTCTAACATTTCGGGTTGAAACGTCAGTTGTTCTCTGATATCTACCGGAGTGTTTCGATGATTGACTCCAATTGTCAGAATGTGCATGAAACGACTTCCTCCGATTTCTTTTTACTGTATGATTAATCTATTTTTAATGGTACAAACCATTGGTGTTAAGTCCAACTACATCCTTCAACGTATCAAATCAGTGATCTAAAATCAATGTTTAAGTACTACCAAAGTGACATTTGTCACGTTGTTGTCACAAAATGTTCAAATCTTCCCGTATAGCTTTATTCAACAAAATTGAGAATGATATGCTCTGCATCCAAACACTAGGATTACAAGTGAATTTGATTAATAATGAAAATAAATAGAATCATAATGAGAAGAGGACAACGTGATGAAAAAAATGATCGTTCTCGGAGGAAGCGGCTTTATTGGTCGCCATGTGTGCCAAGAATTGATAAACCAAGGGAAACAGGTCGTTAGCATATCTAGCCATGGACGCCCGGCACATTTATTCGAAGCATGGACAACACATGAACAGATGACATGGATTGCTGCCGATATTTTTAATGAAGAGGAATGGCTCAAGTATTGTGACGATTGTTCCGTGATGATTGATTTGATTGGCATTTTATGGGAATCAAAGGAAAGATCCTACCAGCATTTTATTGTCGATCCGGCAAAGATCATGGCACAATTTTTACTGCAACATCCTGAAGCATCCGGTATCTTCGTATCCGCTGCCCTAGCGCCGCCACTTTTTGGGCGCAACTACTTGAAGGCGAAAAGGCAAGCAGAGGCTATTCTCAAAACAGTGCCACAACCGGTACAAATCTTTCGGCCAAGTCTCGTCTATGGCAAGCAGCGTCCGATTTCACAACTCTTAGCGTTTCCAATAAAAACCGTCTCCATGTTCCCTTCAATGTCATTTATTCAACCAATCCGAGTGGAAACTTTGGCAAAGCAAATCGTCATGAGCATCCCCGAATGATTCATGCCTTCTTCTCCAGAGCTGGATTGCACGATTCCAGGACCTTTTTATTGAACGCTAAGTGTAGATACAGTATAGTAAATGATGCTCTTTTATCTGATTCAGTTGATTCAAGTCCCACATATATTGAACATGTTTCATAAAAAATGCATGCACGAAGCAAGGAGTATTTAAATGGAAACAAAGCAATCTGTTAATTTTTTCACGGTCATCAATGAACGGCACTCAGTGAAAGTGTATGATTCATCATTCAAAATTCCGCATGAAGAAATGGTACAAATCCTTGAAGAAGCAACAAAAGCACCTTCTTCTGTTAATTTGCAACCTTGGCGATTTGTCGTCGTCGAAGACCACAAAGAACGACTAGAGAAATTGGTTCGTTTTAATACATCACAACTTGAGACCTCTTCAGCGATGATTCTCATCTTAGGCGATTTGAATCATATCGATTACGCAGATGAAATTTTCTCCGCAGCTGTAGAGAAAAAATTAATGCCTCAAGACGTGAAGGACTACTATATGAACGTACTTCCCGAATCCTTTGCAAAGTTGACGAAACAGCAAATCAGAGAACATACATTAATTGACGGTGGATTAGTCGCCATGCAATTGATGCTCGTTGCTAAGGCGCACGGCTACGATACAAACCCAATTGGCGGATTCGAACGTAAAGAAGTGATGCAGGCACTAGGTGTAGATGCTGAACGCTATGTGCCTGTTATGTTTGTTGCTATTGGCAAAGCGGCAAAGCCCGCACATCAAAGTGTTCGTCTGCCTATTGAACGCGTGGTTTCATGGAATGAAGCGAATCAGGTTGTCGGTACGCCAAACAATTAACCTTCATTGCTTGCTCAACAACCCAAGTTTCCTAAGAGAAATTGTCTCTAGTCCACCGTTTACTCTCTTTAAACACTCGATTGCGCTCAAATCTGCTCCGATTATTACAACATTTTTTAGAAAAAGGCTTGAAGAAAGTGAACGTATATCGTAAACTATTAGTCAATCGAATAGTAAATGAATGATTTATATTCTTATCTAGAGAAGTTGAGGGACTGGCCCGATGACGCTTCAGCAACCGTCGCAACAGCGACAAGGTGCTAATCCCAGCAGACACAGCAATGTGTGTGAGGGATAAGAAGAGACTTGAGCGCACAGCCCTCTTCTTCCCGAAGAGGGCTTTTTCTTTTTCTCAATCCCTTCTGCATCCATACTTCAGCGCTGACTTCTGGTTTTCAATCTAGTTACCATAGAAATAAATCAGCTGGAATCACAGCAGCTTGCTCGTCGTACAGCAAAACTAAAAGATTTCAACTTATTCGATGGAACATTTTTCATGAGCAATTTTGTAAGTAAACGAACAAATGTTGAAGCGATTATCTAATATTAGGAGGAGAGTAAAATGACCGTACGCACAAGTAAAAAAGCACCATTCAGATTTGATCAAGTCGGCAGTCTGCTTCGACCAGCTGCATTGAAGACTGCACGTGAACAATTTCTTTCAGGAGAAATTGACCAAACTGCACTGACCCAAGTGGAAGACGAAGAAATCAAGAAAATTGTCAAGAAACAAATTGATCTTGGTCTTAAAGCAGTGACTGATGGTGAATTTCGTCGCAGCTGGTGGCATCTCGACTTTTTAGCCGGACTCAATGGTGTCGAAACGTATGCTCAGAATGCCAGTTACAAATTTAAAGGGGCAAAAACCCGCGATACCAATGTCCGATTTAATGATAAGGTTTCTTACAATCCAAATCATCCATTCTTCGCTGCGTTTACATTTCTGCAGAACATTGTTCCTGATGGGATCCTCGCAAAGCAAACCATCCCCAGTCCAACACTCTATTTTCGAGACAATCGCGATGATAATGCTGTTCATTATTATCAATCCCGAAAGGACTTCTTAGATGATCTGGCAACAGCCTATCGTAAAACAATTCGACATTTTTATGATTTAGGATGTCGTTATTTGCAGCTTGACGACACAACCTGGGCTTTCCTGATTAATCAAATCATCAATGCAAAAAGTCCTGAAGAAAAAGAAAAATACGAGCAAATCGCAAAAGATAGCGTCACCGTAATAAATGGCGCACTGGATAACCTTCCTGATGATCTAACCATTACGACCCATATCTGTCGCGGTAATTTCAAATCCACTTTTCTTTTCTCAGGTAGCTATGGCCCTGTGGCAAGCTACCTCTCCCAGCTTCATATCGACGGCTATTTTCTTGAGTATGACAACGACCGTTCCGGTGATTTCTCGCCTCTTGGTGATCTTTTCACTCAAGGATCAGATAAGAAAGTGGTCCTTGGTCTTGTCACCTCAAAATTTCCAGAACTTGAATCTGAAGAACTGCTGCATGCACGGATTCAAGAAGCGACGAACTATGTCCCACTGAAGAACCTTTGTCTCTCCACACAATGCGGCTTCGCCTCAACCGAAGAAGGCAATAAATTAACTGAGGAGCAGCAATGGGCAAAATTAAAATTAGTCATTGATACAGCAAAGGAAGTTTGGACAGGTAAGGAAGATTAACCCACATCAATCTTTTTTACACCGATCGACTCCCCTACTACAAACAACTCTTTGACATACTCCGAAATTCATTAACTCAGTTTCTATAAGTCTTCTCTCATTAAAATCAAAAAGGCCTCTAACCTAAGTTTCTTAGGGTTAGAGGCCTTTTTTCAAATAACATATACTTAAGGATAAATTTTTGGTATCAGTTTAGATCCTTTCATTAAAAGACTTACTTAATCTTACATAGCTTGTGCTGTCGGACGAATAACAATATCATTTAATGCCGTATCCACTGGCATTTCAAGAACATCCTGAACAACTTGAGCAATACGTTCCGCTGGAACACCAAATTTTTTATAGAATTCCGTCATGCCGGCTTTCACATCGCCACTTGTTACCGTATTTAGCAGCTCCGAGTTGATAGCGCCTGGATAAAGAGCAGTAACACGCACATTTTTACCCGCTTGTGCTTCTTCTTCTCGAAGCCCTTCGTTAATCGCGCGCACCGCCCACTTTGTTGCGGAGTAAACTACACCTGCCTGATGTGAAAACAGACCGGCAACCGATGACAAGTTGATGAAGTGACCAGTATTATTTTTGTGGAAAACCGGTTGTGCAGCGGCTATGCCATAGAGCGTTCCCTTTACATTGACATCAATCATACGATCCCATTCGTCAATTTTTTGTTCTTCCAAAAGCGATTGCGGCATCAATCCGGCATTATTAATCCATACATCAATGGTGCCATATGCATCCAATGCTTTTTGAGCCAATGCCCTCACTTGATCTACATCGGTAACATCCGTCACCGCATATTCGGCTTGTCCGCCGACTGCTTCGATTTCTTCCTTAATTCGCTTTAAATTCGCTTCACGACGTGCACCCAGCACAATTTTATCGCCAAGCTTGGCTTGATTTTTTGCAATGGCTTCTCCAATACCTGAAGAAGCACCCGTGATGACAATGACTTTTCCTGAATCTTTCATTTTACAATCTCCTTCCAATTTATGGCATGCGCCACAAGCATCTGCCTTAGCACATAATCACCAATTATTTCTTTCCAAGACCAGTTAGAAACTCTACTGTCTCAGGATCATAATGTGAGAAAAATGCGCTCTTTCCAGTATCTAATCTAGATATTTTTTTCATTTCTTCTGCTGACAATTCGAAATCAAATACATCGAAATTTTCTTCCATTCTGTTTTTGTGCGTGGATTTAGGAATAACGACGACGCCTCTCTGAATCAGAAACCGCAATGCAACCTGTGCAATAGATTTATTGTGATGCTCGCCAATCTCTTTTAGTGTTGGATTGGTAAACAAATCGTTTCTTCCTTCCGCAAAAGGTCCCCAGGACTCAATCTGCGTATTGTATTTCTTCATATAGTTCTGAGCCTGCACCTGCTGATTAAAAACGTGCGTTTCCACCTGGTTTACGGCCGGCACCACTTCGCTGAACTGAACAAGGTCAATATACCTGTCTGGATAGAAGTTGCTGACACCAATGGCTCTTATTTTTCCTGCTTTATAAAACTCTTCCATAGCACGGTATGTTCCATAATAATCATTAAATGGCTGATGAATTAATAAAAGATCCAGATAGTCCAACTGTAGTTTTCTTAATGATTCTTCAATGGAAGCCTTCGCTTTTTCATAGCCGGCATTGGAGATCCATACTTTTGTGGTAATGAATAATTCATCTCTTGGTACACCACTTTTTTTAATCGCGCGTCCTACAGCTTCTTCATTTCCATAGGCCTGCGCCGTATCAATCGAACGGTAACCCACGTTGATTGCATCAAGAACACAACTTTCGCATTCCTCCTGATCTGCAATCTGATAGACGCCATAGCCTAAAATCGGCATTTTTACATCGTTATTCAAAGTGACAAAGTCCATTATTTGTCCTCCTCATACTCTCATTTACCCGCAATTACAGTACCGTCACAGCTCACCACAAATCTCCCAGTGTACATTATCTCAAGCAAATATAACGGACATTTCCTTCTTCTACCAAGTTTGCCATAGCGCCACCGTTTCTTCAGCCGGTACATGGTTGTATTTTCTTTAGTTTAATTTTCCATAAACATCATCGGTTACAGCTTCCAGCCATTCATTGGAAGCTCCTTCCGCCGGAACTTCCACGGCAAGATGCGAAAACCAGCGATCACGTGCAGCACCATGCCAATGTTTTATTTCAGGTGGAATATTGACCACATCTCCAGGATGCAGTTCCATGGCTTCTTTTCCCCATTCCTGATAGTAGCCCCGGCCGCCGGTTACGAGCAAAATCTGTCCACCTTTATGATGAATATGCCAATTATTTCGGCACCCCGGTTCAAAAGTCACGTTGCCGATCGTAACTCCGGTTGTTGTCAGCATATTCAAATATGCTTGACCGATAAAATTACTGCTGAACTGTTCTGGGAGTTTGTCCCCAATTGGAAAAATAGCACCCTTGCTTAAGTCCTTTGATTCACTCATGTTTCTTACCCCCATCTTTTTTTATTTATTAATTTGCGTTTATGAGACTTTATTTTGTTTTCTCAACTTGATTTGCCGCTTCGTTGACACAGCGTAACGCGTTCAAACTTCTAGGATAGCCAATATAAGGCAGACATTGAGATATGATTTTTATCAAGAATGCTTTGTCATTGCCCATACGCATGTTGCCCACGGCATGACTGGTCAGCTGAGGCTCACAACCACCTTGTGCTGATAAGAAACAGAAGGTAATCATCTCGCGTGTCTTATAATCAAGCCCGCTCCGTGTGTAATAATCCCCAAAGCAATTGTCTGCCAGCCAATGGTTAATATGTCGTGATTCAACTGGTCCGGACTTATAGAACTCTGCCATTTGAGTACCGAAGATATCAACTTGTGCCTGAATTCCCTTTTTCAAACGGTTTTCTGTCGTCGTTGTCGCCTGTCCTTCCAGCGGCAACTTAATTCCTTGATCCGACAGCACTTCATTGGTTGCCTGAAGAAAATCAAACACTCTGCCGATGCCGAGGTAGGCCACCGCCTGGTATACAACCTCTTTGATTTCAATCGGAGTGACTCCGAAGTTCATAGCTGCTTTCACCATCGCCTTGTATTCATTCACACACTGTGCGCCAATAAGTGTTGCCAGAATTGCTAACATTCGTGTCCGGTCATCAAGGTCGTCACTGTTCACAACTTCATCAAAAGCAAAGTTGTCAAAGCGTTCAATAAACTCAGGATCTGTTTCCAAAAGTTTTGATTTATATCCTGGAAACATGCGTTCATGGTATTTATTAGAATAATCTGTTATTTCCATACTATTACCTCTTTTTCTCATCATTTTCTTTCCTTTATTAGCCTAGTCCTTGGAGTGAACTCTAGGTTAATAGAAACTTACAGAAACAAAGAGAAAAATGACTACGGTTAATCCTATATTAATGTTAACCTTCTGCTCATTTTCTCTTATTCAAATGGTTTCAACTCTTTCTCAGCAACCACCATATGGCTTCGATAATTGTCTATTTTATAGTTCAAGCGATCTAATGCACTCTGCATAGTGTCAATTCGATCTTGAAGTTCATTTCGCTGTTCTCGTAAGAGATCAACTCTTGACTGAATGGTACCGTCACCCATACGAAAAAGCTGCAAGTACTCAATTAGCGCTTCGATAGGCATACCTGCGTCACGCATACAACGACTAAAAGTTATCCAGCGCAAGTCTTCATCATCAAAGTCACGTACACCATTTTCAGTTCGCTTAACCGGAGGAATCAAACCAATACGCTCATAGTAACGAATCGTATCCGCTGATACATTTGTTTCTTTACTGGCCACTTTAATATTCATATCTTTTTCAATCCTTTCTCTTAATGTGTTTACCCATTTTGCATTAGACTCATTGACACCCAGATTTAATCAAGGTAATTATTTACGATCATTCATGAGGAACATGACAAACATTAGAAATCAAGAGAACCACTTTTAAGTTACCTTAAACCTTTAAGTGAACTCCAAGTCAAGGATTTATTCCCATTTATTTTTTTCCTTTGGAAGTATTAAAACTAATGTGACGATTAAAGCAAGAAACAACATAATACTTCCAACTTTCAAGGCAATCTCCACTTGGGCTGTTCGTGTAATCACTACATCTGATGAGTTCTCCATTTTTGCAGCAATGGCTACTAAAATTGCGAGTCCTAAGGATCCGCCAAGTTGATGTGCTACATTCACGACACCGGAAGCGGCACCGGAATCCCGTGCTTCAGTACCAGAAATCCCGGCACTTGTTAATGGACTTAGCGAAGCACCTTGGCCAATTCCTATTAATATCATTGGTAAAGCAATGGAGATCCAATAATTACTCGTCATTGAGACTTGGCTTAGCCAGAACATTCCCAGCAGTGTAATTGCTAAGCCTGCCACGAGTAAAATTGAATTATTATAACGTTTTGTCAAACGTGGTACATAAAGTAAAAGCTACTGGAATACCACCATTAGCAGCCACAAAAATGTTTTTGAAATTCCTCTCTCTGAATCCATCGCGATATTATAACTTATCACAGTTAACTTTCAGATTTTTCAACAAATCATTCAATTTGGTACTTTCCCTCTGCAAATGATGCCTACGCTCCATACTCCAAGTAGTATACTTCTTGGAGTAAACTTCAAGGCAAGAGGCGTTTTCAATAAGAAATGATTTTCTAATATTCAAGCACGCAACCCTACATTCCAAGGTTTGCGTGCTATTTACCAGATAGCCTAAAATTAAGCAGTTAGATATTTTTCGATTCTTCTTCCAATATTTAGTAATTACATAAATCTGTTCACATGCCAGAAGAATAACCAAAAATAAGTTTTAAATCATATGCAAATTAAAAAGCTTCAAAAACCGTGTGACGTGAACGATTTTTGAAGTCTCAAAATAAGTTATTAAATTCTCCAAATGGGGACGGTGAGGTTGAACCCACATCCAGAAGCATCGTGATTTAAGTTTCTACGAGCGTAGTCGGCATATTAGTAACTTAGCGTTTTTAACGAAGAAGGCAATAAATTAACAGAATCGCGGCAATGAGTAAAAATAGAATGAGTAATCGAAACAGCAAAGGAAGTCTGGGCAGATAAGGAAAAGTATTGCTCTTGATTCAAGGATCAAGTAAAAAATCATCAAGTAAGTAGAAGAGGGTATCTCATAGTCACAAAATCGACTTTCGAGTTACCCTCTTCTTGTCATACGAAACATAGAATTGTTAATAAATTCTCTTTTTATATTGCCCCATCCTAACGAAAATCACACCTCCATCAATGCTCAAGCGCTATTGAAATTTCCACTTCAAAAGGATGATCCCGTTCAACATAGATCAATTCTTTCTTTTCGTTGTACTCATTCTTTTTCGCTGTCCAAGGCTCGATGCACACATAATCATGACCAGGTTCAGACCAAAGCATTACATAGCGGAATGCCTTACTTTTCTCAATGACCAATTTCGTGTCCTTATCAAACGGAGCAACAATTTTGTCCGAATCATCCGCATAAACAACGGCTTCCGGTAGATTCGTCAAGTCAATTTCTCCGTTGAATGATTTGACCTTCTGATCATTGTAGTCAATATATGAGCTCGTCTTTGTATTGAGCAATAAATGTTTGTTCTTAATATTAAAATATGGATGGAAACCTGGATAAATTGGCATTTTGCTCTCTGATTGATTTCGATAGCTTTGCCGAATTGTCAGTTTTTCTCCGGAGAGAACATAGGTGAAAACTACTTCAAATTCAAATGGAAATTGTTCTAATGTACTCTTATCACTTGCAAATTGAAGCGTAACTTCAGCATATGACTGCTCTGATTTCTGGTCAATGACTTGCCATGGACGCTGACGAGCAAGTCCATGATTTTCCATGATATAAGTTTTATTGCCTAACAAATAGCTCTTATCAGGCAATTGTCCGGCCATAGGAAAAAGAACAGGAATGCCCCCGCGAACATTTTTGGAAGGATCGAAAAGCGTATCCTTTTTCAAATAAAGCACATCTTTGCCAATGATATTAAAGGTACTGACGATTCCGCCTCGTTCCGGACAAATGATGACATATGCCTCTATTCCAGACAATCGGATAAAGGTCAAGCCATTCTCTTCATACGAAGATACTCCATAATCCACCATATCCAAGCTCCTTTGCTTCTGTCATCTGTTTAGAGAACTTAATCGTGGTAAAAGCCCTCGTCCCACTTCTTGATAAGTTTTAAGATGTTCTTTCAACGCAAAGCCATTTGCATCTGCCCTTATAATTGCTTTCATGCTTAAGAGCTCCTTCAAGATGTCCACGATCTGTTGAGATTGGAAAGTAATCTCAGTAAATATGAATATATATCTATTTGTTTTCTAACGTTTATTTTTGTTTCTTGTATATTTTGACATGTTTTCTTTAACTTGAACACTCATACATTCATCGTTCACAATTTTATGATTTAACATGAACAAAGAGCAGTTCAGATCCTTATTACATCCAAATTTCTGCTCTTATTAATACATTTTTTTCATCTAATAATCTTAACCCTATCTTTGTAATAAGAAACATATTTGGATTCGATCGATGAATCAGTAATGATCGCTGTTAATTTGCGGACATCATACAAATTATGAAATGCTTCAACACCAAACTTTGTACTGTCTGCCAAAATATATGTTTCGTTTGCATTATCCAAAACAATTTTTTGGGCGATGCCTTCGTCTTCATTAGCAGTGGTAACATTAAGCCCAGAAATTCCGTTTGTTCCTATAAATGCCTTGGTAACATTAAATTCTTTCAATAATTTATTTGTAAAATAACCAACAAAGGTCTCCGTTCGTGCACGATAGCGTCCGCCAACCAGTATTATCTCAAATTGGGGGGTATCATTTTTAAACTGTTCAAATACTGAAACGGAATTAGTCACAATATCCAGATGCTTGAAATGTTCCTTATCTAGATAATCATGAATGAAGCCGGCTGTTGTTCCCGGCCCAATAAACACAACATCCTTATTTTCAATAAGTGCTACCGAACGCTGTGCAATAGCCTTTTTTTTCTCAATATTAATTTCTTGCTTCTGTATGTGAGACAGTTCATGATAACCTTTTGCCCCTCTTTTTTTTGCTCCGCCATGTATCCGATCAACCAAACCTTTTTCCTCAAGATCGTCCAAATCACGACGAATGGTCATCTCGGTAACATCTAATTTTTTTGCTAAATCCGAAACACTTGCTAATTCGTTTATTTCAATATCTCTAAGAATTGTTTGATATCTTTCTTCCTTTAACATCGAGATTCACTTCGTTCCTTTTTAGGCTTTTTCAGAATATTTATATCTAACGGTCATTTATTTTTACACTTTAGACTCATTATAATATAAAATAACCCATGATTTCCTCTGCTGCTGAAAGTCTGCATCCATATGGTATCGTTCCGGATCCCTGCCTGATTCCATCCATTTGATCGCGCATTCCAGATCATGAATCATCCCGCCGATAATTGGTTTGTCTCCATCCGGATCCGCGGCTTCATAAGCAGCTTTCATTTCTCGCAGAGATCGCTTGTATTCATAAATCAATTTACGTATGCTCATTCCGCCGCATCTCCCTTTATTTCGGTTTCAGTGCGCCGCCTTTGACACGACGATACGTAGGATCGTTAACGCCCATCAGCTCCTCAACCTGCCATGGCTTCATTTGCTTCGGCTTTTTCTGTTGTTTGGGCTTGTTCGTTTTCACGCTGGTCCCCCCGTTATAGAAAACAAAAAAGGACACCAACCGGCGGGCTTTGCGTCGATCAGTGTCCTCAGGCTTTCCTATCTTGGACTAAAAAACTTAATTTTCCCTATTTAATTTAAGATAACAATAATCACAGTCCTTTTTTACCCGCGCTATACCCCTTTTTTACATAGGTTTTGTCCCTTGGATCATCCGCATATTGGGAAAAATCTCCTCTTTTCGCAGCTGCTAAAAATTGAACTAGGTCTCCCGCTCTCAATAACTCATTCTCACTAAACAAGACTGTGCCAACATATCCATAATGATAGTTTCCAATATCTTGAGCTTGATATATTTCTTTCGATGGAACATAAACAGTATAATTAGTATTATAATTCGCGCCATCTTTCTTTTTGAGCTGATACTTCAAATCCCACGCGCCACCTTCTCTTTCTTTGCCAGCAAAATAACCCGCTGCTACAAAATAGGGATTAATACCAGGATTGAACTTTGCTGCTGATTTCTCCGCATCGTATAGATTCTTAAGTTCTTTTTTATGTGCACGTGAGTTTCCCAATAAATCATAGGTTTTCGGCCCAGCTACCGCCAACACATGAATGCCTTGAGTAACTAGTAACTTTAACAGTTGGATCATCAAATACAGTACCATTAACTATTTCTTCAGCTGACTTAGTCTCAATTTGAAAATTAGCTCCAATGTATAAAAATCCTTTTTTAATGCCATCATTTACATTCGATAGATGTTCATTTAATTGAGTCAATAAATTATCTGGAACTTTCAAATCCTTTTCGAAAGATAAATTTATTGATATAGTGCCATCATCATTTTTAGTAATTGCATGATTTTCTACTGCTAAATCATATAATTGCTCTACAGTTTTTGGTGCTTGGTTAGTAACAATCTTCTCTTTGGCAAGTCCGACATTGAAAGATAGTACATTTAATATTAGTAAAAAAGCCACAAAACTCATGAATACTTTGCTAATTCTTTTCAAACTAATAACCCCCAACATTTTCCATAATTTTATAGTATATTACTAGATATATACTCAGTCTTTATCATGTCTATAGTCATAAATTTGATTGTGTTTTCGGACATCAAATTTATGACTTCCAATCAACACCTTATCTTTTGCAGTCCATTTAACTTGTGGCGTTTTCTTCATAGCGTAATAAATTGCCCGTTCCTTCTTTTGTGAATTATCTCTCAAAATTCCTAAAACGGTATCGTCTGCCAATCCATTTGATTCATAATATAGAGTAACTGTATAGGCTTTTGTTGGTGATGGATACTGAGTATGAAAATCAGTGCGAGGCAAGAAATTCAAGTTGTATTGCCAATTGTAGGTAAAAACAATCAGTAGAATAAAAGATATTCCTGTTGTAATTAGGAAAGGTAAGCTATTTTTTTTATATGGCTTTGACCCGATACGTTTTATGAACCTAGTGATCATCATAAATATATTCACAATAAATAGAACCAATAACGCAAAAGCAAATATTAAGCATAAGTTATACTTTATTTCAGTCATGTTTTCGCCTCCTTTTTTATTGACTAAAGATAATGCAAATCAACATCTTTTTCATTATGCTAGATTCTCTCCTTAAAGCGTTACCTAATCTTGGGTAAATTGTAGTACATTATTAAACGCATGAAACCGCAAATTGAATGCGTGACTCCGCAATTATGATGCGTGGAAACGCACGGCATTATAGTACAGTAACACCGTATTAAAAACTAATCAGCCAATGAATCAGTCTAGAATAGTTCACCCTCATCATATTTAATTTTAGCAACTTTTCCCTTTGCTGTCTCTATAATGGTAAATCCATGTTCAACTGCTTCAGTCACCTTCGCCTTGTTCTGCACGCCGTCCAGGACAACCACCAGCACCTTACCAGGCTCAATTTCTTGTGTCACTGATTTTCCGTCCATGTTAAGATCAATTTCTTTTGCTCGCATACTTTTCACCCCTGTCCGGAATTCTGTAATGGTCCTTCATAAATTCAATTCGTTCCTCAACCCTATTTAGCAGATGTGTTTCCTTCAACACGTCATTTTCTGATGCGTTTGGTCTCCCAATGTAATACATCAGCGCATGCTTGATGATCTGCAGTTCTGTGTATTTGGTCATTACTTCACTTCCTCAAGTGCGGTAAAATGCTGGTCAGCTAATGATTTATATCGTTTGTTAAATTTTTCTTTTTGTTCAAATGTCAATGCTGATTGCGATAGGAGGTCATAAAACAACTCTCCCGTTTTCGTGTTCATACGCATAAGGATTTTCGTTTCTTTTTCATAACCGTCAATCAATTCCATAACCAATTTGTCACGTTCTTTTCTTGCTTTATTAACCCTTTTTGTCACGAAATAGTCCGCAATGGTTAGAATCGCGGTAAGCGTCACTAACGCCAGTAGAAAGATTGATTGTCCTGTACTCATTTCATCGCCGCCTTATCAAATTCTTCTCATCATCTTGTTCGATCTCTTCATTTCTCACCAATGTAATTGCTCGAACCACAACGATCATTTCAAAAACAATAATCGGTACACCGATCACAAGTGCGATTGCGTTAATCATTATGGCTCACCTTTAGACGCTGCTTGTCCATCCGAGCAATCACTTCGTTCAACGTATTCAGTCCATTTTCAACACGATCCAACAAACGACTTGCGTTGTCATGGATTTGCTTAAATTCCTGATATTCTTCACTCATTTTCTCGCCCTCTTCCGTCGCACAAGCATGGTCCCGCCAATGCAACAAATGATGGCCAAAATGCCCCACAGAATCACAACCGTTCCAAACAGTACGCTTGTAATCATTAGATCACTCCGTTCGTCCTGCTTTATTATCCAAATCATCAATGACCAGGAGCATCGGCTTCTTATAATCGCCGCGAATGATAAGATCAGTCACTTCATAACTTTCTGATTGTGTATGAAGCGGTACCGATGGAGCTTTGTCGAGATAATCAATTAAATCAGCGATCTGTTGCTTAGTCATAAAAATGTGTTGCGTCTTGCCGTCTTTGCATATAATCAGAACTTGCTTGAATGATGCCATGTTCATAATGCACCTTCCTCAAGCTCTGGCTTCAGCTTCTCGACAACGAATGCCTCGAGCTTGATTAATTGTGCCTTAGCCCGTCTCGCCTCATCGTATTGATCATCAGCAAACCGCTTATTTGATTCGCAGTCCTGTCGGAGATATTCAAGCTGCTGTTTCAAATCGTTGTTCTCTGCAACCAATTTTCCAGTCTCGAATTCAGCTTCTTTCTTCTCTTTGCACAGCTGATGGATCTCACTTTCAAGATCATTCGTAACATGGGATAATTCCTCTTTAAGATCCCTTTGAATCTGAGTGTTTTCATCTTCTGCTTTCATCCGCCGTCCATTCGCTTCATGGAGTTGAGCAGTCAGTTCATCAATATTGCCCAGCAGCTTGTCCTTCATGACCTTGTACTCGGCATCTGTTTTACTCGATGTGGGAACTGTACTTTGTTTGCCGGCGAGTTCCTGCTTAAGCTGTTTTATTTCGGCATTTGCGACTTTTAACTTATCGCTCATCTTCTTGCTTACTTTTGCATTTGGAGAAGGTTTATTACCCGGCTTAGGACCGCTCATTGGAATATCCAGCAATTCCTCTGCATACTGCTTTTTCCAAGCCTTGAGTTCATTACGATCGATGCCCTTCTCTAGGCAGATTTTGGTGTCTGTTTTGAATGTTGTACGCAAATTTTTATAATCCTCAACTGTCATTTCCAAGTGGACCACCTCCGAATGGTTCAATTGATTTCCCAAGTGCCGCATTTCCTGATGTGACGAACAATCTTTGCAAATCGTTTCAGGACTGACACGGTTGCCCTTGTGGAAAATCTGATTTTTAGGGCAGCCCTTGCATCCGTCTAGCAGGCCACCAATGCGTGTGTATATGGCTATTCTCGAATTCATATGCACACCTTCAAACCGTCGCCGCATGTTTCCGGTCAAGATTACAAAACTTTCCATACTCCTTGATAAATGCCATATCCACGGTTCCAACTGGGCCGTTACGTGGTTTGGCCACAATGATTTCCACAATGTTCTGCTTCTCGGATTCCTTGTTGTAATAGTCATCGCGGTAGAGAAACAGAATCATATCCGCATCCTGCTCTATTCGCTCGGAGTCTTGCAAATCACTCATCATTGGACGCTTGTCCTGCCGCTGCTCGACACCACGAGACAGCTGGCACACGAGCAGCACAGGCAGATTAAACTTTCTAGCCATCCGTTTTAAGCCTTTGGTAATCGCACCAATTTTCAAGTCATTCCTCTCAAATTTTCCCGGTACATCGATAAAGCTGAGGTAATCGAGAATCACCAAATGCTTGTGATTCGGGTATTTTTTTAATGACTTGCGAACCTCAGAACGAACGCTCATTACCGTTGGGCTTGAGTTCTCATGAACAGAAATTTTTATGTCTTCATAATGGCCAATAGCGTTTGTTATTTTTTGAACATCCAGGTCGTTCATGAATCGCTTTGGATTCTTCCATTTCCCGCCGCTGACGGAGCCAAGTGCCGACAAGATACGCTGCAGGACCATTCGCTTTGGCATTTCCATGCTGAATAGGTCAACGACAACATCCTGTTCGCCTGCAGCTATTCCGATGTTTATAGCCAATGCTGATTTTCCGACAGAGGGCCGTGCCGCAACGATGATCAATTCTCCGTCCTGCAGTCCGCTCGTCATCTTGTCTAGCTCAGTGCTGCCAGTTGTGATGCCTGATAGTTCACCTTGCTCTTGACCGAGACTGTCCATCAACTCGATAAGAACCTCACGATCAGAAGGTTCTTCACTCGTTGCCGCAGTCTCGTCGATCATGGCATCAATTTCCTGAGATATTTCAGCCAGCTTGTCCTCGTCCGGGTTGTCTACGAATGACGTCATCTTTTTATGTGCCCTTCGCAGCAGGTAGCAATGGTGAACAAGTGCTTGATAATCGTCAAAGTTGGCTGTCGTCGGTATGGAATTGGCTAGCTCTGCAAGATAGCTTGTCCCGCCACACTGCTGGACGGTGTCCCCAAGCTCGGAAACGATTGTCACAACATCGATCGACCGCTCTTTATCTCGCAATCTTTCAACGGCTCCGAAAATGAGCCTATGAGCTTCTCTGCTGAATTCGTCTGCGGTTAGGATGCATTCATCCGCTAAACTAGATTCATAGAGAATGGAACCAAGGACGGCCTGCTCTGCTTCGATATTTTGCAAAGTATTATTCATCGCCAATCACCCCAAGTCTTTCAAACAGCCCTCTTGCTTTCTTCCAGTCCGGCGGGTTCGCCTTTGCTTCAGCTTCCCATTTTTGCATTTGTTCCTCCTGTAGCTGGAATCCATCTTTAGGCTTGAGCTTCACAAGAATATCTGCCGGCATCGGAGGCTTTCGGGCATGGGCAGGATTGGTAATATATTCATAAAATCGCTGAAACGTCAGCTCGTAATCTGCATCTTTTGCAACGTGAATCCAAATATCCATGTACATTTCGTCGCGTTCCACGAAGGAATACATTCGAGCTATTCGCTTGGTGAGTTCAATCACCTGGTCCGTCGTCACCGTTCTGATACCTCCTCCGAATCTCTTCTTCTGCCTGTCGCTCACGTTCGAGTTTCTTAGTTACAAAATCATTTGGGCTGCGACTGTTGGCTTGCTGTGCTTCTTCCTTTTTCCTTTTCCAGTCTTCAAGGTATTCCATACGCAAACGGCTGAATTGTTCCCGCAGCTTGCCTGTAGATAAAATGTTTTTATGCCAAAATGCATCATCCTGGCACCAATCAATCACTTTATCAATCTCGTTGTAAGGCCTGTTGTCTCGTTCCATCATGAGTCGAATATCATTTGCCCACTTCTCTAAATTTGGTTGTCGATAATTTGGATCACGTTCTCGTATTCGTTTTAATAACTTTTTGGCTAATGCCATCTGCATGTCGTCAAACTTGTTTGCACGACGAGAATCTTTTATATCTTTTTCTTTATCTTTATCTAGTTCTTTATCTATATCTGTTGCGTGACTGTCACGTGACGTCACACTATCATCATGTTTTTCCTGTTGTGAAGGCGTTTCTTGAGGATTGGGTAATTGTTTTTGACGTTCCCGCTGCTTTTGCTTACGTATACGATTTTGCTCGCGTACTTTGTCCATACCTTCGATGTTCTGGTAAACTTCCCAGTTTTTAATGCGAATCGTTTCGTCCTCAGTGATCTCAATCATCCGATACCGTTTGAACGTCTCTAAGGCAAGGCGAACTGTGTTTAGTGGCCGATTAAATAATGTCGCAAGGTCTTCCGTTGATAGTGGAACATTCTCCGTCAGCATGATATATCCGCCAGCATTTGCTTTCCCCGCGTGAGCAAGCAATTTCACCCAAATGATGAGGATAGTATCCGCATCCGGAAGTTTCTCAATCAGTCTTATCTTGTCATTCTCAAACATATCGGTATTCAATTTGACCCAAGTAATATCAGCCATGGCTGAGCACACCTTTTTCAGATATAGCATCATCAACTTCATTCAAGTGATCTTTAAATTGTCGCTGAAGTTCAATAATTTCCCTCTGATTAGCCAAATTCTGCGTGTTATTTAAAGCGATTTCCATCATATCCATGAAGTCAGCATTAAGCTTATCTGTATTCATCTAACTGCCTCCCGTAGATTCGCAAACGTTTGCGATTAATAAGATTCCCTCGAATTTGAGGGGATTTATCTTCCGCCATCATTGTGCTATAATGGCGGAAGTTGATTTTTGATAGATTTTGAACTTTGAGTCATCCGCCTTTGCAGAGGTGGACGGCTTTTTCGTTTCTTTTACAACGCGTTTCAAAGAAAGAAATTCCTTAGGTTCCTTAAGTGTTTTTGCAAAACTCTTGTTTTCCCATTCCATGTCGTGAGCCATACCGCTTACATACGCGTTGAAGTACTTTGCTTGCTGATCCTTGATCCATTCAAGAAATCGTGGCCGCGGATCTTCATGATGCGAAATAAGTGTTTGCTCGAGCTCAAAGAAGCTCATAAGCAGTTGTGCAGCCTTTTTTGTTTTCACGGATACATTTGCAAACCGTTAAGGTAAAACATCGATAAGATCAACACATGATTGATAACCGTATTGATTGATAGATTCATTGCTTTCATCCCCTTTGTTTAGTCACTAAATGCAAGACCTGATAACTTCCACTCGCGGTCGTTAACTCAATCTCATTGTTCAAATTCTCAAGATCTTCAATCACGTTTTGAAGCGTCATCTCTAGCCACTCTTCACGATCAGCATTTTTCATTTCAGGAAGCTCTTTCTTCCACTCTTCAAAATCCGACTTTTCAATCTTGAAGAAAGATGCAGTATCTGCAATGGCTTTTATCTTTGACTTAATAATCAAAAGCTTATCCTGTTCCAATTCGGTCACACTTCCACTCCATAATGAATGGCAAAATCTTTGACCACAGCCAAGTACACTTCAATTAAGCGCTTGTCATCCGCAATCACATCAACTTTGCTGAGCTTGTCCCGTTGAGATTGGCTCGCTCCTTCATCAGCCATCCGCCGGCGTTTATTGATGAGACGGATATCTAGATTAAATCCCCCGCGACGATCGACTTCCTTGTAAATTTCTGTTCGCACATTCCTAAATGCATCGAATTCGTCCCGCTTTAAGGCAATTTTGCTGATGATCTTTTGCGTATCCTGCCGCCAGTTATCCGGTCTCTTAACCCCCCACTCAACGCATCATTCTGCGCCCGTATCTTCCCTACAAGCGCCTGCTCAAGCGCGTTGATTTCAAGTTGCAGTTTTTCACGCTCCACACTGTCAGTCATGCGGCTGAGTTGATGCTGCAGCTCGTTCAGCTTGCCCACCATTTGATTCTTGTCCATCAGCCTGCGGCCTCCTTTTTTGTTCGCTGCCATTTATGCCTGCGATCGTATCGCAAAATATCGCCAAAATACTTTTCCAGGAATTCTTTCATCCCTGAAGCAATGAATTTCCACATGTCCCCCATGCATTCCGGATAATAGACAGGACCACCGTTTTCAATATCGAGAACAGAACGATACTCCGGACGCATTAAAATATTTTGTAGTAACCACTTGCGGCCATAACCAGTCGCCTGCTCAAGGTCTTTCATGGTCCACCAAATTTTATCTGGCATCATCGGTTCCCCCTCTCATTTCGTAATTCAAGCGGTTTTACTCTCATCATTCTCAAATAAATATTCAAGATCTAGATCTGGAAAGAAATGACGTTTGATCTTAAGTGCATCATTAAACGAAAAGTCGTAATGACCGTTTAATTTATCGCTGATTGTGGCTTGTCTTACGCCAAGCATCTAGGCAATATCCGCGTACTTAATGTCCTTGCGGATCATTTCGGCTTTCAAGTTTCTTAGCAATTTTATGGCCTCCTTTCGATACTCAATTTCGTATCACAAGATTATAATATTCTCATTTTCGTATTTAGTCAATCGTATAGTTGTATTAAATTACTCAATTTCGAATTTAATAGTTTACATTGCAATTAAATAAGATATAATAATACTATAAATACGAAATAGCGTATGAAAAGGTGGTAAATCCAATGGACGCTAGGACTGAATTGATTAGAAAGATGATTAAAGAACAAGAGCCAAATATGAAGGCGTTCGCAGAAAAGATAGATATTCCTTATACAACATTACACTCAATGCTAGAACGGGGAATTGGCAATGCATCCGTCGATAATGTAATAAAGGTTTGCAAAGGATTAGGTATCACTACTGAGGAATTAGAAAGAATGGCGAATTCTGATTCTATAAATGATATTCAATTAAATAAAAAAGACGAGCGGGATATACAGAAGGAATTGAAGAAAATGATTGATGGAATAGCAAGTAATTCGGGGTATGCAGCATTTGATGGTAATTCAATTGATGACCTAGACCCAGATGATAAAGAATTACTAATATCATCATTAGAAAATTCCTTAAGAATAGCGAAAAAATTAGCAAAACAAAAATTCACTCCTAAAAAATATCGCAAAGACAGGTGAATTAAATGGATCCATTCGAGACATCTAGATTAGTTAAAAGAAGTATGATACTAATTCTCCGTTTGTTCTGGCTAAACGTCTAGGCATTGATATTGAGTACCAGATTCTTGGCAATATTCTTGGATATTACACTAAAAATTTTAGGATAAAAATGATTCATATTAACGAAACGGCAGGCGATCATAAGAAAGAATTCATTTGCGCTCATGAATTAGGACATGCAATTATGGACCCCGACACTAATACTTCGTTTTATAAAAAAACACTTTTTTTGTATGCGATAAAAAGGAATTAATCGCCAATTATTTTGCTATTGATTTCTTGTTCTATCAAGATCTTATTGATGGATCAATAAGCCTTGATGATGCACTTAATATGTACGGGGTTCCTAAAGGTTTTCTAATGAAAATATATCAAGAAAGGGGTTGAACATTAATGGCAATGATACAGCAGCTGAAAAATGGAAACTGGGAATATCGGGTACGGTACCGCGTAGGCGGGACGCAAAAAGAAATCCGCCGGCGGGTCCGAACAAAAAAAGAAGCCGTCAAAGCGGCGAATGAAATGGAAAATAAGGTCTTTAAAGGCTATGACGTGCAAGGCGGGAACATTCTTTTCGGGGCGCATATGCGTGACTAGTATGAAACCTTTCGCAAAGGTGAACATAGTGGCTACAATGACGAAGAGATCGAACGATCGGTTAGATTCGCAGAACGCTTTTTTCCTGGTGTCAAAATGAAAGACCTGACGCGCAACATGTATCAGCGAGCGATCAGCACGTATGCAGCGACCCATGCAACAGCCAGTGTGCGCAAGATGCATATGTACATGAAGGACTGTATCCAGGATGCACTTCAGGAAGGCCTGATCTTTAAAG
>NZ_JAMXWN010000009.1 GCF_024125425.1 Sporolactobacillus kofuensis
CAGAAACAAGCGTTTCTCGAATAACATCGAGAGACGCTTGTTTTTTTTTATGCTTACGGATCTGAAAATCCAGAGAACAACTGATAAAACTGTGAAGTCACATATGCCTCATTTCGCATTTTGTGAATTTCTTAGTTGATCTCAGATAAAACGCTCAATTAATAAAGCTAGAGTAAAAACAGACTACTCAACGAGTTGAATTTAACCTGATGAATGATATTTTCAACAATATAAAAACCGCTTATCTATTTATTAGAAGATGAGCGGCTTAAAACAGAAGATTAGTATTTTTGAAAAAATAGCTAGCTTTTGTTATTTAAGATCACAGTACATGAATAAGTATTTTTATTTAGAAGTTTCAAGGTATACAACATGGGTCTGCAGGTATTCTTCGAGCCCGTGTTTTCCATCAGCACCGCCAATTCCGGATTTCTTGGCCCCAGCATGAAATCCTTGCATTGCTTCGAAGTGTTCACGGTTAATATAAGTTTCACCGAATTCCAAGCGACGAATCGCGTAGAAGGCGTTTTCAAGATTAGTTGTGAAAATAGATGAGGTTAACCCGAATTCAGAATCATTGGCGAGTGCAATTGCTTCGTCTAAAGTTTCGAATTCAGCAATTGGGATTACGGGACCAAAGGTTTCTTCATGCATGATGTCACAATCATTCGTAACGTTCGTAAGAACTGTTGGCTCAAAGAAGTAACCTTTGTCGTATGCTCTGTGACCGCCGTAGGCAAGGGTAGCACCTTGAGCAACTGCTTTTTCTACTTTTTTGGTAACACTGTTTAGGGCGCTTTCTTCGATCAGCGGCCCCATGTCGAGCTCCTCTACTTCTCCTGTATTTCCATACTTTACGGCCTTCATCGTAGCGATAAGTTTGCTCGTAAATGCTTCTTTGATTTCGCTCTGGACATAGACACGCTCGGCACAATTGCATACTTGGCCAGTATTAATAACCCGAGAATCAACAATGGCTTTAACAGCAAGATCGATGTCGGCATCATTCATTACAATGGCTGGTGCTTTACCGCCGAGTTCAAGTGAGACTTTTGTGATATTCTTAGCTGCTGTTTCCATAATCTTTTGACCAGCGGGCACACTTCCCGTTAGACTGACAAGGCCAACTTTACTACTGGCGGCGAGTGCTTGACCGACTACTGAACCTCGACCTGTCACTACGTTAAAGACTCCTTTGGGTAGTCCGACTTCTTGAACGATTTGTGCGAAAACATAAGCATTTTCAGGTGTTTGTTGACTTGGCTTAATAACAATCGTATTGCCCGTAATCAATGCAGGACCGGCTTTTCGCGCAATAAGGAAGAAAGGAAAATTCCAAGGTAGGATACCGGCTGTCACACCGATTGGTTTCTTAAAGAGAAGGATATTTTCATTCGGACGATCACTCTGAATGATTTCGCCTTCGTAGCGCCGTGCCCATTCAGCTGTATAGTCAAGATAATCAGCGGTAAAAAGGACTTCTGTTTTGGCGAGTGCTCGTGTCTTGCCGCCTTCCTTAATAATGATATCGGTTAATTCTAATTCGCGTTCACGAATACCATCGGCAATCTTGTGCAGATAAACGCCACGTTCAACAGCGGGGGTTTGCTCCCAATTCTTTTGCGCAGCATAAGCTGCTTCAATCGCGCTTTCAGTGTCCGCTTCATTGCTATCCGGAATACGTGAGACCACTTCTTCTGTTGCCGGATTCACTACGTCAATCCATTTGTCGCTGCTGCTCGTTACAAAAGTACCGTTAATAAATAATGATAAGTCTTTAACCATAGCTTCATCGAGACCTCCTTTTGCTTTAAAAAACATAAGAAATAATTGTAAGAGCTTACATTCTAAAAATTAACATAGGTACACGATATGTTCAAATTATATGATCAAGAATGACAATAATTTTGGAGACAAAGAAATTTATCTAATACGAAATAATAATCTATATAAAACCCCCTAAAGTTGAATTTTGTCGTCCAACTTTAGGGGGTAGTTCACCCATTACAGGTAGGTGCACCATTAATCATAAATCTAATCTTATTGTGATTCATCATGCAATGGGAAGTCCACCGGTGATGCCATAAATTTGGCCGGTGATGTAGCTGGACTCGTTTGAAGCGAGTAGAACATAAACACCAGCTAATTCAGCTGGTTGACCGGCACGCTTAAAAGGTACGGATTGCCCAAAATTTGGAATTTGTCCCGGAAGCTGACCTCCACAAACTTGAAGAGGTGTCCAAATCGGTCCAGGAGCAACAGAATTGACGCGAATCCCTTGCGATATCAGTTGTTTGGCTAACCCTTTCGTAAATGCAACAATGGCGCTTTTAGTTGGGGAATACGCGAGTAGATCAGGACTCGGACTATAGGCTTGAACGGAACTGGTTGTGATGATTGAGGCACCTTTTGGCAAATAGGGTAACGCTGCTTTGACCGTCCAATAAAGTGAGAAGACGTTAACCGCGAAGATTTTGTGCAAGAAAGTAGTTGGAATATCTGTGATGCTCTTGTAGGCATGTTGCACACCGGCAACGAGTGCTAGAATGTCCAAACCGCCAAGTTCTTGATTTGCTTGGTCGACCATTTGTTCGCAAAAAGCCTCGTCACTTAAATCACCGGGGATGAGTAATGCTTTTCGTCCAGCATCTTCAATTAATTTCTTTACTTCCTCAGCATCGGATTGCTCATAGGGGAGGTAGTTGATTGCAACATCAGCACCTTCACGAGCATAAGCAATGGCGGCGGCACGGGCAATTCCCGAATCACCTCCGGTTATAAGTGCTTTTCTACCCAACAACTTTCCAGAACCTTTGTATGTGTCCTCGCCGCAATTTGGAATGGGTGTCATGCGGGATTGTAAACCAGGGTACGGTTGCTCTTGATTAGGGTACGAACCGGATGTGTATTCCTTAGTTGGATCTTCAACAGTTGTCTGAATCATGATTTTTCTCCTTTTAATTGTTGGTTTATTAATTTGAAGCAAATAAAGCAGTGGGAGCAGAGGCAAGCTTATGGTTCAGCTCTATTTAGAATGCGTCAACTGATGGATTTTATCACGGATACTTACCCTAACTTAAGTCCTAATAATAGTTATTTCTTATATTAGTTCCATAGTCACAATAGTAACTAAAGTGGCTGAATCAATATCAATCGGTGCTATAATGTTTTCTTAAGCAATGCTTTGAAGAAAGGTGAACAGCATGCAAATCATCTATGCAGAACTCATCATTAGCCTAATCATTATTGTCTTTACACTTAGTTATATCAAAGAAAATATTTTTACCAAACCGCTCATTATTCTTTGCTGTATATCTAATGTTGTCTATATTATTTGGCGTATCTTTTTTACTTTTCCGGAACACGGTTGGGTCAATTGGATCGCCGGATTTATGCTCTTGCTCACCGAGTGTATCGGGTTTTTGCAAATGGTTATCTTTTATACACTAGTCTGGAACCCAGTGCGAGAGTCTAAAGTACCTTTGGAACAGCTTGATCACATTCCTACAGTGGATTTATTTATCGCAACTTATAATGAACCCGTGTCTATCTTGAAAAAGACACTGGCTGGGTGTAAAAATATTGATTATCCGAAAGATCGGACTCAGATTTATTTATGTGATGACGGAGATCGCGTTGAGGTCAAAAAACTCGCGGAACAATTTGGTGCGCTACATTGTACAAGAGAGGATCATATGCATGCTAAGGCAGGTAACCTAAATCATGCTTTGAAGCATTCAACTGGTGAATTTATTGCTATTTTTGATGCAGATATGGTACCACTGAAGGCTTTTCTCACTCGGACAATTGGACTTTTCAAGGATCCAAAGGTCGCTTTTGTACAAACACCACAGGCTTTTTACAATGATGATCCTTATCAATACAATACATTTTCTGCGGAAGCGATACCGAATGAACAGGACTTTTTCATGAGAACACTGCAGGCGGGAAAGGCGAGATTCAATGCGGTGATGTTTGTCGGGAGTAATGCTATATTTAGAAGAACTGTTCTCGATGAAATTGGCGGATTCGCAACGGGTGTGATCACAGAGGATATGGCTACGGGAATGATCATCCAATCAAAGGGTTACAAGACGCTTTCTGTCAGTGATGTACTAGCAATGGGGCTTGCACCTGAATCTTGGGGGGACATGCTGAAACAAAGGGACCGCTGGTGCCGTGGAAACATTCAATGTGCTAAAAAGTGGAATCCTCTTACAATGCCTGGATTATCTATTATGCAGCGTATTTTGTATTTGGATGGTTTAATTTATTGGTTTTTTGGTTTGTTTAAAATGATTTATATTCTCGCGCCGCTAGCCTTTGTTCTTCTCGGAATTTACTCGTTGAATACTGATCTCATCAGCATTCTTGAATTCTGGCTGCCGTCGTTTCTCGGAAGTTTTCTTTCCTTCAAAATCGTATCGAAAGGCAAACGTAGCTTAATTTGGAGTCATATATATGATACTTCGATGGCGCCACGTCTGACGATATCTGCGCTCACGGAGCTATTTGGCCTCAAACAATTAAATTTTAAAGTAACACCAAAAGGGGCTACTTCAGGTAAGCGAGAATTCCATCTAGCAAGTGTCCTGCCTCACATCGTTCTCGTTGGTCTTACATTATTGGCTTTTATTGAAGTAGGTGTTGATAACTTTGTTTTTCATATCAATAATATGACACTCTTTGGCATGAATATACTGTGGGCAATCTATAATCTACTTGGTTTGCTTATGGCATTGGTGGTTGCTTTTAATCAACCAAGACACCGGAGTACCGAACGCTTTCCAATCAATCGTGACGAGCACATACAGTTTATTAATCAGGGTCGGGAGGTCACAGCACCGACTAAGATTGTTGATATGAGCGACAGGGGCGCTCGATTAAGGATTGATAAAAGCAGAATGGAGAGGAATATATCCTTTGAGCAGCTAACATTGCAAATTGAAAAGCTGGAACCGATTAAGGGTCACCGGGTATGGATTGCTGAGACAAAAGAGGAATTGACGATCGGATTGCAGTTTGATGACGTTTCACCGCAGCAGTATACAGAAATAATTGATTATCTTTTTAATGAGAATGAATCGAAACGAACAAGTTTTGAATCGAGACGCTCACACTACCTGGCAACCTCTACGCGGTTTATGAGGCATGGGTTTAAGAAAAGAGAGCCCTTACAGCGTCAAGATTCTCGGCATCATATCGATGAACCGGCCTATCTCATGATACTTCCTGATGAACGTATCCATTTAGCAGCATTGGAAGCGGCAGCTGCATTATCAGAGAAAGAGGAAGACTATGTTCGGAATAGCCAACCCTTTGAAAAACAGGTACATCTGGTCGATCTCAGCCTTACCGGATGCCAAATTATATGTTCATTTCCAATGAATCAGAAGGCGCGCGTGATCATACGTTCCAATCAAGCAAAAATGAATCGACGAGAAGCTGAAGTGGTCTGGTCAACACGAAAACGCGGAAACTATTTAACCGGACTTCGCTTCGTTAGCGAAAAGGATCAGGCAGAATTAAACCACAATCGAACCCAATACAGTGCTGGGAGAAATCTATTTTCTTAAAATGGATCGAGAAAAAGCTGAATTATTGAGCAGAAGTGAGCAGGTTCTCTACGCGATCTAAGTGGCTCTTAAGTGATGGGATCAAAGGGAAAGTTTCGGTTTTGATTCGGGTAAACTGGAGGAAATCAAATGCTTGTTTATGAAAATGAGGAAAAAAATAGTAAAGCTTACAGTCTAGATGAGGAGCATTGGCATGATTTCACCCAACTTTTTGGTGAAAGAGGTGCATGCGGGGGGTGTTGGTGTATGAGCTGGCGCTTAAGGAAAGCTGAGTTTGACGCGCAGAAAGGAGAAACGAACAAGGAAGCAATGCATGAACTTGTGAAAAGTGGAAAACCGATTGGTGTCTTGATGTATGTTGATGATGTACCGGCTGGTTGGTGTGCAGTCGCTCCACGAGACGAGTACCTTCGATTGGAGAAATCTCGGGTATTCAGTCGAATTGATGATCAACCGGTCTGGTCAATCAGTTGTTTCTTCATCGCCAAACCGAACCGAAGACAAGGCATGTCCTCGGAGCTGATTCAAGCAGCGATTTCTTTCTGTAAATATCACAAAGCGACGGTTATCGAAGCCTATCCGGAATTGCCGTACAATGCTGATGTTCCTGGTGCTTTTTTATGGAAAGGCATTCCATCGGTCTTCGAAAAAGCGGGCTTTGTGGAAACCGTGCGACGATCAAAATGGAAACGAATGATGAGGTATCAGATTCAATAAGGCTCATAAAATGAGAACAGGCACTTATTATCAAAGTCTAGAATTTTCATCGATCGGAAATAACCACATGATGAATTCATTTTTGATGCTCTTTGGAAAGGATTCTCTAGTTCTACTCATTGAAATATTATTTCCAAATAAACACCATTGAAAGAAGTGAGTCATTTGCGTAAAGGATCGGTGCAACAGTATCAAATGATCGGATTTATTGTGATCTTTGGCTTAATTCTTTCTTCATTGCTCACCTGGATCTATCATTTCATTCATCTATCTATTGGCGTTATTGGATTTGTATTGCTATTTATTGCCGTGCAGCTTGCAATATATATGGTTTACCGAAATAAATGGCAATTTCGCAGATTTTATTCTGGTTGGCAGCGGCAGAAACTTTCGCACCAAGTGACATGGTTGATCATTACTTTAATCATTGTATTGTTCATTATTGCGCCAATGTTTTGATAAAACACGAGTTCATTATTCCATAATAAACACAAAAAGGTCATGAGGAGGTGACCTTTTTGTGATAGGTGAAAGAAGAAGGAATGCATAAAAATTTTCGATTTTCGAAAATACGATTAATGAGGCGCAACAATCGCTCGGATATGATAAAGTGTTTCTCGTCGGATCTTTATACGTTATCGGTATTCTTTTCTTTTTATTTGCAAGTGACAGGCGTTTTTAACGCGAGAGTCGATCTTAACTTGGATCTTTACATGGATTTTTCCATTGAATTGAATGATCTCTACCGAGCGTAAGTATTACTAATCAGTGAACATAACAAGATTCACCTTTTCTCAAAGAACCTTGAACTGTATAATCAATCACAGGATGAGAGAACCATTATCTATACAGAATATAAATTATGTAAACACTATACAAAAATCTATGCTTACTCTATAGATAAGTTGATTCATTCCGTTACTAAATACATACAAAGGACTTCATTGTTACTTAATGATCAGGAGGAGAATTTGTGTTAACGTTAAAAACTAGATTTCCAGGTATTATCCTCGCAGCAGTTTTAGCTTTTCCCGCATGGCTGATTGGTCTCTATTTTCCGATTATCGGTAGCCCGGTGTTGGGAATATTATTTGGCTTAATTCTTTCATTTTGGTCTCGACCTGCCGTACTGAACGCTGGTATCGTCTTCACAGGAAAAAAGATTCTCCAGTATTCGATTATTTTAATGGGCTTTGGTCTGAATCTATTTAACATCATTCGTGCAGGTAGCCAGACGTTGCTGTTAATGATTTTTACTTTAACCGCAACATTTGTGACAGCCTATCTCGTTGGGAAATGGCTCAAGATACAGAACCGTACAACAACATTGATCGGCGTGGGCACTGCAATATGTGGCGGGTCAGCAATCGCAGCAACTGCGCCCATCATTAAAGCAAAGGATGAAGAGGTTGCGCACGCAATTTCAACCATTTTCCTATTTAATGTGATTGCCGCATTCTTATTTCCTTTTCTTGGCCATGTATTTGGCATGAGCGATCATCAATTTGGTTTGTGGGCCGGTACGGCAATTAATGATACATCATCCGTTGTTGCAGCGGGATACTCATTCAGCCATGACGCGGGGAACCTCGCAGTGATTGTCAAATTGACAAGAACTTTGATGATTATTCCGGTCACACTTGCTCTTTCTTTTCTATTTTTGGGTAAAGGGAAAGAACAAGCAAATACGTATCACTTCTCTAAGATATTCCCTTGGTTTGTGATCTGGTTTGCCGTGGCTTCGGTCATTAGTACGTTTGTTCCTCTACCCCAGGTCCTCATCACATTTTTGGTGAATGTTGGGAAATACATGATTGTAATGGCAATGGTCTGTATCGGATTGAACACAAATCTCATCAAACTCTTGAGAAACGGCATACGTCCAATCGTGCTCGGATTGATTTGCTGGTTTGTGCTGGCAGTTGTCTCGATTCTTGTCCAATATTGGGTACTTTAATGAAATGGCGTCGATTAATTTTTTGATCGTGAAGTGACTTTGAGATAGGAATTTCTCGGTGTGCTGTCTAACTTTATATGTAGCATATACTTATAAAGATTCGGAGTGTGAAACCATGCGCGCAGACAATGAAACAATCGGTTATTTTACTAAACTGGCTGCTGAGAAACTCAATGTTACAAAAAGTAGACTAAGACATTTAACCATGGCGCTTGAGAAAAATGGGTATCGTTTCACAAGAAATAAAAGCAATCAACGGATTTTCTTTCAAGAAGACATGGAGACGATCAGCCAATTACTCGACAAGGTAAAGAGTGGTTTTACCATTGATGAAGCCTCAAAAACAATTTGCAGGAAAACGGATCTTGATCACTTGCCGGCATCTACCGAATATGGCGTAGTCATTTCTGGAAATGAAGTGTCCATAGCAACTGAACAACTCCGATCTATGGTCGAACAAGTTGCAGCTTCTGCTGCGCAGCAAGCTGCTGACCAAGTAGCGCAAAGATTCACTACAGAATTTGAACGGCGCATCGAATTGCGCGATAAGCAGTTGATGGTTCATTTAAGAGAAGTCACCGAAGCAAAAAAACGACGTAAAGGAATTGTCTTCAGATTATTCGGTGCTAAATGAGCAACAGTAGAAAAACCAGACGTAGAATCATGATCTACATCTGGTTTTTCAATTTATAAAGGTTTGTACTTATAATGCTGATACTCTTTTTTTCGCTCAAAAAGTACTTTAGCGTAGGAACATACTGGGAGAATTGATAAATTCTCTTTTTCAGCCAAATTAACCACTGCTTGAATTAATTGCTGGGCAATGTGCTTACCACGATAGTTTGGATCAACGAACGTGTGGTCAATACTAATCACTGAGGGTCCTTGTTCTGAAAAAGTTACTTCGCCAATCTCTTTTTTTTGATCATCAAGAATATAGAAACGATTGTTTCCTTGTTTCAGTTCCATCAAAACCCTTCTTTCACTTTTTAAAGTTTGTTTCATCCTGTCTTTACTTCTCCATAATATCGGATATTCCTTTAAAAGTGGGGATTAACCTGTTAACAGGCTCTGATTGATTGAACGAATAAGTTTATAGTGCCTTGAAAAATATATGTTTGCACCAGATATTTTGTCCATAACCAAAAGGCGGCATCCACATACCTTGTTAATGTAAGACCAATACAGAGAACAAGGAGGAGTTTAGATGGGTTGGAATGACTTTGTTTATGGTCCGCAATCCGGAGGCTCTGGCTGTGGGTGTGGTTACAATAATACCGGTAATTATGGAAATGGTAACTACAATAATAACAATTACGGCAACCAGAGTGATTACGGAAATCGTTGCGACGGTCGGGATTTGTTGAAAGGGATCTCAAAGAACGACTTTATTAAAGTATTTATTAAGAACTCAAGACCGGTGACCGGTTTCTTTGCCGGTGTTTCGAGAAATATACTGACGCTCTTCAATTGTGAGAAACATAGCGTTTCTACAATTGACATCTGTCTTGAAGATGTAGTAGCGATTAAATCGTTTGGTGAACGCTTCGATGATGATAAGCGTCATGATGATTGCGACTGCTGATGCATAATCGTTGATTTACTTTGAACACGATGACGAGATATGAACTTAAGGACATTCCTTAAGTTCTTTTTTTTATAGTATTCAAAGAGTGAAAGGTTGGTCCAATTTTTAAGAAAATTAGTTTATTTGTAAATGGTATAGATCCAATCCAGGCAGAAACAGTATTTCATACATAAATGGTTCTATCTCATCAAAATAATTTCAGTACATAAACATGCAATCGGGGTTCCAACCCTGTGTGGATTCACTAATTCGACAAGGATTGTGCAGGGAAGAGCAAAACCGTGACTATTTGCATGTTTTTCATTGAAACGGTAAGATTAGATTAAATTTAAAGACACTATTTAATTCGTTCTGATCTTAATCAATGGAGTGAACCCTATGTCTAAAAAGAGAAAATTCGCGTTTGCGGCTGCTCTTACTGGAGCGGCTGCGGCTGCACTGACTGCAGGGATGTATATTCGTCAGGAAGCAGCGAAACGCAAGCCTTTTGAAATTGAAGAAATGACAATTAGTGGAATCCAGAAAGCTCTGAAACTTGGACAAATTACCTCGAAAGATCTTGTTCAGATGTACCTAGATCGGATCGAGCAATTTGATAAGAATGGACCTAAGTTGAATGCCGTGCTTGAATTGAATCCTGATGCACTTCATGAAGCTGAATCATGTGATGTACGACGTTCAGTCACACCGGATGTTGGTCCATTATTCGGAATTCCTGTCATCGTCAAAGATAATATTAATACATCTGGAAACATGCATACAACTGCTGGATCTATCGCGCTTGCGAATCACAAGTCAGTAGAAGATGCGTTTGTTGTCAAGAAGTTAAAACAAGCAGGTGCCATTATTATTGGAAAAGCTAACCTCACGGAATTTGCCAACTTTATGACGGAAGGTATGCCAAATGGCTACAGCTCGCTCGGAGGTCAAGTTCTCAATCCGTATGGAGCAAGCTTTGATGTTGGAGGATCGAGCAGCGGTACAGCTGCAGCTGTTGCAGCCAACTTGGCAACTGTAGGCATTGGTACCGAAACTTCTGGTTCAATAATTTGTCCGGCTGCGTACAATTCAGTCGTTGGTATTAAGCCGACGGTCGGAGTTGCAAGCCGTAGTGGCATTGTTCCCATTGCGCATAGTCAGGACACTGCAGGGCCAATCGCACGAACTGTACAAGATGCGGTGATTTTACTTAACGCAATGACCGGAATGGACGAGGATGATGAAGAGACGATCTGGAGCCAGGGGGATGTGGAGAAAGACTATACCATTTACTTGAAACGTGGGGAACTAAAAAATGCGCGACTTGGGATCGATCGCCGTTATTTGGACTCAGTAAGTGATGAAAAAGCCACAATTATTAATCAGGCGCTGGATCTAATGCGTGATAAAGGTGCTGTGATTGTTGATCCAGCAATCATACCATCTACGGATACACTTGAAGAACGTGAGTCATCTGTGATGATCCAAGAGTTCTCGTACGATCTAAATCAATATCTTGAAAAATTGCCAAACGAAGTACCAGTTCACAGTATTTCTGAATTAATTGATTTTAATAAAGAACATCCAGACAAAGCTTTAAAATATGGTCAAACACGACTTGAAAAAGCGGAAAAACTATCCGGTGATTTGGGAAACCGTCAATACTTGGCAGATCGTGCAGAAGATTTGAGATTATCACGTAAAGAAGGTATTGATGCCGTCATGAAATCGCGAAAACTTGATGCACTGATCTTCGCAGATTACCAAGGATCGGATATTGCTGCTAAAGCTGGATATCCATCAATTACGATTCCTGCAGGTTATACGCGTGATGGGGAACCAATCGGAATTACATTCGTCGGTTTAGCATTTAGTGAACCGCGTTTAATTGCACTCGCCTATTCCTTTGAACAAGCGACGCAACATCGCAAAAAGCCCGAATTATTATAAGCAGTCTCTGTCAAAATAAGTACTCCAGCCTTTGTGCCTGATTCTAACAAATTGGGCACTTTTTTTTATTTCGAGAATACATATATAGGAGAAATGAACTAAGGAGGCTGATCGTATGAGAGAAATGGACAAAGAACAGACTCCACAGATCACGAATGAGGTAATGTGTGATCGGCTTCGGTATGCGATTCTACTCGAACGCCAATCATTGTGCTGCATTGAGGTGTTAATGAGTCAGGCAAAAACAGAAAGGGAACGTCACAAGATTGCTGAAATCCGCGAAGATGAGGTGAGGCATGAACAACACTTTCTCGCCCTCTATCAGGAGTTATCTGGGAACAATGAACGTCCGCCTGACGTCAAGTTCGTTTGTCCGAGCAGCTATCTAGAAGGACTTCGTCGCGAGATTGAGCAGCAGCAAGGGGCGGGAGATTTCTATTTGAAATCAGGAGACACAGCATCTGAAGAACGCGTCAAAACCTGTTTTTATCGAATAGCTCAAGATGAGCAGCAGCATTCTGTTTGGTTTCTCTATTTTTACACCTTATACAAATAACACTGATGTATTACGGCGGCGATCCGTAGCCTCCTCAAACAACCAGTGATCTGCGTGAGCCCACTTGTTTGACGGTTTCCGCAAGAGTCTCGCACTGCATATTCGGTAACATAACTTTGTTTCGTCAAAATTATATACTTTCTTCACTTGTAATAAAAAGGCATGCATGGAAAACCAT
Organism: Sporolactobacillus kofuensis; assembly: GCF_024125425.1. Classification (GTDB taxonomy): domain Bacteria; phylum Bacillota; class Bacilli; order Bacillales; family Sporolactobacillaceae; genus Sporolactobacillus; species Sporolactobacillus kofuensis. The sequence continues at coordinate 12,502 of NZ_JAMXWN010000009.1, forward strand.
GCATGCCTTCTCATTTACATTAATGGTGTTTTGATTCAGCTGTCCGTAACAAGACTGGATGATCTCTATTAAACAGAGTTGCTGACAAAGTGAAGATAACCAAAGCAACCCAAATGAACGAGAACGCAATCAGTTGTACGACATGGAATGGTTCTCGATAAATCGTAATACCAATGAGTAGCTGTAACGTCGGTGCGACGTATTGAAAAAATCCGATCATTGTTAGTGATATACGCTGTGCACCTTCAGCGAAGAAGAGAAGCGGTACCGCTGTGACAACACCGGTACCAATAAGTAGTAAATTGATCAGCCAAGAACTGTGGCCAAATGCAGCAACCCCTGTTTGTTGTAAATAGAGTAAGTAAAAAAGTGCAGCAGGCACAATTAATAGGGTTTCTAATGTTAATTCAAGCGAAGGCTCAATATGGATCAATTTCTTTGCCAAACCATAGAAGCCAAACGTCAGTGCAAGCATTAACGCAATCCAAGGGAAATGGCCGTAATTTACTGTTTCAATTAAGACACCCATGGCGGCAAGTAGAAAAGCAACGAATTGCCAAATCGTCAGTTTCTCCTTTAAAAAAATAATTCCGAGTAAAATGCTGATCAGCGGATTAATATAATACCCCATGCTCGATTCAATCACATGTCCATTATTTACTGCCCATATGTAAATAAGCCAGTTCACGGTAATTAAGACTGATGCGATGAAAACACAGAATAGGAGCTTGGGTTTGGCAATTAATTCTTTTAACTGTTTGAGAAATTTTCCAAACGTTCTCGTTACAGCAAGCAATCCAAGCATTAGAATTAACGACCAAAAAATTCGGTGGGCAAGAATCTCTAATGCAGAAATCTGATGAATGAGCATCCAATAAAGCGGAAATAATCCCCACATAAAATATGCGGATAGGGAATAGATCGCGCCAATCTTTGTTTCTCGATTGATCATTGTAGTGTTAAGCATGAAGCCGAAGCTAATGCCGAACCTTCACTTCCTTTCCATGAACGGAATTTTTCATCATGTGAATAATCTTTTTGCATATCTGACCATTATTGTAGAGGTTTTTTGGTTGAATGACTAGATAAATGTTTAGAGGGCAGGACCTCAGATGATTCTTTATGAATGTTCTTCTCCTGACTGATCTGTTTTGTTTTCCGATCAGTTGTCTCAATTTCATTTGCTGCAAAGCCTTCTCCAAATACTTCATGAACATCATTGACTGTAACAAAGGCATCCGGATCGACTTCATGAATTAAGCTTTTCAGGCGAAACACTTCGTTGCTGCTAACCACGCAATACAGGACATTCATTTTTCTTCCTGTGTAGCCTCCATGACCATCCATAAGTGTCACACTTCGATCTAATAATTTGATCACTTGTTCGGCAATTTGATCACTTTTTTTTGAAAAAACCATGATCGCTTTTGCAGAATAGGCGCCTTTTTGAATAATATCAATCATTTTCGCGCCAACAAACACGCCAACCAGCGTATACATCATCTGACGGTAATCCAAGTAAATAATTGATAATACAATGACGGCTGCATCAATAATCAGCATGGTCTTGCTCATTGCCCAGCCATATTTTTTGTGCGTAATCCTGGCAACGATATCCGATCCACCGGTTGTTCCCCCGTATCGAAAGATAATGCCCAGTCCCCCGCCAATAAAAACTCCGGCAAACAAAGCAGCAAGAAACAAATCATGTTTCAGTGAAAAATCAAAAGTCATCCAATGTTGGAAAATATAAAGAAATATGGAAAGAGAGAAGGTGCCAATCAAAGTATAGATAAACTCATTGCGCCTGAAAAACCGCCATCCAGCAAAAAAGAGGGGAATATTAAGCACAATGTTGCTGATTGCGGGATCAATTGAGAATAAATTGTAAAGGATCAGTGTAATCCCCGTAACCCCACCCTCTGCAAGCATATTTTTCATATTAAAGTTGACAAGTCCAAAAGCATAAATAGCAGCTCCGAGTAAAATAAACAGTATGTTTTTTGTTTTTAAATTTAATTTCATTGGTGTACAACAACCTTTCCCATTCAAGTCGCAATCTATATCATACGGTTAACTGTCCAATCCTTCAATAAAAGATCTCATAATTTCCCATTATTTCTTTTATCCCTTTTTTTCATAAGTTACAAATTGAGTAAAAAAAACAGGATCATTTTTCCCATTGCCCTTTGGCAAGCGGTCTTTTTTTCGCTAAAATAGGGAAGAGAAGCAGAGGTGATAGTTTTGGAACAAAGAACATTGGATCAATTTCAGAAAGATGTTGATGCATATATTGGGCAATTTAAGGAGGGCTACTTTTCTCCGCTTGCCCTAACCGCACGATTAACCGAGGAGCTTGGTGAACTTGCTCGAGAGATTAATCATTATTATGGTGAAAAGCAGAAAAAGCCTACCGAGGCCGAGAAAACAGTAGAAGAGGAACTTGGGGATCTCCTTTTCGTAGTCATCTGTATGGCGAACAGCTTACATATTGATTTGGGACAGGGACTAACAACTGTTCTGGACAAATTTCAAACCCGGGACAAGGACCGGTGGACAAGAAAGACAAGTGAAAGGGTTGAAGACTGATGACAGAAAAAGAACCAATTCGTGTTGTTGTTGCAGGACCAAGAGGGAGAATGGGATCGGAAACAATTCGTATGATTGCTCAATCATCGAATCTCACTTTGGTTGCTGCAGTTGATCACGGACATGATGGTGAACGCATTGAGGACTTGCTTGGCATTAACGGACTATCAGCGCGCATTTATGCGGATATAGATGCCTGCTTCTCGCAAGAACAACCGGATGTCTTAATTGATTTTACGCACCCAGAAGTAGGAAAAAGAAACCTCCAAAAAGCAATTGATTATGGTGTCCGCCCGGTGATCGGTACCTCAGGTTTCTCAAATGAGGAAGTGGAAAACTACCGCAATCAAATGGATGAAAAGAAACTCGGTGGGATTATCGCGCCCAACTTTGCGATTGGTGCTGTACTTGTTATGAAATTCAGCCAAATGGCAGCGAAGTATTTTCCCGATGCGGAAATTATTGAATTGCACCATGATAAAAAGAAAGATGCACCTTCAGGAACAGCCATTAAAACGGCAGAATTGATGACGAAAACACGCCAATCGAAGAAGCAAGGTGCTCCTGATGAAAAAGAAACCTTAGCGGGTGCTCGTGGTGCAGATTTTGACGGCATGCGCATTCACAGTGTTCGTCTACCTGGGTTGATCGCTCATCAAGAAGTTTTATTTGGCGGTAAAGGTGAACTTCTGACTCTTCGCCATGATTCAATGGATCGCACGTCGTTTATGACAGGCGTTCATTATGCAACGAACACGGTTATGAATCTGGATACGCTCGTGTATGGATTAGAGAATATTCTCGACTAAACTACAGTCGTTCATAAGGAGTGATACGATGAAGATTGCATTGATTGCTCATGATAAGAAGAAACCTGAGATGGTTGACTTCGCAATTGCTTATAAGAATGTTTTACAAAACCACAAGTTGTACGCGACAGGGACAACCGGAATGAACGTTATGGAAGCAACCGGTTTATCCGTACACCGTTTTCAATCTGGACCACTTGGCGGTGATCAGCAAATCGGTGCGATGATTGCATCCAATGAAATGGATATGGTCATTTTCCTTCGTGATCCTCTGACCGCACAGCCGCATGAACCGGATGTGAATGCCTTACTCCGTCTAAGCGATGTATACCGAATTCCACTTGCAACCAATCTCGCTTCAGCAGAACTTCTGATGCATGCTTTAAATCGCGGCGAGATGCATTGGCGAGAATTAATTCATGCTCGCAAAAGTAAAGAATCATAATCAAGCGCTATTTAAAAGAAGTAATTGATAAATGGGGTGTACCCTGTGCCTTTTCCATTTCAACAGGCAGCTTTTATTTTAGATAAACTGATGAACCATGGCTTTGATGCCTATATTGTTGGTGGTGCCATACGTGATCATCTACTTGGACGGCCGATCCATGATATTGATGTCGCTACATCGGCTCATCCTGCTGATGTTATGTCCTTATTTAAACGAACGATACCGATTGGTATAGAGCATGGAACAGTAGCTGTCCTATCCGGCGGGCAAGCGTACGAGGTGACCACATACCGTGCAGAGTCGGGTTATGATGATTTTCGCCATCCGAATCAGGTTAGCTTTGATGTTTCATTAGATCAAGATCTGATGCGTCGAGATTTTACCATTAATGCGTTTGCAATGGATCGCTCAGGACAGGTGATCGATTTGTTTGGCGGTAAAGCAGATATTATGCAAAAAAAAATCCGAACGGTTGGTCTCGCGGAGGAGCGTATTTCGGAAGATCCGCTCCGTATCATGCGAGGGATTCGTTTTGCTTCTGAACTCTGTTTTACTTTAGGGCAGAAAGAAGTGACCGCATTTCGGGCGAAATCCGACTTACTTAAACATATTTCGGTCGAGCGGATTAATCAGGAAATGAACCGTCTGCTGGCGGGTAAAGGAGTTCATCAAGCGATTCGAATTCTCGAGAATACGGGTTGCGTTCATGCGCTTCCTTTACTAGAAAATGTTGATCTCAAGAAATTGTATGATGTGGATTTCTCCTTCCTCCAAACATCTGAAGAACGTTGGTCGGCCTTCTTGATTGCTGTTGGGTTACATGATGTGCACGTGTTTGCTCGGGCATGGAAATGGTCAAGAGAATCTGAAAAGAAGGTCTATGAGCTTACAACGCTTTATAACGCACTAAAGAGAAACCCATGGACAGCAGAGTCCGTCTACTTTGCAGGTCTGTCAAACGCATTTGCTGCAAACCGTCTCCTTGCAGCATTTGGAATTTTAACTAATGAATTACTAATGCAATATGATCAGCAGGTTCATTTGCTTTGGCAAGCGAGTACGATCCATACGCGCTCAGACATTGCTGCCACAGGTCATCATTTCATCCAATGGTCCGAAACAAAACCAGGTCCTTGGCTAGCCAAAGTGATCAATACGCTTGAGAAAGAGATCGTAAATGGTCGCGTCACTAATGATTTGGGGGAAATTGAGGCATGGTTCAGAAAATGGCAAATCAGTCAAAAAAAGCAATCTTAATGCTGCTCTACGAACATCAAGATCAATTTCTTTCAGGTCAACGTATTTCAGAATTACTTGGATGCTCGCGTACAGCAGTATGGAAACAAATCAAAGCGCTTATTGACGATGGGTTTCAAATCCAGTCCGTTCAGAAAAAAGGTTATAAATTGCTTTCTTCGCCTGAAGGGTTGAACGAAGCTGCTGTAAAAGCGGGACTAAGAACAAAAAAATTAGGGCAAATGATTTATTTTTTCGATAAAATTGGTTCCACACAAAAAGAGGCGTTGCGGATTGCGGATGAAGGCGCACCGGATGGAACTCTGGTCCTTACAAATGAACAGACACAGGGGCGTGGCCGACTTGGACATACTTGGCAATCACAGCGCGGTACGAATATTGCCATGAGTTTAATCCTAAGGCCGGATCTTCCGATTGATAAAACACCGCAGTTAACTTTACTTACTGCGGTTGCAGCCACAGAAACTATTGAGAAGGTCACCGGACTTAGTTGTGGCATTAAATGGCCAAATGATATTTTATATAAAGGGAAAAAACTAGTCGGAATCCTCACGGAACTTCAAGCAGAATCAACCTATGTTAAGGCTGTGGTCATCGGCATAGGTATCAACGTGAATACTGAACCTGAGGCTATTCAGGAAACAATTAATCAGGTAGCTTCATCCTTGCACGCGATCACAGGTGAGCACTATGCGCTAGCACCTTTCATACAATCATTTTTAGTTCTTTTTGAAAAACTCTATGAACAGTATCTAGAGCGAGGCTTTTCCGCGATCCGGCCGCTGTGGGAACGACGTGCGATCAATCTCGGAAAGCAAATTAAAGTGCGCCAGCCAGGAGGACGTATTCTTGAAGGCGTTGCACGAGGAATCAATGATGATGGGGTATTGTTGCTTGAAAAGGGCGATGGTTCGATAACTCGGGTGTATTCCGCAGATATTGAGTGGGAACCTTAACAAGAAAGTAAAGGCAATACTAAAGAGTTTGCTCTAATAGTTATGCTCGATTGATCCATACTTACTTTAGGCTGTATTTCTTCAAAAGCTGTACTGAACAAAGATGATTAAGTATAACGTTAGGCATCTGCTTTGAGCATGATTTTCCAAAATAAATCTACCCTTGATTTTATTCTTGCATTTCGCTCAGAGAATCGATACGATTAATTTGCTCGTACAACACGAAAAAACCCGAAAAATGGGTTTTTTCGATAATTAGGTCGGGTCAGGAGCCTTTTTCCCTTTTGGGATACTCCTAGTTTTAGCAGAAGAGCGGAATCCATTCCCTCCAGTATTTGTTAGAGGAAACAGCACCGATACTGTTTCTGCAGCATACATAAATTGATTCAGGTGATGTTTTGAGAACAGTTAAAACGTGGTTTTTTACGGTGTTCATTACCGTCATAGTCCTTATTGTTATTGGTTCCTGGTCGTTGTACACAAACAACACCAATTTCCAGAATCAATCTGCCCAAAGCGCTATAAAAAAAGCAAAGAAGTGGTATTCCTTTAATCAAGTGTTATCAGTGACTGCATATCATGGTAGCGATGATTACCAGGTCATAAAAGCAAAGCAGGGTAGGAAGACCATGTATTTCTGGATTCCTGATCGTTTAAAAAAAGCGCCTTATTTTGAACGAGCTGCGAATAAAGGGCTAACTAAAGAACAAGCACTTCAAAAATTAAGTGGCAAAGGGCTGGACGTACAAAAAATTATCTCTGTACGTCTTGGTGCAATTCAGGGTAACCCGGTTTGGGAAATTACTTTTCTGAATTCAAAGCACAAGTATAATTATGTTTCGATCTCTTTTGATAATGGCAAAGAAGCACAACGCATCTTAAACGTGTAATTTAAAGCACTATTCTAAATGGAAAAAGCAGTTTGAGGAGGAACAATGATGCAGCTTGCAAAGCGAGTGGAAACTATAACCCCATCAAGTACCTTGGCGATTACAGCCAAAGCTGGGGAACTGAAAGCTCAAGGCTATGACGTCATCGGACTTGGCGCTGGTCAGCCTGATTTTAATACACCGGATTATATCATTGATGCCGCAATGGAAGCTGTGAAGGCGGGTCACACAAAATATACGCCGACTGCCGGACTTCCGGAACTAAAGGAAGCAATTATTGGGAAATTGAAACGTGACCAGGGCTTTACCTATGACAAATCACAAATTATTGTTGGAAATGGCGCCAAACATGTTCTCTATCTCTTGTTTCAAGCACTGCTTAATCCTGGGGATGAAGTGATCATTCCTGCACCATTTTGGGTGAGTTATCCGGAACAAGTGAAACTAGCCGGCGGGGTTCCTGTCGAAATCACCACAACTGAATTGAATCATTTCAAAATTTCGGTGGAAGATCTTGAGGGCGCGACGACATCTAGGACGAAGGCATTAATTTTGAATTCACCAAGCAACCCGACTGGAATGATTTATTCTAAAGAAGAGCTCGAACCGATTGCTGACTATTGCCTTAAACACGACATTCTCATTATTTCAGATGAAATTTATGAGAAATTGGTCTATAATGGCAATCAGTTTTATTCCATAGCTCAACTTTCTGAAAACGTTAAAGCTCAGACCGTTGTGATAAATGGTGTCTCAAAATCGCATTCGATGACCGGTTGGCGGATTGGATATGCAGCAGCGGATGCTCAGCTCGTGAAAGCAATGACAAATGTTGCTAGTCATAGCACATCAAATCCCGCCTCTGTCTCTCAGTATGCAACGATTGCCGCTTACAATGGCCCTCAAGAGAGCATTGAGAAGATGCGGCAGGCATTCGAGAAACGGTTAAACGAAGTCTACCCACGCCTCACAGCGCTACCTGGTGTCACTTGCGTGAAGCCTCAGGGTGCGTTCTACTTGTTTCCCAACATCCAGAAAACAAGTGATGCATGCGGCTTTTCTCAAGTCACCGATTGGGTAGCAGCATTACTTGATGAAGAAAAAGTGGCTGTTGTTCCCGGCGCAGGATTTGGCATGCCAGAATACATTCGCTTATCCTATGCTACATCATTAGAAAACTTAAACCATGCGCTCGATCGCATTGAGCATTTTATTACCAACCATATGCAATAATTGAACAGGTTCATCAATTCAGGGGGTCACGAATAAAAATGAAAGCAACAATTTCCGAAGTCAAAAATCATGTCGGTTCCGAAGTTACCATCGGTGCCTGGCTGGCAAATAAACGATCCAGCGGTAAAATTCAATTTCTTGAATTACGGGATGGTACCGGCTTTATTCAAGGTGTCGTATTAAAAAATGAAGTAAGCGAAGAAAGCTGGGAACAAGCAAAAGAATTAACTCAAGAAAGCTCACTCTATGTAAACGGTACGGTTCGCGAGGATAAACGTGCACCAAGCGGCTTTGAGTTAACCGTTACATCCCTAAAGACAATTCAAATTGCTCACGATTATCCAATTACACCAAAAGAACATGGTGTTGAATTCTTGATGGATCACCGCCATTTATGGCTTCGTTCAAGCAGACAGCATGCTATATTACGGATCCGCGATGAAGTCATTAAAGCTACCTATGACTTTTTCCACGATAATAACTTTATTAAAGTTGATCCGCCGATTTTGACAGGAAGCTCAGCAGAAGGAACAACCGATCTTTTCCATACCAAATATTTTGATCGCGATGCGTATCTGTCTCAGAGTGGCCAACTCTATATGGAAGCAGCAGCAATGGCTCTCGGAAAAGTATTCTCATTCGGGCCAGCATTTCGTGCAGAAAAGTCGAAAACGCGACGCCATTTGATTGAATTTTGGATGATTGAACCGGAAATGGCATTCTGCGATCATGAAGATAGCCTTAAGATTCAAGAAAATTATGTTTCTTATCTTGTTCAGGAAGTATTGAAAAATTGCAAAACTGAACTGGAAACAATCGGACGTGATACGAGCAAACTTGAGAAGATTAAGGCTCCATTCCCACGTATGTCCTATGATGATGCGATCAAGTTCTTGAAGAGTGAAGGGTTTGACGATATTGAATGGGGCGATGATTTCGGATCGCCACATGAAACAGCGATTGCTGAACATTTTGATGTTCCGGTTTTTGTTACTGAGTATCCGACGAAAGTGAAGGCCTTCTATATGAAGCCAGTTCCAGGTCGCGAAGACGTAGTGCTTTGCGCTGACCTTTTAGCTCCCGAAGGTTATGGTGAAATTATTGGTGGTAGCCAGCGTATTGATGATCTTGAACTGATGAAAAAACGTTATGAACAATTCCATCTCACTGATCCGTCCTATAAATGGTACCTTGAACTTCGTCAGTATGGCAGTGTCCCTCATTCAGGATTCGGACTCGGATTAGAACGCGCGGTTGCCTGGATTTGCGGACTCGACCACATTCGTGAAACCATTCCATTCCCAAGATTATTGAACCGTATTTACCCGTAATGGCAGATTATGGAGAATAAAGTTCAGACAAGATCCAGAGAGAACTCTGGGTCTTGTCTTTTTATGAGTATTAATAGGATGAGCGAACCTCTCATCAGGATGGAAGGATCCATGCTATAATGGACGATGAGGTGTCAAAACTATGGAAATGAAATTTTTAATCAATCTTATCGAAAGTGGTAGTATTAGTGTTCCATCTATACTGCTTGATTACTATAATCAGCTTGGATTAAATGAACAGGAATGCATGATGCTGATCCACGTGCATGCTTTTCTCAGTAAAGGCGATGATTTTCCTACATTCGATAATCTAGCTGCGCGAATGACTTTGGATGAGACTGAATGTGCTGAGCTTTTGAGACGCCTGATTCAACGTGGTTATCTATCGATCATACAAAAAAATGATAATAATATATACTCTGAAGCCTATTCGCTGCAACCGCTTTGGGAAAAGTTACTTAGAACCTCCTATAGTCAAGTTGTTGAATCCTCGTCAAAATCGAATGACGAGGCGCTCTATACATTATTTGAGACTGAATTTGGACGGCCACTGTCGCCAATTGAGTGCGAGACACTCGCCATGTGGATAGACCAAGATCGACATTCACCGAAATTGATTAAAGGTGCGCTGCGGGAAGCGGTGATTTCTGGAAAGCTGAATTTCCGTTATATCGATCGTATCTTGTTTGAATGGAAGAAGAATGGCATTAAAACACTTGATCAGGCGAAGCAGCATGGTGACAAAATTAGAAATCATCAACCACGTACAAGCACCAGTAGCCACAAGCAGCAGAATATTTCGGAAATGCCTTCATATAACTGGCTGGACAAATAATAGAGGAGGAGAGTCGCACTGAATCAGAAACAATTCGAATTCATTATGGACAAGATTGCGGCAATGTTTCCTGACGCACATTGCGAATTGAATCACAGTAATCCTTTCGAGCTTTCGATCGCCGTTATGCTGTCTGCACAATGTACCGATGCTCTAGTCAATCGCGTGACGCCAGCACTTTTTGCTAAATATCATGTACCTGAAGACTATTTAGCAGTACCATTAGAAGAACTCCAACGGGACATTCGATCGATTGGTCTTTACCGTAATAAAGCAAAGCATATCCGCCAAATGTGTCAGATGTTGATTGACTGCTATGACGGCGTGTTACCGAAAAATCATGATGATCTGTTAAAACTCCCCGGAATTGGACGTAAAACAGCAAATGTGATTGTTTCTGTAGCTTTTGGGGAGCCAGCACTTGCTGTCGACACGCATGTAGAGCGTGTGACAAAAAGACTCGGAATATGTCGCTGGAAAGACAGTGTTCTGGAAGTTGAGAAAACATTGACGAAACGCCTGCCACGCGAGAAATGGTCGGTTACTCATCATCGATTGATTTTTTTTGGTCGCTATCATTGTAAAGCGCAACACCCAAATTGCCCGGAATGTCCAGTACTTGATGTCTGTCGTGAGGGGCAAAAACGCATGAGAAAGGGGGAAGTGTTGCTTGGAACAACCGTGCATAAGCATTGAGTTGACGGATTCTTTTCACGTTAAGCCTTTTTATCAAAATTGTCGATTGCTTGATGTGAAAGCAATGCCATCCCATTTTTCGTTTGAGTATCCTTTTTTCTATGACATGCTCTATTGTCAGCAAAAAGATGCATATTCCCTTTGGCCATGGCAAACTAGAGAGAATTATTTTCACATTTTCTGGGAACAGAAAAAAGAAGAGCTGCGTACCAGTTTTCATGATCGGAATCTTAAGGCTGTGCGGCAACCGATGTTGCAATCCATTGCCGCATTCATTGATCAAATGTATTGGTCGGCTGGGAAACCGGTACGCTCATTAGTTCATGACGTAATTCTGACAGATCTCAGCACTTTACCATTTGCTCCATTAAATAGCAAAGAACGCGTAAACTATTTGCTAAAACAACCGGACCGTTATCTGTCTTTTATCCAATTGGATGAATTAGAACAAGAGTTGGTAAAGAAATTAGCGATATACCGTAGAAAACAAAAAATAGAAAATGAATCAGGAAGATAATCAAATGATATATTAAAAAGCGCTCATCGTTATGAAACACGATGAGCGCTTTTAGTTTTGACTCAATTATTGATTTGATCCTGAGTTCCCTTGACCATTATTCCCTTGGTTCCCCTGGCCATTATTTCCTTGTCCACTGCTTGCAGGTGGTGCTGCTGAAGACGATGCAGGCGGAGCAGTTGATGATGATGAAGCCGGCGGAGCAGAACTAGAACTGCTTGCTGGTGGCATGCTTGAAGAACTGCTACTGCTCTCCGGTTGTGAACTGCTGCTCTCTGAGCTACTAGAATCTGCACTGCTTGAATCACTTGGTTTCTTCGCTTGAAAATGGTTGGTAATGCTTGAGTTTCTCACTGCAAGTTCACCATTACTGAGATCAGTTACTGAGTTCGGGCGAGTGAAGTCAGATGCACCAATCATGTACTGTGCCATAATATTTTTAAAGATTGCCAATGCGAAATGTTGTTCATTCGGGCCAAGATAAGAACCATAATTCTTATTTCCCGCTTGATTTTTATTAGCATTGTACCCTGTCCACACCGCAGTGGTCAATCGTGTATTATAACCCACAAACCAAGCATCCAGAGCGCCGTGATCCATCGCATATTTTGGAATATTGAATTGAGCGGCATAGTCAGGTGGAATATTTTGCGTTCCTGTTTTTCCTGCGAGATTAGCACCCGGAATATTACCTTGTACACCGGTTCCTTTCGTCATCACATCTTTCAACATATCAGAGATCATGTATGCCGTGTAATCATGCATGGCGACGCGACGGGTGTGATCAAGCTGAATGACTTCACCATCCGGTTTCACAATTTTTCGGACAGCATAAGGTTGGTTATAGATACCATTGTTGCCAAATGCTGCATAGGCACCTGCCATTTGTAGTGGATTTGATGTGAAACTGCCGATGGAGTAGGATTCATCGAAATTCTTCAGCATGGCTTGCGAAAATCCAAGCTTTTTCGCAAAATTGCGGATGTCATTTGAACCGCCAAGTGCTGATTTTACTTCCTGCATGGTCCGCAATGCGGGAATATTACGTGAAAGATACAAGGCCTTGCGCATGGTCATTTTACCAAGGTATTTGCCATCCCAGTCACCAATTTCAGGTCCACCATTACTGTAGGCGGCACCCTTGGAATCATCGACTTGGTAATCGGTCGGCCACTTTAAATACTCAATTGCAGGACCGTAATCCATGATTGGTTTCGCTGTTGAACCAACTTGGCCCTTCGATGTATAGGCATAATTCAAATCCAAGTATTTATAGTTTCGTCCGCCACCAAGTGCTCGAACCGCTCCCGTTTGTGTATCAATGACAGAAACCGCCGCTTGAAAATTCTTTTGGACATTGGGATAGTTGTTTTTGTTATTCAGTACTTCTTGAGTTTGGCTCTGAATGGATGGATCAAGAGTTGTGTATATTTTTAAACCACCGGAATTAAATTCTTGATCGGTAATCACTTTTTTGACGTCAACCAGTTCATGCTTCACATAATCCAAGAAAGCACCGTATTTTCGGTTGCTCACCGGAATATTGCGATGGCCTTTCGTCATTTGTTTCATGGATACCGCTTTAGCCTTTGCGGCATCATCAGCTGTAATGGCTCCATTTTTCACCATAAGGTCAAGAACAAGATCTCTGCGGGCCTTTGCTTCTGCAGGATGATGGATCGGATCATAGTACCCTGGATTTCGTGTCATCGCAGCGAGCATCGCCGCTTGTTCAAGATTTACGTTCTTAATGTTCTTACCAAAGTAGCGTTCAGAAGCTGCCGCAACACCATAAGTTGGGCCTCCACCTAAATAGATCTGGTTTAAATACATTTCGAGAATCTGTTTTTTTGTGTACTTCTTATCAAGCTGAATCGCTAGATACATTTCCTGTATTTTACGTGTAAAAGTCTTGTTTTGCGTCAGCATTGCATTTCGGACAACCTGCTGATCAATGGTACTACCGCCTTCGGATTTATATCCTCTTGTAAACTGAGCAACTCCGGCACCTAAAATACGAATCGGGTCGATGCCAAAATGTTTGTAGAAACGAACATCCTCAGTAGATATGAATGCGTCTTGAACACTTAAGGGGATGTCGTTAATAGTGGTGTACATTCGGTGTTGACCGGAATCGACTGTTGTTGCTTTCTTGCTATTCTCATCATAGATGACCGATGAAACTTCGTTATGCAGGGCATTTGCATTTAATGGCGGTGCACTCCTAACAACAGCAAGTACAAAAATGGTTCCAGCTAAAAACAAGAACAACAGAATAAGCGTCAGAATAATCATTACGCGCTTAAACCAATGCTTTTTCTTACGCGTTGATGACCCCTTTTTCGGAGCATGATTATTTGCATTTTTTTGTTTTTGTTTTTCAAGTTCGGCTGCACGCCGTTTTTCCATTCGCGTATGGTATTCAACCATGACTAATCCTACCTTTCTCGAGAAGACTCGCCGATAAGCAAGTCAATGAAACAAACAAAACGATCATACAATGCGATGTTGCGCCTAAGCGATGAACACTGTTCGTTTAAGCCTATTTTTGCTTCTGAAACATGTATACATAATATTTCTTTGAGTGCATAAATCTCATTCTACTAATACGTGTCATAGTATTCGATTGTTCCCAAAGATTGTGTCCAGCTTAAAAGTATACCTTATTTACGACACGAAGGTAATCAATCCGAGGCAAATAATTCTGGGGAATGGCATGACCTTTTTCCAGAAACAACTGTTTTGGTATTGATTTTCTGCCGCCGCGCTTGGCTTCACTCCAGTAGTATGCTAAATAATCGGCATCAAGCAAAAATGTTTCGCCCGTTTGTGAAAACTTAACAATAATGAAGCCGATCCCCCCATGATGCTTAATTTTCTTCATGTGCTCAACTTGATGGGCGTGGAAGTTCTTTAAGGGAATATACTGGGCATGAGTCGTTTCCTTTGCCTCGAAATCTATGTATTTTCCTCTATAGACACCGTTATAATCCGTCGTTGATGCTTTACGAAAGTAGGCTTCCGTTATTTTTGCCGCACTACGTTTTGGATAATCGACTTTCACAATCTGAATCGGCGTCGGTTTTTTATAAATAACCGCTTGATCCACTTCTAAGTAATAGCGGTTCGTCACATTCAGATCTTCTTCTAATGTCATGCCTCGATGCCCGTAGACGACATCTGAGTCAGAATTATTATTCACGGATCTTGGTGTTGCTTTAAAGGGTTGACCATTTGGGTAGAAAACCGTCATTATCAAAAAACGCCCCTTTCTTGTATGCAGGAGATGTTTGCTCCCTAATTACAAGATTACTACCACAGTATACCAAAATCAGCATTAAAGAGGTTAGTCTACTTCACATTCTTTCATGGTTTAGGACCGATTTCACTGCAATATTTCGCTAGTTTTGGATGAACACCACTAGTTTTGTCGATCATGTAGGAGATCTCAAATAAATCGAGAAACTCTTGAAAAAACGAGAGAAGGTCGTGAAATGAAGATGTCAAAAAACGAAGCAATGTCCGCAATTGAACTCGATTTTAACCTCGATTATCTTACTATGCGCTTGGAACAGATCGACAATAAAATAGTTAGAGCGAATGAAGATCAGATAAATGAGCAACTGCTCATTTGCCAGTCGAAACTTGCACGTGCAGAAGACCATCTTCAAGTCATTAACCATTTGATGAAAACTGCGGCACGGGGTACGGATGGGCTCTTTGCACATCAGCTAGAACTTGCATTTTTTAAAGAATATAAAGAAGAGCAAGTCAAGGATCAATCCTGGGAATTACAACCCTCACGAAAATTGGGCTAATGAAAGCCGATCATCATCGATAAAGTCTCGTGACCGAAAGGCATGTACTGCATCTTCGCCCCGAAATCGTGTTACACTAATAGCAAACAGGTTTGATGGAGTGAGGCATGTGCGTACCGCACAAGATAAAGAATTAAAAGAAGTAACGCTTGAATTAAGAAAATTAAATAAGATTGCACACGATCAATTCACCGATCGATCACAAGCTGCAGATTATCAAACCGATTTCTATGGCGAAGTAAAGCCATTTGCAGATAATATGCAGCACTATCTTGATATTTGGCGGCCACTTGCTGACCAATGGGTAAGCGTTAGGAAACCTAAATACGTATTTCCCATTCAAATTAAAGATACCTATGATAATTTAGCGATTGTTTGTGTCACTGCATTCCAAAAAGATACGAGAAGAAGACGATTTCTTGAGACAATAAAATCGATTGATTATGTGCTCGAAAACATATTAATACAGTGTGAGAAAGACAATAAATAAATTCAACTTGTCATTCGAATAAATGAAAAGAGAATAAAGAGGAAATAGGGAATGCCTAGGAATAGAATTGCGCGATACATGATCTTTGTGATCCATTCGAAGCATTCTTCCGCAGTTAAGTGTTCAATTTTGTCACTCATTTGCCGCACTTTTTCTTCGAGACGTATTTGTTTTTTTGACGATAGAAATGTTGCGTTTCCTTTTTCCATATTCATTTCCTCCCGTTTGATTACTTTCTATCAGACTATATGGCTTGTCTCATAGAAATATGATCATTTTGAGAGACCGGAGGAGATATTTTTCAATGTCTATGGAGCATTTGCATTATTTCATCGATACTTTTCCCGGAAAATGTTTGAAAACGTTCATCGAGCGCAATCGTTTTTCCTGATACTACCGGATAAACACTGCTAAAACCACCACTTAAACGAACATACTGCGTAGCATTGAGTCGTTTAAGAAATAATAGGTAATCCCCATCGGCAAGTGGCCCTGTATACAAATTATTAAGGGGATCCTTGGGATCGGGTAAAGGCTCAACGCCTGTCGTAAGCAAAACACTTGGTGAAGGCGGTTCGCCCACAATCACGCGGCGGATCTGGAGTATCTGAGAGGCATTGACGAGTTTCGCACCGGATGGAAGCTCCTGACCGATCTCCCATTTGTTAATATGCTCACCGATATGTGCAAAGACGATGAGATCGGAATTCTTAATTAATTGTGTGCGATCAACTGGGCGCTCAGACATAATGATCTTGTTTAGAATGATGGGCTGAGCATCAACGTGTATGTAAGGAAGAATCATATACAAAATAAGGAAAATTAAAAAAAACCAAATACCAAGAAATGTCTTGTGTATCATAAATTCGCCAACTTTTTTTGTCATAGGATAGCGCAATGTAAAAACTTTTATTCCTAATAAATAGGTTGTTTTAAGGTTAGATTCATGGTCATTTGACTTGCTCAATAATTATGAATGTAGTATCGTTTAATGTGTTAATTGAATAAGGAATGTCCACTAGGGGTGCGCAAGCTGAGAGGGAATAATCCCGACCCTTAGACCTGATCTGGATAATACCAGCGTAGGAAAGTGGTTAATGTAACGAGATTCACCGCTTTCTTGCCAAAACAAGAAAGCGGTTTTTTGTTTAATTACACGACTGGCTATATCCGATCATTTTGGATAATTGTTCACAACAAAAGAATAGGGGGAATTGAAATGAATGAACGCAAGAAAAGTTTGAAACTGAATCTGACCGATATTTTGGTCACGATTGTGATTGCACTCGTATTTGGTTTAGTTTTTCGTCTCATGGGACCGGTATACGACTTGGTCCAACCGCTTGGTCTACATCTTGACGCATTACTCTATGGTATTTGGTTCATTGCGGCACCATTTGCGGCACTTTTGATCCAAAAACCTGGTGTGGCATTTCTGGCTGAAACAGCGGCAGCACTTGCGGAAATGCTCTTTGCAGGCAGCGGCGGCGTTATTAATCTTTATTATGGTGTTGCTCAAGGCTTATTATCCGAAGGGATATTCGCTGCATGGCGCTATAAACGATTTTCACTCGGTGTTGCTTCTTTATCTGCTTTTGCAGCAATGGTCGCTTCAATTGCGATTGACGCCGTATACAGCTATTTACCGTTACTTGCCGGCTGGAATTTAACACTCTATCTTGTCTTCCGGGTACTTGGTGCAATTCTTTTATCCGGTCTACTCCCATTCGTTCTGGTGAAGAGCCTGGAAAAAACAGGAGTGACCCAATCGTTACGGCCAGTAACTAAGGAAGACTACGATGTGCTTAAATAATCAGAAACAGTGGGGAGTCACGAATCTTCGACTTGCTTTTCCTAAGCAGGATAAGATGCTTTTTAAGGACCTAAATTTTCGCTATGAAAAAGGCGAAAAAATTCTAATGCTTGGCCCGTCCGGTTGTGGAAAATCAACACTTCTTCAAGTACTCTCAGGACTGATCCCAAGTAGTATTACCTACCCGATGCGTGCGGAGAATCAAAGTATTCCGAAGAGCTGTGGCTTTATTTTTCAGGACCCGGATACACAGTTTTGCATGCCCTATATCGATGAAGAAATTGCTTTTGTACTTGAGAACCGTAAGATTCAGCGTGATGAAATGCCTCGATTGATCCAATATTATTTAGACCAAGTGGGACTTCAACTGCAGAATACTCACCAATTGATTCGTAAGCTGTCAGGAGGGATGAAGCAACGTCTCGCTATTGCCAGCATTCTCGCATTGGAACCAGAAGTTCTGTTTCTTGATGAACCAACGGCATTACTCGATCCGGAAGGCACCGAAAAGCTTTGGCAAACTGTACGCCAAATTGGCAAAGAACGCACACTGGTCATTGTTGAACACAAGATTGATCATGTTCTTGATTTTATTGATCGGGTAGTCCTATTCAATGAGAAAGGTGAAATCTTTGCTGATGGACCAAAGAAAGAAACGCTCGAACGATTTCAAGACAAACTTGATGAATACGGGATCTGGCATCCTGGAATATGGGCAACTTATGAAAAACAGCAAACAAGCGTTCAACTGGTATCGGAAAAACCGATACTTATACTTGATCACTTTAAAGTCATGCGTCAAAAGAAAATTAAGTTTCAAACCGAGCGCATGACCATTTACCGTGGCGATTGGGTCGCTGTCATCGGTGAAAATGGAGCAGGGAAGAGTACACTGATTGAAGGCATCATGCAATTGTTGAAAACAAAAGGCAAAATAAACTGGTCCTTTACTCATTCGGAAGCGCACACTCAATTCGTTTTTCAAAATCCCGAATATCAATTTGTTACGGATTCCGTTCGAGATGAACTCGGGTTTAGTCTAAAATTGAATAAAATAAATGATGAAGAAATCAAAAGACGTGTGGATGAAGCATTAAGCCGCTTTGCATTGATCGATCAGCAGCATCAACATCCCTTTCAATTATCGATCGGACAAAAAAGACGGCTCAGTGTCGCTTCTGCGTTGATCTCACATCCGGATGTTCTGATCCTTGATGAACCAACATTTGGACAGGATGCACGAAATACATTTGCTTTGCTTGACCTATTTCAGCAATTAAGACAGAACGGAACAACGCTTATTATGGTGACGCATGAAATGGAAATCGTACGGCGCTTTGCAACGCGAATCATTACTATTAAAGATGGGCGGGTCATCGAAAATGATGCTACAAGTGGAATGAGGGTGAAGAGCAGTGGAGACCACTTGGATCAGAACGAACAAATTATTTTTTAAAATAAATCCCAGTCTTAAATTTGTCATGATTTCTTCTTTATTTCTCGTTTATCTATTTGTCCATAATTTGAATACGATGATCTGGGCTTCGCTATTCTTTCTCATTCTTTATTCCAGTGTGACCGGGCTTTCAGGAAAATGGTCATTTGGATTTGTACTCTTTACATTAGTCGTTTCTTTATTCAGTGCTTCGGCAATGATCCTTTTTGGTAAAGGAAGTCATGTTCTTTATCATCAATACCTCATTATGATTACACAAGAAAGTCTGGCGAGAGGAATTTTGCTTGGCTTGCGCACGTTTACGTTTAGCTTAGTTGGTATGCTGTTTGCGACAACAACGTTGCCCGTGCCCTTTTTTTATTCACTGATGCAGCAGTTAAAGGTTCCTGTTCGTTTTGCTTATGGGTGTCTGGCGGCATTCCGCATGATACCGATGATGGCTGAGGAACTCACGCATATTCGTCAGGCGATGATCGTTCGTGGTATGACGAAACAAAAGGGTATCAAAGCCTATTACGCGCGCCTGAACCATTATTTGCTCACAATGCTTGCCCAATCAATTCGACGTGCTCAAAGAACGGCCATTGCCATGGAAGCAAAACGTTTCTCAATGAAAGAATCACGTACTTTTTATTACCAGATTGGGTGGAGTAGGAATGATCTGGTTTTTGTACTCATCATCGTGTGCACTGTTGCCATGAGTTTCCTTTGCGCCAACTCATTTCCCTTAACTCCGTTTACAAATGTGCTTGATCATTGACCAAGCATCGTAAGCAGTGTACTTTAGAGAAAGATGAATGGAGGCGGGGACAATGACGAAGAAGACTGCATTAATCACTGGAGCAACAAGCGGTATAGGGTATCAACTGACCGAACTTCTTGCAGCAAATGGATATGATCTCATTTTGGTTGCGCGAAATGAGGAGAAAATGCTTGAGATTAAAGCAGCATTGCCAGATCACTCCGTAATGGTAATAAAGAAAGATTTAAGTGAACAAAGTGCTGCAAAGGATGTTTTTCAATCGGTTGAATCAGCTGGTTTATCTATTGATGTCCTTATTAACAACGCCGGTTTTGGCTTGATTGGCACTTTTGACACTGTGCCCATAGAGCAGCAAACGCAGATGATTCAGCTAAATGTTCTTGCTTTGACGGAGCTAACAGCCTATTTTATGCCACAGTTGAAGCGAAACAAAGGAAGAATACTCAATGTTGCTAGTACCGCTGCGTTCCAACCGGGTCCATTTATGGCTGTCTATTTTGCAACAAAAGCATTTGTTCTATCCTTATCAGAAGCGCTTGCTGAAGAATTAAAGGGGAGCGGTGTGACGGTGACCACACTATGTCCCGGACCGACATCGACCAATTTTGGGGTAGTCGCGCATGCGGAAGATATTAAAATGTTCAGCAAGACGATGGACGCCAATCGTGTGGCAAAGATTGGTTATCAGGCAATGATGAAAGGGAAGAGCGTGGTGATTTCCGGTGCACTGAACCATGCCGGCGCAATTGCAGCCAAATTATTACCAAGAAGTTGGGGCGCAAAAGCGGTTCGATTCGTGACGAAGAAAAGTTGACAATTGATCAATAAACAAGCCCGGAAATGATAAATCATTTCCGGGCTTGTTTTCTATTTGCTTATGAATGACGTTCACTTGCGCGACGCTTCTCTAATTCACGTAACTTAGCACGCATAATTTTTCCTGAGACCGTCTTCGGAAGATCCGACACAAATTCAATCGCTCTTGGGTATTTGTACGGAGCTGTTTGATTCTTCACAAATTTTTGAAGCTCTGGAATTCGTGATTCATCCGGTGCATAACCGTCTTTTAAGATGACAAAGGCTTTAACAATATTGCCGCGAATCGGATCAGGGCTTGCAACAACAGCGCAATCCTTTACTGATTCATGCTTAAGTAGTGCATCTTCAACTTCTGCTGGTCCAATGGTATAACCCGAACTGATGATGACATCATCCCGGCGACCTTGGAACCAGAAGTAGTTATCCTGATCATGTGATGCACGGTCGCCTGTCAAAAAATAGTTACCAATCACAGCTGCTTGATAACGATCCGGCTGCTCGTAATACGTCTTGAATAATGCAGGAAAGTCGCGGCGTACGGCGATATTTCCAACCACACCATCCGGGACTTCGTTTCCATCTTCGTCAATAATCGTGATAAATTCATCAAGGATCGGTTGCCCCATTGAACCGATGCGAATAGCGTGACCCACCAATGTTCCAACTAGTAGTGTACTTTCTGTTTGTCCATAACCGTCTTTAAGCTGGATATCGAATGTTTGCTTAAAAATGTCAATAACACCTCGGTTTAGCGCTTCGCCCGCGGAACATGCATTACGAAGGTTGGAGAGATCAAATTTTTCCAGGTGATCCACCTTAGACATCAGTCGATATTCCGTTGGCGTACAGCACAACACATTGACTTTATAATCTTGAAGCAACTGCAATTGCTTCTCAGGGCGGAAGCGTCCGTCGTATGCCAAACCGGTCACGCCTTTTCCAAGCACAGAAAGGAATGGACTCCAAATCCATTTTTGCCATCCAGGAGCAGCTGTAGCCCAAAAAATGTCTCCTTCTTGTATATCAAGCCAACGTTGAGGTGCGATACGAAGGTGCGCATAGGCCCAAGCATGCGTATGTACCACACCTTTAGGCGCTCCTGAAGTTCCTGATGTGTATGTCAAAAACGCCATATCATCTTTATCTGTGTCAACGGTGGTATAAGAATTGGAAGCTTCACTCATGATCTGATCCATGGATAGCCAACCATCAGTTTCACCAGCAACGGAAATCTTGTGCTGCAGGGAGGGCATGTTTTCCTCAATGTGATCGACTTGTTCGGTATAGTCGTGGAAAGTAATGATCGCTTTCGCCTTTCCTTGATTAATTCGATAACTAATGTCACCCGGTCGCAGCATCTCAGAACCCGGGATTACAGCAATTCCTGCCCGAAGTGCGCCAAGATAGATAACGTAGGCATCAACGATTCTTGGCACGATCGTCATGACAACGTCACCTTTCTTAATCCCCAAATTGTTCAGGACATTAGCAAAACGTTTTCCTTTTTCAATCAGTTCATGGTAAGTGAAGCTTCGTTTATCACCATTTTCATTCTCCCAGAATAATGCAACTCGGTCGGAATCAAAACGATCAATTTCATTTGTTAGATTGTACTTCTGTGGTGCAATAAGCTCTGTAAGTTCCATAGGTTGTGTTCCACTCCCCAAAAGATTATCAGTATTTTTAAAGTAAGCAACAGTGACTATAAGTTAATATTAATACCTGGTGCTAAATATTACAACTATTTATTTAGTTTGTTTGATGATTTGAGCAAGCGCTTCGCCAAATGCTTGAGAACTTCGCGTTATTTCAGCCAAAGTATTATCAACGCCTCCAATTTCAACGAGAATTGCGTTTTTTGAAATGTCTTGATTATATATGCCATTTCCTTCAAGTTTTGTTTTACCAACAATGCCACGAACAAGGTCCGGATAGTTCTTATCGAGTTGATTTTTCACTTTTTTAGCGAAGAATAGGTTTGCGGAATAATTTGGATTCGCTTCCCCGATAATGATGCTAATCCGCGCATAGGACGACGTGCCAATCTCCATTGTCGTGTTGTTTCTTCCTGAAGAATCACGGTGAATATCGATTAAATAACTGAGTGTTGGGTTTTTCTTCAACGCGTCCAGCACAACAAGCCTCGATTTCTGATAGGCTTCATTGTATCCCCAGCCTTGCTTAATTCGATGAACATAACCGACTCCATCTTTGTTAAGTGTTTGCCCGACAATCTCTCCGTCTTTAATGACCCCTTTTTGAAGATCAGTATAAGTAGAGTCCTTACCGTCATTCATAGGTTTATAGGCTTCCCATGGGTGCGTATGGTAGATTAACACACGTTTCTTCAATTTTTGCGAAGATTGGTCTTTCGTGTTCTCTTCAGGTGTCTGTTTTTTAGGCGTTTCAATATGAATTTCTGGGGATGGTGGATTGTCTTGTGGTAAATTTGTATAATTCAATCCCTTACCAGCGATGAAAATTTTTGTGTTATAGATTGTAAAGCCTGGTAATTCAGATCCAAATAGACTGCGAATATCATCAAAATGCAACTCAGTCATCGCTTCAAATATAAGATGGTTCATCGTCTTTGGTCGCTCTTGCTTCTTAATCGCATAATTGAAGAGCACATTTTCGTTTCCAAATGTTTCTATTAAGAGAGTTTTCGCCGGCCAATTTGCTTTTTGAAGCACATCCTGAATAGAACTGATCTTAACCTGACTTAATGAAATCAGAATAGCCAGTCCATAGATGAGAATCAGGACAATGAGATATTTTAAGATAAGGGGAGTCGTTGATTTGTGTGTGAATTTTGGTGGAGTGATTTTCCGCAAGATTGTCCCTCCTCATTATGTTGCAATGCTGCTCTACTAATCTATGAGAGAGAAGGGGAAAGATAGACTTATTTTTTCTATTTCTTCAGATTCTCAGAAACAAACCATTATGTAACTAAACTTTTACTAAAGTTTTACGTAAATTGTCTTTTTCTCTCATTCGGTTCCCTTAATACTTAAAAAGGCGGTGCATTTGGAAATTTATTTATTCGGAGGGTTGAGTATGAGAAACTTAATTACAGAGATAACAGGGTGGCGCCATTTGAAGATAAGCATGAAATTCGCAATCAGTTTATTAATCGTGTTGGGAATGATGCTTATTACTGCCATCATATCGACTTTTATGCTTTACCAAACACTTGAGCGGGCAAAGGAGGCAAGTCGGGCAGGTGAACATGCAGCACAGATTACTGAAGTCGGTTCTCTATTTCGCGCAAAAGATGCACGCGTCATCGATTATCTTTTAGATCCCGGTGATGCCTCAGTAAAACTCTATTCTCAGGATCAACAGCAGCTAACGCAAGCCGAGAAGCAACTTCAACCTGCAATGAAGACGGAAGCACAAAAGAAATGGTTTAATCAAATCATGACGGATGATGCTCGAACTTTTAATTTATTCCAAAGTGAATTCGTTCCGGCGGTTCTGATGAAGCGGGTTGGAACAACGATGAGTACGCTACTTAACGAAGCTCAAGTTCTGGACGATACATCGATTCGATTTGAACAGTTAATCAAACAATTTAAGCTCTAAGTACGATGTTAAAGATTATCTTAAAGATAAAAAGACGTTCCTATTTCGGAACGTCTTTTTTTCAAAGCATGAATTTGACAGTCAAACAATTGCAGATGTAAATATCTGGAACTTCTAATATTCCGCAGACTTTTTATGACACTCTCGTTATTTAGTCATTTGTAATAGAGGGAGTCTTCATCTGATCGACAAGTGTTCCTACATAAGCAACTGCTTGACGGATGGTTTCAGGGTTAAGAATGTCTACATGAGCTTTTTCAATCAGTTTCTGCGGTGTTAGGCGACCGCCTTCTTTGAGCACAGACAGCCAGCGATCAATAGCGGGTTGTCCTTCGTGAACAATTTGTTCAGCAACAGCGGTTGCTACCGTAAGGCCCGCAGAGTAAGTGTAGGAATACAATCCTGAATAATAATGCGGTTGCCGCATCCACGTTAATCCATCACTCGCTTCAAGTTGTATGGCATCACCCCAGAAACCTTTGAGGGTTTCATTGAAGAGATCGGTCAATCGAGAGGCGGTCAGCGCTTCTCCAGATTCGGCAATACGGAATACTTTACGCTGATAAACCCCTTCAAGTAAGTGTGTAACAAAATTGTGATAATACGTACTCAATAATCGTTCAGTAACCGAACGTTTCATTGCATCATTCGTTGCATTTTTCTTCAAATAGTGTGCAAGAATGAGTTCATTCATTGTTGATGGTGCCTCGACAAAGAATAGAGAAGGATCATAGTTCGCAAGTTTCTGTTTTTTTTGTGCGAGCATAAAATGACCCGCGTGGCCAAATTCATGAGCCAGGGTTAATATGTTTCAAATATCACCGGTCCATGTCATCAAGATGTACGAATGAACACCGTATGGAGACTCGCAAAATCCACCTGTTGATTTGCCCACATTATCACTATAATCAACCCAGCGGTTAGTTAATCCTTCTTCAATAATTGCATGATATTCGGGTCCCATAATCTTCAGGGCATCGAGAAGGGCTTGCTTACTTTCCTCAAATGTTGTTTGCGGACTCGTCGTATCTATCGGTGCGAGCAGATCCGCATAGGTAATCGTGTCAAGTCCAAGTGCCAGGCGCTTTAGTTCTGCAAACTTCTGCATATGCGGTGCAAGTTCTTGATAAATAATATCAAGTTGATTATCGTACATGGTTTCACTGACTTGCTGTTGTTGGAGCAGGTAGTCAGTCGCTGTCTTATAACCCCTCAACTTTGCAACAGCAACTGTTTTGTTCACTTCAGCAGCATAGACGGAAGCAAATGTATTTTTATACTGATCGAGCGTCTTTGTGAATGAATCATAGGCATTTCTTCTCAGTACAGTATCTCGAGTTGAAGCATAACTGTTCTCATAAAGTGTGAAAGACATTGGTACGGTGTTCCCATCGCTGTCTTTCACCGATTCGAACTGCATATCAGCAAGTTTGCTTCGAGAATAGATGGTATAGGGTGCTTCGAGAACTTCAGCAAGTGCTTTAATTGTTTTTTCCGCTTCCGGATGGAGTCTGAAAGGCTTTTTGTTGAATAATTTCCGAAAATAAGGTTGATATTCTTCGAGTTCAGGTACTTCTTGTATCAAAGCATGGAGGTGTGAATCATCGAGATCCATTAATTCATCTTCAAAGAAAGAGAGCGTCGCTTCCATTTGTGCATTTGCAGCATCTGCGCGTGCAGCGTCCGCCTGATTTTCAGGATCGCTGCTATCCGCTGCTTGTTTCAAACTCACGTATGCAGTTAGACGCCATAATCTGGCCGAGAAGTCAAAATAGTCTTCCAAATTACTCAGAAGAGAAGAGGCACTCACGAACAGTTTTCCCTGACGTAATGCTAATTCTTTGGCACTTTTGGTTAGCGCATTCAATTCTATAAGAAATGCTTCACGTGACGGGAAGATGTCTTCCAATTTCCAAGTCGTTTCAATTGGAACCTGATTTCTAGTTAAACGTTGATCCATGTTCATCCCTCGATTCATAATTACTTCCATTATTTTACCATAAGAAACTATTTTCAAACCAAAGTCCTGGATTAGTAAACCATTGCTTTTTATGATTACGGAGAAAAATAAGTGGACAGCAAAAACTAATCTATATATACTTACTTACATAAAGTAATTAATGATTTGTTTATCAACTATAAAAAATTAATTGACCATAAATGACTCTGGAGGGATTTTCATGAACTTTCATCAAGCACCAAATACCTATGTGGATCAAGTATTCTTGTATGTAAATAATCTCGATCGATCGAAGGATTTTTATTCAGGGATGCTCGGTCTACACGTTCTAAAGGAAGAAGAACGTACGGTCACATTTTCAGCAAATGGAACGGATCCATTGATTACGGTGGAGCGTCCTGAAGATGTACTTCCACAGTTAAGGAGAAGTGCAGGCTTGTACCATTTTGCAATGCTGGTTCCGACTCGGAAGGACTTAGCAGCGGTAATTCAACACTTATTGAAGGAGGAATACCCACTTGTTGGTGCTTCGGATCATGCTGTGAGTGAAGCACTTTACCTTGAAGACCCTGATGGCAATGGTATTGAAATTTATCGTGACCGTCCTTCGGATCAATGGAAATGGCAAAATGGGACAGTATTTATGCCGACGGAAGCGATGGATGAACACATTTTAAGTGAATTAAATGGTGAACCGTGGACTGGACTTCCTTCTGGAACAAAAATGGGGCATTTACATTTGCAAGTAGCAAATTTGCAGGAAACTGAGAAATTTTATGTGGAAGCTCTTGGCTTTAATGTGGTTGCAAAATATGGTGATCTCGCAGATTTCGTTTCTACTGGGGGTTATCATCATCATTTCGGACTAAATGTCTGGAACAGTAGAGGAATTCCGGTGCAAGAAGGGAAGCATGTCGGCTTGAACTATTACAGACTTCTCTTTCCTAGCGACAACGCAAGAAGCGAAGCGATTAAGCGTATCGAACAGTTCGGTTCGAGCGCTGAAAACAGAGGTACTCAATGGTTTACAAAGGATCCGTCTGGAATTCAATTTGAACTTGCTCTTTAAATTATGTTTAGACTATTCAACATGTAAGAAATAAACCCGCCAGTTGATGGCGGGTTTATTTCTTTATTCAGCATCGTTGATTCCTGTTTGATTGTTCCTGATCAGCCATTCATAGAATGTTGCCATTGACGTGCTGATATAGGGAATCAGCCATAAATACATCCAAATGCTCCCCACACTACCTACAGCAAGAAAAAGAAAAGCTAGGATTTTAATTCCGATCGCATAAAAAATGGCAAACACGATGATTCCGGCAATTACCGGAACACTTGTTAACAAACACCAACCAATAAAACTTAACCCAAGCAGAAACAGTTTCCACTTATGGCCGTTCATCAATTTTTTACTTTCCTTAATCGCTTTACTTGCGGAATACTCTGGATGGTCGTAAAGAATATAGAAAACTTGTGAATAAGAAAACGCCTTGATGATTCCAGGAATGATCAAGAGAAGGAACCACAAAAAAAGTAAAATAGCCATAAAAATATTAACCCAGATCAGCTTAAGTACCCGTTTTCCATTATTGTAGATCGTAAATAAAATGGAAATTTTCGGATCTTGTTCACGAATCAGTTCCAGAAAGAACCACATTGAGGCTATATTCATTGGAAATAAGAGCATTGCATAGATCATTTGAAAGAAGTACGAGAGCGGTGATGAGTCCGTTTGATTTGCCCAATTCTGAAAGCCACCGGATAATGCTACATCGACCAAATAGGGGGGAAGTGTGGAAATGAGGAATAACACAAGGACCAGCACGCCACTTTTCCTTGAATACCCTTGTAGTAATGTTCGTGCATTCTGTTTTATTTCTGAAATTCGCATAGAATTGCGATCCCTCCTTAAAATATCTACTGCACATTGTACCATAGTCATCCAATTCAACAGTTCGTCGAAAGAGAACAATGAAAGGTACCTGAAGAAACAGATCAAACTATTCAAAAATGAGAGAGTTCGTTATAATCTTTAGTAGCTTCTCTTCGATTCATTTATTATTTTTTGAGAACCCTTTATTTATGTCTATTCAAATCGTTTTATCGATAACCTTCCTTTGAAGAGAAGCAACTGATTTGTAAAACGATATTGAGTAAAATGGATCCATTACGTGAATGGTAATTGCAGTAAAAGAGATGAACGATGACAACAAGATGGGAGAAGTTAATCATGAAGAACAGTTATTCCCTCACCGCATTCAGTCTCTATTTAAATTATTTGATACATGGCGTCGGGCTCATTATTCTTGCGCAGAATATGGAGTTTCTGGCCAAGCAGTGGCATACCAATACGCTCGCTGTAGCCATGGTTGTCTCCTCTTTAGGGATCGGCAAGTTAATTGCAGTAACCGTATCCGGAAAAATGTCTGATCTATGGGGGAGAAAGCAATCCATTAGTATCGGAATGGTACTTTATTTATGCTTTTTCATAGGTATTTTACTTAGTCCTAATGCGCAAATTGCCTATGTATTAGGCTTTCTTGGTGGAGCAGCAAATTCTTATTTAGATACCGGCACTTATCCTGCCTTAATGGAGGCTTTTCCAAAATCAGCTGCTTCTGCGAATATTCTTGTAAAAGCATTTATGCAAATTGGCCAGTTCATCTTGCCGTTTTTCATCGGTTTTCTGATCGCACATCAATTTTGGTTCGGTTATAGCTTCGTAGCTGTTGCCATCTTGTTGGTGCTTAACTTGATTTTGATTTTAGCGTGTCCATTTCCACCGATACAGGTCAATCAACCAATCACAAACAACAGTAAATCGAGTCCACGATTCTCATTCACATCAGATGAAGTTTGGTTGATCTTGTTTGGTGCTATAGCGCAAATTCTTCTCTATAATCTGAATAACTGGCTCGCTGTGTACGGAACTGAAGTGATTCATTTCAGCAGTGATCTAGGTCGCAAACTGGTCAGTTACGCTAGTATTGGTGCCATTATTTGTGTGCTGTTTACTTTTTACTTAAGCAAAAGAAGGGTAAGTACGAGTAAGATTGTGATCACTTACACATTTGCAACCACTGTGCTCTCTTTAATTCTCTGGCTTTTTCATTCGCCAACAGTAACGATCATCGGTTCCATCTTGCTTGGCTACTTCTCATGTGGCGGTCTTCTCCAATTAGGCTTAATTTTGCTCGCTTCAGTGTCTAGAAAAGGGAAGGGGACGTTAACCAGTCTGTATAACATATCAGAAGCCATTGCCTATTTTCTCATTCCGTTCCTTGTAAGTTTTGCCGCGGAAAAAGGCGTACAAAATGCATTTTTAATCAATGCTTTGTTTGCGTTCATTGGATGTCTCCTAGTTCTGATCGTCTTTAGACGCCATAAAGAAACGAGTGCAGGACTATAAGGGGCGATTATAATAAGTTGGGATGTAATGAATCATAGCATTTTTAGTATGGAGTTCTAGAAAAGTTCGATCTAATTCATTGCATTAATAATTGTTATCATTTAGCCAAATATTTTTTACATGATATACGATAGACATGTGTATGAACAGGGAGGGGTATTCATGAAACTTGTTGCGATTGATGTGGATGGAACTTTATTGAACAGCAATGGAGAAATCAGTTCGGAAAATATCACAGCGATGAAAAAGGTGGTGGCGAATCATCATATTGTCTCGATTGCAACGGGGAGAACGTGCTTTGATGTCCGTCATTTATTAAAGGGCAGGATCTCAATCCCAATCATCTCGACTAACGGGGCAGCAATTTATGATGAATCGGATCGATTATTAAGTGCAGCACCTATTGATTTCGATACTGTACGTGAAATAATCGAGTGTTTGTTGGAAGCGCATATGTACATCGAAATCGCTACAACAAATCAGATCCTCGCCACTAGAAATGGCAGAAACCTATTCGATTTAGAATTAAAGAGACTCAAGGAAGACGTACCGTCGTGTGACGAACGAAAACTTTGGAAAATGTCGCAATCTCAATTTTCCCAATTTGGCTGGGCGCCGGTTGATGACTTTCATAAGGTATTAACTGCAGATTTACCCGTGTATAAAATTTCTACATTTTCGTTTAATAAAGAGAAATTAAAGCAATTCAGAGTTCATTTTGCAGATCATCCAAAGGTAGATTATACCGCTTCATCATCTAATATGATTGAATTTATTCACAAAAATACGAATAAAGGGACCGGAGTGCTACAACTCGCTGAAAAATACCAGATTAAACCTGAGGATATTGTAACCATTGGTGACAGCTATAACGATTTTTCCATGTTTCATAGAGCGGGAACAAAAATAGCCATGGGAAACGCTGTGTCTGAACTTAAAGAAATAAGTTCATTGATCACGGAAACCAATGATAACAATGGTGTTGCCTATGCATTAAATTATCAGTTGAATCTAGTTGAGTGATTATTTTGGATAGCAAAATAGTGCGGATCGGAAATAAGAGGCCAAAATGATTAATGCAATGGATTGTGTAAAGTGTAAATGCCAGTAAATTATTAAAAATATTTTAGGGAAAGTGGTAAATTCACATTTATTAATTACTACGTAAAATATAATTTTGACGAAGTAATGTCAAAGTTTTGCAGGAACGGTCTCTTATTAGCTGTTTTTTTACCTGTTTAGTTAAATTCATGAATCAGCAATTTTTGTAAAATAAATAAACCCTTTCATTCAATAGTCAATTCCGATCCACATCATTTCATTCCGATTTATCCGTGCAACATTTGCTGCTGTTGATTATGCGTGCTATTAGGTTTAGTCAAAGTTACTTAAATCATGATTATGTAATCATCAACAACTGATGGTTTAGACACATTCAAATCTTTTCTATGAGCAAAAATTTAATCGAGCAACCGTAATTTCGCTGCTCGAAATAGTTATGTGATACGCCAATAGGTACTTTAACGAATCTATGCACTGTCATCATATTGTGAAAGGATTACTGCGTAAAACTAATGCCTTTACTGCACTAAATAAAACAATTTCATTATATTGCCTGATTCATCACATCTTGACATCAACGTTCAAGATACTTTTTGATATTCAAGAGCAGAGCTGTTTCCTTTTGCATCTGTTTGTTGATCATAGGCTCCATAATTTTGCCCAGTCCATGTGGTGTATACGATAAACTGAAGGTAACTTTTGTCTCCCCTCCTTTGTCTTCAAAAACGTAATCTCCTATCGGCCGTGCAGGACCGGAAATCACTTTAAATGAAAGCTTGCGATCCAAGTCATAATGGGTGATCTCATAATCACCACTTATGTTCTTTCCAAAAGGTCCTTTCATTGTTTGAGAATACTTTGTTCCAACACCTATCTCCCCTTTCGTTTCTTTGTTTACTTTAATGACTGATGGCCGCCAAAGTTTATTATTATCACCATTTCGTATAAAATCAAAAATCTCATGAACCGGTTTCTTTATTGATATGGAATATTCTGCAGATGCCATAATCGAACCCCCATGCACGATACGTTTAGTATGTAATTATTATCCAGCTTTTTGTTTCTAAGTCAATAATTAGAAAAACATGACTCGCAATAGTATTATAGAGACAATACCTATTTGGAGGTTCGACGATCATGACTTCGCTACATGAAGAAATCAATGCGACTATAGCTTCTTTTAAGAAAAAAGCATCACAAGAGAAACAGCGTCTATACGCGCAAGCGATTAAAGAACTTGAGGAATCTGGAGTCGCTCAAGGGCTTAAGATTGGCGATAAAGCGCCTAATTTTAGCCTCCCTAATCCATCTGGAAAGATCGTAAACCTTTCAGACGAACTAACCAAGGGACCTGTCATTCTCAATTTCTATCGTGGCGGATGGTGTCCTTATTGCAACCTGGAACTCAGAGCTTATCAACGCGCCCTTCCGGAAATACATGAGCTCGGCGCACAGATTATTGCGATTAGTCCACAGACTCCTGATGCATCCCTAACTACGCAAGAAAAAGACGCGCTTGAATTTCCTGTACTCAGTGATAAAGATGGAGAAGTAGCAAATCACTATCAATTGATTTTCAAACTGCAAGACTATCTTATTGATCTTTACAGACAGGCAGGATTCGATCTCGAAAAAAGTAACGGTAATCAAAAATGGGAATTGCCAAAACCAGCGACCTTTGTGCTCGATCAAAAAGGAACCATTATTTTCGCCCATGTCAGTTCAGATTATAAAGAACGCACCGACCCAACCAAGGTTCTCACTATTATTAGAAATATGAACAAATAAAGCTGACCTCTATTGGAACGCTTAACTTCAACCTAGATTACTGCGTAAAACATTGACTGCACCCCCTCTATGTATTAAAATTTAATAGGAATACCATAAATTTACATTAATTAGCAGGAGGTCATTTTATGGCTGATGAACGTACCCCCCATCTCTATGATCGCATTGATGAGAAAACGGCCCAGCTCCCTTGGTATGTTACGGAATATGTGAATAAGAAAATGCGTGTGATGTCGCCAAGATCGCTACTTAATTATTGCCATGATTACCTTATTTTCTTTGATTGGCTACTCGCTGAAGGCTATTATCAAGGCAAACGAACCGACGTACCGCTTGGTTGCTTGGAAAAACTGACACCACAGACAGTTGAAAATTTTCTCTCATATCTCCAATTCCGGCTGCAAAATGACAAATTTACGATCAATCGTAAGTTGTCCTCCTTAAAATCTCTGTTCAATTATTTGCAGAATGTTGCTGAGACCGAAGATTTGAAACCTTATATCGTACGCAACGTAATGGCGAAGATTGCTTTTAATAAAATAAAAGAAGATCAGGAAACCGTTGCTCAGAAAATGGCAGGTAAAATCCTATGGGATGATGAGTATGAAGCTTTTCGACAATTTGTTGCTGAAGGTTATCGAGAAAGTGTTAAAGAGAACCAAAAGCTGCTCAATTTCCACACGCAAAACACGGAGCGTGACACCGCAATTATTTCATTAATTCTTGGATCCGGTTTGCGTCTCTCTGAAGTTGTCGGATTGGATATCAAAGATGTTGATTTTCAGAAACGGATGGTTCGGGTTATTCGTAAAGGAAACAAAGAACAATATGTATTCTTCAGTGAGCAAGCAGGTCTTGATCTTGAAGATTACCTCTCAGTTCGTAACAAAAAATACAAGCTTCCTGCTACAAATCAGGCGCTTTTTGTATCGGCACCGATGGGACCAAAAGGTACTACACGCCGGCTCAGCCCACGTGCGATCGAAAACCTGGTGAAAAAATATGCGAAAGCATTTGGGAAACCTGCCCTCTCGGTTCATAAATTGCGGCACTCCTTCGCTACCCGTTATCAGGCAGAAAATAATGATATTCCCAAACTGCGACGCCAACTCGGCCATTCAGCAATTCAGACAACAATGATCTACACTCATCTTTCCAATGATGAACTAAAGGTAGCTGTCGATCATATGGATGACCATTTTGAAAAAGGAGATGAAAAGGAACAAGATGAGTTTACATAAATAATTTAGTGTTCATAAATAAGCCCTCGAAACTTGCTCAAGGCAAGTTTCGAGGGCTTTATAAAAGTAGGAATCGGTATCTGACAAACCTTATCCAAGGTTGTTTATTTAGGAATGGGAACATTTAGAATTGAATAGAGCTCATTCAGTTGATGGATTTCATAAGTCGGTTGCTCACCGAGGTCATTGGTCTGGTTCTTGGCATTGAACCAGCATGTGTCAAGCCCTGCTTGGTTTCCTCCATGAATGTCTGAAATTAATGAATCACCAATGATCAGTCCTTCTTTTTCATCAAGATGAGGAACTCGTTCAAAGACATAGTCAAAGAACTGTCGATCCGGTTTATGGTAGCCGGTATCCTCAGATACGAAGATTTTTTTGAAAAAAGGAGCTAGACCGGAAGCAGAGAGTCTTTTCTTCTGTGTATCAGCAACGCCATTGGTCACAATATACAGATCAAAATGATCGGACAATGTTTCAATCAGCGGGTAAGCATTTTCTACAAGTTGATGCCCTTCGGAAAGAAAATTGCGGTAACTTTTTTCCAGTGCAACGCCATCAACGGTTTTGCCGAAGGCTGTAAATAACTTTGAAAAACGTGTGTTCACAAGTTCGTCACGCGTTAGTTTTCCAACTTCAAAGTCTTTCCACATCCCTTTATTCATCTTTTTATAATAGCTTATGATATCAGGCGTCATGGTTAGTCCTTGATTTTGAAAGAGAAGACGAAGTGCCAAATCCTCAGTTGCTCCAAAATCAAGTAACGTATCATCAACATCAAAAAACAACGATTTATAGTGATTCATCTGTGCACCCCTCCCTAGTCCAGTAGTTATTCATCAAGAAAATGCACCTTATTGTCTGTTAAAGATGAAATACGTGCAAGTGCGAAAACTGAATAGCCTGCCCGATCCAACTTTGCACGTCCTTCTTGAAAGGATTTCTCGATCACAATACCTATTCCTGAAACAGTCGCACGTGACTGCTCGATAAGTCGTGTTAAACCAAGCGCTGCTTCACCATTTGCTAGAAAATCATCAATGATTAAGCACTTGTCCTGTTCTTGGATTATGTCTTTTTCCAAGTACACGGTATTATGTACGTTCTTGGTATAAGAATAAATCTCTGTCGTTAACAAACTTGTATTAAGCGTAATGGGTTTCTTTTTCCTCACAAAAATAACCGGTACCTCTAACGCGAGACCAGTCAGTACAGCTGGGGCAATACCGGAAGATTCAAGTGTCAACACTTTAGTTATACCTTCATTAGCAAATGCCTTCGCAAATGCCTCGCCAATTTGGTGCATTAACATGGGATCAATTTGATGATTTAAGAATCGATCAACCTTTAGAATAGTAGAGTTGAGCACAACCCCATCCTCAAGAATTCGCTTTTTTAATTCCTTCATGACGCTTTGAATCTTCCTTTCTTTTTCACGAATATGAACCTTTCACTAAAAAGTATACAATGCATTGGCGTTCTATACGAATAAAAATTGATCTCATAGTCACTTATCAAACCAACCTTTTTTGCGGAACCAGTAGTACATAATTAATGCGATGAACAGCATGACAACAAGACAGATAAAATAACCATAATGCCATTGGAGCTCGGGCATAAAGGTGAAATTCATACCATAAATGCCAACAATAAAAGTTAAGGGCATAAAAATGGTCGTAATGACCGTCAACACCTGCATAATTCTATTTGTTCGGTATGTAGTCAGCGACAGGTAGCTGTCGCGGATGTCTGAAGTAATTTCGAGATTTGATTCAATCATATGTGTGAGACGTGTGAGATTTTCATTGAGGTTACGCAAAAAAAGTTCATGTTCTTGACTGGTTTCAATTGAGGACGAACTAATCATTCTGTTAATGATATCCATCATTGGTGTGATGACACGTCGAAAGCTCAGCAATTCACTACGTAAATGGAATACACGTCGATTGAGGGTATGAATCGGTTCACTTTTTGCATTTAAATCCAAGTCATCGATTTTATCCTCGAGGTCATTAGCAGCCATTATATATTGATCGATCATGCGGCTCATTAGCCTGCGCAAGATTTCATCAGGAATGTCTTTGACAGAGAAAGCATCGTCGGAACGGCATTCATGCCAAATATCATTCACAGCCTTCAAATTGTCCGCGTGATAAGTGATCAGTGATGTTTTTCCTACATATAATTGCATTTCATGGGGCTTTAATGTATTCGGACTAATCACGTGCAACGAGACATAATAAAAGTCTTTGAACAATTTAAGTTGCGGCCGATGAGCATGTTGTCCACTTTCCTTTGGCTGACGATGAAACGACGGGAAAAAATGCTTAAGCTGGTTCAATTCCTGCGCATCAGGTTCGCTTAAATCAATCCAGTAACTTTTTGAGCCAAGCTGTTCCAAAGCTTGAATGTCTGATTTGGTCACTAATTCTTTTTCATTTTGATTCGCAATAATACGTATCATGAGTTGAAAAACTCCTTTATTGATTGCTCAAATGATTAAATATCTAGGAATTCCCCATCCTTAATTTCATGCAACGCACGAAACAAATCACTGGGGATGTGACCATTGAGTGCATCGATAGAATTATATACCTCAAGCTTTCGACGATCCGGGCGTATCTCGTCGGTATCATTGGGATACGGAATTTGATTGTTTGCCTCTCCAACGATTTTTTCCATTATTCTTCGCTTAAGTTCATTTTCAATTGATTGTTCCAAAGGAATCCTCTTCTGTTCTCGAATAAGAACGGCATATCGTCCATGTGTCGTCTCATAGACCACAAACGTCGTATGCAGTGCACGATCTTCGTCGTGAACGCTTGCTGAAGCTAATTCTCGACCAATAAATCGTTTCCGCTTGTAAAAACCATCTTCACCTTCTGAAACCTCAATATGTTCAAAACCCTTACCTTCACCAATTTTAATAAAAAAGCGTAACGCCTGGACAATGGTTGCGGACAGATTTTTACCAGAAACGTCTTGAGCTTGATCGAAGACCTGCAAATCGGAATCAGGAACATAAATGGTTTTATTTGGCATGGTGATCTCCTTTTAAAAATGATCTCTACGCATTTTATACATATAAATATACACTGTTTATACGTATATGAAAAGCAATATATACGTTTTCTATACATATATTTTGATGTACAGTCTATGTATAATTTACGTATAGTAAACGTGTCATCCATTTTTGCGGATCAAACTGCTTTAAGAACGATTTCGTGCTAATATGTAACCACTTCTTTTCAACAGTCTGCTTATTAATCAATTGCAGCGGAATGCGCAACATGTCACTTGTCCCAAATAAATAAAATGCGAACAATGATGATGGACGTAGTAAAAGAAATCGGTTTACCCAGCACGAATTGAACCCTGATTTTAAAAATAATCAGTTTCCGTCACCGAGGCGTAGATGCCTACGGAGGAGACGAAAAGCCCCGGCGCAACCGGTCGTTCTTTAAAGTACTCGATGATTGAGGGTAAAAATTTAAGTTTGTCGCAAACGGACTTCTGAGGAAGAATTTTCACCTTCTCCTTTAAGGAACAGATGAATTAAACAAACGTTTATTTAATCTCTCCGATCGATCGACCACATCTCCTATTCGTTTTTGTTAAGATTTATTTAGTTTGGTTAATAAGCGGATGAGCTGTTTCTGTTCTTTTATGGATAGTCCTTTGAATTGCTGCAAAAAGAATTGTCTTTGTTTCGGGAGTACTTGTTCAAATATCGCTTCGCCCTTGTCGGTTAACTTAATGTATTTAGTCTTCCAGTTTTGCTCCCTACTTATATAGCCTTCTTTTTCCATCTTGATGATCAGTTGAGTAATATTCCCTTTTGTAAAAAACATTTTCTCGGCAAGTTCTTTTTGGGAAATGTGCTCATTTTCACCAACTTTCACAATCAGTTCAAATTGAGATATCGTAAAATTCCATTCTTTTAGAAATTGATCATAGTATTTTAACTGTACATGATAGGATCGAGACAGCTGAAACCAGAGCTGGATTGCGGTTTCCGAAAGATTTTTCATCATATTATTTGTTGTCCTTATTTTCAATTTATTTCACCTTTTTTGACTTAATATCAGTTTAATGCTAAACTTAAGATACATTCAAGAATACACCGAGCGAAACAGTTGGATTTACTTTCTTTGTTTGTCAAAGGCAAGGTACTTCTTTTTCAACTGTTTTTATTTTCGTTCAGCTTGTGGATTGATCCTATCATCCATTGATCTGCATGCATAATTGTGCAATGCAGACTTTTTGTTTCATTATTGCAAGGAGGAGATTTGTTATTCCTATGAATAAACCGTTAGAATCGTCCAACGATACCCTGGAGTTAAAAGATTACCAACAGAGTATCCATTTAAGAAATCCAAAAAGGTATGTAAAAGTGATCGCCCTCATCGCTTCATTCGGTGGGCTGCTCTTCGGATACGATACCGGAGTGATCAATGGTGCGCTTCCCTACATGGCTAGACCGGATCAGTTAAATCTAAATGCATTCTCAGAAGGACTTGTTGCGAGTTCTTTGATTCTTGGTGCCGCGTTTGGTGCTGTTTTTACCGGTAAATTGGCGGACAGCAAAGGAAGAAAAAGGGTTATTATGTATCTTGCCCTTGTTTTTCTGGTTACGACTCTTGGTTGTTCAGTCGCTCAAAATGCGCTAATGATGGTCTTCTTTCGCTTCTTTCTCGGATTGGCAGTTGGCG
Source organism: Sporolactobacillus kofuensis (assembly GCF_024125425.1). GTDB lineage: Bacteria > Bacillota > Bacilli > Bacillales > Sporolactobacillaceae > Sporolactobacillus > Sporolactobacillus kofuensis. Next base: position 50,985 of record NZ_JAMXWN010000009.1, read on the forward strand.
GAGCATCAGTAGCCGTACCCACTTTTCTTGCCGAAGTATCTCCAGTCGAGTTCCGCGGAAGAATGGTGACCCAAAACGAATTAATGATTGTCACTGGACAACTTCTTGCTTACACGTTCAATGCAGTGATCGCAAATTATTCAAGTGGCGCATCTCATGTATGGCGGTACATGCTTGTTCTGGCAACCTTGCCATCCATTACCCTTTGGATTGGAATGTTCTTTGTTCCAGAAAGCCCCAGATGGTATGCCTCTAAGGGAAAATTTAAAAGTGCGTGGCGCGTTTTAAACAGAATTCGTCACCCGAAACGTGCGAGACGAGAACTGAAGTCCATTAAAACTACTGTCCAAAACGAACAACAAAAAATGAACCAAGTTTCGATCAGAGACTTAACGATCCCTTGGGTCAGAAAAATTGTTTTTCTGGGAATCGGTTTAGCAATCATACAGCAAGTAACTGGTGTCAATTCAATTATGTACTACGGGACGCAAATTCTTCAAAATGCTGGATTAAGTACAAATGTAGCGTTAATCGCAAATGTTGCGAATGGGATCATTTCTGTACTTGCCGTTTTTATAGGAATTTGGCTGCTTGATAAGGTGAATCATCGTCCTATGCTTATGATTGGTTTTGCTGGAACCTCGTCCGCATTGCTTATGATCAGTATTTTTTCCATGACATTAAGTGGAACAGCACTATTACCCTATTTAGTACTTAGTATGACGGTCATGTTTCTAGCATTTCAACAATCTGCAATTGCCCCAGTCACTTGGTTAATGCTATCAGAAATTTTCCCACAGCGTGTTCGCGGACTGGGTATGGGCATATCTGTATTTTGTCTCTGGCTGACGAACTTCTTAATCAGTTTACTATTTCCAATCATCTTGGAATTTGTCGGTTTTTCAGTAACGTTCTTTCTTTTTTTTCTATGTGGTATTGCCGCATTTGCCTTCGTCAAGTTTGCTTTGCCCGAAACAAGAGGCAAATCTCTAGAAGAATTAGAACTGTATTTTCGAAATAAGGGCCACAAGACTGTCACAGAAAACCAAAATGTAACCGTAAATAAATAAACAGTCTCTTAAAAGAGGGCAGCTTTTGCTGCTTTCTTTTGTTTTAAACTAAAATCTGCTTCTCCATTTCATTCACATAATTTTATGTAAAAAAGTTAGTTGGGTTTCGCACAGACGAGTGTAAATAACTTGGGCAGACCGATATCATTAATCTTCATGTTCGGTTGTTCGTCTAATCGGCGCACAGTTAAACCTGATTGTGCAAATGTTGTTACAATCTCGCCAAGCGTCCATTCTCTCAGATAAACTTTCCGTGATCCTTCTTCTGCAGATTGATGATGAGAATCAAGATGTTTTGCAAACGCAACGGATCGGGTATGAAGTGACTGATCAAAATAATTGCCAAAGACAATTTGTCGTTTCCCTTTCGTTGTCACAAGTTTTGTTGAGATCGGATGAAATTCTTGAATGACAAATTGACCCCCTGGTTTTAATAAATTGAAAACAAGGTCAGCGATTGGTTCCAAGTCAATAAAATAATGTAGAATTCCAAGTTCCATGAAAACTTGATCATACTTTTCCTTATATTGATCGACTGGGAGTTGCAATACATCTGAAATAACATAATTAAGTGGCACATCAAGTGCGTTTGCAACATGTTTTGCATAAGCCGCATTCTCAGCTGAGATATCAACAACAGTCACCTCCGCACCCATTAGTGCAAGCGCAAGTGCTTTTCCTGCATGTGAACCAAGCAAATTCATAATTTTTTGCCCGCGCACATCTTTTAAATAATAAGATAGCGAACCAAGTCTCCCGATTGGGTCTTGCTTGATTTTTTGAGCTGCTTGATCTGGTGTACCAAAACGATTGATCCATGCTTGATATGCATCATCATTCCATGCTTGGCCATTTTGATCGGCGTCAGTCACCTGCAAATTATAATAATAGCGTTTTATTGCTAATCGAATCGGATTCGATTTTTCTAAAGTACGAAGGTAATAATTTAAAGACTTTACTGCGAGTTCCTCTGAAGCGACCGAGATAATTAATCGATCAGGATCTGTACGAACAACAGTACCTAGGTAGCCCACAATTTCAATGAAAAATCCATTCATCGTGAACGTGAACGAATGCGTTCGTTGAGTTGTATTCACTTCACTGATGGTATTTTCAATGAGCTTCGCTCGAAACGATTCAAGTGCGTCCCATTGAATCGAAAAACGGATCGAGGGGGTTCGATCCACTGAACACCCTTGTAACTGAACAGCGGATTCACCTTCCAGTGTTGCCGATATATGCTCTCTTTCCAGAAGATGCCATACATCGAAAATCGTTTTTTGCCAAGTTTCTTCATCGAAACATTCTTTATTCATTGATAAACTCCTTCAGATCTTTTACATGAACGCGATCATAATTAATCGTTTCGTTCGGTGTAAAACCGAATTTTTGGTAGAGATGGAATGCTGCTTCATTTCGTGACTCCACTTCTAACTTAACAATTTTTGCGTGACTTGAAAGCAATTGTTCTAAGATCATGCCTAGGAATGAAAAACCAACACCTTTACCTTGCCAGTCCTTATGGATTCCTAACCCAAACAAAAAAGCTTCAATGCCATCGAAACGTACATTACAAACGCCGATAATCTCACCGTTCATGGTTGCCGAATATCCTTGCCTGTTTGACGAAAGCAAAGTCATCTCAATGAGGTGTTGAGCCTCTTCTCTGCCATCTTCAAATGCCGATACATTGACATCAATCAGCTGTTGCAAATCGTCGATTCTTTGTTCTTTTATTTCCAAGCCTGATTTTGATTGATGTTGTTTTGTATCGTTTTTCAACTCTAGAGACATCACATACTCAGAAAAATCATGTATTGCCCCGTAATGACGAATTATCCTATTTTCCGGATACTTTGGTTGTGACACAAAGAGAAGATCAGGAATGTGATAGTCATTCAGTTCTTCAAGAGTTCTAAGAAGCAATGCACTAAAATAGCCATTTCGTCTATATTCTGGAAGTGTGAACGCTGAAAGCTCTGCCTCAGACGAAGTTGGTGCAAACAAATGCAAAAAAGCAATTAATCGATGCTTTTCATAGCAGAGAAACGTATGATTCATGGTTTTGTGTCTGTTTATCGAATCGTCCAAATCCGTGAGATATAGGCAACCATCTGCTTGAGCACACTCATTCTCAAGCGCTCGGATCTCCTGTTTTACCTCTGCATTCAAAGAATGCACAGCTTTAATAATCATGGCTTTGCTCCAATCACTTTCGATATTAATGCCCTATTGACGCACAAAGAAACCTGAGTAGATCAGGCTTCTCTATTAAAAAGGTCCATTACTTAGTGAATAATTCTCCTGCACTAGAGCTATGTACCGGTTGTGCCCTGGAATTAGGATCAATATAATGCTTAGCATTATTAACCGCAGTTGGTGCTTCTCCCAGTCCGGTAGCGATCAGTTTAACTTTGCCAGGATATGCGGCAATATCGCCTGCAGCATATACTCCGGGAATGTTGGTTTCCATTTTGCTATTAACCAAGATTGAGTTTTTCTCCAATTCAAGTCCCCAATCTTTAATCGGACCAAGTGCCGAGACAAAACCATAGTTTACAATCAAATCATCGAGCAGCAATGTTTCTTCGGCATCGCCTTTCACTTGTTGAATGACGAGCTGGTCAACAGAATGATCTGTACCCGAAACTGATTTTGCAGTAAATGGTGTTTTTATACGTACCGATGCTTTTTTCATCTCTTCAACACTTGTCTCATGAGCACGGAATTGATCACGACGATGTACAATAGTGACCTCCTTCGCAATCGGTGCGAGTGTGTTTGCCCAGTCAACAGCTGAGTCACCGCCACCAAGAATCACAACACGTTTATCTTTGAATACTGTAATATCTTGGACATAGTAATGAATATTTTTGAAACCATCAACTGCTTGTTCAACTTTAAGCGGCCGTGGTGCAAAAGCACCGACTCCTGCAGTAATCACAACTGTACGCGAGAAATGTGTAACGCCTGTGACCGAGGTCAGTTCAATCACTCCATCCTCACGACGGTTCATCGTTTCAATTTTTTCATCGAGAAAAATATTTGGATGAAATTGTTCCGCTTGTTCTTGTAAATTTCTAACCAAATCTTTTGCTTTAATTCTTGGGAATCCTGCCACATCATAAATTTCTTTTTCCGGATAGAGTGTACCCAGCTGACCACCTAATTGAGGAAGACTTTCAATAATCTTCACCTTCATTTGCCGCATCCCGGCATAAAAAGCAGTGAATAATCCTGTTGGACCGCCACCGATTATCGTTATATCAAAAATTTCCTGATCCTTCGACAAAACAATCCCTCCAATAACCCTGATCAAGCTACTTCACATTTTATATTCTAAATGTTTTCCATTCTCAAAGCTATTCGTTTGATTCTATCTGTTACAAAAATGATATTCATAAAATGTTCGAAGATCTTGAATGATTTATTAGTGATTCGCTCATGATAATCATTGAGTCAAAAAGAATGGTAAAAACGTTCGCTAAAACAGACATCGGACTTATGACTCCTAGATTCAATTGCTGTAATTCATGAGGAGGTTAATGAATGTTTTTCGCCGTAACACTCTGTTTCGCTTGGATTTCAGTAAACCTTCTGATTATCATTCCTAAGTCATTAACAAAAGATGAGCACTTGTTTCTTTTCCTAGTCAGTTCCCTGACCATTATACTGTCTCTCATTTTACCTGCGAAACACTTGTATATCGGTGACCCAGATTTCAAGGACACGATTCAGACCACACTTGCATTTCTAACCAATCGAACAATTGTATTTCCGGTGCTCACATTGGTATCAGTAAACTTGATCCTTCTTCGAAAATTTTGGATACAAGTACTTACAGGAAGTACGTCATTATTTATCTTTCTGATCTATTGCCTACTTGAGCCAAAATATACCACGATATCTTCAATCGGGGCCGGACAGTTACTCCTTTATTTTGTCGGTTATTATGTGTTCATAATCCTTTTGTTAAGAGGGTTCCGCCTGTTACACCCTTTAGAGGACCCATGAATTGGAGGCGATGACTATGATAGACAACGATCTATTGTTCCACTCAAATGAAGTGTTTATTATCATCACCGGAGCACTTGCATATATAGTGATGTTACGGTTACCCAAGCAATTTACAAGACAACAAACAATCATCATGCTTCTTATTAGCATCTACTTAAGTGCTCTTTTTGATAATACTCTGTGCGTCCATCCGTTCAATTTTTATTATGTGAATAATACATCAATCCCCGGCTTTTGGGACCTAATGTCCTACCTCATGTTCGGACCCTTTGCTTACTTGTTTGTCTACATTTACTCGATATTAAAGAAAAATCGAGCAACGTATTTTATTTATATAGTGGTCTGGGCGATTGTTGCGCTATTCGCTGAGGCATTGGCATGGCATGCCGGTGTTTACCGCTATCAGAATGGATACCAAATGTTCTTCTCATTACCAATCTATCTTCTCGTACTTACGGTAACGATGATCTATTATTATAGCTACATCCATAACCAAGAGGAATAGGTTATCCGTCCTGACGTTCCTCTTGGTTAATTGCCAACCAAATTTCTGTTACCGAACCATCTTCGTCCTGATCAAGAATAAAAGATCCGTTATTGTAACGATCCGATTTTCGAATGTCTGAAGAAGAGACCGTGAAAACTTTTCCTTTGTCTGTACTGATTAGTATTTGATCCTGTTGATCGACAAGGGAAAAACCAGCGATATGATGCGGACGCGTTTTCAGTTCACGTAAGATTTGTACACCTCGTCTCGGACGACCGGTCTGTTCAATTTGTCCTTCAATAGCCATTTTCTTTACAGAACCCCGATCTGTGGCAATAAACAAATCACGATCTGATCCCTTAGTGAACGCTACTGCGCCGGCTAGGTAGTCTCCTTCTTTTAATTGAACGGCCTTAACTCCCGCAGCTCGTACACCAACTTCGCCAGCTTCTTCTTCTGCAAATCGCAAGCCATAGCCATTGTATGTGCCAAGAATGAGATCACTGAATCCATCAGTTAGAAAAGCCGCAATACATTCATCGCCATTTTTTAGCTTCAATGCGGTTAAAGGTTTTGAACGGCGTTGAGCTTGGTATTCGCTTAACTTGGTTCGCTTAACCATCCCGAGTTTAGTCAAGAAAGTCATGTATTGATGATTCGCTTCAAAGTCTGTTACAGGGATTGCTGCAATGACTTCCTCATCAGGTTCAATGGGAACGAGACTTGCGACGTGTTGCCCCAGCTCCTTCCAGCGCCGATCTTGTATTTCATGTACAGGGAGATAGAGGTATCGTCCCATGTTCGTAAATACAAGCAACGTATCAGTTGTATTCATCTGCTTTTGGAATAGTGAATGATCGGTTTCCTTCATTGCTACTGAATCATTACTGCTTGCAGCATACGAGCGTAAGCTTGATCGTTTTACATAACCGTGTTTTGTTAAGGAAACCATGACTTCTTCCGAAGCAACCATAACTTCTAGATCAATTTTGATCTCCTGAATTTCTGCTTCAATAGTTGTCCGTCTTGCATCTGCGTATTTCTTTCTAACTTCATTTAATTCCTTTTTGATGACTGAAATCAGTTTCTTTTCTGAATTAAGGATACCCTGTAGCATTGCAATCGTATGGTCAAGCTGATGTTCTTCTTCTTGTAGGGTCACAATATCTGTGTTGGTTAAGCGATACAATTGCAAATTAACAATGGCTTCAGCTTGTGCTTCGGTGAAACCAAATGAATCCGATAGATTCTGTTTTGCATTCTTCTTATCTTTTGAACTCCGGATGACACGAATTACTTCATCAAGTATTGAAATCGCCTTAATTAATCCACGAACGATGTGCTGGCGATCAATACTCTTCTGGAGTTCAAAGCGTGATCTGCGTGTAACAACGTCCTTTTGATGCTCAATGTACGCTTCGAGTATTTCTTTAAGTCCAAGTTGACGCGGTGCCTTATGATCAATAGCGACCATATTGAAGTTATAGGAAATCTGCAAATCGGTATTCTTGAAGTAATAATTTAGAATTCCTTTAGGATCGGCATCTTTCTTTAATTCGATAATGACACGCATCCCGCTACGGTCCGTTTCATCGCGTACCTCTGCCACGCCCTCAACTTTATGATCAAGACGCAGCTCATCCATTTTCTTAACGAGCAATGCCTTATTCACTTCGTAAGGAAGCTCATTAATAATAATTTGCTGACGCCCTGTTCGTAGCGTTTCAATCTCAGTACGTGCACGAAGTACAATTTTCCCTTTTCCGGTTTTATACGCTTTTTTGATTCCATCCAATCCTTGCACAATACCACCAGTAGGAAAATCCGGTCCCTTAACATAAGTCATTAAATCGTCAACCGTAGCATCAGGATGTTCCATTAATAAAATGGTTGCATCAACTATTTCCGACAGACAATGCGGGGGAATTTCAGTTGCGTATCCGGCAGAAATTCCTGTTGAACCGTTAACCAGTAAGTTTGGAAATTTGGAGGGAAATACCGTAGGTTCTTCAGTCGTGTCATCAAAGTTCAACACAAAGTCTACTGTTTTCGCATCAATATCACGAAGCAGCTCAGCAGATATTTTGGATAATCTCGCTTCTGTATAACGCATAGCAGCAGGCGGATCGCCATCAAGACTACCATTATTTCCGTGCATTTCAATGAGTGGCATCCGAACTTTCCAGTCCTGACTCATACGCACCATAGCTTCATAGACAGAGGAATCCCCATGCGGGTGATAGTTACCAATCACGTTTCCGACGGTCTTTGCCGATTTTCGAAACGGTTTGTCATTGGTATTGCCGTCTCGAAGCATCGCATAGAGAATACGGCGCTGCACCGGCTTTAAACCATCGCGGACATCGGGAAGCGCACGTTCTTGAATTATATATTTACTATAAATACCAAATCGGTCACCCATCACTTCTTCAAGGGTCCGATTCAGTAATTTCTCACGTTCTGCCAAAATTATTCAGCACCTTTCACAGCGGTAAATCCTTCGCTTGCATCTTCTTCAAGACCGAAAGCGACATGCGATTCAATCCACTTACGTCTTGGTTCCACTTTATCACCCATTAATGTAGTGACTCGGCGCTCAGCATATGCTTGGTCCTCAATATGCACTTGAATTAAGGTTCGTGTTTCAGGATTCATCGTTGTTTCCCAGAGTTGATCGGCGTTCATTTCACCAAGACCTTTATACCGTTGAATCGTATAGCCCTTGCCGATTTTTTTAATTGCTTCTTTTAAGCCGTTATCATCCCAGGCATACTCAACGGTTTCCTTCTTTCCGATACCCCTACTCACTTTATAAAGTGGCGGGAGCGCTATGTATACCTTTCCGGCATCAATCAATGGGCGCATATACCGATAGAAGAAGGTGAGCAACAACACTTGAATGTGCGCACCGTCATTATCGGCATCGGTCATGATGATAATTTTATCGTAATTGCTGTCTTTGATTGAAAAATCTGCACCGACACCGGCACCAATCGCATAGATAATCGTATTAATTTCTTCGTTCTTCATGATTTCTTCGAGGCGAGCTTTTTGTGTATTGATAACTTTACCCCGTAGCGGTAGTACTGCTTGAAACTTACGGTCACGTCCCTGTTTTGCAGAACCACCCGCAGAGTCACCCTCGACTAAGTAAAGCTCATTTCGATCCGCATTTTTCGAAGAAGCGGGGGTTAATTTCCCGCTTAAAACAGATTCTTTGCGTTTTGATTTCTTCCCATTTCGTGCTTCTTCTCTTGCTTTACGTGCGGCAAGCCGCGCTTGACGAGCACGCATCGCCTTGCGTATCAGTAATTCACTTGTCTGTGGATTCTCCTCAAGATAATAGGCGAGTTGTTCCGACACGACGGTATCAACTGCAGAACGCGCTTCATTTGTGCCTAATTTCTCTTTCGTTTGACCTTCGAACTGTAGTAAGTGTTCCGGAACACGTATGGATACGATGCCCATGAACCCTTCACGAATATCATTGCCATCCAGATTTTTTTCTTTTTCCTTAAGAATACCTGCTTTTCGTGCGTAGTCATTAAAAATGCGAGTCAAAGCGGTACGGAACCCGGATTCATGTGTACCACCGTCTTTTGTACGTACATTGTTAACAAAGGAAATCAAACTTTCTGAGTACCCATCATTAAACTGAAAAGCAACTTCTACTTCCATCTCATTTGCAGTGCCTTCAAATGAAACAACCGGATGGAGTACATCCTTATCCTCATTTAAGTAAGCGACAAACTCTTTGATCCCTTCCTCATAGTGGAAGACTTCTTCTCGACCACTCCGCTCGTCAGTCAGGATAATTTTCATCCCTTTTTGGAGAAAAGCTGATTCACGTAACCGTTCACTAAGCACATCGAATTGATAAGTGGTTGTGCTGAAGATGGTTGCATCTGGTTTGAAGTGAATCAAGGAACCCGTCTCACGCGTTGTTCCGATCTGTTCAAGAGTTGTAACCGGATTGCCACCATGTTCAAAACGTTGTTTAAAAATAGCGCCGTCACGCCAAATCGTTACTTCTAGCCACTCAGAAAGTGCATTTACGACGGACGAACCGACGCCATGCAACCCACCGCTGGTTTTATAGCCGCCGCTCTGTCCAAATTTTCCGCCTGCATGAAGAACAGTAAAAATGACTTCGACCGTCGGTTTTCCGGTTCGATGCATCCCAGTAGGCATGCCGCGTCCAAAGTCTCGGACACTGATACTCCCGTCTTTATGAATACGCACCAATATCTCATTGCCGTAGCCAGCTAAAGCCTCATCCACAGCATTGTCTACAATTTCATAGACAAGGTGATGTAATCCTCGTGTATCAGTAGAGCCAATATACATACCCGGACGTTTGCGAACTGCTTCCAAACCTTCCAGTATCTGAATTGTGTCATCATCATATGACGATACTTGTCTCGCCAAAGAAAAAACCCCTTTCTTCATCCTGTTCATCTTAGCAACAGGATACACCCAGTTCGGAATCTCCAATTGGATGGCCACTCGGTTTGTTTGCCGAATTTACTTATTTATAATCTATAAATGTCACTATATTTATCAGCCAAATAATCCAGTAGATATTGGGGATTTGGTCCTTCTCCCGTTGTATCATGAAGTATTTCAAGCGGTTTCTTCAGACTTCCGAACTGATGTATATGTTTGCTGAGCCATTCAGTCACCACTTGAAGATTACCTGTTCGTACATGGTCATCAAAGTCCGGAATATCCTGACTCATCGTGTACCTAAATTGTGCTGCATAAACGTAGCCAAGCGCATAAGACGGGAAATAACCGAAGTCCCCGCTTGGCCAGTGAATATCTTGTAGCACGCCTTCACGATCATTAGTCGGTGTAATGCCCAGATATTCATTCATTTTTTTATTCCACACACCAGGAAGATCTTTAACCTGCAGATCATCATTGAATAATGCTTTCTCAATATCATACCGTACCATAATATGGAGCGGATAAGTTAATTCGTCTGCTAAAATACGAATAAACGATGGGTGTGCGCTATTGATTGCCCTATAGAAGTCATCGAGTGATACACGATCAAACTGACCATGACCATACCGCTTCAGTTCGTCAAAATGGCAGTCCCAAAATGCTTTGCTTCGACCAATGAAGTTTTCGAAGAAGAGCGATTGTGATTCGTGGATACCCATCGACGTTCCTTCACAAAGCGGCGTCCCGACAAGTTCACGAGAAATGTGCTGTTCATAGAGTGCGTGTCCACCTTCATGGACTGTCCCAAGTACTGTAGAAATAAAATCATTCTCTTGATAATTTGTTGTGACACGTACATCCCCCGGATTGAGCGTCGTTTCAAAAGGGTGCTCCGTCTCATCGAGTCTACCTGCTTCGAAATCATATCCGATTTCTTTTAATAAATGGAGACAAAATTCTTTTTGTTTATCGACAGGAAAAGGTTCAGTAAGAAAGGTCTTCTCAGGTTGTGCTTTTGACGTGGAAACTGCTTCGACAAGGGGAATTAATCCCTTACGCAATTTACCAAAAACCTTGTCAATCATTTCAGTAGTTAAGCCTGGTTCATATAGGTCAAGTAAGGCATCATACTTATTTTCCTTAACACCCCAATACCCGATAAATCTTCGTTTGAAATCGACCATCTTTTCGAGATAGGGTCTGAGCAATGCAAAGTCACTCTTAACTTTTGCTTCTTGCCATACACTTTGGGCTTCCGATTGTAAAATAACATAGGCTTTGTTCTCTTCCGCCGGGATATTGACGAAGCGATCATAGGTCTTCTTTGATTTTTCAATCATTTTCTTCGTAACGATACTCAATTGATCCTGGACGGATGGATCGCTCAGTGCATCTATGTATGCTTTCATTTCATCAGAAGTTGAACGTTGAAACACTTCGTCAGACAAAGTCCCAACGACCTCAGAACGTTGACTTATCCCTTTTTTGGGTGCCCCAGTTCTCATATCCCATTCAGCAAGTGCGATGGCTTCATTAAAGTCCATGATCTTCTTGACGTAGTGATTGTATGATTCCACAATTTCTGCAATAGCCAATGGAAACGCCCCTTTGTTATATTGACCAACGTCGATATCCTTTTAACATTCTACTTTCTCTTAACCGCTTGTAAAGTCCTGCTTTCATTTTTGAAAACAAATTATGCTCATGGAATCAAGTTCACGAACATGTAACAATTTACTTTCTTTATACGGAACCATTACTCGACATGCTTTTTCCCAAAGTACTGAAAATAATCGGTACGGATTCGACCATTGTACAGTTTTCTTTTCTTACTTGCCGGTCGACCAAAACTTGCTTCAAATTGCTCAAAAGACGTAATGAAATAAAAAGACCATGACTTGTATTTCTTATACAATTCACCCAGATCTTGGCAAATCTTTATAATTTGCTCTTTCTCACCCATTCGTTCACCATATGGGGGATTGCCAATCATACATCCGTTCGTTTCCTTTGTTGTGAAATCCGCCACTTGCATCTGTTTAAACGTGATCAAACCGCTGAATCCAGCTTCACGCGCGTTATGCTCGGATAATTCAATCATATTATGGTCAATGTCACTGCCCATGATTGAGAGCGGTTGCTCATAATTTGCCATGTTTTCTGCCTCATCCCGGGCGCGTTCCCAATTGGCCTGCCCTATTATTGGCCAGGACTCAGAAACAAATGATCGATTAAATCCAGGAGCGATGTTCTGACCAATCATTGCTGCTTCAATTGGTAACGTTCCCGATCCACAAAATGGATCAACAAAAGGTCGATCAGGCGTCCAACGGCTAAGCAAGATCATCGCACTTGCTAAGGTTTCTTTTAATGGGGCTATATTATGTAATTGTCGATAGCCTCTTTTATGTAATCCATCACCTGACGTATCGATCGAAATGGTTGCGCAATCCTTCTCAAGCGCCACTTGTATTTTGAACATCGGGCCATCTTCTTGAAACCATTCCTTGTGATAATTCGCTTTCATGGATTCAACGATAGCCTTTTTCACAATAGCCTGACAGTCCGGTACACTATGCAACATTGATTTATGTGATTTTCCCGTTACAGGAAAAGTTGCATTTTCGGGTAAAAATTCTGCCCATGGCAATGCTTTTGTTTGTTCGAAAAGGCTGTCAAAAGTCGTAGCTTTAAAAGTACCAACTCGAAGTCTCAAACGATCTACAGTCCTGAGCCAAAGGTTGCAACGGCAAATATCAAGTGGCCCACCTTGAAAGAGTATTCTGCCGTTTTCAACGTGTAAGTCCTCGTATCCTAAATTTTTCAATTCGCGTGCTGCAACAGCCTCGAGACCCATTGCTGTTGTTGCAATTAGCGACCAGCTTTCACTCATCTATGTTGTTCCCTTCTCAGGAATTTCTGTTCATTATAGCAAAAAAAGCCCATTAAGGGCTTTTTCATCTTTAAATTAAAATGCATTATCCATGTTCTGTAAGCCATGTTCTGTACCTTCGCACTCAAATGGAGCAATATGCTCCTCGTACAAAAGCGGCAATCATCTATCTACAGAATCATCTGTCCCTTTTTCCGTTTGGTTCCTTCCAAAGGGTTCCTCTACCAAGTTTGAGTTTCCCGCTCGAGGGGTTTACCACGTTCCACTTCTTTCGTTTCCAAAAGAACTCGTCTCTATGGCACGTTATGGGATAGTCAGCCATATTCCCAAAGGGAACACAGGCATTTCTCCCGCCGTTAACTCAGATTGCTCCGAGCTACCCTGGCTTATGACTTCGCCAGGCACGAACACTACGGTCATTACAGACCGTGCGAGCATGGACTTTCCTCTATATTCGCATGGAATACAGCGATCGCCCGAACACGAACAATGTCACAAGTAGAGATTATAATCGATTTTAATTAAAGAGTCAACCCTTATATAAATATTTTAACATTATTCGCCTAATTTACTGCCGAATACATGTTTTTCGAGATTGGATAATCTTTTCAAAATATCATAATTTGTTATCCCTTGATTTTCTGCAGGAGCAGCAGTTCGCACCCCTTCCCCTTCAACTAACTGATTCTTAAGCTTTTTATTTTCATCCCTCAAACGTAGAATTTCCGCATTAAAAACATCGTAATCACTAATTACTATATCAAGGAACTGATCGACTTCACTTTGTTGGTACCCATGAAATCCAGTGTTGAATTCTTTATGAAGAATATCATTTTTTGTCAATCGAATCGTTTTTTGATCCGCCATACCGATCACCTCATCTAAGTATCTCATCTTATTTTTCCAAATTTAATCTATTGTGTCAATCTTACCTTTATGCTTCATGCTCAATCTTTTGAAGCAAATAGAAAAGTGCCCCAAATGATTCTTCATCATTATTCCCCTTGAGACCAATACTCAGGATTTTGCTGCACCATATCTTCTGAAGCATAATCTAAATCAAAGCGATTTAGTGTCCATATCGGATAAGGTTGATTGCGTGCTTTTTTTCGTGCTTCACTTAAATAATAATTCGGAGAACCCGGTGTTTCCTCATCATAGACAATCAGCATAGCATCCGTCTTAGCGATAAGAAATGTGTTCTTTTGTCTTAATTGGACGGGGCTTTCATAGGGTCGATCACTGATCGCTCCGCAATAATCTGCCTGATCAAGCACCTGATTATATAATTCTTGCTGCCATTCTTTATAATGCTCTTCTTGATTTAGAAATGGCATTAATACCGCAAGTTTTACATCCATTTTCTCCTTATCGCGCAAGTCAAGGCAAACTTGACCTGCCCAAAGTTCCACCCCGGTCTGTCCGCTGATGACAAACCATTTTGCTCCATTATTAATACACGCCTTCATCTTCTGTTTCAGCGCATAACAAATCACTTGAACGCCAGGATGATCACTTGAAAATATACCAAGTTCATGGGCTTTATATCCAGTTACAAGAATAACTGATTCTTCTTGATCCAAGATGCCACCTCCGAATGCTCCTGTACAAACGACATGGTAACGAAACTACGCACATGTTTTGTCGAATAGATGCATATCAACAAAGAAAAACAGGCGATAATTGCCGATTCGAGGCACTATTTGCGCTTGCCCGGGTAATATTCTTGAACATCTTATGAATATTTCCCCAAACGTTTTTGATCAAGTCGATTAAGTCTTTTGAGGTAAGATGACTTAATCTCAAAAATTCTTTCTTGCTCATCTTCGGTTTTGATCGAGTCCAATAAACGAAGTGCTTGTTTCGTATAGACAATCGCCTGGTCGTAATTCTTAAATTGATGTTCCAAAAGTTTTGCTGCCTCAATATAGAGCGACCGATCTTCATTTCCATGGTCATGGATTATGGACTCAAACAGATCCAACGAGGTACGGTATGCCCCTTCTCGTTTGTACAGTATTGCAAGTTGTCTTTTTGCTTGCAAACCAAAAGAAGAATCACCATTTGCAAGGGATTTCCAGATCTCTTTTGCATGTTCCGTATTACCAATCTGCTTGTCCCATCTAGCAATTTCGTAACTTTCTTCAGAATCAGAGTCAATCCTGCCTAAAATCTTATTTGAAAGATGAATATACAAGCTGATCAATGAGAGCACATCCTCACGATTGTGTTCAATGATCCCTTTAACCAGTTGTGCATCAGGATGTTTCAAGAATTGAAAATAGAGAAAAGGTGCCATCTTTCCAGGTACATCTTGCTTTCTTCCCATTGACAAAATTGCTGATTCAACTGTTTGGAGACCTACCCGATCTAACCTATTCTTCCAAAGTCTCCGAGATGCATGGAGCAAATCAAAGTGACCGAAGGATGGAAGTTTAGGCACTTGATCACGTACAAATTGATGACGGGTTTTCACACGTGGCCAATCAAAAGCCTTACCATTGAACGTCACAAGATTTTTAAGTGAATGGCAATCATTTAAAAATGCATTGTAGAATGCTGCTTCGTGGCCAGGACCAGGCAAAAAATACTGGTTCAGCATAAGCCCCTCAGATGACCATCGCGCAAGCCCAATTAAGAAAATCATTTGTCCAGCACCTGAACCCAATCCTGTGGTCTCTGTGTCAAAAAAAAGCAAGTCATCTGCATGTAATCCATAACCAGATAATGGGTGCTGCGTGTATCCGGATTGCCAACACTCTAGAAGTGGCTCAAGATCACGCAGCGCATAAGGGCCAATCTTCGTATCAAGCGAAAGGCGTTCTGAGTGGACAAGTACCATCTGATCTTCAAAACGCTTGATCGTTGCCCCTAAATCTTTTGCTGCCTGAGAGATCTCTGAAATTTGTTCCGATTCCAAGGATGAATGAGGATTCTCTGCTTGCACTTTTTTTGGATGCGATAATCGATTCTGTTCATGCAGTTGTTTCTTGTACATTTGCAGTTTTTTCGATAACGACACTTTTATCGGTCCTTTAGTAATCGGAGCAGTGCAAGTTTCGCTGAACGGCCTTCATTCACAAAGCCGATACAAGAGGGACAACCTGCTTCGCACCCGCAATTTTCCAGCATTTCGATCGCTTTATTAAGGAGACTTGGCATGACTTGATAAAGTTTTTCACTCAATCCAATACCTCCTGGATACTTATCATACATAAACACCGTAGGTTTTTCATTATGCGGTGCTTTAATTTTCGGCACAACAGAAAGGTCGGATTGGTCACACATGACATATAACGGCGCAGCATGACGTAGTAAATGGCTAAGACCAACAAGTGCTCCCTGGAACACGTCCTTGCCGAACACATTCAAATAGTCAGGTGAAAAACTGATCCACGCTGCATTTGTATGCATCTCCATCTCAGG
Organism: Sporolactobacillus kofuensis; assembly: GCF_024125425.1. GTDB lineage: Bacteria > Bacillota > Bacilli > Bacillales > Sporolactobacillaceae > Sporolactobacillus > Sporolactobacillus kofuensis. The sequence continues at coordinate 67,327 of NZ_JAMXWN010000009.1, forward strand.
AAGATGAATCTTTCCCCATCCGATATTCTCATAGGTTTCAAAACGAATCTTCTTAAAAACAGTAGGTAATGCGCGTACAGAGACATCGCCATAACCTTTTTCAATCTGTTCATGATCAAAATTTGCATGCTGATCCATTGCAAGCACATCAAGCTGCACAGCGAGGTCGGAATCCGTATAGTAATTGACATTCACTTTTCGAACATAAGCTTTCCGTTCCTCTAAATCCAGCTCATCGACATGATATTGAGTGCCCTGATGAATATAGATGGCATCCTCATAAAGCATCGTCATTGCGCCAAATCGATCCATCTCACCAATCACCTTAGCGTGCCCCCGATCGGTTACGTCAACGATGGCAAATGAATCCTGAGCAGCCGATCTTAGACTAATAGTGTTTGCCGGAAAACCATCACTCATCCAGTACCATTTTTCTCGTTGAAAATGGAGGACATCTTCTCCTGTAAGGTATTCACATAATTCATCGACCTCTTGCCCACCAAAATGTTCACCTTTCTTAAAAGGCAGTTCGTATGCCGAACATTTGATGTGGTCCATGAGAATCATGATGTTGTCGGGATTGATGCGAATAGCTTCAGGCTGTCTTGAAAAGAAATATTCCGCATGGCCAGCCATATACTGGTCAAGTGGATTGGACGAAGTCACCATAATAATGACCGCATCTTCTTGTCTTCTACCTGCTCTTCCAGCTTGCTGCCAGACACTGGCCATGTTCCCGGGGTATCCGGTCAAGATACACACCTGGAGCTGTCCGATATCGACCCCTAACTCAAGTGCGTTCGTACTGACAACACCTATGATCTCCCCACTACGGAGCCCTCTTTCAATTCTCCTACGCTCCAAGGGCAGATAGCCGCCACGATAAGCACAAATTTTTGCTCGATCTTGGCGACCGCTATTTAATTTCTGCAAATGACTGACTAGAAGCTCTACCTTTAATCTGCTCTTTGCAAAGACGATCGTTTGAATTTTATTTTTCAAAAAGTCGGTAGCAAGTCTTGTCACAGCATAACTTTCATCTTCACGGACATTCAGTTGTTTATTCGTCACCGGTGGGTTATAAATGAGAAAATGCTTGCGCACACTTGGAGCTCCGTTGCGATCAATCAAATACATCGCTCTTCCTGTTAGCGCCTCCGCATGTTCTTGCGGATTAGCAATCGTCGCTGAGGTACATATGAATTGTGGGTGGCTTCCATAATAACTACAAATCCTCTTTAATCGTCTGATTACATTTGCAACATGGCTACCAAAGACACCACGATATGTATGCAACTCATCAATAACAACAAATTGCAAGTTTTCGAATAGTGAAACCCATTTCGTATGGTGGGGTAAAATAGAAGCATGGAGCATATCCGGATTCGTCATCACAATTTGACCGGCTTGACGGATTTTCTGGCGAATCGATCCTGAAGTATCTCCATCGTACGTGTGGCTCTTAATGGGGAGCCCAATCTCATCAATAAGTTCAACCATTTCATTCTTTTGATCTTGAGCGAGTGCCTTGGTTGGAAAAAAGTAAAGTGCACGGCTTTCCGGCTGATTAATAATCGTCTGCAACACAGGCAGATTATAGCACAAAGTCTTTCCGGAAGCAGTCGGCGTGACCAGAACAACGTCTTTTCCCTCCATCACTGCCTGATATGCTTCTGCCTGATGAGTATATAATGAGGTAACCCCACGATGGACGAGTGCTTCACGTACGTGGAGGTCAAGCGAATCAGGAAAAGGTGCATAATGTGCTTCTCTCTTTGGAATCGTATGCCAATGGACGATGTTCGGATCTGAGCGCAAATTATTTAGCAAGTCATCAATTGTTTGTCGTCCAATCATGGATACACCTCAAATTCATCAATTTACTCCGTTCTTCGAATCGTTTACTGCTATTATTATAGCATATCGAATGAATGTTCGCTATTTAGATCATACACAATAGAACGTGTCACCCTAGATATAAAAAAGTTCCACTTTGTTTGGCCATTAAGAAAGACCGAACAAATAACGCCCGATCCTTATGTTGTATTCATCACCTTCGGATTAACTTGCTACCCACGGGCGATCCGTGAGCGTCTCGGTTAGCTCGTTTTCTGCGGGGTCAAGCTTGGCTCGCGAACAACAGGAACGCTCCGCAGGTGTTAGTGCTCATCTTTTAGAAGATCAGTAAACTGGCTGATTTTTGTCCAGTAGAAATCCGGATGTGCAGGGAATGAATTGGACTGTGATACAGGAAGCCACTGAACAGCGGCAGTATGAATACCCGCAGCTTTTCCTGCTATAATATCACCGTTTGCATCGCCAATATAGATTGAACTGTCGAGATCCGCTTCAAATTTCGTTAGTGTTCGATTAATGCCTTCGGGATCAGGTTTCGGATTAGAAACGTCATCACCAGTAATGATGCTGTCAAATACCCCTTTAAAACCAAGCTTTTCTTCTGATATCAGATAAGCTCTGTGTGCTTTTCCGGTAATAAGACCAATTTTCTTTCCCTGTTCTTTAAGGAACTTCAATAACGCAACGATTTCATCATTTTGTTCAACGAACTCCGCATGATCTTTCTCATATAATTCAAAGTAAAGTTCGATTGCTTCGGGCACCTTCGCTTTATTCATGAAATTGTTGGCGATCATCCCCTCTTCAGTCGGACCAAACATTGCGACTATTTCTTCATGGTTAAGAATGCGGCCTTCATATTTTTCAAAAACGATTTGCATCGCATGAATCGTCAGTGGCAATGTGTTGGCAAGTGTTCCATCGAAGTCAAAAAGCACATTTCTAAATTTCATTTATTTTCCTCCAAACCCTGGTTGGCTTACTTCTTATCTAAAATCAGTATCCTATCCGTCTCATAAAATTGTCAAAGATAATTTAATAATTCTTTTGTTTACATAATTTATTTAAAGTAAATTACTAGGATCATTTATCTTTTTGTTTATGAAAATACTTGAACTGATCTTGTCAATGATTCAAGCACATGCTGATTGATTCTAAATCCGATACCGGGTTTGTTAATCGGTACTTTGATTACCCCTTTGTTGACCTGAATTTCAGGTTCAATAATATCATGTGCCCAATAATGGTTGGATGCGAAAAGGTCTCCAGGGAGCGTGAACCCTGCTAATGAAGCTAAAGCAATATTATGTGCTTTAGCAATACCAAACTCGATCATTCCACCACACCAGAGCGGTACATGGATTTGTTCGCATAATTGATGGATTTTCAATGCTTCCGACCAGCCACCAAGTCTTGCCATTTTCATTGTAATGATTTTACAGCTCCCAAGTTGTGTGGCCGTTACCGCATCTTTATACGAACAAATGCTCTCATCGAGGCATATTGGTGTCTTTATTTGTTTTTGTAACAAAGCATGATCTGTGAAATCATTATAAGCAAGTGGCTGCTCCAACATCATTAAATGGTATTGATCCAGAGATTGTAAGTGATCAATGTCTTTTAAGGAATAATCGGAATTCGCATCAGCCATCAATTTTATATTGGGAACTAGTTTCCGAATGCCTGACAAAAGGTAGTGGTCGTTAAGATGGGAAATCTTTATTTTGAACCGTTTATACCCTGCTTCAGATAAGCGATCGATTTGTTCTACTGCTCGCTCTGGTTCATGCGCAGTAATTACTGCTCCCGCTTCAATCTTTTTCCTTTTAGAACCGAAAATAGTACCTATATAAACCCCTTTTTGCTTTGCATACAGATCCCAAATCGCTTGACTTAATCCTGATTTGGCCATGCGATTCCCTCGAACACCGGACCAAATCATATCAAGCTCCTCTGGTTGAAAAGTCGGCTGCTCGAGCAGGATCGGAATAAGGAAATCTTTAAGCATATGGTGACAAGTTTCGACCGTTTCTTCAGAGTACCATGGGCTTGAAAAAGGATCAGCTTCTCCATAACCGATGCGGCCTTCTCGATCCATCGCCTCAATGATTATTGCGACTCGTTGATTTACCTGCTGCAGATGTGTTGTAAACGGTCTATTCAGAGGAGACGAAATGAGTCGAACAGTCAGCGATTTCAGTTCCATGTGTGCTTCTCCTTCTGTTCCTTGATAAATGAGCGAATGATTTCTTGATACTCATCTGCACGTTCAAGGTGAACGGCATGTCCTGAGTGGGGGATGATTTCCCATTCGGAATCAGGCAGAAGCCTAGTCATTTCAGAAGCAATAGAGCAGAACTTATGATCCCACTCTCCGGTAATCAGTAAAACCGGCATCGTAAGTAATGGAAGATGTTCCCACCATGATGGCTGTGCACCCGTACCCATGCCTAACAAACTGCATGCCAGCGCTTGTTCTTTGTTTGCAAGTCTTTGATTTCTAAGGGCCATGCGTTTCTCTTCCGGAAGTTGCTTCTGCGATTCAAACAGGGCAATTGACTCCCAATGATTAACAAATTTTTGCATGCCATTTTCACGAATAGAAATCGCAAGCCTCTGATCATTTAATCGGCGCTCATGACGTTCTTTCTCGGTTCTTAATCCTGGAGATGAGCTCTCAAGTGTTAGGCTCATCACTCGATTAGGAAACAGGCAGGAAAAGCTGAGTGCCAGTCTGCCGCCCATAGAATAGCCAAGTACATGAACCTTTTCAATAGTTAATAAATCTAACAAATTGCAAAGATCGCGCGCTGCTTCGTTCATCGCATAGCGTTTTGGATCACCCGGGCTTTCCGTTTTTCCATGACCGATGATATCTACTAAGATTAGTTGATATTCATTAGCGAAAACATGCTCCATGAAACGCCAAGTGTCCATACTTCCCGTAAATCCGTGCAGAAGAAGCAGCGGTTCACCAGAACCCTTCAGCTCATAATGATAGGAAACGCCACGAATTTGAGCTTTCATGATAGCCATTCCTCTTCTATTCGGCTTTCGAGAAGTGACTGTAGGGCTCGATGGTTCGCAACATTCGTCTCTCGATCTGTTGGTACTTCAATGATCTTGAGCCCTCTTTTGGTCTTTGAAAACTCAAGTGCCTGTTGAAATTCAACCCAGTTCTTAACTTTGGTATAGTCGGCCCCATACAGACGAGCGGTATGGACAAAATCTAATCCATGTGGAGTACCGAAAAGTGATTCAAAATGTGCCTTCTCAGAAGCTTGTGGGAGAAAGGAAAAAATTCCTCCACCATCATTATTTACCAAGATAATGGTCAGATCGGCAAGATTTTGCCGTGCTGCAAGCAACCCATTCATATCATGAAAGAAACTCAAATCACCGAGAGCAAGAATTGTATTTTTCCTCGACAACGCAACGCCAACCGCTGTTGATACAACACCATCAATGCCATTCGCTCCACGATTTCCAAAAATGGTTGCAGAACGCTGTTTTACAAAGAGAAATGTATCAAGTTCTCTGATGGCCATGCTGTTACCAACGAATAAGTTCGCATCTTCAGGAAGCCATTCTGCAAGCTCCCTGAATACTTTTACTTCACTTAATTCTTGCTCTTCTTCAATGCCCGACAGTACTGACTTTGTGAGCTGATTTAAACGTTTCCATGAATTCAGCCAGTGCAATTCAGGTTGAATAGAGATCAATGGAGTCAAATCATCGCAGAAGATTTGTTCATCACAATAGATCATCTCTGTGGCACTTCCTGCCGGATCCCTCCAGCTCATTCCTCCGTCAACGACAATGTTCATACAGGTTTGATTTTGCATCCAAAGCTTTAGTGCTTTTGATACCGGTGGTGCACCTAAACGAATAATCAGATCCGGATTAAGTTTTAGCGCGGCCGATTCAATCCGTAGAAATGTATCATAGCTTTCAATGACGTTGTTCAGGTCATGTCCTCCGCGCCTGAGCTGAGAGAGCGGATCAGCAAGTATAGGAAAACCTGCTTTCGCAGCAAGAGCAGCCACACTTGATTCAATCCCAATAGATTCCATCTTGCCACAAATCAGAACACCCTTTTTCGCTTGTCCAATCTGTGCCGCAATCGTGACTAATTGAGTATTTGAAAGCGCGCGTTTGCCTTGTTCGACGGTAATCATGGTATTTTCGACATTTTGATTTCCAAACTCGAGCAGCTTTCCTGGAATGAGTGGTTCCCTGATTGGCACATTGATCTGTACCGGTCCTTGAGGAGCACTGGTCGATTCCGCAATTGACCGTGTTGTCATCGCCTGATTATATTTAAGTAAACTGAGATCATGTTCAGACATTTCAAATTGAAAGAAGTGTTTGACATGTTCGCCATACATATTCGCCTGATTAATCGTTTGAGGTGCACCGACATGTTGCAATTCATAAGGCCTGTCCGACGTGAGCACAATGAGTGGAACTCTTGAAAAATAAGCCTCAATAACTGCGGGATAGTAGTTCGCTGTAGCTGTTCCTGACGTGCAGAGGAGCCCCACCGGCTGTCCGGAACCCTTAGCTAATCCAAGTGCAAAAAATCCGGCAGAACGTTCATCAATATCAAGATAAGTCTTTATCTCAGCACATTCTTCCAGAAGAATTGCTAAGGGCGTCGAACGCGAGCCCGGACTAATCACGACTTCTCGGACATGATGCTGATGTAATGTATGAATAAATGAAGACAAATAATGGGTCATAAGTTCTTGATGGTTCATGATTTCCTCCCTGCGAACACATTCATCATTGGTTGAAATTTTATCGACGTCTCTTCGTATTCTTGAGCAGGAACGGAATCCCGTACCACCCCACACCCTGCAAATAACGTCACGCGTTCACTATTGATCAGAGCAGAACGAATGCCAACATGAAATTCACCGTTGCCATATCCGTCGCACCAGCCAATTGGTGAAGCGTAAAGTCCTCGATCCAACTTTTCATGCTTCGCGATCCAATCCATTGCGCTCGTGCGCGGAAGCCCTCCTAACGCAGGAGTAGGATGTAGCCGCTCGATCAAGTCGAATAGTGATCGATTAGGATCACAAACGCCATCAACAGGGGTATACAGGTGTTGGATATTTCTATTCTTCATTAAAATGGGCTGCTCCGGGATATTCAGCTGCTCACATAGACCCGCTAATGCGGAGCGAACAGTGTCCACAACATAGTGGTGCTCCAACCTATTCTTCCTGTCATTCAACAAAATTTCACCAAATCGTGCATCTTCATCGTCATCTTTACCACGCGCTATCGAACCCGCGAGACAAGCAGAATAGAGATGATTCCCGCTTTTTTTCACAAGCCGTTCCGGTGTCGCGCCAAGAAAACAAGATGTCCCTGCTTCCATACTGAATACACAAGTCTCAGGCTGCTGCTCGCGTAAATTGCTTAGCAAATCTTCGCTATGCATTGGCTTTTGAAATGTCAGTTTCCGCGTTCGTGCTAGGACAACTTTTTGTAGATCTGTTGTCTCCATGACCTTGACCGCTTCACCAACCAACCGTTTCCATTCTTCAGCGTTCTGATCCTGTGTCGTGATGAGCGGATTCTGATCCGTCGTGAAATCCGTTTTGGCACCAAATAATTGCTCTACCTGCTCCGCTAGATGGTTGCTTAACAGTTCCGGTTTATCATCAGCAGTACACACAACAGAACAGGTTAAATAGGACTGTTCCTTATCCGTTGTTAGTAAAAAAGTTGGAAGATAAAAAAGTCCAAAACCAAAAGACTGCCAGTGATCAGATGGGGTTGTTTTGTCGTCGAATGAGAATCCACCAAAAAGAAGCAAACCTGTTGCCTGTTTGCCTTTAATTCCTGATATAACGGCATGATTTTGAATATACGCCCACTCATCTTTCAGTTGTTCATATTTTAACGTACGGCCGGCATTGATCGACAAGGCCGCACCGATCCCTGCTAATACAACATCGTGATCCTTATTTTCCCAATAGAATCGTTGTCCGTTATATCGTTTTTGAGCGACTCGATAGAAAGCAAGTGGATCAATCTTTTCAATTTTTTGGGTGATGCATGCAATATACTTTTGCTTCGTTTCACGCGCCTTTGAAATCGCACGTTGAATGGTATCGATAGAGTCATTTCCATTTAACACGGCCAAAACTATCACCTATTATCATTTCAATTGTGAACATAAGATGTCTTTTTAAAGATAACCTTCACAATAATGGCTGTCAATTTAAGAGTCCAGAAAGATTCTGTTTTATCATTGAGATGATTATTGCCGCAACCGACTTAATATAATGTTTTAAAGCAGAAGTCTAACCTAAGCTGAAAGGTTTTGATCATATGTTCAACCAGAAAGTGACTGTTGCGAAACCGATGATCATCAGTTGTTTGCTATACATACTTTTCAGCATAATCACATTCATTTTGACGAAGCGTTTTATTCATCTTATGATTCTATGGAATCTTTTCTTGGCAGCTCTTCCACTTCTCTTTGCACGATTATTCGTAATTTATTCTGAGCAACGCGTTTGGCACAAATGCCTTTTCTGTAGTTTCTTGTGGTTACTGTTCTTCCCAAATGCACCCTATCTTTTGACCGATGTCATTCATCTTCAAGGGATCTCTTTTTACAGCATTAGCGAAGACCATGCAGTGATTTATTCGTCAAACCTCCTAGATTGGATGAGTCTCGTTCATCTCGGAGTTGGTATCTTTATCGGTACATGGTCAGGAATGCTTTCCTTGATGATTCTGCATCAATGGATGATCCGGCGACTGCATCGTTTTCTTGTGAATACCCTACTGTTCATTGTCTACATCGTCAGTGGATTTGCTATCTATCTTGGTCGTTTTCTGAGATTGAATTCATGGGATCTTTTTCAGCCGTTCGCCTTCTTTGAGAAAATATCTAAGAGTATTTCAGTATTCTCCGTCGGTTTTTCATTACTTTTTGCATTGTATATCTGTCTTATTTATAGTTTTTGTTCCTTTATATTTTTGAGTGGGACAGGTTCAAAGCAAAAGTTCGGTAGGTGGTGAACTCTAATCATGTCATGACCTTCATATCTTCTCATAAAAATAAGTAACTGAGAAAAATTGGAGTGATCAGGATGTCTTGCATCGATGGTAAAACGTATGTAGAAAGAATAAATCAGCTAAATAATGATGTATGGATAAATGGAGCAAAGATCACTGGTCATCTCTCTGAACACCCCGCTTTCAACGGCGTAATGAAAAGCCAGGCAAAGCTGTATGACATGCAGCATGATCCTGACTATCAAGAGATCCTAACTTATCAATCACTGAACAGGAGTTATCGAATAGGCATGTCCTATTTGGAACCGAAAACGAAAGAAGATCTTGTGAAGCGAAGGAAAGCATTTCAAGTTTGGGCACGTCAAAGTGTAGGAATGATGGGACGATCACCCGATTACATGAATACAGTTGTGATGACCTTTGCCGCTTGTGCCGAGCTATTCGGTGATAAGCAATGTACAGAGAATATGCGAAACTTTTATACCTATTGCACGCAACATGATATTTCTCTGACCCATACATTTATTCAACCTCAAGTGAATCGTTCCGCTCTCTATTTCGAGAACGAATCGGACGCAATAGCTGCGCGCGTGATCGAGGAGAATAAAGATGGTCTTGTCATTCACGGTGCCCGTTTGCTTGCAACGCAAGGTGGGATGACTGATGAACTGCTTGTATTTCCAACAGGTGCTTTCCACTTTGACAGTGCGTATGCATACGCATTCTCTATACCTTCAAATACCACCGGTTTAAAATTTTCATGCCGTGAATCCTTTCATGTTGATGAGAGTGGATATGATCATCCACTCAGCTCCAGATTTGAAGAAGTGGATACCGTAGTATTTTTTGATCATGTCACTGTTCCTTGGGACAGGGTCTTTCTCCACAACAATACCGATGTTGCAAGTCGTCTTTATACAGATAGTGGGTTCATGCCTCATCAAATTCATCAAGTGACATCAAGGAATGTGATTAAAACCGAATTTATTCTTGGCGTCCTTCAATCAATGATCGATGCCATTAATATCGGTGAATACCAGCATATTCAAGAAAAAATCTCTGAGGTGATTGTCACGCTCGAAACACTCAAAGCACTACTGATTGCCTCCGAGGTACACGCCTCATTGGATCAATGGGGAACGATGACCCCTGACCGAAAACCACTATTCGCCGCAATGAATTTGTTTCCCCGAATTTATCCTCGCTTCATTGAAATCATGCAACTGATCGGTGCGAGTGGGTTGGTATCCATTCCTTCTGACAAGGATTTCCAATCTCACATAGGCAAAGAGTTAAAGCATTATTTACAATCTGCAGATCGTGACGGGTATGAAAAAGTAAAGCTGTTTCGGCTTGCATGGGATTTATCGATGAGTGCCTTTGCCGGGAGACAAACATTATACGAACGTTTCTTTTTCGGGGATCCTGTTCGACTTGCCTCCGGACTATACCGTGACTATGACCGCACGGAATATGTGAACTGGGTAAAAGAGTTCCTAAAAAGGAAGGAATAAAAAATGTTAAAAAATCTTCCATTCACTTTTCAGGATCATTAGCAAATACAAACTGATCTTGATACATTTTGAAGTAAATGCCCTTCTTTTGTATGAGCTGTTGATGTGTACCTTTTTCGGCAATCATTCCGTCCCTTACAACGAGTATCTGATCTGCATCTCTGATTGTTGATAAACGGTGAGCAATTACAAAACTGGTTCTTCCTTTTGTTAATCGTGCCATACCTTCCTGAATTATCCGTTCCGTCTCTGTGTCCACATGACTCGTCGCTTCATCCATGACCAGTATAGCTGGGTCAGAAAGCAAGGCCCGGGCTATCGTTAATAACTGCCTTTGCCCCTCACTTAGATTTTCACCATTCCCTTGGAGCAACGTGTGATAACCATTTTCAGAAGTGCGAATAAAATCATCAGCATTTGCGGCAATCGCTGCACGTCGGATTTCTTCATCTGTAGCATCTAGCCGTCCATAGCTCAAATTATCTTTGAAACTCCCATGAAAGAGATAGGTATCTTGAAGCACCATACCGAACAAGCTACGATAATCCGACCTGCGAAACTCATGAATGGGAATACCATCAAGCAAAACTTTTCCGCTGGTGGGGTCGTAAAATCTTGTGAGGAGATTAATTATTGTCGTCTTACCTGCCCCGGTCGGACCGACCAAGGCGACCATTTCACCAGGACTGACATGAAATTGTATATGAGTCAAAATCAGATGATTGGGATCATAACCAAACGAAACGTCGTGAAACTCAATTTCTCCTTTGCAATTGTTTCGATTAATCGCAATAGCCTCATCTTTGTCCGGTAACTCTTCCTTTTGATAAAGCACTTCAAACACGCGCTCCGCACCGGCAACGGCAGAAAGCAACGTATTAAAGATACTGGCAACATCATTAAGTGGGCGGGAAAAAAATCTTGAATAGGTGAGAAAACTAGCAATCATACCAACCGATATCATATTGTATACAGCTAAATAGCCCCCCACAGAGGCAACCGCAGCAAATCCTAAATTATTAATGACATTCATTAATGGCATCATATACCCAGACCATACTTGAGCCTTCATGCCAACATCAGTCAACCGTTGATTGATGGCTGTGAATTTATTGATCTCTTGATGTTCATGACTGAACGCTTTGATGATACTGAGTCCCGAAATGGATTCCTCGATTTGACCATTAAGCGTGCCCAACTCATTCTGTTGGGCAACAAAGAGTTTGGAGGTTCGTCCCGCAATAGTCTTCGTAACGAGGAAAACAAGCGGTACAATCATTAGCGTAGCAAGTGTCAGAACCGGGCTAATCCAAATCATCATAACGAGTGAACCTGTAATCATGATTACATCATTTATCAACTGAACAGTGGATTGGGAAATGGTGACATCGATATTTTCGATATCATTTGAAAAGCGGCTCATAATCTCACCGTGATGATGTCGATCGAAAAAAGCAATGGGCAGTTTATGCAGCTTTTGAAACAAGCTAGATCGTAACCGTACAACCATTCGCTGTCCAGCAGAAGCCATCAGCCATCCTTGTAGAAAAGTGAGCAGACTATCGGTCACATAGCACAGACCTAATAGGATCAACAGTTCTATGAGCATAGAAAAATTCATAGCATGCACCCGAACACCAATTTGATTAACCGAAAGGCCAATAAAATAAGGAATGAGTAAAGACACAACCGCATCCAATAGGATCAAGGCAAAGATAAAATAGAGTGCTCTTTTTTCATGTACAAAATAACCCGCTAATCGTTTGACTGTTGCGACCATCCGTTTTGGCTTTTCAACTGGTGCAAATCGGGCTGCGCCCCTTCTTCTGTTGGGCCTACCAGGCATCATACGACCATTAAAACTCTGTGAGGATTTCTTTTCAGCCATGGCTTTTTGCCCCTTTCATCAATTGAAGCGCGCACACATTTTGGTAGAATGGTGACTTTTTGATCAGTTCAGCATGTGTACCAATTGCCTCAATTTTCCCATGATTTAACACCAAAATTCGATCAGCATCCATGATTGAGGAGACTTTTTGTGAAATGATCACGCAAGTCAATTGTTGAACGGTTTTCTTTAAATGTGTACGAATACGCTTATCTGTTTGTGCATCAACAGCACTCGTGGCATCATCTAAGATTAAAAGCTCCGGCTTTCTGATAATGGCCCGAGCGATCGAAATTCTCTGCTTTTGTCCACCGGATAGATTGACTCCACCTTGTCCGATCATCGAATAATAACCATCAGGAAGGGCTTGTATAAATTTATCTGCGTCTGCAATTCTTGCGGCTTCAATAACTTCTTCGTCTGTTGCCTTTTCATTTCCCCAGCGGATATTCTCAATAATTGTCCCACTGAATAATAGGGATCGTTGTGGTACGATTGACACTTTTCGATGGAGAACTTCTTCATTGTAACGTTTGAGATTTTTACCTCCAAGTACTATTGATCCTTGATCAGGATCATAGAAACGCAGAATTAGATTTGCCAAGGTCGATTTTCCAGAAGCGATAGGTCCTATAATACCGATTGTTTCTCTGCGATAGATTTTAAAATGAACATCACTTAAAACAGGCTTATGCGATGCTTTTTCAGCAAAGGAGAAGCTCACATGATTAAACTGAAGTGCCTCTCGTTCATTATAACCAGGCTCAGCTTTCATCTCGTTCGGAAAATACATGTCCGGCTTGGTAACCATCACTTCTCCAATTCGTTCCGCTGATGCTCTTGCACGAACAAGCATGTTAAAGGCATTGTTCACCATCATGATTGCGAAGAGCAGCTGCATCATATAATTTGTAAAAGCAATTATTGAACCGACATGCATGGACCCATTGTTCACGCCTAATCCGCCAAACCAGAGCAATGCAATAATTCCTATGTTTACGGATAAATTAATCAGTGGGCCAAAGATGCTACCGATTTTTGAGGCAGTTGCGGACAAATGTCCAAGTTGTTCATTATTTTTATCAAATCGTCCTTGTTCATAACTTGACCGATTAAACACTTTTACTACGCGAATGCCTGATAAGTATTCCTGCATTGAACGGTTGACATGATCTAAAGCTCGTTGCACTTTTCGAAAGTAAGGGTAGCTAACCTTCATATTTAGATAAATGAGCAATGCAATGATTGGCGCAATACCGAGTAAGATTAATGAGAGCTTAGGATTCAGAGAAATAGCCATAATTAGACTCCCAATACCAACAAGTGGCGCTTTCATCATGATCCTCATCATTCCGTTCGCAAAGGTTTGTACCCGAGTGACATCATTTGTTAGTCGGGTAATCAACGTTGCATGACCAAAACGATCGATTTGTGGCTGCGTCAAGTTTTGTATTTTTATGTAGAGATCCTTTCTCAAATCCTGAGCAAATTTCTGAGAAACAAATACGGAAAGGATATTTCGGGTGCAGGCACAAAACGCACCAAATAAAGTAATGAGTAGCATAACTAGTCCATATTTCTCAATTATTGAGAGATTGGAATGAGCAACACCTTGATCAATAATCCGTGACATAAGTGCTGGCTGCATCAAATCTACTAAAGCTTCAAGTGAAAGAAAAAATAGGGCCATAAAAAATCGAATCCGGTATTTTTTCCAATAAATATGAAGATAATTCATGGAATACCTTCTTTCTCAAGTAAAACGATCCGTAGTCCTTGTAAAACAATAAGAATCATTACAAAAATATTGTGCTGCTCCGCAAGCCAATTTCTTCGGCAGTTTCATTTATTGCTTGACTTCTGGTGCAGCGTTACTCAGCGGATTACCCAGTAAAGCCATTTCTAGGCAATGACGGCGCTGGGGTTCAAAAAAGTCTTCACCCAGAATATCACGAATTTTCTCTAACCGGTTATATAAGGTCTGTCGATGAATGAACAGCTTCTTTGCCGTCTCTCCTTTTGAGCCCATACATTTAAAATACATATCAAGTGTTTCGATAAGGTTAAGATGATGTTTATGGTCATAATCAATTAATTTTCCAAGCTGGTCCTTGACGAAATCTATGAGTATTGGCTGAGGTACCGATTTTAACAATTGATAGACCCCCATTTTTGCATAGAAAATGCAACGCTGCATTGTTGGTACAGACTGTGAAACTTCAATGACTTGATAAGCTTCATTAAAACTAATCCATACATCAAGCAGCTTAGTTTTTGTTTTTCCAAAACCGATATGAAACTGTAACCCGGTTAATGCCTGCTCAATATATTTTTGCAAACCACCAGTCAATCCTAGAATATTACCATACAATGCCTGCTGGGACTCGTGATTCACTTTCTCTTTCGCACAGAGTAAATAGATTTGATTATTCTTCATCATCAATAAATGGTGCATTTGGTACCGCTTCAGAAGGGAACGGATTAAGACAAGAATATCTTGATTACGTGCTTCCATACGTTCCGGTCCTGCTTCGATGACATTGTGTTCAAACTCAATAACTCCGCCGATGAAACTATATTTTTCCCCATTTGGCGACGGCAAACCCATTCTCATCTGCGCTTGTTCTTCACTCTCAATCTGTCGACTTAAAATGTCCTGAATTAATTCATTTTGGTTACGTAGTATTTTTTCTTCAAGAAACTGTGTTCGAAGTAGGACCGTTGCTACTGCTTTTGACGTATAGTCAATTAACAGTTTCATATATTCACTAGGATGCGTCTGATGGAGCACCATCCCAATAAATGAAAAAACTTGACCAAAGCAAATCACAGGCTGAATCAAAAGATAATGATGATCATCCATCTTCCAAATCTCCGTCTCTTGGATCTGATCAAAGTCTTTTATCCTCTGGTTGCAAAATGCGTTGATCGTTTCAGCAGTTTCTGAAGTGACCGACGGATAAAATTTATTTGATTCAATTGTTGAAAGATAGACAATCTGTCGATCAGAATAATTTTGTAAGAGGCGAAGAATAGCCGGAATATCTGTACTCTGTAAAATGAGCTGTTGCTGCTGCTGTGAAAATTGTTCAAGGTTTTTCAAAAGTCCGAAATGCTGGTTAATCAAGAATGAATGAATATCTTGAGTAATTTCTTCGAAGCGAATCGGCTGTCGGAACAGTATGAGTGGAAAATCATACTGATCACAGAGATCAATAATTTCTTCCGGAATGTCGTCTACGGTTGTGCCGAATTCAATGCAAAGACCTGAAGTCTCGTGATCAATAATCTGTCGCGTATAATCAAGTCCCTCTTTAACCGATCGTTTCAACCATAGTCCAGTAGTTAGAATGAGATCATGTTTGCTGACATATGGAGCAGCATGTGTAATCTCGAGAATATGAACCCATCGAACTTCACGAAACACACCACGATCGCCAGCAATCAGGGCAGCACGCTGAAAAAGCGGCCGTTTCAGTACATCGATTACACAAAAAGGACGTTCATCCATGAATAAGCCCCTCCCAATGTCGTATTAACTGCCTTTATTTGTCATGTTATCTAACACGGAACGAAAATGTCAAGTAATTTACCAAATCACTAGACAAAACGTATGATGAAACGAACTGATTTTGTTTGTACTATTCTAACTAAGGGATAACACGGAAGTGATCTAAAGGGATGAGTTACATTTCTGGTACGAGTAAAGAAACAATTCATCGGCATAGATCAAGTTATCTGGCTATTCAATCATTGGTAGTACTAAAAATAGGGGGCAAACACTCATGATTATCGGTATTCCGAAAGAATTGAAGAACAACGAACGTCGTGTCGCAATCACTCCAGCAGGTACTTATCATTTAGTACAAGAAGGTAATATCGTTTACGTTGAGACACTCGCTGGAGCGGGTGCCGGATTTTCAGATCAGCAATACGAAGAAGCCGGAGCAGTGATCACCTCAGCTGAAAAAGCATGGTCCGCTGAAATGGTTATTAAAGTGAAAGAACCTGAAGCTGAAGAATTCCATTTCTTCCATGAAGGATTAATTCTGTTCACCTATCTCCATCTTGCTCCTGCAGTCGCTGCCGGTCTGACAAAAGCGCTCGTTGATAACAAGGTTGTCTCTATTGCGTATGAAACCGTACAACGTGCGGACCGTGTATTGCCGCTCCTTCAACCAATGAGCGAAGTTGCAGGAAGAATGGCTGTTCAAATCGGTGCTCAATATCTTGAAAAATTCAGTGATGAAGCCGGAAAAGGTATTCTGCTTGGTGGTGTTCCTGGTGTATCACGCGGAAAAGTGACGATCATTGGTGGCGGTATTGTTGGAACAAACGCTGCAAAAATAGCTGTTGGGCTTGGTGCTGATGTTACGATTCTTGACATTAGTGCTGATCGACTTCGTGATCTTGATGATATTTTTGGGAACTCATTGAATACAGTAATGTCCAATCCATATAATATTGCTGAATCCGTTAAAGAAGCTGACCTTGTAATCGGAGCTGTCTTAATTCCAGGTGCAAAAGCTCCAAAGCTTGTCACTGAAGAAATGGTTGCTTCGATGAAAGAAAACTCGGTCATTGTCGACGTTGCTATAGACCAAGGCGGTGTGGTTGAAACGTCTGATCACAGCACAACGCATGATGATCCTACGTATACGAAGCATGGCGTCATTCATTATGCTGTTGCGAATATGCCTGGTGCAGTACCTAACACGTCTACGCTTGCTCTGACGAATGTTACTATTCCTTACGCTGCAAAGATCGCGAGCAAGGGCTTTATAAAAGCATGTCTAGAAGATGAAGCATTACTTAGAGGTTTGAACACATTGGATGGGTTTGTTACATTCAAAGCTGTGGCAGACGCACATGGTTTGGAATACAAGTGCGCAAAGGATTTGCTCGGAACAGCAAAAGTTTGATTGAATCATTGGTACGTTTAAGTCTTTTAAATTGTCATTCTGTGGCTCTTAATAATAACTGACCCCCTGCTAATCTACAGGGGGATTTTTTTGCAAGAAAAACTGGATGACAAGTCCTTGATCTTGCAACAATTATGCTTCGATTGCTTGATTGCCACGAGACATTTCGTACAACAGGCAATTGTTTGCATGGGTTATCTGGCACCTTGATCCAGGCTTCTCGCATCTTTGCTCATTTTTGAGCAAGAGTTTATAAACGTTTATCCATGTAAATCGAGCATTTTATATTTTCTTCCAAGCGGTGTCCCGCTACTCTCAATCGGCCATGACTATTTTTATCTAAAAAAGATGATTATTCATTTACTCCTTTAGATTCTTGATGCATAACAATCCACCACTTTAAATCGTTCACAAACAACAAGCATGTCGTTACGAAACGTGCGACCGATTTCAGCAAGTTCTTTTTTGAAAAATTCTTCATGCACTGCATACCAGTACCGATAACTGCGATCCCCTTCCCCTTCTGCATATGCGTGAGAAGCAGGTACCTCGTTCATCGGCATCACCGTTACATCTATCGTTCTTGTGATACACGCTGGTTCATCCTGGCTATTAAGAATAATATTGAATTCGCCAACTTTTGGCAACGTTTCATGTTCGAGCTCATAGAAGAGATACGCGGAACACGTTGCTGTCTTAATTCCCTTCAGCACAAGATCTGCCAAATGGTCCGGATCAGCCCCGAATTTCCATGCAGTTACCGTCGCTGGCTCGTTACCTTGCCAAAATTGTTTCCAATATGTTTCCGATGCTTGATTCACGTGATTCGTCCCCTTACGTACCCAATTTGTTAATCCATACTGATGGATGACTTTCATTTGCATCAATTGAAACTTCCGCACCGATTGGCATCGTTAGCATCGGTTGGGTGTGACAACAGTCAAAATTAGCAATAATAGGTACTCTTGTACCATGCAAAACTTCAAGCAATAGATCCAATGGTGTTCGTCCGGTACCCTCATCATCAAACCGTTCATGCTTCCCAAGAAGGATGCCACGGATCCGATCAAAGACTCCATTAACTTTCAACAAAGAAAAATTTTTTTCTACCTGTGATGCATTCTTCTGAGAATCTTCGATAAGTAAAATGTCCCCTTCTTTTATTTCAGGCATATATGGACTTCCCCAAAAACCATTGATCGTGTTTAGATTTCCGCCTATGAGTCTTCCTGTTGCGTTTCCACCATTAACACCTATCCAATGATTTTGTCGGCGTGCTTTCTCCCGTTCCATTCTTTCCCAATTGATTCCTTCGTCCGTCCAATATTGGGGCTTTGGCACTTCAAAAGGAAATTGTATCGTTTGACAAAACATTTTATCAAAATATCTATAGGTTTCATCAACATAGGGTGGAAATTCACCAAAAGATGGCACTAGGGCAGGACCGTAATAGACTTGAAAACCCGTCTGAGCGTATATGGCAAGAAGAATTGCCGTAACATCTGAGTAGCCGATCATGATTTTCGGATTTTTCTTAAATGCATCATAGTCAATATAAGGAAGTAGCGCGTTTGAATTTGTACCCCCAATAGTTGACATAATCATTTTTATGTCCTTAGTTTGGATCAACTGATTTAACTCATCCGCACGTTCCTCAATTGAACCTGACCGATAATAATCCGATTTGCCCGTTAAACGTCCTTCAATGATTTGAAATCCCTTTGATTCAAGAAATTGTTTCGCCCTTGCAAAACGCTTTGGCGATGTTGCCGTAATCGGAGATGATGGAGAATAAATCCCGATCTTATCCCCCTTTTCCAAAAAATACATACACTCACTTCTTTCTAGATTCAACACATTGATTTATCTCATTGAGCATAAAAGCACTAAATGGGATTCGAACGTTAATCGGAACATTTGTGTCCAAAACGAATGATCGATAGTTGTCCAATGAACATTGAATCACCTTATGCCAACGAAGATCCAATGCTTTTAATGCCCACTCTGCACCTTGAACTTTTGACATCACTTTTCCGCTTCTTAAATAACCAAGAACGCGACATAGATTGAGGATCGTGTACGTGGGCTGGTTGATGATCATTTCTGGCGCGTCCTTAATATCATTAAAAATGCTTTTAAAATAATAGTGTTCAGGTACTTCGCCAAATACTTCTGCAATTGGCTTCCCATAGAGAACGATACCGCATTGTTTGATCACTGTGAAGTGACCGGCAAGATCAGGATCTGTCTTGCCATCCGTTGCACATAAGCGACTAGGCTCTTTAAGATAAGTATCCCGCCACATCATTGAATAATGAAGTTCATAAGGCGTAGGATAACAAAAATGCCGGCAATGCATTGCCAGCACAACACTCATCTCGAATCCTTTTAACGGAGCTCTTTCGTAATTTTTTTCAAGTACAGTAAGTAAGGCCAATTTTTCCGTAATGGTTAGCTTGGTTTTGACTACCACGATGAAATCAAGATCACTTTTAAGTGGATGATAACAACCAAAAGCTAATGATCCATGAACATAGAGACCGACGAATTGGTCACCTAAAAGATCAATATACTTATTTTTGATCGTATCGAGGATCTCCCATGCTTGCACACACATTCACTCCGCCAGCTCTTTCCTAAATACATAACTTGTCTTGTCATAGCCCATTTTTTCTTGATAAAAACGATGGGCATCTTGTCGTTGCAAACCGGTGGATAAAGAAATAACTGAATAGCCATGTGCCCCCGCCCATTGTTCTACAGCATCTAGTAATTGCTTCCCATAACCTTTAGATCGACAAGCTTCATCTGTAACCAAATCACAGACCCACACCGAGGGACCATTATATAAAGTAGTCATCGGCATAAAACCCGTAACCGCTACAATTTGTTCCTGCTCAATCAATGCCATTAAATGATACCCTTCATTTTGGGAAGCTTGATTAACGAGTTCAAGGTATGTGTCTTCATTCACCGTTCTTCTTAACTGTCTTATTACAGGAAAGGCAGCCTTCCATTCCTCCACAGTCTTTAATTCACGAATACTGCTCATTTGGGTTCGCCCGTCGATTCATTTTGAGATTGATTATCTTTTCGAAGTTCATCGCGAATCTCGCGAAGATATCGATTGTGTTCTTTCATTAAATTTACAACGTGAATGATCATATAGATCACAAATACCCAGAACGCAATGATAATGAGAATAGAAAAAAAGCCAAAGCCAAAACCTGCCATCATCAGAACCCGCTCCTTTTGTTTCCATATCTAAGGGATTACATAGTCCTACTAAATTGTGATTCATACAATCGGCTGTACACGCCGCCTTTTTTCAACAACTGGTCATGTGTACCTTGCTCATCTATTCCATTTTCCGTAACCACAACAATACGATCAGCATTTTTGATCGTCGCGAGGCGATGCGCAATAATCAGTGTTGTCCGCCCTTCAGAAAGTGTTTCAAGGGATTGTTGAATAACGAGTTCTGTCGCAGTATCAAGTGCGGAGGTCGCCTCGTCCAAAATCAGAATAGAAGGATCTTTCAAGAACATGCGCGCAATCGAAAGTCGCTGTTTCTGTCCACCTGACAGTTTGACGCCACGCTCTCCGACAACAGTCTCCAGTCCATTCGGCATACGAGCGACCGTTTCCTCTAAATTCGCTAATTTGATCACACGCCAAATTTCCTCATCTGTTGCATCCAATTTTCCGTACGCAACATTTTCGCGAAGCGTTCCCGAAAAGAGAAAGACATCTTGTTGAACGAGCCCGATATGCTTTCTTAATGACGCCAATTTTAAATCACGAATATCGATACCGTCTATCATTATTCGCCCAGTGGACACATCATAAAATCGGGGTAACAGACTACATAATGTTGTCTTTCCTGCACCTGTTGGGCCAACAAATGCAACCGTCTCACCTGGATGAATATGTAAATTGATGTGAGTTAGCACTGGTTTTTTCCCTTCATAGCCAAACGTTACATCACAATAATCAATCGCTCCATAAATGGCGTCTATTGTGATCGCATCCTGCCTATCCACAATCTCCGGTGCTTGATTCTTCAATTTCATAAATCGCTTGAAACCGGCAATTCCTTTTGGATAGAGTTCAATAATCGCGTTAAACTTTTCAATCGGTTGAACAAATACATTAGAAAGAAGCAAAAAAGCAACAAATTGACCACTGCTGAGCTGGCCGTGAATAACAAACCAAGAACCGCTTACTAATGTGAATAAAGTGATTAAGCGCATAAAGAAATAGTTTGTTGTGACACTCGTTGCCATAATTTTATAAGAAAATAATTTTGCTTTCCTGTAGATTTTATTATTTTCTTTGAATTGATTCTTTTCATAGCCCTCATTCGAGAATGCCTGCACGACACGTACGCCACCAACCGCATTCTCAACATTTGCGTTAAATAGAGCAATATCTTGATAGATTTGATCGGTTGCATGCGTCATTTTCATGTTAAAAAGCGTGATGAATGCGCCAAGTATTGGCACCAGAACAAACGTAATACAAGCTAGTTTCCAATTGATGGATAGCATTAAAAAAAAGGCTCCGAATAACGACATGAGTGCGATAAAGATATCCTCGGGACCATGATGCGCCGTTTCACCAATATCAAAAAGATCAGTTGTTAGTCGTGACATCATATGACCGGTTTTGTTGTTATCAAAGAAATGAAAAGATTGTCTCTGGATGTGTTCAAATAATTCTTGTCGAATATCCGTTTCAATATTGATGCCCAGCATATGCCCCCAATACGTGACAACGTAATGCATCAGCGTATTCACAATGTAGAAAAACAGAAGTCCTGCAGTTGCTAAGAGAATGATCGACCAATCCTTTCCAGGAAGCAATCGATCAATCACCTGATTTACAGCGATTGGAAACAAAAGTTCGAGTAAAGCAAGGAAAACTGCACAAGTAAAATCAAGAAAAAACAATTTCTTGTATGGTTTATAGTAGGATAAAAAGCGCCAAATCACCGGCTTCCCTCTCTTTCGCTCTTTTAAAGTTCATCCATCCACAGCTGCCGACTTGCGTCTGAAGGCATGCGCCAATCCCCTCGTGGTGACAAGCTGACCGTTCCGACTTTTGGTCCATCTGGAATCGCCGAGCGTTTAAATTGCATTGCAAAGAAACGTTTGATGAACATCTGAAGCCACTTCCGGATCGTTGCTTCATCATAGGTATCGGAAAATGCTTGTTTTGCAAGAAATAGAATTTTTGCAGGTGCGAATGCATTGCGTACGAAATAGTAAAGGAAGAAATCGTGAAGTTCATAAGGCCCGACAATATCCTCAGTCTTCTGTGAAATTTTTCCTTCACTACTTTTCGGAAGGAGTTCAGGTGTCACCGGTGTGTCAAGCACATCTATGAGAATGGCAGCAATTTCTGCATTTGTTTCTTCTTCAGCTACATAACGAACCAAATAGCGTACAAGAGTTTTTGGTACGGAGCAATTTACCGCATACATGGACATATGATCACCGTTATAGGTGCTCCATCCGAGAGCCATTTCGGAAAGGTCACCGGTACCGATCACTAACCCGCCTTCCTTGTTGGCTATATCCATCAAGATTTGGGTGCGTTCACGCGCCTGTACATTCTCATACGTAACATCATGAATGGCAGGGTCATGACCAATATCCTTAAAGTGCTGGAGGCATGCCGCGACTATAGACACTTCACGAAAATCTGTTTCAAGCTTTTTACAAAGAGAAACAGCATTTTGATAAGTTCTGTCCGTAGTACCGAATCCTGGTAACGTCACGGTAACAATGTCTTTATGATCGTAGCCAAGCATATCAAAGGTTTTTACAATGACAAGTAAAGCTAGGGTTGAATCCAATCCACCTGAAATTCCAATAACTGCTTTTTTCATTCCGGTATGCTCCATACGCTTCGCAAGCGCAGCAGACTGAATATTAAAGATCTCACTGCACCTCAATTCCCTCTGCTTAAGATCAGAAGGAACAAACGGATGCTTATCTACTGTACGATCAAATTTTCCGTATGCCATATCGTTAAATCTGAAAGTCACATGACGAATCGCGTATGGGGCGATAGAAGTTGCTTCTCGGAAACTGATGTTCTTAATCCGCTGCAAATTCAGACGATCAAGATCAATGATCGATGTGACAATTTCATTCGTTCTCTGGAATCGCGTATTCTGCTTCACTAAGTTGCCATTCTCTGCAATGAGCATCTCACCACCAAAGACGACATCGGTCGATGACTCTCCGGTTCCGGCTCCTGCATAAATATAAGAACCCATGCATTTCGCACTTTGCGATTCAACAAGTGAACGTCGATAATCAGATTTGCTTACGACTTCATTTGATGCTGAGAGATTACCAATGACTTGAGCCCCATGAAGACTTAGGTAACTGCTTGGCGGAACCACACTCCACAAATCTTCACAGATTTCAAATCCAAACTGGCAAACCCCACTCTGAAAGAGCAAATCGGTACCAAAAGGCACATCTTTTTGGAATGACAAAGTCACCAGTTGATTAAGAACACCTTGTCCGGAAGTAAACCAGCGGCGTTCATAAAATTCTTCATAGTTCGGTATGTATTGTTTTGGAACGATGCCAAGGACTTTCCCTTCAAAAATGAGGTACGCACAATTATAGACATTTGTTTGTGCGTAGAGCGGAGCACCGACTGCAATCAATAGATCTTTACCTTTGCTGTACTCGCAAATCGTCTTAACCCCGGCTTCTGACTCATCCAACAACACTTTTTGCAAGAATAAATCTGCACAAGTATAGGATGTAATGCTGAGCTCTGGGAAAACAATAAGCTTCACCTTTTGATCGACTGCTTCATCGATACACTTCTTAATATTGTCCACATTTGCGCGGACATCTGCGACACGTGTCACCGGACATGCTGCAGCAACACGAATAAAATTCAATGCTGTCATTACTTACCCTCCGATCAGGCTTTACCTGATGAACTATTCAGTCAAAATAAGCCTGCACCTTCAAATATTGTGAAAAAGCCTCCCAACTACAGAGAGGCCAATAAGCATCATCATCTATTTTACGTGCATCTCTCTTAAACGATCCATTCAAATGCATGAATTAGATTCATTTTAATGCCGCCCTGATCAATTGTCAACGACTGGAAGTCCTCATACAGGATCTATTTTATAGTCAAAAAATAAATGCAGTATTCAACAGTTCCAGTACCGGCGAATAGTACATAATTCTTCTTCATATTTTGAGCCACTGAGCTTCGTGACACAAATTCGCATTCCTGGGGTTGGTGAATGGATCATTTTCCCTTCGCCATAATAAATACCGACATGATGCACGATACCTTTCCCTTTATCATAGGCAAAGAAAAGTAAATCGCCTGGAAGTACTTCTTTCAGATTAATCTTCTCTCCATGACGCGCTTGATCCGCTGCATCACGTGGAATCAGATAACCAGAAGTACGCAACATGGTAAAAGTGAATCCCGAGCAATCGAAGCCATAGGCACTAATTCCTGACCATAAATAAGGTAAGTCAAGGAACTTCTTTGCGTAATTCACAATTTCATCGCCGCCATGTTCATGCGGCTGATCCGGGAGCAGTACATCTGATTTTTGCAAAAAGCCTTGACCAATTGGACTATCTACTTTTACCAATGTGGCTGAATCCCCAAGGATTGGGAGAATCGTTCCAAAACTTAGATCAATGGGCTGATTTTTACCATCATCATAAAACGTAGCAAAGGGGCTTCGAATCGTAGCACAATTTTTCCCAATACCCATGTCTGTTTCTAGTGAATGGGCAATCGGCATCCAACCGGGATAACCGCGCGCGTCTTTCGAAGTGTATTGACTTGGGATAATCACCTTGGCCCATGGGCCCCTTCGTTCATCAACAATCAATTCATCCCCAAATAAGACTTGTGTTTGCAATCGATCCTTTTTACACAGATCGAGGTTTTGTTCACGATTCATTGATCTTAGCCAAACGGCTAGATTCGGCCGATCATTCACTATTGCAGTGTCAATAAAATGAACAGATTCCGGACTAGTCCATACAGTTGCGACAGGCACAGCGATTCTTCGGTTTCTCACGTTCATCCCTCCTCTAAATGAAGTGGACACCTTGTATACCTAAACCGGGTTCATCAGTCAGGGCTATTTTACTTTGTTGAAAAACCGCGCCACCAGTGACTGGATCGGATGCAAACATAAGTGGTGCATCCAAGTCACAGCGCGTCACATTGGCTTTCGCCGCAGCAAAATGGCAAGCGGCGGTTACCGCAACTTTTGATTCAATCATGCAACCGACCATACATTCAACTCCATAGGCTTCAGCAAGAGCGTTGATCTTCTCTGCATTATGAATTCCTCCTGCTTTCATCAATTTTATGTTCATTAAATCGCAGCCATGCATTGCGAGCAAACGAGCGGCGTCTTTCGGACTGAATACACTCTCATCAGCCATAATCGGCGTATCGACATGTTCGGTAACGAATTTCATCCCATCAAAATCCCACGCAGGAACCGGTTGCTCAATCAACTCGATCTCCATGTCTGAGTCTTCTAATCGATGAATTAATGAAACTGCTTCTTTAGGGCTCCAGCCTTGATTCGCATCCAATCTTAATTTAATTTCGCGACCTACTGCACTGCGCAAATGCTTTATACGCTCCATATCCTCTTTGATTGTGGAATTTCCAACTTTAATCTTCAGCGTTGTAAAGCCTTGATTAACTAGACTGAGCGCATCTTGGATCATCTCATTTGGATGATTGACACTGACGGTAAAATCTGTTTCTACTTGATTATTATTACCGCCTAAAAGTTGATAAATGGGTAAATTTGCCAACTTCCCTAAGCAGTCAAAAACAGCCACATCAATGGCTGCCTTGGCACTGGAATTATGTAGGATTGAGTGATCAACAACATGATTAATTCGTTCTTTCTGTTCAATTTTCAGACCAATGATTAACGGTCGAAGCACGTTCATAATCGTATACTCGATACTTGCCAAACTATCTCCTGTAATAACATGTGTCGGTGGTGCTTCCCCAAACCCCATTGTTCCATCGTCACAAGTGATGATGACGATGATACTTTCTGCAGTATTCACCGTTCGAAGAGCAGTCTTAAACGGCTTGACAAGAGGAATTGACAAACGTTTTGTTCGAACATCAACAATTTTCATTTCTGATCTCCTCTCCGACTCCAAGGGTGTACGACTTTAGGAATGGTTACATCACACCCGGCTGGATCCAAAGTTGTTTTCGGTCTGCGTCAAGCATGGCATCCGCCCCTAACGGAACTGAGAAATGTGGTGTACAGTGACCAATGAAAAACCCTTTAACCGCCGGCTTCCCCAGCCCACCTAAATACGTTTCAAAAACCTCAGTGTATGTCAATGATTTATTTTCATCTATAAATTTGTCTTGGTGAAAATCTCCAATGACAAACCCAGCGGCTTCCGATAATTTTCCTGATAGTCTTAATTGATTAAGCATATGATCAACCCGATAGGGAGCTTCGCCAATATCTTCAATTAGTAACAACTTATATTTTGTATCAATTTCGAATGGCGTTCCGATTGTACTCACGAGTAAAGATAAATTTCCACCAACCAACATGCCTTCGGCTGTGCCTCCGGAAAGCGATTCTAGAGAGGATAAATGTTCATCATAGCGTAGTGACATGGGTTGAAATAATTGAGAGAAAAGCTGCTTTGACAGTAATGCAACATCGGGATCTCCTAAATCAGAAGCAAGCATTGGCCCATGAAAAGTAATCAATCCGGTTTGTTGTCTGATGGCTGTATGTAAGTAAGTAATATCGCTATAGCCCCAGAATACTTTCGGATGCGCACGAATGAGATCAAAGTCAATCCGATCAGTAATACGCGCCGTTCCGTAACCGCCACGTGAACAAATAATGGCTTTGACAGTATCATCAAGAAACATTTGATGCAAATCATCGAGCCGACCTTGATCGGATCCAGCAAGATAGCCATATTTATCACCAACATGCTGCCCCAATCGCACGTTAAATCCAAGTTGTTCGAGCCAATCAATGGCGATATCCAACCGTTCCATATCAGGCGGACCTGCCGGACTAATTACACCTATTGTATCGCCTTCATATAACCTGTTCGGATAGATCAAAAGTTACCCGCTCCTCCCTAATCACAATCTTAAACGACAAAATCCAGCTCATCAATTTTTGAACTGGATCTTGTGGAGTCTTATTTCACAGTGAAATTACCTCTATTATATTGTTTCATTTAAATCGTTGTGCATGTCAGACAGCCGGAAAAACCATCAACCACAGATCGGTTACGCTCTATTCAGTATATTTGGGTCACCAAATATTGTCAATTTTTACAGGCTGCAAAAGTCTGAATAGACAATCTGTGCCCTCATTTACAATTCTTTGATCCATGATTGCTCGTAATGTATCAAACAGCACTGCATTGGAAAACTAAAAATAAGTCAATCAGATGGGAGTCCAAAATGGTAAGAAGAAATAGAGCAGTTATCGATCCCCTTGGTACGGCAAATCTTAGATACCAAAACCCAGCAGTTGTTGCCTGGTGGTCCGCTGCATTTCCAGGACTGGGTCATATGCTCCTTGATATGCACATTAAGGGTAACGTCTTATTCCTGTTTGAAATTATTATTAATGTTCATGCTAAGCTTAATCTTGCGATGGTCTATAGTTTTACCGGTGATTTTCAGCAATCTGCAGCAGTGTTGAACACTAGGTGGGTATTGATTTACATCCCATTTTACTTCTTCTGTATTTGGGACAGCTATCGTTCGGCAATCAAAATAAATCAACTCACCATTATGACCAAGAATCAACCAATTCACTTGAAAGTTCTGGAATTACGCTCATTTGAAATCTGCTTTCTTGATAAACGTCAACCATGGATCGCAGCAGTATGGTCCATGCTTATACCAGGTCTTGGGCAACTTTATGCTCGAAGGCTGATCACATCTTTAGCACTGATGTCATGGGCGCTCACCATCTACATTAACTGCAATGAATTCCAGAGTGTGCTTATGCTTTTGGATGGCGTATCAAGCTACCAAGATGCTCTTCAGGTTCTTAAACCCGAATGGCTTCTTTTCATGCCTTCGCTTATCTTTGGCTCTTCTTATGATGCCTACTCAAAAACAATTGATAATAACAGACTCTTCGAAGAAGAACAACGTACATATCTTGAGAGCAATTGGCCAGCAAAAAAAATTGGCCTTTCTCATAGAAATGGAGGTCTTTGATCATTGCATGAGATCATGAGCTTATATCCATCTTCACTAACAGTTGAACTTATAATCACCCAGCTTCAAAAGATCGGTGTGCAGCAAAGGAGTATATCATGTTATTTCTTTGATCCGCCAAATGTATCGAATAGAAGAAACTATGATCTAACGCCCTTTGAAACCTCCAATAAAGTTGATCTTGGCTTTATTTTTGCAACAATCTTCGGAGTCATTTTTGCAAGTCTTGGCTTCCGTTTGCCTTTAGGTCCAATCATCTGGGGTGTGACCTCTAGCTTTATCGGGTTTGCCATCGGCTATGCGATGGACAATTTCTTTAAGATTCATTACAAAGAGAAACCGCAATCCTATGTCATGATCATCATTCACTGCTCACAAGATCAAGTACGATTTGTTAAGAAAATACTCACCGATTATCAAGCACTCGGAATCACAGTCATCGATTGATGGGTCTTGTTCATCTGATCACGATCTTGCAGCTTGTCTTGACAGTGCTTACAGTAGCCATAAATTTCGAACTTATGGCCGGTAACTTGAAATTCCGGGTCAATTTGCGATAAATCCTGCATTGGGCAGACATCAATGGTTTTTGTTTTTCCACAGCGAAGACAAATGAGATGATGATGATGATGCTCTGTGCAATGAAATTGGTATATTTTCTCACCATCTAGTTCTGTTTCTTCAAGAATCATCAGATCTTGGAAAAGAGAGAGATTACGATATATGGTATCAAAACTAATGCCCGGATAGTTATCTTTTAATGCACTTTGAATGTCTTTTGCTGATAAATACCCATCTTGTTGTTCAAAAAGATCAAGAATATCTTCACGTTTATCTGTGTGCTTATACCCTTTCTTTTTCAGCAAAACCATGGCTTCTCGTTTATTCAATGAGAATCACCTCTTTATTCCAGTCCACACATTTTTTATTTCTAATTTAAAGCATACCATCTTTCTACTAAAATACCTAATGAACCTTTTCGTAAAAAAAGAAGCCCCTCAATTTGAGAAACTTCTCGTTCATTTATCGGGATTGTTACCAGAAAAATCCAAGTGCCAATAGGGTAACAATTGAAGCGAGGGCGATCGGAACGCCCCATCCCCAGCTGCCCCACATGAATAGGCCAGGGTTATTGTCTGAATCCATACCAGCTGGTTGTAAGTAGGCATGGTGTTCATCAACACGAGTCAAAACGCCACGGTGCACTGAACCATCACGACAACGAATTTCAACCGGTTGATTAATGAGATCACAACACTGGGAATAAATTGATTGATTTGGCAAGGAATCACGCTCCATTCACAGATTACTCTCTATTAGAATACGAGAGGCTGTGCTCATTGACACGGCGTCTGCCAATTGGGTTCTCAAATGGGGCGCTGTATATTAGTTGACTGTACGATGCCGCGTATGATCAATCGTTTGTGCAAGCAAATTCATCACGTGTTCGTCTTCCTCTGAATAATAGATGACTTTTCCTTCACGTCTTGACCTTACAAGATGTAATTGTTTTAAGAAACTCAGTTGATGCGATACCGTTGACTGCTGCAAATCTAAATGTTCGGCAATCTCAGAAACCGAACATTCACATTGCGAAAGTAAAAACAAAATCCGTACACGCGTCGGCTCAGATACTGCTTTGAAGATTTGAACGACTGCTGTCAAAGATCTTTCATCTAAATCCATTGGTGTTTGTTCAGTCATAGTCACCATCCTAATCGCTTAACATCGTTCAGTTACATTATAGAAATAATAAGGTCGGTACCTACACGATTATGCTTTCTCTTAGGACTCGGTCTTCGACCATTTCTCCACGTCCCAAACCCTTGTCACCCAATCTTCATAGAACACCGGTTCATGACTTACAACAATGACCGTACCTTCATAGTTGCCTAGTGATTGACTTAACGCTTCTTTTGCATCAACATCTAAATGATTGGTTGGTTCATCAAGGATCAATACATTGCTTTTTTGAAGCATTAACCTTGCTATTCGCACCTTAGTTTCTTCACCGCCGCTTAAGGTGTCCATCGGCTGACGCATGTGTTCAGCAAAGACACCACATTGTGCCAGATGCTGTCTTAAGACTTTCTCAGCAATAGTTGGAAACTGATCCATCATCCATTCAAGTGGCGTAACATGCGGTGGCGCTGAAAGTTGCGTGAAATAGCCGATTTTTACGCGATCTCCTTGTTCTACGCGTCCTGAAAGAGGATTCAGCTGACCAAGTAATGTTCTAAGCAATGTTGTTTTCCCAATACCGTTGTGCCCGATGATGGCGATTTTTTCTCCACGAAGAATGTTCATCGATATTGGTGGAAGAAGCGGATGGTGATAACCCACTTGAAGATTCTCCGCATCGAAAATTATACGCACCGGCTGACTGTCCACTGTAAAGTGGAAGGTCGGTTTATGCATTTGAGACGGAGGATCCAATCGTTCGATTCGATTTAACTGCTTCTCTCTGCTTTTTGCTTGTTTTGCGGTTGCTGTACGTACTTTATTCTTCTGTATATAGGTTTCCAATTTTTTGATTTCTCGTTGCTGCTGACGAAAAGCAATTTCTTGCTGCTCCATTCGTGCTTCATGCTGCTTAAGATAAGATTCATAATTACCGACATAGCGCGTTAATTGCTGATTTTCCAAATGATAGACAAACTGAGCAATAGTATTTAGAAACTCCGTATCGTGCGAGATGACAATAAAGGCATGAGGATACGTATTCAAATAGTTTGTTAACCAATTAATGTGCACAACATCCAAATAATTGGTCGGTTCATCGAGAAGTAGAACCTCTGGCTTTTCAAGTAGAAGCTTTGCTAAGCACAATTTGGTTAACTGACCACCGCTCAACTGATCCACATCTTTATCGAGTCCAATAGCAGTCAAGCCAAGTCCGTCAGCCATTTCATGAATTTGCGCATCAACAGTATAGAAATCATGAGCAATGAGTAATTCCTGTAACTGTCCATATTGATCAATATACGCAGGATCTGCATCCGGATCCTGCATCTTCAACGCTAATTCATTCATTGTGCGTTCTGCATCAAATAATTTTTTAAAAGCATCCTGGAGGCTGGCATAAACACTCTTCCCCTTACCAAAATGCAGATGCTGTTCAATAACACCTGTCTTCAAAGCACTTTTTTTGTTTATGACTCCACCATCAGGCAACAATTCACCCAAGATCAGTTTCAGAAAAGTTGACTTTCCTGCACCATTATGACCGACTAAGGCAATGTGTTCACCTTCCATCAGTCGAAAATTCATATCTTTATAAATCAGCTTATCTCCATATGAGAAAGCAATATTTTTGGCTTCTATTAGTAACATGTGTTCACGCCCCTTGTGTGGCCGATCGAAAAGGGAACAGATATAAGAAATTATCCGCATCCATGTGAAAAGGAGCGAAACAAAAACGCTTCGCTCCTACTAGCAATTCATTCAACCGTTAGAAACAGAAACAGCTCACATCTATTGCCGCAACAATCTGGCCTAATATAAATTGTGATAAAGACAGACTTCACCTGTCTCAGGCCATTTTAAGTTGCAGACAATCAGAAAATATCATTGATGTTTCCACTCCTCTTCTTATTTATAAGTAATTGTAGTCGATCTGAATCATAAAAGCAATATTTGCTATTCTTCGCAATAGGAACGCAAACCGAGCCATTTGAGGACATCAATCAATTCTTTGTGAACGTAGAGTTGCTTCCCGACTTCGCTTTGGTATGCGTTTTTCGATTGCACAAATCTCGATTATCTTTCCATACTCACTTTAACTGACCGTAAATGGGGTATTCGCCCAACCCATTTTTAATATTTCGCATAATGTAAATTAGGCTTTTGCTCACCCAGGCTACTAAATACTCAGCCATGTACTTTAAGAACGCAATACAGGAGGTATATAAATGTCTCTTCAACAATTTTGGGAAAATCTGATCAATCAGCCGGTTGAAATCCAATGTAAAGATGGCTCGATTCACTATGGTGTCATTGATTCTTTCGATCAAGACAACATCTACTTAATGCCATTTGATCAAAGCCAACAAATGAATGAAACGAGAAATGAAGATCAACGATTCTTTGGCATTGGTTTCGGTCCTCAATCATTTTTAGGTGGATTTGCAGGCGGTTTTGCAGGAAGTTTGCTTGGTGTAGGTCTCAGTTCAATAATTGGTGTACGTCCTTGCCCGTATTGCCCCCCAGGCCCATATTATGGACCCGGACATCGACCACCATATGGAGGATGGTATGGACCAGGGCCAGGGCCATTTTACTACTGATGTAACGACGAATGGCACACCTCATACAGGTGTGTTTTCCTTTAATATTCCCCAGCATGCATCCTAGTCGTATGATAAAGCGCTTTCGATATTCAGTCGAATCATCATGAATATAACGGAAATCTAAAAAAAGAGCTAAAAAAAGAGAGAAACAGTCCTATGCTGTTTCTCTCTTTCGTGGTTATTTTAAATTCAATACGGTCACGCGCTCACGACTCATAGACAGAAGACTGTGATGAATACCTTGAACACCCATACCGGAAGATTTAATACCTAAGAATGGGAAGTGATCCGGTCCACGCTCCGTACGACCATTGATTTGAACAGTACCGGCTTCAACCTGTCTTGCAACAGCAAGAGCACGATCAATATCTTGTGAGAATACGCTAGCTTGTAGCCCATATTCAGACTTGTTCGCAATCTCAATGGCTTCGTCGTCTGCTTTGACGCGAATGATAGGAAGAACAGGTCCGAATGGTTCAATCCAAGCAAGATCCATATCTTCGGTCACATTGTCAATCAAAGTTGGATAGATCAAGTTATTTTCACGTTTGTTGCCGGTAACTAATGTTGCACCTTTAGTAAGGGCATCGTCAATTAAGTTCTGGACAAAGTCAGCGGACTTGTCATCGATCAAAGGAACAATCGTACTGTCTACTTCTGGAGAACCAACCGACAATTTTTCAATTTCTGCTTTCAATCGTGTAACCAATTCATCGGCAACATTTTCGTTCACCAGTACACGTTTGATCGCGGTACAACGTTGACCTGAATAAGAGAATGCACCATTCATAATACTCTTAACTGCTACATCCATGTTTGCATCTTCACAAACGATGGCAGGGTCTTTTCCACCAAGTTCAAGGACAAGAGGAATCATCGTCGCTTGTTTTGATAAATGACGGCCGGTACTTGATCCACCGGTAAAGCTGATCATGTTAATCCCTTTGTGTTCAACAAGATAATCACCAATTACTGAGCCACGGCCGGTTGTGAGGCTAAGCAATCCCTTTGGTAAGCCCGCTTTATCCAATGCTTCAATCATCTTAATCCCACTAATTGAACCTTGTGTTGCCGGTTTGAAAATAACTGCATTACCAGACATCAATGCTGGAGCAATTTTTGAAGCAGCCAAGTTAACAGGATAGTTAAACGGTGCGATTGCGAGCACAACACCTAGTGGTGCACGTTCAACAATACCAATTTTCTTTTGATCCCCACCAGGGAATCCATCACCCTTCAATGCTTCTCCATGCATATGAAGTGCTTCTTGAACTGTGTATCGGATTAAATCAGCAGTGCGGACAACCTCTTTTTGGGCATCCTTAAAGCCTTTTCCGACTTCATGCATAATCGCCTTTGCAATTTCCTCACTATTGTTTACGAGTTCATCAGCCCAGCGGTCCAAATAGTCGCCTCGAGCACTTACTGAGAGCGTTGCCCATTCCTTCTGCGCCTTGTGTGCTGCAGAAATTGCTTCGTCCACTTCATCCTGAGTGACTGCTTGTACATATCCAATCGTTTTACGAAGGTACGGGGATTGAATCGCGATGGTCTCACCAGATGAACTTTTCTTCCATTCACCTTCGAGGTAAGCCATGTAAGTGGTCAATTCTGATACGTTAGATGCCATACCTGTTCATTCTCCTTCTTTTGCCAATTCTACATTTTTCGGAGTGGTTCGGAGATCTAATAGATCATTCAAGAACTAACTCCATGACAATTATTTTCGTTCACCCAATACAGCAAAACAATAAGATTTTCAATGAGATCTCATTATCACAAGATTATTTTCGCACGAAAAGAATTAAATATCCAATCTTCTGCTCACTGACGTGTGTGAATTTTTCAAAAATAAAATAGCAGATAATAAAATAATTTTATCCGTTTAATATAAGGTTTTAAAGCAATTTCATATATTTGTCAAGAAATTTAAATTTTCAGATCATATTTCCGTGGCATTAGTCTTTCATTTCTTGCATCAATGCTTATACGATCAATACTATTAAATCTATGATTATGCAATTATATAGGCTTGGCCAACCCAAAAAATCAACAAGAGAAAGCAATTCATCTTATGTTCCTATTTTTACAATTAAGTGTATTTAAGGAGGCTCCGTGAATTCGGAGCCTCCTTCTAAAAGTCGCCGTCTTGGGTAACATGAAACCAATTTGCAATCGGTGCACAAAGCAAAGTTAGCATTGAGATAGGCAGCCATGCAATAATTAATAGGACAAACGCAGCGAAATGTTTCGTTTTCCAAGCGTGCCAAAATGGAAAAATCCCCAACATTGAACCCATAATTAAACCAATAATTCCATAACACACGAAGAGTTGCAGAAATGACTCGACCATCTTGATCATCTCCGTCACCTTTTTAACAGTTTATGCAGGATCCTTCAAGATGTGAGAAAGATGGTGATCGATCAACTAAAGAATAATTTATACGCGCTCATAGATACAAAAAGAATGGGGATAATGATTCTTCTGGTCTAACTTTCCAGGTATACTGCTGACCAGACGCCATTCTTCCGAATGAAAGCCCGAAAAATAAGTATCCCCTTCGAAAGAAGCCCTAATGTGTGTAATATAAAGGCGATCGGTGTAAGGCAAAAACGCTTGAAAGACTTTCGCCCCCCCAATGACAAAGCACTCTTTGCCGAATGACAATCGACTCTCCAAAAATTCATCAACTGACCCAAAGCAGCTCACCTCATCCGTAAATTGCTCAGGGTGATGGGTCAGTACAATATTCTGACGTTCAGGAAGCGGTTTGCCAATGGAAATAAAAGTGTTTTTTCCCATAATCACCGGATGACCGAGGGTTATTTTCTTAAAATACCGTAAGTCATCAGGCAAATGCCATGGAAGCGTATTATTTCTCCCGATCAATTGATTTTCATCCATTGCGAGAAGACATGAGATCATACAGACACCTCGCCCTTAATTGCCGGATATGGATGATAGTCCATGAACTCAAAATCCTCATACTCAAAATCAAACAAAGAGGCTACTTGCCTTTTGATCTTGAGCGTCGGAAGTTTCCTTGGTTCTCTCTCCAGCTGTTTTTTTACTTGATCGAGATGATTCAGATAGATATGCGCATCACCCAATGTATGTATGAATTCACCAACTTTGAGCCCGGTAACATGTGCAATCATGTGTGTAAGAAGCGCATAGGACGCAATATTAAAAGGCACACCTAAAAAGATATCTGCACTCCTCTGGTAGAGCTGACAGCTCAAGCGACCATCATTCACATAAAATTGAAAGAGACAATGACAAGGGGGCAATGCCATGTTCGGAATATCCGATGGATTCCACGCGGTTACAATTAAACGTCTTGAATGCGGATTTGTCTTAATCTCTTGTACCACATTCGCGATTTGATCAATAGTCTGACCATTCTTGCCTGGCCAGGAGCGCCATTGATGACCGTAAACCGGGCCAAGGTTCCCCTCTTCGTCCGCCCACTCATTCCAGATCCGAACGCCATGATCTTGCAAATATTTAATATTTGTATCTCCTTTAAGAAACCAAAGCAGTTCATAAATAATCGATTTATAATGCAGTTTTTTTGTTGTCATCAACGGAAAACCATCTTGAAGATTAAAACGCATTTGATGGCCAAACACACTAATTGTGCCGGTTCCGGTGCGATCTGCTTTTTCATGTCCTTCATTAAGCACTCTTCGACAAAGATCTAAGTAAGGCTTCATGATGTATCACTCCACTCTTTTCATGCTGTTCTTTAGTTTAACATAAATCCGACATTCAGTTCGACTCAAGTTTAATGTACTTATGATCTATTTCAAAGACGAAAACACATAAATAAAACGCCCAATCATAAATATGGTAGGAGATACAGAGATACAGATAGGAGGAAACGTGATGAGCAGTGACCGAAATCGGGGCAATCCTTTAAATCAATTAAGGCACGAGCAACCGGAAACGTTGGTTGATGAATGGCAAAGAATAAACCGTGATGATTCTCAATATGCGCGTTCGTTGATCAATGATCCACAGCTTGATTTTCCAGTACTTTTCCTATTGCGTGATCAATTCGATACACGGAGCGAAGATTTGAATAAGCGCACACAAATTGCATTAGCGCACATCCGAAACGTGCTCCACGGCGCTGATCTTGGCATGGATAATACAATGTCCTTTGCACATCAGCATGATCAAGTTGTCGGATCCATGTTTTGGATTCTTCAAACAGGATGGAAAACGATTGTTTCGACCGATTACACGCAAGTCATCGATCAAACAGCAATTAATCTTCTACACACCTTTCATGAAAATTGGATTAAAGAAATGGTCGACCTCATCTTTTACCGTTATAAGAATAAAAGTCAACGGCACTATCTGATAAGCGCATTATGGGAAACTGCAGATCCAATCTGTCTTATCTATATTTCAAACTACTTACTTTCTGATCAATCGGTTGAAAGTAGCTATGCACGACGAATGTTGACATTTATCCCGGAAGTTAGGCACGCCACAGATAATCATGCTGCACTACTGGCGTTTGAGAGCTGGTTTGAGGATAATGCGCATTATCTTGTATATACAGGAGAAACGAATGATGCGGTTCCCGGCGGCCGTCCATTTCGTATCCATTACAGTGCAAAATATTTAGGAAAGACTGTTTCCCCGAGTAGTGGTGAGCCCATTCAAACGCTCATGCAAACAGAGAGAAAGAGATATGATGATTTTATTAAATTACCTATTCGTGTACAGATCAGTCTATCGACATTCTCCAGTTTGCTACGAAAACAACAGCCGAAGATATGGCGTTCATGGATCAATCAGCCGATTAACGAACAACTTGAAGTCATGAAGCGCCCGGCACATGGGGGGGATAGACTATGATCATTATTGGAAATCAACAGGTATCTTCAGGTGACGTCGGAAGCTTTGCTATGAACGGTCGCTATGCCCCGGTAATTGTTAAAGCGATGAGTGAATCTCCTGAGCTTTTCGCATACCCATCCAAACAAGAATTCAATTTTGAAATAAAAATGAGAAATGAGACAATCGAAGCATCCCATGCCCTTCTCGATGGAGGCGCTTCATTCGCTACTTTCTACTACTCCGAGTGTAATGACTATTATTGGACATTGACCGGTGACGGGGGTTTTGAATTAAAACTGGGTGTGCAAGCAAGTGATGCCATTCGCGATATTTTTGTAAACGGAGAAGCCTACGCCTTTGAATGTGCCACCGCAATGATGATCATCTTTTATAAAGCGTTGCTCGAAACGATTTCGAGCCAACGCTTTAATGAGATCTTCCAGCACCTTTATCTTTGGGATTGGCAGAACCATCCTTTTTTCCCTTTAAGAAATGTGAATCGTGTAGGTTCAGGCGTCCCAGGAGATGTCCGATATTTTAAGAATCCTGATGTTAGTCCTCAGACGCCGCAATGGCAAGGAGAGAATGCAGTAGACCTATCAAACGGTTTATATTTTGGCCATGGAATTGGAATATTACCTGCGAATCAAATTATTGAAGAATTGAATAAATTTAGAAGACCCGGTGCTATGACCTCTGCGTATTTGATGACCAATGCTACTCGGCCTAATTATCTTTCACTGTACGCATTGCAAGATGGTGGGCAAATGGATGGTATTCGTATTGCAGCAGGTACTTCCTTTTATACGTTTTGATTCGAGTGATTGGGTAAGTACTTTGGGAGTAGCATCGCAATGCATCCAGTAATGAGAGCTAGAATAAAAAAGACAACGAATAAGTTATGGATGCAAGCGTTTAGAACTTCACGCAACACGTTCAGCAGAGATGCATGAAGCTGATCGTGTCCTTGAGGATGGACAAGAGCATTGAGTTGATCAACGGTTACCGAATCGTCGTTCTTCTCTGCGATCAAATGAGTAGCCTGGGTATTAAAATACATGCCGAAGAATGCTGCACCGATTGTTTGTCCAATACTCCGAAAAAATTGATTTGATGCTGTAATGACTCCACGCATTCGGTGATCTGTTGCAGACTGAGCAGCAATCGTTGTCAAAGTGAGTGTAATCCCAAATCCAAGACCGAGAATGGTCGCGAGCAAATAGAAGATGACATGATTGCTATCAACACGCAGCATTGCCATCAATGATGTTCCGATGATAAGGAGAATCGCACCAAATACCTCGCTCTTTCTTAGACCTAGTTTCGATAATAGATGTCCACATAGAAAAGATCCCGCCATCCATGCTAGGGACATTGGAGTCAGAACAAAACCTGAGGCAGTCGCACTGTAGCCGAGCAATCCCTGGAGCCACATTGGCATATAGATATCATTTCCAATTAATAGCGCACTGGCAACGAGTGCAAACAAATTTGTCAGGAATACGATCGGCATTTTCAATAGAGTTAGCGGAACCATCGGATCCTCAGCACGTTGCTCGATGAACAAAAAAAGTCCAAGTAATAAGAATGATGCAATGATGAGCATCATTGTCAAAGAATCATGCCAACCGTGTTCCCCAATCCGTTGCAAGGCCAATAACAAAGAGATCATGGCCATAGCGAAAACAAGGGCACCGGTAACATCAATTTTTTTGCGCTCTTGATGCCAATCTTCGTGAAGACCAAGAAACACCAACAATATTGTGACAATACCGAAGGGCAAGTTGATGAAAAAGATCCAATGCCAGGAAAGCACATCAACAAAGAACCCGCCAACAAGCGGACCAAGGATTCCCGCAATCCCCCAGATTAGCCCGATCATACCAAACATCCGGGCACGATCCTCAACCGGATAAATGTCACCAATGATGGTCGTGCTCAACGTCATCACGGCTCCAGCACCAATACCTTGAATACCGCGAAACACAATCATTGCCTGCATTGTCCAAGACAGTCCGCAAAGAACAGATCCTAAGAGGAACAGGATTATACCGATTAAGAAGATTGCCTTTCTGCCAAACAGATCTGCCAGTTTCCCAAATAAGGGAGCGGTTACTGCAGAAGTGAGCATGAAAATAGAAAATACCCAATCCATGATTCGAATCCCTTGCAAGTCTCCAATGATCTTTGGCATGGCTGTGCTCACGACCGTTCCCTCAATAGCTGTTAGAAACGTACCGATCATAAGACCTGCAATCACGATTGTTTTATTTGTATTCTTTTTCATTGTCATCCTCCTTATCGTACCAATTTTATCCTGCCCCACAGACCACTCATTTTACGGGAGCATTTAAAGACCGTCAATGATTCATTCTGCGTTAACGAAAAAAAGAACCTGAATCAGGCTCTTCATTCAATGATTACTCGCTATTATTTTTTGTTTAATTTATCAAGTAAATGATTGATCTTTGAATTTAATCGCTGATAGTCATCTGAATTTTTCACCCGATCAGCAACATCGTGCAACTCTTTTTTTACATTTTCAATTTCTTTTTTTACCGAGTTCGAAACAGTTCCTTCATGGTCCACCGTATCTTCATCATCAGCCATATTAACATGAACACGAATCTTGGATAAGTCTCTTATACTTTTCTTCACTTTTTTTAACTGTTTGTTCAATTTTTCTTGAACAGAAAATGATCGATCGTTTTCATCCATATTGAGTTCATCCTTCAATGCATCTTGGAGAATCCTAGAGTAATTTAAATCCGCATCTTTGGCCGCATCATCCAACCATTTCGGAATCGTGAGTGTCTTTTTCACTGCCTGATTTTCCATTTTCTTACGGTATGGCGGCATCCATGTCTCTATTAATGTCACAAATTGATTTTCATCAACTTTAATTGATGTGACATCAGAGGGTTCTGGAATCATTTCTTGCTTCTCCTCAAGTTCGTAAAGATGCATGGCAAGTGTTTCTTTTGCATTGATGAATCCTTCTTCAATAGTGCTTGCAGACGTCGAACAGCCTTCAAGATCAGGAAAAGAGACAATCAATTGTTCATCATTCTTCGTAATCACAGCGGGATAAATGTATTGATCTTTACTCAATGTCATCACCTCAAAACTATTATAGCACGTATTTAGCACGTGTAGTACACATATATTATACGTATTAATAATTGTTTTTATGAGTTCATTTTTTAGAAAAACTGACAATAACCATCCAGTCCTTGATCTTGTAAATTATGCTTCGATTGCTCGCTTGCTGCAGGCGCATCGATCTGCGAGGTCTCACTGGGCTCGCATCATCTGTAACGGTCCGCTGGGGTCTCGCACCTAGGCATTTGGTTCATTACCTCTAGCTTTAATAACATATTCCTTCTTTTCTTGTAAAAAAAAACCGGACATTAATTGTCCGGTCGGCTCGTACATATATTTTTTACACATTTGCTGCTTGAGGATGATCCGAGTTTTCTTCAACATATCGATTACGCGGGTGGTGCTCGCAAGCTTCACTGCATGAACGATGATGTGTCTTCTCGCACTCCTCGCAACAAATAAATTGAACATTGCATTCCGGATTTGCACAATTTACAATGCGATCACAAGTTTTGCCGCAATGGTGGCAATGACCAACAACAACATCCTCATCTGTGCGGTTTACCGGAACTGAAATACGCTGATCAAATACGTAACACTTGCCATCATACAGCTTCCCTTGAACCTCAGGATCCTTCCCGTATTCTACAATACCGCCCTCAAGCTGACTAACATCTTGAAATCCAGATTGAAGTAAGTAACCGCTGAACTTTTCGCAACGAATACCACCGGTGCAATAAGTCAGAACCTTTTTATCCTTATACTCAGATAGATTCTTTTCAATCCATTCTGGCAGATCACGGAAATTGCGAATATCCGGTATGATTGCGTTGCGGAAATGACCGATTTGTGTTTCATAATCATTGCGTGCGTCAATAAGTACAACATCATCATTCTGCATTTCTTGATAAAATTCTTTCGGTTTTAAATGTTTACCAGTTACTTGATGCGGATCGATGTCCTCATCAAGTTTAAGCGCAACAATTTCCTTCCGAGGACGCACGTGCATTTTTTTAAAGACATGTCCATCTGATTCATCGATTTTGAATGGCATATCAGCAAAGCGAGGATCACGATGCATGGTATCCATATATTCCTGTGCTGCTTCTGTCGGACCGGAGACCGTTCCATTTAGTCCTTCTTTTCCAACGAGGACTCGACCTTTCAAGCCGAGTTCCTTGCAAAAGTGCAAATGCTCTTGCGCGAATAATTGTGGGTCATCAATAGTCACATAGTGATAATAGAGTAAGACTCGAAAAGGCTTTTTTTCTGTCTCTGTCACTTCATACACCTCATTCACAGGACACACCTGATTAGGGTGCGTTCGCTTCATTTCTTTGTCTATCCTATCAAATTTCTCACACTGTGACAAATATCACTTTTTTGCTTTCATTAAAAAGATGTAAAATCATCATGGTTCTGTTATGGTTACGATATGAAACTTCAGAAGTGAGGAAGAAAAAATGGATTTTGATGTCATTGTTATCGGTGGCGGCCCAGCTGGATTGATGGCTGCCATAGCGGCTGGAGAGCAAGGTGCACATGTACTTCTGCTTGATAAAGGCGATAAATTAGGTAGGAAGCTGGCCATATCAGGCGGTGGACGGTGCAATGTAACCAATGCGATGCCGATTGATGAGCTTATTAAGCATATTCCCGGTAACGGACGATTTTTATACAGTGCGTTATCAGCGTTCAATAACCAAGATATTATTGCATTCTTTGAAGATTTGGGTGTCGGTTTGAAAGAAGAAGACCATGGGCGAATGTTTCCGGTGTCTAATAATGCAAAATCAGTCGTTCATGCGCTTTTAACAAAAATGCAGAACCTTAAAATTACGATTCGGACAAATACACCGGTTCAAGCGGTACTTTATTCAGATCACGTCGTTGGTGTGAAAACTAAGAATGGCGAGAAAATTACTGCCCCAACGGTGATTATCGCGGTTGGGGGAAAATCAGTGCCACAAACCGGAAGCACCGGAGATGGCTATGCATGGGCAAAGGCGGCCGGCCACACAATCACCGAACTCTACCCTACAGAAGTGCCACTGACTTCTAAAGAGCCATTTATCCAGGACAAGACCCTTCAAGGGCTCGCCTTATCTGATGTAACGGTTACCTTAGTTAATCCAAAAGGGAAAGCGATCCAGTCACATCGATGGGACATGCTTTTTACTCATTTCGGACTATCAGGTCCAGCAATATTAAGATTGAGTCAATTTGTAGTTAAAGCGCTGAAAAAGTTTAAAACAAAAGATGTCGTCGTGTTAATCGATGTCAAACCGGATCTGAACGAAGAACAACTCACTCAACAACTGCTTCATCTCGTTGAAACGGATCCAAAGAAAGCACTGAAGAACGTGTGGAAAGGCATTGTGCCGGAGCGGTATCTGTTGTTTCTCTTGGAACACATTGGACTTTCTCCGGATCTTAATTTCCATGAACTTTCTAAGGAAGATGTACGGAACATGGCAAAGGCGCTCAAAGGGTTTCCAGTACATATTACCGGTACACTTTCAATTGAAAAGGCATTTATTACCGGTGGTGGAATTTCGCTGAAGGAAGTTAATCCAAAAAGTATGGAATCCAAGATGATGCCCGGACTTTACTTTTGCGGTGAAATTCTTGATATTCATGGTTATACCGGTGGCTATAACATTACATCGGCGTTTGTCACCGGTCACGCTGCCGGTATTGCAGCTTCTGAATTTGCTTTTCAGAATCAATAGTGAGTCCTTGTTAAGCCGAAACACACCATTGAAATCATCATGCTTAACACGATTTTTCTTGTGTTCTTCTGTACAAAAAAGGCTAGCGCAAATGTCTGCGCTAGCCTTTTTATATAAGTAACAACAATCAATCAGAATAAACCGATTGCTTTACCCCTATCGTCAACATCCATATTGAGAGCAGCCGGGTGTTTCGGTAAGCCTGGCATCGTCAGCACACTGCCTGTCATGACCACAATAAACCCTGCCCCCGCCGATACCTTTAATTCACGAATATGAATGGTAAAATCCTTTGGTCGTCCAATTAAT
Source organism: Sporolactobacillus kofuensis (assembly GCF_024125425.1). Taxonomy (GTDB): domain Bacteria; phylum Bacillota; class Bacilli; order Bacillales; family Sporolactobacillaceae; genus Sporolactobacillus; species Sporolactobacillus kofuensis. Next base: position 111,110 of record NZ_JAMXWN010000009.1, read on the forward strand.
TTAGGATCATCCGAGAGTGAATATTGAGTCTTGGCGATGCAAACCGGAAACTTGTCCCACCCGTTTTGCTGAATAGACTTGAGTTGTTTTTGAGCTTTGGATGAGAATTCAATACCATTGCCACCATATACCTTCGTCACAACCTTCTGGATTTTATCTTCCACAGAATCCGAAAGTTCGTATATTGGTTTAAAAAGATTTTCTTTATGAGCAATGGTATCAACGACTAAAGCCGCGAGTTCCGTGCCTCCTTCCCCTCCTTGTTCCCAAACTTTGGACAATGCAACCGGATGTCCGTTGGCTGCACACCAATCTTTGAGATAAGCGACTTCTCGATCTGTATCAAAAATGAAATGGTTTATAGCGACAACATAGGGCAGTCCAAAGGATTTAATCGTCTCGATATGACAGGAAAGATTTTCCATACCTCTCGCAAGTGCATCAATGTCCTCATGTTTTAATTCTTCCTTTGTCAGTCCACCATGCATCTTTAATGCGCGAATCGTCGCAACAATAACAACAACACTTGGCTTAAAGTGCCCTGCACGCGTGGTAATATCTAAGAATTTTTCAGCTCCTAGATCCGCACCGAAACCAGCCTCAGTTACAAGATAATCTCCTAGCTTTGCGCCTAGTTTTGTCGCAAGAACACTGTTGCATCCGTGGGCAATATTGGCAAAAGGTCCACCATGAACAAATGCCGGCGTATTTTCTAGTGTTTGAACAAGATTTGGATGGATCGCGTCTTTTAATAGCAATGTGAGGGCGCCTTCAACTTTCAAATCTCGAACAAACACAGGCCTGCCCTCATAATTATAAGCGATGAGCATATTGCTCAATCTTGTTTTTAAATCATTCAAATCTTTTGATAAACAAAGGATGGCCATGATTTCCGAAGCTACTGTGATATCAAATCCGTCTTCACGAGGAACCCCATTTGTTTTTCCACCGAGGCCAATGATCACATGCCGCAATGCTCGATCATTAAGATCAAGCACGCGTTTCCAGACAATACGCCGCGGATCGATCGCTAATGGATTGCCCTGTTGAATATGGTTATCCAGAAAAGCCGCTAGTGCATTATGCGCGGTTGTAATGGCATGAAAGTCACCGGTAAAATGGAGATTAATATCTTCCATTGGGACAACTTGAGCATAACCGCCACCCGCTGCCCCACCTTTTAACCCCATTGTTGGGCCAAGAGATGGTTCACGAAGTGCAATAACCGCATTCTTTCCGATTTTGTTTAATGCTTGGCCCAATCCGACAGTCACGGTTGACTTTCCTTCTCCTGCTGGTGTTGGATTAATCGATGTGACCAAAATGACTTTGCCGTCGGGTTTGTTTTTCAACTTATTCAAAGTATCCACCGATACTTTGGCTTTATATCGTCCATAAGGTTCCCAATCCGTGTCCTCCAAACCTAGTTTTGAAGCAATCTTTCCAATAGGTTCAAGTTCTGCATTTTGAGCGATTTCAATATCTGACTTTACTACATTTGATGCTTCTGACATTTTCTCATAATCACCCATTTACTATTAAAATTATCCAGCTTGTTTCCTGTTATTATGATAACATAATGTGAGTATTGCTAAAATGTAGCAGGAAAATTCTTTTACATTTATCATCTTCTCAGTTTGTGTACAAGGGTGTGACGGTAGTGATTGAGGTGTTTTTTGATGGTGCGGCAAATGGAAACCCTGGGCTAGCAGGTGGCGGTGTTTACATTAATGAGGGAAATGGGAAGGAAGTTCGACGTTCCTTTCCTCTCGGAATCCTGTCCAGCAATCATGAGGCGGAATTTGCTGCGCTTAATGCTGCCTTGCAATACTGTGCATCAGTGGGTTATCGTTCAGTTTCTTTTCGAACGGATTCGCAACTTGTCAATCAGAGTCTGGAAAAGCGTCATGTAAAAAATGAATGCTTCGCTCAATACCTTGATCAAGCTCTAGTTCTCATTGATCAATTTGATCTCTTTTTCTGCAAGTGGATTCCTGATAAGCAAAATAAAAACGCAGATACACTTGCCCGACTTGAAATACAAAAACAATTGCGCATGCACAACAAGGAGGAACATTGATGATCAATCGGCGCATATTCATTGCTGATCTGGCTTTACTTGGCATTACTTTCATATGGGGCACGACATTTATTATCGTCCAGAATATTCTCGATAAATTGACGCCTCTAACATTTAATGGCTGGCGTTTTTGTTTGGCAGCACTATTTCTTGCTGTTTGGCAGTTTCTCTTTATGCGAAAAAGTAATGGATCTTCAAAGAAATACAACTGGAAACTCATCGGATCGGCGATTCTGTTAGGTACTCTACTTTTTGCCGGTTATATTTGTCAAACGATTGGACTGCTTTATACATCCGCTTCGAATGCTGCGTTTATCACTGGGCTCAGTGTTGTTCTTGTTCCTATCTTTTCTGCACTGCTCCTGCGTAAACCGCCACATCGCAACGCAATTATCGGTGTTGTTTTCGCTGCTTTCGGACTGTTTCTGCTCACGACTAAAGGTCAATTCTCTCTAAATAAGGGCGATCTGATTGTGCTTGTCAGTGCAGTAACGTTCGCATTACATATTATTTTCACTGCAAAAGTAACCGATAAATTCGAAAGTATGTCACTAACTATTGTCCAACTAAGCGTTGTTGCTTTGCTCGCGTTCGTTGTTGGTTTATTTTTCGACGGTGGTAAACTCGTTGATGTTCGAATGCTCCTTCAACCGGATGTGAGTCTTGTACTCATATTTATGGCTTTATTTGCGACCGCATTTGCATTTTTACTTCAAACTGTACTTCAAAAAGATACACCGGCTACGCATGTAGGGATCATTTATATTATGGAGCCTGTATTTGCTGCATGGACGTCCGTACTTTTCCAAAACGCCCATTTAGGAACAGGTGAACTGACCGGATCACTTCTGATCCTCGCAGGTATGCTCCTTGCTGAATGGCCACAAAAAAGGGGCCAAAGTGTTGAATCTCATTAATCAGATGCTCTAATCAACGTACAAAAACGAACTGATAAAAAAACAGGAACCATCATTGGTTCCTGTTTTTATTGTGTATTTGTTGTTCAAACTGCAAATCGACGGAATGTGGCGAGAAGATGTATCTTTGCACTCGATTCAATCGTTTGCTATTCAACGGGTAAGCGCCTTGTATTCTTCAGTCAATTTCATAAAAAGTGCTTCATTCCTTGAATCCAAACTCTCATCAATCTGTGTTTGCAACTGCTTCACTTTCTGATTGAATTCCATTTCATCAAGGACCATTTGGGCATACATTTCGACAACTGAGACCGTCGCTTGCTGTTCTTTATAAACAACCAGCGCCTTTGTATTCTCTTGAGAAGAGTGATCATTGTTCATCTTTATTGCCCCCTTTGCACTTTTCATTATTCTACACTACTTTTCTGAAAGTTACAACCATTTAGATTCATTTTCTTTTCATTTTTCTAATAATTCCGTTTAATTTGATGAGGTGAACGCCTATACCCTCAACTACTCCGAAACACGTGCACTATGTAACATAAAAAAAATAAGAACTAGAAAATTGGTCTAATTAGTTACATTTATTAATAAAATAAAAAAGGAAAGAAGCCGAGTACGGCTTCTTTCCTTAACACCAACGAGATAACTATTCATTTAATTAATAACGCTGTGATTTTTGTTTACTTCTGCCACGATAGTTATTGTTTTGACGATGATCCCGTTCACGGGAATGGCTATAATTCTTACCCCTTCCGCCTCTTTGCGGACGGCCGCCTGACCGTTTTACCATCAATGGAGCTTCACGAGTCAAACGAACAGGAGTGGTATCGGGCTCTTTAGTGATCACCTTAAGAGCGGCTGCAACCAACTTCACTGCATCATGATTATCAAGTAGTTGTTGTGCCTTTGCTTCATAGGAATGGAAATTGCTCGATTCCAACGATTCCATGAGATTGTCAACGGCAACTTTTTGTTGGCCAGCTAATGCTTCTTCATAGGTTGGTGCACTAATTGGTTTCATCGGCTGCTTCGTCAAACGTTCGATGGAGCGAAGGTGTGGGAATTCGCTCGGCGTAATAAAGGTTAGTGCCATACCCGTTTTTCCTGCCCGTCCGGTTCTACCAATCCGGTGGACATAGCTTTCGGGGTCTTGCGGCAAGTCAAAGTTGTATACATGTGTCACATTGCTAATATCGAGACCACGAGCAGCGACATCTGTTGCAACTAATAGTTTCACTTCGTTTTGTTTGAAACGACGCAATACCAGGTCACGCTTTGATTGGGTTAAATCGCCATGAATACCTTCAGCCTCATAGCCACGTTTCTGCAATGCGCGCATCAGTTCATCAACACGACGCTTTGTTCGGCCGAATACAATCGCGCGTTCCGGTGATTGAATGTCTAGAAAACGTGTTAAGGCATCAAATTTTTCATTCTCTCTAACCTTTACGTAATTCTGTTCAATCAATGACACAGTCAACGTCTTAGCCTTGATTTGTACTTTCTTTGGATCTTTCATAAATTTTTCTGCAAGTAACTGAATCGGTCTTGGCATCGTTGCAGAGAAGAGCAGAGTTTGACGATCTTGCGGAGTACTTTCCAAAATTTCATGAATATCGTCAATAAAACCCATATTCAACATTTCATCTGCTTCATCCAAAACAATCATTTTAATTTGATCTAATCGGATGGTACGTCTTTTAATATGGTCAAGTAAACGACCCGGTGTTGCTGAAATGATGCTCGGACGCCGTTTCAAATCACGAATCTGTTTCTGAATATCTTGACCACCGTAAATTGCTACTGTTCTTACTCTTTTAAAGAAACCGAGTGAATTCAGTTCCTGAGCATTCTGTATGGCAAGTTCACGTGTAGGTGTTATCACTACGCCTTGAATATCCGATGTCTGAGGATCAGCCGCATCAATCATCGGAATACCAAAAGCAGTTGTTTTTCCTGTTCCGGTTTGTGCCTGACCAATGAGGTCAACACCTGTTTTGGCAACCGGAATCGCCTGCTCTTGAATTGGGGTCATATCGGTGAACCCCATCCGTTCGGTCGCTTTCTTAATTTCGTCGCTAATTTCAAGTTCTGCAAATTTCATTAAACTATACGATCTCCTTTTTCATGTTCAGTATTATCATACAAATGATTAGGCATTCCCCGCGACGGACGGAAAATGCCTACCAAACATTGAACGAGACATCATCTTTGTTTTCAAAAGTAAACCTCTTCCATCCCATTGATTACCTAAACACATAATTTCACCTTACCATGTACAGACATGAATTGCAATGGAAGTCCCGTTTAAAACAGGATTGAAACATTTTTAATCAGTCAATACTTACTATTATTCACATTCATTTCATAAGAAATACGGTAAAAGTGTAACACATTTATCTAAAAGTGTGATAACATTCAAATATAACGAACGAGGAACGAGGGAAATTACCAATGATTGAAACGACAAAAGAGCCGGTTCTTATTTTTTTGTTCGGAGCAACTGGAGACCTGGCCCGAAGAAAACTTTATTCCGCTCTTTATCGCCTTTATAAGAGGGACCAACAATTTGCAGTGATTGGACTTGCACGTCGCCCACATACCGATGAGACTTATCGTGATTTAATAAATGACTCATTACCCTCAGATGCGGGGCAGCGCCAGCACTTCTTAGCCCGTTTTTATTATCGCCGATTGGACATTACCCGTCCGGAAAATTTCGTCTCGTTGAAGAAATTTAGCGATGAACTAAATGAGCGGTACCAATTAAATGGAAATCGAATATTCTATCTTTCTCTTGCACCTAACTTCTTCGGTGAAGCTGCAAAACACCTGAAAGAATCCGGTCTTGCAACGACTTCAGGTTGGAAACGATTAGTTATTGAGAAACCGTTCGGCCATGATTTGCAATCGTCAAAGGAATTAAATGATAGTCTATTGCATGCATTTGATGAAGACGAGATCTATCGTATCGACCATTATCTTGGTAAAGAAATGGTTCAAAATATTGAAGTGCTTCGTTTTGCAAATCCAATATTTGAAGCCGTCTGGAACAGGCGCTATATTTCAAATGTCCAAATTACACTGAGTGAAACGCTGGGTGTTGGAGAACGCGCGAATTATTATGATCAAACCGGGGCTCTTTTGGATATGGTTCAGAATCATATTATGCAACTTCTGACATTGATTGCCATGGAACCTCCTACCCAGTTTGAGACGAATGATGTTCGCTATGAGAAAGTTAAAGTGCTCAAAGCATTCCGCCCGATGAATGTTAATAATGTTGTCGAACAAATCGTCCGTGGGCAGTATACTCGCGGGATGACACCGGATAGGCAAAAACTGCGTGGTTATCTTGACGAGGAAAATATTAGTAGTGCATCGGATACAGAAACATTCGTTGCTGCACGTTTTCTTATCGATAATTATCGTTGGTCAGGGGTTCCCTTCTACGTTCGAACCGGTAAACGCATGACTGAAAAATCAACACAAATTATCATCCAATTTAAGAAACTGCCAAAGAATCCATATTTCCATAATGTGAACCATGTCGGTCCAAATTTACTTGTCATCTATATTTCACCAGATGAAGGATTATCACTAAAGCTTAACGTAAAAGAAACCGGAGAAACAGGAAATACCATTCCGATTTCCTTAAAATTCCGCAATAATGCACTCGCTGAAGAAAATATGCAAGATGCTTACGAACGTCTCATTGCAGACTGTATTAAAGGCGATTCCACGAACTTTACGCGTTGGGATGAAGTTGCTTATTCCTGGGAGATTGTGGACTCTATTGTCGACTCTTGGAAACAGCGTCGCGTACCTGTTGACTACTATGAAGCCGGTACAATGGGACCTTCTTCAGCTGACGAATTACTAGAGAAAAACGGTCATCATTGGTGGCCGCTCATGCATATGGAATAATATCTGCATAACAAAAAATTGGGCACCTTTCGTTCAACGAAGGTGCCCAATTTTATTTTTTTGCTGTACACGTTAATCCAATGTTAATGCGCATGCCAATTTCTTTTTATGGCGTCCATTAACCGTGCGGACATCTCCGCATAGCCTTTTTTATTTGGATGGAAATGATCCGTATAAAGCAGCTTATCTGTATTGCCTTTGAACAGATCGCTCGTCTGTATAAAAGTAGCAGGCTTATATTTGCTTATAATTGACTCGCTTTTTGTATTCCATCGATTAAGAATGGGAATAAAATCTTTATTCGCACGCCCCAGGTAATCCTCAAAAGGATTATACAGACCAAAATAATAAATGCGCGTATTTGGATTCAACCGGCGTATCTTAGTGAACACTTGGTTTAAATGATCTGAGAATACTTTTTGCTGATTGGAAAAATCACTTTGGTGAAGATCCAAAAAATTCTTTCTGAAGACATAAACCAAATCATTACCACCAATTGTAAGAAAGATGGTATTTGACTGTTTTATAGCATGAGCCACTTGAGGTTGCTTCAATTTCTTTAATAAATCCGATGAAGTGTCTCCTTGATGACCGAAATCTTGTATCTCAACTTTCTTTACTCGTTTCTCTTTCTTCAACTTTTTAGTTGTCGCTCCGACATACCCCTGATTGTCTAGATCACCAACACCTTCAGTTAATGAATCGCCTATAGCAACAATCTTATAAGTGAGTTTCTCAGGTTTCTTCTTTGGTGCTGTTGTTTTCCCCATAAAGACAACATATATACTAGCAATTAAAATAACACCAATAATCAAGATTAATAGACTGATAACGATTTTTTTCTTAATAACTCTGCACCTCTCTAGCCCTTTCGTTATGCACCATACCACCACTGCAATGCAGTTTGTTCGATACGTCTACATAGTTCGTTTTTACCTTCGCAATAACTGTCGCAATCATTTGGATAGTGTTCCGCTAATTGTACTTTCATTTGGCTGTATAAATCGGCAGCATCTTCATGAACACTTAAAAAATCACGAAATGCCAAATGTCTTACCACATCTTCAGTTCCGCTTGTATATGCATGAAGATGAACAAGGTGATTCCCTACCCCATCCGTCTTTTCAAAATAACGACGACCTTTAATGCCATGTGTTCCTAAGGGCCGATAACCCAACGATGACAATTGTTCATTATCATCAAGAGCATGAACATCCTCAACCTCGATAAGAATATCAATCGTCGGCTTTGCACACATTCCCGGTATAGCAGTACTTCCGATATGATGAATAGCAGTTACCATTGATTTTAGATGATGAATGATTTGTGATGATTCTTTTTTATATAGGATCGGCCACTCCTCGTCATAAGGGACCACTTTTCGTTCTCTTTGCACGGACTACTACACTCCTCTAGATCATTTGCTCATGGCTGTTCCTATTTTACCATAGACTCCTTATAATCATTTCGAAGAAAAAACAAAAAACAGCGCGTAGGCGCTGCTTTCCTATGACGAATGGTGATCATCTGATTCATTTTCACACGGATTATTTTACCGCATGCCGGTTATCAATTCTAATTTCAATCTTTTTAATCGCTTTCTCATCTTGGAGTATTTCCGACTTGTTTTTGAGGATTAATTCTTTAATGTTGCCTCTTTTTCTCATCGCTACCAACCACCTTTCTCGTTGTTCCATAAATTCACTGTATAGGACATATTCGGATTAAACGAAATTATGTGAATCTTTATTTATGTTTGTATCATTCCCCATTATCGATCATTAAAACCCTTTCTCTGACCTTTTGTTAAACTTTGGAACAATCTGCTACAATAAGGTGTAGAAACTGCAAGGGGGTTATTGAATGGATCAGCAAATTACAAATACATTGGAGAAGAATCGAGAGCACTATTTGAAGGAAATGATTGAGTTTCTTTCAATTCCAAGTATAAGTTCAGATTCAACGCGAAAATCAGACGTAAGAAAAGCAGCCAAGTGGCTATCCGATGACTTGCGCAAAGGCGGTTTGGAAAACGTTCAAATTCTTGAAACAGCGGGGCATCCTGTCGTTTACGCTGATTATGTGAAAGCAGAGGGCAAGCCGACCGTTCTCTGTTACGGACATTATGACGTTCAACCGGTAGATCCGATTGACAAATGGAACACCGATCCTTTTCAACCGGTAATAAAAGACGACGTTATTTATGGTCGCGGAACGAGTGATGACAAGGGTCAAGTATTTATGCTTGCTAAGATGGCAGAAACCATCTTAGAGGCAAAGGGTGAATTGCCGGTTAACATTAAATTCTGTTTTGAAGGAGAAGAAGAAATCGGCAGCAAAAACCTTGATGCGTTCGTTGATGAACATCTCGAACTTCTCAAAGCAGACGTTCTTCTCGTGTCAGACACAACAATGATCGGTATGGATCAACCGGCAGTCAGCTATGCTCTGCGTGGGCTCTGCGGATTAGAGGTCCGATTGCAAGGTGCAAATGGCGATCTGCACTCCGGCGTCTATGGAGGAGCTGTGCAAAATACACTTCATGCTATGATTGAACTACTTTCAACATTGCATGACAATAAAGGTCACGTAACGGTTGACGGTTTCTACGATCAAGTGGATCCCTTAACTGATGAGGAACGAAAGACATGCGAACAACTTTCAAACGATGAAGCATTAAAAAAAGAACTCGGTGTTGATGCACTTTATGGTGAAGAAGGCTACCCAACGGTTGCACGTATCTGGTCACGTCCAACACTTGAAATCAACGGGCTTTACGGTGGTTTTCAAGGAGAAGGGCTAAAAACTGTTATCCCGTCGACAGCTACCGCCAAAATTACTTGCCGTCTTGTTCCTGATCAAGATCCGGCTATAATCGGTGCATTACTTAAGAAGCATCTCAGAGATCATCTCCCAGAAGGTGTAAAACTTGATGTCGAACTGATGGATCATGCAGAACCATTTAGTATGCCCGTCAATCATCCGGCATTGAAAGCTGCACATCACGCACTGGAAGAAGCTTTCACTACAAAAGCAATACTTTCTCGTCAAGGTGGATCTGTTCCGATTGTCAATACGTTTCATGATAAACTCGGTCTCGCACCCATTCTGATGGGATTTGGTCTCGATAGTGAGAATTTCCATGCGCCAAATGAACATTTCCACCTTCAAAATTATGATCGTGGCATGCGCGCACTCATCGCCTTCTTGTACGATTTACCTGAACAGATGCAAAAATGATCCGAAATGAATGTAAGAAAGAGGCTGTCCTTTATAGAAAGGACAGCCCCTTTTTAATTGAAGAAGTCATATGAAGTTTATTCATCCAAAACGAATCTTTTTCATAAAGAGCATCATTACAATGGAGTCGGTTTTAACCTGTCCAACGGAATCCTCTCCTCCGAAAAATAATCCGAATGTTTGAAGGCACTAAAAGAACTCCTTCATTTATTATTTTGTACCGTTTTTTTGAATGTTATACATCAATTCACTGATTCAGCCAATTTTCGTCTTAATACAGTTTGAAGAATACCGCCATTACGATAGTAATCAATTTCAACTTCACTATCAAAACGAACAATGACTTCGAAATTGATGTCAGTTCCATCACTTGTAATCGCTTTTGCAGTCACAATCTTTCCGGGAGCTACGGTTTCATCAACAAATACCGTTATGGATTCCTCACCCGTGAGTCCCAAAGTATCTGCGTTCTGACCTTCAAGATATTGCAACGGAAGAACTCCCATCATCACAAGATTACTACGGTGAATACGTTCATAACTTTGAGCGATAACAGCCTTGATCCCGAGCAAATTTGTTCCTTTTGCTGCCCAGTCACGTGAGCTCCCCATTCCATAATCTCTTCCTGCCAAGACAACTAATGGAGTACCCTCTTGTTTGTATTTCATTGCCGCATCAAAGATTGGCATCACTTCATGTGTGGGCCAATAAGTTGTATAGCCGCCCTCTGTTCCTGATGCGATCTGATTCCTTATTCGTACATTTGCAAATGTTCCGCGCATCATGACTTCATGATTGCCACGTCGTGAACCGTAGGAATTAAAATCAAATGGCCTTACTCCGTGATTCAACAAATAGGAGCCCGCAGGACTATTCTTGGCAATTGTTCCTGCCGGTGAGATATGATCCGTTGTCACTGAGTCACCAAACTTGCCGATCACTCGCATCGATTTTAGTGGTGCAATCGCGTTTAATTCTGCGGATAAATGTTCAAAGAAAGGAGGATTTTGAATATACGTTGATGTTTGATCCCAATCGTATAACTCTCCCTTACTTGTTAGAATCTTATTCCACCGCTGATTTTCAGTAAAGACACGAGAATACTCCTTCTTGAAACTTTCAGGACCTACTGATTGATTCATCACACCTTCAATTTCATCACTAGACGGCCAAATATCTTTGAAATATACGTCATTACCTTCGTGGTCCTTGCCGAAAGAATCATGCGCCATATCAAAGTCAACCGTTCCAGCGAGTGCATAAGCGACAACAAGAGGTGGTGATGCTAAATAATTCGCACGAATCATTGAATGAATGCGCCCTTCGAAGTTGCGATTACCTGACAGTACCGCTGAAACAGTAAGATCCTGTTCTGCGATCGCTTTCTCAACTGCCGCTGGAAGTGGGCCGGAATTTCCAATACATGTTGTGCAACCATAGCCAACAACATTGAAACCCATTTGTTCAAGATAAGGTAACAAACCAGCCTTCTCAAGGTAATCTGTTACAACTTTTGATCCTGGGGCCAAGCTTGTCTTCACATAGTTTGGTACAGTTAGCCCTTTTTCTACTGCTTTTTTTGCGACTAACCCAGCACCAATCATTACACTTGGATTGCTCGTGTTCGTACAGCTGGTAATGGCTGCAATGACTACAGCTCCCGTTCTCAGTTGTTCTTGTGTTCCATCGTCATAAGTCACTGTTGCTTCTTTACTCAGCTCGTCATTTTGAAAACCAAACCCATGATTCCCTGATGGCCGTGTAAGCGCTGCTTCGAATTCATTTTTCATCTCCGCAAGCGTAACACGATCTTGCGGACGTTTCGGACCGGAGAGCGATGGATGTATATCAGATAGATTTAGTTCAAGGACTTTCGTAAAATTAGGATCTTGGGCTTCAGGTGTGTAAAATAAACCATTTGCCCGGCAATAGTCTTCAACGAGCTGTACCTGTTCTTCAGAACGTCCTGTAAGGCGTAAATAATCTAACGTTACTTGATCAACAGGGAAGAAAGTTGCCGTTGCACCGTTTTCCGGGGACATATTCGATACTGTGGCACGATCTGCCAGTGACATATGTGAGAGACTAGGACCAAAGAATTCAACAAATTTACCAACAACTCCTTCTTCACGAAGCAATTGGGTCACACTGAGTGCGAGGTCGGTTGCTGTCGTACCATTTGGGAGTTCTCCTGTGATTCTGATGCCAATCACATCCGGAACAGGAAAATAAGAGGGTTGTCCAAGCATCCCTGCTTCAGCTTCAATCCCTCCGACACCCCAACCAAGTACACCAAGACCATTAATCATCGTTGTATGCGAATCCGTCCCAACCAGTGTATCCGGAAAAGCTAAAGTTACACCGTCATCGTCCTCCACAGCGTGAACCACAGCAGCTAGATACTCAAGATTCACCTGGTGAACGATTCCCGTCGCAGGTGGAACAGCACGGAAATTCTTGAACGACGTTTGTGCCCACTTTAGAAATTTATAACGTTCTTCATTACGTTCGAATTCTCGTTCCATGTTAAACTGCAAGGCATGATTCGTACCGAATTGATCAACTTGTACCGAGTGATCAACAACAAGGTCAACCGGTTTTTCCGGATTTATTTTTTCTGGATCCCCGCCTAAGTCAGCCATAGCCTTCCTAAGTGATGCAAGATCTACAACTGCCGGAACTCCCGTGAAATCTTGAAGAATGATTCTTGAGGGATTAAAGGGAACATCAATCTGTTTATTCAGTTTCGCAGTCCCCCAGCTTGCCAAGTTCTCAACGTGTTCTTTCTTTATCACTTTACCGTCACATTGGCGGAGAACAGCTTCTAGCAATACTTTAATTGAATAGGGCAGTTTATTGATCGCCCCATACTCAGATAACGCGCTTAACCGGTAATAATTGAAGGGCTTACCGCTGCTTGTAAACGTATCAAGAGCTTGAAAGTAATCCTTCGTTTTAGACGTCTTCGTGGCTGTCATTTGGGCACCCTCCCCTTTGAAATTAATGGAAACTTCTTTATTTAATCATAATTGATCTAATTAATTAAGTAAATTTTAATTATCACAATTATCGTGATAAGTTTTACTTATCTATAAATATTTAGTGAAAGCCTTCTCTCTTCTATTATCGACTATTTTTAAGTTTGAAGACAAAAAGAAGAGAATAAACACCATAAGATGTTTATCCTCTAGGTAAAGTAATTGTAAATTTGTACCGATCAGCACGGAAAAGTGAGAGGGTTTGTTCAATCGGTTGGCCACTCTCAAGAAACGAACAACGCTCAATGAGAAGTAGCGGTGATCCATTAGGAATCTTAAGAATTTCTGCTTCTTCATTAGTTACTAAAGATGCCTCAAGTGACTGTTCCGCATGATGGATTTTCAAGCCGCATTCCTTTTCAATGTACTGATAAAGAGAGGGATCTGCTTTCTTCTCGGTGAGCTCTGGAAATACGCGAACCGGAAGATACGAAATTTCAATACCAATCGGCTCATCGTTAGCCAGTCGAACCCGCTTAATCTCAAAAACTTCTTCTGATGTCTTTAGTCCAAGATGCTTCGAAACGTTTGAAGAGGGAAGCGTCCTACTGAAATCCAAGATCTGACTTCCAGGTGTCATTCCACGGCGGATCATGTCCTCTGAGAATCCATCGAGTCCTAATAAATTTTTTTCAATTTTATAGTGATTCGCAACAAAGGTTCCTTTGCCTTTTATCCGGACAAGTATTCCTGCATTTACAAGTTCCATAATTGCCTGGCGTACAGTCATCCGTGACACATGAAAATGATCGGTTAATTCTCGTTCAGAGGGAATCTGGTCGCCTGCTTGCAAATTTTTGTTTTCAATTAATTGTTCAATATATTGTTCGATTTGATAATACATGGGTACCGGGGACTGACGGTCAAACATTTCATCATTCCTTGTTGAGTTTTGTAAGTGACAAGGCTTGTTCATCAGCAATGATTGTAACATCTGGATGCGCCACCAGTGCTGAAGCAGGAAAATCATCATCGGGAGCAGAGCAATCCAAAAGCCTACGTACTGCTTCCGCCTTGTCTTTGCCAGAAGCAATCAAGATTATTTTTCTACTCTTTAATATCGTACCAATACCCATTGTGATTGCTTGGTCAGGAACTTTTGATAGATCGGTAAAATACCGGGCATTGGCTTGTCGTGTGGACGGAGTTAATTTTACAACATGTGTCCCAATCGTTAAAGGGGTGCCGGGTTCATTAAAGCCAATATGTCCATTGCGTCCAATACCGAGTAATTGCAAATCAACGCCGCCAAGGCTTTCAATCAACTGATCATAAGAAGCACAATAGTCGACCGATGCATGTTCTCCATCAGGAAGATGAGTTTGATTTGCTGGAATGTCTATATATTTAAAAAAGTGATGATACATATACGAATGATAGCTATTTGAATCTTGAGGATTAATACCAACATATTCATCAAGATTCACTGTATGAATCTTACTGTAGCTTGTTCCATTTTGCTGATGGTCCATCACGAGCGCTTTGTACGTTTTTTCTGGCGTACCACCTGTCGCTAGTCCAAGGACCGCATTCGGTTTCTGCGTTACTAAAGTTGAGATGATCGTTGCCGCTTTTTGACTCATCTCATTATTATTTGTTACTGAAATTAAGTGCATCTTAACGTTCCTCCTCTTTTTGATAAGCAATCGTTCCCCGGCATACAGTCAGAACCAATTCATTTTTCTCATTAAGAATAATAAAATCAGCATCTTTACCCTCTTCAAGTGAGCCTTTACGCTCATAAACACCACATTGCTGCGCGGGGTTTATAGCTCCCATCTGTACAATGTCGTCAAGTGTTGCATCCGTAAATGCCAACATATTTTTTAACGACTGATCCATCTTTAGCACACTTCCGGCGATTGTTCCGCTCTTTAGAAGCGCGAGTCCATCGTTCACATAGACATCTTGGCCACCAAGATCATAGACACCGTTCTTGAGGCATTTTGCTCGCATCGAATCGGTTATGAGGATCATGCGCTCGCTGCCTTTTAATCTGAATGCAAGATCAACCATTTCCTTACATATATGATGGCCATCGCTAATGAGCTCCGTATATAATTGTGGATGGATCAGAGCTTCTCCAAGAATACCGGGTTCGCGATGATGCAAGCCCCTCATCCCATTGAATAGATGGGTAACCTGAGTTGCTCCAGCATTGACTGCTTGAATCACATCTTGATGTGTACCATTGGAATGTCCAATAGAAGCCACAACTCCTTGATCAGCCAAATGTTTAATCAAATCAAGACCACCCTTTGTTTCCGGAGCAAGGGTTACTTCTTTTATTGCATGTCCAGACATTTTCTGCCATTTATCAAAAAGCGCACAATCAGCTTCCCGGATGAACTCAACCGGTTGAGCACCCGCCTTTTCTTGATTAATAAATGGACCTTCCAAGTGAATGCCCAAAATCTCGGCTTCACCGTCATGTTGATGACCCATTATCTGTCCGGCGTTTACTATTGCCTGTTCAATTGCAGGTACGGATTGCGTGATTGTTGTGGCGAGAAACGCAGTTGTTCCCTCTTTTGCAAGCGTTGAAGCGATATTGGATAATGCTTCCGGAGTGGCATCCATCGTATCAGAACCGTTTGCGCCATGAATATGCATATCGATCATACCCGGGATACATTTGTAATTGCTTGGAAAGTGAAGCGTCTGAGATACTGAATCCGTGTGATTTGATCTAGCGCCAACAATCTTCCCGTTCTCGACCATAAGACTCCCTTTATTAATCCATTCATTATTAAAATAAATGGAACAGCCTTCAATTTTCATCGACACATCCATCGCTCCTTTTTCTTTTATTTTAGCACCAAACATATATAGTTGTCTAGACATCTATATATATTCAATCAATAAAAAAACCGGGCAAAAAACGCCAAGTTCTTAAATCATACCCGATTTTTATGACGCTCCAGTTGCTCGCATCAGCAAAGACAGCCTCGGGCGATCCGTGAGCCTCCTCAAACAACCAGTAATCTGTGGGGTGTCACTTGGCTCGCGATTCCCGTAGGAGTCTCGCATTTACGCATTTGATTCATAACCTCTTGCTTTAATAGCATATACTTTCTTTGCTTGTAAAAAACATTGCATGAGATCCTCTTCTCACGCGATGGCAATTTAGTAAAAATCGATTCTTTTTATGATCCTTTTTCTTTTACTTAATTGCTTCTTCATTAATACTAAATTTTACGTCTTGTTTCATGCTCTTTAGTCGCTCTTCCCCCCATTCATACATCGCAACAATGATTGGTATTAATGATTGACCTAAATCTGTAATTGAATAGTCCACCCGAACGGGTATCTCAGGATAGATTGTTCTCGATATGATTCCATCCGCTTCCATTTCACGTAACTGCTTCGTGAGCATCTTATTAGATGCTTGTGGCAATAATCGTTTCAATTCTCCGAAACGATAAATTCCGTCAATACCCAAGTGATATAAAATAACAATCTTCCACTTGCCACTAAACATGGATAATGTAAATTCCTTTGCACAGCTGTAATCGCCATTTATCAATTTATTTTTAACTTCTTTTCTTAAGTAATCAGTCACTAAAACCGGCTCCCTTTTAACCTTTACTACTAAATATAGTAACATTTTGGTTACCTGATCACAAAAAAGTGCGTAATTTTCAAGATGAAATTCTAGGTATACCATTAAAAGGTAGTAAATTTTTATTAAAGGAGCTATTTCAATGAGCAAAAATATTGCTGTCTTAGTCACTAATAATGTTGAGGATGTTGAACTCGCTGCCCCAAAAAAGGCAATTGAAGAAATGGGCCACAAAGTAACGTTAATTGAATACAACAAAGGGAACATCATAACTGGTGAACGAGGAACAAAATTCACAATTGATGCTGGTATTGATGAAGTGAAACCAACAGATTTTGATGGATTATTGCTTCCTGGCGGTTTCTCTCCGGATCAATTGAGAGTTGATGACCGTTTTGTTGAATTTGTTAAGTACTTCTTAATGTATGATTTACCTTTATTCGCCATCTGCCATGGTCCGCAATTTTTCATTCAGACTGGGCTCACAAAGGGTCGTACATTGACTGCCTATAAATCCATTCAGCCCGATTTGTACTATGCAGGTGCAGTACTAGAAAATAAACCATTAGTTATCGACAATAACTTAGTCACAAGCCGTACACCGGATGATATGGATGACTTTATCAAAGGCATTGATAAGATTTTGAACTAAAAATAACTTATTTAACTATTTTTAAGGGCTCCATAATCTAATGATTGTGGAGCCCTTTTTGTAATACATGATACATGTTATGTAGTAGCATCCACTTCTGAGAAATAAGAAAAAGGACGACCACTTCTACATTCTTAATCATTTACTACTGTAGTCTAAGTTTCTCTTCAATTTCTTCTTTTCCAATGCCGAAATAAATGACTTTTTTCTCTGGGCTGCTCACGCGATAGAAAACAATTCCTGCTTCAGCAATCTCTCTTAAAAAGTCTATAAAAGGAAGGAAAATGTTTGATTGCCTCCATAACTTTATTCCTATTGAATTTATCTGCAATAACTAAGCTTACTTGAGCACCCGTTTTAAATTCTGAATAAGCGCCTAGAAATTTAGAAAAGCTTATGATCCCATAACTTCTTCTCTTAGTGATGTCTTGAAACTCACATTTTGCTCAATTATGATTCATTGCTACCTCCCTGTAACATTTTTCTTATTTTAGCTTCATTATTCTAACGTAAGTCTTTTTTGTCTTCAAAGAATAAAATGTGCGCTCTCATGTACTTACTCTTTCGCTAACATTGGTCATTTTTTTGAAATTAAGGTATGGCCTAATTCATTCTTATGGTAAATTGGTTAGGAAGAGATAATGGTCGCGTATTGAACTTGATACCATTGATAATTTGCTAAAGAGTTAAGCGAAATTTTTTCAACAGAGGAGAAACTATGTATAGTCCAAAATTAAAGAAATCGAGAACCGATCGTGTTCTTTCTGGTGTTTGTGGAGGCATTGCTGAGTTCTTTGGTATATCCTCTTTTGCCGTACGCTTAATTTTTTTTATATCTGTTATATTTGCAAAATCTCCAGTAGCAATCATCATTTATCTGATCTTAGTTTTCGCTCTTCCCAAGGATCCACCACTTTTTAGACCCGAGTAAACCCTTTAGCAATGCGGTAGTCAATGTATTCATCCATGACGCTTTTCAAAATAAATTGCAAAAAAATCACCGATTTCTGTTGGTTCATCTTTCAACAGAAGTCGGTGATAAATCTGATTGATGTAGCAAGGTATTTTATTTCGATTGATTGTTAATAGCTTTCATCATCTGATTGATCTTCTTTTGCGATGGATGTTGACCCATTTGAGCCATCATTACGCGCAACATGTTTTCATTAATCGGTGGATTTTTCTTCAGGTAATTCATCATATATTTACGGGCGATCAAGAAGCCGAGAATTAAACCGACAGCTAGGCAAATCACACCCACGACTATGTATAACCAGAGCATGCGTCTGCTTCCTCCTTATGTTCAAGTTCCATAGTTCAGTGTACACTATCACTGGATTTAAGGTCAACCTTGTCCCTCATGAAATCAGCATTTTTTTAACATATTCCGGACAAAGTAACAAAAAAAAGAAAGCGTGTTCTTATTTAAGAAAATGCTTTCTTCTGAAGGAGGATGAAAATGGCCATTAATGATTACTGACATTAATGGAACTTAGCAATTATAAAACAATACTACATAAAGGGCGATTGTTGTACCAAAACATCATAAATTCCATCCCTTTGTTATATAACAGTGTAACATAAAAACAAATCTTTGCCAACGATAAACTTTAGACATCCTTCGACACTTCGCTAAATCCTACTTTTGAACAGGTATCATTAATTTTTGATTTGGTACAATGTGTGCGCTTATTAACCCATTTTTACTTTCAACCCAATGGACGAAGGCTTGTTTTGATAAATTTTGATTTTCTTTTTGATAGTTTTCAGCAATTGACCATAATGAATCTCCTGAATTAACCGTAATCGTTTTATATTTATTTTGATCGGCAGCCACCGTATTCGTTAAAGTAAAAAATAAAACAACAGACATAATGACAAATAAGATGATGAAAGAGATTCCTCTTGTGCTTTTCCTTGCATTTGAATTCATTTCAAATTACCCCCATAAGGAATGTTTGTTCTCAAGAACATTTGTTCGTTTTCTTAATTCTAATGCGAACATGCATTTGTGTCAATACTCTCGAACGAATGTTTGCATCCAGTTATTGTGAATGCTATACTATTTACAGGATAAGGAAAAGGAGAAACATCATGAAACTCTCAAATCGACAACAATCTATTTTAGATTTTATAAAACATGAGGTTGCAAGCAAGGGCTATCCACCTTCTGTACGCGAGATTTGTGAAGCAGTTGGTCTCGCATCAAGCTCGACTGTTCATGGTCACCTTGCACGACTCGAAAAGAAAGGGTTCATACGCCGCGATCCAACCAAACCTCGTGCAATTGAAGTATTGGATCATGATGGAGACATATTTACGGAACGGACAGTAAATATCCCAGTTATCGGTAAAGTGACGGCTGGCCTCCCAATCAGTGCTGTAGAGAATATTGAAGAATACTTTCCGGTCCCGAGTTCAATGGTTGAGGATGATGAAGCATTTATCCTCAATGTATCTGGAGAAAGCATGATCAATGCTGGAATTCTTGATGGTGATATGGTGATTGTTCGTCAACAACGAACAGCTGAAAATGGGGAAATCGTCGTCGCAATGACTGATGAGGATGAAGCAACCGTTAAACGTTTTTTTAAAGAAGAAGATCATATTCGGCTTCAACCTGAAAATTCGTCGATGGACCCCATTTTACTTGACAATTGTGTCATCCTAGGAAAAGTAGTCGGTGTTTTTCGTTCGATAAAGTAATTTGAATTACTATATAAATTAAAAAAAATATTTTCAGCCTGAGAAAAGCTCACGTACTCTCAGGCTTTTTTGCTACAATCAATTATGTAAACAGGGTTACACGACACTCATCGTGTACAAGATAAACCAAGTCGGTTAAGTTGGAGCAAATGTATGCTTCACAATGGGGACGAGCGCGTGACTTAGAAATGAATAGTGATCGGATTTGGTGCATAAGGGAACATTAAGATAAAAGGCAGAACTATGGATTCTAAGAATAAATAACTTAGTTAGGTGATGTCCATGATCGGAAAACATATCCGCCAAATTAAAAGATATAAGGAAATAGTCTCTATTCTTGTAAAGTACGGTTTTGGTTATATTGTACGGGATGTTGGCCTCTTTCATCTTCTTTCTTTACCAAAACAGTTGATTTCGGACTTTTCAGGAAATGGCAATGAACAAAGTTCGATAGGCGAACGTATTCGCTCGATGTTTGAAGAACTAGGACCAACTTTTATTAAACTTGGTCAACTCCTTAGTTTACGTACAGATATCCTACCCGAACAAATTGCTGATGCGATGCGCGACCTTCAAGATCATGTGACCCCTATTGATTCACAAACGATCAGAATGATCATTCTAAATGAGCTTGGAGCACCCGTTGAAGAGCTCTTTGCAGATTTTGATGAAAAGTGTATCGCAGCTGCATCCATTGCGGAAGCGCACCGTGCGTTATTAAAAAGCGGAGAAGAAGTCGCGGTTAAAATTAGGCGACCGAACATTGAAAATATTATTGAAAAGGATATTGAAATTCTTTTGGATTTGGCATCACTGGTAGAAAAAAGATACGAATGGGCGCGTACATACCAAATCAGCGCTATTGTCGAAGAGTTTGCCCAGGCAATTCGTAATGAATTGGATTATAGAGCTGAAGCACGTGCAACCGAAAAACTTCATGATTTCTTTAAAGACAATGAACATGTGATCATCCCCGGTGTATACCGCAACTTTTCCACACACAGAATACTTACGCTCACTTATATTCATGGTTACAAATATGATCGGCTTATCCGTGACAAGGTAGAAACTATCGACAATAAAATAATTTGTGAGCGTTTAGTTCGTTCATTCCTTGATCAAGCACTTATCTGTGGTGTTTTTCATGGTGATCCACATCCGGGTAATCTCTTCTTCTTTCCAGAAAATAAAATTGGTTATATTGACTTTGGTCAAGTTGGTTATTTAAATGAAGCAATGAAACGTGATTTCGGAGACTTAATCATAGGGTTGATGAAAGGAAATACAGAGATGCTTTATCACACCATCTCATCAATGACCATCCTACCAGATGATTTGAATGAGCGACAATTCAAAGCAGATCTTGATCTGTTGCGTGAAAAATACTATCAGTTACCCTTCAAAGATGTTCATATTGGAAGAGTCATTCATGATGTGTTTGGGGTTACTAAAAAACATCGAATCAGTATTCCCAAAAACTATACGTTACTCGGAAAGGCTTTAATCACTTTAGAAGGATTAATAACCCAAATTGATCACGATATTAGTATTCTTGAACTTGCAGAGCCTTATGGACAAAGGCTATTCTTCAAACGACTAAATCCGAATGAGATTACGAGGAGGATACTTATGAGCGGCTATGATGTCGTTGATAATGGTATTAAAATCCCCGCCCTCTTGAGAAAAACTTTAACACGACTCTATCATGGAAAAACACGCGTCGAAATGAAACTTCCTCAGTTGGAATTTCTGCTCGCAAAAGTTGATCGTGCAGCGAATCGCATATCATTCAGCATCATGTTGCTCGCGCTCAGTATCATACTCGCAAGTATCATCATTGGCGAATCCTTCGGCACCCGTTCTCTTCTTAGTCATGTCCCAATACTCGGCATTGCTGTAACACTCTTCCTTTTTATGGTGATGATTGTCTTATTTTCAATTTTTCGCTCTGGGCGCTTTTAAGAAACAAGATGATTAAAACAAGCTAAGATTATACTTATCATTTCATATACCCGTACAGATGAATTTCTCTAGTTCTTCAATCCTTTTTGATTAACAAATGAAAGACCCGCTGACCTACTGTGGGATCGAGTACAGTAACGTATTTGTTCAACTCTTTTTGTGCAAGCATCACTTGCCTCGGATCATTCTTCCCGAACACCTGAAGCAGACGATTGAATTCTTCTGCTATTTGTTGAATTTTTTGCTCATCAATCATTCTTCCCGCCAAAAAAAGCGTGCCCATTCTACGAGATGTCGGCTGAATTTGGGTCCATTCTGCACCAGTCTGATTCGAGATCATATGACAGATCACCTGTTCTTGGGCATCCAAAATCGCTACAAGTACATCTTGACGCTCTGCAGGAACCAAGCTGATGATCTCTTTCAACTTACCGAACAAATCCTGTTCTAATACATAGCGTTCTTGAGTATAAGGAAACATCTTCTTTATACGTTCCCATAGTTCTGCACTCCCTGTACAAACAATGCATTGTCTTTGAGATATTTGAACATAATTTTGTTTCTGGCCAGGACGAATAGCCCACGTACCTTTTTCCGAGAACTCAACAAGATTTCCATCACTTACCGTAGAAATCCAATGATCCGTTGCGATGATTGAAACAAAGCTCATCATACCGCCTCCTTCAGTTAACTCTTATCTATTATAAGAACAGTTTCTTAGAAACAAAAGATAAAAATATGGATAAATTTGTCCGTCTTGAGAGCATAACCATTTGCTTTTTTTGGAATTAGTCATAAAATAGACCCATAAGGTTCAATTTTTTGTCACATATATACAAATAGAAGTCTTGATTAGAAATCACTTTTCTGATTCAAGACAAGCGCTTAATTCTGAAGGAGGAACCCAGATTATGGGAAAAATTAAAGCAAGCGAAGCAGTTGTGCAACTGTTTGAAAACTGGGGTATTAATCATATTTATGGTATCCCTGGTGATTCGATCAACACAATGGTCGAAGCTCTAAGAAAAGAAGAAAGCAAGATTAAGTTTTACACGGTACGGCACGAAGAAGTTGCTTCCTTAGCTGCTGCAGCATACTCAAAACTTACAGGCAAGATTGGCGTTTGTTTGGCAATCGGCGGACCTGGTGCGATTCACTTATTGAATGGTATGTATGATGCAAAGATGGATCATGTACCAATGCTTGTTCTTGTTGGACACATTCCTGCAAGATTAACAGGTACAGATTATTTTCAAGAAGTGAACACAGTTGAATTATTTAAGGATGTTGCAGTCTATAACAAGGATATTACCAGTGCTGAAAGTTTCCCAGCGGTAGTCAATCAAGCAATTCGTACTGCTTACCAGAAACGTGGTGTAGCAGTTCTGTCAATTCCTGATGACATTGTTCTTGGTGAAATTTCGGATAACATTCCGCAATTAGCTACAGTTTTTGAAAAGAAAACTCCGGGTCTCGTTCAGAGTGATTTGGACGATGCTGTTCGTTTGATCAATAGCGCAAACAACCCAGTAATCTTGGCTGGCGTTGGTGCAAAAAGTGCAAAAAAAGAACTGAAAGCATTTGCTGAACGTATTTCTGCACCAGTAGCTGTAACACTTCCTGGAAAGGGTTCCCTCTCTGACGATCACCCGAACTTCATTGGGAACATCGGCAAAATTGGAACAAAGCCGGCCTATGAAGCTATGAAGAGTGCAGATTTACTGATTATGATTGGTACGGATTATCCCTATGCTGCTTACCTGCCAGAAGGTGCAAAATGTGTTCAGATCGATATCGATCCAGTCAAAATCGGCAAACGCTATTCCGTGACCGTTGGTGTGGTTGGCGATGCAGCTGAAGCACTTTCTTATTTGACAGATCACACGACTCCTGTTGCGGATCGTCCTTTCCTCAAGACTTGCCAGAATAAGATGAGCACGTGGTGGAAATGGATGTCCGAAGATCAAGACAATAAAAAGACTCCAATTGCTCCGGAAGCACTCATGGCTGGAATCGAATCGATTTCTGAAGAAGATACGATTTACTCCGTCGATGTAGGTACGTCAACCGTTTGGTCAACACGTTATCTCAAAGTTTCAGAGAAACAAGACTTCATTGTATCTGCATGGTTGGGTACAATGGGTTGCGGCCTTCCGGGTGCCATTGCTGCAAAGCAAGCATTCCCTGATCGTCAAGCGATTGCAATCACAGGTGATGGTGCTTTTGCGATGGTTATGCAGGACTTTGTCACAGCGGTTACTTATAAGATGCCAATCATCGTTGTTGTTCTTAATAATAAACAACTTGCATTCATTAAATATGAACAACAATCTGCAGGACAATTAAAATATGCTGTAGACTTTGGAGATATAGATTATGCCAAATTTGCTGAAGCTTGTGGCGGTGTCGGCTATCGTGTTGAAAAATACGAAGATCTGCAACCTGCTCTTGAAAAGGCAAAGGCTTCAGAAGTTCCGGTTATCCTTGATGTTGTCGTTGACGTCGATGCTGCTCCACTACCAGGTAAAATCGTAATGGATGAAGCAAAGGGCTATGCTCGATTTACTGCGAAATCAATTGCGGAAAATCACAAATTAGAAAAAATGCCGCCAATGAAGACAGTCGTACGCCGCTTTCTGTAATTTCATTCTCTAAGTTTAAAGCTCATTCGGGTTTCCCCCGAATGAGCTTTTTTCATTATAAATAACTATAAAAAAGGTTCGATCTACATAGGACCGAACCTCACTTTCTGTTGTATTATTTTTTAACGACCGCATGGCCACCAAATTCATTACGTAAGGCAGCAACGACTTTTCCTGTAAACGTATCACTCTCAAGAGAACGGTAACGCATGAGCAAGGACAATGCAATTACAGGAGTTGGCACCTGCATATCAAGTGCCGTTTCTAAGGTCCACTTTCCTTCACCGGAAGAAGCCATTACCCCACTAATTTGATCAAGATTACCATCCTTTGAGAATGCATCCTCGAGCAATTCGACGAGCCAGCTTCGGATTACAGATCCGTGATTCCAAACCTTTGCTACCGCCTGATTATCATAGTCGAAGTCACTCTTCTGCAATACTTCAAATCCTTCAGCAAGAGACTGCATCATACCGTATTCCACGCCGTTATGCACCATCTTCAAGAAGTGACCGCTTCCTGCTTTGCCTGTGTATAAATAACCATCTTCAACTGAAATCGCTTTAAACAAAGGTTCAACATAACTAAATGAACGTTCGTCACCGCCAACCATCACGCATGCACCGTTTCGTGCACCACTCATCCCACCGGAAGTACCGACATCCATAAAGGAAACGCCCTTCTCCTTACACAACTCGTAACGGCGTATAGAATCTGTGTACCGTGAATTTCCGCCGTCCAGAACTATGTCTCCTTGATCAAGAAGGGGCAATAATGTTGCAAGCGTCTGTTCTGTCGGATCGCCTGCAGGTACCATTAACCAAAATACACGCGGGGTTCCCAATGCTTTTACTAGCGATTCAAGCGAAGCAAAGCCTTCAATGCCCTTAGATTCTGCTGCCTTTTTTACTGCCTCTTGCGATAAGTCAAAAGCTTTGATTTCAAATCCGTGTTCTGACATGTTCATTGCAAGATTGTAACCCATTTTACCTAAACCAATTAATCCAATTTTCAATTCAATCACCTATTCATGAGTAATGTTTAACCCTATAAGGTTAGTTTACCGCATACATAGCCCTTCTCCAAATAATATTGATAAAAACGTTTATTTAAGCAGATCATTTCACAATTCTGCATTCATTTGATACGCTTTTTTTGTACATAATTAAGGAGGATCACAATGAAAACTTATCCACTTTCACTTTGGACATTAGTCATCGGTGCCTTCGCAATCGGTATGACCGAATTTGTGATTATGGGCTTACTTCCCAATGTCGCCGGTGATCTTCATGTCACGACTGCCGCTGCAGGCCAGCTAATCACTGGATATGCATTAAGTGTTGCGATTGGCGGTCCCATTATTGTTGTTGCGACCTATAAAATGGCTCGTAAGAATGTACTGATGCTCTTGATGGCGATCTTCAGCATTGGAAACTTCTTTGCGGCACTCTCGGCGAATTATGGATTATTAATGCTAAGTCGAGTCGTTACAGCGCTCGCGCACGGATCTTTTTTCGGACTTGGTGCCATCATGGCAGCTAGTCTTGTGCCCAAAAACAAACAAGCATCTGCAATGGCGCTCATGTTCTCCGGGTTAACCGTAGCCAATATTGTTGGCGTTCCTTTTGGTACGTTTATTGGCCAGCGTCTTGGGTGGCGAGCGAGCTTTTTCATTATCAGTATTATTGGAATCATTGCCGTACTCGGTCTATTCTTTCTTGTACCCAAACAAAAAAATAAGCAGAAGTCCACGCTTTTAACAGAACTCGCTGTGTTAAAAAGCGGTCAACTTTGGGTGACATTGCTCATTTCATTATTCAGTTTTGGCAGCGTTTTTGCATTCTTCACGTACATCACTCCTGTGTTGCAACAAATTACCGGATTTGGTGATCACGCTGTAGATTTCACACTTATCGTATTCGGAATCGGTGTAACCATTGGCAACTTAATCGGAGGTAAACTCGCAGATTGGCGTCTAAACGAATCATTGATCGGCCTCTTAATTGCTTTGGAAATTTTCTTCTTGATCTTATTCTTTGTTCAATCCAATGGGATTCTGATGGTTCTGGCCGTTTTCCTATTCGGCGTCTTGGCATTTGCCCAGTCTCCAATCCTTCAATTTCGAAGCATGGTATTGTCTGAAGGAGCACCACTCTTGTCGAGCACGCTGAATCAATCGGCAATGAATATTGGCAATGCATCCGGTGCGTTCTTTGGTGGCCTATCCGTCACTTACCTCCCGTTACATTTTCTTGCGCTTACTGCACCAATACTTTCATTGATCGGTTTGATGCTCTTGTTGATGCAACTGAACCGAATACACGCGAAAGAATCCGGACAATTTTTATCGAATGGATAACCGAGTAATTTGCAGAGCTTAATCGACTTAAGCTCTTTTTTTTACACAACTCCTAGAGCGTTATAACTGTCTGATATGTACTGTAAGAACAAGTAGGGTCCCCGGTCCCCGCCAAACTTGTCCAATTTGCGAGCACTCTGCGCTCTTTAGGGGATGTCTGTCTGAAGTGATAACCGGTCAAGTTCTTCTTTTCTAAATGCTACATCAAACACAATGAGCATCGTAAAAGCTGAAGAAAAGAGAAAAATAAACACAGGCATACTTAGATAGCCACGAGTTTCTTTCATAAAAACACGAAACTGAAGATCTTTTCCGATTAGTTCCTGTTTATTCTGATAAAGTGCACCACCAACATATAAATCTCTTTGTTCAAATAATCCTTTTCCATGAATCGCCAAAAATAGCCGAGCATTTTTGTTCCGATATATTTGAGAGATCTCAAGATAATAGTTCTTACCACCGGGCAATGCTTTCTGTAATTCTAGATCAGAAAGTTTGCCCAATTTTAGATCGTGCTCTGTAAATAACTTTTTTTCAACAAGCTTCTTATTGTCTAATGCATAAATTGCTGCTAAATAGTGCCCGTTTCCTTCACTTCGCACCCTTCCTAGAGAGATTTGATCAAACGAACGATCCGCATAAAAGGTTTGCCTGATTCTATGTGTCTTATCAATTCGCGCATGTATAGAACCTTTTGATTGATTTTGGTTGACCGCATAGCGATAGTGTAGATCTGGAATTTGTGTTAAAGGGATGATACGCATCGCTGCAACACTAATCAGCGTACAAAAGAGCAGATGAGCGACAATTCTTGGCGTACCCGTATATATTACATCCTTCCCCTTTCGATTTGCCCATTTGCCAATGAGATACTTAGCCTCATTCAAACCATAACAATTTCCGATTAACATTGGAAACATAAAGAGCAATGCATAGCGAGGCTCCGCTTCCCAAACAAAGATATAAAACAAGTAATTCCCAAATAACATAATCTGTATCAGAAGGTTTAGATCCAATTTTTTTATACGGAAAAATCGGAGGGTTGACAGTAACAAGCAAAATAGGTTTACACTATGAGAAATCTGAATAACGAATACTGTCAGTTGCTTTTGACCACCAAAAAAATAATCATAGGCCAGCGTATGTTGCAATGTATTGCCTGTGTACCAGTAGTAACCTAATGAACCATCTGCATAGACGCGAAAAGCTTTAGTGAGCCATAACATGATAAGTTCACTAAAATTCCGATCTATAAGGCGTGACTTTATCTCTTGCCCTTCCACTTGTTTTTTCTGCTGTTGCGTCATCGGCGTTAAACTTCGTCTAAAGTCCGTGAGATGATACCGTCCTTGCTCTGAAAGTCCCAACATCACCCAGTGCAAATTGGGCATCTCATACCGTGGGTTAGCCTCAAAGTGCAGATGATCTGAATAGATTTTTAATGGTACCTGTACAAGCAGAAACATTATTATCGTCAACGTGAGCAACACGAGGATTCTTTTCCATTGAGCACGTAAAATCAGAAAGATGATGAGCGCTGGTAAAAATAGTATGAGATTCTGTCGAATCAAACAACCGATAACAAGCATCATGCAAAAGAGTATAGAATCAAAAAAACGTCGTCGCTTTTCAACACGAAGCCAAAGATAACAAAGCAGCGGTGGCATCATGATCATCAGAGTATCCGAATAAAAATACAAACTATAGAAAAATATCGGAAGGCAGGTCAGGGTCAAGATAAGAAACATGACGCTCATCTTAGGCCCAAGAAGATCGTGAACAAGCTTCCAAGAAAAATAAATGCCGATATTAAGAAGCGTCATGCATACGACATGGTCAATAACAAATAGAAATTTAACTTCACTTGTCGGCAATAAATAATAGATCCAATAGCGTATGATCGTCACCGGAATGTTGTTCGGGTAGACTTGAAAATATAATGTGTCTTCGAGGTTACTCTTGTGCTTTAGTAATTCAAGCGTCTTCATAAATACATGGCCACCATCGATTTCCGGAGGCTGAATGCCATGAAACAAGACTAGAATTGCGCATTCAAGAATGAGAATAGTGAACATCAATGTTCTATTCCATTTTTCGAATACATGATCAGTTCTGAAAGATAAGAGTTTATCTATAGAAATCAAGAAGAGAAAATATACACACGAGAAAAATAACAGTAAAGCAGTGAGTTCTAGTGGCGCTGATGCTAACTTTCCATAGTAATCTCCCGCAATGAACAGCGGTCCAGTAATACTCATTAATAAAAAGAAAGTGGTAAACAAAGCAAACACGAGACAAAATGTGCCGATGATCGAACGCTTTAAAGAAATCACGCGATTCACACCCAAATACAAGATAATTGCGGCAATCTCATATAGTATTTGTCATCTTGTAAATAATTATGTTAATGTACATAAAAAAGTGTGTCTGATAACATTCAGACACACTTCTTTTATCTACTGTGGAATAAGATCCGTGATTTAATTACTTTTCAGTGACTGCTTTCTTCCAAAAGCCAAGAATTAATCCGGATATTACGGTTCCAATGACAATTGAAAGCAAGAAGAGAATAGGTTGGTTACCCAGCAGGACAACGAAAATTCCACCATGCGGAGCCGGGATATTAATATGCCATAGCTGAGTCAAACCACCTGCGATTGCTGCACCAACGATACTTGAACCAATAACGCGTAGTGGATCGGATGCTGCAAAAGGAATCGCACCTTCAGTGATGAAAGACAATCCAAGAACATAGTTGGTAATCCCTGCTTTACGTTCATCTTCCGTGAATTTATTCTTAAACAATGATGTTGCAAGTGCAATGGCCAGTGGAGGTACCATACCTCCGGCCATTACAGCAGCCATCATCAAACCGTTCGTGTTACCACTACTTGTAAATACACCAATAGCGAACGTATAAGCAGCTTTATTTACTGGACCGCCCATATCGACAGCCATCATTCCGCCAAGCACAATACCAAGAATAACTGCATTTCCTGTACCAAGGTGATTCAGCGCACCAATTAAACCTGTATTAATTGACTTAAAGATTGGATCCAGAATGTAATACATCAAACCGCCAGTAATCAAAAGACCAAACACCGGATAAAGCAGAATTGGTTTCAAGCCATCCAAAGTTCGAGGCAATCCTTTGAAAACATTCTTTAATAAGATAATCACCCATCCTGCAAGGAAACCTGCCGCTAAACCGCCAAGAAAACCAGCACTAGAAGATGCAGCAAGGAATCCACCAACCATACCAGGCATTAACGCTGGTCGATCACCGATACTCATCGCAATGAATCCGGCAAGAACAGCTATTAGAAAGTGAAATGCACCCGTGTCTCCTCCGGCAATTGCACTTAACATTTGGAAAATGGTGTTGTCTTTTCCAAGTCGTTCAAATAAGAATGATATTGCAAGAAGAATACCGCCACCAACAACGAAAGGAAGCATGTGCGAGATACCGTTCATAAGGTCTTTATAAATTTTTCCCCAAACAGATGTCTTTGCGCCTTTGCTTTCCTCTTCTATAGCGCCACCTTCAGCGTGATAAATCGGAGCTTGTCCATTTAATGCCTTATTAATTAATTCTTCAGGCTTGCGAATCCCATCGCTTACAGGCGTTTGAAGCACT
This sequence comes from Sporolactobacillus kofuensis, assembly GCF_024125425.1. Taxonomy (GTDB): domain Bacteria; phylum Bacillota; class Bacilli; order Bacillales; family Sporolactobacillaceae; genus Sporolactobacillus; species Sporolactobacillus kofuensis. The sequence continues at coordinate 141,835 of NZ_JAMXWN010000009.1, forward strand.
TTCTTTCCATCAAAGCGCGCCATTTCTACCTTTTTGTCAGCAGCCACGATGACGCCGACTGCTCGAGAAATTTCATCTTTTGTAAGTACATGCTTTGCGCCTTCAGAACCATTTGTTTCAACACGGATCGTGACGCCCATTTCTTTCGCTTTCTTTTTCAGTGCATCTTCAGCCATATACGTATGTGCAATACCTGTAGGGCATGCGGTAACTGCAATGACAAGTTTATCATCAGCAGATTGGGCAGGCGCCTCCGATGCGCTCTTTGCTTCATCTTTTGCTTCTTCAGCTTCATGTTCTGCTTGCTTGTCATCAAAAAGTTTTGCGACTTCAGCTGCTGTTTCTGCATTCTTTACTTGTTCAACAAAATCATGATCAATGAGCAAACGCGACAAGGCAGCAAGGGTCTGAAGGTGCACATCTGCGGCACCTTCTGGGGCAGCAATCATAAAGAATAAGTAGGATGGTTGACCATCCAATGCTTGGTAATCAATACCCTTTTTGCTACGTCCAAACACAACCGTTGCTTCATTAACTGCCTTGGTTTTCGCATGAGGCATCGCAATACCTTCACCAATACCCGTACTCGATTGTCCCTCACGTTTTAAAATCATTTCTTTAAATAATTTAGGATCATTAATTCTCCCGTTACTTTCAAGGCTAGCAATTAATTCATCAATTGCACCTTCTTTGGTAGTCGCGTGCATGTCCAAAACCATCGCGCGCTCAATCATTAAATCTGTAATTTTCATTGGTGCTACACTCCTTTTCTGTAATCCACTTTCAACAGAACAATAAATTTGTGTTGGTTTTAATAAAATAAAAGGAAAAGATTTCAATTTTAATTGCTTTCATCACCGCAAATTTTACCAACATCCGATGCACACGGCGGACAAGTCAATAAAAAGAGTTATACCATTGGATTCAAAGGATGATCTGCAATATAGACGTTTGCTTTATCTGTAATTAAGGATTGGCATCTTTCGGGTAATTCATCCGTAATAATTGTTGCCTCACCTAGATCAAACATTTTGCAAAATGAAATTTCTGCAAACTTACTGCTATCAGCTAACACATATGTGGTTGAAGCAAGTTCATGTGCGCGTCGTTTCAATGCAGCCTCTTCTGGATCCGGCGTTGTATACCCCATTAAGGCATCAATACCATTCGCGCCAATGAATGCAGTATCAAATCGAAATAGATTAATATTCTGTAACGCTATGTTCCCTACAATAGCTTTTGTCGTACCTTTCATCAAGCCACCAAGCATGTAACACAAAATTCCATTCCTTACAAGATGTTCTGCATGGGAAGGTCCATTGGTGACAACGGTTACACTTTTTGCCTTAATAAAAGGAATCATTTCTAGAGTAGTGGTTCCTGCGTCCAGATAAATACAATCATTATCTTTCACTTTCTCAGAAGCAAATCTTGCAACCAATTTCTTTTGCTGAACATGTCTTAAAGTCTTTGATTCCATGTCTGGTTCCTCATTTAATTTCTTTAACAATGAGGCACCGCCGTGAATACGTCGAAGAAGATGGCGACCTTCAAGCTCTTGCAAATCTCGACGAACTGTTGATTCAGAAGCAGATAACATTTGAACCAGTTCCTGCAACTTTACAACACGTGTATCGGATAAGATTTTCAGGATCATTTGCTGTCGTTCTTCAGCCAACATAATCATTCCTCCACTCCATCATTGTAACACCATTTCATTCAAAATCAATCATAAGTACTCAAATCTGATCAAATTCTTCAATTTTAGATCATTAGTTTATGAGCAATTTTGACGAATCATGTCCGTTCATTTCTCCAATCAGAATTTCAAAATCAGCAGTTATTTTTGCTGAGGATTTTTCTAACCATTGCTCACACTGATCCCGAGTTGCCGTCCAGGCAAGTGGAGTCATTTGTAAAATTTCGTTTACTCCCTCTTGATTTAATTTAATGTCATAAGTAATCCTTTTTGAACGTGTTTTTGGATAATGCTTCATAAACAGAGCCTTAATATCAGTATTTGAGTAGACATTTTTCTCTTCTCCATAGAAAAACGAGCGTAGTTCCTGTAAATAATGACTACCTGGAATAACCTTAATAATATGTCCGCCTGGCTTTAGGAGTTGATTAACCACTTGATAATTTGACGGTGAAAGGATATTCAAAATAAAATCAAATTGATGATTTTCAAATACTGGTTGAGCAAGATCACCGACAAACCACATTTGATCCGGATAATGTTTGGAGGCAAGTTGTATTCCCTCTTTGGCAAGGTCTATTCCACAACCTACAACACTTAACGAATCATTCTTATATAAGTTGTTGCAGATCGCAGCAAGCAACGAACCTTCTCCGCATCCAAGATCCAAGAGTGATCTGTGATGATCTGAAGGCTCAGAAAGTGTGCCTATACTTGTTGTTAGATGGTGTACTAAAGGATCAAAAAATTTGTGAGTAACAATAATCTTTTGTCGCGCTTCAAATAATGATTTTCCATAATGTGTATGTATTGGACGTGTGGCGAAATTTACGTATCCCTGTTTTGCTAGATCAAACGTGTGTCCTTGCTTACAGATCAAACTTTTCATCTCAACGACTTGAAATGATTCTGCACAAATCGGACATTTCAATAGATCGATATTTCGATTAAGTAGTTGAGCACTTTTCATTTTTCTATTCATCATGCATCGCCATCCTCGACAATTACTTCTGTACGTCATAACCCAACAAATTCAGATCTTTAATTATACCACATTGCGTGACATGCAATATTCTTAATCGCCTTTTAGCTTTTGTCAAGCTTTGCTCGGAATGAGGCTTTCGGTGTGCGCTTACCACGGGCAATCCGTGATCTTCCTCATCCTTGCGTAGGATCTGCAGTGTCACCTGGCTCGTTAGTCACACAAAGGTTTCGCACCACCCTGCCTAACCCCTTCCCTTTGAGAAAAAGTTTACACATACCACTATTTTTGACTTTTATTCAGCTCTTGTCACGTGTTTAATCTGGGTGAATACACTATGTGAGAAAAGGAGCGATGCAAATGGATAATTATGCTGATTTATACATGCAGCAACCTTTTGTTCCACATGAGATGGAAGAAAGGAATACAGGTAACCCAAACAATCAAGAGTCAATCCAAAGCCTTTGTCGAAAATATATGAATTATCATGTAGTCGCACAAATGGCTGATGGATCACAAATGGAAGGGATTATTGAAGACGTTAATGATCAAGGAGTTGTCATGATGATTCCTGAGGACGTCACTGAAGATGAACGATTTATTGCAGCACCTGGACGACCGCGTCGTCGATTCAGACGGTTTAACAGATTTTTCTTTCCCTTTTTCTTATTTATTCCACCGTTTATTTTTCCGTTTCCTCATCATTATTAAGAATCAAGAAGGGCACCTCCTCCGAAAAGCTGTACTTGGTGAGGTGCCTTCCCTTTTTTCTCATTAGTCGACCGTTTCTACAAGCCTACCGAGCATAAAAACAGCTGCTCCTCCAGCTTCTACCCATGTTCCGGCAGTTACAATCGGATCAAAAGACGTTAAATCTTCAGCTGAATCTAATAATCGCTTTTTTCCTTGTGCTTGAAGAAAATTACCTAAACAAAGCAATAAAGTTGCGACAAGTGCGTAATTCTTCTTCGACAGTTCTTTATCCGTTAATATCAGCAAATTCCCCAATACTTCCTTTAGATTTGAAGACATCCCTTGAGCAAGTAACCTTCGTTGATCATCTTCATTTCGAATAAACTGGATAACAAATGACCCATAGCCAATCACGTTTAATGCAATCCCGAATTGAGTAGTTGGATTATCAGAAACAAATTCAGCAATTAACGTTCCTGCAGCCACTTGGATGAGACTCCCGAGAAAAACAAGCTGATCTTGCGTCTCTCGATCTAATTGACGTATCGGTGTCTGTCCGGCAGCAGCCATTACTTTCCCGACCGTAATGGATAAGAGGGCGAAATTTTCTGCAACTTCTTCTCGGTTCATCGTCACCCCACCCGTCTTCTGATGCTCAATAGTACATCTTATTCACAGTGTGACCAGGGGGCAAATATTATTTCTTCATACATCTTATTCATTAACATTATTGATCCATTTTCTTTTTTATTTTGAGCAAAGGTGTTGCAATGAATAGGGTAACAAAACATGCAGAAGCCGCTTCAGCTAATCCATTAGTTAATACAACGGTTAACAATGCAGGGAGCAGTTTGCTCACGTCAATTTGCAAGAAATTAGCATACGGTGTTCTATAGAATAAAAAGATTAATCCCAAGACAAGAATGGTATTCGTTAATGATCCGAAAAGTGCGGCAATGGACATACTTGCCGTTCTCGATATTTTCGTTTTATTCAAAGCTAGGTAGAGAGAACCGGCAACAATACCAACAAGAACACGTGGTAATACCGATATCAAAGGATTGGTAAATACTATAGGCGCAATTGGGCTGCTTGGAAAAGTGAATGCACGAATGAACGTCGTCATTCCCCAAACACCACCAATAATTGCACCTTCCACCGGACCGAGAACAAGCGCAACAATAATGACCGTAATATGGATAATTGTGAGACTAAATGCACCCATTGGAATATAGCCTAGAAAGGGCAAGATATTTTGTAAGAGAATAATCGCTGAAAAAATTGCGATGATGACTAATCGAAATGTTTGATTTGAACTTCTTTTCTCCATAATGAACTCCTTTTATCATCGAATTCCGAATTTAGATACAATGCACCAGTAGAACATTCGTTTTTTGCTGAATTAATACATAATCCTAATTTGAATTATAAAGGCTTTTATCGGCTGCGCAAGTTTTAGTTCACTTGATTAAGTGTAAAAAAAAGATCCCCACCT